>NZ_JBEZFL010000001.1:941788-1464140 GCF_040649415.1 Actinoplanes sp. NPDC048967
CTGCCCGGTGGACTGCTGTCCGGCGGGCTGCTGGGTTGGGCTCGGGTCGGGTTTGCCGTCGGGCTCCTGGACGGCCGACTGCGAGGTGGTGTCCGCGCCGGAAGGGTGCCGGACCGTGCCGTTGGCGGCGGTCGACGGCAGGGCGCTCTGCGGGGCGCTTGCCGGTTCCGGAGTGCGTGCCGACGGGGTGAAACGGGGAGCATCCAGCGGGCGGTTCTGCTGGACGAACAGCGGCGGGCCGAGCAGCAGCGGGTCCACGTCCGGAGCCGGGCGCGCGCTCTCAGGCGTCGGGGCGGGCCGCCCAGCATCTGCCGGCCCGGCGTTCTGCTCGGCGGGCGTGGTCCGGCTGCCTTCCGGGCGGCTGTCGCCCGGGTGCCCAGCATTCGGAAGATCAGCACCCGGACCGCCGGAATCCCGACCGCCAGCACCTGGACCACCGGCATCCGGACGACCAGCACCCGGACGACCAGCGTCCGGGCCGCCGCCCTGAAGGCGGCCGAGGTCCGGAGCGCCGACTTCCGCACGACCGACATCCATCCGGCCGGCGTCCACGCGACCGGCCTCAGCGCGGCCCACATCCGCCCGCCCAAAGTCATCACCGCCGACCTCCGAGCGGCCGACCTCCGAGCGGCCGACCTCCGAGCGGCCGACCTCCGAGCGGCCGACCTCCGAACGCCCGGCCTCCGAATGCCCGACCTCCGAGCAGCCGGCCTCCGGACGATCGATGGGCGCGCGCTCAGCGCCCGGACGCCCGGCGCCCAGGCCGCTGGGATCGCCGTCGCGACTCTGCTCCGAACGGCCGGCCGCCTGATCGCCCAAGGCGAACTGTCCAGTTGAGCCTTGGCCGGACGTTGCCCGGCCGGCAGACGCCTCGTCGGAAGCCGACTGCCCCGAAGGAGCCTGCGAGTAGGCCGACCCGGCAGCAGACCTGGCCGCCGAGGCCGAACCGAACGCCTCAGGACCGGGCGGAGTAAGTCCGGACGACTTCGGTCCGGATTTCGGCGCAGCAGACCCGCCGGCTTCAGCGACCGGCTGCGGGCCAGCCGCATCGAACGGGCGGTAGGCCGGCTCCGGCAGCGACTCCTCCGGCGGGGCGAACGCCATCGGCGGGTGCGCCACCCCCACCGCGGGCGCCGGACGCTCGGGCGTACTGCTCAGACCCAGCGGTGATCCCGATTCGCGGCCCTGCTGCCGGGCCGCCTCGACCAGCCCGGACGATTCGGCCAGACCGGCCGCCGCCACGACCTCCGCCGCCGCGCGGCCTGCCGTGCAGGGCAGGGGTTCGCCGCAGACCGGGCAGACGGTCATGCCCTCGTGCGGGCCCAGGCCGCCCGCGTGGGTCTGGACCATCTCCCACGCCGTACGCGCGAGCACACTGTCAGGATTCACGTACTTCATGCCGATCAGCGCCATGCTGTCCCACCCCCGTAGATCGCCCGCGACAGGCGTTCAGCTCCAAGTTCACCGTGTCCTGGACCGCGCCGTGACCGTTTCGGCCAATCGGTAGACGGACGGCGGACAGCCCCGTGGTCCGCGGTGTTTCGGGCGGGCACCCCGGGGCATCTCTCCCGCCATGACTGGATCGGTGGATGATCGCGGCGCGACCGTGATCCCGTACGAGGACGGGCCGCTGCTGCTGCGGGGCAACTTCACGCTCAGCACCCCCGACGGCGAGGTCATCGATCCCGGCCGCGGCACCGTCGCGCTCTGCCGTTGCGGCAAGTCCGCGATCAAGCCGTTCTGCGACGGCACGCACAAGGCCATCGGCTTCCGGGCCGGCGTCGGCCGCGAGAGTGCCGCCCCGCGCGGCACCTCCGACGACGCCTGACCGCTCAGCCGCGCAGGGAGCTCTCCCCCGCCGCCCAGCGCTCGAGGATGTACTCCGCCCATTTCTCTTCCAGCTTGAGCACGCACCGGGCGCCGAAGAGCACGTCGCCCGCCGATTCCGGTTCGGCCTTGGCGAACGAGCCGCACATGTCGTACGCGGCGATCTGCTCGTGCACCGCGTCCGCCTCCACGTGCTCGTCGTAGAAGCGGGTGCCGTCCGCGTCGCCGCCCAGCCGGCGCAGGCCGTTGCCGTACGCGCGGTTCGGGCCGGTCGAGGTCATCTCGTACGCGGCCAGGTGGCCCAGCAGCGCCCCGCGCCACCGGCGGTGCAGCCCGAACAGCGACATGAGGTTGTTGTTGGCCAGGGTCGTCGCCGGCACCACGTCCACGTAGGCGCCGTACTCGGTGTCGAGGCCGAGCGCGGTCATCGTGCTGCGGAACATCTCCTGGTGCATGCGGTCGGCGACGCCTCCGCCGTACTCGTCGATCTGGATCTCGATGAGTGCGGCCTTGGCCTTGCCGCCCAGCCGGGGGATCGCGAAGGTGTGCGGGTCGGCCTCGCGCAGGTGGTAGATCGAGCGGTGGGTGGCGAACTCCTTGAACTGTTCCAGGGTCGCCCGGCCGCGGAGGTAGCCCGAAAGCGACGGGCCGCTGTTGTCGGAGGTCAGGACGATGAGCTGGTGGGGCACATCCTCGGCGGGCGCCGGGTCGCCGACGAGCTCGCGCAGGTCGGCCTCGAAGCGGGCCTCCAGGCGGGCCCGCAGCGCCAGCAGCCCGGGGTACCATTCCCACTGGTCGTCGACGCCGTCCCAGCCACGGTAGTGCAGTTCGTAGAGCACGAAGAGCGTCAGGTGCAGGTCCTCGTGGCCGACGTCGCCCGGGTCGAGGGTGAAGTCGTACGGCGAGCGCGCGAGGGCGTCGATGACGGCGGCCGAAACCGGTCCGCGGGCAGAGGGCATCTTCATGCGGCACGTCCTAATGGGCAAGCGGGATTGAGAGATGCCCGGTGAGATCCGCGCCAAACGGAGAGATCAGCCACCGGCCGGCCGTGATCCAACATTCACTCACTGTGTTGTGCAGGTAGCTCTCCGTACGATTGAGGGACATGCATCTCCCCCTCCCAGGAGATATCCCCATGGACGACACCGAGCTCTACCGCGAGCGGGTCCTCCGGCACTCCGGTCCCGTCATCACCGGCCGGTTCCTCGGGTTCCGGCCCTCCTACACCCGCGAGGTCAAGGTCGCCCAGCCGCTGCTGGTCGCCGTGTTCGTCGCGGCCACCATCACCCAGGCGTTCGGCGCGCTGCTCCTCGCCCTGCTGCGCAGCGGCGGCGGAGGCGCGCGGCGCAAGTTCAAGGACCTCAAGAAAGGCCCCGAGTACCTGGTCACCCCCGTACGGCTGCGCGACGACCTGGGCCAGACGTACGAGGTGGAGATGCACGGCCAGCTGCCGCAGTCGGCGCTGCACCGCGGCGACCTGGTGCAGTTGCGGACCCGGGCGCAGAAGGACCCGGATCTGCCGGTGAAGCTGGAGCAGGTCCTGAACCTGACCACGATGCAGCCGCTGACCCCGCGCATCCCGACGCTGTGGTCGCACTTCGGTCCCGGGCTGCTGATCCAGGCCGTGCTGGGCCTGACGCTGACCGCCGTGCTCGTGGCGGCCTGGATCAGCTGATCGGCTCAGAGCCGGGCGAGCGGCACGACGGCGGCCATCGCCTTGTCCCCGGCGTCGTTGGGGTGCAGGTGGTCGCCGCTGTCGAAGGCGGGCAGCAGCTGCTCGGGGTCGGCCGGGTCCCGGGTGGCCACGTCGAAGTCGGCCAGCCCGTCCAGGGTGCCGTCGCCGCCGGCGCGGATCCACTCGTTCACCGCGACCCGGGTCTTCTCCAGCTCGGGGGTCCAGGATCCCCAGCCCTTCCAGGCCATGATCGTGGCGCCGACGACCCGCAGCCCGCGGTCGTGCGCCTGGGCCGCGATCTGGGCCAGCCCGGCGATGATCTGCTCCGGGTCCTCCTGGTGCGGGGTCTGCTGGATGTCGTTGATGCCCTCGAAGACGATGACCGAGCGGGCGCCGGCCCGTTCCAGCACGTCGTAGTCGAGCCGGGTCAGCGCGCTGGGGCCGAAGCTGCTGTAGATCGTGTAGTCCGGCGCGTTGCTGTCCAGCAGGACGCGGTTGCCGCTGATGCCGGAGTTGGCCACGCCGTAGTCCGGCACCGGGCTGCCGGCCAGCCGGGCCGCCAGGTAGTCGGTCCAGCGCCGGTTCGCACCCCAGGTGGAGGTGACGCCGTCGGTGATGGAGTCGCCGAGCGCGACCACCGTGCCGGGGCCGCCCCGCACGTCCACCCCGCTCACGTAGTGCCAGACCCGGGTGGTCTCGGTGAACGCGGCGGCGGCCTCGTCCCCGGCGTGGTCGGCCGGACCCCGGGTGAAGAACGAGTCCTGCATCGCGGCCGGGTGGTAGGTGACCGTGCCGGAGGGCTGCGGCGTCCACGTGGTGACGAGCAGGTCGCGGTCGGCGGCGACCCGCAACGGCACCGGGTCGCTGACCACCTCGGCGCGGGCCGGGACGGTGATCGCGCCGCGGCCGTGGAACAGCACGTCGCGCAGGGTGCCGGGCTGCGCCGTACCGTCACTGCGGTCGATGGTCCCGTCGCGGCGCCCGCCGGTGTGCGCGGACAGGGCGACGGTGACGTGCCCCATCAGCACGGGCCGGGTGCCGAAGCGGTTCGACAGGTGGACCCGTACGGTGGCCCCGCCGATCGTGGTGTGGACGACGTTGCGGATCGTGAAGCCCGCGTACCCCTGCTCGACACCGGCGACCGCGGCCGCCGGCGCGGTGGCCCAGGCGGTGCTCCATCCCGTCGCGGGCCGCTGCGCCGCGGCAGGGGCCGCGAGGCCCGCCGCGAGCAGGGCCGACACTGCGACGATGGTGCCGAATCTGCGCATCGTTGCCTCCCTGAGGGCCTCAAGACAACGATAAGTCTCGATGTGATGCTTCGTTCTGTAAAGGCCGGGTAACGCCAGGATCATGTTCGACGGCTTCGCTCTGGACCACATCGACGTCGGGGCGGCGACCCTGCGGGTGCGCCACGGCGGCAGCGGCCCGCCGGTCGTCCTGCTGCACGGACATCCGCGTACGCATGTCACCTGGCAGCAGGTCGCACCCGCCCTGGCCACGGAGCACACCGTGGTCTGCCCGGACCTGCGCGGCTACGGCCGGTCGTCGAAACCGCCGGCGGGCGACGACTTCTCCTGGTACGGCAAACGGGCCATGGCGGCCGACATCGTGGCGCTCATGGCCCAGCTCGGACACGAGCGCTTCGCCGTGGCCGGGCACGACCGTGGCTGTTACGTGGCCATGCGGCTCGCCCTGGACCATCCGGAGGTGGTGAGTCATCTGGCGGTGCTCGACGGCGTACCCATCGGCGAAGCCCTCGCCCGGGCCGACGCCCGTTTCGCGGCCCGGTGGTGGCACTGGTTCTTCCTGGGCCAGACGGCGAAGCCGGCGGAACGGGTCATCAACGCCGACCCGCACGCCTGGTACGGCCTCGGCGACACCGTGCCGCCGGAGGAACGCGAGGCGATCCACGACCCGGCGACGGTGCACGCGATGTGCTGCGACTACCGCGCGGGCCTGCGCGGGGACCGCGCCGCCGACGACGCGGACCGGGCCGCCGGCCGGCGGATCGCCTGCCCGACACTGTTCGCCTGGTCGACCCGCGACGACATGGCGGAACTCTACGGCGACCCGCTGGCGATCTGGCGGGACTGGGCCGACGACGTGCAGGGGGTGCCGATCGAGAGCGGCCACCACATGGCCGAGGAGAACCCGCAGGCGCTCACGACTGCGCTGCGGGCTCTGCTGCGGCGGTGAGCAGACCCCGCGAACGGGCCCAGCGCTCGAACACCACGGTCGCGAACGGCGGGATCGAGCAGACCAGGGCGACCAGCGTGACCCACCACTTCCAGCCGGCCACCCGGGCCTGCACCACGGTGACGGCCAGGTACGCCATGAAGAAGGCGCCGTGGATCGGCCCGGCGATCTGCACGCCGATCTCGTTGCGCACGACGACGTACTTGAAGAACATCCCGATCAGCAGCGCTGCCCAGCTGCACGCCTCCGCGATTGCCACGGCGACGAAAAGGGCAGGTATGCGACGCACGCGGAAACCTCCGGAGTGGTTCGACGCGTTCTTCTGATGCGCCGACGGGTTGTCCACGAGATCATAGATGCAGGCAGAGGGGCGGTGCGCGGTGGGCGAAGAGGTCGACCAGAGGACATTCACCCGCGAGGACAGATCGCAGTACCGGCAGAAGATCAGGCGCAGTCTCGACGTCTTCGCCGCCATGCTGCGCGACTCGCGCTTCGATTTCGAACGACCGCTGACCGGCATGGAGGTGGAGCTCAACCTGGTCGACGACAACGCCGACCCGGCGATGCGCAACGCCGAGGTGCTGCGGGCCATCGCCGACCCGGACTTCCAGACCGAGCTGGGCCAGTTCAACGTCGAGATCAACGTGGCGCCGCGGCGGCTGGCCGGCGAGGAGAACGCGGACCTGGAACGCGAGCTGCGGGCCAGCCTGAACAACGCGGAGCAGCACGCCCGCAGCGTCGGCGCGCACATGGTGATGATCGGCATCCTGCCGACGCTGCGCAAGGAACACATGACCGCCGACTCGCTGTCGGCGAACCCGCGCTACAAGCTGCTCAACGAGCAGATCTTCGCGGCCCGCGGCGAGGACCTGGACATCCGCATCGACGGCATCGACCGGCTGGCCGTCACCACGGACACCATCGCGCCCGAGGCGGCCTGCACCAGCACCCAGTTCCACCTACAGGTGAGCCCCGACCAGTTCGCGGCGTACTGGAACGCGGCCCAGGTGATCTCCGGCATCCAGGTGGCGCTGGGCGCGAACTCGCCGCTGCTGTTCGGCCGCGAGCTGTGGCGCGAGACCCGGATCCCGCTGTTCGAACAGGCCACCGACACCCGCTCGGAGGAGATCCGGGCCCAGGGCGTACGCCCCCGGGTGTGGTTCGGCGAGCGCTGGATCACCTCGGTCTTCGACCTGTTCGAGGAAAACGTCCGTTACTTCCCGGCGCTGCTGCCGATCTGCGACGAGGACGACCCGGAGCAGATCCTGCAGAGCGGCGACACCCCGGAACTGAGCGAACTGCGCCTGCACAACGGCACGGTGTACAGGTGGAACAGGCCGATCTACGCGGTGGTCAAGGGCCGGCCGCACCTGCGCGTGGAGAACAGGGTGCTGCCGGCCGGCCCGACGGTCGTCGACACGGTGGCCAACGGTGCGTTCTATTACGGCCTGGTCCGGATGCTGGCCGAGGCCGAGCGTCCGATCTGGACCCAGATGTCGTTCAGCGCGGCGGAGGAGAACTTCCACTCCTGCGCGCGGCACGGCATCGCGGCGTCGGTGTTCTGGCCCGGGTTGGGATATGTGCCGGTGTCCGAGCTGGTGCTGCGTCGTCTGCTGCCGTTGGCGAAGGAGGGGCTGGACAAGTGGGGGGTTTCGGCGGGTGAGCGGGACAGGCTGCTGGGGATCATTGAACAGCGCTGTTTGACCGGGCGTAATGGAGCTACTTGGCAGGTGGAGACTCTGCATTCGCTGGAGGGGGAAGGGATGGACCGGCAGGCGGCGCTGCATGAAATGTTGCGGCGGTATCTCCCACCGATGCACGAGAACATTCCGGTCCACGAGTGGCCGATTTCCTGATCGGCGCTGTGTTTCCCTCGTTTCTTGTCTCGTCTCGCCTTTTGTCTCGTCTTTTGTCTCGCCTCGTTTGGCCTCGTCTGGCCCTCGGCTTGGTGTCGTCTGGCCCTCGGCTTGGTCTTGCCAGGCCGTTGGCTTGGCCTCGCCCGGCCCTCAGCTTGATCTCGCCTGGCCCTCGGCTTGGCCTTGCCCGGCCCTCAGCTTGATCTCGCGAGGCCCTCGACTTGGCGTTGCCAGGCCCTCGGCTTGGCGTCGTCTGTCGTTGGTTGGTGTCGCCTGTGGTCGGTGCCGGCGGGTTGGCTTGGCTTGGCTTGAGCGGCCGGCGTTGGCGGTCGCCCGGGATCCCGCTGGGGAACAGGCGAACTCCCATCCGGTCCGGTCCAGTCCCGGTCCGGTTCGGTCCGGTCCAATCCCGGTCCCGGTCCGGTCCAGTCCCGGCCGGTCCAGTCCCGAGCCGGGCCGGGCCGGGCGGATGGACGGAGTAGCATGGCTTGGCTTGAGCGGCCGGTACCGGCGATTGCCCGGGATCCCTCCGCGTGACAGGCGCGCCCTCTTCCGGTCCGGTCCGGTCCCGGGCCAAGCCGGGCCAAGCCGGGCCAAGCCGGGCCAAGCCGGCCGGGGTGGATTCGCTTGAGCGGCCGGTACCGGCGATTGCCCAGGACCCACTGTGGGACAGACGCGCCCTCATCCGGGCCGGTCCCGGCCCGGGCCGGTCCGTCCCGGGCCAAGCCGGCCGGGGTGGATTCGCGTGAGCGGCCGGTACCGGCGATTGCCCAGGATCCCACTGTGGGACAGGCGGGACCTCATCTGGTCCGGGCCGGCCGGGGTGGCTTGACGTATCCAAGTGGATCGATTAGACCGGGAGAATGATGAAGCGACGTCTGGCGTTCGTCCTGGTCTCGGTGTTCGCGGCTGGTGTGGTCGGTGCCGCCCCCGCTGCCGCGCACGGCACCGACCCCACCGCGCCCACCAAGGGGCCCTGTGCGTACACGCCCACGCCCGACGATCCCGCTGTGCGGCCGGTGCCGCTGCCCCGCGATCCGCGGCACACCCCCGATCGCGGCACCGTGGACGTGCTGCTGAAGACCAACCTCGGGCCGATCCCGCTGGAGCTGGACCGCGCCCAGGCGCCGTGCACGGTGCAGAGCTTCGTGCACCTGGTCCGGCACCGGTTCTACGACCGGACCATCTGTCACCGGCTGACCGCGTACCCGACGCTCCTGGTCCTGCAGTGCGGCGACCCGAGCGGGACCGGCTCCGGCGGCCCCGGCTACCGCTACGGCGACGAACTGCCCACGGACCTGCCGCCCGCGCCGACCGACCCGACCGGAGAGCGCAAGGTGTACGCCCGCGGCGTGCTGGCCATGGCCAACGCCGGCCCGGACACCAACGGCAGCCAGTTCTTCCTGGTCTACGGCAACTCGGCGCTGCGGCCGAACTACACGATCTTCGGCAGTGTCGAGCGGAGCGGACTGCGGACCCTGGACCGCGTTGCTGCCGGAGGGGTGACACCGACGGCTGAGGATCCGGCTCCGTTGGATGGACCGCCCGCGCTGCGCACCGAGATCCGCCGGGCCACGGTGCGCCGCTGAGTCACGCGGTCTCCGCCGCCGCGGCCGCGGTTGCCTCTCCGAATCACAGGTGACCGCGGCCGTTGCCGCCTCGCTGGGGCCACGCGGCCACCGCCGTCGCACCACCTCTCGCTGAATCCCGGGTGACCGCAGCCGTTCCCGCCTTACTGGAGCCACCCGGCCACCGCCGTCGCACCACCTTCCGCTGAATCCGGGTGACCGCGGCCGCTGCCGCCTCACCGGCGCCACGCGACCACCGCCGTCGCACCACCTCGCTACATCACGGCCGCTGCCGCCTCACTGGAGCCACCCGGCCACCGCCGTCGCACCACCTCGCTACATCACGGCCGCTGCCGCCTCACCGGGGCCACGCGACCACCGCCGTCGCACCGCCTCGCTACATGGCGGCCACTGCGGCCGCTGCTGCCTCGCCTTGCTGGGTCACGCGGCCACCGTGGTTGCTTCGCTGATGACCTCGTCGATCAGGCCGTAGGCCACGGCCTGATCGGCGGTGAACCAGCGGTCGCGGTCGGAGTCGGCTTCGATCTCGGCCATCGTGCGACCGCTGTGGCGGGCGATCAGCTCCTGGACCTTGCGCTTCACGTACAGCATGTTCTCGGCCTGGATGGTGATGTCCGCGACCGTGCCGCCGAAGCCGCCCGACGGCTGATGCATCATGATCCGCGCGTGCGGCAACGCGAACCGCTTGCCGGCGGTGCCCGCGGTCAGCAGGAACTGCCCCATCGAGCCGGCCATGCCCATGGCGATGGTGGCCACGTCGTTCTTGATGAAGCGCATGGTGTCGTAGATCGCGAGCCCGGCACTGACCGAGCCGCCCGGCGAGTTGATGTAGAGCTGGATGTCACGGCGCGGGTCAGCGGCGGCGAGCAGGAGCAACTGCCCGCACACCAGGTTGGCGCTCGCGTCGGTGACCTCGGTGCCGAGGAAGACGATGCGTTCGGCTAGAAGCGCGTCGTGGAGCTGGGCGCCGAAGGGAGCCTGGTCGGTCTGCATACGGCCCATCCTGCGGCGCGCCTCGGAGGCCGGCGACGATCTCTGCCCTGGGCAGATCTGCCCTGGGCATAGCCGCAGCTCACGCGCATTCTTGGGGCCCGTACGGGGGTGGTCACCGGGGTGGTGCGGAGCAGCTCGGCGCGTACCTGCTCGAGCAGGTCGGTCAGCGGCAGGCCGAGGGCGGCGCAGATGCTGGCGAGGATCTCGGAGGAGGCCTCCTTGCGGCCACGCTCGATCTCCGACAGGTACGGCAGCGACACACCGGCCGCGTCCGCGACGTCCTGCAAGGTGCGACCCTGCTGGTGGCGCAGGCGCCGCAGCACCGTGCCGATGGCTGACCGCAGGAGTGACATCGCACCCTCCCCCTCTGGCGAGACCCCAGTCTAGGGGCATTTGGTGTCCGCTCCGTGGTCGCCGGATACTCGGTTGTCTGCTCGCGCCGGCTGCGGCAACGTGCACGAGATGGTCGAGACGCGTGTGCTGGTTCCGGACGACTGGCTGATCTGGCGGGAGCTGCGACTCGAGGCGCTGCGCGAGGCGGGTTATGCCTTCGGCTCCCAGCTGGCGGACTGGCAAGGCGACGGCGACCGCGAGGAACGCTGGCGTGCACGGCTGGGCATCCCGGGCTCGTGCAACATCGTGGCGATGATCGATGGCAGGCCGGTCGGAATGGCCAGCGGGGTGCCGGCCGAGCGGGACCGAGTTGTCGAACTGATCTCGATGTACGTGGCATCGCCGGGGCGCGGCCGCGGCGTCGGCGACCAGCTCGTGCGCGAGGTGGAGCAGTGGGCCAGGCAGGCCGGCGCGGTGACGTTGCGGTTGGCCGTGGTGGAGGGGAACCGCAATGCCTGGGCGCTCTATCGGCGGAACGGCTTCCGTGACACCGGGGAGCTCGGGGACCTCATGCCTGACGGAGTCCGCCGTGAGCACGTCATGACGAAGAGCCTCGTGGATGAGGGGCCGGCCGACGCCCCCGGTCGGGGTTGACCACGGCTCTGCTCGTCGGGCGCGTCGCGCCTCGTGGTCTAGATCCATCCTTGCTCCCAGGCGTGATGGGCTGCCGCGTGTCGCGTCGCTGCGCCCACCTTGGCCATCGCGGTGGACAGATAGTTGCGCACGGTCCCGGGAGCCAGGTGCACCGCCGCGGCGATCTCCGTGATGGGGGCACCGCTGCGCACGACGCGCAGGATGTCGAGCTCGCGGGTGGTCAGCGGGCATTCGTCCTCGGTGAGCGCCGAAGCCGCGATGTCCGGGTCGATGTAGCGGCGCCCGCCGTGCACCGCCCGGATGATGACGGCGAGCCGGGCGGCCGGGGTTGTCTTCGGCACGAACCCGGCGACGCCGGCTGCCAGCGCGCGGCGCAACACGGCCGGGCGGGCATGTCGGGTGACCAGGATGACGGGGATCGCCAGCAGTTCGCGGATCTCGGCCGCCGCCTGCAATCCGTCGCCGGGCGGCATCTCCAGATCCAGCACGGCCACCTCGGGCTGCGTTTCCCGTGCGACGGCAACCGCAGCGACGCTGTCGGCGGCCTCTCCGACGACGGCCAGATCGGGCTCGAGGCCGAGGAGGGCCGCCACGGCGCCCCGGATGAGGTCCTCGTCGTCCGCCAGCAGCACTCTGATCATCGCTTCACCGTCGCCTCGATCGTGAACTCCCCCGGGGCCGTGTGCCAGTGCAGCGCGCCCCCGGCCGAGGCCAGCCGCTCGGCCAGGGCCGCCAAGCCTCCCGCCGGGCCGGGTCGATCGCCCAGCGGCGCATCGTTGCCCATCTGCAGGCGAACCGAGCCGGCCCCGGCGGTCAAGGCGATCGTGCACCGGCGGGCCGCACTGTGCCGGAGCACGTTCGTGGTGCCCTCCCGAACGACGAGACCGATCAACATCGCCGCCTCGTCCGGCAGGTCGGGCAGCCCGGCGTCGCGCTCGATGCGGCAGTCGATGCCGGCCGATGTCAGCACCCGCGCCGCGTTGCCCATCTCAGTCTCCAGCGTCACCCGGCGATATCCCTGCACCACCGCACGGGTGTCCCCCAGCGCCTGCCGGGCCAGATTCTGCACCTCGCGCATCTCGGCAACCGCCCGCTCCGGGTCGACGACGGCCAGCCGCTCGGCGAGCTCGCTCTTGAACGCGATGACCTCCAGGTTGTGCCCTTGGATGTCGTGCAGATCCGCCGCAAAGCGCAACCGCTCCCCCGTCACGGCGGCCACGCTCTCGAGCCGACGGGCCCGGTCCAGGCGTTCAGCCACTCGCAACATCCACACCTGGGCCAGCAGGCCCCAGGCGCCCAGCGCCACCATCGCCGCATCCTGGACCGCACCCGACCATGACAGCTGGCCGCCCAACCATGAACCCAGCAGTGATGCGGCCAGGGCCAGGCCGAGACCGGCGGGCCAGACGATCCGCCACGGGTGACGGCTTCCGGCGTGGGCGCCGGCGAGCAGCGCAGCCAGCGGAAGCGGCCAGGGAAAGCCGCCGTCCGTAACGGCTCGGGAGACCACCAGCACCGCGTCGGCAGCCACCGCCGTGATGACCACCAGTCCGCGCCGATAGGCCGGATGCAGGAGTGGACGGCCGAGGACGGGCGCGGCGAAGAACACGCCTGCTGCAGCGCAGACCGCGAACGCGAGCACCCCGACGACCACCGTGCCGGACTCCGCGGTGACCAGCACGGCGAAGACCACCAGGCAGGCGACGGTCACCCACCAGGTCAGCCGGCGCAGGGCCAGCAGACCCGGCCTCGGGTGCTCGGGCAGGGATGCGGTCACCGGTTCATCTTGCGGGTCGGAATCGAGACCGCCCACACCTGCGGAGGTATTGATGACATCTGTCATCGGGACTGGTGGGCGAACGGCACTACAGCGCCCGGGCCGGGCCGGCGAGAGTCGACGTCATGAATCCAGTCATCTGCCGTGACGTGCATCTGTCGTACGGCTCGTACCAAGCGGTGCGGGGCGCGGATCTTGAGGTGGGTCCGGGCGAGTTGGTCGCGCTGATCGGCACGAACGGTGCGGGCAAGAGCACCCTGCTCGACGCGATGCTCGGGTTGCGCCGGCCCGACGCCGGAACGGTGCGGGTTTTGAGCCTGGATCCGTACCGGTCGCGCCGTCGTCTGGCGCCCGATGTCGGTGTGGTGCTGCAGGAGGGCGGGTGCGCCCCGGACCTCACCGTCGCCGAGACCGTACGGCTGTGGCTGGGCCTGCACCGGCGCCTTCCGCTGACGCACGCGGACGCCCTCATCGAAGAGGTGCACCTGAAGCATCGCGCCGGCGTGCGGGTGCGCCGGCTGTCCGGTGGCGAACGGCGCCGCCTCGACCTGGCCGTCGCGCTGTGCAGCGAACCGAAGCTCTTGTTGCTGGACGAACCGACGTCCGGGCTGGACCCCGAGGCCCGATTGCACACCTGGGACCTCCTGCGATGCCGACTGCTGCGAGGCGCGACGGTGGTGATGACGACGCACCACCTGGAGGAGGCGGAGACGCTTGCCGACCGGGTGGCCGTGCTGCACCGCGGGGTGGTCACAATGGCCAATCCGCGGGTGCCCGGGTTGGTCAGGCACCTGGTGCACGGGAGCACGCACCGATGAGGGCGCCGGCGTGGGCGCTGATCACCGGGGCGGAGGTGCGGATGCTGTGCCGCAGCGTGCCGGCGCTCGTGATGGGGGCGATGCTGCCGGCGGCGCTGGGGCTGCTGATCGTGTGGGCCGAGCACGACACCGGACGGGCCGGCCGGGGTACCGCGACCGGCCTGCAACTGGCTGTGCTGCTGGCGTTGACGACGTACACGGCAGGGACAACCACCCTGGTGGCTCGGCGTTCGCAGTCGGTTCTCAAGCGGCTACGTCTCTCCGGCGCGTCCGACACGGCTGTGCTGACCGGGGTTCTGCTCCCGTCCGCGTTGCTGATGCTGATGCAGGGTGCCGTCATGGTCGTCGCAGGCGGTGGACAGTTGCCGGGCCGTGCCTGGGCGCTGGTCATCGCCGTCGCCGCGGGTCTTCTCGTGGCCGGAGTATTCGCGGTGGTGACCTCCGCCTGGACGCCGGCCCCGGAGCTGGCGCAGCTCACCACCGCCCCGCTGGCGTTGGCCTTTCTGGGCGGCGCCTTCTGGGCCGCCGGAACTCCGGCGTCCGAGGTGGAGTGGTGGATGCTCGCGCTGCCGGGCGTTGCGGTGACCCAACTGACCCGGCTCGGTTGGGACGAGCCCGGCATCGGCACGGCTGGGGGCCTCGCCGCGGCGGCAGCCCTGGTCATCGCCGCGGCCGCGGTGGCGCCGTTGGCTGTCCGGGCGGTTCGCTGGGATCCGCGGCCGTGACGGACCGAGCTACCGTCACCGCCATGGCGCAGTTGCAGACCGTCGTCGACGATCTCGACCGGTTGTTCGAGCTCGCCACCGCCGCGCCCGACGTCGCCATGAGCCGGCATCTCCCCCGCGTCTATGCCGAGGTCGGCGTCGACTGGCGGCGCTGGGCCACGCCGGAATTCGCCGAGAAGTTCAACGGCCTGATGATCCGTGGCCGGGCGCAGGTCGGGCAGGTCTTCGCCGCCTGCTTCCCGTCCGTGGAGGTCCTGGAGCAGTGGCTGGCGCTCGCCCGTCCCGGTGACCTGCTGATCACCCACCATCCGATCGACGTGCGCAACGGGCATCCCGACGGACGCTGGGCCGAGGGCTTCGTGCCGATCGGCAGCCGCCACCTCGCCGCGATCACCGGACGCGGGCTGAGCATGTACGCCGTCCACGCTCCGCTGGACACGTCACGCGAGGTCGGCACGGCGGCCGCGATCGTGGAAGCGCTCGGTGGCACCGTGGAGGGCGACTTCTGGCCTTACGGCAACGGGTTCGCGGGCCTTCTGTGCCGGGTGCCGCCGCTGTCCAGCACTGAGTTCATCGCCACGGCGCGGCGGATCTTCAAGGTCGATCTCGTGGAGGTCGCCGGCCGGCAACGACCGGTCATCGAGCGGATCGCGGTGGTCGGCGGCATCGGCGACCGGGTGGCCGAGATGACGGCGGCGGAGGAACGAGGCGCCCAGGCCTGGCTGACCGGTGAGATCCACGTACGGATCGAAGGCGACCACGGCCGTCGCAAGTACTCCGATGTCCGGGCCTTCGCGGCCGGCACGACGATGACGATGATCGGCGTGTCCCACGCGGCCAGCGAGCAGCTCGTACTGCGCACCCAGCTCAGCCGGTGGTTCGCGGAACGGCACGGCTTGACACCGCACCTGCTCGACGAACCGCAATGGTGGCGTTAGGTGTGGGGATCGTTGCTTCCCCGAGCGATCGCCACAGTCGACCGGGGGAAAACCGTCTTGGGCAGGACGAGAACGGCGTCGGGGCCGGCGGCCAACAGCGCGGCTGCTTCCGCGACGCTCGGGGTCCCGGTCGCCTCGGCCACGATTCCGGAGCCGTGCGGCACGTCGACGTCGGCCAGCGCAGCCGCGGCGAATCCGGTGATCGGCCAGCCGTATCTCTGGGCGACGGCTCGGATGCCGACCTCAGCGGCCCGCCGATCCAGCGTGGCCAGGGCGTTGATCCGGGCGGGTCCCAGACCGGCTTGCCGCAGCGCGGCGTCGATCGCCGCAGCCAGCTCTTCTTCGGATACGCCGGCTCGTGCCCCGAGGCCGAGGACCAGGCTGCCCGTCACGCTCACCTCCGGACCGTACGCCAGCGCCATCCTGTTCGTGGGACAGCGTGGGGGTTCGAGTGGCCGCATGACCCGGCGGCTCTCAGGTCCGCATCGATGCCGGCACGCCGGTCCACACGTCAGTACGACCGGACGACCGGACGACCGGACGACCGGACGACCGGACGACGGATACCGCCGCCCCGATCGACGGCCGTATGGCCCACGCAAACGACGGTCCGGCGTTCCAGAGGAGGAGTCCTGCGGACCGGTCGCCGGACTCCTCCCGACAGCCGATCGAGGCACGGCCACAGTCCCGACGGGGACGGGGGTCAACCGCCGAGCTCCGCGGACACGAGCCAGATACCAGCCGGGAGACGGTAGCCGACACCATGAGTACGGAAGCGTTCGAGCATTCGCGCCGCACCCGACCTGGCCGACGCCTGCGCCGGAGCAGCGGCCTCCCGGTAGGCGGCACCGGCCGGCCCGATCTCGATCAACCACTCAGCGACCGCGTCCGGCTCGTCCGGCGGGTTCAGCGTGACGTCGCGCGGCTCGATCACCACAGTGCCGAAGCCTGCGGCCGTGAGCAGGCGCTCGATCCGTGCGGGATCCGCGAAGGCGAACGGCCCCGGCTCGTTCCCGAGCGGCAGCGGCGGCAGATCTCCCACATGCGGAGCAGCACCCAGCACGGCAGCCGGCAGCCACGGGACGGTCCCGGCGTCCCGGAAGACCGTTGCGGCGAACCGACCACCAGGACGCAGGGACTGCGCGATCGTGGTGAGGCCGGCGACCGGATCGGCCAGGACCATCACGGTCATCCGGGAGTACGCCGCGTCGAACGGCGCTCCCGGCACCGCACCCATCGTCTCGATGTCGCCCGCCAGGAAGCGCGGCTGCGAGAACCGGTGTCGCGCGGCCGCCACCATCGCCTCGGACAGATCGACGCCTACGGCGACGCCGGTAGGCCCGACTGCCGCCGCGAGCTCAGCCGTCGTACCGCCGCAGCCGCAACCGACGTCCAGCACCCGCTCACCGGGGGCCGCGCGCAGTCGCTCGATCGCCGCCGCGCCCAGCGGACGGCCGAATTCGTCCTGCCGCTCGGCATGCCGGATCCAGCCGGGCGCGGCCTGTTCCCAGAAGCTCGCATTGCGGGCCCGCAGCTGCGCCGCGCCTGCCATCAGAACGGCATCTCGGCGCCGTCGACGCTCAGCGAGCTGAACGAGGCGGCTTTCGTAGGATCGAAACCGTCCTCCTGCGCGGCGAGACCCGCGGCGCGGACCAGGCGTTGCGACTGGAACGCGCGGAACGCCGCCTCATCCGCCCAGATGTTGATGATGCGCCAGCCGACGTCGCTCGGCCCGGCGACGTGGGCCAGCAGGCCCGGCGGCCGGTCCGGACCCAGGTGCTTCTCGACCTGGCGGTACTCCGCTTCGCTGACTCCCGGCATCTCCTGCACCACACCGAACGGCATCGCGTACACCCTCTCGACCGTTGAATAGAGTGAAGCTCTATCGAATAGATTACTACACTGAACCGGTGACCGGCGGCAGGACTTACACGTCAGCTCGACGACAGGAACAAGCGCGGCAGACACGACGGGCGATCTTGGATGCTGCGGCCAAGTTGTTCGTCGACCCCGGCTATGCGGCGACCCGGCTCACCACCGTGGCCACCGAAGCCGGGGTGGCTGTCCAGACGCTCTATGCGGTGTTCGGCAGCAAGCGGCAGCTGCTCTCGGAGCTGGTCGACGTCACGATCGCCGGTGACGACGCGCCGGTGGCCCTGCCGGACCGGGCGTTCGTCGCGGAGATCCGTGCGCTCAGCGGGGCACGGGCCCGGCTCGTTCGCTTCGCCCGCCACCTCGCCGAGACCCACGAGCGCCAGGCGCAGGTGATGCTGGCGCTGGCCGGAGCCGCCACCGCGGACCCGGACGCGGCCGCGGTGTGGCGAAAGAACCTCGAGGACCGGCAGCGCGGCATGACAATGTTCGCCGCGGACCTGGCCGCGACCGGCGAGCTGCGGGACGACCTGCACCCTGACCAGGTCGCCGACGTGTTGTGGCTGGCCCAGGACGTCCGCAACTACGACCGGCTGGTCCGCGAACGCGGCTGGACGAGCGACGAGTTCCAGCGGTGGTACGTCGACACCGTAGCCGGGGCGATCCTGACAACACCGCTGTAGCGCCGGCGGCATCGCGGCCCAGGACTTCCGCCACATCGCGCTGAACTTCCTAGGATCCTGGCCCAGCGCGGATCAGCAGATCGCCGGCAGGCGGTGCGCCGGCCCGAAGATTTCCCTACCTGCCGGTGCCGAGCCCAACACCCGCGCAGAAATCACGGCACCGCGGTCCACCTGACCACGGCCGCCTGCACAACCACCCACCGCGCAGAAATCACAACACCACGATCGACCTGGCCGCAGCCGCCTGCACAACCACCCACCGCGCAGAAATCACAACACCACGATCGACCTGGCCGCAGCCGCCTGCGCCACCAACCACCGCGCAGGAATCACGACACCGTGATCGACCCGACTGCAGCCGCCTGTGCCACCACCCGCCGTGCGACAGCCGGCGCCGCGGCCCAATGCAGATGCAGATACGAGGCATGCAGGTTCCCCGTGGCGAACCCCTCCGGATCAGCCCCCCGCCAGGCCCAAGCCGCTCCCCCAGCCGGCTCCAGCAACAACCCCGACCGCGGATGCACCATCGTCCGGTGGAATTCATGACCCGTGATCCGCGACCCCGCCGGGAACAACGGACTGTCCGTGAGCGCAACCGCGTCCCGGTACCCGAGTGTCAACGACGGCGTCATCGAAGCGTCAGCGTCCAGCACCCCGCACATCGGCGCGCCGTCCAAAGTTCGGCACAGCCACAGCAACCCGGCGCATTCCGCCGCGATCGGCATGCCCACCGCCGCCAGTGACGCCACGGCCAGGCGCAGGGGTTCGTTCGCGGACAGTTCCGCCGCGTACACCTCCGGGAAACCGCCGCCGACGACCAGCGCGCGCGTTCCCTCCGGCAGGGCTTCGTCGCGGAGCGGGTCGACCGTCACGACCTCCGCGCCCGCGCCGGCCAGGAGTTCGGCTGTTTCCGCGTACGCGAAAGTGAACGCCGGTCCGCCCGCGATGGCGACCACCGGGCGGCCCGGCACCGGGTCCGCGGCCTGCGGGGTCCACGGCGTCGCCGTCAGCGGCGGTGCGGTGCGGGCGACGGCCAGCACCGCGTCGAGGTCGACCGACGCCGTGACCAGCGACGCCAGGGCGGCGACCGATGTGGTGGCCTCGGTGCGGCGCTCGGCCGCGGGCACCAGGCCGAGGTGGCGGGACGGCGCCGCGACGGCATCCGCCCGGCGCATCGCGCCCAGGACCGGCGTGCCCACCTCCTCGCATGCCTCGCGCAGGATCGACTCGTGCCGGTCCGAGCCCACCCGGTTCAGGATCACGCCGGCCAGGCGGACGTTGCCGAAGCTGCGGAAGCCGTGCACCAGCGCGGCCACCGACCGGCCCTGCGCGGCGGCGTCGACGACCAGGATGACCGGCGCGTCGAGCAGGCCGGCGACGTGCGCGGTCGATCCGGTGTCGCCCGCACCGGTACGCCCGTCGTAGAGCCCCATCACGCCCTCGACGACGGCCAGGTCGGTGCCCGCCGAACCGTGCGCGAACAGGGGCCCGATCAGGTCCTCGCCGACCATCACCGGGTCGAGGTTGCGTCCGGGCCGGCCCGCCGCGAGCGCGTGATAGCCGGGATCGATGTAGTCCGGGCCGACCTTGAACGGCGCCACGCTCAGGCCCCGCGCGGCGAACGCGGCGAGCAGCCCGGTGGCCACCGTCGTCTTGCCGTGCCCGGAGGCCGGCGCGGCGATGACCACGCGCGGGATGTTCACCATTCGATGCCCTGCTGTCCCTTGCGGCCGGCGTCCATCGGATGCTTGACCTTCGTCATCTCGGTGACCAGGTCGGCCGCGGCGAGCAGGTCCGGGTGCGCGTCCCGGCCGGTGATCACCACGTGCTGGGTGCCGGGCCGCTCCGCGAGGGTCGCGACGACGTCGGCGACATCGACCCAACCCCACTTCATCGGGTACGTGAACTCGTCGAGCACATAGAACTTGTGGGTCTCGGCAGCCAGGTCCCGCTTGATCTGCGCCCAGCCCTCGGCTGCCTCGGCGGCGTGAT
Organism: Actinoplanes sp. NPDC048967; assembly: GCF_040649415.1. NCBI lineage: Bacteria > Bacillati > Actinomycetota > Actinomycetes > Micromonosporales > Micromonosporaceae > Actinoplanes > Actinoplanes sp. NPDC048967. Next base: position 961,717 of record NZ_JBEZFL010000001.1, read on the forward strand.
CGCGTTCGGTGCCGGCCCGCTGGATCCAGGACCAGCCCTCACCCATCTTGTGCCAGGCCACGCTCGGCCCGCCGGTCTGCCCCAGAGCCTTGAGCGCGGCCTCCTCGCCGACCCGCCACTTCTCGGACTTCACGAACTGGAAGACACCGATGGACCAGCCGGCACTCCACGCCCGCAGAGCCATCCCGAACGCGGCGGTCGACTTCCCCTTGCCGTGTCCGGTGTGGACGGCGAGCACAGCCTGCCGGCGCCGCTGCCGCGTGGTGAGTCCGTCCTGCGGCACGGTGGTGACCTGTCCCTGCGGCATCAGGCAGCCTTCCTCAGCGAGATGAACGACACGCGACGACGTCCCGGCCACAAGGCCGGGGCGGAAACCCGCGAGACCATCGCGGGCACCCGCCGGGCGACCACGGAAACCGACGGGACGCCCGCAAAGACCGACGGGACGCCCGCAAAGACCGACGGGACGCCCACGGAAACCGACGGGACGCCCGCAGAAACCAACGGGACGCCCGCAGAAACCGGGGCAGCTGCGGGAGGGAGCATCACGCGGCCCTCCCCAGCGGGGTCGAGGTCGGGTCGGCGGCCAGCGCATCGAGCGGCATGATGTCGGCGCCGAGGGCGGCGGCCAGCCGCCGGGCCAGACCCAGCCGGATCGGCCCGGCCTCGCAGTCGACGACCACCGCCGCCACGCCGGCCAACGCCGGCGCGACCAGCACGGGATCCGGCCCGCTGGTCGCGCGCCCGTCGGTGACGATGATCAGCAGCGGCCGCCGGCGCGGGTCGCGGCGGCGCTCGGTGGCGATGGTCGCGGCCGCGGCGCGCAGGCCGGCGGCCAGCGGGGTACGCCCACCGGTACGCAACCCGGCGAGCCGCAGCACCCCGACCTCGTGGCTCGACGTGGGCGGCAGCACCTGATCCGCGGCCGACCCCCGGAAGGTGATCATGCCGATCCGGTCCCGCCGTTGGTACGCGTCCCGCAGCAGTGACAGCACCGCGGTCTTGACGACGGTCATCCTCTTCCTCGCGGCCATCGACCCGGACGCGTCCACGACGAACAGCACCAGGTTGGCCTCACGCCCGACGTGCACGGCCTCCCTCAGGTCACGCGGCTGCACCAACCCGATCCGCCGCTCGGCCGCGGCCCGCCTGCCCGCCGGATGAGCGGAGCCGGCGGGACTGGGAACAAGCGTGTGGTCAAGTGCCCGGCCGTCCTGCGCACCCGGCGCGGTGAGCCGAGGGCCTGGTAGCGGCACGGCGGCGGCACCGCGGTGGATGGCAGCCCGCAAAGTAGCCGGCAGATGCGGCGCTCCGGCGAGCTTGCCGCGCGGGATCCGCGAGCCGACCACCCGCCCACGCCGCGCGAACGCCGGCGACCGCCGCCCGGCATGCCCGCCCTCTCCACGAGCAGAGATCCGCAACGTCCGCGGCCGGTAGGCGGCACCCGACTGGGCCGCCGCACCCCCGCTCACCTTGCGCTGCTCATCGGCCGGCGCCTCAGCGCCGGCATCCCCCGGAGCCTGCTCAACCGGGCCGGAAGGCTCGGCAGTCCGCCGAGGCCCACCGGAACCCTCCGGGCCACCGGAGCCGGGTCCGCCGGAGCTGGGAGCGCCGGAGTCCGGCGCGCCGGCGCCGGAACCGCCGGAATCCGGACCACCAGAATCAGGCCCGCCAGAATCGGGGCCACCGGCATCCGGCCCGTCAGGACCGTCACCGGGCGGCGGATCCTCGTCCGGGTCATCCTGAGCAGCCTGGTCCAGCGCCTCTTCCAGCCGTTCCTCATCAGTGCCCGGCGGATCGAGCGGGTCCTTGCGACGGCGATGCGGCAACGCGAGCCGCGCCGCGTCCCGAATGTCCTCAGCCGTCACCCGATCGCGACCGTGCCACGCCGCCAAAGCCACCGCACACCGCGCCACGACGATGTCCGCACGCATCCCGTCGACACCGTAGGCCAGGCACACCCGGGCGATCCGGTCCAGCTCGGCGTCCGGCAGCCGCACGAACGGCACCCGCTCCCGAGCCGTCAGGATCCGCTCGGCCAGGGCTTTCTCGTCGGCCGCGAACCGGGCCGCGAACGCCTCCGGGCCGGCCTCGTACGCCAGCCGGCGCCGGACCACCTCGGCCCGCAGCTTCGCCTCGCGCGGGGCGGCAACCGTCACGACCAGGCCGAACCGGTCGACCAGCTGCGGGCGCGGTTCGCCCTCCTCGGGGTTCATCGTGCCGACCAGCAGGAACCGGGCCGCGTGCTTGACCGACACCCCGTCGCGCTCGACGTGGGCGCGGCCCATCGCCGCCGCGTCGAGCAGCAGATCCACCAGGTGGTCCGGCAGCAGGTTGACCTCGTCGACATAGAGGGCGCCGCGGTGGGCCGCAGCGAGCAGACCCGGCTCGTACGCCTTGACGCCGTCGGCGAGCGCACGCTGGATGTCCAGGGTGCCGACGACCCGGTCCTCGGTGGCCCCGACGGGCAGCTCGACCAGCGTGGCGGGGCGGTGGCCGTGCGGCGCGCCGGGCTCGTGCGGCCCGTCGGGGCAGCCGGGGTCGGGCGCCGCGGGATCACAGGCGAAGCGGCAGCCGCGGACCACGTCGACCTCGGGCAGCAGGGTGGCGAGGGCACGGACGACCGTCGACTTGGCCGTGCCCTTCTCGCCGCGGACCAGGACCCCGCCGACGGCCGGGGACACAGCGGTCAGCAGCAGCGCGAGCCGCAGGTCGTCGAGGCCGACGACGGCAGAGAACGGGTACGGCGTCACGCCCGGTCCTTTCCGCGGGTCCGCGCCCGCGTGTGGAAGGTACGAGCGGCCGGAGTCTCCTGACTTCCGGGGACGAACCCCGGTCACAGTGGCGGGACCGTCCCGGTCTCCCACCGGGTTCCTCCACTGCCGCTCGCGAGCCACTCTTTCTCACGGCCCGGCACGCCGTCAACGCGGGGCCGCGTGGGCATCCTCACCCCGGTCCGGGCCGCCACCGGGCCGAACGGCGAGCGGCGACAAGGCCGCGGCCGGCCGAGCACGGCGAGAACGGCCGGGGCGCGAGCCGCTCAGCCGACGCCCGGCAGGGCCTTCTCCGTGTCGGGCAGCGGCTCGGGAGCCAGCTTGTCCAGCTCCTTGAGCACATCGGTGACCGCCAGAGCCGACTGCTCCACCAGCGGCCGCATCCGCCGGTACAGGTCGGCGTTCTTCGGGTCCGGCCGTTCGTGCTCGGTGATCGCCACCAGCGCCGCCGCCTCGTCCAGGTCGGGCAGCTCGCCCAGCGCGTGCCGGGCCAGCAGGCAGGCGCCCAGCGCCGTCCCCTCCGGCGTGTCGGCGATCGCCACCGGCAGGTCCAGCGCCGCGGCCAGGATGCCGACCCACAGCTCCGAGGCGACCGCCCCGCCGGTGGCCCGGACCTCGGTCATCGCGATGCCCTCGTCGGCGAACGTGTCGCGGACCAGCGCCAGCTGCTGGCACACCCCCTCGACCGCGGCCCGGACCAGGTGGGCCCGGCCGTGCTCGCGGCGCAGGCCGATGTACGCCCCGCGCATCCCCCCGCGCCACCACGGCGCCCGCTCGCCCAGCAGGTACGGCAGGCAGAGCAGCCCCTCGCTGCCCGGCGCCACCCCGGCCGCCTCGGTCAGCAGGGCCGCGTCGCGGACGTCGGCGTCCTCGCCCTCGGCGGTCGGCCGGTCGAAGCCGCCCGCGAAGGTCTGGCCGGCCCAGCGGACCACGGATCCGGCGTTGTTGATCGCGCCGCCGACCACCCAGCGGTCCTCGGTCAGCGCGTAGCAGAACAGCCGGCCCGCCTTGTCCGCGGTCGGGCCGTGCACGACGGTGCGCAGGGCGCCGCTGGTGCCCAGGGACACGGCCGCCACGCCGACCGGCGTCGCGCCCACGCCCAGGTTGGCCAGCGGTCCGTCGGCGGCCCCGATGATCAGGGGCAGCTCCGGCGGGAGCCCGGCGGCGACCGCCACCTCCCGCTTGAGCCGCAGCTGCCGGGTCGTCGGCACGACCTCGGCCAGCCGGCTCTCCGGGATCCCGGCCAGCTCCAGGGCCTCGGGGTCCCAGCGCCGCTGGTGGATGTCGTACATGCCGGTGCCGGAGGCGACCGACAGGTCCAGCAGGAAGCCCTCGTCCGCGAGGCCGGCCAGGACGATCTCCTTGACGCCGCCCCAGCGCGGGGTGTCCCGGAGGACGGCCGGGTCGGTGGCGCCCCACCAGGCGAGTTTGGTCAGCGGGGACATCGGGTGCACCGGCGTACCGGTGCGGGCCTGGAGGTCCTTCGCCCGGCCGGACGCCACGATCCGCTCGCTCTGCCCGGCGGCCCGGTTGTCCGCCCAGGTGATCAGCGGACCGCGGGCCGTGCCGTCGGCGTTCATCGGGACCAGCGCGTGCAGGAAGGCGCTGAGGCTCACGGCGATGACCCGGTCACCGCGCTCCTGGGACTCCTTGGCCACGGTGGTCAGAGCTTCGATCGCGGCGTCGCGCAGCTTCGCGGGGTCGAGTTCGGCCTGGCCCGGGCCGGGCACCGACAGCGGGTAGTGCACGCTGGCCATCGCGCGCACCTCACCCGTCGGCCCGGCGGCGATGGCCTTGGTCGCGGTGGTCCCGGTGTCGACACCGATGACGACGTCCATGCAGCCTCCCTGATCGCCGACAGACATGCCCGATCACCACGCACCTCAAGCCCGCGGCAGAGCCGAGCGGCGGCGAGACCGGACATCTGTCCCCGACCTTAGGCGAGTCGCACCCGGACTGCCTGTCCGCGCGCGGTGGTCACCTCGACCTCGTCGGCCGCGGCGGGCAGCAGCGCCGCGTCGCCGCTGATCGGTAGCCACGTGCGCCCGGCCACGCGGTAACGCAATCGGCCCGGGGCGGCGACCACGACGCCCTGGCCGTCGGGCAGCCGCACCTGCACCGGCAGGGGCGCCGCGGGGTCCGGGAAGCCGCGCAGCACCGGCTCCGGGGTGCCCAGCGACAGGAACAGGCGTACGCGGTCGTCGGTGCTGGTCAGGGTCTGCACGACGAACCGGCGGCCGTCGGCGGTGGTGCCCCGCAGGATCCAGGTGCCGGCGGGCGGCGGCGTGATCCGGTAGCCGTACGGGTCGTCGTAGCCGTCGCGCCCGGACAGGTCCCACTTGTCGTCCGCCTCGAACGCGGGCCCGGCCAGCAACCGTGCCCGGCGTGCGGTGCCGGCCGGTGGCGCCCCGCGACCGGTGTCCGCCACCAGCTGGGAGAGGTTGGCCAGGCCGACCGAGCGGTCGCCCCGGGAATCGGGCCGGCCCGCGCGCAGCGCCACCCGGACCAGGGTCTGCGACTGCGGGGTGGCCCCGAAGGCCACGCCGTCGTGCAGCCGGAAGTCGAACGGCGTGAAAGTACGGCTGATCCTGCCCTGCTCGGTGTAGGCGAGGGCCGGCGAGTACCCGATGCCGCGGCCGTCGTCGAGGACCATCAGCACGTTGTGGTCCGGGCCGAGCAGGACTGCCGCGGAGTTGGTGGCGCCGGTGAGCATCTCCTCCAGCGACATGACTCGCAGCCCGTCCCGGGTCTGCTCGACGAAGCCGGTCAGACCGTAGCTGATCTGGCCGATCGGGGACGAGACCCGCTGCGGCGTCCGCTGAGCGACGACCGCGATCCCGGCGTAGAGCGGGGCCAGGCCGGCCCACGCGACGTGCGGCTCACCGCGTACCGGCAGGCCGCCGAGGTGGTGCCGCCAGGCGGTGCGGACGTCGTCGAGGAAGGCGGTGTCGCGCTTGAGGTCGCCCCGGGTCGGGTGGTCGAGCAGCGGCGAGGCGACCGGCGTTCCGCCGCCGTCGCCGCCGGAGATCAGGGCGCCGGCGGTGCCGCCGGCGGCGATCGTGGCCAGGCCCGCGGCGAGCACGGTACGGCGTCGCACCACCCGGCGCCGGCCACCGGCCCGGACCCGGTCCAGCAGGTCGGGCGGGGTCCGCAGGTCACCGGTGGCCTGCTCCAGCGCGGTACGGATGTCGGTGTCGGTCATGCCCGTCCCCGTTCGGTGGTCGTGGTGACGGGGTCGAGGGCGGCCCGCAGCCGGGTCAGGCCCCGGGACACGCTGCTCTTGACGTTGCCCTCGGAGCAGTCCAGCGCCCGCGCGACCTCGGCGACCGGCAGGTCCTCCAGGTAGCGCAGCACCACCGCCGCCCGTTGCCGCGGCGGCAGCGCCCGTAGCGCCTCCACGACGGTGTCGCGGACCACGACGTGCTCGCTGTGATCCGGCGCGGCGACGTCGTGGCTGCCCAGGGGTGCCTCCGGGCGGCGGCCCCGGCGGCGCCAGCGGTTGGCGGCCCGGTTGACCAGGGCCCGGCGGGCGTACGCCTCCGGCATGCTGTGGATCCGGCGCCACTTCACGTACATCTGCTCGAGCACCTCCTGCACCAGGTCCTCGGCACTGTGCCGGTCCCCGGTGAGCAGGTACGCGATCCGCAGCAGGCCGGTGCTGCGGCTGCGTACGAAGTCGTCGAACCCGTCGCGCATGGCCTGCCTCTCCCCGTCCGTCACCCTGCCTGACACCGGCGGGCGGGGAAAGGTTGCCGGTCAGCCCGGCAGTTTCCGGGCGTACGCGGCGCGCAGGTCCTCCCAGCCGTGAGCGGCGGCGTCCCGGCCGCGGATGACACCGACCGGGTCACCGGCCAGCAGCCGCGCCAGGACGGCGACGCACAGGTGCCAGCCGGCGGCGTACATCGGTGCCTCGTCGCGCTCGGCGAACGTGTGCCGCAGGGTGAGTGTCGTGCCGCCGTCGGCCGGGGTCAGCTCCCAGCGCAGCAGATCCTCGCCCCACGTGTATTCGAGCAGGGTGGGTGCCTCCGCGCGCAGCACGGTGGCGGGCAGGTCCGTCCGATCGGGACCGTCGACCATCGTCAGGGTGGTCTCGCCGGGGTGCGACAGGTCGCGGGCGGCGGCGAACGGCGCCCACTGGTCGAGGCGCCCGGGGTCGGTGAGGGCGGCCCACACCTTCTCCGGCGGGTGCGGCAGGGACCGCACGAAGATCAGGGTCCAGGATCCGCCGTCGGCGACGACGGTCGCGTCGGCGAGCGGGCCGGGGTCGAAGTCGGCCGTCATGAGTCCTCCAGGTGGCGTTCCAGGGCGTCCAGGTGCCGGGTCCACAACCGGCGGTACGGCGCCAGCCAGGCGTCGAGCGCACGGAACGGTCCGGGCTCGAGGGAGTAGATGCGTTGCTGGGCGGCGGTGCGACTGGCGACGAACCCGGCCTCGCGCAGCACTTTCAGGTGTTTGGACACGGCCGGCTGGCTCATCGCGAGCTTCTCGACCAGCTGGCCGACGCTGCTGTCGGCCAGTCGCAACTCGTCGAGGATCCGGCGGCGGGTCGGCTCGGCGAGTACGGAGATGGCGTCCACGGGCACAGCGCCGACTATTCCATCGCGGTTATATAACCGTCAAGGCATGCAGCTATCCTCGGAGGATGCGGGTGCTGATCGTGACGTCCGGCTCGACCGGTGATGTGGCCCCGTACACGGGACTCGGCGCCCGGCTGCGCGACGCCGGCCACGAGGTCACGCTGGCCTCCCACGAGCCGTTCCGGGAGCTCGTCGACCTGCCCTTCGTGGCTCTGCCCGGCGATCTGCGGCAGATCCTGCCGCGGGCGCGCGGCCAGGACGGCACCGGCTCGGGCACGGGGCCACGGGCCCTGCTGCGGCTGCTGCACATCGCCCGGCCGCTGGTCGCCGAGCTGGGCGACGGCATCGTGCGGGCGGTCGAGCAGACCGGCGCCGAAGCGGTGCTGCTCTCCACGGTCGTCGCGCCATTGGGCTATCAGGTGGCCGAAGCCGCCGGCATCCCCTGGGCCGGGGTCTTCCTGCAGCCGGTCTTCCCGACCGGTGACTTCGGGCCGGTCCTGGTCGGCGGCCGTTCCCTGGGCCGGACGGGCAACCGGCTCACCGGCCGCTTCCTGGAGTCCGCGGCGCACCCGCTCTACGCCGGGCCGGTCCGCGATCTGCGCCGGCGCCTCGGCCTGCCCCGCCGGAGCATGGCCGCGCTGCAACGGGCCCAGCAGCACCGGTGGCCGACCTTCCACGGCTTCAGCCCGAGCGTGGTGCCCCGGCCCGCGGACTGGCCGGACTCGCAGGAAGTGGTCGGCTACTGGTGGCCTGAACGCCCGCGAGGCTGGAGCCCCCCGGCCGCGGTCGAGCGGTTCCTCGCGGCCGGGCCGCCGCCGGTGTTCGTGGGCTTCGGCAGCATGGCCCCGGGTCACGGGGAGCGGCTCGCCGTGCCCGTGCTGGCCGCGGTGCGCGCCGCCGGGGTGCGGGCGGTCGTGCAGGCGGGCTGGTCGGGACTGCGCGTCGAGGACGGACCGGACGTGCTGAGTGTCGGTGCGCTGCCGCACGACTGGCTCTTCCCGCGGATGGCCGCCGTGGTGCACCACTGCGGGGCGGGGACGACCGCGGCCGGGTTACGCGCGGGAGTGCCGGCGGTGGGCGTACCGGTGCTGGCCGATCAGCCGTTCTGGGCCCGGCGGCTGCACGAGCTGGGAGTGGCGCCGCCGCCCGTACCGCTGCCCGCGCTGACGGCGGACCGCCTGGCCCGGGCTCTGCGGTCGGTCACGACCGAGCCGCGCTATGCGGCCCGGGCCGCGGCCGTCGCGGCCCGGCTGGCGGACGAGGACGGCACGACGCGGATCGCCCGATGGCTGGAGAAGCCGCAGCCGCCCTCCTGACCAGGAGGGCGGCTGGGACACGAAACGACCGGTCAGCGCTCGGTGATCGGGATGAACTGCCGCTCGGTCTCGCCGATGTAGAGCTGGCGCGGGCGACCGATCTTGGTGGCCGGGTCGGCGTTCTGCTCGGCCCACTGGGCGATCCAGCCGGGCAGCCGGCCGAGGGCGAACAGCACCGTGAACATCTTGGTCGGGAAGCCCATGGCCTTGTAGATCAGGCCGGTGTAGAAGTCGACGTTCGGGTACAGCTTGCGGGAGACGAAGTAGTCGTCCGCGAGGGCGATCTCCTCGAGCTTGAGCGCGATGTCGAGCAGCGGGTCGGGCTTGTCCATCGTGGAGATGACGTCCTGGACGGCCTTCTTGACGATGGCGGCGCGCGGGTCGTAGTTCTTGTAGACCCGGTGCCCGAAGCCCATGAGCTTCACGCCCTTCTCCTTGGCCTTGACGCGGCGCACGAAGGCGTCCACGTCGCCGCCGTCGGCGCGGATGCCCTCGAGCATCTCCAGCACCGCGGAGTTGGCCCCGCCGTGCAGCGGGCCGGAGAGCGCGTTGATGCCCGACGACACCGACGCGAACAGGTTGGCCTGCGCCGAGCCCACCAGCCGCACGGTCGACGTGGAGCAGTTCTGCTCGTGGTCGGCGTGCAGCACGAAGAGCATGTCGAGCACCTTGGCGATCGTCGGGTCCACCTCGTAGTTCACGGTGGGCAGCCCGAACGTCATGCGCAGGAAGTTCTCGACGTAGTCCAGGGAGTTGTCCGGGTACGGCAGCGGGTGGCCGATGGACTTCTTGTACGCGTACGCCGCGATCGTCGGAAGCTTCGCCATCAGCCGGATCCCGGAGATCTCGACCTGCTCCGGATCGGTCGGGTCGAGCGCGTCCTGGTAGAACGTCGACAGCGCGGTGACGGCCGAGGAGAGCACGGCCATCGGGTGCGCGTCGCGCGGGAAACCGGAGAAGAAGGCGCGCATCTCCTCCTGCAGCAGCGTGTGCACGCGGATCTTGTCGCCGAACTCGGCCAGCTGGGCCGGCGTCGGCAGCGCGTCGTGGATCAGCAGGTACGACACCTCGAGGAACGAGGCCTTGCCCGCGAGCTGCTCGATCGGGAAGCCCCGATAGCGCAGGATGCCGGCGTCACCGTCGATGTAGGTGATCGCCGACGCGCAGGAGGCCGTGTTGACGAAGCCCTGGTCCAGGGTGACGTATCCGGTCTCCTTCAGCAGCGCGCTGACGTCGATGCCGCCTGGACCCTCGACCGCCGGGCGGACCGGCATGGACAACTGGCCACCGGGGTGGTCGAGCTTGACATCCGTCATGTATTTCCCTCACTTCACCGGCAGATGTCGCCAATAACCTGCCGTTCACCGTAAACCCTCAACCTGAACGGGTCATCAGACGGTCGACCGCTGAGGGATTGATCACGACCGCCTTCCCAGGAACACCATAGATAATGGTCTGTGGACCGCGTCGTCGCGGTGCGGAGGTGGTGAACCGATGCGGATACCGGGCCCTGCTCCAGTCGTGGTGGGCGTCAACGGCACTTCCTCGGGGCTGGCCGCCGCGCGGCTGGGTGCGCGGGAGGCCGTGGCCCGGGGCCGACCGCTGCGGATCGTGCACGTGTTCTCGTGGCCCGGCCCGCGCTCCTTCGATGATGCACCCGACTGGGCCACGGCGCGGCACGAGGCCGGGCGGATCGTGGCCGAGGCGGTCGCCACCGCCACCCGTACGGCGCCCGGCGTGCCCGTCGAGGGCCTGCTCGCCGACGGCCGGCCGGTCCGTGAGCTGCTGCGGCAGAGCCGCACCGCGGATCTGATCGTGCTCGGCGACGACGACCTCGCCCTCAGCCCGCGCCTGCCGGCCGACTCCGTGCTCGTGCAGACCGTCGCCCGGGCCCGCTGCCCGGTCGTGGTGTCCCGGGGCAACCGCCCGCCGGCCGGCCCGCTGCTGACCGCCGTCGACGGCTCGCCCAGCTCGCTGCTGGCCCTGCGCCTGGCCGCGGCGGAGGCTCGCCGCCGGCACGCCCCGGTGGACGTCACGCACGTGGTGAGCCACGAGGGCGAGCGGGAGGCCGGCCGGCGCCTGCTGGAGGCCGCCGTGGCCGGCGTCGAGGGCCTCGAGGACGCCCGGCGCCGGATCCTGGTCGGCGAAGCTGCGCCGATTCTCATCCGCGCGTCGCGCCGAGCCCGGATGATGATCGTGGGTCCGCGGGGCATCAGCGACGGCTCGCTGCTGGGCGCGGTGGCTCAGCAGTTGCTGCGCAGGTGTGCCTGTCCGACAGTGTTTGTCCACGGAACCCCTGCCGGGGACAGGTCGCCGGCGGGTACGGTGCCATCGGCGGGAGCGCTGATGAGCTGACTGGCCAGGGGGCGATGACGGGTGCTGACCGCAGCTCCGTCGACACGGGGTCGGCGATGGTGGAAGCTCTTCGGCATCGCCGGCGTGCTCGCCACGGCCCTGTACACCCTCAATCTGGCCGAACCGGTGAGCGTGGCCTGTTTCGCCGCGATCGGCGCCGGCACGGTCTGGGCGTGCTTCTCCGCCCCGCGCCGCCTCGGCGCCGAGCCCCGCGCGGCCTGGTTGTTCATGGCCGCCGCGGCCCTGTTGTTCCTGGTCGGCGTGGTGGTCCGGCCGCTGGTGGTCGGCCGGCCGCTGATCGCGGACGCGTTCACCGTGCCGGGCTACGTCCTGATCGGCACGTTCTTCACCATGCTGCTGCGCTCGCGGGGCGGCATCGCCCGGCACTCGGTCCTCGACGGGCTCATGGTGTGCCTGGCCGGCGGGCTGGCCGGCGCGCTGCTGCTCGCGGCGCCGGCCGCGGCGATCGCCGACCGGCCGGCGATCGAGTCGGTGCTGGCCGGGCTCTACCCGCTGTTCGACGTGGTGCTGCTGGCCCTGGGCATCAACCTGACGTTCACGGCGCGCACCTGGCCGGTGAGCCTGACGGCGCTGCTGGGCGGGATGGCGCTGATGGTCGCGGGCGACGTGGCGTACGGGATCATCGGGGTGGAGGGCAAGACCTACACGTCCCCGCTGCTGGACGTGCCGTTCCTGCTGGCGTACGTGCTGCTCGGGGTGAGCGCGCTGCACCCGTCGGTGGTGGGGCTGGGCCGCGCCACCCGGCACCCGGTGCAGGCCTGGTCGTGGCGCCGGATGACCCTGCTGGTGCCGGCGGTGTCCACCCCGTTCGTGCTGCTGGTGCTGGTCGGCGGCGACTCGCCGGAATACCGCGCGCTGATCGGCGCCTGCGGCCTGGCCATCGTCGCGTTGCTGCTGCTGCGGGCCGTCTCCGCGGTGCAGGCGCAGGTCGCGGCGCAGCTGCACTCCGAGCACCAGGCGATGCACGACCCGCTGACCGGCCTGCCCAACCGCCGGATGATCTCGCACGAGATCGAACGGCTGCTGGGCACGGTGCCCCCGCCGGACACCCGGCGGATCTGGGTGTGCCTGCTCGACCTGGACGGCTTCAAGTGGGTCAACGACTCCTGGGGCCACGACACGGGTGACCAGCTGGTCATCGAGGTGGCGGCCCGGCTGCGCGCGGCGATCCCGGCCGGCACGATGCTCGCCCGGGTCGGCGGGGACGAGTTCCTGGTCGCCTACCTCGGCGACGAGCAGGGCGCGCTGCGGCTGGTCGACGTCATCCAGGGCTGCTTCGCCGGCTCGCTGCGGGTCCGCGACACCGAGGTGGTGATCAGCGCGTCGATCGGCATCGCGCACGCGCCGGGCGACGACACCCCCGAGGTGACCGCCCAGGCCCTGCTGCGCGACGCCGACACCGCGATGTACCGCTCGAAGGCCGAGGGCCCCGGCCGGGCCACGATCTTCGACACCTCCATGCACGACCGGGTCCGTGAGCGCATCGAGCTGGAGGGCGCGCTGCGCACGGCCCTGGTGGAGGGCCAGCTCAGCGTCGTCTACCAGCCGATCGTGCGGCTGGAGACCGGCCGCCCGATCGGCGCCGAGGCCCTGGTGCGGTGGAACCACCCGCAGCGCGGGCCGATCCCGCCGATGACCTTCATCCCGGTCGCCGAGGACGCCGGCCTGATCGGCACGCTCGGCACCTGGGTCCGCAACGAGGCGCTCAGCCAGCTGGCCACCTGGCGGGCGGACGGCACGGTCGGACCCGACTTCTACCTGTCCATCAACGTCTCGCCGCGCCAGCTCAGCAACGCCGAGCTGCCTCTGATCGTGGCCGGTGAGCTGCTCCAGCACGGGGTGCCGGCCGCGGCCGTGGCGCTGGAGATGACCGAGTCGGTGATGGCCGACGGCGGCAGCGTCACCGCCCGGGTGCTGTACGAGCTGCGCGAGCTCGGCCTCAAGCTGCTCGTCGACGACTTCGGCACCGGCTTCTCGGCGCTGGGCTACCTGCGCCGGTTCCCGGTCACCGGGGTCAAGATCGATCGATCGTTCGTGTCCGGGCTCGGCGAGAGCGGCGAGGACGAGGAGATCGTCCGGGCCGTGGTGGCGATGAGCCGGGCGCTGGGCCTGAGCATCGTGGCCGAGGGGGTGGAGACCCGGATCCAGCGCGACGCGCTCGCCGCGGTCGGCGTCACCCAGGGCCAGGGCTGGCTGTGGGGCCCGGGGGTGGGGGCCGGCGACTTCGCCACCCACTGGGGCGCCCGCCGGTACGCCCCCGCTCCTCCCGGGTGAACCCGCGGCACAGCGGGTACCGTCTTCCCCATGAGGTGACAAACGTCTCCTCAGCCCCTGGCGTCCCGCCGACAGGTCCGGCATTATTCGCTCGCCCGGATCCTTGCCTTCGGCGGCACCGGGCCGATGACATGGGGACCGGAGGAGGCGACATGATGACGAGTTTGATCGGATCCGAGGGGTCCGTGCTCTGGCTGGTGGCCGTGCTGCTCTTGCTGGCCTCGGGCCTGACCGCCGCCCTGCTCCTGGCCGTCCGGAGCAGCTCCGCGCCGATGCGCGCCGAGCACCGCACCCCGGAGCACTGACCCGGCGACATCGACTGCGTCGGCCGCTGGCAGGCTGGGTGGATGCGCTTCGCCACGTGGAACGTGAACTCGGTCAAGGCCCGGCTGCCCCGGCTGCTGGAGTGGCTCGAGCAGGCCCGGCCCGACGTGCTCTGCCTCCAGGAGACCAAGGTCGCCGCCGACGGTTTCCCCGAGCAGGAGGTCGCCGCGCTGGGCTACGAGACCGCCGCGTACGGCCAGGGCCGCTGGAACGGCGTCGCCCTGCTCTCCCGGGTCGGCCTGGCCGACGTGCGGCACGGCTTCGACGGCGAGCCCGGCTTCCCCGAGCCGGAGGCCCGCGCGATCAGCGCCACCTGTGCCGGCATCCGCTTCACCTCGGTGTACGTGCCCAACGGGCGCACCCCGGACGATCCGCACTACGCGTACAAGCTGGCGTGGTTCGCCGCGCTGCGGGACGCGCTCGCGGCGACGTCCGGGCCGGCCGTGGTGGCCGGGGACTTCAACGTCGCCCCGGGCGACGACGACGTCTGGGACATCAAGGTCTTCGCCGGCTCCACCCACGTCACCCCGCCCGAGCGCGAGGCTCTGGCCGCGCTGCGGGCGCTGGGTCTCACCGACGTCGTGCCGCGGCCGATGAAGGGCGACCGCCCGTTCACCTACTGGGACTACCGGGCCGGTATGTTCCACCAGAACAAGGGCATGCGGATCGACCTGGTCTATGCGACCGCCGACGTGGCGGCCCGGGTCACCGACGCGGTGATCGACCGGGAGGCCCGCAAGGGCAAGGGCCCTTCCGACCATGCTCCGGTGCTGATCGACCTGGACGGGGACGCCGCCGGCGACGCGTAGTCGCCCGTCCGAGCGGAGCCGGATCCCGCCCCACCGCGTAGGCTGGGCGGGATCGCAACCATCCGGCGGGGACAGGAGGGGCAACGGACATGGACACCCGGGTACCGGCAGCTCCGGTCCTCGCACCCGCGCCCGCCCTGCTGCGCGCGGCGCTGGACGCCGCCGGCGAGGCGGTGCTGCTGTGCACCGCCGTCGATCACACGATCGTGCTGGTCAACGCCGCGGCCCAGGCCATGCTGCCCGACGTGCGGCCGGGGGTCACGGCCGCGCACAGCCCCCTGGCCGGGCTCGCCCGCGCGATCGCCGAGGGCACCAGCACGTTCACCGACGACCACCAGGGCCGGCACCTGCTCGGCCACCGCCGCCCGCTCGGCGACGAGCACTACGGGTGGTATCTGCAGGACATCACCGAGGAGATCGCCCGCGCCCAGGAGTTCCAGGCCGAGCGGGACCGCACGCTGTTCCTGGCCGAGGCGAGCCGCCGGTTGTCCGCCTCGCTGCACCAGCGGCGCTGTCTGCGTACCACCGTCGAGCTGGCGGCGGCCCACCTGGCCGACGCCGCGGTCGTGGTGTTGCCGGCCCGCCGCCGGCAGAACGAGTGGATGCGGCTGATCAACGGCGAGTCCGTGGCGGAGGGCATGCTCCGCGAGAGCGTGCTCGGCGAGGTCCCCGGCCTGGAAGAGGCACTGGGCGGCTTCCCGCCGATCCCGAGCCGCTGGCTGGACGCCTCGCAGGTCCCGGCGTGGCTGCTGCCCGAGAGCTTCGGCCCGGTCGGCGCCCTGCTGGTGACCCCGCTGCCGGGCAACGCGGAGCCGGCCGGTGCGCTGATCCTGGCCCGGCGCGGCCCCGACGCGGTGTTCTCGGCCGAGGACGAGATGCTGGCCCGGATCTTCGCCGCCCGGGCGGGCGGTGCGATCTCCGCCGCCGCGCTCTACCGCGACCAGGTCGACACCACCGCCATCCTGCAGGCCGACCTGCTGCCGCCGGAGCTGCCGCAGCCCGAGGGCGTCGAGCTGATCGGCTCCTACCAGGCGGCGAAGGACGCGCTGCGGATCGGCGGCGACTTCTACGACGTCTTCGGTCCGGTCGAGGACAGCCCCGAGACGGTGGTCGCGCTGGGCGACGTCTGCGGCAAGGGTCCCGAGGCGGCCGTGCTGACCGGCAAGGTGCGCCAGACGCTGCGCGCGCTGCGGCTGGTCGACGCCGACCCGGCCGCGATGCTGACGGTGCTGAACCGCGCGCTGCTGGGCTCCGGCCGCCAGCACCGCTTCGTCACCCTGGTCGTCGCCGCGATCAGCCGGGCCGAGCACGGCCGGGTGCGCATGTGCCTGGCCACCGGCGGGCATCCCGCGCCGCTGGTGCTGCGCGCCGACGGCACGGTCGAGCCGGTTCCCGTCTCCGGCACGCTGATCGGGGTCGTCCCGCACATCACCGTGGGCCCGGCCGTGGTCGAGCTGGCCCCGGGAGAGCTCTGCCTGATGTACAGCGACGGTCTCACCGAGGCCCGCGGCGGCCCGAGCGGCACGGAGCAGTACGGCGAGAGCAGACTCCACGACGCCCTCGCGAGCTGCGCCGGCATGCCCGGCGCGGCCACCGTGGAACGCGTCCGCCAGCTCGTCTCCGACTGGGTGCACGGCGGGGTCCGCGACGACATCGCGATGCTGGCCGTGCGAGCGCCGGCGCGCACCAAGCTGAGCCTGATGGACACCGGCGCCGCCCCCGTGTCGCCGTTCGCGATCGATGCCCGGCGGGGTGACCGCCGGGGCCGGAGCCGCTGATGACCGTCTCCACCACCACTCCCCCGCGTTCCCTGGACGACCCCGGTGTGGGTGAGCAGTATCTGCGGCTGGTGGGCGACGGTGACGAGTACGGCGCCGTCGAGATCGTCACCGCGCTGCTCGACAACGGCGTTGCCCCGGCCCGCGTGATGCTGGACCTGATCGCCCGCACCCAGAGCCGGGTCGGCGCCCTGTGGGCGGCCAACGAGTGGTCGATCGCCCGCGAGCACGCGGCCACCGCGATCAGCGAGCGGGCCCTGGCCGCCGTCTCGGCCCGCAGCGCGGTGCGCCCGACCCGCGGCCGGATCACGGTCGCCTGCGTCGACGGCGAATGGCACGCCCTGCCGGTCCGCATCCTCGGCGAGATGCTGCGGCTGGACGGCTGGCGGGTCGACTTCCTCGGCGCCAACGTACCGGGCCCGCACCTGGTCACCCACCTGCACCAGACCGGCCCGGACGCGGTGGCGCTGAGCTGCATGCTGGCGACCCGGCTGCCGCGGGCCCACGCGGCGATCACGGCCTGCCGCTCGGTCGGTGTCCCGGTGATCGCCGGCGGTCCCGGCTTCGGTCCCGAGGGCCGCTGGGCGCAGCGCCTGGGTGCGGACGCGTGGGCGGCCGACGCCGAGAGCGCGGTGCGGCGGCTGGCGCACGAGTGGCCGCCGCCGATCGACGACCCGTACCAGACGGCGTTCCTCGGCGACGACGAATACACCCACCTGGCGCGGCACCGCGGTGAGCTGGTGCAGACCGCGATGACCCGGCTGACGGCGGCGTACCCGCCGATCGGCGCGTACAGCCGGCGGCAGTACGACTCGACGCTCGACGACCTCGGCCACGTGGTCGACTTCCTGGCAGCGGCGCTGTACGTGGCCGACGAGCAGGTCTTCACCGACTTCGTGACGTGGACCGCGGCGGTGCTGGAGGCCCGCGAGGTGCCGCCGGTGGCCCTGCAGATCGGGCTGACGCTGATGCGCGACCAGCTCCGCGACTATCCGGCGGCGATCAGGATCATCGACGCGGGTGTGGCCACGCTGCGCCGGTAAATCGGTGGACCGCCGCCCGGCCCGGCGCTAGCGTACGGGCATGATCTCCTGACGCTGACCGCGTGGATCCCGGCCCTGACGACTCGGGCCCGCCGTGCCTTCTCCGGCGCGTGCCACTGTGCCACTTCACCACTCGCACCGTTTCGCCTCGTCCATCGAGGAGGTAACTCCATGCCTGACCAACCCTTTTCCGTACACGTCGATCCTGACGACCTGGCCCGCCGGCACCTGACGGCGGCGGTGTCCCTGCCGGACACCGTCACCGGCCCGGCGGACCAGCCGACCGCCACCGGCGGCACCGCAGCGCGGCACGGCCTGCGCGACGCCCGGGTGGCGGCCCGCCTGCGCTCCGACCGCGACCACGCGGGACGGGCCACCGGCGGATCGGCCCGCAGCTACGCGTTCCGCCGCAGCTGACCGGCCCGCGACGGGCCGGGACCCTGCGGTCCCGGCCCGCCGCCTCCTATCGACGGGTCAGCAGCGTCTTGCCGATCGTGGTCCGCGCCTCGATGGCGGCGTGCGCGTCGGCGGCCCGTTCCAGCGGGAACGTCTGCCCGATCAGCGGCCTCAGCCGCCCGGCCGCCGCCGCGTCGAGCGCGGCGGCGGCGTAGTGGCGGAACTGCTCCGGCCCGAACTGCACGCTCTCGATGCCGGTCAGCGTGACACCCGCCGCGACCGGATCACCGTGCCCCACGAACGAACCCGCGGGCATGCCGTGCCCGGAGAAGCGGCCACCGGGCGACACGAGGCCCAGGGCGGCCCGCCCGTAGGCGCCGCCCGCGCCGTCGAGCACCACGTCCACGCCCCCGCCGGCGGCCCGCACCTGCCCGGTCCAGTCCGGAGCGGAGTAGTCCACGACCAGATCGGCGCCCAGCGGCCCGAGCCGCTCGAGTTTGCGCCCGCCCCGGGCCGCCGCGACGACCTGGGCACCGGCCGCGTGGGCCAGCTGGACCAGCAGCGCGCCCAGCCCGCCCGCGGCCGCGGTGACGAGCACCCGATCCCCCGGCTTGACGGCGACGAGGTCCATGAGTCCCAGCGCGGTGACCCCGTCGTGCAGCAGCGCGGCCGCGTCGGTGAGCGAGACCGCGTCCGGCACCGGGATCAGCCCCTCGGCCGGCTCGAGGGCACGCTCGGCGTATCCACCGTGCGGCCCGGTCCGCGTCATCACCCGGCGCCCGGCCCGGGCCGGGTCGACACCCTCGCCGACCAGCGCCACCGTGCCGGCGACCCCGCAACCGGGCCGGTACGGCGGCCGCACCGGGAAGTGGTCCCCACCCTGCCCCTGGCGAATCCGCGTCTCGACCCAGAGCACGTCCGCGGCGGCCACCTCGACGACGACCTCACCCGGACCGGGCCCAGGATCCGGCGCGTCCACCGCGACCAGCACCTCGGGCCCACCGAACCGGGCCACCTCGACCACCCGCACCCTGACCACCTCTGCTCGACAGCCGTCCGGGCCGAGGGTCCAACCTCAACGCGGCTTCAGGTCAAGGCGCCCGAGCAGCTCCGTGATGAAGGGCGCCTTACCGGCCCGGTACCGCGGCCGGTCCTGGTCGTCGGCCGCGGCCAGGGCGGCTTTGCGGCGGGCGTACTCGGCGGCGTCCGCCGGATGGGCGCGCAGGTGGTCACGGAACGCGAGCAGGTGCGGCCAGTCCGGCGCCCGGTCCTCGACGATGTGCAGGTGGTGGGTGCGCCACGCGATCGACGGCAAGCAGCAGGACCACTTCCGGCGTTCGGCGTCGCCGGGCTCGGGCGCGTGCACCCAGCCGATCCGGGCCAGCGCGTCGACCAGGCCGTGGCTGCGTCCGTGGTCCTCGATGCGGGCCAGCATGTCGATGATGGGCTTGGCGGCGAGCCCGGGAACGGCGGTGCTGCCGATGTGCTCGACCCGGCCCACGAGCCAGGGCCGCAGCGCCACCTCCACCCGGACCTGCTGATCGGCGAACGAGGCGGGCCACTTCTCGCGGTAGGGCACGACGACGATCGGGTCCCGACGCGGCTCAGGCTGCGGCATCGGTCCAGCGTAGAAGCGGCCGCACTGCATAGACTCGCGCGATGTCTGCCAATCAATTCCCGTCCCGGCCACGGATCGGTGTCATGTTCGACCGCGATCGGGCACCGGAGGAGCTGGCCGCCTTCGCCGCGGCGGTGCAGGAGGCGGGCGCCGACGATCTGTGGGTGGTCGAGGATCTCGGCTGGGCCGGCTCGATCAGCTCCGCGGGCGTCGCCCTGGCCGCCACCGACACCCTGCGGGTGGGCATCGGCATCGCCCCGGTGGCGCTGCGCAACCCGGCGCTGCTGGCCATGGAGCTGGCGATGCTCGCCCGGGCGTACCCGGGCCGTCTGGTTCCCGGTCTGGGGCACGGGGTCGCGGAATGGATGCGGCAGGTGGGTGCGGAGCCCGCCAGCAAGCTGGCGCTGCTGGAGGAGACGATCGCCGGGGTACGCGCCCTGCTCGGCGGGGCGACGGTCACGATGCGCGGCCGCGAGGTGACCATCGACGGCGTCCGGCTGGTGCACCCGCCGGCCGAGGTGCCGCCGCTGGTCACCGGGGTGGTCAAGGCGAAGTCCCTGGAGCTGTCCGGCCGGGTCGCCGACGGCACGATCATCGCCGAGGGCATCGGCCCGGACCGGATCGCCGCGTCCCGGGAGCACATCGAGCGGGGCCGCGCCGCCGGTGACCGCCCGGCGCACGAGCTGATCGTCTTCGTCTACCTGCACGTGGAGGAGGACGCCGGACGGGCCGCCGCGGCGACCCGGGACATGCTGGCGACCCAGGCGGCCTGGCTGGGCACCGAGCCGGCCGAGCTGTTCACCCTGATCGGGCCGGCCTCCATCGTGCCGGAGCGGGTGGCGGCGTTGCGGGCCGCCGGTGCGAGCACGATCGTGCTGCGTCCGCTGGGGGAGGCACCGCTCGATCAGGTCCGCCGGGCGCTCGCCGCGCTGCGGGAGTGAGCCGGCAGGGTGAAGCGGACCACATGATCGACGGCCGCCGACCCCGCCGCGTCGCGCCCGGAACGTGAGCGCGCGGCCTTATCGTCTCGGCATGACGCGCATCCTGCTGATCACGGGCGGCACCAGTGCGGGTTCGTTGCACACTGCCGCCCTGCGCACGGTGGCGCGGTCCGCTCCGGCGGATCTCACCGCCACGCTCTACGACGGTCTGCGGACGTTGCCGGCGTTCGTGCCCGGGGAACAGCCGGTGCCCGAGGCGGTGGCCCGGTTGCGCGCCGAGGTCGACGCCGCGCAGGCCCTGCTGTTCAGCACCCCGGAGTACGCCGGATCCCTGCCGGGCAGCCTGAAGAACCTGCTGGACTGGCTGGTGGACGGCGGGGACCTCAACGGGCGGCCGGCCGCGTGGCTCTCGGTGGCCGCGCCCGGGCAGGACGAGAGCGCACTCACCGCGCTGGAGACCGCCCTGAGCTACGGCAATGCCCGGCTGCTGCGCCCGGCGTGCATCCGGGTGCCGCTCGATCCGGCCGCCGTCGACGCTCAGGGCCTGGTCACCGATTCGCAGCTGCACCGGGCCGGGCAGGACATCCTGGCGGCGCTGGTCCGTTCGGCGGCGGCCCCGCGGCCCCGCGCGCAGCCGTCCTGGCAGGCCTACTCGAGTGTCTTTCCCGTGGTCATGCGGCGCGACGCGAGCACGCCGCGCGGGTGGCGGGCACCGTCGTGACGCTCACGGCTGGTCGCGGACGGCGAGCCGCACCGCGACGGTGACCCCTTCGTCGAGCTCCTCGGCCCGCCGGACATGGGCCTTCACCGGTACGACGTACCGGCCGTCCTTGGGCCACAGCGAGGTCTCCCACGCGGTGCCGCCGATCCGCGCGACCACCGGGATCATGCCCCAGCCGTAGCTGGCGTACGACCAGGAGCGCAGCGTGACGCACTCCGGCTCCGGCACGGTCACGAAGTACCACGGGGCCGGCCCCCGCCAGTACCAGATGTCACCGGTGAACTCCAGATCCATGCCCGGCATGATGGCAGAGCGGTGCGACAGTCCAGGGCGACAGGGGCCGGACCTTGCCGGGTCCGGCCCCTGCGCCGCGCGGTGCTGGTCAGGCTGACCCAGCCAGTGGCCGGCCTGACCGCCGCGGGTCCGGGTCAGCCCAGGCGGGCGTACACGTCGTCGAGCAGGCCGTGGTACATGTCGCTCTTGGCGTTGAAATTGGGGCCGCCGATGCGCAGCGGCAGGTTGTTGGAGATCGACAGGGTCGCGGGGACGGCGAGCCGGCCGCGCTGCTGACCGTCGACGTACACGCTGAGGGTGGCGCCCGCGCGCTGGCACATGACGGTGTGCCACTTGGCGTCGGCGACACCGACGCTGCTGCGTACCAGGTAGACCTTGCTCGATCCGCGGCCGACGACGACGCACTGGGCCCGGCCCCGGGTGGCGCCGATCTGCATCTTCCACTGGCTGTCGGTGTCCACGACGCCCTTCTGGACGACGTTGGACGAGCCGGTGACCTGGGCCCGGGTGAGGCGGACCGAGGCGCCCCAGCGGAACGTGCGGGTGCCCGGGTCGAGGTCGGGGTCGTCGGTGCCTTCGAGCAGGGCGCGCGGGCAGGTCTTGGCCGTGGCGGCGCAGGCGGTGGGGAAGGACGCGTCCTTGTCGGCGGTGGCGCCGGTGAAGGTGACCCGGCCCTGGTCCGCGGTGCGGACAGTGAGGGCGGTCCCGCGGCCGGAGTTCTCAGCGACGCGGCCGGTGGTGCCGGCGCCCGCGTCGAAGGTGTACCGGGCGACGGTGACCGGTGCGGGCGCGGCCGGCGCGGCGGCGAGCGCGGGCGAGGAGGCGGCGATGCCCGGCAGGGCCGTCATCGCGAGGGCTAGTGAGGCGGCGAAACGCATAGGACAAAAGGTACGGAATACTCTTTACGCCGCGATCATCGGAGGGTCAGCGTTTCGGGTGATCTCTACAGCAGACCGGCCGACTCGGCGATCATGCAGACGGCCACCAGGCGCATCAGGTGCCACTCGGCCGCCAGCCAGGCAGTGCCCGACACGTACGCGTGACCCGGCTCCGGCACCGGCCGGCCCATCCGCACGGCGGCGGCGAGGATCGACTTGGCGTACGCGGCCAGCCCCTCGGCGTCGACGGCGCGGCCGGCGTCCCGCAGGGCGTCGCGCACCGCGGCGGCGTGCTGGTCGACCTGGGCCAGCAGGCCGGCGTCACCGAGCGCGGCGGCGAGGCCGTCGACGCCCACCCGCGCCATCATCTCGTCCAGCAGCGCGCGGGCCGGGTCGGCGGCGGGAGCGGTGGAAACCGGGGCGAAGGCCAGGAATTCGTTCGTCATGGGAAGGACGCTAGGGCCTCGCACCACCGGTTGACAGCCGGGTAACCGAACGGCACCCGACCGCTGCCCCGGACGCACCCCGCAGCCGGAGAAACCACCGCGAAAGGTACAGCAGACCTATCCGGGGAGCTGATCCATGGCCTTGTAGATCCGCTTGTCCGACACCGGATAGGCGGTGCCGAGGGCCTGGGCGAAGAAGTTGATCCGCAGCTCCTCGATCATCCAGCGGATCTCCCGCAGCCCCTCGTCGGCCGGGCCGCCCACCGGCAGCTCGGCGCGCAGCTCGCGGTACTCCCGCTCGATCTCGTGCACCTGGGCCATCAGCTGCCGGTCCCGCGGCAGGTTGCCGGCCAGGCGGTCCAGGCGGTGCGTGATGCCGCGCAGGTAGCGGGGCAGATGGTGCAGCTGCCGCCAGCCGGTCCCGGTCACGAAGCCGGGATGCACGAGGCCCTTGAGCTGCTGCCGGATGTCGGCCAGGGCCGGCACCAGGGCCGGGTCGCGGGTGCTGCCGAGGCGCTGCTCGACGTCGTACGCGCTGGCGAGCACGGCCCGGACCTGGGTCACCACGTTGGCGACCGCGTCCACCAGGTCGGCGCGGACCTCCTCGCGCAGCTTCGTGAAGGACTCCTTGTCCCAGGCCGGCCCACCGGCGTCGGCGACCAGCTTGTCGACGGCCGCGCCGGCGCAGTCGTCGAGCAGGTCGGCGATCGAGCGGTACGGGTTGCCCCGCGACAGCTCCAGCTTGGCCCGGTTGTCCAGCCGGCCCTGCAGGAAGCGGGCGGCCGGCGGCAGAGTGAGCAGCAACAGCCGGCGGGTGCCCGCCCGCATCGCCTCCCGCTGCTCCTCCTCGGTCTCGAAGACGCGCACCGCCACGCTGTCGCCCTCGTCGGCCAGCGCCGGATAGACCGTTACCTCGTAGCCGCCGCGGACCTGGGCGATCGAGCGGGGCAGCTTGCCGAAGTCGTTGGTGGTGATGCCGCGGCGCTCGATGGCCCCGGCGGCGGCGGAGATGGTCGCTTGCACCTTGGGCGCCAGGCTCGCGCGCAGCACGTCGAGGTCACGGCCCTCGCCCACCACGGCACCGTCCTCGTTGACCACCCGGAAGTTGATCCGGAGGTGCTCGGGGACCTGGTCGGGCCGCCAGGCGTCGCGCGGCACGACCGTGCCGGTCAGCCGGCGCAGCTCGTCGCCGACCGCGTCGGGCAGCGCGCCGCGGCGGGCCGGGATGCGGCTGAGCACCGCCTCCGCCCAGTCGGGCACCGGCACGAAGCTGGTCCGCAGCTGCTTGGGCAGGGCCCGGATCAGCGCGATCACGACCTCACGGCGCAGCCCCGGCACCGACCAGCCGAAGTCGTCGGCGTCGAGCTTGTTGAGCAGCGGCAGCGGCACCCGCACGGTCACGCCGTCGGCGGCCGCGCCGGGCTCGAACTGGTAGGTCAGCGGCAGCCGGACCCCGTCGACCAGCCAGGCATCGGGGTACGCGCCCGGGTCGACGGCGTCCCGGCCCGCGTTGACCAGCAGCTCCCGGGTGAACGTGAGCAGCTCGGGGTTTTCGTGACGGGCCTTCTTCCACCAGGCGTCGAAGTGCCGGGCGGAGACCACGTCGGCCGGGATCCGAGCGTCGTAGAGGGCGAAGACGGTCTCGTCGTCCACCGCGATGTCCCGGCGGCGGGCCCTGTTCTCGATCTCCTCGATGCGGGCCAGCAGCTTGGCGTTCTCCGCGAAGAACTTGTGGTGGGTTTCCCAGTCGCCCTCGACCAGCGCGTGGCGGATGAACAGCTCACGGCACAGCGCCGGGTCGACCCGGGCATAGCCGACCTTGCGGCGCGGCACGATCGGCAGCCCGTAGAGGGTCACCTTCTCGTACGCCATCACGGCGCCCAGCTTCTTCTCCCAGTGCGGCTCGCTGTAACTGCGCTTGACCAGGTGCGGCGCCAGCTTCTCGGCCCACTCGGGCTCGATCCGCGCGTTCACCCGGCCCCACAGCCGCGAGGTCTCGACCAGCTCGGCCGACATCACCCAGCGCGGCTGCTTCTTGAACAGCGCCGACCCGGGGAAGATCGCGAACTTGGCGCCGCGGGCGCCCAGATACTCCCGCTTGTCGGTGTCCTTGAGGCCGATGTGCGAGAGCAGACCGGCGAGCAGGGCCGTGTGCACGGGCTGGGCCCCGGCGAGCTCGTCGCGCTCGGTGAGGGTGAGCCCGAGGGTACGGACGACCTGCCGCAGCTGCGAGTAGATGTCCTGCCACTCGCGGACCCGCAGGTAGTTGAGGAACTCGCCGCGGCACAGCCGGCGGAACTGGTTGCCGGACAGCTCCCGCTGCTGCTCACGCAGGTACCGCCAGAGGTTGAGGTAGCTGAAGAAGTCGGATTCCTTGTCGGCGAACCGGGCGTGCTTCTCGTCGGCCTGCTGCTGCTTGTCGACCGGGCGCTCTCGCGGGTCCTGGATGGACAGCGCGGCGGTGATCACCATGACCTCGGCCAGGCAGTCCTGCTGGTCGGCCTCGATGACCATGCGGGCCAGCCGCGGGTCGACCGGCAGCTGGGCCAGCTGGCGGCCCATCGGGGTCAGCTTGCGCTGCTCCAGTGCGCCGAGCTCTTCCAGCAGCTTGACGCCGTCGGTGACGTTGCGCTTGTCCGGCGGGTCGATGAACGGGAACGCGGCCAGGTCGCCGAGCCCCAGCGCGGTCATCTGCAGGATGACCGAGGCCAGGTTGGTGCGCAGGATCTCCGGCTCGGTGAAGGCCGGCCGGGACTCGAAGTCCTCCTCGGAGTACAGCCGGATGCAGATGCCGTCCGAGGTGCGCCCGCAGCGGCCCTTGCGCTGGTTGGCGCTGGCCTGCGAGACCGCCTCGATGGGCAGCCGCTGCACCTTGAGCCGGCTGCTGTAGCGGGAGATGCGCGCGGTGCCGGGGTCGATGACGTACCGGATGCCCGGCACGGTCAGCGAGGTCTCGGCGACGTTGGTGGCCAGCACGACCCGGCGCCCGGTGTGCCGCTGGAAGACCTTGTGCTGCTCGGCGGCGGACAGCCGGCCGTAGAGCGGGACGATCTCGGTGCTCTTCAGGTCGCGTTTGTTGAGCGCGTCGGCGGTGTCGCGGATCTCGCGCTCGCCGCTGAGGAAGACCAGGATGTCGCCGCTGCTCTCCCGGCCCAGCTCGTCGACCGCGGCGGCGATGCCGTCCACCTGGTCGACCGGCTCCTCGCGGGACTGCTCGCCGTCCTCGTCGGCCTCCTCCACCAGCGGCCGGTAGCGGACCTCGACCGGGTAGGTGCGCCCCGAGACCTCGATCACCGGAGCCGGCCCGCCCGGGCCGGCGAAGTGCTCGGCGAAGCGCTGCGTCTCGATGGTGGCCGAGGTGATGATCAGCTTGAGGTCGGGGCGTTTGGGCAGCAGCTGGGCCAGGTAGCCGAGGATGAAGTCGATGTTGAGGCTGCGCTCGTGCGCCTCGTCGATGATCAGCGTGTCGTAGCGGCGCAGCATGCGGTCGTTCTGGATCTCGGCGAGCAGGATGCCGTCGGTCATCACCTTGACCATGGTCTCGTCGGTGACCTGATCGGTGAAGCGGACCTTGTAACCGACCGTCGAGCCCAGCGGCGTGCCCAGCTCCTCGGCGATCCGCTCGGCGACCGTGCGCGCGGCGATCCGGCGGGGCTGGGTGTGCCCGATCTGGCCGCGGACGCCCCGGCCCAGCTCCAGGCAGATCTTGGGCAGCTGGGTGGTCTTACCCGAACCGGTCTCGCCGGCGATCACCACGACCTGGTGGTCGCGGATGGCGGCCAGGATGTCGTCGCAGCGCTGGCTGACCGGCAGCTCATCGGGATAGGTGATCGGCGGGACGGCGGCCAGGCGGGCCGCGCGCCGCTGCTCGGCCTCGGTCACCTCGGCGGCGATCTCGGTGAGCACGGCGGCCCGCGCGACCTCGTCGCGGATCCGGCGGGTGCCCTCGATGCGGCGCTGGAGCCGGCGCTCGTCGCGCGGCAGCAGCTCGGACAGGCGGCGGCGGAGCTCGGCGAGGTCCGGGCTGACGGGTGTGACAGACATGGCGCGTCAACAATAGGCAGATCCGGCGCGAAACGCCTGGTGATTATCGCCGCGTCGGGCTCACACCCGGGACAGCCCGTCGATCTGCGTCATCTCCTCCTCGCTGAGCACGAAGCCGTCGATCTGTGCGTTGCGGGCGATCCGCTCCGGAGTGGCGCTCTTGGGGATCACCACGATCTCGTGCTGCACGTGCCAGCGCAGCACCACCCGGGCCGGGTCGACGCCGTGCGCGGTGGCGATCCGGGTCAGCACCGGGTCGTGCAGGTCGGTGGTCTTGAACGGCGAATAGCCCTCGACCACCACACCACGCTCGCGGTGCTCGGCGACCAGCTTGGCGTCGTACAGCTTGGGACCCCAGCGGATCTGGTTGACCGCCGGCTTCTGGCCGGTGGCAGCGATCAGCTCGTCGATGTCCTCGGTGCCGTAGTTGCTGACCCCGACGGCCCGGGCCCGGCCCTCGTCGCGGGCGGTCAGCAGCTCACGCTACACCTGCACCGACTTCCCCCGGCGCGGCGGCCAGTGGATCAGCCACAGGTCGACGGCGTCCAGGCCGAGCGCGGTGAGGCTGGCGTCCAGGGTGCCGCGTTCCTGGCCGGCCCGGTCCGGCGGCAGCTTGGTGGTGACGAAGACCTCGTCGCGGGGCACACCGCTGTCGCGCAGCGCCCGGCCGACCTCGGCCTCGTTGCCGTACATGGTGGCGGTGTCGAGGTGGCGGTAGCCGGCCTCCAGCGCCTCGCGCACCGCGTCGTACGCGGCACTCCCGCGGATCTGCCAGGTCCCGAAGCCGAGCAGCGGCATGTCGACCGGGCCACCCAGCGGTACGGAGGGAATCGTCATGTCCCTCATCTTGCCCACGTCGCGCCGGATCAGACCACGATGTTTGCCTCAAGGCAAAGAGGGGCCACGGGTGCCCGTTTCCCGGCAGGCGTCTCATTCGGTATCTCTCCGACAGCTTCCGGCCGGGTGTCCGGCCATGAGAGACCGAGGGTGCCATGATCGTCGTCGCAGAGGACCACGAGGACATCCGGTTCGTGCTCCAGCGCGCTCTGGAGCGGGCCGGCCATCAGGTCGTCGTCGCCAGCGACGGCGCCGCGGCCCTGGAGGCGGTCCGCAAGCATCGCCCGGACATCGTGGTGACCGACGTCGACATGCCCCGGATGACCGGGCTCGACCTGTGCCGGGCGATCCGCGCCGACGCCGGGCTCAAGCACATCCCGGTGGTGCTGGCCAGCGGCTCCATGCTGCCGGGGGACGAGCGGGCGGCCGAGGTGGGGGCGAACGCGACGCTGCTCAAGCCGTTCCTGCCCGCTCAGCTCCTGGCCTGCGTGGCGGCGCTGCTGCCGCCGCGGCCGGCCTGATCCCGGACAGCGGCGCCGGTGTCGATCCCTCGACGACCGCGCGCTCGGCCAGCGCGCGATCGAGCGCGGCCAGCTCGCCGGCGGGCTGACCTCCGGCAGTCCGGTCGGGCGCGGGGGTAGTGACGGCCAGCGGCAGAGTGAAGTGGAAACGCGTACCCCCGCCGGGGTTGTCGGTGACGCCGATCGTGCCGCCGTGGCGCTCCACGATCCGCCGGCAGATGGCCAGTCCGAGGCCCGTACCGGCGTAGCCGGCGGCGGTGCCGGCCCGGTGGAAGGATTCGAAGATGTTCGGCTTGTCCTCGTCCGGGATGCCGATGCCGCGGTCGGCGATCTCGATCCGGGTCCAGCCCGGTGGCCCCGGCTGGGCCGTGACGTCGATCCGGGCGGGCCGGCCCGCCGGGACGTACTTGAGCGCGTTGCCGATCAGGTTGTCCAGCACGTGGCGCAGCATCGCCGGGTCCGCGTGCACGTCGGGCAGCGGCCCGACGTAGCAGTCGGGCGGCGGCCCACCGGGGCGCGGGCCGGCCAGGCGCTGCTCGATCACGTCCGCCACCAGCGGGCCGAGCCGCACGGCCCCGAGCTTGAGCGGCGCGTCGCGGGAGGTCGTGTAGGCCAGCAGGGTGTCGATCAGTGCCGCCATCCGGTCGGCGTTGTTGGCGATCCGGTCCAGGGCGGCGCGGGCCTCGAAGACCTCCGGGCCCTCGGGGGCGTCGGCCAGCTCGTCCGCCGCGACCTCGCAGTGCCCGCGGATGACCGCCAGCGGCGCCTTGAGGTCGTGCGCGACCACCCCGGCGAACACGGCCAGGTCGGTCTCGTAGCGGCGCAGCTCGGTGATGTCGTGGAAGACGGCGACGGCACCGTGGCGGCCGGCGGCGTTGGCGTCCAGCGGCCGGCCGTCCACGCTGACCAGGATGCCGTCCGG
Organism: Actinoplanes sp. NPDC048967; assembly: GCF_040649415.1. NCBI lineage: Bacteria > Bacillati > Actinomycetota > Actinomycetes > Micromonosporales > Micromonosporaceae > Actinoplanes > Actinoplanes sp. NPDC048967. Next base: position 990,606 of record NZ_JBEZFL010000001.1, read on the forward strand.
GCGGTGCGGGTTGCGGATGATCATCTCGACGTCGTCGGAGGACTCCCCGCGCAGGGCCCGGACCAGCGGCATCTCCTCGACCGGGAACGGGGTGTGCCCGTCGGGGCGGAACAGGCCGTAGTGCTGCTGCCACTCCCCCGGCCCGTCGACGTCGTCGGGGACGCCGAGCAGCGCCTTGGCCGCCGGGTTGTGCAGCAGGAACGCCCCGGACTCGTCGACCACCCCGACCCCGTCGCCGAGACTGGCCATGATCGCGCCGAGCAGGCCGGCCTGGCGGCGGCTCTCGGCCTCGGCGGTCCGCAGTTCCTCGGTCGCCACCAGCACCTGGGCCCGCGCCCGGGACCGGCCGGTGGCCAGGATCCACACCAGGCAGGCCAGCATGGACGTGATCGACAGGCCGCCGGCCAGCACGATCAGCGGCATGCTGGTGTGCGCGCCGGGCAGGTTGCGCGAGTCGGCCGCGGTGAGCAGCGTCCACTGCCGGTCGGCCACCGGGAAGCTCGCCTGCCGGACCAGGTCCCGCCCGCCCGGCGCGTCGTACGCGGCCACCCGCACCCGCCGCCCGTCCCCGTTGGTGGCGTACAACTCGCCGTCGATCAGCCCCTGGCTGGCCGCGCCCAGCACGCTGCCGAGGAAGTCCTGACCGCGCAGGCCCAGCGCCACCCAGCCCTGGAACTCGGGGAACCGCCCGGGTTGCGTGGCCGAGGCGAAGACAGGGGCGGCGAACAGGAACGACAGCTGCTGGCGGTCCGGCGGGATGCCCCGGTCGCGCAGCAGCACATAGGTGTCGGAGACGGCGGGCCGGCCGGTGCGGCGGGACTCGACGAGCGCGGCGGTACCCTCGGCCGACGGCGCCACGTCGATGCCGGCCGTGGCCGGGGTGCCGTTGTTCAGGGTGCGCTGGAAGATCGAGAAGTAGTGCTCCGCATGGGTGCCGCTGGGCGCCAGCCGCAGCTCGGTGGATCCGCGGGCACGCCAGAACGCCTCGGTCCGGGCGACAGCCTCGGTCCGGGCCGGCACGACGAAGGCGACGGTGCTGACGCCGAGCAGGCCGGCGCTCTCCAGCGGGGCCGAAGCGGCGGCGAAGTCGGTCGCGGTGATCCGGCTGTTGGTGCCCAGTCCGGCGGCGACCGCCTGCAGCAGGCTGCGGTAGCGCCCGGCCTCGCCCGCGACGGCCACCCGGGCCACCGAGGTGCGCTGGTCCATCACCCGGTCCGCGCTCTCGCGCTGGTCGGAGCGCAGAGTGCCGGCGGTGAGCAGGGTGGCGGCGAGCCCGATGACGAGCACGGTGGCGGCGAGCAGCGGGCCGACGAAGCGTCCTGACCACGCTCCGGTCGCGCCGTCTCGCACCCTGGCCCCGCGACTCCCCACCGAAGGGAGCATAAGACGCGAATCACCCCCGCCGACGAGGTTCCGCCGACGGGGGTGAGCAGGATTCACTTCCAGGTGTCGTACTTGTACAGGTCGTAGGCGGCCATGATGCCGGTGACCTTGGTGTAGTAGTTCGGGTCGGTGGCGTAACCGGCCTTCCACACCGCCCAGATGAACTTGTTGGCGTCCTTGGTGTGCGCGAACGCTCCGGCGTACCGGCTGTTGACCCGCAGGAAGCTGCCGTGGTCGCGGAACGAGTGCGACTGGGTGGCGTACGTCCGGAAGCTGGCCGAGGTGGCGAAGCAGCTGCCGGCCTTGGTGCACTCGTTGGTCCGGTACACGTGGCAGCCGTTGGCGAGCTTGCCGTAGCTGCCGTTCTGGCACTTGATGCCGAAGTAGTTGCGGTCCACCGAGGCCAGGCCGCTGCGGCCCCAGCCGGACTCGAGGATGGCCTGCGCGATGGTCACCGACGGCGGGACACCGTAGTCACGCCAGCCGCGCTGCGCGCCGGACACCGAGGCCGCGATGAACTCGGCCGGGGTCAGCGTCACCGACGGGGCCGGCACCGGCGAGCCGGCGCACACCGGCAGCGGGCCGGAGTAGATGTAGGCGTGCGAGATGTACGAGCCGGTGGGCGTACGGTCCCACTGGTTCGTCGAGCGGACCGTGCCGGCCACGTACTGACCGGTGACGGCGCAGGTCAGGTCGATCTTCGCGCCGCTGGCGACCGTACCGGTGACGGACTCGGTGGTGGCCGAGCCGGAGCGCAGGTTCACGCTGCCGTCGGTGCTCTTGACCGTGCCGATGACGTACCGGGCGGTGCCGGAGGTCTTGCTCTTGGTCGGTACGGCCGTCGGCGAGCTCACGGCGCAGCGCGGCAGCGAGCGGGCCGCCTTCACGTAGCCGTGCGAGACGTAGCGGCCCGCGCCCAGCCGGTCCCACGAGGTGGTGGTCCGCAGCGAGCCCTTGACCTTCTGGCCGGGCACGTAGCAGGCGACGGTGACCTTCTGCTTGTTGCGGACCGTGCCGACCACCTTGGCGGTCAGCGAGGGCCCGGAGCGCACCTTGAGCGTGCTCCCGACGTGGATGGTGGCGGACACCCCGGCCGCTTCGGCGGCGCCGGGCGCCACGATCAGCCCGGCTCCGAGCGCGGCCAGCAGCAGCGGCGCGGTGAGCAGTCGGCGGGCGGTGTGCAGCATGAACATCCCCTTCATCGCGGCCGTGCGTTTCGGCGTTGGTCTGAAGGTCGCGGGGCGGCGTTGCGGGTCCAGGCTGCGAGCGGGTGCATCCGGGTTGCCGGGGGCGGAAACGTGCTGCGTGGGGCGGACGTCACGGGAGGGGGCTATGATCCGCGGCGCGGACGTGCTTGAGATGTGCCTCGTCTGGGCAAAGCGGAACCGCCCACTCGTGACGTACTGGAGGACACCGCCGATGACGGCCCTGGCATCCCGCCCCGCAGAAAGCGCGGAACCCGCACCGGTCGACCGGCCGGGCCGGGGTTTCTGGCACGTGGTCGGGCACGCGTGCGTCGCGCTGCTCGCCGCGGCCGGCGTGGCCGGGGTCTACCTGGCCTGCGTGCGCACCCCGCTCGGGCAGACCGTGGACACGATGATGATGCAGGGCGCCGACGTCCGGCACGAGCGCGTGGTGCAGGTGCTGGACCGCGCCCTGAACGGCACGACACTGGCCAGCCTCGTGCTGGTCTGCGTGGCCGCGGCCGCGATCGGCTTCATCCGCCGCCGGGTCGACCTGGCGCTGGCCGCCGGCCTGCTGGTGATCGGGGCCAACGCCAGCACCCGGTTGTTCAAGAACCGCCTGCCCCGCCCCGACCTGGACGGCTTCCCCGCGCCGAACTCGTTCCCGAGCGGCCACACCACCGCGGCCGCCTCGGTGGCGTTCGCCCTGATCCTGGTGCTGCCGTTCGCCATCCGCGGCACGGTGGCGCTGATCGGCGCCGCCTACGTGACGATCATCGCGATCGCCACCGTCTGGGCCGAATGGCACCGGCCCAGCGACACCGTCGCGGCGCTGCTGGTCGTCCTGGCCTGGGGCGCGGGCGCCTCGGCGCTGGTCCGGGCCCGCCGGGCGCGGATCACCGGCGTGACCGCCCGGCCGAACCGGCTCGCGATGCTGCTCTTCGGGGGCATCGGCGCGCTCTCCGCGACGGCCGGCCTGCTCGGCATCGGCGCCGTCCTGCTCTCCGAGCGGGTCGTGCCGGACCTGGTCTCCGGCCGGTTCGCGTTCTTCGCCGGTGCGGCGGCCATCACGGCCGCGGTCGCCGGGGTCTTCGCGATCTGGGTACGCCTCGCCGCCGGTGACCGGCCGGTGGGGGCCGCGCCCACCGTGGCGTCCGCGCACTCCGCGCCGGCCGCCGACTGAGGAGGTAACCAGCCATGACCACCCCCGAGAACCCGCCCACCACCCCACTTTCCACCGGCGGTGCTGTTCCGCCGGGTCCGGCCGGCGTCCCGGCCGTGCCCGCCGCTGATCCGGCTGCCGGAGCCGCGGCCGGGCCGACCGTGTCGGTGGCCACCTACCCGGACTACGCGCTGGCCCAGCAGGCCGTCGACTACCTGTCCGACAACCAGTTCCCGGTCGAGAGGACCAGCATCGTGGGCACTGACCTGCGCCTGGTGGAGAACGTGCTGGGCCGGATGACCACCGTGCGGGCGGCGCTCGCGGGCGCGGCCAGCGGTGCCTGGTTCGGCCTGTTCATCGGCCTGTTCCTCGGCATCTTCAGCGACTCCAACTGGTTCGGGCTGATCTTCGTCGGCCTGCTCATCGGCGCGGCCTGGGGGGCGATCTTCGGCGCCATCGCCCAGGCGATGACCGGTGGGCGCCGCGACTTCACCTCGCGCAGCTCGCTGCAGGCGAGCCAGTACGCGGTGGTGGTGGAGGCCGAGGTCGCCGACGGCGCCCGTCAGCTGCTCACCCGGCTCAACTGGCAGAACAGCGGCGCTTCCTGAGCGCACGAAAAAAGCGCCGTCCCGGCCGGGACGGCGCTTTTTCGTGGTCCGGGACCGGTTACAGCATGGGCTCGAGCTCGCCGCGCAGCTTGGTCAGCGCCCGGGCCAGCAGGCGGCTGACGTGCATCTGCGAGATGCCGACGGCCTCGGCGATCTGCGACTGGGTCAGGTTGCCGTAGAAGCGCAGGGTGAGGATCTTCTGCTCGCGCTCGTCGAGCATGGCCAGGGCGGGGCCGAGGGCGACGCGGGTCTCGGCGAGTTCGAACTCGTGGTCCTCGCCGCCGATGGTGTCGCCGAGCTCGGTGGTGCCGTCGGCGCTGATCGGGGTGGACAGGCTGGTGGCGTTGTAGGCGCGGGCGCCTTCGAGGCCTTCCAGGACTTCTTCCTCGGTGACGCCGAGGTGCACGGCGATGTCGCTGACCTGTGGGGAGCGGCCGAGGGTGTGGGTCAGGGTGGCGTTGGCCTCGGTGATGGCCAGGCGCAGTTCCTGCAGGCGGCGGGGCACGCGGACCGACCAGGTGCGGTCGCGGAAGTGGCGCTTGATCTCACCGATGATGGTGGGGATGGCGTAGCCGGCGAAGTCGACGCCGCGTTCGGGGTCGAACTTGTCGACGGCTTTGATCAGGCCGACGGTGGCGGTCTGGATCAGGTCGTCGGTGGGTTCGCCGCGGCCGGAGTAGCGGTGGGCGAGGTGGCGGGCCAGCGGCAGCCAGGCCTCGATGGCCCGGTCGCGCAGGCGGGCCCGGCGGCGGTCGCCGGACGGGGTCGCGGCCAGCCGGATCAGGAGCTCGGCGGCGGTCTCGGCACCCGAGGGTTCGGCGGGGGCGGCGGCGGGGGGTGCGTCACTGACTGTGGTCGATGGGATCGTGACAGCGGTCATCGAGGAGGTCCTCCATCAAGCGGGCAGAGAGCCGTGCCCGCACGCGGCGACCGTTCATTTCTCCTTACGCTAGCTGCTCGGACGAGCCCTGACTAGCCGAAAGTATGAGTGACGTTGCGTGAGTGAATATGAAGCCAGGCGGTGAACTCCCCGGCCGGCAACGGGCGCGACAGCAGGTAGCCCTGAACCACGTCACAGCCCTCAGCGGCCAGGTAGGCGTACGTGTCGGCGTCCTCCACCCCCTCGGCGACCACCCGCAGGTCGAGCGCGTGGCCGAGCTGCACCGCGGACCGCACGACCGCCCGGTCCCGGTGGTCCGCGGCGACCCGCTGCACGAACGACTTGTCGATCTTCACCTCGTGCAGCGGCAGCTCGCGCAGCCGGCCCAGCGACGAGTAGCCGGTACCGAAGTCGTCGATCGAGATCTCCACCCCCAGCGCGTGCAGCCGTTCGAGGGTGGCCAGGCTGCCGGCCGGGTCGGTCAGGATGGTGCTCTCGGTGATCTCCAGCGTCAGCGCCCGCGCCGGGTTGCCGGTCGCCTCCAGCAGCCGGGCCACCAGGTCGGGCAGCGCGGCGTCGAGCAGGCTGTTCGGCGACAGGTTGACCGCGACGTGCAGGTCGTGCCCGGCCCGGGCCCACTCGGCCCGGCTGCGCAGCGCCCGGTCCAGCACGTGCAGGGTCAGCGGCCAGACCAGGCCGCTGTGCTCGGCCAGCGGGATGAACACGTCCGGCGGGATCGGCCCCTGCTCGGGGTGGTGCCAGCGGGCCAGCGCCTCGGCGCCGACCACCCGGCCGGTCCGCGGGTCGACCTTGGGCTGGTACGCGACCGCCAGCTCCCCGCGCTCCACGGCCCGGCGCAGGTCGGCGATGAGCGCCAGCCGCTGCGGGCTGTTGCGGTCCAGCTCGCTGTCGTAGAGCCGCAGGCCGTGGCTCTCCTTGGCGGCGTACATGGCGACGTCGGCGTGCCGGATCAGGATCTCGGGGTCGTCGCCGTGCAGCGGGGCCACCGCGATGCCGACGCTGGCGCGCGGAGACAGCACCAGCGGACCGATCCGGATCGGCTGGTCCACCACCGCGGCCAGTTCCGCGGCGGCGGCCAGTCCCGCCTCCGGGCTGCCGTCGGTGGGCAGCAGCACGGCGAACTCGTCGCCGCCGAAGCGGGCCACCCGGCCGCGTCCGCCGAGGTGGGCGCGCAGCCGCTCGCCGACCTCGCACAGCAGCGCGTCACCGGTCTCGTGACCCAGCGCGTCGTTGATCTCCTTGAACCGGTCCAGGTCGAGCACCAGCACCGCCAGCCCCGGTCCGCCGGCGCGCACGGCCCGCAGCCCGGCGTCGAGCAGGTCGTGGAAGTGCCGGCGGTTGGGCAGCCCGGAGAGCGGGTCGTGCAGGGCCAGGTGCTGCTTCTCCTCGGCCTCGCGGCGCAGCCGGTCGACCAGGTCGGCCCGGCCCAGCGCCGCACCGGCGTGGTTGGCCAGCGCGCCGAGCAACCGCAGCTTGGCGTCGGTGAAGCCGCCGGCGTCGATGAGACTGTCCGCGACCAGCAGGACGGCCCGGCGCTCACCGAAGACCAGTGGTACGGCCATCGCGTCGCCCGCCGGGCCGGCCGCGCGCAGCACCGGGGTGCCGAACAGCGCCGGTCGCAGCCAGTCGTCGGCGCCGGGGCTGCCCAGGCTCACCGCGGGGCGGCCGGACTGCCCGGCCAGCCGGGTGTGCCGCAGCTCGTCACCGTGCGCGACGACCAGTTCCGCGGTGCCCGCCCGCAACACGTCGCGGGCCCGGTCCAGCACCACGGCGACCAGTTCGTCGATGCCGCGGGCGCCGTCGAGCGCCCGGGTGAAGCCGTAGAGCTGTTCCACCTCGGCGTTGCCGTCGCCCAGCGCGATGTAGGCGCGGTAGGCCAGCAGCAGCACGACGGCCACGATGCCGATCAGCGCCGGCGCCCACTGCGGTTCCGTCGCGGCCAGGAAGCTGATCAGGGCCCCGGTCGTGGTGACGACGACGAGCCCGGTGCTGCGCAGCGCGGCCGGCAACCGGCGCCACTCCCCCGGGTCGTCGTGCATCGCGATCACGGCGGTGACCAGCACGGCCGCCACCACGTCGGCGGCGATCATGGCCAGATAGGCGGCCAGCACGGTCCGCAGGCCGACACCCTCGGCGGAGATGCCGAGTACGTGCGGCGTGACGGCGTGGAAGACCAGGACGCCGACGCTCGCCTGGACGGCGAGCAGGGCGACGTTGAAGGCCAGCTTGGTGCCGCGCTGGCCGCGTACGGCGACCAGCCCGGCCCCGCCGGCCAGGGACCGGACCAGGATCACGGTGACCGGGTCGAAGCCGAGCAGCCCGAACACCATCGGGAACTCGGAGACGTTGATGCCGTGCGCGCCGCGCCGGACGCGGACGTGCACGGTGAAGCCCTCGGTGAGGAAGAACAGCACCGCGAGCCCGGCCAGCCACCACAGCCCGCCGGGCAGCGCGGGTGCGGCGATGCCGTCCGCGGCGAGGATCAGCGCCACGGCGGCGGAGGCCGCGCCCATGCTCGCGGTGAGCAGACCCACCAGGAGCTGAGGACGCGGCCGCCACCTGCGCCGCTCTAGTGCCATGGCTCCCCGGTCCAGCCGGCCGCCGACCAGCTGCGCCCGCTCCAGGACCGGCCTGTCCAGGTCTGTGACGACCAGCTCCGCCCGCTCCAGAGGGCGCTCGACCAGCTGCGCCCCGACCACAGGGCGCCCGACCAGGACCGGCCGGTCCAGGTGACCGGGGACCAGGCCTTCGTGCCGGTGTAGGCGGTGCCCCAGGCGGCACCGGTCCAGACCGAGCCGTTGAAGGTGCCGCCGACCCAGCTGCGCTGGGTGGCCGAGGCCTTGGTCCAGACCGGAGCGTTCCAGGCCGCGCCGAAGATGTCGCGCTCGCCGGTCAACGGGGTGCCGGTGACGGAGTCGTAGACGTAGGCGCCGCCCCGGGAGGCCTCCAGGGAACCCAGGCCGGTGGCGGCGACGTTGACCTGCCGGGTGTTGGTGGTCCGGGCCCGGGCGGCGCGAGCCACGTTGATCTGGCCGGCCCCGGCCGCGTACGGGTCGCCGCCGATGATCGGGTCGGCGGTGCTGGTCAGCAGCTTCTTGACGTCGTCGGGGCGCAGGCCGGGACGCTGCTGGAGCAGCAGAGCCACCGAGCCGGAGACCACCGCGGCCGCCTGGGACGTGCCGCTGCCGCGCAGGAACCGCTGCTCCGGGTCGTCCAGCAGGCTCAGCCGGGCCGCGGGGTAGGTCCGGTCGATGTACGAGCCGGGGCTGCGCAGCGACACCACCGAACGCCCGGCGGCGAGCACGTCGGGGTGGCGGGCCGCGTTGCCCCGGTTGCTGAAGTCCGCCACGACGTCGTCGGCCCGCGCGTCCGTACCGCGGGGGTCGGCCCCGCCGACGGCGATGACGTCCGGGTCGGCGGCCGGCATGGTCAGGGTGTTGGCCGTGAAGCCGTCGTTGCCGGCGGCGACCACGACGACGATCCCGGCCTCCCAGGCCTTCTCGACGGCGAAGGCCAGCGGGTCCAGCGACGCGGGCTGGGTGGACTGGGTGCCGTACGACAGGTTCAGGACCTTGATGTTGAGCCCGGGGTCGTTGCGGTGCGCGACGACCCAGTCGATGCCGGCGATGACCTGCGAGACGTCGCTGGCCCCGTCGGCGGAGGCGACCTTGACGCTGACGATGTGCGCGCCCGGGGCCACGCCGGTGAAGCGGGTGCTGACCGTGAGGGTGGGGTCCTGCCCGGCGATGACGCCGGCCATGTGGGTGCCGTGCCCGAACGTGTCGAGGTGGCGCAGGTTGGGAGCCTGCGACTCGAAGGACAGGTCCGGCCCGTTGATGACCTTCCCGGCCCCGTCGAGGCCCTTGACCGGCGAGACCCCGGAGTCGATGAGCGCGACGCCCACCCCGGCGCCGGTCAGCGCGACCCCGGTGGCGGTGTCGCCGTCGTCCGGATTGTCCTTGTCGGCCTTGTCGGCGCCGGCGCCCTTGATGACGGTGCTCAGTTTGGTCGTGCCGGTCTGCACCAGCCAGTTCTGGCTCAGCCAGGGGGTGTCCGCGGCCGCGTGGGCGGGGGCGCCGACACCGAGGGTGCCGGTCACGGTGACAGCGGTGACGGCCAGAGCCGCTAGTTTCCGCATGGATGCTCCTTCGGTGGCACCACGGCCCACGGGTCGGGGAGTCGCCCACGGGCGCAGTGCCGGTACAGCCGCCCTATCGGCCACAACCGGCCGGACTTGAACGGAACGCGCGTGGCACCCGTCACGAGCGGGCAGATCGTCGGATGGCACGATTCGACACCGGGTGTGCGTGGGTACACAGACGTCAAACGCACCGGAGACGGAGTACTGGCATGGCCATTCTGGGTATCGACATCGGCGGTTCCGGCGTGAAGGGGGCGCCGGTCGACACCGCGCGGGGCGAGCTGCTCGAGGAGCGGTTCCGGGTCCCCACCCCGCAGCCCTCGGACGTCGGCAGCGTCGTGGAGGCGGTCGCCGAGGTCGCCGCGACGTTCTCCGGTTACGACCGGGTCGGGATCACCTTTCCCGGCGTGGTGGTCGACGGGGTCACCCGGACCGCCGCCAACGTCGACAAGTCGTGGCTCGACGCGCCCGCCGCCCAGCTGTTCACCGAGCGGCTCGGCAAGCCGGTCTCCGTGCTCAACGACGCCGACGCCGCGGGCGTCGCCGAGGTCGCCTTCGGCGCCGGGCACGACCAGCGCGGCCTGACGATGATGCTCACCTTCGGTACGGGCATCGGCAGCGCCCTGTTCCTGGACGGCACGCTGATCCCGAACACCGAGTTCGGCCACCTGGAGCTGGACGGCAAGGACGCCGAGCTGCGCGCCTCCGACCGGGCCCGCGAGCAGGACGACCTGAGCTGGGAGAAGTGGGCCGGCCGGGTCCAGGAGTATCTGCGGCACGTGGAGATGCTGCTGTCGCCGCGGCTGTTCATCGTCGGTGGCGGCGTGAGCAAGAAGGCCGACAAGTGGCTGCCGCTGATCGAGATCCGTACCCCGATCGTGCCGGCCACGCTGCTGAACAACGCCGGCATCATCGGCGCCGCGGTCACCGCCGAGCAGGCCGACGGGCACCCCGGCGCGTTCCCCGTCGACGCCGACCAGCCGAGCTGAGGAGTCCCATGCCCCGCACTGTCGCCACCAACACCAAGGTCGGCCGCGAGGAGCTCCTCGAGTTCCTCCGGCCCCGGCACCACGCGATCCTGATGACCACCCGCCGGGACGGGCGCCCGCAGGCGTCACCGAACACCTGCGGGGTCGACGCCGAGGGCCGCATCGTGATCTCGACGTACCCGGAGCGGGCCAAGGCGATGAACATCCGCCGCGACTCCCGGGTCAGCGTTTGCGTGCTCTCCGACGACTTCGGCGGCCCGTGGGTGCAGGTCGACGGCACGGCCGAGGTCATCGACCTGCCGGAGTCGGTCGAGCCGCTGGTCGAGTACTTCCGGAGCATCTCCGGCGAGCACCCGGACTGGGACGAGTACCGCCAGGCCATGCGCGACCAGGGCAAGTCCCTGATCCGGATCACCGTCGAGCGGTGGGGGCCGATCGCCACCGGCGGTTTCCCGGCCCGCTTGGCTTGATGGCCTCGCTCCGCTCGGCGCGATCCGCGCAGGTTATCCGTTCATAACGGGCGCCGGGAGCAGGTAGATCAGGGTCTCGCGGTGCAGGTCGGCGACCGGTTCGAGCAGGTCCGGGTGGCGCAGCAGGGCCGCGGCCTCCAGGTCGCGGGGGTCCGGGGCGGTCAGCCGGCGGAACTCGCTGGGCAGGTCGCCCGCCTTGCGCGGCCGCGGCCGGGGCCGGCCGTCCGCGACCGGCACCGCCGCGGCCACCGAGTCCACCGCCCGGGCGGCCAGCACCGGGTCGGCCAGCAGGCAGGCGGCCCAGCTGACCACGACCTCGTCGACCCAGGTGCGCCAGCCCTCGTCCTCGGCCAGCTCGTCGTCGGGCTCGCTGCCGGTCCGCCAGTCCAGCACGGCCGAGCCGCCCGGGCCGGCCATGGCGACCAGCTCGGCGTCCACCGGGGTCGGATAGCGCAGCCACGCGGCGACCGTCACGGCCTGGCGGGCCTGGAGCTCGGCCAGGGTGTCCGCGGCCCGGTCGGCGCCACTGGACGGGTACGCCCGGACCAGCCAGTGCGTGCTCGCCGCGATGACCGGCGACAGCGCGGTGGACGGTCCGGCCATGTGTGCCCCCAAGAGTTGGCGCACACCCCGTCGCGGGGTGCGTCACGCTACCTCTCGGCGGGGGGCCGTCCCGCTTGAGTAGCCTCGCCCCGATGGCAACCCACCGCAACCGACGTGCAACGACCTTCACGCGGGTGGCCTCCGGCACGGCCTCGCTGGAGCCCGACCGCCGCCGGGAGCGGGGCTGGACGCTGCTGGTCGACGGGGTGCCGCAGTCGTACGTCGATCTGGCCGATCCCACCTACCTGGCCTTCGAATACGTGCGCCGGCTGGCCACGGTGCTGCGGTTGGCGGCCCCTGCGGCCGTACCGTTGACGGTTCTGCATCTCGGCGGCGGTGCACTCACGCTGCCCCGCTGGGTGGCCGCGACGCGGCCCGGGTCCGCGCAGACGGTGGTGGAGCGCGACGGCCTGCTGCTCGCGCTGGTGTCCCGGTCGCTGCCCTGGCCCAGCGCCATGGAGGTCGTGGTGGGTGATGCCCGGGAGTTCGTGGAGGGCGGCCCGGACCGGGGGTACGACGTGATCGTGGTCGACGTGTTCTCCGGCGCGGCGATGCCGGCGAGCGTGGCCGGGGTGGGCTTCGCCACGGCCGCCGCCCGCCTGCTGCGCCCGGCCGGGGTGCTGGCGATGAACCTCACCGACGTGCCGCCGTTGTCGTACTCGCGCATCCAGGCCGCGACTCTGCGCGCGGCGTTCGGCGACGTGGCCCTGATCGCGCCGCCGGGCATGCTGCGTGGCCGCAAGGCGGGCAACGTGGTGCTCGCCGCGACCCACGGGCCGGACGTGCTGGACGTCGAGCGGCTCACCCGTTCCGTGGCCCGCGACCCCGAGCCGGCCCGGGTCTGGCACGGCGCGGAATTGACCGGTTTCCTGGCCGGTGCAATGGCGCGCCTCGACGGGCCGCGCTGACCGCTCTCCGGTAGGTTGGACGCACCGGGTGCGCGGCTGTTTGCGGTTGCTCCATAGCGGAGAAACCTGTCCTGACGGCTGCCCAATTCGCCCGTCGCCGTGCCCGCCCCCGCGCTCGAAGATTACGGTGGAGATCATGACCGGTCGCTTTCCCATCGAAGATGTGACGCCATCGGTGTCCTGTGGCCGCTACCCCGCGAAAGCGGTGGTCGGCGAGCTCGTCCCCATCTCGGCGGTGTCCTATCGGGAAGGCCACCACGCCCTCGGCGTGAACGTGGTATGGCAGGGGCCGGAGGGCGAGGCCGAGCCGTTCACCCGGCTCACCCCGGGCGAGCCCGGCCTGGACAAGTGGCACGGGGTGATCAAGCCGGACCGGGTGGGCCGGTGGACGTTCACCATCGAGGCGTTCGACGACCCGTACCAGACCTGGCGCAACGCCGTGACCAAGAAGATCGGCGCCGGCCAGGGGCTCGAGGACCTGGCCAACGACCTCGCCGAGGGCGCCGAGCTGCTGGACCTGGCGGCCAAGATCGTGCCGCACGAGGAGGAGGAGCGGGTCCGCGACGCGGCCGCCGCCCTGCGCGACCCGCAGCGCTCGCTGTTCTCCCGGGTCTCCCCCGGCCTGGAGCTGGAGGAGCTGCTCTGGCAGCACCCGGTCCGCCAGCTGGTCACCACCACCCGCTCGTACGCGATCTGGGTCGACCGTCAGCGCGCGCTGTTCTCGTCGTGGTACGAGTTCTTCCCGCGCTCCGAGGGCGCCGAGATCGGCCCCGACGCGACCCCGGTCAGACACGGCACCTTCGCGACCGCCGCCGAGCGCATCCCGGCCGTCGCCGCGATGGGCTTCGACGTGCTCTACCTGCCCCCGATCCACCCGATCGGCAAGATCAACCGTAAGGGCCGCAACAACACGCTGGTGGCCCGCGAGGGCATCGACGTGGGTTCGCCCTGGGCGATCGGCTCCGATGAGGGCGGCCACGACGCGATCCACCCGCAGCTGGGCACGCTGGAGGACTTCCGCGCGTTCATCGGCACGGCCCACGAGCACGGCCTCGAGGTCGCGATGGACCTGGCGCTGCAGTGCGCGCCGGACCACCCGTGGGTCACCGAGCACCCGGAGTGGTTCACCACCCGCGCCGACGGCACGATCGCGTACGCGGAGAACCCGCCCAAGAAATACCAGGACATCTACCCGCTGAACTTCGACAACGACCCCAAGGGACTGCGCGAGGAGGTCCTGCGCGTCGTCCTGCACTGGGTGTCCAACGGGGTCAAGATCTTCCGGGTCGACAACCCGCACACCAAGACGCTGAACTTCTGGCAGTGGGTCATCGCCAAGATCAAGGACGTCGACCCGGACGTGCTGTTCCTGGCCGAGGCGTTCACCCGGCCGGCCATGATGAACGGGCTCGGCAAGATCGGCTTCACCCAGTCGTACACGTACTTCACCTGGCGCACCACGGCCTGGGAGATGCGGGAGTACCTCGGCCAGCTCAAGGCCTCGATCGACTGGATGCGGCCCAATTTCTGGCCCAACACCCCGGACATCCTGCACGAGTCGCTGCAGCACGGTGGCCCGCCGATGTTCAAGATCCGTACCGTGCTGGCCAGCATGCTCTCGCCGTCCTGGGGCATGTACTCAGGGCTGGAGCTCTTCGAGCACGTGGCCCGGCCGGGCGCGGAGGAGTACATCGACAACGAGAAGTTCGAGCTGAAGCCGCGGGACTGGGCGGCGGCGGAGCGGGCCGGGCGCAGCCTGGCGCCGTACATCACCAAGCTGAACACGATCCGGCGGGAGAACCCGGCGCTGCACTGGCTGCGGAACCTGGAATTCCACGAGATCGACAACGCCGCTCTGCTGTGCTGGTCGAAGCGGGATCCGGAGTCGGGCAACACCGTTCTGGTGATCTGCTCGTTCGACTCGGCGAACGTGCAGTGGGGCAACACGACACTCGACATGCCCGCGCTGGGCCTGGACTGGCACGAGCAGTTCACCGTGACCGACCAGCTCACCGGGGCGACGTACGAGTGGGGACAGCACAACCCGGTCCGGATCGACCCGTACGTCGAGCCCGCACACGTGTTCGTGGTGCACCCGCGCCGATAGGCAGTACAAGCGATTCAGTTCCTGCGGGGTGGGGTAGGTGAACGTCTGATGGACCTGACGAGCGAACTCGACGAGAACGTCGAGCACGATCCCGCGGAGGGCAGCCACGTCGAGGACGGTGTGGTCGAGCATCCGACCGCCGACGACTTCGGGCATGCCCGCGCATTGCCCGCCGACCGGACCTGGTTCAAACGCGCCGTCTTCTACGAGGTGCTGGTCCGGGCCTTCTACGACTCCAGCTCGGACGGCTCCGGCGACCTGCGCGGGCTGATCGAGCGCCTGGACTACCTGCAGTGGCTCGGCGTCGACTGCCTGTGGCTGCCGCCGTTCTACGATTCACCGCTGCGCGACGGCGGCTACGACATCCGCGACTTCTACCGGGTGCTGCCGGAGTTCGGCACGGTCGAGGACTTCGTGGCCCTGCTCGACGCGGCCCACAAACGCGGCATCCGGGTCATCACCGACCTGGTCATGAACCACACCTCGGACTCGCACGCGTGGTTCCAGGAGTCGCGCCGGGACCCGGACGGCCCGTACGGCGACTACTACGTGTGGAGCGACACCAGCGAGCCGTACTCCGACGCCCGGATCATCTTCGTCGACACCGAGGAGTCGAACTGGACGTTCGACCCGGTGCGCCGGCAGTTCTACTGGCACCGGTTCTTCTCGCACCAGCCCGACCTGAACTACGACAACCCGGCCGTGCAGGAAGCGATGATCGACGTCCTGCGCTTCTGGCTGGACCTCGGCATCGACGGCTTCCGGCTGGACGCGGTGCCGTACCTGTTCGAGCGGGAGGGCACCAACTGCGAGAATCTGCCCGAGACGCACGCGTTCCTCAAGCACTGCCGCAAGGTCATCGACGACGAGTTCCCCGGCCGGGTGCTGCTGGCCGAGGCCAACCAGTGGCCGGCCGACGTGGTCGAGTACTTCGGTGACGCCGACACCGGCGGCGACGAGTGCCACATGGCGTTCCACTTCCCGCTGATGCCGCGCATCTTCATGGCGGTGCGCCGGGAGTCGCGCTTCCCCATCTCCGAGATCCTGGCCCAGACGCCGGCCATCCCGGACATGGCCCAGTGGGGCATCTTCCTGCGCAACCACGACGAGCTGACGCTCGAGATGGTCACCGACGAAGAGCGCGACTACATGTTCACCGAATACGCCAAGGATCCGCGGATGAAGGCCAACGTCGGCATCCGCCGGCGGCTCGCCCCGCTGCTGGAGAACGACCGCAACCAGATCGAGCTGTTCACCGCCCTGCTGCTGTCGCTGCCCGGCTCGCCGGTGCTGTACTACGGCGACGAGATCGGCATGGGCGACAACATCTGGCTCGGTGACCGCGACGGCGTCCGCACCCCGATGCAGTGGACGCCCGACCGCAACGCGGGCTTCTCCACCGCGAACCCGGGCCGGCTCTACCTGCCGGCCAACCAGGATCCGATCTACGGCTACCAGTCGGTCAACGTGGAGGCCCAGCGGGACAGTTCGACGTCGCTGCTCAACTGGACCCGCACCATGCTGGCGGTCCGCCGCCGCCACGAGGCGTTCGCCACCGGCACGTTCCGTGAGCTCGGCGGCTCCAACCCGTCGGTGCTCGCCTTCCTGCGCGAGGACGGCGACGACGTGGTCCTCTGCGTCAACAACCTCTCGCGGTTCCCCCAGCCCATCGAGCTGAACCTGCAGCACTGGAACGGGTACACGCCGGTCGAGCTGACCGGGCACGTGAACTTCCCGCGCATCGGCCAGCTGCCGTACCTGCTGACCCTGCCGGGACACGGGTTCTACTGGTTCCAGCTGTGCGGGTCCGAGGAGAAGCAATGACGCTGCCCTACGCCGAATGGCTGCCCCAGCAACGCTGGTACGCGGGTCGCAGCCGCACCCTCGCCGACGTCAAGCAGGCGTCGTCCACGCCGTTGAAGGACGACCTGGACCTGGTGCTGCTGGACGTCTCGTACACCGACGGCAGCACCGAGCGCTATCAGGTGCTGGTGGCCTGGGACTCCGGCCCGATCTCGGAATACAGCACCGTGGCGACCATCGGCACGGACGGCGACCGCACCGGCTACGACGGCCTGTACGACCCGGACGCCGCGACCTACCTGCTCTCGCTGATCTCCTCCGACGCCACGGCCGGGGACATCGTGTTCTCCTCCGAGCCCGGGGCGACCTTCCCGCTGGAGCACGCGTCGCGGGTCTTCGACGCCGAGCAGAGCAACACCAGCGTGATCTTCGAGCAGGAGGCCATCCTCAAGGTCTTCCGCCGGGTCGACTGCGGCATCAACCCCGACATCGAGCTCAACCGGGTGCTCGGCCGGGCCGGCAACCCGCACGTGGCCAAGCTGCTCGGCTCGTTCGAGACCACCGAGGGCGGCGAGCCGTGCCCGCTGGGCATGGTGACGGCGTACGCACTGAACTCCGCCGAGGGCTGGGCGATGGCCACCGCCAGCGCCCGGGACCTGTTCGCCGACGCCGAGATGGGCGCCGACGAGGTGGGCGGCGACTTCGCGGGTGAGTCCTACCGCCTCGGTGAAGCGGTGGCCTCGGTGCACAAGACACTCGCCGACGAGCTGGGCGCGGGCCCGTCGCCGTTCCCGGTGGACGCGGTCATCGCCCGGCTGGGCAGCGCGACCGCGGCCGTGCCCGAGCTGGCCGAGTACGTGCCGGCCATCGAGGAACGCTTCCGCAAGCTCACCGGCGAGCAGGTCACCGTCCAGCGGGTGCACGGTGACCTGCACCTGGGCCAGGTGCTGCGGGTGCCGGAGGCCTGGCTGCTCATCGACTTCGAGGGCGAGCCCGGTCAGCCGCTCGACGAGCGGCGGCTGCCCGACTCGCCGCTGCGCGACATCGCCGGCGTGCTGCGCAGCTACGAGTACGCCGCCTACCAGCTGCTGGTGGACCAGGACGACAACGAGCACCTGGCCGCCCGGGCCCGCGAATGGGTCGACCGCAACCGCACCGCCTTCTGCGACGGGTACGCGGCCGCCTCCGGCCACGACCCGCGGGAGCAGGGTGCGCTGCTGGCGGCGTACGAGCTCGACAAGGCGGTCTACGAGGCCGCGTACGAATCCCGGCACCGGCCCGGCTGGCTGCGCATCCCATTGCGGTCGATCGCGCGGCTCGTCGGCTGATGCCCCCGTCCGGCCCCCATCCGACCGCCCCGCCACCGCCCTTGACCGGACTGAAGATTTTCTTCTAGGAGTACCGATGCAGACCACCCCGTCGCCGTCCCTGGCCGGCGATCAGCGCGCGATGAACGCCGTGATGGCCGGCGACACGCACGACCCGCACAGCCTGCTCGGCACGCACCCGAGCGGCCACCACACGGTGATCCGCACGCTGCGCAAGGGCGCCAAGGAGGTCACCCTGGTCATCGGTGACGAACGCGTCCCGATGACGGCGGTGCACCCCGACGGCATCTTCGCCGCCTCGGTGCCCGGCACGGTGCTCGACTACCGGATCGACGTCGAGGGCACCGTCTGCGACGACCCGTACCGGCACCTGCCCAGCCTGGGTGAGCTCGACCTGCACCTGATCGGTGAGGGCCGGCACGAGAAGCTCTGGAAGGTGCTCGGCGCCCAGGCCAAGGGCGACGGCGTGGCCTTCGCCGTGTGGGCGCCCAGCGCCCGCGGCGTGCAGCTGATCGGCGACTTCGCCGGCTGGGGTCCGTTCGACGGCCTGCCGATGCGCTCGCTGGGCAGCAGCGGCGTCTGGGAGCTGTACGTGCCCGGCGCGTCCTCCGGCACCAAGTACAAGTTCAAGATCCTCGGCCGCGACGGCGTCTGGCGCGAGAAGGCCGACCCGCTGGCGCAGCACACCGAGGTGCCGCCGCGCACGGCGTCGGTCGTCTACGAGTCCTCGTACGAGTGGCAGGACGCCGACTGGATGGCCCAGCGCGCGACCAAGCAGTGGCACCAGGAGCCGATGAGCGCGTACGAGGTGCACCTCGGCTCGTGGCGCCCCGGCCTGTCCTACACCGAGCTGGCCGAGCAGCTGGTCGAGTACGTGGTGGAGACCGGCTTCACCCACGTCGAGCTGATGCCCGTGATGGAGCACCCGTTCGGCGGCTCCTGGGGCTACCAGGTCACCGGCTACTTCGCACCGACCTCGCGCTTCGGCTCCCCCGACGAGTTCCGTCACCTGGTCGACAAGCTGCACCAGGCCGGCATCGGCGTCATCCTCGACTGGGTGCCCGCGCACTTCCCCAAGGACGAATGGGCCCTGGCCCGCTTCGACGGCACCCCGCTCTACGAGCACGGCGACTGGCGGCGCGGCGAGCACCCGGACTGGGGCACGTACGTCTTCGACTTCGGCCGGCGCGAGGTCCGCAACTTCCTGGTCGCCAACGCCAACTACTGGTGCGAGGAGTTCCACGCCGACGGCCTGCGGGTCGACGCGGTCGCCTCGATGCTCTATCTGGACTACTCGCGCAAGGACGGCGAGTGGACCCCGAACCAGTACGGCGGCCGGGAGAACCTGGACGCGATCAGCTTCCTGCAGGAGATGAACGCGACCGTCTACCGCAACAACCCCGGCGTGGTCACCATCGCCGAGGAGTCGACGGCGTGGCCGGGCGTCACCCGCCCCACCCACCTGGGCGGGCTGGGCTTCGGCTTCAAATGGAACATGGGCTGGATGAACGACACCCTCTCGTACATGGAGAAGGAGCCGATCTACCGGCAGTGGCACCACCACCAGATGACCTTCGCCACGGTGTACGCCTGGAGCGAGAACTACATCCTGCCGATCAGCCATGACGAGGTCGTGCACGGCAAGGGTTCGCTGACCGGCAAGATGCCCGGCGACCAGTGGCAGAAGCTGGCCAACACCCGGGCGCTGCTGGGCTTCATGTGGGCCTTCACCGGCAAGCAGCTGCTGTTCATGGGCGCGGAGATGGGCGACGAGCGGGAGTGGAGCGAGGAACGCGGCCTCGACTGGGACCTGCTGGCCGACGAGAGCCGCGGTGGCGGCATCCACAAGCTGGTCAAGGACCTGAACAAGGCGTACCGGGACATCCCGGCGCTGTGGACGCAGGACACCACAGCCAGCGGCTTCCGGTGGATCACCAGCGAGGACTCGCAGCACAACACGTTCTCGTTCCTGCGGCTGGCCCCGAACGGCGACACGCTGGCCTGCGTCGTCAACTTCGCCGCGGTCCCGCACGACAACTACCGCATCGGCCTGCCCCGGGCCGGCGTCTGGCGCGAGGTCGTCAACACCGACAGCACCCTGTACGGCGGCTCGGGCGTGGGCAACCTCGGCGAGGTGCACGCGGAGGAGATGCCGTGGCACGGGCTCAACGCGTCGGCGTCGCTGCGCGTGCCGCCGCTGGGCGCGGTCTGGCTGCATCTCGAGGGCTGAGCCGCTCTTTGCGGGGAGGCGGCGAAACTGTCGGTGGCCGGGTCTAAGGTGCGAGAAGTTGTTCATTCTCGGCGAAGGAGCCGGCCATGGCAGTGCGCCTCAATCCGTACATCGCGTTCACCGACGGCAAGGCCCGCGCCGCGATGGAGTTCTACCACTCCGTCCTCGGCGGCGACCTCACCGTCAACACCTTCGGTGACTTCGGCGCCGACGACCCGACGCTGGCCGACAAGGTCATGCACGCCACGCTGGTCACCGACACCGGCATGGTCCTGATGGGCGCCGACGCACCGCCCGGCCTGGAGCACGTGCCGGGCAACGACATCGCGATCAGCCTCAGCGGCGACGAGGCCGACGTGATGCGCGAGTGGTGGGCCAAGCTGGCCGACGGCGGCGCGGTCAGCACCCCGCTGGAGAAGCAGATGTGGGGCGACGAGTTCGGCACCTGCACGGACCGCTTCGGCGTGGAATGGATGGTCAACATCGCCGCGCCGCAGTCCTGATGCTGGACGAGCTTCGTGGCATCTGCATGGCCCTGCCCGAGGTCACCGAGCGGCCCAGCCACGGCGCGCCCACGTGGTTCGTGCGTGACCGCCGGACCTTCGTGACGCTGTGGGAGCACGGCCATCATGACAACGAGTTCGCGCACCTGTGGTGTGCGGCGCCGCCCGGGGCCCAGCAGGAGCTGATCGCCGCGGCTCCGGAGCGCTTCTTCCGCCCGCCGTACGTGGGACACCGCGGCTGGCTCGGCGTCCGCCTGGACGGCGACGTCGACTGGGCCGAGATGGCCGAGCTGTGCCAGGACGCCTACGAAACCGTCGCGACGCCGAAGAAGTCAGCTGCCAGGAGGCCGTAAAGGAGGTCGTCCGTCCACTCGCCCTTGCTCCAGGTGTGCTGGCGCAACAGCCCTTCGCGCTGGAAGCCGGTCCGCTCCAGCAACCGGTAGGAAGCGACGTTGCGGGCGTCGCACTCGGCCGACACCTTGTGCAGCCCTTTGACCCGGAACAGATGCTCCAGCACGGTCCGGACGGCCTCGGTGGCGTAGCCGTGCCCCTGCCGGGCGGGGGCCAGGCTGTAGCCGAGCTGGGCCTGCATCCGGTTGTCGTGCAGATTGACGGCGACGTCACCGATGTGCGCCCGCTCGGCGGTGAGCTCCACGGCGTACTGGAACCAGCCCGGCTGATCGGGATCCGCGGCGGCCATGGACTCGATGGCGTAGCGGGCCTTCTCCACCGGGTACGGCGAATTCCAGGACTGGTAGCGCGCGACCGCGGGATCCGTCCGGTAGGCGGCCAGGGTCTCGGCGTCGGCTGGGCGGAAGCGGCGGAGCACCAGCCGTTCGGACGTGAGGAGCACGGGTTCGAGCGTACGCAGGGATCAGGAGGACGGAATATGGGCCTGGGCGACCGCGCCGCGCTGCTCCGCCACCTGGCTGAGGCAGTCGGGGCAGTCTCCGTCACCCATCCGGTTCGGGTGGCCGTCGACGGGCCGCCCGCCGCCGGCAAGACCACCCTCGCCGATGAGCTGGCCGGAGTCCTGCGGGACCAGGGCCGGGAGGTCGTCCGCGCGACGATCGACGACTTCCTGCTCCCTCGCGCCCAGCGCTACCGACGCGGTGAGTTCTCCGCCGAAGGCTGTTACTACGACACCCACGACTACGAAGCACTGAACCGGGTTCTGCTCGATCCGCTCGGCCCGGCCGGAGACCGACGCTTCCGGCCCGCGGTCTACGACCACCCGACGGATGCTGTGCTGTCTCCACCGGCCACGACCGCCCCCGCCGACACCGTGCTGGTCTTCGACGGCGTCTTCCTCCTGCGCCCGGAACTGATCGGTCAGTGGGACGTACGCATTTTCGTGTCGACCGCGCTCGAGCAGACCGTGCACCGTGCGGTGATCCGAGAGGGCCGGGGGTCATCCCGGGCCGACGTCGAGCGGCGCTGGCGCGAACGCTACATCCCGTCGCAGAGGCTCTACTTCACGACGGCCCGGCCGACCGATCTGGCCGACATCATCGTGCACAACGACGATCCCCAGCAGCCGGTCTGGACGGCCCGAACCCGTGAGGGACCCTGACGCGGGATCCTGCCGGGCGGCGGCCGGCCCGTCGCGAGCTCGACATACTCCGGGGCCGGGCCGGCCGCGCGAGATCAAGTGGCCGGCCGCGCTCCGGCCGCGCGAAATGGGGTGGCCGGGCCAGCTCCGGCCGCGCGAGATCAAGTCACAGGCCCCGCTCCGCCCGCGCGAAATGGAGTGGCCGGACCTGCCCCGGCCGCGCGAATGGAGTGGCCGGACCTGCCCCGGCCGCGCGAATGGAGTGGCCGGACCTGCTCCGGCCGCGCGAGATCAAGTCACGGGCCCCGCTCCAGCCGCGCGAAATGGAGTGGCCGGGCCGGGCCGAGCGGCCGATGATGAGCCGGCATGAGCAATCTCACGTCCATCGCCGCCCGGGTGGCCGCCGGCGCCACCGTCGACTTCCGGCCGACCGGCTCGTCGATGGTGCCGCTGATCCGCAGCCGGCAGCTCGTCACGGTCGCGCCCGTCGATCCCGCGGAGGTTGTCGTCGGGGACATCGTGCTGGCCCGCGTGGCCGGCGCCGTTTATCTACATCTCGTCTCCGCGGTCGACCCGGTCAAGGGCCGCGTGCAGATCAGCAACAACCGCGGCCGGATCAACGGATGGACCGGCTACGCGCGGGTCTACGGCATCTGCACAGCCGTCGACGGCCGGCCACGGCCGGGAACCCGCCGGCCGGACCCTCGACCAGGCACAACGGCCCGCTGGCCGGACCCTCGACCAGGCACAACAGCCAGCCAGGCGGACCCTCGACCAGGCGCAACAGCCAGCCAGGCGGACCCTCGACCAGGCACAACAGCCAGCCGCGAGATCGCAGCCGGCCCGGAGCGGCCTACTCCTCCGCCACGTCCGCGACGATCACCGTGACGTTGTCCGGCGCCCCCGCTTCCAACGTCCGCGCGATCAACTCCGCCGCGCACACCTGCCGGTCCGCGTACGACCGCAGCGTGGTGGCGATCACCTCGTCCTCGACGTAGTCACTCAGCCCGTCGCTGCAGAGCAGGAACCTGTCCCCCACCCGCACCGGCACCATCCGCCCCGCCGGCCGGAACGGCCCACCCTGCACCGCCTGGGTCACCAGCGCCCGCTGCGGATGCCGTCGCGCGTCGTCCGGGGTCAGCACCC
The DNA here is from genome assembly GCF_040649415.1 of Actinoplanes sp. NPDC048967. NCBI lineage: Bacteria > Bacillati > Actinomycetota > Actinomycetes > Micromonosporales > Micromonosporaceae > Actinoplanes > Actinoplanes sp. NPDC048967. The sequence goes on from NZ_JBEZFL010000001.1 coordinate 1,013,624, forward strand.
CCTGATCCACCAGCGCCTGCACATAAGTGTCATCCCGCGTGATCTGCGTCAACTCACCGTCACGACTCAGGTAGCACCGGGAGTCGCCCACGTTCAGGGCCGCCACCCGGTCGCCGGACAGCATGAGAGTCGTCACCGTGGTGCCCATGCCGTCGCGGGCCTCGTCGTCGGCGACGGCTTCCTCGATGCGCTTGTTGGCTGTCTCCAGCGCGGCGATCAGGTCCTGCAGCGGTTCACCCGTGTCCGGTTTCGCGTCCACGTCGGCCAGGGCGGTGACCAGGATGTCGCTGGCCAGCTCTCCGGCCGGCAGGCCGCCCATGCCGTCCGCCACGACCAGCAACCGGTCGCCGACGAAGACCGCGTCCTCGTTGTTCGACCGGACCAGGCCCTGATCGGAGGCGGCGACCGCACGAAGCACGACACTCATGGCACAAGACTGCCAAAGGGCTGCGGCGGTGTCTGTAGTACGTAGTACGTAGTGTTGGGTGGTGATGCCGGTACCGATGGTGGGACGAACGGACGCGTTGGACGAGCTCCGGCGCGCCTGGGAGCGTGTCGGCGCCACCCGCAGGTGCGTGCCCGCCGTGATCACCGGGCTGCCCGGCACCGGCAAGAGCACCCTGGTCTCGGCCGCATTGCAGCTCACGACCCCTCAGGTCATCCTGTCCGGCTCCGCGCGGCTGCATTCGCCCGCCCCCTACGACTGGCTCGCCGCCGTGCTGGCCGGGCTGGGGCCGCGCCCCGGGCTGCCGGTGCCGCCGGACGCCCTGGCCTGGCTCGCCCAGGATCCCGATGTCCCCCGGGAGCGGTACACGCCGGACGCGCTGCTGCGGCTGGCCGTCACGACCGTGCGGACGCTGGTGGGCGGTCGTCCCGCCGTACTCGTGGTCGAGGATCTGCACGCGCTGGACCCGGCCAGCCTGAACCTGATCGGTGAGCTCGCCGCCGCGGATCTTCCGGCCCTGCTGGTCGTGACCAGCCGGCCGCCCGAGGCGGCCGTCTCCCCGCTGCTCACGGCCCGGGTCCTGGCCCGGCTGTCGGGTGCGCCCGGCGCGGTGCGCCAGCATCTGGGTGCGCTGACCGCCGGGCAGGTGAGCCGCATCCTGGCCCACGTGTACGGGGCCAGCTGCCCGTCCCCGCAGGTCGCCGAGGCGGTGTGGCGCCGCACCGGTGGTAACCCGTACCGGTTGAGTGAGCTGCTGGCCATGGCGGGGGGACCGGAGGCGCTGGCCGACGCGCCGCTGCCCGCCCACCTCCAGGAGCAGCCCGAGCTGACCGCCCGGGAGCGGGAGGTGATCGGTTGCCTGGCCGAGGGCATGTCCAACAAGCAGATCGCCCGCGCGCTGGGCATCTCGGTGCGCACGGTCACCGTGCACGTGTCGAATCTGCTGCGCAAGACCGGCGCCGCCTCGCGCACCGAGGCCGCGCTGTGGGCCGTTCAGCGTGATCTCAAGGCCACAGCAGCGTCTTGATCGAGCGGCGCTCGTCCATCGCCGCATAGGCCTCGGCCACCTTCTCCATCGGCAGCTGCAGGTCGAACACCGCACTGGCGTCCAGCGTGCCGCCCAGCACGTCGGCGAGCAGCTCCGGCAGGTACGGCCGCACGGGCGCGACGCCACCGGCCACCGCGATGTTGTCGGCGAACATCTTCCTGATCGGCAGCTCGGCCCCGCCCAGCGGCACCCCCACGTAGCCGATCCGGCCGCCGGGGCGCACCGACGCCATCGCCTGGGCCATCGACTCCTTGTTGCCGACGCATTCGAGCACGGCGTCCGCGCCCTGGTCGGCGAGCAGGTCGCGCAGGGCCGCGGCGCCGTCGTCGCCGCGTGCGGAGATGACGTCGGAGGCGCCGAAGCCGGTCGCGACGTTCTGCCGGTCGGTGTACGACGAGAAGGCGATCACCCGGTCGGCCCCGAGGCGGACGGCCGCCCGGACCGCGCACAGGCCGACCGCGCCGTCACCGACCACCGCGACCGTGCTGCCCGGGCCCACACCCGCGGAGACAGCGGCGTGGTGGCCGGTGACCAGGACGTCGGAGAGGGCCAGCAGCGCCGGGATCCGCGCGCGGTCCGGATGCTCCGGCGTGGCGACCAGGGTGCCGTCGGCCAGCGGTACGCGCACGTACTGCCCCTGGCCGCCGTCGAGGGTGCGGCCGTCGCGGTCGGTGCCGCCGTACCACTGGGCCTGGACGCACGAGGTGGTGACGCCCTGCCGGCAGGGCACGCAGGTGCCGTCGCTGATCGAGAACGGGGAGATGACGAAGTCACCGGCCCGCAGGGTGGTGACGCCGGCGCCGGTCTCCTCGACCACGCCGACGAACTCGTGGCCGATCGGGTGCGGGTCGGCCGGCGGCCGCGCACCCCGGAACGTCCACAGGTCGGAGCCGCAGACGCAGGCGGCGACCACCCGCACGATCGCGTCCGTGGGCAGCTGGATGGTCGGGTCCGGACGCTGCTCCCAGCGGATGTCACGGGGCGCGTACCACATCGCGGCGTGCATTCCCCCGACCTTACCCGCGCAAGGGCCGGGTGATCATCCGCGCGGGATTCGCGGGGCGGCGCGACAAGCACCGGGCGCCTCGGTCACAATCGTCGGCGTGACGACCAGCATCCATCAGCGCATTGCCCAGGAGCTCGGGGTCCGCGAGGGACAGGTGACCGCGGCGGTCGACCTGCTGGACGGCGGAGCAACCGTGCCGTTCATCGCCCGTTACCGCAAGGAGGTCACCGGCACCCTCGACGACCAGCAGCTGCGCACGCTCGAGGAGCGGCTCGGCTATCTGCGGGAGCTCGAGGACCGGCGCGCGGCCGTGCTCGAGTCGATCCGCTCGCAGGGCAAGCTCGACGACGCCCTCGAGGCGCAGATCCTCGCCGCGGAGTCCAAGGCCCGGCTCGAGGACATCTACCTGCCGTTCAAGCCCAAGCGCCGGACCCGGGCCCAGATCGCCCGCGAGGCCGGCCTGGAACCGCTGGCCGACCTGCTGCTCGGCGACGCGACCCGGGACCCCAAGGCCGAGGCAGCGGCCTACGTGGACGCTGACAAGGGCGTCGCGGACGTGACCGCGGCGCTCGACGGTGCCCGGGCGATCCTGATCGAACGCTTCGCCGAGGATCCCGACCTCATCGGTGAGCTGCGCGAACGCATGTGGACCAAGGGCCGGCTGAGCGCCAAGGTGCGCGAGGGCAAGGAGACCGAGGGCGCCAAGTTCGCGGACTACTTCGACTTCGCCGAGCCGTTCACCAAGCTGCCCTCGCACCGCATCCTCGCCATGTTCCGCGGCGAGAAGGAGGACGTGCTCGACCTGACCATGGAGCCCGAGGAGGGCGCCGAGGAGGGCGAGCGGTCCAGCTTCGAGGCTTCGGTGGCCGGCCGGTTCGGCATCTCCGACCACGGCCGCCCCGGCGACCGCTGGCTGCTCGACACCGTGCGGTGGGCGTGGCGGACCAGGATCCTCATCCACCTGGGCGCGGACCTGCGGGTCCGGCTCTGGCAGGCGGCCGAGGACGAGGCGGTACGCGTCTTCGCGGCGAACCTGCGCGACCTGCTGCTGGCGGCCCCGGCCGGCAGCCGTACGACGATGGGTCTCGACCCCGGCTTCCGCACCGGCGTCAAGGTGGCCGTCGTCGACTCGACCGGCAAGTGCGTGGCCACCTCGACGATCTACCCGCACGTCCCGCAGAACAAGTGGGACCAGTCGCTGCACACCCTGGCCACGCTGGCCAGAGAGCACCAGGTCGACCTGGTGGCGATCGGCAACGGCACCGCCTCGCGGGAGACCGACCGGCTGGCGGCGGACCTGATCAAGCTGCACCCGGAGCTCAAGCTGACCAAGGTGATGGTCTCCGAGGCCGGTGCGTCTGTTTACTCCGCTTCGGCGTACGCGTCGCAGGAGCTGCCCGGGATGGACGTCTCGCTGCGCGGCGCGGTCTCCATCGCCCGCCGCCTGCAGGATCCGCTGGCCGAGTTGGTCAAGATCGACCCCCGGTCGATCGGCGTCGGGCAGTACCAGCACGACCTGTCCGAGGTGAAGCTGTCGAAGTCGCTGGACGCGGTGGTCGAGGACTGTGTGAACGCCGTCGGGGTGGACGTCAACACGGCCTCGGCCCCGCTGCTGACCCGGGTGTCGGGCATCGGCGCCGGGCTGGCGGAGAACATCGTCATGCACCGCGACGCCAACGGCCCGTTCCGGAACCGCTCCCAGATCAAGAAGGTGGCCCGGCTCGGCCCGAAGGCGTTCGAGCAGTGCGCGGGCTTCCTGCGCATCCCGGACGGCGACGACCCGCTGGACGCGTCCAGTGTGCACCCCGAGTCGTACCCGGTGGTCCGGACCATCCTGGCCACCGCCGGCGGCGACCTGAAGACGGTGATCGGCAACAGCCCGCTGCTGCGCGCCCTGCGCCCGGAGAAGTTCGTCACCGACACCGTCGGCCTGCCGACCGTCACGGACATCCTGCGCGAGCTGGAGAAGCCGGGCCGGGACCCGCGCCCGGCGTTCACCACGGCGACGTTCGCCGACGGCGTCGAGAAGATCGCCGACCTGCGCCCGGGCATGATCCTGGAGGGCGTGGTGACCAACGTGGCGGCCTTCGGCGCGTTCGTCGATGTCGGCGTGCACCAGGACGGTCTGGTGCACGTGTCGGCGCTGTCCAACACGTACGTGAAGGACCCGCGCGAGGTGGTCAAGTCCGGCGACGTCGTGAAGGTGCGGGTGGTGGAGGTCGACGAGGCGCGCAAGCGGATCTCGCTGACCATGAAACTCGAGGACAAGCCGGAGCAGCGCGCGCCGCGAGAGCCGCGGGAGGCCCGGCCGGGTGGCGGTCAGCCCCGGCAGGGTGGCCAGCCGCGGCAGGGCGGGCAGGGCGGTCAGCCCCGCCAGGGCGGTCAGCCCCGGCAAGGCGGTCAGGGCGGTCAGGGCGGTCGAGGTCAGGGCGGTCAGCGGCCGGGCGGCGGGGGTCAGCGCTCCGGCGGCCAGGCGCCCGCCGGCGGCAACAGCTTCGGCAACAGCGCGATGGCCGACGCCCTGCGCCGCGCCGGCCTCGCCAAGGACTGACCCCGCGACGAGGGCCCGGCGCGCTTCCACCGCGCCGGGCCTCCGCTCAGCGGTCGATCGGCCAGATCTTGATGTCGTTGAAGGCGACCTGGTACGGCCCTTTCACCGGCGCGCTCCGCTCGGTGAAGATGCCGAGCACGACCCGCCCGCCGCGGATGTCCTTGTCCTGCACCGGTACGGCGCCGAGCAGCTCGCCGTCGCGCAGCACCTCGAGGGTCTCGCCGACGATGCTCACCGTGATCACGGTCGCCGGGGCGCCGACGTCGATCGGGCGGTCGTCGAGCGGGAACGTCTTGTAGACCTCGGTGGCGGTCGACTTGTGGGTGCCGACGTACACGTTGCGTTCGCAGACGCGTACCTGATAGCCGCGATACTGCGCGAAGCGCATCCAGATGGACGCGCAGCTGTCCGGGGTCAGCAGCCGGACCTTGACCTCGGCCTGCACGTCCGGGGGTTCGTAGTCCTCCGGCCCGCGGCAGCGGAAGACGCCGCGGGTCGCGCGGCTGACCACCAGGCCCCCGTCGAACGCGCACCCGGCCTGCTCGTCCTCCAGCGACGTGGCCTGCCAGAGGCGCTGCCCGGTGAGCGGGTCGGAGAGCAGCACCGGCTGCTCGGGCTCCTCGACGCGCGGGTCGATCGAGGCGCCGGTGCCGGTGCCGCCCGGCCACAGCGTCGCCACCACGCCGCCGACCGCCAGCATCGCCAGGACCAGCAGGAACACCGCGGCGGGCAGCACCCACGGCCGGCGCGGCGTGGGGTCGTGGGAGAACGGCGTGTCCGGCGCGGCCGGTGAGGTCGGCACCGGCTGGGTGACGATCGAGTTCTCCGAGTAGCCGACCAGGGTGGGCGCGGCCGTGACCTCGGTGAGCAGCGCCGCGGGGTGCACGCCGGTGACCGCCTGCGCCTCCTGCGCGGCGAAGCGCAGGCCGGGCTGATGGTCGAGCGCGGCACCGGAGGCGGCCGGTCGCTGCGGGCCGTCGACCAGCAGATCCAGCAGCTCACGGGCGCTGGGCCGGTTGGCCGGGTCCTTCTCCAGCGCGTGCCCGATGAGGTCGCGCAGGGGGCCGCTGAGCCCGGACAGGTCCGGCGGCTGGGTCAGGATCCGGGCCGCGGTCGCCGGCGGGGAGTCGGCGCTGAACGGGGTGCGGCCGGTGCCCGCGTACGCCACGACGCCGCCCCAGGCGAACACGTCGGCGGCCGGGGTGAGCGGCACGTCCAGGTCGGGGCCGAACCGCTCGGGCGCCATGTACGCCACCGTGCCGACCATCTGGTCGGTGCTGGTGTGCGCGCTGGTCGCCTCCATCGCCCGGGCGATGCCGAAGTCGATGACCTTGGGGCTGCCCGGGGCGAGCAGGACGTTGCGCGGCTTGAGATCGCGGTGGATGACCCCGGCGCCGTGGATGGCGGTCAGCGCGGTCGCCACCCCGATCGCCACACTGTGCAGATTGGACGCGGTGAGCGGGCCGCGCTCCTCGACCACCTCGGCCAGGCTCGGCCCGTCGACGTACTCGACGACCAGGTAGGGCTGCTCGTGGTCGGGATCGGCGTCGAGCACCTCGGCGGTGCAGAACGGCGGCACCTGGCGGACCCGGTTGACCTCGCTGCGGAACCGGCGCCGGAACGCGTCGTCCGGCGCGAGGTCGGCCCGGACCATCTTGACCGCGACGAGCACACCGGCGGCACTGCGGGCCAGATAGACCGTGCCCATGCCGCCCTCACCGAGCCGGCCGAGCAGTTCGTACGACCCGAGCCGACGAGGGTCACGCGGGCGCAGCGGGCTGGTCCGCTCGTCCGGCATGCCGTTTACTCCTACGCCCCCGCGGCATGACGCCGCCCCACCCCCGACAGGAAAGGTCACCCTATAGGGCCTTGTCATCGGCTGCGAATACCTGTCCGCCGGTTGGCGCACAACCGACACAGATCACCATCGGCGGCCCGATGAGCGGGCGACCGTCAGAAGGACCGGATGTCCACGTCGGCGAAGGTCACCGCGTACGGCGGGTCGGTGTCGACGGCCTCGACGCTCAGGCCCAGCAGCACCTGGCCCTGCTCCGGCCCGTCCTCGGGCAGCCGCACCGAGCCCGCGAAGTCCCCGCCGCGGAAGACCTGGGCCTCCCCCTCGCGGACCACCAGGTGCACGCGGACCGACTCGCGCAGGTCGATCCGTTGCTCGAGCGGGATCCGCCCGTAGACCCGGCGCTCGTCCGGCCGGTCCGCCGCCACCGACATCTCGTTCTGGCAGACGCGCAGCACCTGCCCGCCGCGTCGCGGGTCCCAGTGGAACCAGATCGCCGCGCAGCTGCCCGCCGACTGCAGCGCGGTGGTCACCTCCACGCCGAAGTCGTCCGCGATCGACTCGTCCGGGCCGACGCACTGGTACGTGCCTCGGTCCACCCGGGCGGCGCGCATCACGCCCCGGGTGGAGCAGTTGGCGTTCTGTTCCCGGATCTCGCTGTCCAGCCACTGGCCGGGCCGGTTCAGCGCGTCCTGGATGATCGGCTCGCCGCCGTCCGGCTCCACCGGGGTCTGGTCCGCGCCGTCGTCGTCCTCGTAATCGGCCGGTTCGGTGGGTGGCGGGCTCTCCGGAGCGGCTGCCCCGTCCTGGCCGGTGGACTGCTCGACGCCCGCGGCGGCGCCACCGCGCGGGGATCCTCCGGTGACCGACGGATCGCCGGTGCCGCGCTGCGCGTTCAGGACCAGCGCCACCGTGGCCACGCCCGCAACGACCAGCAGGACGGCCAGTACGGCGAGCAGCCGATGGCCCCGCGGCCGGCCCCTGCCCACGGGCACCTCACCGCGGGAGTAGTGGTCGGTGGCGTAGGGGCGGGGCGGGTAGTTGTCGTCGGACCCGGCGTACTGCCGCACGACCGGCGGGGCCGGGACGACGGGAGCGCTGAACACCGTGGTGCGTTGCCGGGCCGGCGGGCGCGGGCCGTTCTGGTCGTCGCCCAGCAGCATGTCGAGCAGTTCGCGGGCGGTCGGCCGGTCCTGCGGGTCCTTCGACAGCGACAGGGCGACGACCTCCCGCAGCGACTCGGGCAGCCCGTTCAGGTGCGGCGGCTGGGTGAGGATCCGGGCCGCGGTCGCCGGCGGCGAGTCACCGTGGAACGGCGTGCGCCCGGTGCCGGCGTAGGCCACGACACAGCCCCAGGCGAAGATGTCCGCGGCGGCTGTCAGGGGCGTGCCCGGCTCGGAGGAGAAGCGCTCGGGGGCCATGTAGGCGACTGTGCCGACCATCTGGTCCGTACGGGTGTGCTGGCTGGTCGCCTCGAAGGCCCGGGCGATGCCGAAGTCGATGACCTTGGGGCTGCCCGGCGCCAGCAGCACGTTGTCCGGCTTCAGGTCGCGGTGGATGACCCCGGCGCCGTGGATGCCGGTCAGCGCGGTCGCCACCCCCACCGCCAGCGAGTGCAGGGCCGCCGCGCGCAGCGGGCCCCGTTCCTCCACCACCTCGCCCAGGCTCGGGCCGTCGACGTACTCGACCACCAGGTACGGCGGGTTGTGGTCCAGGTCCGCGTCGAGCACCTCGGCGGTGCAGAACGACGGCACCTGCCGGGCCCGTTCCACCTCGCTGCGGAAGCGCCCGCGGAACTCCGGGTCGTGGACCAGGGCGGCGTGCACCAGCTTGATGGCCACGTAGTTGTCGTCGCGGTCGGTCGCCAGGTAGACCACGCCCATGCCGCCCGAGCCGAGCCGGCCGGTGAGCCAGTACTCGCCCAGCTGCTCCGGGTCCCCACGGCGCAGCGGAGTCACGCGGTACGCGGTGTCCACGGTCAACTCCCCACAGAGGTACGACGGCGCCGCGACAGCAGGAGCGCCGTCAGGACCAGCGCGGCGAGCAGGAGCACGAACCATCCCGCGCCGAGCCGGCCGACCACACCACTCAACTCGCGCTGGAGATTCGAGGCAAGATTTACGATCGGATCCTGCCCGGAAGTCCTCAGATCCTTGACAAGGCGCAGCTCATACCATCCGTAGTAGGCCACGTACGCTCCGGCGACGACCAGCACCGCGCCGCCGATCCGGGGCACGAAGGCCGCCGCCCGGCGCAGGCGCGACACCGCGGAGACCCGGACCAGAGCGACGGCGAGGGCGGTCACGCCGATCACGAGACCCATCCCGGCCGCGTAACTGACGAACAGGGCCACACCCTCGACGGTGGAGCCGGCGCGCAGGCTGGAGACGACGATCGCGAGGAACGGCCCGATCGCGCAGCCGAGCGACGCGATCGCGTACGCCATGCCGAACAGGACCATCGACGCGGCCGTCCCGGTCAGGCGCGGCGCGCGCAGCCCCCGGCCGGGGGTCGGCAGGGACCGCCCGGCGAGCAGCCAGCCGCCGAGCACCACCAGCCCGGCCCCGAAGACCACGGTGAGCCACGGCAGCCGGGGCATCAGCCACCCGGTCAGCGGGGCCAGCAGCAGCCCGAACACCCCGAAGACCAGGACGTAACCGGTGGTCAGGGCGGCCGTGCAGCGCAACGCCCGGCCCACCGCGGCCGGACCTCCGCCCGCGGCCCGCGGCTCGTCGCCGGCCACCAGGACCGACAGGTACGCCGGCAGCAACGCGAAGCCGCACGGATTCACCGCACCGAGCATCCCGGCGGTCAGCGCGAGCAGCAGCGGGGCCCGCACGGCTCACGCCACCAGCGACTTGACCTTGGTGGTCAGCTGCAGGTCGTCCAGATAGTCGGTGGTGACGATCTTGCCCGCCCGGTCGAGGATCACGTAGGTGCTCTGCTGCGTGATGCCGAACTTCTTCCACAGCTTGCCCGGCTCGTCGTCCAGGTGCGGCACCGCGCCCACCTCCAGGTCGGCGACGAACTCGTGCATGTCCTTGTTGTTGCCCAGGCCCGCGATGCCGAGGATGTTGAGCCGGCCCGCGTACTCCTGCTGCAGGTCGGCGATCGACATGGCCTCGCTCGCGCAGGTCGCGCACCAGGGCGCCCAGAACCACAGGATGGTCGGCTTGCCGGCCATGGTCGCCGCGTCGAACGCCTTGCCGTCCAGGGTCCTACCCGTGAACTTCAGCGACGCCGGCACCGGCACGGGCGCGGCCGGCTCCGCGGCAGCGCTCGCCGGTGGTGCGGCCGGCGCCGGCTGCGACGCCGCGACCGGCTCGGAGGCCGCTGGGCCGCACCCCGCGAGGAGCCCGAGGCAGACCCCGGCGACCAGCCCGGACAGCAGCCGGGTCACTTCTTCACCGCTTCCGTCAGCCGCAGCGCCAGCGCCGGGCACACGTTGACCGCCTTGCGGGCACCGTTCTCCAGCCACGGCGGCAGCGGCGTCTGCGGGAACGCCGGGAAGCCGTTCGCGTCCAGCCGGATGATCTCCGGGGCGACCGCCGAGCAGAGACCGTGACCGTCGCACCGCGACCAGTCCACCGCGAGCTTCCGCGCCCCCTGATCCGTGTGGTACGGCAGCGGCAGGATGCCCCGCACCTGCTTGCCGCAGCCCTCCCCGTTGGCGTGCAGCTCCACGTCACGGGCGAAGACCTCGAGCGCTGACAGCGCGAACCGGGCCGTGCCGTCGGGGTGGCTGCAGGCACCACGGCCCTTCACCACACCGGCCGCCTGCCGGACGTTCTCCAGCGCGCTGCCGCCCAGCGCCACCAGGGTCACCGCGCGGGCCAGGTCGGGCAGGCCGAGCCGGCACGGGCCGCACTGACCCGCCGACTCCCCGGCCAGGTACTGCGTGACCTGGGCGACCTCGCCCAGCGGGCAGGTCGTCGAGCCGATCGGGATCAGCATGCCGGCGCCCAGCGTGCCGCCGACCTTGGCGAAGCCCTTGCGGGAGATGGTCACCGTCTTCGCCGCCTCGGCGGTGATCCACTTGCCGTGGTAGCCGCCGACCAGCAGGCCCGGACCGATGTCGGCCCCGCACATGGTGAGCACGTCCATCAGCGGCGTGCCGGTCGGTGCCTCGACCACGGCGGGCGCGGTGGCCGAGCCGCCGACGGTCAGCATGACCGTGCCGGGCTCCTCGGGGATGCCGACCGCGTTGTACTCCCACGGGCCCAGCCGGGCCGCGATGGCCAGCTGCGAGTACGTCTCTGCGTTGGAGAGCAGGGTGGGCAGCCCGCCGACGCCGTTGTCGCTGGAACGGACCTTGCGGCCGGGCGGGATGTGCGCCTCGCCGTTGATCCCGCGGACCAGCGCGCCGCCCTCGCCGGAGATGAACCGGTGCGGGACGGTGACGATCCGGGTCGGCACCGGCATCCGGCGCTCGGCCAGGGCCGCGGCCAGCGACTCCTGCCCGATGCCGTCGTCGGCGATGCCGATCACGATCTCCTCGGCGTCCAGCGCGGCGGCGGCCAGGGCCGCGCCGTCCAGGATCAGGTGCGGGCCGCGGGTCAGCACGGCCTTGTCCTTCCAGGACGGCGGCTCGCCCTCGGTGGCGTTGACCACGATCACCGGCGGCAGGTCCTGACGCTGGCAGGAGTCGAGCACCGCGCGCACCTTGCGGGCGAACGGGAACCCGGCACCGCCGCGGCCGCGCAGCTCGATCCGGTCGGCCAGCCCGATCAGCTCACCGCTGGACAGCGCCGCGAAGCCGCCGTGCACCTCCTGGTGCGCGATCAGGTCCAGGCGGCCGTACTCGTCGAAGCCCGCGGTGATCCGCGGTGTCCCGATGCTGGTGACCGGAGGGACCAGATCGGCGCTCAAGACGATGCCCCGCTACGGGTGGCAGCGCCGCGGCGGGCGATCCGGTCGATGGCGCGCTCAGTCACTGTGCTTCCCCTCGCAGCTGACGCCAGTACACGTCGTCAGCCGATTCGTCCGTTCTGCCCCGGCTGCCGCGGCGAGCCCCCCGGCTCGCTGCCCGGGCGGGTTCCTGCTGGGTGGCCCGGCGGGCCCGGCGCGACGCCATGTCGACCAGGGTCGGCGTCTCGTCGGGTTCCAGGTCCGGACCGGCCACGGCGCGCGGCGCCCCGGCCAGGTCCACGAACTCACTGCGACTGTGTCGTCCCGAGTCGGCGCTGTCGACGTCGGCGCCCCGGTCGCGCCGGGTCCGGGGCGCAGTCTCGCCATCGTCGGCGTAGCGCGACGAGCGCGACGGCCGCGGCGGCTCGTCGTCCGGGTAGCGGGCGGACCGCCGCCGCGGGGGCGGCGCCTCCTCGTACCGGTCGTCCTCGACGTAGCGCCGCTGCCGCGGTGCCGGGACGTCGTCGTCGTCGGCGTAACGCCGGGAGCGCGGCGCTTCCTCCTCGACGACGCGCCGGGAACGCGGCGCGGGCATCTCGTCCTCGTCGGCGTAACGCCGGCCGCGGACCGGGGCCTCGTCCTCGAACTCGGTGCCGGCGTAGCGCCGGGACCGCGCCGGGGCCTCGTCCTCGAACTCGGTGCCGGCGTAGCGGCGCGAGCGGGCCGGGGGCTCCTCGGCGTACGGGTCACCGGCCGCCCGCCGGCGGCCGCGCGGCGCGGGCACCTCGTCCTCGTCGGCGTAGCCGCGCAGCCCCTCGTCGAGCGCCCGGCGCGACATGGCGCTGGTCGGCTCGTCGAAGCGCTCGGCGGCGCGGCGCTGACGGGGCGCCGGGGCGTCCTCCTCGGCATAGCCGCGCGAGCGCGGCGCCGGCAGGTCGTCCTCCTCGAACTCCCACCGCTGGGTGGGGGCGTCGTCGAAGTCACGGCGGCGGCGGACCCGCTCCTCGTCGTCGACGCCGCGGCGCGGCCGGCGCGCCGGCTCCGGCGGCACGCTGGTCGGCGCGCTCGCGGGGGCACTGACGGGCTTGGCGGCGGTCTCGGTCAGCGGCGGCGCGCCGGTCGCCCGGGCGGCCGGCGACCAGGTCGCCAGGGCGGCGGAACCGTCGACGACGACCGCGTCGTCGCGGCGGCTCTTGCCCCGGCCCTTGACGCTCGGGGTCGTCGTCGGGACCAGCTTGCCGACCGGCTGGATCTTGCCGGTGCCGGTGCCGGCCTGCGACGCGAAGTCCTTGCGGCGGTTCAGCCGCACCGAGAGGCGCACGGCCAGGCCGACCAGCACCAGCAGGATGCAGATGATGTAGGAGACGATGACCCACGGCTTGGCCGCGCGCCCGGCGCCGAGGCCGTGCAGCAGGGCGATCGGCCACATCAGGTACGAGATCGCGTGGATGCCCCGCCACATCCAGGGCTTGCCCTTGCCGACGAAGCGGGACCGGGCGATACCGGTCCACATCACCATCACCATGATGTAACCGGAGAGGGTGCCGAAGCCGATGAGCATCGTCTTGTACGGCGCCAGGAACGGGACGAAAACGTCGACCACGCTGATGTAGTTCATCGCCACCTTCGTCCACACGTGGAAGAAGAGGGCCACGACCGCGATCACGCCGGTGGTGCGGTGCGCGGACTGCAGCAGCACCCGCTGGCGGATCGACAGGACCAGCCGGTCGGTGGCGACCAGTCCCACCATGATGGTGATCGAGAGCGAGACGAGCGAGACGACACCCACGTAGAACTCGGTGTACGCGAAGACGTACACGTATGCCTTCTGACCGGCGCGGGTCAGCATCGCGGCGGCCCAGAGCGCGGCGAGGACGGAGACGCCGAGCACCGCGTAGGTGATCATCGACGGCGGTGTCCGGCCGCCGGTAGCGCTCATCGGGACGTCCACACGACTGGCGGATCGCTGGTTCATCTTCGTCCGGGCCATAACTCCTCGTTCTCCGCAGCGGTACGGCGTCCGTCCTGGGCGGTCGGGACGCCGGCATCCGTGGGGGGTGCCCCGCGCTCGTTACTGTCGGGCCGGTCTACCGGCGGCCTGCCCTTCCTCACCCTGAGTGAAAGCCGGTCTCCTGCCCTCCCCCATCTACGTGTGCGGCCGGGGTTCGGATGAACGTTCGGGAAGTTCTTTGCGGCGAAGTTTGCGCGAGCATGCTAGCGATCTCGCCCGGAAGTGCTCTGACCAGGCAGGACACTGCCCGGAAACCCGAGGCTGAGACAAAAATAAAGTGTTATCGAGGTGGGAATCACCGGTCCGGGGTGAACCTTTCGCCCGGCCCCGCCGAACTACCTCACGTGCGTGCAAGTTGACGCCATAGCGTGAGGAGATGATTGCTGTGCGGCATCGCGCTGCTCTGCTGTGCGCCCTCCTGGCCGCCACGGCCGCGACCCTGATCATGCCCGGCCGGGCCTCCGCGGTCGAGCCGGGCTTCCAGGTCGAGATCACCGAGCTGCCCCGCACCTTCACCGCCGGGGCCGGCGCGCGACAGGTCACCGTGGTCGCCACCAGCGAGCGGAACCGGTGTGTGAAGGTGCGCTGGTCGCTGCTGCTCGAGGTGGACGGGCCGGGCCTGGACGAGGTGGAGGTGGCCCGCGACGAGGACGGCGACTTCCCCGTACAGGTGCAGAACGTGGCCGCCGGCACCGCCCGGATCACCGACGTGCAGCTCGACCCGGGCCTGCTCTGCCGGGGCCGTACGGTGACCGCCCGCTACCAGATCGCCTTCGACGACGAGGCCGAGCCCGGCCGGGTCACCTTCCGCGCGCAGGCCTTCAACGCGGGCCGCACCCTGCTGCAGGAGACGAGCTCGCGCAGCGAGGTCAAGGGCGAGCGGGAGGAACCGGAGGAGAGCGAGTCGCCCAGCCCCTCGGCCAGCCCGTCACCGAGCGAGTCAGCCGAAGCGGAAGAGGCGGGCGACGAGGCCACCGCCGAGCCGGAACCCACCGACCCGGACGTGGACGTCGCCGCGGTGCCGACCGGCAGCGACAGTGGCACCCCCAGCCTGCTGGGGGCCGGCCTGATCGTCGGCGGGATCCTGGTCTTCCTCGGGGTCGGCCTGCTGCTGCGGCTGCGCATGCGGGGCCGGGCGCCGAAACACGGCACCGAACTGCCGACCGGCTTCTACCCCACCAACTGATCTTCCTCCACAACTTTCTGGGGTAAACCTGCGGAAGACTTCAACCGCAGTTAAGACACCGTCGCGGACAGTAGCCCTAGGGTGGGTCGGGCGCTACGCCCTACTGTGGAGGATCCTTGAAGACCAAGTCTGTCCGTATCTCGGCCGGGGTCGGCGCGGCCGCTCTGGCGCTCGTCGGAATCTCCGCCGGTGTCTCCTTCGCCGACGACAAGCCCGCCCCCGTCTCCGCGGCGAGCGCGGCGGACCGTTTCCTCGGCGGCGCCACCACCGTGCCGGCCAACCTCGTCCCGCCGACGGGCAACACCCTGACCTCGGTCTTCCGGGCCAAGGGCGTGCAGATCTACGGCTGTACGGACACCAAGTGGACCCTGATCGAGCCGGCCGCGTCGCTGACCGGCATCGCTCTGAACCCGGTCAAGATGGCCTCCGCGCTGCACTATCGCGGCCCGAGCTGGCAGTCGCCCGACGACGGCTCGCTGGTCGAGGGCACCGGTCCGGTCTCGGCCCCGTCGGCGACCCCGAACAGCATCCCGCAGCTGCTCATCACCGCCAAGGCCAGCCGCGGCCCCGGCGTCTTCGGCGACGTCACCTTCATCCAGCGCCTGGCCACGGTCGGCGGCGTCGCCCCGGCCACGGCCTGCACCACCGGCGCGACAGCCTCGGTGTCGTACCAGGCGGTCTACCGCTTCTTCAAGAAGAGCTGACCGCCGCCAAACACTGACCTTTCCGAGGGGCCGGATGCCGGTGCCCCGCCGACGCGGCGGTGCACCGGCATCTCTCGGTCAGGGCTCGTCGAGGCGCAGGACCGTCTCCTCGATCTCCGCGCCGCGGGCGGTCGCGTACGCGACCTCCTTGCCGACCGGCCGGAAGCCCACCTTGCGCAGCACCGCCAGCGAGCCGGCGTTGTCGCTGGCCGCCCGGGCCGTGATCGGCCGCACCGGCACCAGGTCGAGCAGCAGCTCCACGGCCCGGGTGGCGATGCCCTGCCCCCACCGGGCCCGGTCCAGCCAGTACGTGATCTCGGTGTCGTCACCGACCGGGAAACTGGCCACCGTGCCGGCCAGGCCGCCGTCGACGGTGATCGCGAACAGCAGGATCTCCGGATCGGTGCGAATCCGGGTGAAGTGCGCGTCGAAGGCGGCCCGGTCGTCGGGATCGTCGGCGGTGAACGCGGCCATCCGCACCGCGACGGGATCACGCATCTGGTCGTAGATCAGGTCCAGATCGTCGTCGCGCACCGCGCGCAGGCCGATCTCCGCCATCCGTCGCTCCTGTCCCGGCCCGGATCACCGCGCCGTCGCGTCGTCGCCGCCGGGCCCGGTCACCACCGCACCTGGGATCCGGTGGCGGCAGCCTACCGAACGACCGGCCCTGCGCACTGTCCAGCCGGCGGCGAGCAGGACGACCCCGGCCGCGGCGAGCGGGCCCGGCCCGGTGACCGGCAACCCCGCCCCGGCGGCCTGCGGCGTGCCGTGCCCCAGAGCGCTGAAGGAGACCCCGCCGTGGCTGACCGCGGCGACCACCACGGTGTACCGCCGGCCGCCGGTCAGGCCGGTGACGGTGCAGGTCCGGGCGGGCCGGGCGGTGCAGGACCGGCCACCGTCGAGGGTCCGGCCGGTGAACGCGACGGCGACGTACGCCGCGATCCGGTCGGCCCCCGGCGCGGCCGGCGCGGCCCAGCTGACCTGCAGACCACCGGGCCGGGCCAAGGCCCGCACCCCGGTGACAGCACCCGGAGCCAGCGGTACGGCCCGGAGCACACCTTCACGGGTGCAGTAGACGGCCTGCGAGACGTCCACGGCACAACTGCGATCGGCCCCGACCGACAGATCGGTGACGATCGGAGCGGGACGCCCGAGCAACAGCCGCACCAACGTCGACGTCCGGATCCCACTACGGTCCACCGGCGCCGCCGAAGCCCGGTCGGTGCTGCCACCGACCGCCAGCTGCCCATGATCATTGGCGCCCCAGCAGTACGCGGCCCCGCCACCGGTGAGCCCGCAGGTGGAATCCCCACCGGCCCGCAGACCGGAATAGACCCGCGAGCCGGCCCGTCGCGGTGCCGAGCGATCACCACCCCGGCCGAGCTGCCCACGGTCACCGGCGCCCCAGCAGTAGGCGGCCCCCTTCGGCCCGAGCGCGCAGGCATGCCGCCGCCCGACACTGATCTCCGTGTACGGCCCGCCGCCGACCGCAACCGGACTCGGCGCGGGGTCACCGGCGCCGCCGCCGTCCCCGAGCTGACCGTCCGAGTCGGAACCCCAGCACCAGACCTTGCCACTCTGCTCCAGCGCGCAGGTGCTCTCCTCCCCGGCGGCCAGATCGATGACCCCGGTCAGGCCGGGTACCTGCTGCGGATTGGCCTCACTGGTGCCGAGGGTGCCGAAGCCGAGCTGGCCGGCGTCGTTACGCCCCCAGCAGGAGACGGTCAGCTCGATATCGAGCACGCAGGTGTGCTCGGCCCCGGTGACGACCTGCACGGCGTTCCCGGCGACCTGCGCGGGCCGGGGCCGGTCGGCGAAACTGCCGTCGCCCAGCTGGCCCTCGTCGTTGCCGCCCCAGCAGTAGACGACCAGGCCCATGGCGGCGTACTCCAGGGTGAGGGCGCACGTGTGCACCCGGCCGGAATGCACAGCGAGGATGCGGGCGGCCTCGGTCAGCTTGCCGGACGCGGTGACCCGCACCGGCCGGGCGGAGTCGCGGGTGGTGCCGTCGCCGAGCTGGCCGTGGTCGTTGCCGCCCCAGCACCAGAGATCGGAGTACTGCACGACGGCACAGGTGTGCCGGCCGCCGACGGCGGTGAGGCCGGCGCCGGGGCCGGCCTCGGCGGCGGACGGGCCGGGAGCCCAGCCGGTCACCGCCCCGACCGCTGGATCGACCGGCGACTCACTCGATGAGCCGGCCTCTGGCTCACCCGCCGAGCCGGTCCCCTTGCCGGCCTCCTTGCCGGCCGCCGAGCCGGCCTCCGAGCCGACCGCCCGCTCGTCCTGCGCAGCAACCGCGGACCCACCCCTCGGACCAACCGCCCGCTCGTCCTGCGCAGCAACCGCGGACCCACCCCTCGGGCCGACCGCCCGCTCGCCGCGCGGACCCACGCTGCGTGCTGCCGGCGAGCCGGTGAGCGGCCCGGGCAGCGGGCGGAGGGCCAGGCCGGCCAGCCGGAGCACCTCGGCCTGGGCCGCACGGACGGCGTCCGGTCCGGGGTCGGCTTCCGCCCCGGCCGCGGGCCACAGTGGTACCAGGGCAGCCGCCGCGACGACCCCGGCGAGCCGCCGGGTGAAGATCCACATGCGGCTCAGCGAATCACACCGAATCGCGCCGGACACCCCGAAAGTGCTATTCGTCCCGCCGGGGCGGGCGGGTCAGGCCCGGGTCGCGCTCAGGTAGGCCGTGGCCGCCGTGTGCCGGGTCGGGACGTCGGCCAGCGACCGGACGTGCGCGTCGAAGCGATCCCGCTCGGCCGGGGTCAGCACCGAGTCGAGCACCTCGCCGTAGGTCGGCACCAACGGATTCGGCGCCGTGCGGCGGACGGCGGGCCAGTCCTCGATCGGCGGGCCCGGCATGTCGACCTCCGCGTGGTAGTCCAGCCGTACCCCGGCGAAGCCCGCCTCCGCCGCCCAGCGCACCAGGTCCCGCTCGTCGAAGTCGAGCATGGCGACGGTGGCCGGCGCGGCCGTCAGGTAGGCCGTGCGGATCTTGTCGATCAGCTCGGCGATCGGTGCCGGGTCCAGGCCGAGGAGGGTGTCGCGGCCCATCCGGGCCGGGAAGTTGTTGATCGGCTCGAAGACGGACAGCCGGCCGCCGGGGCGTAGCACCCGGTGCAGCTCGGCGAAGGCCGCCGGCTTGCGGGTCACGTAGATCAGCACCGACCGGGTCGTCACCACGTCCACCGAGGCGTCCGGGATCGGGCTCAGGTCGTCGGCGGCCGCCCGTACGAACGATGAGCGGGCCGGGTCGGCCTGCCGGCGGCATTCGTCCAGCAGGGCCTCGGAGATGTCGCTGAAGACGACCCGGCCGGCCGGTCCGACCCGGTCGAGGGCGCCGAGGCCGATCAGCCCGGTGCCGGTGCCGACGTCGAGGACCGTGTCCCCGGGGGCGATCGCCGCGCGGTCCAGGACGCCGTCGCGGTAGGCGGTCAGCCGGGGGGCGAACTGGGAACGCAGGCCGGCCGAGCCGCCGTCGCGGTGCCGCAGCAGCCAGTTCGCCCATCTGTCGGTCGTCACCGGGACACGCTAGCCCCGCGGGGTGCTCGGCGGGGGGCCAGCAACACGGCCGGCACGAGGGTCACCAGGCTCAGGGTCACCACGTTGCCGACCTGGTCGATCGGGGCGTAGTGGGCGAGGTGGCCGAGGTGGTAGATCAGGTGCGGCACGGAGAAGGCGAGCCAGGCCAGCGCGGTCAGCCGGACCAGGAAGTCGTCGGCGGGCCGGGCCGCCGCGCCCAGGGTGATCACCGCCAGGGCCAGGTAGAGGGCGCCGACGTCGCGGGCCAGGTGTTCGTTGTAGGTGCCGAGCATCGGCAGCCAGTGGTGGCCGGCGCCGGGGAAGGACCGCCACCAGAAGGCCGGCGCCGCGGCCGCCCAGGCCCCCACGAACAGAGCGGTGGCGGCTTGCAGGAGCAGGAGCGTACGGCGCACTTTCGCTGTCATGACCCCAGGACGAGCCGGACGGCCCGGTTGTGACAACCGGGCCGTCCGTGTTGGGAGAGGGTCAGAGTGCGGGGTACGCGTTGGCCATCAGCTCACGGAACTGAGCGGAGAACCACGCGCCGGAGATCGGAGCGCCGGACAGGGCGCCCGTCATGCTGTTGCCGTTGCGCTCGTTACCGGTGTAGGTCGGGTCGCACATCCGGTCGAAGCCCTTGCCCTCGTTGTTCGGGATCAGAGAGCTGGAGCCGTCCGACTCGCCCGGGGGCTTGACCCAGACGTAGGCGTCGATGCCCGTCTCCGGGGCCGCCTTCGGGCGCTCGCCCAGACCGGCACCGGACTGGTTGCACCAGTTGCCGGCGTGGATCCGGCGGTCGATGCGCGACTGGTTGACGAAGGTGTTCACGTCGGTGGACGTGCTCGCCGCGGCGGGCCGGTTGGCGCCGCCCCAGCCGTTGCGGGAGGTGTCGATCAGCATGCCGATGTTCGAGTTGAAACCGGCCGAGACCAGCTGCTGGCGGAACGCCTGGGCGAAGCTCAGCTCGTCGACGTAGAAGTTCCAGTCGACCCACTTCGACTGGCGCACGGACTGGCCGCCCACCGTCGAGTTGGCCTGGAAGAACGGCTCACGCAGGGCCGAGTAGTTCGCCGTGTTGACGATGAAGCCGGTGACGTTGTTGACGTTGCCGGAGGCGCGGGCGGCCTCGAGCAGGATCTGCGCGGTCGGGCCGGAGTTGGTGTCCCAGCCGATCCAGCCGTGGTGCGCGGCGTCCACGTAGTTGTAGACGTTGCCGATCGCGCCGAGCTTGTTCAGCGCGTAGCCGACGCCCTGCACGTAACCACCGTTGGACTTCATGGTGGCGCAGGTCGCGACGTTGGTGTTGGTCACCAGGTTGGGCAGCGAGTCGATCTCGATGATGTCGATGATCCGCAGGCTCGCGTACTTCGGGTCGGACTGGATCGCCGCGATCGGGTCGATGTAGTCGCTCTTGTACTTCGGCAGGTCGTTGACGCCGAGCTCACCGTTGGAGGCGAGCGCCGAGCAGTCCCGGCCGGGCAGGTTGTAGATGACGAACTGGATGTAGCCGGCGCCCTGGGCCAGTGCCTCGTCCAGATGGTCGCGCAGGCCCATGGCGCCGTTGGAGCTGCTGTCCGCGGTGCCCTCGATGGCCGCGATGCGGTCCAGCCAGACGGCGGTCGGGTTGCTGGAGACGCGGCTGCCACCGGGCTCGGCGTCGGCCTTGGCCTTCCACTCCGGGTTCACGTAGCCCTTGGCCCCCGCGTACGGGTTGTCGACCTTGGTGCCGGGCGGCGGCGGGGTGCTGGGGCTGGTCGGCGTCGACGGGGTCGCGGACGGGCTGCCCGGCGTCGACGGAGTGGCCGACGGGCTGCCCGGGGTGGTCGGGTTGCCCGTGCAGGCGGTGCCGTTGAGCGAGAACGAGGCCGGGGTCGCGTTCGTGCCGGAGTAGTCGGCGTTGAAGCCGAATGTCGCCGACGCGTTCGAGCCCAGGCTGCCGGCCCAGGACGGGCTGGCCGCGGTGACCCGCTGCCCGCTCTGGGTGATGGTGGCGCTCCACCCCTGGGTGATCCGCTGGTTGCCCGCGAAGTCCCAGGTCAGGTTCCAGCCGCCGGAGATCGGGTCGCCGAGGTTGGTCACCGAGACATTGCCGGTGAAGCCCGTGCTCCACTGATTTACCGAGTAGGTGACCCGGCAACCCGCGGCGGCGCTGGCCTGCTGCGCCGCGACGGCTATGCCGGCGCCGGTGAGGAGGGTGATCGCGGTGGCGGCCGTCAGGCCTCGCACCAGCGAGTGGGGACGTGGACTCATGCGCAAGCGCTCCTGGAAGACATGGCGACGCCCGGGGCAGGCGTGCCGAGGGGAACGAACTTCCGGCGCGGGGATCGATCGCTGTCGCTGACCACCGCGTGAGGCCCACACTATGGGAGCGCTCCCATGACATCAATACGTAATGGCCGCGAAACTTTTTGTGGATTTCCCGGAGCGTTGCCGATGATGATCTCCGTGGATGAGCTGACGGACCTGATGGTGGCCACCGACCCGGTCTCCGGCGCCCGCCTACCGGTCCGCCTGGACGCGATGATCGCCCAGCTCAGAGCCGGTGGGCAGAATCGGGCGGCCCGGCTGGCGCGGCGGCTGCCGGTCCACGACGGCGTCCTGATCGCCGAGGAGATCGACGCGTTGCAGATCCGGGTGCACTGTGAACTTCAGCGGCTGGGCGAGGAGCTGCAACTGCCCCGCCGGATCGCCGAGTGGCTGCTGCGGTGGCGCGCCACGCGGCCTGGGGAGCCGATCCGGGTGGTCGACGTGGGGTGCGGGCTGGGGCACGTGGTGCGCTGGCTGGCGGCGTACGACGCGCTGGGCCCGGGCGCCGACCTGGTGGGTGTCGACCTCAACCGGGCACTGGTCGCCCGGGCCGCCGAGCTGGCCGCCGCCGAGGGTCTGCACTGCCGGTTCATCGCCGGCGACGCGCTCGCCCCCGGGGTTGCCGGGGACGACGGCATGACCACCGTCGTCATCTCCTCGGGCCTGCTGCACCACCTGCCGGCGACCGCATTGCCGGGTTTTTTCGCCGCCCAGCGCGACCTCCGAGTCGCAGCATTCGCACACTGGGACATCGACCCCGGCCCCTGGACGACGGCCGGCGCGTGGATCTTCCACCGGGCCCGGATGCGCGAGCCGGTGTCCCGCCACGACGGTGTGCTGTCGGCCCGGCGCGCTCATCCGGCGTCCGTGCTGCTGGCCGCGGCCCGGGCCGGCGCACCGGACCACCGGCCGGTCTGCGCCGACGGACCGCGCTGGTGGCCGCGCCTGTCGCAGGTGCTGCGGCCGGTCACCGGAACAGCGCCGTGACCCCGGGGTGGTGGGTGCCGGTCGCACTGGTCGTGCTCGCCGCACTGGACGGCGCGTTCGCCGGCTTCCGGTCCTCGTGCGGGCGCACCGGCCTGATCCGGCACCGCCGCGAGGACGTCCGGGCGCACCTGCGCGGCCTGGCCACGGCGGCGCTGCTGCTCAGCCCGGTGGCCGCGGTCGTGCTGGCCGACGTGCTCGCCCACCCGCCGCGATGGGACGACTACGTGGTGGCGGGCCGGGCGATGCTCGCGCTCTATCTGCCGTTCGGGGCCACCGTGCTGGCCGCCCTGGCTGGTTACGCCGTGCTGGGCTGGCGCCGCAGGTTTCTGGCCAGCGCGGTCATCCTCGGCCCGTTCACCTTCGCCCGGCCGTTCGTCGCGGTGGGCGGCGTTGTGCTCGCCGCCCGGGCCGGTGCCGGCTGCACAGTGCTCGCCGCGGCCACGGCGGCGGTCATCGCGGCCCTGGCCGTGGAACCGGTCCTGGACCGCCGGTGGGTGACCGCCGCGCGGCGGCGGCCACCCGTGCTCCCTACTGGAACAGCTTCGCCGCGGTGATCGCCGTCTGGATCACGCCGTAGCCCAGCAGCACCACGACCAGCGCCCAGGACAGGGCCAGCCGTACGGTCGACGTCTTCATGCCACCGCCTCCTTCTCCTCGCTGCGCGGCTCGTGGAACCGCTCCGGCACGGGCTGCACCAGCAGGTTGGCGATGAAGCCGACGGCCAGCACCCCGACCATGGTGAACAGCGCCGGCTGGTACGCCGACGCCGTCAGCGTGCCCGGCTTGCCCTGGGCGTCCAGGAAGCCGTTGACGATCAGCGGGCCGGCCACACCGGCGGCCGACCAGGCGGTCAGCAACCGGCCGTGGATGGCGCCGACCTGGTAGGTGCCGAACAGGTCCCGCAGGTAGGCCGGCACCGTGGCGAAACCGCCGCCGTAGAACGACAGGATCACGCCGGCCAGCAGCACGAACAGGCCCACGGCGACGTGCCCGACCGAGGCCAGCAGCGCGTACAGGATCATGCCGACGCCCAGATAGACCATGTAGATCCGCTTGCGCCCGATGAGGTCGGAGGTCGACGACCAGACGAAGCGGCCGGCCATGTTGAACAGCGAGAGCACCCCGACGAAGCCGGCCGCCGCGGCCACGGCGACCGCGGACTTGCCGCCGGAGTCCCGGAAGAAGTCCTGGATCATCGGGCTGGCCTGCTCCAGGATGCCGATGCCGGCCGTCACGTTGCAGAACAGCACGATCCAGAGCAGCCAGAAGGCCCGGGTCCGGATCGAGTTGGCCGCCGACACGCTGGCCGTGGTGACCAGCGGCTTCTCCTTGACCGAGGCCGGATCCCAGCCGTCGGGCACCCAGCCCTCGGCCGGTACGCGCATGTTCACGACGCCGAACATCATCACCACGAAGTAGCCGATGCCCAGGGTCAGGAACAGCGCCACGAGCGCACCACCGCCGGCCACCGAGGTCGACACGTTCGGGTCGTAACCGGAGTCGTAGAACGACAGCAACTGCCGCGACAGCGGGCTGGCGATCAGCGCGCCACCGCCGAAGCCCATGATGGCCAGGCCGGTGGCCAGGCCGGGACGGTCCGGGAACCACTTGATCAGCGTCGAGACCGGCGAGATGTAGCCGATGCCGAGCCCGATGCCGCCGAGGAAGCCGTACCCGAGGTAGACCAGCCACAGCTGTTTCGTGCTGATGCCGAGCGCGCCGACGAGGAAGCCGGCGGCCCAGAAGCAGGCCGAGACGAACATCGCCTTGCGCGGGCCGTTCGCCTCGACCCAGGTGCCGCCGACGGCCGCGGACAGGCCGAGCATGACGATGGCGATACTGAAGATGATGCCCACCGACGTCGCACTGGCGTCGAAGTGGGCGACGAACGAATTCTTGTAGACGCTGGTCGCGTACACCTGGCCGATGCACAGGTGCACGGAGAGCGCGGCCGGTGGGATCAGCCAGCGGCTGAACCCGGGCGGCGCCACGGAGTGTTGACGGTCGAGCGCGGACAGCATGCGGCGCCTCCCTGACCTGGTGATGATCTATCGAGGCTCATCATCGACCCGCGGGAAAATTGCTGCAACAAATAGCGGCCCGCCGGACACAGCAGGATGTGATGACGCAGACCGGGCCGACCGACCAGGACCTCTGGGCCGCGGTGGCCGCCGGCGACGAGGCCGCCTTCGGGACGCTGTTCGACCGGCACTCGCGGGCCGTCTACAACCACGCGTTCCGGCTCAGCGGCTCGTGGAGTGTCGCCGAGGACGTCACCCAGGCGACGTTCGTGGTCGCGTGGCGCAGACGCGGGTCGGTCCGGCTCACCCACGGGACGGTCCTGCCATGGCTGCTGGTGGTGGCCGGCAACCACGTGCGGACCGAGTGGCGCTCGGCCCGGCGGCGGCGGGCGCTGCTCGGGCGCGTACCGGTGGAGCACGATCCCGATCCGGCCGACGACGTCGCCGGCCGGCTCGACGACGAGCGCGCGATGGGCCGGATCCTCGCCGCCGTGCGGCGGCTGCCGCGGGCGGAACGCGAGGCCGTCGCGCTGTGCCTGTGGTCCGGCGTCGGTTACGCCGAGGCCGCCGCCGCCCTGGGCGTCACCGAGGTCGCGGTCCGCTCCCGGGTGAGCCGGGCCAGGGCCCGGCTCGCCGCCCTGCTCGGCCCCGCAGTCAAGGAGGACCAGCGATGACCGACCTGATCGAACCCCCGGCCGAGCGCGACCTGCCGCCGGCCCGGGCCGCGCGGATGCGCGCGGAGCTGCTCGCGGCGGCCCGCGGCCCGCGCCCGCGGATCTCCCGGCGGCTGCTGGTCACGGCCGCGGCGGTGCTCACCCTGGTCGCGGCCGTCGCCGTGACCCTGGAGGTACGGCAGGAGGACCGCACCCGCATCCTGGCGATGAGTCCGGGCGAGCTGGATCTGTCGCTGCGCCGGTCCGTGCAGCGCTGCCTGGAGTTGATGGCACCGCGCCACGACGGGGCGCCGGAGCCCGAGTTCGTGCCCGTGTCCGCGGCGGACGTCGCGATCGCGGCCCGGCGGGGCTCGTGGATCCAGGTGCTGTTCCTCAACCGGACCGGGTACATGGCGTGCGAGCTGCAGCTGAAGTCCGGCCGGCTGTCGTCGGGCAGCGTCGGCGGCGAGGCCTGGCCGCACCGCGGCTGGCTGCCGGGCCCGGTCCAGCGCCTGAGCCTGTCCTCGACGGACGTTGATGGCGGCTCGGTCTCGGTGCTGGGACGGGTGAGCGCCCGGGTCGCCCGCCTGATCCTCGAGCACGGCAACGGACGGACCACGACGGCCCGGCTGCACGGCGGGGCGTTCGGGCTGATCTCCCGCACGGACGACGTGGGCGAGGACGCGGAGCTGGTCAGTTACGACGCGACCGGCCGGGAGATCGACCGGCGGCGACTGCTGGATTACCTCGGCCAGTTCCCGCACTGCTACACCGACCCGGCCGGCAAGGTGATCTACGACGGACCGGGCCCGTGCCGGCCGGCCGATCCCTGGACCGGATAACAGGCGGCGGGCTCCCGTGGGAGCCCGCCGCCGGCACTGTCGCTAGTTGCCCGAGGCGTAGAGCTCCTTGATCTCCGCCGCGGACAGGGCCCGGTCGTACAGGTGCACCTGGTCGACGGTGCCGTCCAGGTAGTCGACCGGGTTGCCGCCGTACTTGCCGCGGCCGATCACCGTGTTGCCGGTGGGCGCCGCCTGCGGCAGGCAGGCCCCGACCCGGCCGGCGAGCTCACCGTCGACGTAGAGCCGCAGCTCACCGCGTACGGTGTCGCGGACTCCGGTCAGGTGGTACCAGCGGCCGACCTCCGGCTTGACCGGTCCGAGCGCCCGGACGCCCGCGAAGCTCATCGCGAACCGCTGGTCGGCCCCGGAGTACTGCAGGAAGAAGTCGCTGACGCTCGCGCCGTCCTGGCTGACGATGGTCTGGAACGCGCCGTCGGCCTTGTCGAGCTTCACCCACGCGGAGGCGGTGTAGTCCGACGCGGTGTCGAGCACCGACGCACCGGTGTCGATGAACTGGCTGGAGCCGTTGAGCTCGACGCCCTGACCCTTCTTGGCGTCCACATAGCCGGGGCCACCGACCAGAGTGGCGTCGTGGTCGCCCGCGGCGTCCTCGGCGTTGCCGTCCAGCGGGTAGAACGCGACGCCGGTCAGCCCGGGCGTGCCCGGCGCAGGCTGCGGGGTGTCACCCGGGGTGCCGTCGGCCTTGGCGATGATCTCCCGGTTGATCGCGCGGACCTGCCGGAAGTCCATCTTGGCGACCTGCCGGTCGTAGGTCCAGAAGCCGTTGAGCTCCCCCTCGACGTCGGTGATCTGGGTGTAGATCGCGGCGCTGATCCCGCACGAGCGCGCCGAGGTGAGCACGGCCCGCTGGTTCTCGACGTACTTGCGGGTCAGCGTGGCCGAGTCCGGCTCCATCTCGTACGCCTGACCGTCGCCGAACCACATGTGGTTGGAGGTCTTCAGCCCGAAACCGCCGTGCTCGCCGTCGATCGACACCCGGTCGTCGTCCGGCGCCGGGGAGGCCGGGCCGAGGTACTGGTGGAAGTCGATGACGTCGCCGCGGCCGGAGTCGCCCTTGGAGTTGCAGCAGTTCACGCCGCTGTGCGCGTTGACCAGCCGGCTCGGGTCCTGCTTCTTGACGTCGTCGGCGATGCGGCCGGTGGCGGTGCGGTCCCACTCGCCCCAGCCCTCGTTGAACGGCACCCAGGCGATCACCGAGGTCCAGCTGCGGTGCTCGCGGACCATCTCGTGCAGCTCGGCCTCGAACTGGTCGCGCCACTCCGGCGGGATCGGGCCGGTGTTGGCCGCCGGCATGTCCTGCCAGACCAGCAGGCCCAGCTTGTCGGCCCAGTAGAACCAGCGGTCGGGCTCGACCTTGATGTGCTTGCGGACGGCGTTGAAGCCCATCTCCTTGTGCTGCTGGAGGTCGAACTTGAGCCCGGCGTCGGTGGGCGCGGTGTTCAGGCCGTCGGGCCAGAAGCCCTGGTCGAGGGTGGCCATGTTGAACAGGATCTTGCCGTTGAGGGCGATCCGCAGCTTGCCGTCGGTGCCCTTCTTCGTGCCGATGGCCCGCATGCCGAAGTACGACTTGACGGTGTCGACGGTCCGGCGCCCGTTCAGCAGCGTGACCTCGAGGTCGTACAGGTACGGGTTGTCGGGCGACCACAGCTTGGCCTTGGGGACGGGCAGGCTCAGCTCCGTACCGGTGGCTCCGGTGACCTTGCCGACCACCTTGCCGCCGGCCTTGGCGACGGCCTGGACCGTCAGTCCCTCACCGCGCACGGTCTCGGCGGTCAGCTTGAGCGCCGAGGCCGCCAGATCCGGCGTGGTGACCAGCCCGGAGATGCTGGAGTCGGCGACCGGCTCCATCCAGACCGTGCGCCAGATGCCCGAGCTGCCCTGGTAGAAGATGCCGCGGTCGGAGACCCGGCGCTGCTTGCCGATGGGCTGGCCGGTGGCGTCGGTGAGGTCCTCGGCCCAGACGATGAGCTCCTGCGGGCCGGTCCCCTTGAGCGCGGCGGTGACGTCCACGTCGAATTTGTCGTAGCCGCCGCGGTGGGTGGCCACCTCGGTGCCGTTCACCCACACCTTGGCGTCGTAGTCGACCGCGCCGAAGTGCAGCACCAGCCGCTGCCCCCGCCCGACCTGCCAGCCGGCGGGCACGGTGAACGTGCGGCGGTAGAACATCCGGTCCTCGTGGCGCTGGATGCCGGACAGCGCGGACTCGATCGGGTACGGCACCAGCACCCGCTCCCCCAGCTCCTGGCCGACCGGCGGGGCCTGGCCGGGCGCCGCCTTGCCGAACTGCCAGACGCCGTTGAGGTTCTGCCACTTGCTGCGGACCAGTTGCGGGCGGGGGTATTCGGGCAGGGCGTTCTGCGGGCCGACCTGGGCGGTCCACGGGGTGGCGATCGGCGGGATGCCCTTGTGCCACTGCGGTTCGGCGGCTGCGGCGGGGCCGGCGCCGGCGGCACCCGCGGTGCCGATGGCGAGAAGGGTGACGGCGGCGGCGGTGACGGCCCGCCGCGCTGTCCGGGGTGTGGTCATGCGCTGTGGTCCTCTCGGTGGGAAAGAACACGGGCAGCACCGATCCGCACTCGGCCGTCGCGTTCGGACATACGGCAAGCGCTTGGCGGGACCACCCAGTAGTAAACACAGTTCAACAAGATTGCTCAGAGTCCGTCAAGGCTTGGATGGAAGAAGCTCGATGGTCGTGCCCGCTGGGGCAACCCGTTCAGACTGATGTGCGACGATGCCGCGGTGCCTCAATCGATCTTGGAAGTGATCGCGCTGGACGCCGCGGACGCGCGGGCGGCGAAGGCCGGCGGCGCCGACCGGATCGAGCTGGTCGCCGACATGCGCCGGCAGGGTCTCACCCCGCCGGTCGCGACCTTCGCGGCGGTCCGGGCGGCGGTCGACCTCCCGGTCCGGGTCATGCTGCGGGCCGAGGACGGGTACGCGCTGAGCGACCCCGGCGCCCTGGTCGAGGCGGCCACCGGCCTGCGCGCCGCCGGTGCCGACGAGTTCGTCCTGGGTTTCCTCGACGCCCGCGCCGCGGTGGACCTGGCCGCCGTCGAGGCGGTGCTCGGCGCCATCGAGGGCTGCCGGTGGACGTTCCACCGCGCACTGGACCACACCACCGACCGACCGGCCGCCCGCCGCGCGCTGGCCGGGCTGCCCGGCCTGGATTGTGTGCTCACCGCCGGCAGCCCGGCGACCGTCGAGGAGGGCCTGGCCACGCTCACCGCGGAAGCGGCCTCACCGCCGCGGGTGCTGGCCGGTGGCGGCCTGCGCCGGCACCACCTCGCGCCGCTGCTGGCCGCCGGGGTGGACGCCTTCCACACCGGCAGCGCGGTGCGTCCCGGCGGCCGCTGGGACGCACCGGTGGACGCCGCGCTCGTCGAGGCCTGGCGCGCCGCCCTGCCCTGAGCTGCCCTGCGCCGCCGATCAGCGGCCGGTGACCGACAGGTAGCGGTAGCCGAGCTTGGCCAGGCGCTCCGGGTCCAGGCAGTGCCGGCCGTCCAGCACGACCGGGGTCCGCATCAGCGACGCGAACTTCGCCCAGTCCAGGTCGAGGTACTCCGACCACTCGGTGACCAGCACGACCGCGTCGCTGTCGTCGAAGATCTCCTCGACCTCGCCGGCCAGGTACGGCACCAGGTCGGGCTGCTCGCGGCGGAACCGCTCGGCGGCGACCGGGTCGTGCAGCCGGATCCGGGCGCCGCGGTCGAGCAGCATCCGCGCGATGTCCAGGGCCGGCGCGTCGCGCATGTCGTCGGTGTTCGGCTTGAACGCGAGCCCGAGCAGCCCGATCTTGCGGCCCTTGAGGATGCGCAGTTCGTCCAGCAGCCGGTCCACGACCAGCCGGCGCTGCATCTGGTTGACCTCGCGGGCGGCCGTGACGATCGGCATGGCGTGGTGGTACTCGGCGCTGGTGGCGATCAGCGCGGCGGTGTCCTTGCCGAAGCAGGAGCCGCCCCAGCCGATGCCCGGCTGGAGGAAGCGCGGCCCGATCCGGGTGTCCAGGCCGATGCCCCGGGTGACCTGGGAGATGTCCGCGCCGACCTTGCCGGCCAGCTGGCCGATCTCGTTGGCAAAGCTGATCTTGAGGGCCAGGAAGGCGTTGGCGGCGTACTTGATCAGCTCGGCCGAGGCCAGGTCGGTCGAGACCATCGGCACCGCGCCGAGCTCGGCCGGGCGCGGCAGGTAGGTCGGCGGCGTGAACGTCTGGTTCAGGATCGTGCGGTAGAGCCGGTTGAGCACGTCGAGGCTGCGCGGGTTGTCCGAGCCGACCACGATCCGGTCCGGGTAGAGGGTGTCCTGGATCGCCGCGCCCTGGCGCAGGAACTCCGGGTTCGACGCGACCGAGAACTCACCGTCGCTGCGCCGCTCGTGGGTGCGCTCGAACGACTCGCGCAGGATCGAGTCGACCCAGTTGCTGCTGCCGATCGGCACGGTCGATTTGTTGATCACGACGGTGAACTCGCCGTCGATGTGCTGCCCCACGCTCTCCGCGGCCGAGCGCAGGTACTGCAGGTCGGGGTTGCCGTCCGGCAGCGACGGGGTCTGCACGGCGATGAACACCACGTCGGCGCCGGGCACGGCCGCGCTGTAGTCGGTGGTGAAGGTCATCCGCTCGGCCGAGTCGGCCAGCAGGGCGTCCATGTGCGGCTCGTAGATCGGCGAGCGGCCCCCGCTGAGCAGGTCGACCTTGGCCTGGTCGAGGTCCACGCAGGTGACGTCGTGCCCGAGAAACGCCAGGCTGACGCCGGTGGTGAGACCCACGTAGCCGGTTCCTACGACGCACACCTTCATGCCCGCACTTCCCTTCGGTTCGCATCGGGTCCGGGTGTACCCGATCGCTGCACGGTAATCCGTCCTGTCGCGCCGCCGGGTGTCGCGGGATCCGCAGGCGAGTCGGATCACTGCCGATCGAAGCGACTCTGACGGTCAGCAACGACGTGCGTACCGTCGGCGCAGGTGGGCCGGCGGTGGCAGCGTCGTCGCCCGGCGACGACCAGGCTCAGTTGCACAACGACCTGAGCGCCGTGATGACCCGGCGGGCGACGGTGTGCTCTTGAGCGCCCGGACCGGCCCCGGCTAGGCTCACCGCAGGCAGTCGATACGTGGAGGCGGCCATCGCGGAGCTCGCCTTCCAGCCCGACACCGGCGCCCGCGCCCTCGAGAGGCTCCCCCGGTCACCGACGTCCCGCTCGAACCGCGGGACGTGTCCCGGCCGGCCATGGGCACCCTGTTCCGGCTGCTCGACCGGGACCCCCACGCGGCCGAGGCCGTCGAGCTGATCACGCCGCGCCCCATCCGGCGCCGCACCACACTGCCCGGCTGACCCGCCGGCACCGCATCCGCTCAGGAGGGACGCAGCATGGACCAGATCCGCGTGACCGTGTGGGGCGAGAACCGCCACGAGCGCACCGAGGAACACGTCGCGAAGCTCTACCCGGACGGTATGCACGAGACGATCGCCGCCGGCATCCGGGAGCACCTCGGCGACGCCGCGGTGGTCCGGACGGCCACCCTGGACGAGCCCGAGCACGGCCTGACCGAGCAGGTGCTGGCCGGCACCGACGTACTGACCTGGTGGGGGCACGCCGCGCACGGCGAGGTGGCCGACGAGGTGGTCGAGCGGGTGCACCGGCACGTGCTGTCCGGGATGGGCCTGGTCGTGCTGCACTCCGGGCACTGGTCCAAGATCTTCACCAAGCTCATGGGTACGACGTGCACCCTGCGCTGGCGCAACGAGCACGACCGCGAGCTGATCTGGACCGTCGACCCGACCCACCCGATCGCCCGGGGTGTGCCGCACCCGATCGTGCTCCCCGAGGACGAGATGTACGGCGAGTACTTCGACGTCCCGCCCCCGGACGAGCTCGTCTTCATCAGCTCGTTCAGCGGTGGCGAGGTGTTCCGCAGCGGCTGCACGTGGCGCCGCGGGCACGGCCGGATCTTCTATTTCAAGCCCGGCGACCAGGACTACCCGGTCTACCACCACCCGGACATCCGGCGGGTGATCGCCAACGGGGTGCGCTGGGCCCGTACCGACCGGCCCCGGCGGGAGCCGCCCGAGCTGCGGCGCTACGACACCTTCTCGGCGCCCACGCACCAGGGCCCGGCCGCGTGACCCGGGTGTTGCTGGCCGGCGCCGGCGCGATGGGCCAGGCCTGGCTGGCGGCGATCGACGCCGACCCCGGCGTCGAACTGGCCGGGGTGGTCGACCTGAACCTGGCGGCCGCCCGGCGGGCGGCGCCCGGACTGCCGGTCGGCACCGACGTCGCCGCGCTGGCCGCCGAGACCGGAGCTGAGGCGGTGATCGATGTGACCGTACCGGTGGCCCACCACGAGGTCACCACGGCCGCGCTGTTCGCCGGGCTGCCGGTGCTCGGCGAGAAGCCGGTCGCGGACACGGTGGCCCAGGCGCTGTCGCTGGTGGCGGCGGCGGACGTGAGCGGCCGGCTGTTCATGGTCAGCCAGTCCCGCACCTGGAACCCGCAGCTGTTCGCGCTGCGGGCGATGACCGGGAAACTCGGCCCGGTCGGCTCGCTCAGCACCGGCTTCCACCGGGCGCCGCGCTTCGGCGGCTTCCGCGAGCAGATGGCGCAGCCGCTGCTGGTCGACATGGCGATCCACGCCTTCGACGCGGCCCGGTTCCTGCTCGGCGACGACCCGCTGTCGGTCTCGTGCCAGACCTGGAACCCGCCCTGGAGCTGGTACGCCGGCGACGCCTGCGCCGCCGCGGTCTTCGAGATGACCGGCGGCGCCCGCTACGTCTATCACGGCAGCTGGTGCAGCCCGGGCGCGGAGACCTCCTGGAACGGCGAGTGGCGGGTCAGCGCGCAGGAGGGTACGGCCCGCTGGGACGGCGACCACGATCCGGCCGGGCCGCCGGTCGACGCGCCGGACGACCGGTACTCGGGCATCGGCGGGGCGCTGCGGGTGTTCACGGAGGCCCTGCAGAGCGGGGTCACACCGATGGGTGAGGTGCACGGCAACGTGCTGAGTCTGGCCATGGTGGAGGCCGCGGTCGACTCGGCGGCGCGGGGACGGCCGGTGCTGATCGACGACGTGCTGGCGCGGGCGCACGAGCAGGCCGTCCGGGACGAGCGCCGGCCCGAGGTGCGGGACGAGCTGCGGAGCTGGACCGACGTACGGGC
Source organism: Actinoplanes sp. NPDC048967 (assembly GCF_040649415.1). NCBI lineage: Bacteria > Bacillati > Actinomycetota > Actinomycetes > Micromonosporales > Micromonosporaceae > Actinoplanes > Actinoplanes sp. NPDC048967. The sequence continues at coordinate 1,046,716 of NZ_JBEZFL010000001.1, forward strand.
TGCCCTCCGCGCGGTCTGAGCTCCTCGCCGCCGTCCGCTCCTTCCTTTGTCCACAGCCGGTGGCCGAGCGCGGGTTTTCCACAGCCGGTCAGCGACGGCCGGGGTGAGTGACTAGCGTGCCTGGGATGAACGCTCTGTCGCGGTTCGTCGTCGCGCACCGCTGGTGGGTGCTGGTGTCCTGGTTGCTCCTCGCCGCCGTGGGCGGATTCGCCGCGCCCAAGGCGACCGCCGCGCTGAGCTACGACTTCTCCCTGCCCGGCCAGGACGGCTACGAGACCAACAAAGTGATAACCGAGCGGTTCGGCTCGGGCGGCGACTTGTCGCCGGTCCTGCTGGTCGTCGCCGACGCCGGCGATCCGGCGCCGGTGGTGCGGGCGGCGACCGCGGCCGTGCCGGGCGCCCGGATCCTGTCCCCCGCCGATGAGCCGGCACTGCGGGCGCCGGACGGGCGCACCAGCGTGGTCGTCGTCTACCCCGCGCCCGTGCCCGGCCCGGAGCCTTATCTGGCCGCCCTGCCGGCCCTGCGCCAGGTCGCCGCGTCCGCCGCCGTGCCGGTGACCGTGACCGGCAAGGACGTGCTGGAGTCGGGCGAGGACGGCGACAGCGGCGGCGCCGACGTGCTGGTCGAGACGATCGCGGGCGGCACGGGTGCGCTGCTCGTGCTGCTGCTGGTCTTCGGCTCGGTGCTGGCGCTGATGCCACTGCTGATCGCCGCCGCCTCGATCCTGACCACGTTCCTGATCGTCTGGGGCCTCACCGGGGTCACCGACGTGTCCTTCATCGTGCAGTACCTGCTGGCGCTGATCGGCCTGGGCGTGGCCATCGACTACGCGCTGCTGATCGTCACCCGCTGGCGGGAGGAGCGCGGTCACGGCCACAGCAACGCCGACGCGGTCAGCCGGGCGATGGGCACGGCGGGCCGGTCGGTGTTCTTCTCCGGGGTGACCGTCGCTGTCAGCCTCGCGGCACTGATCGCGTTGCCGGTGCCGTTCCTGCGCAGCGTCGGCTTCACCGGCCTGCTCATCCCCGTGGTCAGCGTGCTGGCCGCGCTCACCCTGCTGCCGGCGTTGCTCCTGGTCATCGGCCCCCGGCTGGACTGGCCGCACCGCCGCTCGACCGACCCGGAGAGCCGGCTGTGGCGGCGGATCGGCGCGGCGGTGGTCCGGCGCCGCTGGGTGTCGATCGCCCTCGCCACGCTCGCCCTGCTGGTGCTGGCCGCGCCGGTGCTCGGGCTGCGGCTGGGCCGGCCGACCAACGAGTCGCTGGCCTCACAGGGCGGCACGGCGGCGGCCGCGGTCACGCGGCTCGACGCCTCCGGCATCGGCTCGGGCCTCACCACGCCGATCGAGATCCTGACCCCGGACCCGGCCCGGGTGCGCGCCGCGGTGCAGGACATCGACGGGGTGGCCGCCGTGGTGACACCGGCGACGTGGACCCGCGACGGCCTGTCGGTGGTGGACGTGTGGACCCGCGCGGACAGTTCCTCCGCGGAGGGCGCGGACGCTGCCGCCACGGTCCGGGAGGCGGCCGAGCGGGCCGGTGCGCGGGTGGGCGGCACACCGGCGCAGGACGCGGACTTCATCGCCGCGGTCTACGGCAACGCGTGGTGGGTGGTGCTGGCCATCGTGGTGGTCACGTTCCTGCTGTTGCTGCGGGCGCTGCGCTCGGTGGTGCTCCCGCTCAAGGCGCTGCTGCTGAACGTGATCTCGCTCGGGGCCGCGTACGGGATCACGGTCTGGATCTGGCAGGACGGCCACCTCACCGAGCTGCTGTTCGACCGCACCGCCTCGGGCGCGATCACCGTGTGGATCCCGATCGCGGTGTTCGCGTTCCTGTTCGGCCTGTCGATGGACTACGAGGTGTTCCTGCTGGCCCGCATCCGCGAGGAGTACGACCAGGGCCACGACACCGACGCCGCAACCGTGCACGGTGTGGCGCGCACCGGCCGCCTGGTCACCTCGGCGGCGCTGATCCTGTTCCTGGCCTTCATCTCCCTGGCCCAGGTCCCCACGACAGAGGTGAAGATCCTCGCCACAGCCCTGGCCCTGGGCATCGTGATCGACGCGACGATCGTCCGAGGGGTGCTGGCCCCGGCCCTGGTGGCGGCGCTGGGCCCGGCCAACTGGTGGCGGCCGTCCCGCCGCGGTCCGGCCCCGGCAGCACCGGAGGCGGTGCACAGCCAGACATAGCCCAGCTCCGGAACGCGGCCACAGCCCGACCACCGCACGGGCGCCCAACCGCCACCAGGTTCGACCACGTCCGGGCCGGACCACGTCCGGGCCGGACCACGTCCGGGCCGGACCACGACCCGGCCACCGCACCGACGCCCAACCACCGCCAGGCTTCACCACGGCCGCGCCGAAGCACGGTGCCGGGCCGGAGCACGCGGCGGGCTCAGGGGGTGAGGGTCTGGGCGACGTCGTTGGCGTGGTCGGTGACGGCCGCGCCGGTCACGGTGGCCCGGATCGGCAGGAATTCCAGGCAGCGGCGGACGGCCGCGCCCATCAGCGGGTTCGGCACCCGCATCGAGATCGTGCAGTGCGGCACCCACCGCCCCGGCCGGTAGTGCTCCCAGACCTCGATGCCGTGCCCGGCCAGCCGGTCATGCACCGCGCGGTGCAGTTCGAGCAGCTCCAAGGTCGGGGTGACCCCCAGCCACAGCACCCGTCCGATGAACTGGCCGACGAAGTCGAGCTCCACCGTCAGCCCGCGCCCCACCGCGTGCCCGGCCAGCGCCGCGGTCACCGCCTTCGGCTCCAGCCGCCGGGCGGCCGCCAGTGACACGTGCGGGCGGTGGCGTTCGTCGAGCAGGGACGCCAGTGTCTGCACTCCCTCTTCCTCGAGGGCCTGCCACAGCTTGCGTACCCGGCGGGACGCGTCGACGTCCAGATAAAGCTCGATCGCCGCCACCACCCGCTCACCCTATGCGGATCACCGGACGCGGCTGGCCAGCAGGTAGGCCCGGCGGCTCGGGAACTCGGCCGGGTCCAGCGGCTCCCGCAGCATCACCGACTCGATCCGGAACCCGGCCGCCACCAGGTCGCCGCGCACCGCGTCGGGGTCCAGGAAGTGCACGTCCACGTCCACCTGCGCGCCGAACCAGCTGGTCAGATGGCTGGTACCGCCGGCCGGCACGTCCGGGCCCTCGACGTGGAAGGACACCAGCAGCCGGCCGTCGCCGCGGATGGCCCGGGCCAGCTCACCGAACGCCGCCGCGCGGTCCGGCGGGCTCAGGTGGATGATCGAGTACATCGCCACGGCCCCCGCCCACGTACCGTCGGCGACCGGCAGAGACAGCATCGACGCCACCGTGAACGGGATCTCCGGCGCGCGTTCCCGGGCTATCGCGATCATCTCGGGCGACAGGTCCAGGCCCGTCACGTCGGGGTGCCGGGCCGCCAGGAAACGGGTGACGTGCCCAGGACCGCAGCCGACGTCCGCGACCCGGCCGGGACCGGCCAGTTCCAGGAACGCGACCAGCAGCGCCCGGTCCAGGGGTTTGTGGTCGAGCTCGTCGGCCAGCTCGGCGTCGTAGGCGCGGGCGACCCTGTCATAGGTGTCGCGCAGTCCGTCGTCGCTCGGGCGGGGGCCGGCGTCGGGGAAAGGCTTGCTCATGCGGCCATCGTCGCCTGCCGGGCGCCGGTGATGCGTGCCCGGGCCAGCTCGTGCGCCGCCGCCAGCGGAGTGATGCCGCGACGCCGGGCCGAGTCCAGCACCGTGGTCAACGTGACGGCGATGCCGCGTACCCGGGCCGTGGCCTGCGTCTCCGTCTCCCCGCGCAGCTCCACCCCGGTCGCGTGGATGACGCCGCCCGCACTCACGACGAAGTCGGGCGCCCACAGAATGCCCCGCTCGTGCAGCAGGTCCGCCGTCGCCGCCCGGTCCAGCTGGTTGTTGGCCGGCCCGCAGATCTCGGCGCAGCGCAGCCGGGCCACCGTCGCCGCGGTCAGGACCCCGCCGAGGGCCGCCGGCACCAGCACGTCCGCCTCCGCGGTCAGGATGTCGTCGGTCCAGGTCGCACCGAGCTCGGCCGCGAGCTGCCGGCGGCTGTCGTCCACGTCGGTGACCACCAGCTCGGCGCCGGACGCGGCCAGTTCGCGGGCCACGTGCGCGCCGACCCGGCCCAGGCCCATGATGGCGAACCGCCGTCCGGCCACCGGGGCGAGCGCGGCCAGTGCGGCCAGCACGCCCTCGGCGGTCGGTCCGGACGAGTCGCCGCTGCCACCGGCGCCGAGCGGGCGGCAGAAGACGTGGTCGGTGCGTTCGCCGATGACGGCCATGTCGTCCGGGCCGGTGCCGACGTCGGGTCCGGTCGCGTAGTCGCCGCCGAGCGACTCGATGGTGTCGCCGACGTCGTGCAGGACGGCCCGGCGCAGCCCGGCGTCGAGCGTCGTTCCCGGTGGCAGAGCCACCACGGTCTTGGCGCCGCCGTGCGGCAGGCCCGCGACCGCGCATTTGGCGGTCATCGCGGCGGAGAGCCGCAGCGCGTCGGTGAGGCCGTCGCGCCAATCCGGGTACGGGGCCAGCCGGCACCCGCCGATCGCCTGACCGAGGGCACTCGCATGCACAGCCACAATCACCGGCAGCCCGCTGCGGACACCCCGGCGGGCCACGACCCGTTCGAACTCGTCGAAATTTGCTGCGGTGGTCATGCCCGGACCATAGGAGCTCGTTCCGTCCGCCGGCCCGACCTCCGAACTATATTCGGCAGATGAAGCAAGGCGGCGACCGTGGACGAACTTGATGCGGCGATCATCCGGCATCTGCAGCAGGACGCCCGGCAGACCAACCGGGAGCTGGCCCGGGCGGTCGGCATCGCACCTTCGACCTGTCTCGAACGCGTCCGGCTGTTGCGCGCCCGGGGCGTGATCACCGGCTACCACGCGGAGATCAGCCTGGCCGCCCTGAACCGGACCGTGCAGGCGCTGCTGCACGTCCAGGTACGCCCGCTGAGCCGCGAGGTGATCGAGAGCTTCAAGACCTCGATCACCTCGCTGCCCGAGGTGCTGTCGGTGTTCGTGGTGGCCGGCGCCGACGACTTCCTGGTGCACGTGGCGGTGCCCAGCGTCGACGCGCTGCACGCGTTCCTGATGGACAAGTTCAGCAAGCGCCGGGAGATCCTCGGCTTCCGCAGCTCGGTGATCTACCAGCACGCCCGCACGATGGTCGTCGAACCCCTCGAGGACTGAGACGACTGAGACGACTGATCAGCCGCGGACCGGGGAGCCGGCAGCTTCGGTGAGGGCGGCGCAGAGCCGGGGCACCGCGACGCCGATCGGCTCACGGATCACCTCGGCGGCCAGTTCGTCGTACGGCGTCGGGTCCCGATTGACGATCACCAGCCGGTGGCCGGCGTTGAGGGCCACCGCGCACAACGACGCCACCGGCTCGACCAGCAGGGAGCTGCCGATCACCAGCAGCACCTCGCTGTGCGCCGCGATCCGCTCGGCCAGTCCCGCCGTACCCGGGTCGAGGTTTTCCCCGAACAGCACCACCGCGAGCTTGAGGATCCCGCCGCACGCCGGGCACCGGGGATCGCCGTCCCCGGCGGCCACCCGGTCGAGGACCGGCCGGCTGGGCGAACGCTGCCCGCAGCCGGTGCAGACGACCTCGTGCATACTGCCGTGCAGCTCCAGCACCTTGCGCGCGCTGGAACCGGCCCGCTGGTGCAGCCCGTCGACGTTCTGGGTCAGGATCCGCACGGCCACCGGGGTGCGTTCCAGTGCGGCGAGCGCCCGGTGGGCGGCGTTCGGCTCCGCGCGCCACGCGCTGTGCCCGAGGTACGTGCGCCAGAACCGCTCGCGGACACCCGGATCGGCCATGAAGGACCCGTACGTGAAGGCGTCGACCAGCGCCGGATCACGGGTCCAGACGCCGTCCGGCCCCCGGTAGTCCGGGATCCCGGAATCGGTGGAGACGCCGGCGCCGGTCAGCACCGCGATCCGTGAGATTCCGTCCATCCAGCTCGTGTTCATGGTCGCCGATGCTAGAAGGGGACACCCCGGAGGTCGACCGGGTTACGGGTGCCCGGCGTTCGGCTGAGATTCCTCCGTTCCGGTGGACGGTCCCGCTATCCGGAGGCTCGAGCGGTTGCTGCGCATACGGTGGGCGGGTGTTCCGAGCCCTGCGTGTCACCCGTACCAGAGCAGGGCTGATCGGTCTGGCCGCCTGCGTCGCCGCCGGCGCCGGCTTCCTGACCAGCACCGACGACCACCCGGCGGCAGCGCCGGCACCCGCCGCGCCCGCCCCGAGCGTCGCCGCCCGGACCCCGGAGCCGACCCTGTCCGCGGCACCGGCCCCGGCCGGCCTGCCGGTGATCGACTACTGGACGGCCCCGCGCGGCTTCCCGGCCGACCCGGCGGCGATGTCCCTGACCGCCGTCACCGAGGGCCTGCAGCCGGCCCGGTCGATCCCGGTCTACGACGCGCCCGGTGGCCGGCCCCGCGCCCGGCTCACCCCGGAGATCAGCGGCATGCCCCTGATCCTGCCGATCACCGACCGGCGCTCGGGCTGGGTCGCGGTGCTGCTGCCCACGGCGAACCGCCGGATCGGCTGGCTGCCCCCGAAGGGCTGGTCGTCGCGGCCGCTGCGCGACCACCTCATCGTCCAGCGCCGCACCCACAAACTGACGTGGCGCCGCGACGGCATCCGCAAGGCGGCCTGGACCGTGACCACGGGCGCGGCGGCGACGCCCACTCCGCTGGGCCGCAGCTTCGTGCTCGGCCGCACCCCGACCAGCGGCTCCGCGTACGCGAACGTGGACGCGCTGGCGCTGAGCTCGGTGCCGGAGAACCGCCGGTCCCTGCCGGCGGCGCTGCGGGGCGCGCACACGGGCATCCACGGCTGGTACGACGAGGGTGCGTTCGGCCGGAGCGCGTCGAACGGGTGCGTACGGATGCCGCGGGAGGCTCAGCGCACCCTGCTGAAACACATCGGACACGGCACCCTGGTCACGGTCGTCGACTGAGACCGGCGGACCGGCCTCAGGCGGACCCGCGGATGAGCAGTTCGGTCTCCACCAGCGCGAGCCCGCCCGGCTCGCCCGCCAGCAGCCGCTGCACCTCGGCCACCGCCAGCTCCCCCATCCGGCGCTTGTCGATGGCTATGGTCGTCAGCGGCGGGTCCAGCAGCTCGCCCAGGTTCAGGCCGTCGAAGCCGAGCAGCGCGACGTCGTCCGGGATGGCCAGGCCCGCCCGCCGGGCCGCCCGGTACGCGCCCAGCGCGATCAGGTCGTTGAAGGCGAACATCGCGGTGAGTTCGGGGCGGGCCGCGTGCAGCTTCTCGAAGCCCGATTCGCCGCCCGCCATGGACTGCTCGACGCCGATGATCGCGTCCGGCGGCACCGGCAGGCCCCGGTCCGCGGCCTCGGCCAGGAAGATCGCCCTGCGGGCCGGGTCGGCCGCGTCCGGGCAGTCGATCATGCCGATCCGCTGGTGGCCGCGGGCGACCAGGTGCCGTACGGCCGCGCGGACGCCGGTCTCCAGGTCGATGTCGACGGCGCCGAAAGCTCTCTCGCCGGCGCGCCGGCTCATGACGACCAGCGGTACGCCCTCGATCGCGGCGGCGACCACGTCGTCGGGCTGGAAGAGGTAGCCGATCAGGGCGTCGACCTGGCCGGCGAGCGAACGCAGCAGCTGCGGTTCGCGGCCGGGGTCGTCCTGCGTGCTGGCCACCAGGACCTGCCAGCCGCGTTGCTCGGCGGCTTCGAGGACGCCGGCGATCAGTTCGGGGAAGAACGGGTTCACCACGTCGGACACGATCAGGCCGACGGTGGTCGCGCCGGGGCGGACCAGGCCGCGGGCGAAGCGGGACGGGCGGTAGTGCAGTTGCCGGGCGGCGTCCAGGACGCGGCGGCGGGTCTCCGGGTCGATCTCGCCCTTGTCGTTGATGGCCCGGGACACGGTCTGGTGCGAGACGCCGGCCAGCCGGGCCACGTCCCGCAGGGTTGCGCGTTTTCCGGCGGTCGCACCGGCGGTGTCCTGCTGTTCGTCTCCCACGATGACCGCATCGTAAACCGCCGGGGGTTGACGGCCCGGCCGCACCTGAGCGACGATCCCGTTAACGGTCACGTGACCGTTAACGGACCAAGGAGGTGCGACTCATGGACGGAGTGGCTCTGCTGATGAGCGTGCTGGTGACCCGGCGTACCAGCCGTTCGGCGCTGCCCGGCGCCGAGGTGCGGGTGCACCGGGCGAGATGGCGGCGCACCCGGGCGGTCGTGCGCCGGTTCGCCCGAGGGGGTGCATAGTGCGGCCGGGCGCTGGGTAGCGGGACGGGAATGACCACTGTCGCGGGGGCCGGGGGCCGTTCCAGATTTCTGCCGCTGCTGGCCGGTGTGCTGCTGCTCGGCATCGCGGACTCGATGATCGGGCCGTACCTGGTGCTCTTCGGGGCCGACGAGGCGCGGCTGTCGCCGTTCCAGGTCGGGGTCTTCCTGTCGCTCGTCGCGATCAGCGGCCTCGCGGTGAGCACCTGGCTCGGCCGCCGCTACGACCGGTCCGCGAGCCGGTGGCCGGCGTTCGTCGCCGTCGCCGCCCCCGCCGCCGGCTACCTGGCCCTGACCACCACCACCGATTACGCCCTGCTGGCCCTGATCGGCGTCGGGTTGCTCGGGGCCGGGATGGCCGCGTTCCCGCAGCTCTTCACACTCGCCCGGACCCATCTCGACCGCTCCGGCGACGACGCCGCCGGCCGCCGCACGCCCGCGCTGCGCTCGGTGTGGTCGCTGGCCTGGGCCATCGGCCCGCTGGTCGGCGCGGCCGTGCTGGCCTGGCGCGGCTACGACGCGCTGATGGCACTCACCGCGGCCGCGTTCGCGCTGGTGGCCTTGCCGCTGGTGGCGCTCGGGCCGACCCCGGCGCCGGTCCGGGCCGCGCCGCCCGCGGCCGGCCGGGAACGGCTGAACCGGTCGATGCTGCTGATCGCCGGCAGCTTCACGCTGTTCCACACCGCGATGCTGGCCGGGTCGGTCGCCCTGCCGCTCTACGTCACCCGGACGCTGGCCCGCCCGGACAGCGACGTGGGCCTGCTGTTCAGCATCTGCGCCGTGGTGGAGATCCCGGCCGCGCTGAGCGTCATGCTGCTGCCCGCCCGGGTCGCCAAGCGCGGCGTCATCCTGCTGGGCATGCTGCTGTTCACCGCCTACTTCGTGCTGGTCGCGATCAGCTCCGGCATGCCCCTGCTGATCGCGACCCAGGTCGCCCGCGGCGTCGCGCTGGCGGTGGTGGGCGCGCTCGGCATCACGTACGTGCAGGACCTGTTGCCGCACGCCACCGGCCGCGCCACCACCATGTACGCCAACACCCTGACCATCGGCTCGCTGATCTCCGGCGTCCTGGCCGGCGCCACCGCCCAGGCCCTCGGCTACCGGTCCGCGCTGCTGCTCTGCGGGGCGCTCGCCGCCGGCGGATGTGCCCTGTTCGCCGCGGCCCGGATCAGCGGACCCGGCGCAGCACGTCCAGCAGGAACCATTCGTCCTCGTGGTGGATCCGGCGTTCCAGACCCGGCCGGGCCGCCAGCGCGGCGTGCACGTTGAGGCCGTCGTGGTTGCCGCCGGTCTGCTGGTCGCGGAAGTGCACCGAGACCAGGTCGCCGTCCGGTTCCAGGCGCTGCACCAGGCCGTCGAGCGTGGCCTCCAGGTCCTCGGCGGACAGATAGTAGAGCAGATCGCCGAGCACGATCAGATCAAAGGTGGCGTCCGGCAGGCCGGCCGGCAGCATGGCGTTCTCCACCCGTACGTGGGGAAAGTCGCGGACCTCATCACGGGCTGACTCCACGGCCTCGTCCACGCAGTCGACAGCCAGGATTCCGTCGCACCGCTCCGCGAGCATCCGGGTCAGCAGCCCGATCGAGCAGCCCGGCTCGTACGCGCTGCGGTACCGCTCGCGGGGCAGGCTGGCCATGGTCACCGCGTACTTGCGCCGGTTGTGCCAGCTCGTGGCGACGTCCCAGGGGTCGGTCTTGGCCAGGTACAGGCCGATGAAGTGCTCCTGGGAGACCGTCTCGGCGGGCGGCCGGGCTGTGTCTGCTTCTGTCACGCCGAGATTGTGCCCGAAGCCCGGGCCCGGTCCTCGGTCACCCCGTGCGACCCAGGTGCGTCATGCCCCGCGTCGGCGTCGTCCTCGCGCCACGTCCAGGGGCGGATTTTGACAGGACGCGATAGCGTACGAAGCCGAAGTCCACTAGTTGACTAAGGGATTGGTTGTCGCCGTGATCTTCCGGATCGATCGCCGGACCGGTACCGCCGTGTACGCCCAGCTCATGCAGCAGGTGCGCCAGGCGATCCGGATGGGCCGGCTGGCGCCCGGTGACCAGCTGCCGACCGCTCGCGAGGTGGCCGAGAGCGCCCGCATCAATCCCAACACCGTGCTCAAGGCCTACCGGGAGCTGGAGCTGGCCGGGCTCGTGGAGGCGCGGCAGGGCTCCGGCACGTACGTCCGGGAACACCTGGCGCCGCTGCCGGACAACCTCGGGGTGTTGCGGCGTGAGCTGGCGGCCTGGGCCGGCCGGGCCCGCGCGGCGGGTCTCGACGTCGCGGACATGCAGGCTCTGGTCGCCGAGGTGGCGGCCGTGCCGGAGGCCCACCATGTCGGCTGACCGGACGACGCCCGCGCTGGAAGTCGCCGGGGTCACCCACAGCTTCGGCCGGCGCCGCGCGCTGGACGACTGCTCGTTCACGGTGCCGGTCGGTGCGGTCACCGCGCTGGTCGGGCGCAACGGAGCCGGTAAGAGCACGCTGCTGCGCGCCGCCGCCGGGCTGCTGCGCCCGGACGGCGGCGAGGTGCGGGTGTTCGGCGAGCCCGCCGGTGACGGCTCGCTCCCCCGGATCGGGTACGTGGCGCAGCAGGCACCGCTGTATCCGATGCTGACCGTGGCGCAGACGCTCGCCCTGGGCAGCCGGCTCAACCCGCGCTGGGACACCGCGTACGCCCAACGGCTCACCGACGAGGCCGCACTGCCGGGCCCGGCTCGCGTGGGCACCCTCCCGCCGGGGCACCGCAGCCGCCTGGCGCTGGTGATGGCGCTGGCCAAGCGCCCCGAGCTGCTGGTGCTGGACGAGCCGCTGGCCCCGCTCGACCCGGTCGCCCGCGCGGAGGCCGCCGGGACGTTGATGGCCGACGTCGCCGAGCGCGGCACGACCGTGCTGCTGTCGTCGCATGTGGTGGCCGACATCGACGGCGTCTGCGACCACGTGGTGGTGCTGGCCGACGGGCGCGTGCGCCTGGCCGCCGACGTGGAGGCGGCGCTGGCGGGCCATCTGGTCGCGGTGGGCGCCGGCATCGAGTTCAGCGCGTTCGACAGCTCGGAGGTCGTCGAGGTGCGCGCCGCCGGCCCTGACGCCACCGCCCTGATCCGCCCGGCCGGGTCCGCTCCGGACGGCGGGCTGGCATGGCACCGGCCGACATTGGAGGAGTTGCTCCTCGGCTATCTGAGGGCACCGGCGCGAAAGGTCCCCACCGCATGAACTGGCTCGCCCTGCGTCTGCTGCGGCCGTACCTGATCGTCGCGGCCGCTCTGAGCGCGGTCTCGACGGCGTTCGTCCTCGTCGGCGCCCGCGTCATCCAGCAGCAGGTCCACGCGCGCGGCATCGTGATCGAGGACTACGCGCCGGACCGCACCGGGCTGTGCGAGCAGGGCGTCAGCTGTCTGCCCCCGGGCCCGGCGACAAACCTGGGACAGGCCATCGCGCTGGTCGCCGCGTTCGTGCCGTTGCTGATCGCGCTGATCCTGGGCGTGCCACTGTTCGCCCGGGAACGCGACGAGTCGACCGACGCCTTCGTCCTCACCCAGTCGGTGCCCCGGCTGCGCTGGCTGTCCGCCAAGCTCTTCTGGGCCTTGACGGCCGGCGCGCTCGGCACCGCCGCGGTGGCGGTCGCCTTCCGCCTGGCGGCTGCCCGGTACGTGCTGGTCGTGGACGGTCTCGGCTACGGCCTGCTGCGGGAGGCCCACAAGAACAGCATCGGCTTCATGGTGATGCAGACCGTCTTCATCACCGCCCTGGCCGCCATCGTCGGGCTGGCCGGCGGTCGCACGCTGCGCACCCTGGTGGTGTCCGTCGTGGCGTGGCCGGTGACGCTGGTCGCCGCGCAGCTCGGCGGCCTGCTGCTCGGGGTGCTGGCCTACCTGCTGACCTCCTGGTCCGAGACCCTCTCGCAGATGCTCGGGACGCAGACCGAGAACGAGACGGCCACCTTCGCGGCCCTCGCTCTCGCCGCCGGCACCGTCGTCACCGTGCTGATCGGGCGGCGGATCCTGGCCGGGACCACGAAGCGCCCCTAGTCCGGGCGTACGCGGGAACAGGCATACGACGGAAACGTGTCCGGAACCGGTCGGCGACGGTGAGGTGGGGCTCGGGTGCCGGCCTCAGCCGGTCGTGAAGTACGCGTACTGCCAGTCAGGCCGCCGACGAAGGACGGCCGCAGCATCTGCGCGAACCGCGCCCGTACGCGTGCCGATCCGACCAGACGTCCGGTTGCCACCTCGGTGGCCCAGCGCAAAGATGGTTGTCACACGGCGACCAAGGTCCAGGTGAGGAGACGGTCGGGTGTCACTCCGCCGAGCATTCTGGATTTGGTCGGGCCGGATGGCGTTTGTCGTCGTGGCCGCCGCATTGATCGTCTACTTTGCCCGAACCGGTATCGAGCGGGCCGACAAGCTGGCGAGCTGCATCGCGGCAGTGCTCGCTCTGGCCGCGCTGCTCGCTCCCTACCTGCTTCCGAGCCCGCCGAAGGGAGAGTCGACGACCGTGACCGAGGCCGATGAGGCACGAGAGACCGGCACGGCCACCGCGAGCGACGGTGGTGAGGCCAATTCCGGCGTGCAGGCCGCGGGCGACGATCGCCCGGCGCGCGCGATCGACACCGGCGACGCCAAGGCGGAGGGACCGGGCTCGGTTGCCAACACAGGCGTTCGCCGTACACCCACCGATCGCTCGTGAACCACGGCACGAGGTGACCGCTTGGGCCACGAGGAGAACGGCGAGGAGCGGGTAGAGCGGTCGGGGGCCGCCTCGGCGTCGGGTGGTTCGGTGGCGAACACCGGCATCGTTCACGGCGACATCGTGGTCAACCCGCTGCCGGTGCCGCAGTCCGCGTACCTCGAGCAGGTCCGGCGCATCGCGCCCGCGGAACTCAGGGGCCGAGAATCCGAGCTGGAGCAGCTCGCGGCCTTCAGCACGGCGGACGACGGGCCGTCGTACCGGTGGTACCGGGCCGAGGCCTGGGCCGGCAAATCGGCCCTGCTCTCGACGTTCGTGCTTCAACCCCCGGACGGCGTCGACGTCGTTTCGTTCTTCATCACGGCCCGCTTCCCCGGGCAGAGCGACCGGATCGCCTTCACCGACGTGGTGCTGGAGCAGCTGGCCGAGCTTCTCGGCGAGCCGATGCCCGCGTATCTCAGCGATGCCACCCGGGGGCCGCATCTGTGGCGCATGCTCGACGAGGCGGCTCGGGCCTGCCGTACCCGGGGCAGGCGGCTCCTGCTCATCGTGGATGGCCTGGACGAGGACCGCGGCATCGTCGCCGGGCCGGACCCGCAGAGCGTGGCCGGGCTTCTTCCGGCGCAGCCGCAGGCGGGCATGCGCGTGCTGGTCGCCAGCCGGCCGAACCCGCCGATGCCGGCCGACGTCGGTGCGGGACACCCGTTGCGCGATCGGTCCGTCGTGTGGGAGCTGGAGCGTTCCCCGTGGGCTGACGAGTTCAAGTCGGAAGCGGAGCGGGAGCTGCGCCGGCTTCTGCACGGGACCCGCACGGAACAGGACCTGCTCGGTGTTCTCACTTCCGCCGGCGGTGGTCTCAGCGCGGCCGACCTGGCCGAGATGACGGGGGCCATGGAGTGGGAGGTCCGGGAGTATCTGGGCGCGACCGGCGGGCGCACGTTCACCCGCCGGCTCAGCCGCTGGCGTCCGTCCGAGGCGCCGGAGATCTACCTCCTCGGGCATGAGGAGCTGCAGAACGCCTCGGCCAAGTTCCTGGGCGAGTCGCGTCTGGCCGCGTACCGCGAGTCGATCCACAAGTGGGCCGAGCTGTACGAGGGACGGGGATGGCCGGCAGACACTCCGGAATACCTCCTGCGCGGTTACACCCGGCTGTTACGCGCCGGCGGCGACGACGAGCAACTGATCCGCTTCGGGCTCGATCGGCATCGCCATCAGCGGCTCCTCGACGTCACGGGCGGCGACGTGGCCGCTCTCGTCGAGATAACCACCGCTCAGGACGCGATACTCGCCGCGCCCGAGCCCGACCTGTCCGCCATGGCCCGTCTGTCGGTGTACCGACAGCGCCTGGTCGAACGAAACACCGGGATTCCGACGAATCTGCCGTCGGTGTGGGCCCAGCTCGGCCACGTGGCGCGGGCGGAGTCGCTGGCCGAGTCGATCGCCAATGTCGTACGCCGCGCCACCGCGTTGAGAACGGTTGCCCGGGAGCTGTCCCGGCACGGAGAGCTGACGGCTGCACATTCAGCCGCCGTTGCTGTCGATCTGCCGGTTCCCAAGGTTCTGGCCCTCGCCGAGGTCGCGATTCACGCTCATCAGCTCGGGAAGTCCGAGCTGGCCGAGGATCTGCTGGGTGCCGCCGGCCGGGCGATCGGCGAGGTGGAAGACAGTGTCGCGCGGCAGGAGGTCTACCTGGCGGTGTTCACGGCGAGGCTTCGCATCGGTGACGTGTCGGGCGCGCTCGACCTGATCGGCGAGCTACCCGCGGGTCAGCGAGACAGCGCCGGTGTCGCCGTGATCCGGAGGGCCGCCGCTGACGATGTCGGCCTCGCCAGGTCACTGGTCGCCCGTACGCCACTCGATGAGCGGATCGGGCAGGCGGTGATCATCGAAGCGGCGCTGGCGAGCGACCAGCTCGAGCCGGCTCGGAAGCTGTTCGACGAGGGTGCCTGGCGCGTCGCCATCGCCGGTGAGGCGACGCCGCCGGCGATGGTCCGAGCGACGGTACGGCTGATCGCTGCTCTCGAGGCATCCGGTCGTCGGAGTGCGGCGCTGGAGCTGGCTGAACTGCTCATATCGTCGGGCCAGGATCAGGCCGTGGCCGCCGGCGCGACGGTGCTCGCGCCGTATGACTTCGCCAAGGCCAAGAAAGCCTGGAAGACCATCACCGGCTCCGAGGTACAGGCCGATGCGGCGATGGCCATCGGTGGCGCGCTCGCCGCCAACGGACGCTTCCGGGACGCGGCATCGGTCGCCTATTGGCTGCCCGGCTCGGCCGGGCGAGCGACCGTCCTCCTGCGGATCGCCGCCGAGACCCGGCGCACCGATCCCGATCGAGCCGTGGCGATGGAACGAAAGATCGTCGGCCGGATCAGCAGGGCCTTGCGACCGCACGACTTCGACAGTTGGTTGACCAGCCAGGTCAAGCGCGGCGCGGAAAGGCCCGGTCGTGATGACCAGGCCGTCCATCTGGCCGGCTTCCATCCGTCCGCGGCGCAGCGTTCCCTCCTGCTGGCACATGTCGCGCTCCGGCGTGCCGCCCGGGGCGACGTCGGAGGAGCCGCTGTTCTCGCGGCGACCATCCCGCCGGAGCATCTGGGGCAGTCGGAGGCCAGGTCGCTCGGCGTCGTCCTGCGCCGGGACGGGCAGTTCGAACAGGCGACGCCTTTCATCGATGCCGCCGTCCGGGACATGGTGGCCTCACGAAATCGGGACAACGTCGTCGGCTTGACCGGCGTCGCCCTGGCGGTGAAGGACAAGCCGCCGGCCGAGCGCCGCGCCGCCTATTACGACGCGCTGGAGAAGTGGCTGGAGAATGTCGTCGACGGACCGAGGCGTGAGGACATCGCCTCGGCCGTCGCCGGGCTGCTGGCCACGGCGACCGATTTCGAGGGCGCCGAGCGCTTTGCCGCGCTGATCGACCGGCCCTACGGGCAGGCCACGTTGCTGACCGAGCTGGCGCTGACCGCTCTCGCCTGTGATGCCAACGACTGGGCGGCCCGGCTGGCCGTCAAGGCGGAGGCGGAGGCGCGCTCGATCGAGGACCAGACGTGGCGGCAGACCGCATTGTCGGCTGTGGTGCGGGCTCTGGAGGGAATCGGCGAACACGGTCTGGCGGAGGGAATGGTGCCGTCGATCCGGGATCGCACCCGGCGGGTCGAGGTCCTGGAGTCCATGATCCTGGAGGCGGCGCGGCGTGGCGATCAGAGGCGGGTCAACGAGCTGCTCGCCCGCTTCCCCGACACGCTCGGACCGCAGGCCTGGCTCATCTCGGTCCAGAGCCGCCTCGCCCTCGGTGACGTTGGCGGAGCCGAGACGGTCGCCGGCGCGATCACCGACCTCGGAGTCCGCAGCCGGGCGCTGGCGGCGGTGGCGGAGCATCACGTCCGTCAGCACGACCTTCCCGCGGCCGAGAGCCGGGCCCGGGCGATCGTGCTTCCGGAGTGGCGCGAGCAAGCCCTGACAGTCGTGGCCGTCGGATCCGCCGAGAACGGTGACCTCGCCCATGCGATCGCGCTGATGAGGCTCGTCATGGATCCGCATCAGCGTGGATCCGGCCTGTTCGCCTTGGCCACCAAAGCGGCCGAGCAGGGCCACCACGCCGTCGCGCAGGACATCCTTTCCGGTATCGGCGCCCCGAACCGGCGGGTGGCGGCACACATCGCGGTCGCGGCCGCGCTGGCCCGGGACTCGCGGTGGGATGCGGCGACCGCCTTCGTGGAGAGCATCAGCGACGCGACGATCCGGGCTCAGGCGCACACCGCTGTCAAGAGCCGGCGGTCGATGGTGGCCGCAACGCTGCCGTCCCGCGACGGCGAGGCGTTGCCGACATCCCCCGACGAGACGGATGTGCCCGTCTCACACCGGGACCTGGCCCGCGGGTTGCGGACCACGGAATGGCCGTCGGTCATTCCCGCGCTGGCCACGGTCGATCCTCAGGCGGTGCTCGCTCTCGCTCACGAGCTGACCACCACCCCGCCGGCTCCCGCTGCGGCCTGACCTGCCGGGCCACAGTCGGCTCAGGAACGACAAGTGCCGTTGCGGTACTAGACGAAGGCGCTCAGGCCGGTCACCGCGCGGCCCACGATCATCGTGTTGATCTCGCGGGTGCCCTCGTAGGAGTACAGCGCCTCGGCGTCGGCCACGAAGCGCCCGATGTCGTAGTCCAGCACGATGCCGTTGCCGGCCAGGATCTCGCGGGCCCAGCCGACCACCTCGCGCATCCGGGTCGTCGTGTACGCCTTGGCCAGCGCCGAGTGCTCGTCGCGGAACTCGCCCGCGTCCTGCAGCTGGGTCAGCCGGACCACCATGCCCAGCGACGAGGTGACGTTGCCGAGCATGCGCACCAGCAGGTCCTGGACCAGCTGGAACGAGCCGATCGGGCGGCCGAACTGCTCGCGCTCCCGGGCATATCTCAAGGCGATCTCGTACGCCGCCAGCATCACCCCGACCGCCTGCCAGGCCACCCCGCTGCGGGTCTGCCGCAGGATCTTCGCGGTGTCCTTGAACGTGTTCGCGTTCTGCAGCCGGTCCGCCTCGGGCACCACGCACTCGGTGAACGTGATGTCGGCGTTCTGCACGATCCGCAGGGCGATCTTGTTCTCGATCTTCGTCGCGGTGAAGCCCGGGGTGTCCTTGCCGACGACGAAACCCTTGACCTGGTTGTCGGCGACGTCACGGGCCCAGACCACGGTCAGGTCGGCGAAGGTGGCGTTGCCGATCCAGCGCTTCTGCCCGTTGAGCACCCAGTGGTCGCCGTCGCGGCGGGCCGTCGTGCGCAGGCCCGCGGCCACGTCCGAGCCGCCGGTCGGCTCGGTCAGCGCGAACGCCCCGATCTGGTCGAAGCCGGCCATCGCCGGCAGCCAGCGTTCCCGCTGCTCGGGCGAGCCGCAGGTCTCGATGCTGCCCATCGCCAGCCCGGCGTGCACGCCGAAGAAGGTCGCCATGGAGGCGTCCGCGTGGCCCATCTCCATCGCCAGCCAGCCGGAGAGCAGGTTCGACTGCTTGCGCCCGGCCAGGCCCAGCCCGGCGAAACCCTTGATCAGCTGGTACGGGAACTCGGCGCGGGCCCAGTGGTCGTTCGCGATCGGCACGACCTCGGCGGCCAGGAACGCGCGGACCCGTTCGACGACGGCGGCCTCCTCGGCGTTCAGCAGGTCCTGAAAGCGGTACAGATCTCCTACCAGCAGCTCCGACATGGGGTTCGTATACCCAGGTGGCGGCCTCACTAGACTGTGAGGTCATGCTCACCATGCAGGACGCCCTCGCCCGCCTCACCGCGTACTGGACCGATCAGGGCTGCCTGGTCGTGCAGCCGATGAACACCGAGGTCGGCGCCGGGACCCTGAACCCCGCGACCTTCCTGCGGGTGCTCGGGCCGGAGCCGTGGCGGGTCGTCTACGTCGAGCCGTCCGTGCGCCCCGACGACTCCCGCTACGGCGAGAACCCGAACCGGTTGCAGACCCACACCCAGCTCCAGGTGATCCTCAAGCCCGACCCCGGCAACCCGCAGGAGCTCTACCTGGGCAGCCTCACCGCGCTCGGCATCGACGTGGCCGCGCACGACGTGCGGTTCGTCGAGGACAACTGGGCCTCGCCCGCGCTGGGCGCCTGGGGCCTGGGCTGGGAGGTCTGGCTGGACGGGCTGGAGATCACCCAGTTCACCTACTTCCAGCAGGCCGGCGGCATCAATCTGGACCCGCCGTCGGTGGAGATCACCTACGGCATCGAGCGGATCATCATGGCGCTGCAGGGCGTCACCCATTTCAAGGACATCGCGTACGCCGGGGGCGTCAGCTACGGCGAGGTCTTCGGCCAGGCCGAGTACGAGATGTCGCGCTACTACCTCGACGACGCCGACGTGGCCACCAACCGCCAGCTGCTCGAGCTGTACGCGGCCGAGGCGCAGCGGCTGATCGACGAGGGCCTGCCGGTGCCGGCCCACACGTACGTGCTGAAGTGCTCGCACGCGTTCAATGTGCTCGACTCGCGCGGCGCGGTGTCCACCGCCGACCGCGCCGCCGAGTTCGCCCGGATGCGCCGCCTCGCCGGTGACGTCGCCCGGTTGTGGATGGCCCGCCGCGACGAGCTCGGTCACCCGCTCGGCCTGGTCAGCCCGCTGCCCCCGGCCGCCGCGTTCGAGGCCGCCCCGGCCGGTGACACGCCGCGGACCCTGGTCTTCGAGGTCGGCACCGAGGAGATGCCGCCCAGTGAGGCCCGCGCCGCCCGCGCCCACGTGCAGCGCGAGCTCACCGAACGGCTCGGCGGCACCCGGCTCGCGCACGGCGACGTCCGGGTGCACGCCACGCCGCGGCGGCTGATCGCCGTGGTCACCGAGGTCGTCGCCCGCGAGCAGGACCACGTCCGTACGGTCAAGGGCCCCAAGGCCGGTGCGCCGGCGAAGGCCGTCGAGGGTTTCGCCCGCTCCCAGGGTGTGCCGGTGGAGTCACTGGAAACCGCGGAGCTCAACGGCGTACAGCATCTGGTCGTGCGGCGGCCCGAGGCCGGTCGCGCGGCACCCGCCGTGCTCGCCGACGTGCTGGCGAGGGTGGCCGGCAGCCTGCGCTCGGCCAAGAACATGCGCTGGAACGACCCGCAGCTCGCCTTCACCCGGCCGATCCGCTGGCTGGTCGCGCTGTGGGGCGACGAGGTCGTCCCGCTCGCCGTGTCGGCGCTGCTGGCCGGGCGCGAGACCCGGGTGCTGCGCACCGCCGCGCAGCCGGCGATCAGCGTGGCCTCGGCGGAGACGTTCATGGAGACGCTCGCGGTCAACGGGATCGTCGCCGACGCCGAGGACCGCCGCGAGCTGATCGTCACCGGCGCGCAGGACCTGGTCTGGAACACCGGCCGGATCGACGTCACCGGCGAGAGCGCGCTGATCGACCAGATCACCTATCTGGTGGAGCAGCCGACGCCGCTGCTCGGCACGTTCGACGAGAAGTATCTGGAGCTGCCCGCCGCGGTGCTGACCACGGTGATGCGCAAGCACCAGCGATACCTGCCGGTCCGCGACGCCGACGGCACGCTGCTGCCGATGTTCGTCACGGTCGCCAACGGCCCGGTCGACGTCGAGCGGGTCCGCACCGGCAACGAGGCCGTGCTGCGCGCCCGGTACGAGGACGCGGCGTTCTTCTACCGCGCCGACCGGCAGATCCCGCTCGCGGCGATGCGCGACAAGCTCCAGCGGCTGACCTTCACCGACAAGCTCGGCTCGATGGCCGACCGGGCCGCGCGGATCGCCGAGCTGGCCGGTTCGCTGGCCCCGCGGCCATCGGCCACCCTGGAACGGGCCGCGCAGCTGGTCAAGTTCGACCTCGGCTCGCAGCTGGTCACCGAGATGACCAGCCTGGCCGGCGTCATGGCCCGCGACTACGCGCTCAACGCGGGCGAGACCCCCGCGGTCGCGCAGGCGGTCTACGAGGCCGAGCTGCCGCGCAGCGCCGGCGACGACCTGCCGGCCTCGGTGCCCGGCGCGCTGCTGTCGCTCGCCGACCGGCTGGACCTGGTGGCCGGGCTGGCCGCGACGGTCGGGCTGCCGACCGGCAGCAGCGACCCGTTCGCGGTACGCCGGGCCGTGCTCGGCCTGCTGGCCGTGCACCGCGCGCACCCGGAGCTGACCGGCATCGACCTCACCGCCGCGCTGGCCGCCGCGGGCGCGCTGCAGCCGGTCGAGGTGCCGGCCGCGGTGCTCGCGGACGCCGGCGAGTTCCTGGCCAAGCGGCTGGAGCAGGTGCTGGTCGAGGAGGGCCACCCGGTGGACCGGGTCCGGGCCGTGCTCCCGCACGCGGGCCGGCCGTCCTTCGCGGACCTGCTGCTCGCGCAGCTGGGCCGGCTGATCGCCGACCCGCAGTTCCTGGCCCTGGCCGAGGCGATCCAGCGGGCCCGGCGGATCGTGCCGGACGGCACGCCGGCCGGGTACGACCCGGCGGTGCTCAAGGAGCCGGCCGAGGTCACGCTGCACGAGACGGTCCAGGCGGTACGCGCCGAGCTGCCCGCCGACGCCGACCTGAGCCGCTTCACCACGGTCGCGGGGCCGCTCACCACCCCGGTCAACGCGTTCTTCGACGACGTCTTCGTGATGGCGGACGACCCGGCGCTGCGCGCGGCCCGGCTCGGCCTGCTGGCCACGGTCCGCGACCTGGGCGCCGGGCTGCTCGACTGGCCGCAGCTGCGCCTCTGACGGCCGGTCCGGTCAGGCGGCGCGGGGCAGGCGGTCGGGCAGGGTCAGCGTGACCCGGTCGAGGCGCTCGCCGTCCACCGCGTACTGGGCGTGCAGCGCGAAGCCGGCCAGCATCCAGCGGTCCCACGGGCCGTAGTCGCCCAGGAAGCGGTCCCGGTACGGGTCACCCTGCTCGTCGGGGTGACCCAGGGCCGCCCACAGCTGGGTGCGTCGCGGGATGCTGCCCGCCCCGCCCGGGATCTCACCCTGGTACGAGGTGAACCCGTCGTCGCCGTGGAAGTGCAGGAAGACGGTGGTGACCAGGCCGTGGGCGTCGGCGGCGAGCTCCACCCCGGCGTCGCGGGACAGGTAGGAGCGGGAGAGCCCGGAGCCGACCGCCGCGCCGGAGCGCGGGATCAGGCCGTACTCCTGGCAGATCTGCTGGACGCGGGCCTCGAGCACGGTGCGGCCGAGCAGCAGGGTCAGGTCGGTGCGCCCGACCGGCCGGGGCGTGGCCGGCTGCTCCGGGACGGTCGCGGCGGGAACCACCCGTGCGGGTGACGGCGGGGCGGCCGGAGAGGTGGGCAGGCCCACCGGGTCGGCGTTGGCCCGGCGCACATGCGTGGGCTCGAAGAGGGGCTCGTTGGAACCGCCAGGACGCGGGCCGGTCTTGGTGCCGTACCGGTCCTCGGGCCGGGCGGGCCTGGTCACGGCCTCGCCGGCCTGCCGATGCCGATCGGCGCGACGCTCGAGAAATCCCATGGTGACTCTCCACGAAGGCTTTTCACTGTGAGCGTTCGGACCACAACCCTAAGCCGATCTTCGCCGGAACCTCAAGGGGACGAAGGGGCAGCGGACCGGACCTTCCGGACGACCACGGCAGACATCCGGCGTTGCTGGACAAGACGTTCCCCGGACCCCGGCCCGGTACACCCCGCCTCGCCGAGGATCCGCACGGTTGGTTTCTCACGAGGCGTTCGCCCCTTCGCCACGGCGACGTCGCCTCCCTGTCGCAGTGATCGCCTGAACTCGCTGCGGGGAGGCCCGGCGACGGTCGCCGGCGGATCCCGTGGAGGAACCGTGGCAGATCGCCGACAGGTGCTGCGCTTCGGCGCGCTGGCCGCCGGCGTACCGGCCGTGCTCGGGGCGGCGGCCACGCCCGCCCTGGCCACCGTGGAGCTCGGCGGGCACGGCGGCCGGGGCCCGCTGGTCGTCGGCCACCGGGGTGCGTCGGGTTACCGGCCGGAGCACACGCTGGCCTCGTACGAGCTGGCCGCCCGGACGGGTGCCGACTTCATCGAGCCCGACCTGGTCATCACCAAGGACCGCGTGCTGGTGGCCCGGCACGAGCCGGAGATCGGCGGCACCACCGACGTCGCGTCGCGGCCGGAGTTCGCCGCCCGCAAGCGCACAGTGCTGCTGGACGGGGTGCCGGTGACCGGCTGGTTCACCCACGACTTCACCCTGGCCGAGCTCAAGACGCTGCGGGCCGTCGAGCGCATCCCCCAGCTGCGCCAGCACAACACGTTGTACAACGGGTTGTTCGAGGTGCCGACCTTCCAGGAGGTGCTGGACCTGCGCGAGCGGCTCTCCCGGGAGCTGGACCGCGAGATCGGCGTCTTCCCGGAGACCAAGCACCCGACCTACTTCCGCGGCCTGGGCCTGGAGCTGGAGGCGCCGCTGGTACGCGCCCTGCGCCGCAACGGGCTGGACCGGGCCGACGCCAAGGTGTTCGTGCAGTCGTTCGAGGCGACTAACCTGGCCGCGCTGCGCACCCGGTACAAGCTGCGGGCGCCGCAGGTGTTCCTGACCGGTGCGTCCGGCCGGCCGTTCGGCGATCCGAAGACCTACGCGGAATACCTCACCCCGGCGGGCCTGCGCGGGCTGTCCCGCTACGTCGACGGCATCGGACCGGACAAGAACCAGGTGATCCCGCGCCGGGCCGACGACACCCTGGGTACGCCGACCAGCCTCGTCACCGACGCCCACGCGACCGGGCTCAAGGTCATTCCGTACACGTTCCGGGCGGAGAACCAGTTCCTGCCGGCCGACTACCGGACCGGCGCCGACCCGGCGGCCTACGGCCGGGCCATCGACGAGCAGGTGACGTTCCTGCGGACCGGCCTGGACGGCTTGTTCACCGACCAGCCCGACATCGGGGTGCTGGCCCGCGCGGCGGCCTTCGCCCGCGTCTGAGCCCGCCCGGGTCCGATCCCGCCCGCGGCCCGGCCGCGGTGGGGCGGCCTGGCCGCGGTGGGGCGGGACGAGTCCCGGTGGGGCCGGGCGGGGGCGAGGTCAGCCGGCCAGGCGGCGGACCAGCTCGGTGCGGGAGCGCACCCCCAGCCGGGCGAAGACGTTCCGCAGGTGGTGGTCGATCGTGCGGGGACTGAGGAAGAGCTGCTGGGCGATCTCCCGGTTGGTGGCCCCGTCGGCCACCAGCCGGGCGATCCGCTCCTGCTGGGCGGTCAGCTCCCGGGTCCCGGCCGGATCCGGCGGTACGGGCGCCCCGGCCGCCCGCAGCTCCACATCGGCCTGCGCGGCCCACGGCCCGGCCTCCAGCAGCCGGAACGTCTCGACCGCGCTGAGCAGGTGCTCGCGCGCCGCCCCCGGTCGCCGGCGGCGCCGCAGGTCCCGGCCGAACAGCAGCTCGGTGTGCGCCCGGGCGAAGTCGGCGTCGCCGCGGTCGTGCTGACGCAGCGCCTCGCGGAAGTGCTCCTCGGCGGCCTGGGGGTCCGCCGAGCGCAACGCCCGGCACCGCGACCGCAGAGCCAGCCAGGCCGGTTGCCCGGTCCCGGCGGTCCACCGGTCGAACGGCTCGAACGCCCGGTCCAGCGCCGCCGTACGCGCGTCGGAGCCGGGCGCGCGGGTGGGCGGGTCGCACCGCCACACCGCCTCGACCAGGTGCGGGGTGGCCGCCACCTGCACGATCAGGTTGCCCCGGGCGGACGCCGCGACGACCAGGGCGCCCAGCCGTTCGACCGTCCGGCGGGGCCGGCCCTCGACCAGGTCCAGCAGCGCCAGCGCCCACTGGCACAGTGCCCGCGCCTCGCCGGGGCCCTGCACGGTGTCCCCCGCGCCGGCCTCGCGGACCCGCAGCACACAGCTCTCCCGGTCGCCGACCAGCGCGGCGAGGACCGCGAGGACGCCGAGCTGGCTGCGCACCAGGGCAGGCTGGCCGGTGGCCCGGGCCAGGACGGCACCTTCGGTGGCGGCGGTGGTGGCGGCCTCGTAGTGCCCCTCGGCGAGCCCGGCGTACGCGGTGATCTCCAGGGCCTGCGGCACCAGGGTGACCTCGCCGCGGTCGCGGGCCAGGGCGATCGCCCGGCCGGCCAGCGCGCGGGCGCGGGAGTCGTCGCCGACCAGGATCCCGGCTCCGGCGGCGCGGATCAGGGCCGCGGGCTCGTCGACGCGGGCCGCGAGCCGGAGCACGTCGCGCAGGCGGGCGAACGCGGTGTCGTGCTCGCCCGCGTACATGTCGGCCAGGCCGGCAACCTGCTGGTAGGCCAGCGCCACCGGGGCCGGTTCGTCGCCGCGGCGCCGGGCCAGGGCCCGCCGGGCGACCACGCGGTAGCGACCGTGCTCGCCGGCCAGGTGCACCGCTTCCCCGGCGAGCAGCAGGGCTTCGAGTGCGGCCGGGACGTCGTCCGGCACCAGGTACGCGGCGGCGTCGAGCAGCATGTCGCGGGCGGTGGCCGGATCGCCCTCGCGGAGTTCCATCTCGCCGGTCAGGCCGCCGGCCCGGGCCCGCGCCTCCGGTCGCCGGCTGACCCGGCGCAGCAGCAGCCCGGCCTGGTGCCGTTCCCCCGCCAGCCACGCCTGCCGGGCGGCGGCGACCATCGAGCCGGCGGCCGCGTCCGGGTCCGCGGTCAGTTCGGCGGCATACCGGTACGCGGCCGACGCCGTCCGCGGTGGACCGTCGGCTGCGGCGGCGAGCAGGTCGCGGGACAGGTCCTCGTCGGCTCCCACAGCTGCGGCGGCGCGGTGCACGAGCCCGCGCAGCCGTTCGCCCCGCCCGCCCAGCACCTCGGCGAGCAGGCTGTGGGCCGCGCGCCGGGCGGCCAGTGGAGCGTCGTAGTAGACGACTGCGCGCAGCACCGCGGGCGTGAACTGCACGGCGCCGGAGGTGACCGAGACCAGGCCGGCCTGTTCGGCGACCGCCAGGGCCTCCGCGGCGCCGGCAGCCAGCAGTTCGCCGGGAGCCAGGTCCGGGTCCGAGGCGGCGAGCAGCAGCGCTTGGCGGGTGCGCGCCGGCAGCACAGCGAGGGCGGCCCGGCACCGGCGGCCGAGCAGGCCGGCGGCGGGCAGGGTGCACGGTGGTGGCCGGGTGCCGCGTACCTGCTCGGGGGTGAGGGTCCCGGCGACCTCGTGCAGCACGGCCGGGTCGCCTCCGGCCAGGGTGAGCACCGCGGCGGCGACCTCGGCGGGCAGGCCCGGGACCAGGTCGGCGAGCAGGGTCCGGAGCGCCACGTCGTCACGCGCGGCGTCCCGGCCGTACCGGAAGGCTTCTTGCACTATTGGTGCAATTACCATGGGACCCAGTGTCGGCCGGTCCTCCCGGGCGGGCAAGACCGCTGATTTCATCGATGTGTCAAAAGTGTTGCCGATCAGGCCGGCTTGATCCAGTCGAAGGTGCGCTCGACGGCCCGCCGCCAGTTGTCGTACTCGCGGTCGCGGACGGCCGGGTCCATCGCCGGCATCCACTGGGCCGCGCGGTGCCAGTTGCGCCGCAGGTCCTCCAGGTCCGGCCAGTGCCCGACGGCCAGGCCGGCCGCGTACGCCGCCCCCAGCGACACCGTCTCACTGGCCAGCGGGCGGACCACCGGCACGTCCAGGACGTCCGCGATGAACTGCATGAGCAGATTGTCGGCCGTCATCCCACCGTCCACCTTGAGCGTGGTCATGGCCAGGCCGGAGTCGGCGTTCATCGCGTCGACCACCTCGCGGGTCTGCCAGGCGGTCGCCTCCAGTACCGCCCGGGCCAGGTGACCCTTGGTGATGTACGAGGTCAGGCCCACGATCACCCCGCGCGCCTCGCTGCGCCAGTGCGGGGCGTACAGGCCGGAGAAGGCCGGGACGATGTAACAACCGCCGTTGTCGTCGACCGTGCGGGCCAGCGTCTCGATCTCGGGCGCGGTGGCGATCAGTTCGAGCTGGTCCCGGAACCACTGCACCAGCGATCCGGTGATCGCGATCGAGCCTTCCAGGGCGTACTGGGCGGGTTCGCCGGCGAGCTGGTACGCGACCGTGCTGAGCAGCCCGTGCGTCGAGCGGACGAGTTCCGTACCGGTGTTGAGCAGCAGGAAGCTGCCGGTGCCGTACGTGCACTTGGCCTCACCGGGGGTGAAGCAGGTCTGCCCGAACAGCGCCGCCTGCTGATCGCCCAGCGCCGCACCGATCCGCACCCCGGGGAACGCCGCGGTGGCCGTGCCGAACACCCCGACCGACGGGCGCACCTCGGGCAGCATGGCCCGCGGCACGCCGAAGAACTCGCACGCCTGCTCGGACCATTGCCGCGTGCGCACGTCGAGCAGCATGGTCCGGCTGGCGTTGGTCACGTCGGTGACGTGCAGCCCGCCGGTCAGGTTCCAGATCAGCCAGGTCTCCATCGTGCCGAACAGCACGTCCCCGCGTTCGGCGCGTTCCCGCAGGCCGGGGGTGTGGTTCAGGATCCAGTTGAGCCGCGGGCCGGAGAAGTAGGTCGCCAGCGGCAGCCCGCTGCGGTGCTGCACCTCGTCCGCCCCGGGCTCGCCCAACAGGGTGTTGACCAGGGTGTCGGTCCGGGTGTCCTGCCAGACGACGGCCCGCCCGATCGGCACCCCGGTGCGCCGGTCCCAGAGCACCGTGGTCTCCCGCTGGTTGGCGATGCCGACCGCCGCGACCTGGTCGGTGCTGATCCCGGCCCGGCTCAGCGCGAGCGGGGCCAGCCGTTCCACGTTGCGCCAGATCTCCGCCGCGTCGTGCTCGACCCAGCCGGGCCGCGGGAAGTACTGCTTGTGCTCCTGCTGGGCCAGGGAGACGAGCTGGCCGCGCCGGTCGAAGACGATGCACCGCGTCGACGTGGTGCCCTGGTCGATCGCGATGACGTAGCGCTCGGTCATGGTCTCTCCCTGCAATCAGTGCCGGGCGGCTCCGAGGTCCCGGGAGACCGCGCGGGCGGCGTCCCGGACGTAACCGACCAGTCGCGGGTGCGGCCGGTACCTGGTGTCGCAGATCCGTTCGACGAGCCCCGAGATGCCGATCGCGCCGACCACCAGGCCGCCGTACCCCCGGATCGGCGCGGCGATCGCCGCCTGCCCGAGGGTCAGCTCCTCGATCTCGGCCGCCCAGCCGGCCGCGCGCACCTCGTCGAGGGCGAGGGCCAGCTCGCGCGGGGCCACCACCGTGCGCCGGGTGAACTGCTCCAGCTCCCCCGGCGCCCCGGCCGACCGGTACGCGAGCAGCACCTTGCCCAGGGCGGTGGCGTGCAGCGGCAGCAGCGTGCCGATGTCCAGGGTCTGGAACGTGTCGTCGGGCCGGAACACGTGGTGCACGACCAGCACCTGCCCCTCCAGGACCGTGCCGATCCGGACGGCCTCTCCGCTGCGCGCGGCCAGCGGGTCGGCCCAGTTGATCGAGCGGGAACGCAGCTCGTTGATGTCGAGATAGCTGGTGCCCAGGTGCAGCAGGGCCGCGCCGAGCTGGTAGTGCCCGGACGCTTTGTCCTGCTCGACGAAGCCGACGACCTGCAGCGTGCGCAGGATGCCGTGGGTGGTGCCCTTGGCCAGATCGAGGGACCGGGCGATCTCCCCGAGGCCGAGGCGGCCCGTGCCGCCGGCGAGCATCCGCAGGATCGCGGCTGCTCGTTCGATGGACTGCACCGTCCCCGGCATGTTTCGGATGCTATGCCAATCCGTTACCGCGTGGTCACGTCCGACGTTCGACAATGCCGAACGGCGTTCATTGCCCGCCCCCGATGCCCCTCCCTAGCGTTTGAGCACATCAGACCCTGGAGGGCACATGGCAGAACGTCTGAAGATCCCGGGACTACTCGGCGAATGCGCCGCCGAGTTCGCCGGGACCATGATCCTCATCCTCTTCGGCGTCGGCGTCGTCGCTCAGGTGGCGGGCGGCGGCATCGGCGACCACGACAGCATCGCCTGGGCATGGGGGCTGGGCGTCATGCTCGGCGTCTACGTCGCGGGCCGGATCAGCGGCGCGCACCTCAACCCCGCCGTCACCATCGCGCTCGCGGTCTTCAAGGGCTTCGAGTGGCGCAAGGTGGCCCCGTACTCGCTCGCGCAGTTCCTCGGCGCCTTCGTCGCCGCCCTGCTGGTGCGGTGGAACTACACCGAGGTCCTGCACGCGGCCGACCCCGGACTGACCGTCAAGACCCAGGGCGTCTTCTCCACCCTGCCGGGCAACGGGACATTACCGGTCAGCGAGTGGGGTGCGCTGCGCGACCAGGTGATCGGCACCGCCATCCTGCTGTTCCTCATCCTGGCCATCACCGACGCGGCCGGTACCCCACCGGCGGCCAACCTGGCGCCGTTCGTCATCGGCCTGCTCATCGTGGCCATCGGCATGGCCTGGGGCACCAACGCCGGCTACGCGATCAACCCCGCGCGTGACTTCGGACCGCGACTCGCCAGCTTCTTCACCGGCTACGGTGGCGCGTTCCGCGACCAGACGGGTTATCTGTACTTCTGGATCCCGATCGTCGGGCCCATCGTGGGCGGGATCCTCGGCGCCGGGCTCTACCAGGGCCTGGTCGGCCGGTTCCTGCCGTCCGCGGCCCCCCAGGAGCCGGGCGAGCTCCCGACCCCCGAACCCGAGCGTGTGGAGGCAAACCGTGGCTGATTTCGTCGGTGCCGTCGATCAGGGCACCACCAGCACCCGCTTCATGATCTTCGATCACGGCGGCAACGAGGTCGGCCGCCACCAGCTCGAGCACGAGCAGATCCTGCCGCAGGCCGGCTGGGTCGAGCACAACCCCATCGAGATCTGGGACCGGACCGTCTCGGTCATCCGGACCGCCATGCAGAAGGCCAACCTCCAGGCGAGCGACCTGGCCGCGCTGGGCATCACCAACCAGCGCGAGACCACCGTGGTGTGGGACCGGCGCACCGGACGGCCCTACTACAACGCGATCGTCTGGCAGGACACCCGCACCGACCGGATCGCCTCGGCGCTGGACCGTGACGGGCGCGGCGACGTGATCCGCCGCAAGGCCGGGCTGCCGCCGGCGACGTACTTCTCCGGCGGCAAGATCCAGTGGATCCTGGAGAACGTCGACGGGGTCCGGGAGGCGGCCGAGCGCGGCGACGCCGTCTTCGGCAACACCGACAGCTGGCTGCTGTGGCACCTCACCGGCGGGGTCGACGGTGGCAATCACATCACCGACGTGACCAACGCCAGCCGGACCATGCTGATGAACCTGGAGACCCTGGACTGGGACGACGAGCTGCTCGGGTTCTTCAACATCCCGCGGAGCATGCTGCCCGAGATCCGGCCGTCGTCCGACCCGAACACCTACGGCATGGCCCACGCGCCGGGCCCGCTGGGCGGCGACGTCCCGCTCACCGGCGACCTGGGCGACCAGCAGGCGGCCATGTTCGGCCAGGTCTGCTTCGCCCCCGGCGAGGCCAAGAACACCTACGGTACGGGCAACTTCATGCTGCTCAACACCGGTACGGAACTGGTCCGCTCGGACAACGGACTGCTCACCACGGTCTGCTACAAGTTCGGCGACTCGGCCCCGGTCTACGCCCTGGAGGGCTCGATCGCGGTGACCGGCTCGGCCGTGCAGTGGCTGCGCGACCAGTTGCACATCATCAACTCGGCGGCCGAGAGCGAGACCCTGGCGTCGTCGGTGCCGGACAACGGTGGCGTGTCCTTCGTGCCGGCGTTCTCCGGGCTGTTCGCGCCGTACTGGCGCTCGGACGCGCGCGGTGCGATCGTCGGGCTGTCCCGGTTCAACACCGACGCGCACATCGCCCGGGCCACCCTGGAGTCGATCTGCTACCAGAGCCGGGACGTGGTCGAGGCGATGGCCCAGGACTCCGGCGTGACGCTGGACGTGCTGAAGGTGGACGGCGGCATCACGGTCAACAACCTGTGCATGCAGATCCAGGCCGACGTGCTGGGCGTGCCGGTGAGCCGGCCGGTGGTCGCCGAGACCACCGCACTGGGTGCCGCGTACGCCGCCGGGCTGGCCGTCGGCTTCTGGAAGAACACCGACGAGCTGCGCGAGAACTGGAACGAGTCGCAGCGCTGGCAGCCGGCCTGGTCCGACGAACAGCGGGAAAAGGGATACGGCCAGTGGAAGAAGGCCGTCCAGCGCACTCTCGATTGGGTTGACGTTGACTGACACGACTCTCTCTCCGGCCGGCCGGGAAGCGGCACTGACCGCCCTGGCCGGCGACGAGGTCGACGTGCTCGTCGTGGGTGGCGGGGTGGTGGGCGCCGGCAGCGCCCTCGACGCCGCCACCCGCGGTCTTTCCGTCGGCCTGCTCGAGGCGCGCGACTTCGCCTCGGGCACGTCCAGCCGGTCCAGCAAGCTCATCCACGGCGGTCTGCGCTACCTGGAGATGCTGGACTTCGGGCTGGTCCGTGAGGCGCTGCGGGAACGCGGCCTCATCCTCACCCGGCTGGCGCCGCACCTGGCCCGGCCGGTGCCCTTCCTCTATCCGTTGCAGCACCGCGGCTGGGAGCGCCTGTACGCGGGCGCCGGCGTGCTGCTCTACGACACGATGGCCGCGGCGGCACCGGGCCTCCCCCGGCACCGGCACCTGTCGCGGCGTGGTGCGCTGCGGGCCTGCCCGGCGTTGCGCCGCGACGCGCTGGTCGGCGCGTTGCAGTACTACGACGCGCAGATCGACGACGCCCGGCACACCATGTTCCTGGCCCGGACGGCCGCCGCGTACGGCGCGCACGTCGCGTCGCGTACGGAGGTGGTCGGCTTCCTGCGCGAGGGTGAGCGGGTCACCGGCGTACGGGTGCACGACCTGGAGCACGACCGCACCTTCGAGGTCCGCGCCCAGCAGGTGATCAACGCGACCGGGGTGTGGACCGACGACACCCAGGCACTGGTCGGCGAGCGCGGCCAGTTCCACGTCCGCGCCTCCAAGGGCATCCACCTGGTGGTGCCCCGCGACCGGATCCAGTCGACCACCGGGCTGATCAGCCGTACGCCGACCAGCGTGCTGTTCATCATCCCGTGGGGCCGGCACTGGATCATCGGCACCACCGACACCGACTGGGCGCTGGACAAGGCCCACCCGGCGGCGTCGAGCACGGACATCGACTACCTGCTCGACCTGGTCAACAAGGTGCTCGCCACCCCGCTGACCCGCACCGACGTGCAGGGCGTCTACGCCGGACTGCGCCCGCTGCTGTCCGGCGAGTCGGAGTCGACCTCGAAGCTGTCCCGCGAGCACACCGTGGCCAGCCCGACGCCGGGACTGGTCGTGGTGGCCGGCGGCAAGTACACGACGTACCGGGTGATGGGCCGCGACGCGGTCGACGCCGCGGTGCACGGGCTGGGCCGCTCGGTGCCGCGGTCCTGCACGGAACGGGTGCCGCTGCTGGGGGCGGAGGGCTACACCGCCCTGTGGAACCGCCGCCGGCTGCTGGCCGAGGAGTCCGGGCTGCACGTGGCCCGCATCGAGCACCTGCTGGGCCGCTACGGCTCGCTGGTGCACGAGATCCTGGAGCTGATCGCCGGCGACAAGGACCTGGCCCGGCCGGTCGAGGGCGCGGAGGACCACCTGCGCGCCGAGCTCACGTACGCGGCCAGCCACGAGGGGGCCCGGCATCTGGAGGACGTGCTCACCCGGCGTACCCGGATCTCGATCGAGACCTTCGACCGCGGTCTGGCCGCGGCGCCGGTGGCGGCGGAGCTGATGGGTGCGGTGCTCGGCTGGTCCGAGGAGCAGCAGCACCGGGAGGTCGAGCACTACCGGCTCCGGGTGGAGGCCGAACGGGCCTCGCAGGAACAGCCCGACGACGAGACCGCGGACGCCGCCCGGCTGGGCGCCCCGGACGTCGTGCCGCTGCAGGTGCAGTGACGGATGGTTGATTGACGGAAATGAATGGCCGGTCCTACAGTGCGCGACAGGGGCGCGTCCGCAGGACCGGTCGTTCCCCCGTCGACCGCCGGCTGCTCGGGGCCGGCCTGGTCGCACTGCTGCTCGTCGGCGGCCGCGCTGCTGCGGCCCGAAGCGGCCGGCGCGGCTGGTGGTCAAGGGCGACCGGCTGGCGACCACGTCCACGACCGCTTCGTCCGACGACGTGCGGGTGCAGTCGTACGCGGCGAGCACGCCGGACACCCAGGCCCCGCTCGTTCCGGGCCGGCCGTCCGTGACCGTCACCCCGACCACCGCGACCCTCACCTGGCCGCCGACCGTCGACAACGTCGGCGTGACCGAGTACGTGGTCTACCAGGGTGAGCAGTTCTACCAGCAGTATCGGTGCGGACGGTCACCGGCACCGGCCCGGTCACGCTCGATCTCGACCCGGCCGTCGCCTCGATCCACTTCTCGGTCGCGGCCCGGGACGCGGCCGGCAACCTGTCACCACCGTCGTCCCGGGTGACGATCCCGCGGCCGCCGAGTTTCCCGAGGACCGGCGAGGACACCGTTCCGCCGACCGCGCCGGGCAACCCCGTGCGCGCTGGTGCCGTACGGTCCGGTGGTGACGCCCACGCCCGGTCAGCTCGCGCCCGAACCGGCCGGTAGGTAGTCGCCGCCGCAGGCCTCGGCCAGCTCGGCGCCGAAGAGAGCGGCCGGGGTGTAGGCGCCCGGCCGCCCGTCGCCGGCCAGCAGCCGGCGGGCGATCTCCGCCGGCACCGCGCCGGTGTACGCCTGAGCCTCGCCGAGCCGCAGCCAGCCCTCCCGGGTCTCACCGTCCGCCCAGGTGACGACCGCGTGCCCCCAGGAGTGCTCGCGCGGGCGGTCCGCCGCCTTGATCCGCACCCCGGCGAGCCGGCGCTTGGCGAACTCGCGCAGCGGCGTCCACGTCAGCAGCGCGAGGGCGGCCGGCAGCACTGCCCGGAGCAGCGGCGTGGAGGGCGCCTCGCTGGAAGCGGAGACCACGAAGCGGGCGCCGCTCGCCCGCTGGGCCGCGAGCAGCTCGCCGAGCGGCATGCTCGCCGTGGTCACCTCGGTGCCGTCCGGCAGGGTGAGGGGCCGCGCCTCGCCGCCGATCCGGGCCGGGGCCAGCCGGCCGTCCGCGATCTGCCGGCCCTGGAAGCGGCCTCCGCCGGGGACGCCGGGCAGGCCGTCCAGGATGGTGCCGGCCAGGGCCGCCCCGACGACGCCGGCCTCGATCGCCAGCGAGGGCACCATGTCGACCCGGATCCGCAGCGGGGTGGGACGGTCCGCGCACAGCTTCACGACGACGCTCTCGGTGGCGGTCACGCCGAATCCGGCCCCGGTGACCAGGGTCCGCCCGGCGCCGGTCGCCTCGTCGTGCCGGCCGAGCGTGGCGGAGACCGCGGCGACGTCGTTGGCCAGGTCGACGTAGTGGCTGCCGGGCAAACAGGCGTCGATGATCGGCCCGGCCGTCGTGGTGAACGGCCCGAGCGTGCTGATGACCACGGCCGGGCGCTGCCGCCTGATCTCGGCGGCGGTGGCGTCGACCGAGTCCGCCACCACCGTCCGGCCGCCGGTCGGCCGCGCGGCGGCGGCCAGCCGGCCGGCGTCCCGCCCGACCAGGACCGCGGGCACCCCGCGCCGGGCCAGCTCAGCCGCGACGGCGCGACCGCTGCGACCGGCGCCGCCGAGAATCCAGACCTCTGCATCCATGACGTTGTCCCTACTCTTCACCGGCGCCTACTGATGACACGCGATGTCGTCAACGTACACGGCCATGACATCGCGTGTCATCAGGGTAGGATCGGCCCGGTGAGCAGATGGCGTCCGGACGCGCGGGAACGGCTCGAGCGGGCCGCTCTCGAGCTCTTCGCCGAGCAGGGCTTCGCCGCCACGACCGTCCCGCAGATCACCGCCCGGGCCGGGCTCACCACCCGCACCTTCTTCCGGCACTACGCCGACAAGCGCGAGGTTCTCTTCGCCGGCGAGCACGAGCTGCCCGAGCTGGCCCGCCGGATGATCGCCGAGGCGCCCCCGGCGGCCGACCCCCTCGGGCTGATCGTCGGCGCACTGCGGACCGTGGCGGACACCTGGTTCGAGGGTCGGCGGGACGAGGTGCGCCGGCGACGCGAGATCGTGCGCTCCGACCCGGGCCTGGGCGAGCGGGAGCTGCGCAAGCGTGCGGGCATCTGCGAGGCGATCAGCGCGGGCTTTCGCGAGCGTGGGGTCCCGGCGATGACCGCGGCGCTGCTCGCCGAGACCGGCGTGACCCTGCTGCACGTGTCCATCCAGCAGTGGCTCGACCAGGACGGCGACCGGCCCCTGGGGCACTTCGCCGAGGAGGCGCTGGCCGCGTTGCGGGCGGTGCTGCACGTCCCGGACCCGGCAGTGACCGCGACGGGAATGTCCGCCGCGGCCACGCTCACCGGTGGATCCACTGTCCGATCAGGACGGCCTAGAGAACGGCCGCGCGCCTGACTGCCACCACGCTCAGCCGCCGGGCCACTGCCTCGTGCCCGTCGCCGGTCTCCCAGCCGGTGTCGGCCACGACCACGACGGCGCGACCGGTCCGGGCCACCACCACATAGGTGTCCTTGTCCGTCCCGGCGTAGTCGATGTGTTCCCGGCGCCGCAGCAGCAGCGACTCGTCGCCGGCCACGCCGGTGCCGACGACGGACCATCCGTGCCCACAGGTCGCCACAGCCCTGCGCAGCTGCGTCAGATACCGGTGGGCACCGTCGGACGCGTACGTCGCCACGTCGTTCACGATCACCGACGGTCGGTTGTCCACCCCGATCATCGCCTGCACGGTCCGGTGCTCCCGGCGCAGCCCGGCCGAGGAGTACGGACCACACGGCTGCGGCGGCTGCAACGCGGCCCAGTAGTCGTCGGTGACCGTCGTGGTGTCCGCCCCGTTCAGATCCGCCGGCTGGAGCATCGCGGCGGCGGGCACGGCGTGGTTCGGCGCGGAGGCGATGCGGTAGGTGAGCATCGTCGGGCGCTGGTGGCGCGCGGCCGGCCCGATCAGCGCGACACAACCGGCAGCACCCGGGTCACCGTTGCGGAACAGCTTCTCGTAGTTGCCCTGAGCGTCGGTGACCACGTTGTTCGCCGCACCACCGTCGAAGTCACAGTTGCTGTCGTACGCGGTGGCCAGCGCCTTCGACCGCAGCGGCCGCCCGGTGTCGGTGTAGGAGGCGCGCCCGTGGATCCGGAACCCGCCCCCGTCCAGCAGCGAGTAACGCAACGTCACCGCGGGCCGGTGGGTGCCCCGTACCCGCAGCTTCGGGGACGCGGCCCCGGACAGCGCCGTGGTGACCGTGTTGCCGGCCGTGTCCGACGCCCCGGCCGAGACGATCCGCACGGTGCCGTTCCAGGTGGACGGCACGTTGACGGTCGCGCTCCAGGTGCCGTCGGTCGCCGTTCCGGAGGTGCGGGTCAGCACCGGGCGCAGCTTCGACTGGAAACCCGGGACCGGCCCGATGGTCAGCTGCGGGGACGGGTTCATGTCGTGCGGGTTGTCCAGCACACCGGACGGGTCGGTGAGCCGCAGGGACACCCGTACGGGGACCACGGCGAGGCCCCGGACCGCGACAGCCGTACGGGAGAACCGGACGTCACGTATCTGCGGCGGTGACTTGTCCGCCGAGACCAGGGCCGGGCGGTAGGCCGTGGCGCCGGCCCAGGCGGGCGGCGTCGCGGTGACGACCAGGGCCCCGGACAACACCACGGCCAGGGCGAGGGATTTCGGTGCGGGTACGTACATGTCGAGCTCCGCTTCATCGGTGGACGGTCAGCAAGTTGGTCCACCGGTCCGCCCGGCCTGGTTCGCTACTGTCGCCTACCTGACTGTCGCCGTACGGCTACGGAACGTGGCACGAGTGGAGGACATCGGGCCGTGCACCCCGGATGCATACTGAGCGCGGAGAGGACGCGCTATGCACGCTCCCGATGTCGAAGACCTGGCCCGCATCGCCTCCGCCGGCGATCTGGCCGCCCTCAATGTGCTCCTGGTGACGGTCCGCCCCGAGGTCCTGCGGGTGTGCGCCCGGCTGCTGCCCAACCGCGAGGACGCCGAGGAGGCGTGCCAGGACACGCTGCTGGCCGTCGCCCGGGGCCTGCCCCGCTTCGAGGGCCGCAGCGCCTTCCGGACGTGGATGTACCGGCTGGCCACCAACCGGGCCCGCTCGGCGTACCGCAGAAGCCGCCCGGCCGCGGCGGGCGACAGCACCGACGTGCTGGCCGACGTGGCCGATCCGCGCCGGACCAGCATGGTCGCGACGACCCGGCTGGACCTGCTGGACGCCCTGGCCCGGCTGCGGCCGGAACTGGCCGAGTCGGTGGCGCTGCGCGACGTGCTGGACCTGAGCTACGCCGAGATCGCGGCGCTGCACCAGGTGCCGGAGGGCACCGTCAAGTCCCGGATCCACCAGGCCCGGCGGGAGTTGCGCAAGCTGCTGACAGCCTGATGGGGCCACCGCGAGCGGTGACCCCATCATCGGCAGTGCTGTGCCGTCTGGTTACTCGTTCAGCGAGCAGGTGCCGAACTTCTCGAGACCCTCGGGCTTCGGCGCGTTGCGGCCGATCGCCGTCTCGATCCGGTTGAGGGTCGCGACCCGCTTGTCGGCCAGCGGGCCGAGGATCGCGTTCTGGATGAACGCCGGGCCGCCCTGGCCGACGCTCGACGCGATCCGCGCGTTCGCCTCGGCGATCTGGGTGTCGAGCAGCTCCAGGTTGCGGGTGACCTCGGCCGCCGCCTGCGCCGGGATGGCCGGCAGGCCGGTCACGTCGGGGCAGTTGACGGTCGGCACGGAGCCCGCGTTGTTGCCACCGGCGTTGTTGCCGGCCGGGACGGTCGCCGGCTCGGGAGCCGCGTTGCCGCCCCCGTTCTGGTTGAGCGAACACGTCGCCAGGGCGTTCACGTTCAGCACCGGCTTCGCGGCGTTACGGCCGATCGCCGTGGCCATCCGGTTGATGGTCGCGGCGCGCTTGTCCTTCAGCGGCCCGAGAATCGCGTTCTGGATGAAGTTCTTGCCACCCTCACCCTGGCTCGTGATCAGGCGCTTGTTGGCCTCGGCGATCTGCGTGTTCAGCAGGGCCAGATTGCGCTGGATCTCCGCCTGGGCCTGCGCCGGCACGGCACCCAGTTCACCGGCGACCGCCGGACAGTTCACGGTCGGGGCGCCGCCAGCATTGTTGCCGTTGCCGTTGCCGGCACCGTTGCCATTGCCATTGCCATTGCCATTGCCCGCGGGCACTTCGGTGGGCTCGGTCGCGGCCGCACCGCCACCGTTCGCGTTCAGCGAGCACGTGGCGAGCGTCTGCACGTCGAGCTGCGGCTTGGCCGCGTTGCGGCCGATCGCGGTGGCCATCCGGTTGATGGTCGCGACCCGCTTGTCCTTCAGAGGCCCGAGAATCGCGTTCTGGATGAAGTTCTTGCCACCCTCACCCTGGCTCGTGATCAGGCGCTTGTTGGCCTCGGCGATCTGCGTGTTCAGCAGGGCCAGATTGCGCTGGATCTCCGCCTGGGCCTGCGCCGGCACGGCACCGAGAGAACCGGCGACGGCCGGGCAGTTGACCGTGGGGGCGGTGGATTCGTCGGCGGATGCCACACCCAGGCCGACGCCGACGAGTGCCACGGCGACTGCGCCTACACCGGCGATCTGCCAGCGCCGGGCGGGAGTACGGGAGCGATTCATTCTGTCGCCTGAGCCTTCCTGTCGTAGGACCTCGGTCCTCAATACGGAAGCGCTCCCAGAATGGATCAAAACAATTTTCAGACCTCCGGCAGCGGGCCGGCCGCACCCACGACCTCCCAGCTGACGCCCGGCGCCAGCCGGTACGGACCGGTCGCCACCAGGGCACCGATGGCCTTGCGGAGCCGGGAGACCTCGGCCCGTACGGTCACCACGTGGGCGTCGTCGCCGTAGAGCGCGCGACTGAGGCGGCCGGCGCTCAACCCCTGCGGCCCGGCGGCGTGCAGCAGGGTCAGGATCTCGGCGTGCCGGCGGGTCAGGGGCGCGCGCCACAGCGAGTCCTCCCCCGCCACCGACAGCACCGGCGCGCCCGTGCGGTCCAACGAGGCCCGGATGCCGGCCGC
This sequence comes from Actinoplanes sp. NPDC048967, assembly GCF_040649415.1. Taxonomy (NCBI): domain Bacteria; kingdom Bacillati; phylum Actinomycetota; class Actinomycetes; order Micromonosporales; family Micromonosporaceae; genus Actinoplanes; species Actinoplanes sp. NPDC048967. Next base: position 1,084,977 of record NZ_JBEZFL010000001.1, read on the forward strand.
CGGACCGGCCGGGCGCACGATCCAGCCCTCGGCGAGCCGCTCCGGCAGGCACAGTCCGAGACCCGGCACGGCCAGGGCGGTGTCCGCCCGGGGCACGGCGATCCGGTCGCGGACGGCCACGCCCGCGTGGTGCGCGACCCAGCCGTGGTCGTCGACGACCAGGAGCGGGCCCGTGGCGGTGCTGACGACGTGCTCGGCCGAGCGGCGCAGGCGGTCCAGCCGGGCCGCGTGGTGGCGCCACAGCCGCGACTCGGCCAGCCGTACGCCGGTCTCGACCAGCGCCGCGATCGCCGGATGCAGGGTGAGCGCCGGACCGCTGACGTCGACGATGCCCAGCAGCTCCCCGGTACGCGGGTCGTGGATCGGGTGGGCGCTGCAGTACCAGGCGTGCTGGGCCTGCTCGAAGTGCTCGGCGGAGAACAGCTGCACCGGCGCCGCCTCGACCAGCGCGGTGCCGATGGCGTTGGTGCCCACTGTGGACTCGGTCCAGGTCGCGCCCTCACCGAACCCGAGCGTGTCGGCCCGGCGCAGCACGGCCGGTCCGCCGACCCGCCACAGGATCACCCCGTCGGCGTCGGTCACCACCAGCAGGGCGACGTGCTGGATCACCTGGGCCAGCTCGCCGACGATCAGGTGCAGCGGGGACTCGCGGCGGCGGCGTTCGACCTCCTCGCGGGGATGCGGGTCGCGGGCGTTGGCGCCGTCCGGGTCGAGCCCGGTGCGCAGGACCCGCGACCAGGAACGGGCGACCACGGCCCGGGGCCGGGCGGGCGCGCTGCGGCCACCGAGCACCGCGTCGTGCACCCGGACCAGCTCACGGGCGTGCCGGGACAGGTCCGTGCCGGGCCGGACCGCGCTCAGCTCACCCACGCCCGGCCTCCTTCCGACCCGGGGAGCGTAACCCGCTCTCTGTGACCGCCGCCACACCCGCCGTGTGCAACTCCTTGCAACCCTGGTGCGGCCCGGGGCTTCGGTCGTGTGCTGGCAGGCATGACAGAGACACGAGAGCGGGTCCAGGCGTGGCTCACGGCGTTCGAGGCCGCGCTGCACGACCGGGACGTCCCGCGGGCCGCCGCCCTGTTCGGCGCCGACAGCTTCTGGCGCGACCTGGTCGCGTTCTCCTGGAACATCACCACGGTGGAGGGTCCGGACGGCGTGACCGACCTGCTCACCACCCGCCTCGCCGACGTGGACCCGGGCGGCTTCACGATCGACGGCGAACCGGCCGAGGCCGACGGGGTCACCGAGGCGTGGCTGCGCTTCGAGACCCGCGTCGGGCGCGGCACCGGTCACCTGCGGCTGCGCGACGGCCGGGCCTGGACGCTGCTGACCACGCTGCGCGAGCTCAAGGGCTTCGAGGAGGGCCGGCCGCAGGGGGTCGAGCACGAGCTGCGGCCCGGGCGCCGGTCCTGGCGCGAGGAGCGGGAGACCGAGGAGCAGACCCTGGGGTACGAGCAGCAGCCGTACGTGGTCGTCATCGGCGGCGGGCAGGGTGGCATCGCCCTGGGTGCCCGGCTGCGGCAGCTCGGCGTACCGGCGCTGGTGCTGGACCGGCACGAGCGCCCCGGCGACCAGTGGCGCGGCCGCTACAAGAGCCTCTGCCTGCACGACCCGGTCTGGTACGACCACCTGCCGTACCTGCCGTTCCCGAAGAACTGGCCGGTGTTCGCGCCCAAGGACAAGATCGCCGACTGGCTCGAGATGTACACCCGGGTCATGGAGGTGCCGTACTGGTCGAAGGCGGAGGTCCGCTCGGCCCGCTACGACGCCGCGGCGGGCCGGTGGCAGGTCACGGTGGATCGCGACGGCGAATCGGTGGTGCTGCGCCCGGCCCAGCTGGTGTTCGCCACCGGGATGTCCGGCAAGGCCAACTATCCGAGCCTGCCCGGCCAGGACGTGTTCCGCGGCGAGCAGCACCACTCCAGCCGGCATCCCGGCCCGGAGGCGTACCGGGGGCGCAAGGTGGTGGTGATCGGCTCGAACAACTCCGCCTTCGACATCTGCGGGGCGCTGTGGGAGCACGACGCCGACGTGACCATGGTCCAGCGTTCCTCGACGCACATCGTCAAGTCCGCGTCCCTGATGGAGATCGGGCTGGGCGCGCTCTACTCCGAGGAGGCCGTCGAGGCGGGGGTCAGCACCGAACGGGCCGACCTCATCTTCGCGTCGCTGCCGTACCGGATCATGCACGAGTTCCAGATCCCGCTGTACGAGCAGATGGCCGAGCGCGACCACGACTTCTACACCCGCCTGGAGAAGGCCGGCTTCCGGCACGACTGGGGCGACGACGGGTCCGGGCTGTTCATGAAGTACCTGCGCCGCGGCTCCGGCTACTACATCGACGTGGGCGCCGCCGAGCTCGTCGCCGACGGCCGGATCAAGCTGGCCCACGGCCAGGTCGACCACCTGACCGAGACGTCCGTGGTGCTGGCCGACGGCACCGAGCTCGAGGCGGACCTGGTGGTCTACGCCACCGGCTACGGCTCGATGAACGGCTGGGTCGCCGACCTGGTCGACCGCGAGACCGCGGACCGGGTCGGCAAGGTGTGGGGCCTGGGCTCGGGCACCACCAAGGACCCGGGGCCGTGGGAGGGCGAGCAGCGCAACATGTGGAAGCCGACCCGGCAGGAGAACCTCTGGTTCCACGGCGGCAACCTGCACCAGTCGCGGCACTACTCGCTCTACCTGGCCCTGCAGCTCAAAGCCCGCTACGAGGGCCTGCCGACACCGGTCTACCGGCTGGCCGAGGTGCACCACCCGGGCTGACCGGGCGCACCGGGCCCGGACGATCCGGGCCCGGCGTCCGCCGGGTCAGTCTCCCTCGGGCGGGTCGACCAGCGGCCAGCCTCCGGCGGCGAGCCGGGCCGAGACCCGGACCACGTCCTCGGCAGTGGCCTCCTGCAGCAGCGAAGAGCTGATCATCTGCTCGATGTCGGCGGTGCTGATCGGGTCGTCACCGGCCAGCACGGACTGGTCCGCGAGATCAACGGCGATCCGGCGGACCTCCTCCTCGGTCATCTTGCGGCGCAGCACCCCGAGCAGCGCCACGTAGTCCCCGCGCGGCACCCCGGTCGGGTAGCCGGCGCGCAGCCACTCGACGGCCCGGGTCATGAAGTTCGCGCGCAGGTCACCCATCGCGAGCGCTACTTGTCCACGATGGCCGGGAAGACGTGCGTGAAGCTCAGCGTCTTGCCGAAGCCGCCGGCCACGATGAACGCGATGCCCAGCAGCACGCCGAGCACCACGACACCGAAGAGGGCGTAGCCGACGACCGTGCCGGCCGGGCGGGTCGTCGCGCCGGTCACGCCGGAGTCGTCCACCTCGGCGGCCCGGCCGGCGCCGTACGCCAGGGAGCGGACCCCCAGGGCGAAGAGCATCGGCAGGCCGGCGCCGAGGAGCAGGCCGGCGAGCAGGACCTTCCAGGCGCCCTCGAGAGCGAATCCCAGGTTGTGCATCTCCGGACCCCCTTCAGCTCGCGGTGCCGGCCGGCACCGGCTCGGTCACCGCCGGGGCGCCGCCCCAGTCGTCGTTGACGTTGTGGTGGTCGACCCGCTCCCGGCGCGAGCGCAGATACATGAACCCGGCCAGCGCGACCAGGAGGACGAAGATGACGACCGAGCCGGCCAGGCCACCGCCGAGCAGGTGGCCCACCCACCACATCGCGGCGCCGACGATCGCGGCCGCGGGCAGGGTGATCAGCCAGGCTGCGACCAGGCGGCCGGCCACCCGCCAGCGCACCCGGGCACCGGGGCGCCCGACGCCCGAGCCGAGGATCGAGCCGGTCGCGACGTGCGTGGTGGACAGTGCGAAGCCGAGGTGGCTGGAGGCCAGGATGACGGTCGCCGACGCCGAGTCGGCCGCGAGGCCCTGCGGCGGGGCGATCTCGACCAGCCCCTTGCCCAGGGTCCGGATGATCCGCCAGCCGCCGAGGTAGGTGCCGAGCGCGATCGCCACGGCGCAGGCGGCCTTCACCCAGAACGGGATGGTCGCGGTGTCGGTCCAGTCGCCGGCGGCGATCAGGGCCAGGGTGATCACGCCCATCGTCTTCTGGGCGTCGTTCGTGCCGTGGGCGAGGGAGATCAGTGAGGCGCTGCCGACCTGACCCCAGCGGAAGCCGTTGTCGGTGAAGCGCTGGGCCACCCCGACGGTGACCCGGTAGACGAGCCAGGTGCCGGCGGCGGCGACCACACCGGCGATGACCGGCGAGATGAGCGCGGGCAGGATGACCTTGCCGACGACACCGTCCAGTTTGCTGCCGTCGCCCGTCCAGTTGACCCCGGCCCACCCCAGGCCCGCGACGCTGGCGCCGATGAGGCCGCCGAACAGCGCGTGCGAGGAGCTGGAGGGCAGGCCCAGCAGCCAGGTCAGCAGGTTCCAGACGATGCCGCCCACGAGGCCGGCCAGGACGATCAGCAGCAGTGCCGTCCCGCCGTCGGCCAGCAGCTCCGGCCGCGGGGCACCGGAGGAACTCTGGATCTTGACGACGGCGTTGGTGACCGTGAGGGCGACCTCCACGGACAGGAAGGCGCCGATGAGGTTGAGGACGCCGGAGAGCGCGACGGCGGTCTTGGGCCGCAGGGCCCCGGTGGCGATGGAGCCGGCCATCGCGTTGGCGGTGTCGTGGAACCCGTTCGTGAAATCGAACCCGAGGGCGGCGATGACCACCAGGGCGAGTATCACGGAAGTGTCTGTCACACGCAGATGGTGACGCCCCGGATCAAGCAGCAACAGAGGTAGTTCGGTAACACGTGGGAAATCTCATCCCGGGCACACCGCCGGTCGCCGCAGCGCCACCGGGCGATCACCCCTCGCCATCGTCTCGGGACGGCTGATCGCCCGGTGGCCGCCGGCTCAGAAAGCCTCGGCGTCGGCCGTGCGGATCGCGTCGACCAGGATGCCCAGACCTTCGCGGGCCTCGTCCTCGGTCAGCGTCAGCGGCGGTCCCATCCGCAGCACGTTGCCGTACAGTCCGCCCTTGCCGACCAGCAGGCCGCCCTTGCGGCACTCGTCGAAGACCCGCATGGTCGCGGCCGGGTCCGGCTCGGTGGTGCCCGGCCGGACGAACTCGATGCCGATCATCAGGCCACGGCCGCGGACCTCCCCCACGATCTTCGTCCCGCCGGCCGCGGCGCGCAGGCCGTCGAGCAGGATCGTGCCGGTGCGCTTCGCGTTGGCCTGCAGGTCGTGGTCGAGCACGTAGTCCAGCACGGCGTTGCCCGCGGCCGTGGAGATCGGGTTGCCGCCGAAGGTGGAGAAGCTGGTCGCCGGGACCGCGTTGACCAGCTCCGCGCGGCCCACGACGCCGGCCAGCGCGAAGCCGTTGCCGATGCCCTTGGCGAAGGTGATCAGGTCCGGTTGCACGTCGTGCGCCTGATAACCCCAGAAGTGCTCACCGGTACGGCCCCAGCCGGTCTGCACCTCGTCGGCGATCAGCAGGATGCCGTGGTTGTCGAGCTCCTTCTTCAGCGCGCCGAGCAGCCCGTCCGGGGCGTGCACGAAGCCGCCGACGCCCTGGATCGGCTCGGCGATCAGCGCCGCGACGTCGCCCGCGGTCGTGGTGGCCAGCACCTCGCGCAGGTCCTCGACCGCGGCGTCGATGTGCTCGCTGTCGGACAGGCCCTTCATCCGGCCGCGCAGGCGTTCGCCGGAGTGCAGCCAGGACACCGAGATCGGGCTCAGCGCGCTGGCCGACCAGCTGCGGTGCCCGGTGATCGCCATCGCCGCGAAGGACCGGCCGTGGTAGCTGTTGCGGATGGCCAGGATCTGGTTGGACCGGCGGAAGTTGGTGGTGAACATCAGCGCGGCCTCGTTGGCCTCGGTGCCGGAGTTGGTGAAGAAGACCCGCGCGTCCGCGATGCCGGAGACCCGGGCGATCTTCTCGGCCAGCTCGACCTGCTGCCGGATCAGGTACAGCGTCGAGCTGTGCACGATGCCGGTGGCCAGCTGGCGCTCCACGGCCTCGCGCACCTCGGCGATGTCGTAACCCAGCATGTTGGTCAGCACGCCGCCGAAGAAGTCCAGGTAGCTGCGGCCGTTCGCGTCGGTCACCCGGCGGCCGGAGCCGCGCACGAGCTCGATCGCGTCGTCGCCGTAGTAGGTCGTCACCCAGGAGGGCAGCACGGCCTGGTGCCGGGCGAGCAGGTCATCGGTCACGGGGTCCTCCAAGGGAGTCAGCGCCAGCCCCGCGGGTGCGGGCGGGAACGGGGACCACTGCCGCGCGCGGACGCGCCGGCGGCGGAAGCGAGTGCGGCGGCCACGGCGTCGACGTCGTCGCGGATCAGGCCGACGGTGACCCGGACGTGCTCGGCGCCGGTGCCGGTGACCTCGAACGGCGCGCCGGGCGCCACCGCGATGCCGTGCGCCGCGAGCGCCAGCATGGCCATCTGCTGGTCGTCGACGGTGAGCCAGAGGTTGATGCCGTCCGCGGCCGTGGCGGTGGCACCGTGCCGGGCCAGCGCGGCGAGCATCGCGGCGCGGCGTTCGGCGTAGACCGTGCGGGCGGTGGCCACCTGGGCGGTGGCCTCGGCCGACGTGAGCAGGTCGAGCAGCACCGCCTGCAGCAGCCGGCTGGACCAGCCGGGGCCGAGCAGCCGGCGGTCGGCGACCGCCGTGATCACCGCCGCCGGGCCGCCCAGGGCGGCCAGGCGCAGATCCGGGCCGTGGCTCTTGGAGAAGCCTGCGATGTGCAGGGTGCGGTCCGGCAACCGGGTGCCCAGGCTGACCGGGGCCGCGGTGGCGATGTCCCCGGCGTGGTCGTCCTCGACGATCGTGACGTCCGGGTAGGCGGCCAGTACGTCGGCCAGCTCCGCCACCCGCCGCGCGGTCATGCTGACACCGGTCGGATTGTGCGCGCGCGGCTGCAGGAAGACCGCGACCGGCTCGTACGTCCGCAGCGCCTCCCCCAGCGCTTCCGCGGACATCCCGTGGTCGTCGACCGGTACCCCGACCACCGTCGCGCCGACCGCTTCGAGCAGGTCGAGCACGGGCGGGAAGGCCGGGTTCTCCACCACCACGTGGTCGCCGTAGCGGACCAGCGTGGCGGTGACCCGGTCCAGCGCGTCCAGGGCCCCGTCGACCACGGTCAGTTGCTCCACCGGGTACGGCCAGCGTTGCCGGAGGACCCTTTCCAGCGGCGGCAGCACCGGGTCCTCGAGGTAGCTGGTGGTGAGCCTCGCGTCGCCCACCCGGCGCAGCGCGTCGGCGAGGGAGGGCAGCAGGTCGTAGTCGGGCACGCCGGTGGAGAAGTCCCGGGCGGCGCCGGACACCAGGCCGCTGAGCTGGGCGTACCGCAGGCGCCGGCGGGGCAGGACGGGGGCGTTGACGAACGTGCCGGACCGGCCGCGGGTCTGGATGGCGCCGGCCCGGGAGAGGCTGCGCCAGGCCTCACTGACCGTGGTCGGGCTGACGCCGAGCTCTCGGGCGACGTCGCGCACGGTGGGCAGCCGCGCGCCGACCGGCAGGTCACCGGACGTGACGAGCCGGCTGACGGCCGCGGCGATCCCCCGGGCGCTGCGGTCGTCGACGGCGCCCACGATGGCGTTCAGCAAATTACTTCTCCGAAACATTTGGTTACAGCCAGGCAATTGTCCGCCCGCAGCTGTGTCATTAGTGTCCTCCTACATCGGCCCCTGGTGTCAAGCGATGAGCTGGGGACGGTGACAGCCGGTGGAGAGACGATCACAATGCTGGAGTGACCTACGCCACCGCACATCTCGTGACCCACAGAGAGGGGCTGCACCGATGAGCAACGTCATCCGGGCCGCCCTCGTCCAGACCAACTGGACGGGCGACAAGGAATCGATGATCAAGGCGCACGAGGACTACGCTCGCGACGCCGCCGCCCAGGGCGCCAAGGTGATCTGCTTCCAGGAGCTGTTCTACGGCCCTTATTTCTGCCAGGTGCAGGACAAGGCCTACTACGAGTACGCCGAGTCCGTCCCCGGCCCCACCACCGAACGCTTCCAGGCCCTGGCCGCCGAGCTCGGCATGGTGATGATCCTGCCGATGTACGAACAGGAGCAGCCCGGCGTCCTCTACAACACGGCGGCCGTGGTGGACGCCGACGGCTCGTACCTCGGCAAGTACCGCAAGCACCACATCCCGCAGGTCAACGGCTTCTGGGAGAAGTTCTACTTCCGGCCGGGCAACCTGGGCTACCCGGTGTTCGACACCGCGGTCGGCAAGGTCGGCGTCTACATCTGTTACGACCGGCACTTCCCCGAGGGCTGGCGGGCCCTGGGCCTGAACGGCGCGCAGATCGTCTTCAACCCGTCGGCGACCAGCCGGGGCCTGTCGTCGTACCTGTGGCAGCTGGAGCAGCCGGCCAGCGCGGTGGCCAACGAGTACTTCATCGGCGCGATCAACCGCACCGGCGTGGAGGAGCTCGGCGACAACGACTTCTACGGCCAGTCCTACTTCGTCGACCCGGAGGGCAAGTTCGTCGGCGCGGTCGGCGACACCCACAACCCCGAGCTGATCGTCCGCGACCTGGACATGGACCTGCTCACCACGGTCCGCGACCGCTGGCAGTTCTACCGCGACCGCCGCCCCGACAGCTACGACGGGCTGGTGGCACCGTGACCTACCTGATCAAAGGCGGCACGGTCGTCGGGCCGACCGGCGCGAGCCCCGCGGACGTGCTCGTCGACGGGGAGACCATCGCCGCCGTGTTCGCGCCGGGTCGCGGTCCGGCCGACGTCGAGACCGTCGACGCCACCGGCAAGTACGTCATCCCGGGCGCGGTGGACGCGCACACCCACATGGAGCTGCCGTTCGGCGGTACGCACGCCAGCGACACCTTCGACACCGGCACCCGGGCGGCGGCCTTCGGCGGCGTCACCACGATCATCGACTTCGCGGTGCAGCGTTACGGCGAGGTCGTGCAGGACGGGCTGGCCGCCTGGCACGCCAAGGCCGAGGGCAACTGCCACATCGACTACGGCTTCCACATGATCCTGGGCGGCGTCACCGACGACGCGCTCAAGGCCATGGACCAGCTCGTCACCGACGAGGGCATCTCCAGCTTCAAGCTGTTCATGGCCTACCCGGGGGTGTTCTACAGCGACGACGGGCAGATCCTGCGGGCGATGCAGAAGGCCCGCGACAACGGCGCCATGATCATGATGCACGCGGAGAACGGGCCGGCCATCGACGTGCTGGTCAAGCAGGCCCTGGAGCGCGGCGAGACCGACCCGGTCCACCACGGCCTGACCCGTCCGCAGGAGCTGGAGGCCGAGGCCACCAGCCGGGCGATCTGGCTGGCCAGTGTGGCCGCGGACTGCCCGCTGTACATCGTGCACCTGTCCGCGTCCAAAGCGCTCGAACAGGTCGCGGCGGCCCGGGACCAGGGCCGCAACGTCTTCGCCGAGACCTGCCCGCAGTACCTGTACCTGACGCTGGAGGACCAGTTGGGCGCGCCGGGCTTCGAGGGCGCCAAGTGGGTCTGCTCGACGCCGTTGCGCAGCAAGCACGAGAGCCACCGGGCCGACCTGTGGCGCGGCCTGCGCACCAACGACCTGGCCGTGGTCTCCACCGACCACTGCCCGTTCTGCATGAAGGACCAGAAGGAGCTGGGCCTGGGCGACTTCTCCAAGATCCCCAACGGGATCGGCAGCGTCGAGCACCGCGTCGACCTGCTCTACCAAGGTGTGGTCGACGGCAAGCTGTCGCTGGCCCGCTGGGTGGAGACGATCGCCACGACCCCGGCCCGGATGTTCGGCATGTACCCGCGCAAGGGCGTCATCGCCCCCGGCTCGGACGCCGACATCGTGCTCTACGACCCGGCCGGCCGGACCCGGATCAGCGCGGCCACCCACCACATGAACATGGACCACTCGGCCTGGGAGGGCTGGGAGATCGACGGCAAGGTCGACACCGTCATCTCCCGCGGCACCGTCGTCGTGCGCGGCGGCGAATACCTGGGCCGCAAGGGCCATGGCCGATACGTCCGCCGGGGACTCTCGGACTACCTGGTCTAGGAGGCCACATGCGCGAGATCAGACACTGGATCGACGGCGCCGCCGTCGCGGGCACCAGCGGCCGGCAGCTGCCGGTCTGGGACCCGGCCACCGGCGAGCAGCAGGCGTACGTCGTCGCGGCGACCGCAGCCGAGACCGCGCACGCGGTGGCCGCCGCCAAGGCCGCCTTCCCGTCCTGGCGGGCGGCGTCGCTGTCCCGCCGGGCCGAGGTCATGTTCCGCTTCCGCGAGCTGGTCGACGCGAACCGCAAGGAGATCGCGTCGCTGGTGAGCCAGGAGCACGGCAAGACCGTGGCCGACGCGGGCGGCGAGCTGGCCCGCGGGCTGGAGAACATCGAGTTCGCCGCGGGCGCGCCGCACCTGCTCAAGGGCGGCTACAGCGAGCAGGCCTCGACCGGGGTGGACGTCTATTCGATCCGGCAGCCGCTCGGGGTGGTCGCCGGCATCACGCCGTTCAACTTCCCGGCCATGGTGCCGATGTGGATGTTCTGCAACGCCCTGGTCTGCGGCAACACCTTCGTGCTCAAGCCCAGCGAGAAGGACCCGTCGGTCTCGCTGCTGCTGGCCGATCTGCTGCGCCAGGCCGGGCTGCCGGACGGTGCGTTCAACGTCGTGCAGGGTGACCGGGAGGCCGTCGAGACGCTGATCGACCATCCGGACGTGCAGGCGCTGTCGTTCGTCGGCTCCACCCCGATCGCTCGCCACATCTATCAGACCGCGTCCGGAAAAGGTAAGCGGGTGCAGGCGCTCGGCGGCGCGAAGAACCACATGGTCGTGCTGCCGGACGCCGACGTCGGCGCGGCCGCGGACGCCGCGGTCAGCGCCGGGTACGGCTCGGCCGGCGAGCGCTGCATGGCGGTCTCGGTCGTGGTGGCGGTCGGCGCCGTCGGGGACCCGCTGGTCGCCGCGATCAAGGACCGGATCGCTCGGATCGCGGTCGGCCCGGCCAGTGATCCAGCCGCCGAGATGGGTCCGCTGATCAGCCGCGAGCACCGCGACAAGGTGGCCGGGTATCTGGCCGGCGCCGGCGGTGCCGAGGTGGTCGTCGACGGACGGGACGCGCCGATCAGCGAAAGCCCGGGGTTCTTCCTGGGCGCGTCGCTGGTCGACAAGGTGCCGACCGACTCGCCGCTCTACACCGACGAGATCTTCGGCCCGGTGCTGTCGGTGGTCCGGACCGACACCTACGAGCAGGCGCTCGAGCTGGTCAACAAAAACGAGTACGGCAACGGCACGGCGATCTTCACCCGCGACGGCGGGGCGGCGCGCCGGTTCCAGTACGACGTCAACTGCGGCATGGTCGGCGTCAACGTGCCGGTGCCCGTACCGGTGGCCTATTACAGCTTCGGCGGCTGGAAGTCCTCGCTCTTCGGCGACCTGCACATGTACGGCCCCGAGGGCCTCCAGTTCTACACCCGCAGCAAGGTGGTCACCGCGCGCTGGCCCGACCCCGCCTCGTCCACGGTCGACCTGGGCTTCCCGGAGGTGCGGTGAGCATGGACATCGGCGTCGTCCTGCAGTGCGACCCACCCGCCCTGGAGGTGGTGGAGTGGGCCAAGAAGGCGGAGGAGCTGGGCTACAGCCACGTGTGGACGTTCGACTCGCACGTGCTGTGGCAGGAGCCGTTCGTCATCTACAGCAAGATCCTGGCCGACACCGAGCGGGTGGTCGTCGGCCCGATGGTGACCAACCCGGGCACCCGGGACTGGACCGTGATCGCGTCCCAGTTCGCCACCCTCAACGAGATGTACGGCAACCGCACCATCTGCGGGATCGGCCGCGGCGACTCGGCCCTGCGGGTGCTGGGCCGGCAACCGAACTCGCTGGCCCAGCTGCGCGAGAGCATCGGGGTGATCCGCGGCCTGGCCAGCGGGGAGACGGTGTCGCTGCGCGGTCAGGAGCTGCGGTTCGCCTGGGCCCCCGACAGCCGGCTGGACGTGTGGGTGGCCGCGTACGGGCCCAAGGCCCTGGCCCTGACCGGTGAGGTGGGTGACGGCTACATCCTGCAGCTCGCCGACCCGGACATCGCGGCCTGGATGATCAAGGCGGTCCGGGCCGCCGCGGAGCGGGCCGGCCGCGACCCGGCGGCCGTCAAGTTCTGCGTCGCCGCGCCCGCCTACGTCGGTGACGACCTGGCCCACCAGCGGGACCAGACCCGCTGGTTCGGCGGCATGGTCGGCAACCACGTCGCCGACATCGTCGCCCGCTACGGCGCCGACGGCGCGGTGCCGCAGGTGCTGACCGACTACATCAAGGGCCGGCAGGGCTACGACTACGCCGAGCACGGCCGGGCCGGCAACTCGCACACCTCGTTCGTGCCGGACGAGGTGGTGGACCGGTTCTGTGTGCTGGGCCCGGTCGAGGCGCACCGGCAACGCCTGGAGGAGCTGCGGGCCATCGGCGTCGACCAGTTCGCCCTCTACCTGCAGCACGACGACAAAGAGGCGACCCTGCGGGCGTACGGCGAGAAGATCATCCCGGAGGTCGCGTGAGACGTGTGCTCAGCGCCGGCGCCGGCCTGGTGGTGCTCATCGCCCTCTGGGAGGGCTACAAGGCGGTCGGGAACCCGGACGGGACCGTGCTGTTCGGCGTCCGGATCCTGCCCCGGGCCGATGACCTGTCGATGCCGCACGTGTGGGAGATGCTCAGCCGGCTCGGCCGTCCGGAACTCACCGGCGGCCGGCCGGTCTGGCAGGCGGTGCTCAGCGCCAGTGTCTTCACGCTGGGGATCACCACGGTCGGCTTCGCGGCCGGCGCGGTGATCGGCCTGCTGCTGGCGGTGGCCATGCAGCGCTTCCGGATCGTCGAGCGGGGCCTGCTGCCGTACGTGATCCTGTCGCAGACCGTGCCGCTGGTCGCGCTCGCGCCGCTCATCGCCGGCTGGGGCGGCACGGTCTGGCCGGAGTGGATGACAGTCGCGGTGATCGCGGCGTACCTGGCCTTCTTCCCGGTCGCCGTGGGCATGCTGCGTGGTCTGCAGTCACCGCAGGCGGCCGGGGTCGAGCTGATGCGCAGCTACGCCGCCGGGTGGTGGCGCACGCTGGTCAAGCTGCGCCTGCCGGCCGCACTGCCGTACCTCTTCCCGGCGCTGCGGCTGGCCGGCGCGGCCGCCGTCGTGGGCGCGGTGGTCGGCGAGATCTCCACCGGTACGCGCGGCGGCGTCGGCCGGCTCATCATCGAGTACTCCCGGGAGGCCACCAGTGATCCCGCGAAGGTCTACACCGCCATGCTCGGCGCGGCCCTGCTCGGGCTCGTCGTCGCCGCCCTGGTCAGCCTGCTGGAACTGCCGCTGATGCGGCACCGACGACGCGTCTCGGTGGTGACGATGTGACCGCAGTGTCCCTCTCCGGAGTCTCCAAGGTCTTCAACCAGGGCCGGCCCGACGAGGTCACCGCCCTGACCGGCATCGACCTGGCCATCCCGGCCGGGCAGTTCGTCTCCCTGATCGGGCCGTCCGGGTGCGGCAAGAGCACCCTGCTGCGGCTGATCGCCGACCTGATCCCGGCGACGACCGGGACGGTCGAGGTGGCCGGCAAACCGGCCGCCCGGGCCCGGCTGGACCAGGAGTACGGCATCGCGTTCCAGCAGGCCGGCCTCTTCGAATGGCGCACCGTGCAGCGCAACGTGGAGCTGCCGCTGGAGTTGCGGGGCGCCTCCCGGGCCGAGCGCAGGGCCCGGGCCACGGAGATGCTGGCACTGGTCGGGCTGGCCGACTTCGCCGGGCACTATCCGGCTCAGCTGTCCGGCGGCATGCAGCAGCGCGTCGCGATCGCCCGCGCCCTGGCCGTGCACCCGCCGCTGCTGCTGATGGACGAGCCGTTCGGCGCGCTCGACGAGATGACCCGCGAGCGGTTGCAGTCGGAGCTGCTGGCGATCTGCGCGCAGACCGGCACCAGCACGGTCTTCGTCACGCACTCCATCTCGGAGGCGGTGTTCCTGTCCGACCGGGTCGTGGTGATGTCACCGCGGCCGGGCCGGATCACCGCGACGATCGACGTCGAGCTGGGCACCCGCGACGACGCGGCCCGGCAGTCCCCGGCGTACTTCGCGGCGATCACCTCGGTCCGCCGCGCCTTGCGGGGCACGGGGACGGTGCCGGGATCTGTGGGGGCGGAGGGCGCCGGTGCGGTTGTGGCGCCGTCGCCCCGTACCTCCGAAGCGACCGCGCCGTGAATCTCCTGCGCCGCGTCGCCCCGCCGGTCCTGCTCGGGATCCTGGCGCTGGTGGCGTGGGAGCTGACCGTCACGTTCGGGCGGATCGCGCCGTTCATCCTCCCGGCGCCGTCGGCGATCTGGCACGAGCTGGTCGTGCAGCGCCAGAACGTGTGGGAGGCCGGGCTGGCCAGCGGGCTCAACGCGCTCGTCGGGCTGGCCTGGGGCACGGTCGCCGGGGTGCTCGCCGCGATGGCGGCCAGCCGGTTCCGGATCCTCTCCGAGGTCTCCGTCCCGCTCGCGGCGGTGCTCAACGCGCTGCCGATCATCGCGCTGGCCCCGATCCTCAACAACATGTTCGAGTCGACCTCGAGTGTGCCGCGCCGGCTGGTCGCCGGGATCATCGTGTTCTTCCCGGTCTTCATCAACACACTGCGCGGCCTGCGCGAGGTCGACCCGACCCAGCGGGAGCTGATGACCAGCTACGCCGCCGGCGGCTGGACCTTCACCCGGCTGGTCCGGCTGCCCGGCGCGCTGCCCTTCGTCTTCACCGGTCTGCGACAGGCGTCGTCGCTGGCCGTCATCGCCGCGGTCGTCGCCGAGTACTTCGGCGGGCTGCAGGACGGGCTCGGCGCGCGGATCACCTCCGCCGCCGCGTTCACCGCGTACCCCCGGGCCTGGGCCTTCGTGGTCGGCGCCTGCCTGCTCGGCTTGTTCTTCTACCTGGCCACGCTCCTGCTGGAGCGGATCGCGATGCCCTGGAAAACCCGCCTCATCTCCTAGGAGTTCGTGTGCGTCGTCCCTTGTTCGCCACCCTCATCGCCGCCGTGCTCACGCTGAGCGCCTGCGGCACCGCCGACACCCCCACGACGACGACCCCGGGCGCCAGCGGCGGCGCCCCGACCCCGATCAAATTGCAGCTGCAGTGGTTCTACCAGGCCCAGTTCGCCGGCTACATCGCCGCCGTGGACCAGGGCTTCTACAAGGAGCAGGGCCTCGACGTGCAACTGCTCGAAGGCGGCGTCGACATCGTGCCGCAGACCGTGCTGGCCCAGGGCAAGGCCGACTACGCGGTGGCCTGGGTCCCCAAGGCGCTGGCGTCGCGCGAGCAGGGCGCCGGCATCACCGACGTCGGGCAGATCTTCGCCCGCTCCGGCACGTACCAGGTGGCCTGGAAGGACAGCGGCATCACCAAGGCCGCCGACCTCAAGGGCAGGAAGGTCGGCAACTGGGGCTTCGGCAACGAGTTCGAGCTGTTCGCCGGCATGACCAAGGCCGGGCTCGACCCGGGCCAGGACGTCACCCTGGTGCAGCAGCAGTTCGACATGCAGGCGCTGCTCAAGAAGGAGATCGACGCCGCCCAGGCGATGAGCTACAACGAGTACGCCCAGCTGCTGGAGGCGACGAACCCGGCGACCGGCAAGCTCTACACGCCGGAGGACTTCGCCATCATCGACTGGAAGACCGAAGGCTCGTCGATGCTGCAGGACGCGGTGTGGGCCAACACGGAGAAGCTCAACGACCCGGCGTACCAGCAGCAGACGGTGAAGTTCCTGGCTGGCACGATCAAAGGCTGGGCGTACTGCCGCGACAACGCCGAGAAGTGCCGCGACCTGGTGGTGGCCAAGGGCTCCAAGCTCGGCAAGAGCCACCAGCTCTGGCAGATGAACGAGGTGAACAAGCTGGTCTGGCCGGCGACCGGTGGGGTCGGCACGATCAACGAGGCCGACTGGAAGCGGACGGTCGACCTGTCCCTGACCACGAAGAACCAGACCGGCGACACGGTGCTGACCAAGCAGCCGGAGGGCCTGGCGTTCACCAACGACTACATCAAGCAGGCCCAGGACCAGGCCAAGGCGGCCGGCGTGGACATCAACGGGGCGGGCTTCCAGCCGCAGACGGTGACCCTGACGGCCGGCGGCGCGTAGTCGCTGTCACTCTCCCCCGGGCCCGGTCGTCACCCGACGGCCGGGCCCTTTCACGCTCTACTGCGTGCTCAGCCGGGCCGCGAACGCCACCGCCGCGATGTCGCCCTCGCGCAGGCGTTCGGCCGCGTCGGCCTCGCCCAGGGTGATCAGGCGGTGGGCCGCCGTGCTGATCAGGGCCTCGTTGCCGCCCAGCAGTTTGCGGGCCAGGTTCGCCTGCAGCGGGGTCAGTTCCGCGTACGCGCACTTGTCCAGCGCCGCGATGGTCTCCTCGTCGAGGGTGCCGGCCAGGGCCCGTTCCGTGACGATGCGCAGCAGCCAGGACGGCCACCAGCTGTACTTGCCGAGCAGGTGGCCCGAGCGGATCGCCTCGCGCGGGGTCTGGCCGGCCTCCAGCAGGCGCAGAGCCATCGGGATGTCGAAGCGTTCCAGGCGCAGCGCCGTGACGAACAGGCGGTACAGCTTCTTCTCGTCCACCAGGGCCTCGGCCGCGGCGGCCGCTGCCGCGTACTCGCCGCGCAGGGCCAGGTCGACGATCGCCGCCTCTTCCGTGGCGATCGCGGCTCCGGTGGCGCGTTCCCGGATCCGGTCCAGGGTGCGCGACAGCCGCTCGGCGGCCTCACGGCCGTGCTCGGCGCGTTCGGCGCTCGCCGGCCGCTCCAGCTGGCGGACCACCGCGTCCGCGGCGATCTTGACCTCGCGGCGCAGCAGCGGAGCCTTGATGTACGGGCCGACCAGGTCGCTGAGCCCCTCGACCAGGTAGGCGGCGTCGAAACGGTCGGACGCTTCGAGGAACTGCGCCCACCATTGCTCCAGGTGCACCCCCACGCCTACCAGGGTGACGCAATCGGGGCCGTGATGCGGGCGGAACGGCCGAGGTCACCGCCGTGGGTGACGGCGGTGACCTCGGTCGCTTGTTACCTCAGCTCTCCGTCGGGTCCAGGACGACCTCGTCGGTCCCGGTCTGCGGCGGGGTGCCGGAGTCCGTGTACGACGCCACGAACACCGCGTTCAGGTTCTCCGCCCCGGCGTGACCCGGGTCGAGGAACGTCTGGATCGAGCCGCTGCACCCGGTGGCCGTGGACAGCGGGTGACCGTGCTGGTCGTGACCCAGGATGAAGGTCACGGTGACCTTCGAGCAGTCGACCGGCTGGTCGTCCACCACGGTGACCTGGAAGCTCACCGTGTCACCGAAGGCGAACGGCTGGTCCGGGTTCGGCGTGGTGGTCAGGGTGACCTGCGGGGCTGCCGTGCCCACCGGGAGCAGCACCTCCGCGGACGCCCAGCGGCCGGTCGGGTCGGTCACCTTCAGTGTCGGCCGGTAGTTGCCGTTCTCGGTGAACGTGTAGACCGCGTTCGGGGCCCGGGAGTCGACGATGCCGTCGGCGTTGAAGTCCCAGGCGTAGCGCAGGCTGTCGCCGTCGGGATCGGTGGTGCCGGCGCTGGAGAAGGTCACCGTCAGCGGCGCCTCACCCCGGGTCGGCGTGGCCGTGATCTTCGGCAGCGGGGTGCGGTTGCCGCGGACGTAGTCGATGCGGGCCAGCTGCGCCTCCGGGTTCTCGGAGAAGTAGCCGTCGCCGTACTCGAGCACGTACAGCGAGCCGTCGGGGCCGAACTCCAGGTCCATCGGGTTGTCGAAGATGACCGACGGCAGCACCTCACGGATCGCGGTGACCTCGTTGTCCGCGCCGAGCGTGAACTCCTGCACGTAGTCGCGGGTCCACTCGTAGAACAGCGGCTTGCCGTCGTAGTACTTCGGCCACTTGGTCGCCGACTTGTTCTTGGCGTCGAAGTCGTACGCCGGGCCGCCCATCGGGCCGATGCCGCCCGTGCCCAGCTCCGGGAACTCCGTCGAGGCCGCGTACGTGTAGATGACTTCCGCCTTCTGCACCGGCGGCAGCTTGCGCTTACCGGTGTTGTTGGGCGAGTCGTTGACCGGCGCGGCGCAGTTGAACGGCTGGCCGGAGGTCCGGGTGGCGAAGTCGAAGTCGACGTACGGCATGTCGGGCGCGACGCAGTACGGCCACCCGTAGTTGGCGGGCTTGTCGATGGCCATCCAGCGGCCGTGCCCGGCCGGGCCGCGCGCCGGGTTGGGGCTGTTCGCGTCCGGCGAGTAGTCACCGACGTACGCGACGTCGGTCTTCTTGTCGACCGCGAAGCGGAACGGGTTGCGCAGACCCATCGCGTAGATCTCCGGGCGGGTGTACGCGGTGCCCGGCTTGAACAGGTTGCCCTTCGGGATGGTGTAGCTGCCGTTGGCGCCGACCTTGATCCGCAGCAGCTTGCCCCGCAGGTCGTTGGTGTTGCCGGCGGTGCGCTGGGCGTCGAAGGCCGGGTTGCGGTCGGCCCGCTCGTCGATCGGCGTGTAGCCGTCGGAGGCGAACGGGTTGGTGTCGTCACCCGTGGACAGGTACAGGTTGCCCTTGCTGTCGAAGTCGATCTTGCCGCCGACGTGGCAGCAGATGCCCCGGTCGGTGCCGACCTCCATGATCTTCTGCTCGCTGGCCAGCGCCAGCGTGTTGCCATTGAGCTTGAACCGCGACAGCCGCATCACGCCCTTGTACGGGGCGAAGTCGGCGGCGGTGCCGTTCTCCGGCGCGTCACCCTCGTTGACCGCGGGGGTCGCCGGGTTGTCCGACGGGGTGTTCAGCGGCGGCGAGTAGTAGATGTAGACCCACTTGTTCTGCTTGAAGTTCGGGTCGATCGCGACGCCCTGCACACCCTCCTCGTCGTGCTGGTAGACGGGGATCTTGGCGGCCAGGATGTTGCGCCCGCTCTTGGGGTCGTTGATGCGTACCTCACCGGTGCGCGCGGTGTGCAGCACCCGGCGGTCCGGCAGCACGGCCAGCGCGATCGGCTCGCCCGGGAAGTCGTCCAGGGTGACCTTCTGGAAGTTCGCGTCGGCCGGCGGCTCGGCCGGCGCCTTCGCGGCGGCCGGCCCGGTCGGGACGGTCAGGGCCGTGGTGAGCAGAGCCAGCACCGGTACGGCGGTCAGCAATCGCTTCTTCATAGGGCAGTCCCCTCAGAACCGGAGGTTGTCGAGGTAACGGAAGCCGACCTCGGCGGTGGTCAGCGCGTCGGCGGGGGTGCGCGGCGGGGTGCCGGCGTCGTCTCGTTCCACGATGTACTCGACCAGGCCCGCCTCGCGGGAGTGCTCGAAGATGCGGCCGAAGTCGATCAGGCCGGTGCCGGGGTCGGCGAAGCTGCTGGACACCGCCATGTCCTTGACGTGCACCTGGCGGATCCGCCCCCGGTTCTCGTGGATCAGGTCCACCGGGTCGTTGGCACCCCGGAAGGCCCAGTACAAGTCGACCTCGAAGTGCACCAGCCCGGGATCGGTCTCGCGGGTCAGGATGTCGAAGCCGGTGCGCTTGCCGCCGTCCTGGGGCAGGAACTCGTTGTGGTGGTTGTGGTAGCCGAAGCTGAGCCCGGCCTTGCGGGCCAGCGCACCGGCCTTGTTCAGGTCCTTGGCGAAGGCTTTGTAGACGGAGCCGTCGCGGATCGGGCCGTTGGCGTCGGTGCCGAAGTACGGGTGCACGATGTACTTGTTGCCGACGATCTGGGCGTCCTCGAGCGCGGCCTGCCAGGTCGAGGCGTTGAACGGTTGCGGGATGCCGACGTGCCCGGAGGTGGCGCGCAGCCCGGCGGCGTCCAGGGCGGCGCGGAACTGGGCGGCCGTGCGGCCGACGAAGCCGGCGTGCTCGACCCGGGTGTAGCCGATCTCGGCCAGTTCGGCCAGGCTCTCGTCCAGGTCGATGGTGAGCTGGTCGCGCAGGGTGTAGAGCTGCACGCTGATCTTGTCGCGCGGCACCCGGGCGAGCCGGCGGCCGCCCTTGGACGCCTCGGCCGGTGAGGCCAGGACGGCGGAGCTGCCGACCACGGCGGCACCGGCCGCGGCGGCGCCCAGAAGATGACGGCGGCTGACGGTGGACTCGTTCTGCATCGCTTGCACTGCCTCCCGGTAGGTGGTGCGGGAATGACGTGGGCGCACGGCATCGGCCGCTCGGGCGGCGGCTCTCGGGGAGCCCTGCGCCACGTCGGAGCACTTTTGTTGCATCGAAGTCGTTCGCTTGCTGATGTTAATGGTTTGTTTCGCTCAAGTGGCGAAAAGAATCTTCGAAATATGCAAAAGTTTTACGGCCACAAGCGATAAGCCCGCGCCAAAGCCGTGGATCAGACGATGTGGACAGGCCGGACATCGCCCGTTCCGAAGGGCTTCGCCCAGCTCACCGGTGGTTGTGGACGGTCACATCTCTCACCGTGCCCGGCGGGGCTGTCCGGGACAAGCGGTATACGTCAAGCCGTGACGGCGCGACGCTGGGCCGCGAGCAGCCGGGTGAAGTCCTCGGCGGGCATCGGGCGGGCCAGGTGGTAGCCCTGGCCGAGGGTGTATCCCAGCAGGCGCAGCTGCTCGGCCTGGGCCTCGTTCTCGATGCCCTCGGCCACTGTGTCCAGGCCCAGCGCGTTCGCCAGCTGGATGACCGCGCGGGCGACCGCCTGGCGGGCGTCGCGGCCACCGGCCTCGGCGTCCTCGATCTCGATACCGTCCACGAAGGACT
The DNA here is from genome assembly GCF_040649415.1 of Actinoplanes sp. NPDC048967. Lineage (NCBI taxonomy): Bacteria > Bacillati > Actinomycetota > Actinomycetes > Micromonosporales > Micromonosporaceae > Actinoplanes > Actinoplanes sp. NPDC048967. The sequence continues at coordinate 1,105,588 of NZ_JBEZFL010000001.1, forward strand.
TGTCGAGCTTGACGATCGCCGCCGGGAACGAGCGCAGCAGGCTCAGCGACGACTCGCCGGTGCCGAAGTCGTCCAGGGCCAGCGCCACGCCGAGCCGGTCGAGCTCGTGCAGGGTGCGCGACACCTGGCTGCCGCGCAGCACCGCGGACTCGGTCAGCTCCAGCACCAGGCGGTCGGTGGGCAGTCCGGAATCGGCCAGCGCGGCCAGCACGTCGCTGACGAAGTCGGGATCGTGCAGCTGGCGGGCCGAGACGTTGACGCCCGGCTTCTGCAGCGCGTCCGGGCCGAACTCGGCCAGCCAGGCGGCCATCTGCCGGCACGTCTCGCGCAGCACGAACCGGCCCAGCTCGACGATCAGGCCGGTGCGCTCGGCGACCGGGATGAACTCGACCGGCGACACCGGGCCGCGCACCGGGTGGTCCCAGCGCACGAGCGCCTCGACCCCGACGATCTTGCCGTTGGCCAGCGCGACCACCGGCTGGTAGACCACCCGGAACTCACCCTCGTCCAGGCCCCGGCGCAGCTCGCCGCCGAGCTGGATGTGGGCCAGGATCGGCTCCTCCATGCCCGGCACGTAGCGCACGTAGCCGGCCTTGCCGTGGCCCTTGGCGGCGTACATGGCCACGTCGGCGTCGCGCAGCACGCTGTCCAGCGTCGCGCCCGGCGCCGCGGTCGCGATGCCGATGCTGGCCTGCACCAGCAGCCGGTGCTCGCTGATCGGCCGGGTCAGCGCGTCCAGCACCCGCTGGGCGACGGTCTCCCCCACCGTGGAGCCGCCGGTCAGCAGCACGGCGAACTCGTCGCCGCCGATGCGCACCGGCAGGCCGTCGGCCCCGCACTGCTCGCGCAGCACGTCGGCCACCGCGACCAGCAGGCGGTCACCGACGTCGTGGCCGAGCGAGTCGTTGACCGTCTTGAAATCGTCCAGGTCGACCAGCAGCACGGTGGCGGAGGCCCCGTTGACCAGCGCGGCGTGCAGCACGCCGCGGAACCGGGCCCGATTGGCCAGTCCGGTCAGGCTGTCGTGGCTGACCTCGTGCTGCAGCCGCACCTCCTGGCCACGGATGTCGCTGAGCAGCCGCTTGTTGTCCCGGAAGGCCACGAACTGCCGGGCCGTGACCAGGACGCTGACCAGCACGGCGGCGATCAGCGAGACCCGGCCGGGCCACTGCAGCGGCCCGGCGGCCACGGCGACCAGCGGCAGGTCCGCGGCCGCGATGGCCAGGTACGGCAGCAGCGGCGAGGACCGGCGGGACACCCGGCGACCGCCGAGCGTGGCCCGGGCCTGCGCGCGTACGGCCAGGGTGAGCAGCACCGGCGCGATGGGCAGCACCACGGCCTGCGACGGCACCCCACCGGCGTTGCCGAACGTGGTGGCCAGCACGGCCACCCCGGCGGCGGTCAGGCCCATGGCCGCGACCAGCCGCATCGCCGTCCGGTCGACCGGGCCGTCACCGAGGTACGACACCTTGGTGATGCCGCCGACGGTCAGCAGGAACGCCAGCCCCACCAGCGACAGAGTCTGCGGCGCCCAGCGCTCGGTGGCCGTCAGCATGGGGGCGAGCCCGAAGTGCCACAGCACCGTCGCGCAGCCCAGGAAGGCGACGAGCCGGTCCAGGTGCATGCGCCAGCGCTCGGCCGGATCCATCGCGCCCACCGGCACCCGGGCGACGGCCCACATGGCCAGCGCGAAGCCGAGCCCGACACAGCCGGCGGCGGACAGGGTCATGTCCGGCGGCATGTCGCCGACCGAGTAGAGGGCGGCGTTGACCGCCATCAGCACGTAACCGGCGGTCATGAACGAGGCGGCGATGAGCAGGGTGAGCCAGAAGCGGCTGGCTGTGCGGTCGCCGCGTACGGTGCGCCAGAGCTGGAACAGCCCGACCACCGCGAAGACACCGCCCAGCGGCACCGCCAGGTAGGCGATGGCGACGTGCCCGGCGCCGACGGTGCTGAACAGCAGGTACCACAGCCAGCTGGCGACGGCGAGGCTAGCGGTGATCCACACGTAGCGTGCGGGTGCGCGGGTGTCCTCGGCCATGCTGAAAGCATCGGCGCTGAACGGCTCGGATGTAGCAAAACCGGGCTGACCGGGAGCGCGCACAAGATCGCCGTGGTCCACCGGACCAGGCTGCCGTACGAACGGCCCGCGGGCCATCCGCGAAACGGACCATCGCCCCGGACCGGCCCTGAGCACCACGGCGGGACCGGATCGGCCGAAAGACAGAGAGCCGGCCAGGGGATCAGTCCCCGGCCAGATGTGCGCCGGGGTGGGCCGCCGCGATGCTGGCTGCACTGTCGCACTCTGCTCAGGGGGATCCGGATGACGTCCGTACCGCACCACTACGACACCACGCCGCTGGCGCACACGGACGTCCTCGTCCTGGACTACCTGGCCGCGCTCTGGGGCGCCAGCGACGATCTCGCCCCCGAGCTGCGTGACGAGCTGATGACCACCGTCGCGGACTACATCGCGATGCGGCGTACCTCGGTGGCCGACCCGCTGGAGGACCCGCGGCACATCCTGCACCGGCTGGGCCCGCCGGAGGCGCTCGCGGCGGCGGCCCGCCGTGGCCGGATGCCGGCCCACCTGCGCCGGCCGGTCATGCCCGCCCCGCTGCCGCCACCGGCCGCGACCCCCTCGGCGGGACCCGAGTACGCGGGGATCGCCCTGCTCACCGCCGGCTCGGTGGTGCTGCCGGTGATCAGTCCGCTGGCCGGGCTGATGCTGGTGTCCGGCTCGCCGCGGTGGAGCCCGGCGCAGAAGACCGCCGCCTGGGTGCTGGCCGGGCTGCCGGTGCTGCTCGGCTTCGTGCTGGTGATCGGGGCGGCCGCCTTCGGCGGGGGTGAGGCGGCGGTGCTGCTGGCCTACCTGGGGATGGTCGCCGGCGCCATCATCGCCGGGCTGTCCCTGCTGCCGGGCCTGGCGGCACGCCGCCGGTACTAGAAAGCCGACGGGCCGTCGCTGCGGCCGGCCGGCGGCACGCCGCCGATACCAGAAAGCCGACGGGCTGTCGGTACTGCCCGGCTCGGCGGCACGCGGCCGGCGTCAGAAGTCGGCGGGCCGTCGCTGCGGCCGGCCCGGCGGCGCAGCGCCGTCGCTAGGACTCGGCGGGCTCGCGCAGGGCGGCGCGGGCCAGCACGGCCAGTGCCAGCGCGGAGTGGGCGGGGAGCAGCGCGACCATCGGGAACTCCCCGTCGAAGAGGAAACCCGCGGCCAGGGCGGCCACGATGCCGGCGGCGATCGACAGCGCCCCCGCGACGGCCGCCCGGGTCAGCCCGGTCGCGCCGCGCACGACGGCCACGAACCCGGCCAGCGCGGCGAGCAGGGCGAACAGCACCGCCACCCGGGTGGCCGGGATGCCGAAGACGGCGGCCCGGCCGACCTCCGGGATGCCGGAGCACAGCCCGGCGAGCAGCGGCAGCTCGACCAGCGGCGGCAGCAGCCAGGCCAGCGTGGCGACCCAGCGCAGAGTGGCAGCGCCAGCCGGTGTTTCCGTCATCCGCAGCCGCCTTCGTCGCCCGTTACCGTGCCCATTCTGCCGCTAGCCCGCATCCCCGGCACCCAGTGGGTCGGCCAGCAGCTGCTCGAAGGCGAGCTCGGCCGCGCCGATCAGGGCGGCGTCGCGGCCCAGGGTCGCGGCGCGCAGCTGCACGTGCTCGCGGGAGGCCGGCAGAGCCATCGCGTCCAGGCGGCGGCGGACCTCGCCGGCGCCGGCCGCGTACACCTCGCGCAGCGAGCCGCCGAAGACCACCAGGTCCGGGTTGACCACGTTGACCAGGTTGGCCACCCCGAAGCCGAGCCAGTCCGCGACCTGGCGGACCGCCGCGCGGGCCACGGGCTCACCGCCGGCCGCCGACCCCAGCACTTCGAGGACGGCAGCCCGGTCCCCCGCCCCGCGGCCGGCGTGGCGCAGCAGCGCGTTCTCCCCGATCTCGGTCTCCCAGCAGCCGCGTGACCCGCAGCCGCAGCGCAGGCCGTGCGGGTTGACCACCATGTGACCGACCTTGCCGCCGTGCCCGCGGTGGCCGGCGACGAGCCGGCCGCCGGTGATGATGCCGGCACTGATCCCGAGGTCGCCGTGCAGGTAGATCAGGTCGTTGATGCCCGCGGCCACGCCCCGGACGTGTTCGGCGAGCGCGGCGATGTCGGCCATGTCCCCGGTGACGAAGCCCGGTCCGGCCGGCAGCGCCTCGTCCAGGGCGGCACCGAGCCGCTCGTCGGTGGCGCCGATCCGGGTCCGGCCCTCGGCGTCGCGGCTCGTGTCGGCCACGGCGACGGCCCCGCCGATCGCGGGCAGGGCGTCGGGCGCGGCCGAGTCCCGCATGGCGCGGAGGAAGCCGGTCAGCGGCGCGACGGCGTCGAGCATCGGCATGCCGGGCGGGCGGGCGATCTCCCGCAGGTCGAGGATCCGGCCGCCGAGCCCGACGCGGGCCGCGCGCAGCCGGTCGGCCTCGATGCTGAGCGCGTACGTGTAGACGCGTCCCGAGCGGGGGCTCACGACCAGCGACGGCCGGCCGGCGCGGCGCGCGGCCGTGGGCGCCTCGGCCTCCTCGGTGACCAGGCCGGCCGCGGCCAGGTCGGCGGCGAGCGCGCCGATGGTGCTGCGGTTGAGCCCGAGCCGGCCGGTGAGCTCGGCCCGGGAGGTGGGGCCGTGCACGTGGACGAAGCGCAGCACCGCGCCGAGGTTCTGCCGGCGGATCTCCTCCTGGCTGGCCCCGGGCGCGGCCGGCAGCGGCAGCTCCGCGGGGCGCCCCGGGCCGGACGGCTTGGACCGTACGGGTGTCGCCACCGTCCCGCCTCCTCCCGATCGTCCGTTTTGTCGGTACCGCAGACGACGAAGGGTCCCCGGAGAAGGACTCCGGGGACCCAGCGCTGTCAGGTGCTACCCAGCCGTCACGCCTTGGTCAGCGGGGCGAGCTTCGGGTCGTTCGCGTACGCCTCGGCCGCGTTGGCCTTGGTCACGGCGACCGGCGGGAGCAGGAAGGTGTCGACGACCTTGCTGCCGTTGTTGTAGGACTTCTGGTCGTTGACCTGCGGGGTGTTGCCGGCCTGCAGGGCCTTGACCATGTTGATGGTCTCCTTGACCAGGTTGCGGGTGTCCTTGTTGATCGTCATGTACTGCTCGCCGGCCATGATCGACTTGATCGACTCGACCTCGGAGTCCTGACCGGTGACGACCGGGACCTTCTTGCCGGCACCCTTGATCGAGGTGATGATCGCGCGGGCCAGCGTGTCGTTCGGGGAGAGGACGCCGTCCAGCTCCTTGTTGCCGTAGGTCGAGGTCAGCAGCTGGTCCATGCGGGCCTGCGCACCCTCGGCCTTCCAGCCCTGGATGGCGGTCTGCTTGACGTCGGTCTGCTTCGACGCGACGACGACGTCGCCCTTGTCGATGGCCGGCTTGAGGACGTCCATCGCACCGTTGAAGAACACACCGGCGTTGTTGTCGTCCGGCGAGCCGGAGAACAGCTCGATGTTGTACGGGCCGGCCGGCTTCTTGGCCTTCATGCCGTCCAGCAGGGCCTGGCCCTGGAGCTGGCCGACCTTGAAGTTGTCGAACGCGACGTAGTAGTCGAGGTCCGGCGTGTTGGTGATCAGGCGGTCGTACGCGATGACCTTCGCGCCGGCCTGGTGCGCCGCGGCGACCTGGGTCGACAGCTGCGCGGCGTCGGTCGCGCCGATGACGATGACCTTGGCGCCCTTGGTCACCATGGCGGTGATCTGCGCCTGCTGGTCGGCGACCGTGGTGGACGCGCCGGCGTACTGCACGTCGCTCTGGAAGCCGGCCTCCTTCAGGCCGTTGGTGAACAGGTCACCGGCGAGAACCCAGTTCTCCGAGGTCTTGGCGGGCAGGGCCACACCGATGAGGGAGTTGGCCGCGAAGCCCTTGGCCGGGGCGTCCGAGCCGGACTCCTCGTCACGGCCGCCGCCGCAGGCCGTCAGGGCCAGCATCGAGATGGCGCCGACGGCCACCGTCTTGGCAAAAAATGTACGCATTGGGGGGAAGTGCCCTTCTTCAGAGGTGTTACGGGTGAGAGGGGTTCGGTGACCGTCAGCCGGCCACCGACGTCTTGGCGGGCTCGCGGCCCGCTTCCGACGGTGCCGGCGGGGCGGATGCCTCCCGGCGGAAGGGCCGCATGATGCTCCCGATGACCGAGAAGCGCCCCTGGCTCTTGTTGTAGACGTCCAGTGCGACCGCGAGCAGCAGCACCAGGCCCTTGATGATCTGGACCCGGTCGGTGCCGACGCCCTGCAGCTGGAGGCCGTTGTTGAGCACGGCCATGACCAGACCGCCCACGATGGAGCCGCTGATCGTGCCGATACCGCCGGCCACCGCCGCGCCACCGATGAAGACCGCGGCGATCGCGTCGAGTTCCCAGCCGTTGCCGTCCTGCGGGCCGGAGGCCGCCGAACGCGCCACGAAGATCATGCCGGCCAGCGAGGCCAGCACGGACATGTTCATCATGACGAAGAAGTTGACCCGCTTGAGCTTGACGCCGGACAGCTCGGCGGCGCGCGAGTTGCCACCGACCGCGTAGATGTGCCGGCCGCCGGCGGTGTTGCGGGTGTAGAACGAGTACAGGATGACCAGCGCGACCAGGATGATGCCGGAGACCGGGAAGCTGGTGCCGACCCGGCCGCTGGCGAAGCGCAGCGCCACGAAGGCGAGCACGCCGACCATGACGGCCATCCGCAGGATCGAGACCCACAGCGGGCCGGCGTCGGCGTCCATCTCGTGCCGGGTACGCCGGGCCTGCAGCTCCCGCCAGACCACCGCGAGGCAGGCCACCAGGCCCAGCAGCAGGGTCAGGTTGTTGTAGCCGGTGTTCGGCCCCACCTCGGGCAGGAAGCCCGAACCGATCACCCGGAAACCCTCGGGCACCGGGATCGTGTTGGCGTTGCCGATGAACTGGTTGCCACCGCGGAAGATCAGCATGCCGGCCAGCGTGACGATGAACGCGGGCACGCCGATGTAGGCGACCCAGAAGCCCTGCCAGGCCCCGATCGCCGCGCCGATGGCGAGGCCGAACAGGATGGCCAGCGGCCAGGGCAGGTCCCACTCCGTCATGGACTTGGCGACCAGGATGCCGGCGAACGCGGCGATCGAGCCGACCGACAGGTCGATGTGCCCGGCCACGATCACCATCAGCATGCCGATGGCCAGGATCAGGATGTAGGAGTTCTGCTGGAACAGGGCGATCAGGTTGTCCGACCGCAGTGTCAGCCCGTCCGTCAGGAACTGGAACAGCAGGACGATCGCCACCAGGGTGAAGATCATGCCGAACTGGCGGGCGTTGGAAGTGGTTCCTCCGAAGAGGTTCTTCTGAAGGTCCTTGAATCGGCTCATCGGGTCTGCATCTTCTTCGTCGAGGTCATCTGCTTCATGAGGGTCTCCGGGTCCGCATCCTGGCGGGCGATGTCGCCCGTGATCTGGCCTTCGAACACGGTGTAGATGCGGTCGCAGAGCCCGATCAGCTCGGGCAGCTCCGAGGAGATGACGATGACGCCCTTACCCTGGTCGGCGAGCCGCTGGATGATGCCGTAGATCTCGTACTTCGCGCCCACGTCGATGCCGCGGGTGGGCTCGTCGAGGATCAGCAGGTCGGGGTCCGTGAACATCCACTTCGCCAGGACGACCTTCTGCTGGTTGCCGCCGGAGAGCTTGGAGACACCCTCGTCCACCGAGGGGGCCTTGGTCCGCAGCTCCTTGCGGTAGGACTCGGCGGCCTTGTACTCGGCCACCTCGTCGAGGACACCGCGCTTGCTGATCTTGGAGAGCTTGGCCGCCACCGTCGACGTCTTGATGTCGTCGAGCAGGTTGAGGCCGATCGCCTTGCGGTCCTCGCTGACGTAGGCGAGCCCGTGGGCGATCGCGTCCGCCACCGACTTGAGGACGATCTCCTTGCCGTCCTTGATGATCGTGCCGGACTCCCAGACACCGTAGGAGCGGCCGAACACGCTCATCGCGAGCTCGGTGCGGCCGGCGCCCATCAGGCCGGCGAAGCCGACGATCTCGCCGCGGCGCACCACGAAGTTCTCGTTCTTGCAGACCTGGCGCTCGGCCGAGATCGGGTGCCGCACGTTCCAGTTGCGCACCTCGAAGAACACCTCGCCGATCTTCGGCGTGTGGTCCGGGAAGCGGCTGCTGAGCTCGCGGCCGACCATGCCCCGCACGATCCGGTCCTCGTCGACGCCGTCGGCCTTGACGTCCAGCGTCTCGACCGTACGGCCGTCGCGCAGGATGGTGATCTGGTCGGCGATGGCCTCGATCTCGTTGAGCTTGTGCGAGATCATGATCGAGGTGATGCCGCGCTCGCGGAAGCCGCGCAGCAGGTCCAGCAGGTGCCGGGAGTCCGCCTCGTTCAGCGCGGCCGTCGGCTCGTCGAGGATGAGCAGCTTGACGTCCTTGGCGAACGCCTTGGCGATCTCCACCAGCTGCTGCTTGCCGACGCCGATGTCCTTGATCAGGGTGTCCGGGTCCTCGCGCAGCCCGACCCGGGCCAGCAGCTCCCGGGCCTGGCGCTGGGCGGACTTCCAGTCGATCGCGCCGCGCTTGCGGGGCTCGTTGCCCAGGAAGATGTTCTCGGTGATGGAGAGCTCGGGAATGAGGGCGAGCTCCTGGTGGATGATCACGATGCCCGCGTGCTCGCTGGCCCGGATGTCCGAGAAACGGGTCTCTGTCCCTTGGTAAACGATGTCACCGTCGTACGAGCCGTACGGGTAGACCCCACTGAGCACCTTCATCAGCGTGGACTTGCCGGCACCGTTCTCGCCGCAGATGGCGTGGATCTCGCCGGCCCGCACCACCAGGTTGACGTCGGCGAGGGCCTTGACTCCGGGGAACTCCTTGGTGATGGAACGCATCTCCAGGAGGATCGGCGCGTCGCTCATCGCTCGCACCACCTCGCCAACGTCATGGATGCCTCCGGGAGGGGATCTGGCTTTCACAAGGTTTTGTTGCCGAGGGCAACCTATTCAGAGCAGAAGATGATTCGCAAGTTTCTAGATCGCCGGACAGGTAACAATCCGGCAATAAAGAGCCGGAGCGCGCCATGCACGCTCCGGCCCTCTTACCTGCTTAAACGGTTCAGACGGTGACCGGCTCCCGCGCCGGCTCGTTCGCCAGCTCCTCGCGCAACCGCTCCCCCTCGATGTCGACATTGGGCAGCACCCGGTCCAGCCAGCGCGGCAGCCACCAGGCGGCCCGGCCGAGCAGCGAGATCACGGCCGGCACGATCGTCATCCGGACCACGAAGGCGTCGATCGCCACCCCGATGGCCAGCGCGAAGCCCATCGACTTGATCACCGGGTCGTCCAGCAGGATGAAGCCCGCGAAGACCGACGTCATGATCAGCGCGGCCGCGGTGACCACCCGGGCGCCGTGGCCCATGCCGCTGATGGTCGCCTCCTGCGCGCCGGCGCCGTGCACGAAGTCCTCGCGCATCCGCGACACCAGGAACACCTCGTAGTCCATCGCGAGGCCGAACAGGATGCCGATCAGCAGGATGGGCAGGAAGCTGATCAGCGGTCCCGGACTGTCCAGGCCGACCAGGTCGCTCAGGTGTCCCTCCTGGAACACCAGCACCGTGACGCCGAAGGTGGCGCCCACGGTGAGCAGGAAGCCGAGCGCCGCCTTGAGCGGCACGAGCACGGACCGGAACACCAGCATCAGCAGCAGCACCGACAGACCCACGACCAGCAGCAGGTAGACCGGCATGGCGGCGGAGAGCTTCTCGGAGACGTCGATGCCCACGGCGGTCTGCCCGGTCAGCGACACGTCCGCGTTCGCGATCCCGGCCACCCGGTCGCGGACGTCGTGCACCAGCTGCTCGGTGGCCTCGTCGGTCGGGCCGGTCCGGGGCAGCACCCCGAGCAGCGCCGTCCGCTTGTCCTGACTGAGGTTGGGCGGGGTCACCGCCAGCAGATTCGGCGTGCCCTGCAACAGCTGGGTGGCCTGCTGCACGGCCGCGGTGGTCTGCTCCGGCGAGTCGCTGGAGACGACCAGGGCCAGCCGGCCGTTGAAGCCGGGGCCGAAGCCCTCGGTGATCAGATCGGCGGCGTCGCGGCCGGGCGTGCCGACCGGGCCGGCGCCGGCACCGGGCAGCGCCACCCGCATGTCCGTGGCCGGCAGAGCCAGGGCGCCCAGGCCGAGCACCCCGACGAGGATCACCGGGATGCGCAACCGGGTGACCAGCCGGGCCCAGCGGAAGCCGAAGCCCTCCTTGGGCTCGGCGTGCGAGGCGGCGTGCGAGCCGGTGGCGCGCAGCTTGCGCGGCAGCACCCGCTGGCCGGCGAAGCCCAGCAGAGCGGGCAGCAGCGTGATGGCGACCAGCACGGCGACGGCGACGGTGCCCGCGGCGGCCAGGCCCATGACGGTCAGGAACGGGATGTCCACGACGGCGAGACCGGCCAGCGCGATGACCACGGTGATGCCGGCGAACACGACGGCCGAACCGGCGGTGCCCACCGCGCGGGCGGCCGCCTCCTGCGGGGCGAGGCCGTCGACGAGGTTCTGCCGGTGCCGGGAGGTGATGAACAGCGAGTAGTCGATGCCGACGGCCAGGCCGAGCATCAGGGCGAGCACCGGCGCCGTGCTGGTCAGCGTGACGACGCTGCTCAGCGCGAACAGCCCGGCCATGCCCGCGCCGACCCCGATCAGCGCGTTGAGCATGGTCATGCCCGCGGCGACCAGCGAGCCGAAGGTGATCACCAGGACCACCAGGGCGATGATGACGCCGATGCTCTCGGTGCCGCCGACCTCGGGCTCGGAGTTCATCACCTCACCGCCGTGCTCGACGCGCAGCCCGGCGGCCTCGGCGGCGGCGCCACTGTTCTCGTACGCGGCGCGCTGCGGCTCGGTCACCTCGTCGGCGCGGGTGGCGAACTGCACCTGGATGAGGCCGTACCGGCCGTCCTGCGACAGGGCCTTGGCGGCGAAGGGGTCCACGGCACCGAGCACGCCGGGCAGCGCCGACGCCTCCTTGACCAGGCCCTCGACCGCGGGCTTGAGGGCGGAGTCGGCCAGGGTGCCGCCGGCCGGCGCGGCCACCACGATGGTGCCGGTGGCCCCGCTGGCCTCGGGGAACTCCCGCTGCAGGGCGTCGATCGCGCGCTGCGACTCGGTGCCGGGCATGGTGAAGTCGCTGGACGAGGGGCCCTTGAACGCCAGGGCGGCGCCGCCCAGCGCGGCCAGCAGCACCAGCCACAGCACGACCACGAGCTTGCGGCGCCGGAACGAGGCCCGGCCCAGCCGGTACAACAGGGTTGCCATGTCAGTCCTTGGATCGAGGGGTGAGCAGGGCACGCTTCGCCACGGCGATCAAGGCGGAGCGCAGGGTCGCGTCATCGGGCTTGTCGATCGCCACCGAGCAGATGCCGGCCAGCAGCACCTCGGCGGCGATCCGGTCGACCGGGTCGGCCGAGCCCGCCGCGAAGGCGGTGCACAGGTTTTCGATCATCGGCTGGGCGTCCGCGAAGGCGGGCGTCCACAGCACGTCCAGCGAGCCGTAGTAGATGAGCCCGGCCTCGCGGCGGTAACGCAGCACCAGGTCGACGAAGCCGTCGATGGCCGCCTCGCGCGCGGCCTCACCGTCGAGCTGCCCCAGCCGGGTGGTGAGCTCGGCCAGCTCGGCGGCGGCGGGAGCGACCAGGGCGGCGAGAATCGCTTCCTTGCTGTCGAAGTGGTAGAGCAGGGTCGCCTTGGAGCAGCCCACCTCGGCGGCGATGTCCTGCAGCGAGGTGCCCTTGAAGCCGGCGCGGGAGAACAGCTCCGCGGCGACGGCGAGGATCTCGTCGCGTGTCCGGGTACGGGCCATGCGAACCAGCATGCCTGACCGATCGGTCAGAAGCTGGCCGATCGGTCAGGAAGTGACTCAGGTAACCCTAGACCGAGGCGAGGTAGCGCTCGGCGGCGTCGGGCGTCATGAACCAACGGTCCAGGTCGGTCGGGTCCGAGAAGGCGTCGGCGAACCGCGAGGCCACGGTGGGATTGCCCGCTGCCGCGCCGAGTATGCGCTGCACGTGTGGCGGCAACGGCTGGAGCATCGCGTTGGTCCAGTCGGTGACCGCGCGGGCGGTCGAGGACCAGAACGCCTCGGCCGTGTCACGCATCCACTGCTCGTCGAACGGCCGGTCGCCCCGCTCGCGGATCGCGGTCAGGTAGGCGGTGGCGCACTTGGCCGCGGTGTTGGCGCCCTGGCCGGTGATCGGGTCGTTGGCCAGCACCACATCGGCCATGCCGAGCACCGCCGTTCCGCCGTCCAGCCGGGCGACCGGCTCGCGCACGACCGGCGCGTACCGGCCGTGCAGGGTGGCCCGGGAGTCGGTGAGCTCGGCGTGGCGGGCGCGCTCGGCGACCCAGGGCACGTACCGGCCGGCCAGCTCGAGGGTCAGGGCCAGATGCTCGGCGGGGTCCATCGGGGCGGAACCCGTCCACCGGTCGACCGGGCCGCCGGGCACGGCCTCCCAGAACAGGATGTCGCAGGGGCCGGTCAGGGTCAGCGCGGGGATGACGAACAGCTCGCCCAGCCCGGGCACGGCGTGGAAGCCGATGTGCGGTGCCGGGAAGTCCGGGTCGGGCTCGAGGCCGTGCACGTACGCGACGGCGAGTCCCCGTTGTGGCGCGTCGTGGACCGAGCGCCGCGGGTCGCGGTCGAAGAGGGACACCAGGTCGCCCCGGCCGGCCGCGACGACGGTCAGGTCGTGCCGAGCGGCGAGCGCCGCCAGCTCCCCCGCCTGGACGGCGCGGTAGTCCACCGTCACGCCGCGCTGCTCGGCCAGCTCCAGCCAGGCCGCCATCTTGAGGCGCTGGTCGACGCTGCGGCCGGGGTGGCTGAGCCGGGCGTTGAAAGCGAGGGCCTGCTCGCCGGGCGGGGCGGACAGGGTGATCCGGAAGCCCTGGAAGGCCGGGGCCTGCTCGCCCCAGAGGTCGAGGCCGAGGGCGCGCTCGGTCTCGAGCGCGCCGTGGAACATGCCCTGGGTGCTCATCGGGCGCCCGCCCCGGATGTCCGGCGGCGTGCGGGCGGAGATCAGCGTGACGTCGTGACCGTCGGCGCGCAGGCCGAGCGCGAGCTGGAGGCCGGACTGCCCGGCACCGACGACGAGAACCTTGCGCATGCCCGGGACTCTACACAAACGGGATTATTCGCGCAGTTGGCGCAGGATCCGGGTGAGGTCGGCGCGGTCGGCCTCGTGGAGACCGGCGAAGAAGCGCTCCGCGGCGGCCTGCCGGGCGGCCCGGATGGCGTCGCCGGCCGCGGCACCCGCCGCCGTCAGGTGCAGCACCGTCGCCCGCCGGTCGGCCGGATCCGGGGTGCGCTCGACCAGGCCCCGCCCCTGCAGATCGTCGACGACCTCGGTGGCTGAGCGCGGGGCGATGCGCAGGTGCTCGGCGAGGGCACCCGGGCGCATGGGGCCGTGCCGCATCAGCACGGCGAGGGCGCGGCCGTGCGACGGGGAGACGTTCAGCGGCTCCAGCGCCTCCTTGTTGAGGTGGCGCAGGGTGCGCGCGACGGACCAGAACAGCTCGGAGAGGTTCTCGTCGGCGGCGGGATCCACGGGAATACCGTACCAGCGGTTGCGGTTGTTCCCTCATGGTGAGGTAACCTCACTAAATCCGTACCGGAAGAAGGTTGTCGCTCTTGGAAGCCACCCCAGTCGAAGGCGGCCGTCGCGGCCGCACCACCACCGTCACCGCCGCCGAGAAGAAGCAGGCCCGCGAGGTCTCCCTGCGCCGCATCGGCCGGCTCTTCAGCGCCCACCGGCTCCAGCTCACCATCGTCACCGCGATCATCGTGGCCTCGTCCGTGATCGCCATGGCCTCGCCGTTCCTGCTGCGCGAGGTCATCGACCGCGCACTGCCGCAGCAGAACCTCCCGCTGCTGGCCTGGCTCGTCGCCGGCATGGTCGCCGTCGCCGCCGTCACCTCCGCCCTCGGCGTCATCCAGACCTGGATCTCCACCACCGTCGGCCAGCAGGTCATGCACCGGCTCCGGGTGGACGTCTTCACCCACCTGCGCCGCCAGTCCGTGGCGTTCTTCACCCGGACCCGCACCGGCGAGGTGCAGTCCCGCATCACCAACGACATCGGCGGCATGCAGTCGGTGGTCACCTCCACCGCGACCTCGATCGCCTCGAACCTCACCACCGCCGTCGCCACCGCGGTCGCCATGGCCGCCCTGTCCTGGCAGCTCTCCCTGGTGTCCCTGGTGGTCCTGCCGCCGGCCATCCACCTGACCCGCCGGGTCGCGAAGATGCGCAAGGAGATCACCGCGCAACGCCAGCGCGAACTGGCCGACCTCAACGTCACCGTCGAAGAGGGCCTGTCGATCAGCGGCGTGCAGCTGAGCAAGACCATGGGCACCGGCGCGGCGCTGGTCGAACGCTTCACCGCCTCCTCCACCCGGCTCATCGACCTGGAGCTGCGCTCCGAACTGGCCGGACGCTGGCGGATGGCCGCGATGAGCATCATCTTCGCCGCGATTCCGGCGGTCATCTACCTCAGCGCCGGGCTGCCGCTCACCGCCGGCACGCTCAGCATCGGCACCCTGGTCGCCTTCACCACCCTGCAGGCCGGGCTGTTCCGGCCGCTGATGGGGCTGCTCGGCGTCGGGGTCTCGCTGACCAGCTCGCTGGCCCTGTTCGCCCGCATCTTCGAGTACCTGGACCTGCCGGTGGAGGTGGACGACCCGGTCGAGCCGGTGGAGCTGCCCCGCACGGTGCGCGGGCACCTGCGCTTCGAGGACGTCACGTTCGCGTACCCGGGAAGTGAGACCGCCGCGGTCGCCGGGGTCTCGCTGGACGTGCCGGCCGGCACCTCGCTGGCGCTGGTCGGTGAGACCGGTTCCGGCAAGAGCACGCTTGCCGCGCTGATCGCGCGGCTCTACGACCCGGCCGCGGGCCGGATCACGATCGACGGGATCGACCTGCGGGACCTACGGCTGGCCGACCTGGCTTCGGTGGTCGGCGTGGTCAGCCAGGAGACCTATCTGCTGCACACGACCGTGCGGGAAAATCTGCGGTACGCGCGGCCTGACGCGACCGACGCGCAGATCGAGCAGGCCGCTCGGGCGGCGCAGATCCACGAGCTGATCGCTGGGCTGCCTGACGGCTACGACACTGTGGTCGGCTCGCGGGGGCACCGGTTCTCCGGTGGTGAGAAGCAGCGGATCGCCATCGCGCGGACGCTGTTGCGTGACCCTCGGATCCTGGTGCTGGACGAGGCCACGAGTGCGTTGGACACCTCCACCGAGCGGGCTGTGCAGCGGGCCTTCGACGAGCTGGCCCGCGGGCGCACCACGGTGACGATCGCGCATCGACTGTCGACTGTGCGTGATGCAGATCAGATCGTGGTCGTGGACCACGGGCGGGTTCTGGAGTCCGGCGACCACGACAGCCTGGTCTCGGTAGGCGGCCGGTACGCCGACCTCGTCGCCTGATCCGACCCCCTCTCGCCCCGCCACTCCCCCGCCCCTTCCGATCTTGGTATTTGGTGGCTGCCAGGACAGCCATCAGCTACCCAGGTCTGGTGAGACGGGGAGGGGATGGGGAAGGGCTAGGACCCGACTGGGACGCGGTCCGGGGCCCGGACGCGGTCCGAGGCCGGGACGCGGTCCAAGGCCGGGACGCGGTCCAAGGCCGGGACGCGGTCCGAGGCCGGGACGTAGCCCTGACCGGCGCGGAGGCCGCACCGGGACGTGGCCCGCACCAGGACGAGGCCCGGACCAAAACGAGGCCCGGACCAGGACGGGGTCCACACCGGGACGTAGCCCTGACAGGCATGGGAGCCGCACAGGGACGAGGCCCGGACCAGGACGGAACCCGGACCGGGACGGAACCCGGACCGGGACGGAACCCGGACCGGGACGGAACCCGGACCAGCGAAGGAAAGTACCGGGACACCTACACGGGGGTCCGGACCGGCGGAGGGGTCCAGGCCAGCGGATGGGTCCGGACCAGCGGGTTATTTGATTGCTGGGCCGGCCGACGCCGAGGTGGCACCGGACTCCGCGGAGCCGGAGCTGGAGGTGGCGGGGGTGGCGGGGCCGGAGGCGGACGGGCTGGCCGGGTCGCTCGGCTGGCTCATCGCCTCGGCTGCCGCGGCCTTGCGGCGTTCGAACGGGTCGCCGTATTCGCGGACCGCCGCCCGCGCGTACGCCTGCTGGAACGTCGCCACCCGCTCGGAGCGGCCCCGGCCCAGGAAGCTGACCGCCCAGTGCAGCACCGCCGTGACCCTGTTCTTGAAGCCGACCAGGTAGAGCAGGTGCACCGCCAGCCACATCAGCCAGCCCAGGAAGCCCGAGACGCGCAGCTTGCCCACGCTGGCCACCGCTGAGAAGCGGGAGATGGTGGCCATGCTGCCCTTGTCGAAGTACTTGAACGGCCCGGCGGGCTCCTTGCCGGCCAGCCGGCGCTTGATCTGGTCCGCCGCGTACCGGCCGCTCTGGATGGCCACCTGGGCGACGCCGGGGAGCTGGTTCAGGGAGATCATGTCACCGACGGCGAAGATCTCCGGGTGGCCGGGCAGGGTGCAGTCCGGGTTGACCTTGACCCGGCCGGCCCGGTCGGTCTCGGCGCCGGCCTGTTCGGCGAGCTTGCGGGCCAGGGGCGGGGCGGCCACGCCGGCGGCCCACATCTTGGTCATCGACTCGATGCGCTGGTGGCCTCGTTTGGTGTCCACCTCGATGCCGGTGGCGTCCACGTCGACCACCTTGGTCTCCAGTTCCACTTCCACGCCGAGCAGGTGCAGCTGGCGCAGCGCGCGGGTGGACAGGTGGTCGCCGAAGGTGTTCAGCACCGCGTCGAGGGCGTCGATCAGGATGATCCGGGCCTTGCGCGGGTCGATGTGCTTGTACTGGCCCGGCAGGGTGCGGTGGGCCAGCTCGGCGATCTGCCCGGCCATCTCGACACCGGTCGGGCCCGCACCGACCACCACGAAGGTCATCCAGCGTTCGATCTCGGCCGGGTCGGTCTGCAGGTCGGCCAGCTCGAACGCGCCGAAGATGCGGGCCCGCAGCTCCAGCGCGTCGTCGATGCTCTTCATGCCGGGGGCGTGGTCGGCGAACTTGTCGTTGCCGAAGTAGGACTGCGAGGCGCCCGCGGCGACGATCAGCGTGTCGTACTCGACGGTGTAGTCGATGCCGGGCGCCTCGACCGCGACCTTCTGCGCGTCCACGTCGATGTCGCTGACCCAGCCGAGTTTCACGTCGACGTTGTCCTGGCGCCGGAGGATCTCGCGGATCGGCGGGGCGATCTCGCCCTCCGAGAGGATGCCGGTCGCCACTTGATACAGCAGCGGCTGGAACAGGTGGTACGCCGTGCCGTTGATCAAGGTGACGTCGACGTCGGCCTTGCGCAGGGACTTGGTGGCGAACAGCCCGCCGAAGCCGGCTCCGACGACCACTACCCGGTGCCGTCGATCAGATCGTTGAGGCATCACAGTCTCCGCTGCTCGTGGTCGGCGTCTCCGTACGGTATCAACGACCAGGTGGAAACAACCTTCGTGCTCTTCCCGGGCCGCCATCACGTCCTTACCCGCTTCCAGGCCGAGTACCTGCGGCGGTGGCCGGATGTGACCATTGTCTGGGCGGTGACCTCAGCGAACCACGAGAACACGAAGCGTAATCCGGTGCCGTACCACCGCCGGGAGGCGGCCATCGAACGGTTCAGCGTGCTGACCGGGCTGCGTTCGGTGGTGGTGCCGGTCTTCGACACCGCGCCGACCGAGCGCTTCGCCGAGGTGACGCTGAAGAACATCACGGTGGCGACCGGCCTGGAGCTGACCCCGGCCAACACCCTGGTGGCCTGCTCGACCCCGGCGGTCGCGGCCCTCTACACCGCCCTGGGCTTCGGCATCGCCGGGGTGGAGGCCGAGAGCACGCCCGAACCGGCCCGCCCGTGGGACGTGCTGCTGCGGCTGGCGGCCGGCGACGAGAGCTGGCGGGAGCTGGCCCATCCGGCGACCGTCGACGTCTTCGACCGCTACCAGCTGGTGGACAGCGTGCGCACGGTGGTCAACGACCCGGTGGTGGGCGCCGAGGGCGGGCTGACCGCGACCCGCAACTACCGCACCTACGTGGAGGCGTTCGCCGACAGCGCGGCCCGCAAGTGGGAGCGGGTCCACCGGCACGTACGGCCGGGCCGGATCGTCGACATCGGCTGCGGCGCGGGCGCGGTGCTGGAGCTGGCCGACCGGGAGCCGGCGCTGCGCGAGAGCGACCTGATCGGCGTCGAGATCGCCCGGCACCTGTACGAGGAGTGCATGCACAAGAAGGCCCAGGGCGTCTTCGACAACGCCAACGTCTTCTTCTACCGCCGCAACGTGCTGGGCGGCGCCATCTTCCCGGAACGTTCCATCGACACGACGCTGACGTTCGCGCTGACCCACGAGATCTGGTCCTACGGGGACCGCTGGGCGTCGCTGCGCCGGTTCGCGCAGGCCATCTACGACCACACCGCGCCGGGCGGCGTCTGGATCAACAGCGACGTCTGCGGCCCGGACGGTCGCGACCGCCGGGTCCGCCTGACCTTGGACGCCACCGACGGCGCCAACCCGGCGACCGCCCGCGCGGACCTGGCCGAGCTGTCCCCTGAGGAGGTGTCGGCGTACGTGGCCGGCCTGTCGACCCGGGCCAGGCTGGACCAGTTCGCCGTCGACTTCCGGTTCCCGTTCGCGTACGACCCGGCCGGCGACGCGGTCGAGCTCACCCTGGGCGCGGCGATGGACTACCTGACCCGCAAGGACTACGCCGACAACTGGCTGTCGGAGACCCACGAGCAGTTCTGCGGACTGGAGTACGCGGACTGGAAATCGCTGCTGGTCGACGTCGGCTTCGAGGTGGACCCGGCCTCGGGCACCTCCCGCAACGACTGGATCATCGACAACCGGATCGCCCCCACGGCGTCGCTGGCCGCACCCGACGGCACGCCGCTGGACTGGCCGGTCACCCATGTCCTGCTGGTGGCCCGGCGACCGCACAACACCTGATCAGTCGGTGAGGATGGGGCGGAGGGCGTCCAGGACCGCCGGGTCCTCGATGGTGGAGGGGACCGGTTCCGGGGTGCCGTCGGCGATGCCGCGCATCGTCCGGCGCAGGATCTTGCCGGAGCGGGTCTTGGGCAGGCCCGGGACCACGTCCACCCGGCGCAGCGCGGCCACCGGGCCGATCCGGTCGCGGACCATCGCGACCAGCTCGGTGCTCAGTTGCTCCGGGTCGATGGCGGCGCCGGACTTGAGCACCACGAAGCCGCGCGGCTGCTGGCCCTTGAGCGGGTCGTGGACGCCGATCACCGCGCATTCGGCGACCGCCGGGTGGGCCGCCAGCACCTCTTCCATCGCGCCGGTGGAGAGGCGGTGGCCGGCCACGTTGATGACGTCGTCGGTGCGGCCCATCACGTACAGGTAGCCGTCGGCGTCGAAGCGGCCGCCGTCGCCGGTCAGGTAGGTGCCGGGGAACGCCGACAGGTACGACCGCACGTAGCGTTCGTCGTCCTGCCACAGCGTCGGCAGGCAGCCCGGCGGCAGCGGCAGCCCGATGACGATCGAGCCGTCCTCGCCCGGGGGCACGTCCACGCCGGCCGGGTCGACCACGCGGACGCGGTAGCCGGGCACCGGCACCGACGGCGAGCCCGGCTTGGTCGGCAGCGTCTCCAGGCCGCGGGGGCTGGCGGCGATCGGCCAGCCGGTCTCGGTCTGCCACCAGTTGTCGATCACCGGTACGCCGAGCCGCTCCCCCGCCCAGGTGTAGGTCTCCGGGTCGAGCCGCTCCCCGGCCAGGAACAGCAGCCGCAGGCTCGACAGGTCGTGCCCGGTGAGCAGCCGGCCCTCGGGGTCCTCCTTCTTGACCGCGCGGATCGCCGTCGGGGCGGTGAACATGACATTGACCCGGTGCTGGGCCACCACCCGCCAGAACGCGCCCGCGTCCGGGGTGCCGACCGGCTTGCCCTCGTACAGCACCGTGGTGGCTCCGGTGAGCAGGGGCGCGTACACGATGTAGGAGTGGCCGACGACCCAGCCGACGTCGGACGCGGCCCAGAAGACGTCGCCCGGGCCGGCCGCGAAGATCGCCGCCATGGACCAGCGCAGGGCGACCGCGTGGCCGCCGTTGTCCCGGACCACGCCCTTCGGGCGGCCGGTCGTGCCGGAGGTGTAGAGGATGTAGAGCGGGTCGGTCGCCGCCACCGGTACGCACTCCGCCGGCTCAGCCCCGGCCACCGCCTCGTCCCAGGTCAGGTCCCGGCCGGGCACGAGGTCGGCGAGCAGCTGCGGGCGCTGGAGGATGACGCATTGCGCGGGCTCGTGTGCGGCCAGGCCCAGGGCGCGGTCGAGCAACGGCTTGTACGGGACCACGCGCGCGGCCTCGACCCCGCACGAGCTGGCCACGATCACCTTCGGCCGGGCGTCGTCGATGCGGGCCGCGAGCTCCGGGGCGCCGAAGCCGCCGAAGACGACGGAGTGGACCGCGCCCAACCGGGCGCAGGCCAGCATGGCGATCACCGCCTCCGGGACCATGGCCAGGTAGATGACCACGCGGTCGCCCGGGCCGACGCCGAGCCGCCGCAGGGCGCCCGCGAACAGCGCCACCTCGTCGCGCAGCTCCCGGTACGTGTACGTGCGCAGCGTCCCGGTCACCGGGCTGTCGTGGATCAGGGCGGCCTGCTCGCCCCGCCCGTCGGCCACGTGCCGGTCCAGGGCGTTGTGGCAGGTGTTGAGCCGGGCGTCGGGGAACCACCGGGTGTCGAAGATCCGGTCCGGTGGGCTGTCCCAGTCGATGGCCTCGGCGGCGTCGCGCCAGAAGCCCTCGGGGTCGCGGAGACTGCGCTCGTACGCCTGCCGGTAGTCACCCATGCAGCCAGGGTGACCACCGGCAGGCCGGTTAGTCCAGAGCCGATCAGCTCTGCACGAACACCGCCGTGGTCCGGGCCGGCACCGTGAAGGTGCCGGTGGCCCGGTCGAACGAGCCCGGTTCGTGCTGCAGCGGGTGCGGGACGACGGTCGCGCCCTTGAGCGCCGGTACGGTCTGGGTCGCCGTCGCCGGGGTGGCGTTGAAGATCACGGTGACCGACTTCCAGCGGCGGTCCAGGCCGCGCCCGTCGAGCCGCATGGTGATCACGCCGGGCGTCTCGGCGGCGCCGGAGAGCGGGAACGACAGGCGCTTCTGCACCTCGGCGGCGGTGGGCAGCCCGAAGACCGGCGACGACCTGCGGATCGCCAGCAGCTCCCGGTAGCGGGCGTCGGCCAGGTTCACCGCGTCGCAGCCGGGCACCAGCTTCGGATCGGCCAGCAGCGGTTTCGCGTACGGCCACTTGGCCTCGTTGTCGGCCGCCGGGGGCAGGCCGCGGCCAAATCCGTTGCCCTCGGTGCAGTCCCAGCTGATCTGGTTGAACCAGTCGCCGGAGTTGAACGAGTTGCGGTCCAGGGACTTCGAGCGCAGCCGTTCACTGCCCGCGGTGACGAAGCCGGGGCCCTGGCCGAGGACGGTCGTGGCCAGCGCCACGGACTGCATCCTGGCCCGGTCCACCGCCGCGGTCCGCTGCGGCAGCTTGTACGCCAGCGCGTCGAACAGGATCTCGTTGTCGTGCGCGTCCACGTAGGTGATCGCCTCGCCCGGCGCCGCGGTGTAGCCGGCCGGCGAGCCGTTGTAGTCGACCTGCGCGCCTGTCACCGGCGTACCGGTGGAGGCGGTGAACCGGTAACCCGCCAGGTTGCCGCTGAGCCCGACCTTGATCAGGTCCTGGTAGTGCAGCAGGCGGGCCTTCTGCTCGGCCGCGGTGCCGTTGGCCTCATCGCCGTTGGGGTCGGTGAACAGCCCGGAGCCGAAGCCCTGGATGCGCGGGTTGTCGTCGAACGGGCCGCCACCGCGGACGGCGTCGCGGAGCCGGTCGTTGAACGTGGCGATGCCCGTACCGGCCATGTTCTTCTGGGTGGCCTGCACGAAGCGGGCGTCGCCCGCGACCTCGCCGAAGTCCCAGCCCTCGCCGTACAGGTAGATGCTCTTGCCGTCGACGCCGTCGCGGGCGACCGTCAGCTTGTCGAGAGCGGCCCGCACGGCCAGGATGTTGGCCTTCGGGTGGTGGCCCATCAGGTCGAACCGGAAACCGTCGACCTTGTACGCCTTGGCCCAGGTCACCAGCGAGTCGACGACCAGCTTGCCCATCATGGTGTGCTCCGGCGCGGTGTTGGCGCAGCAGGTGGAGTTGGCCACCGTGCCGTCCTCCAGCAGCCGCTGGTAGTAGCCGGGCACGATCTGGTCGAGCACCGAGTGCGGGTCGGTGCCGGCGGCCGAGGTGTGGTTGTAGACGACGTCCAGGACCACCCGCAGGCCGTCGCGGTTGAGCCCGGCGACCATCTCGCGGAACTCCCGGGTGCGGGCGTCCGGGTCGACGGCGTAACCGCCCTCGGGGGTCGTGTAGTGCAGCGGGTCGTAGCCCCAGTTGTAGCCGTCCTCGGCCGCCACCGCCGCCACGCATTTCTGCTGCTCCGCGGAGTCCGGCGGCAGCGCGGCCAGGTCGCAGGCCGGTTGCTGCTGGTCGGCGCGCTTCTCCGGGATGGTGGCGAAGTCGAAGACCGGCAGCAGGTGCACGTGGGTGGTGCCGGCCGCGGCGAGGGCCCGCAGCTGCTTCATGCCGGCGGTGCGCGGGTCGGTGAAGGCCCGGTAGGTGCCGCGCTGGGCGGCCGGGACGGTGGTGTCGGCGATGGAGAAGTCCCGGACGGACAGCTCGGAGATCTGCACCTGGCCCGGTTTCCGGGCCGGCTTGCGCAGCCCGGCCCAGCCGGCCGGGGTCTGGGCCGGGTCGCTGAGGTCGGCGATCCGGCTGTGGGTGGAGTCGGGCGCCAGGGCCACGGAGTACGGGTCGGTGACCGACGCGGTGACGACCTTGTTCGCGGCGGGCTGCCAGGCGGTGACCCGGTACCGGTAGTCCTTGCCTTTCCAGCTCTGCGAACCCCGCACCGACCACACACCCGTGGCCGCATCGCGGGTCATCGGGATCGGCGCCGGGTGACCGGCCAGTTCCAGCGAAACGGTACGGGCGGTGGGCGCCCACACCGCCAGGGTCGGCCGGCCGCCGCGGAAGGTCGCACCGAGCTCGGCCCGGGCCGCCGGGGCGTAGACGTCGTCGAGCGCCCCCGCGGTCTGGACACCGGTGGCCGACAGCAGTTTGCCCTCGGCGTCGCGCTCGGTCACCGCGACCTGGCCGCGCAGCACGTCCTTGATCTTCGAGACGTCGCTGAGCCGGAAGGCCGGGTACTGCCACAGGTGCGGGTTCGCGACGCGCTGATCCTCGGTGAGACCGTTGCGGCGCGCGTTCAGGCGGATGGTGCCGTGCGCGCCGGTGAGCTCGCCGTCCACGATGCCCAGGCCGCCCTCCGGGGCGTAGACCAGGTCGTAGACCCGGCCGTCGGTGCCGGCCCCGACCGGTTCCAGCGAGGTGCCGGTGCCGGTCTTCCAGGCGATCGTCGCCCGGTCGATCCAGACGGCGTTCGACTTGGTCAGGTCGGCGACGCCGCCGCCGGCTCTGCGGACCACAGGCAGGAGCCGATCCGGTACGCCGGACAACAGCCACACCTCCCGCCCGGCCGTGGCGAAGTCGAGCCGCTGGTCGTCGGGCAGGTCCTTGGTGTCGCCCCGGTGGATGATGTAGTTCAGGCCGGTCGCGCCGGCGGCCAGCGGCACCCGGAACGTCACACCGAACGCGTCGGTCGAGGCGGGCTGCAGCGGCGCGGACCACTCGGTCGGAGCCGCGGCGCCGTCCCACACGTGCAGACCCCAGCCGGAGTAGTCCCCGTCGGCCCGCCGGTAGTGCACGATCGCGGTGTTCTGATCCTGCTCGACGGCCGGGCCGGTGGTGGCGACCGCGGGATCACCCTGCTTCAGCCAGACCTCCGGTGTCTTCGTCGGGTCCAGGAAACGGTCGGCGCCGACGTCCTTGACCCCGTTCTTGTCGACCACGATGAACCCGACGTTCTTCGCGCCCGGCTTGAGCTTGACCCAGGCGAACCGGCCGTACCCGTCCACCCCGTCGAACGGCTGCCCGGCGGGCCAGGTGGTCGGCGTCTCGACGTCGCCGAAGGCGTACAGGCTCCAGTCGTCGTAGTCGCCGGCCGGCCGCTGGTAGTGCACGATCGCGTAGTCGGGTCCGGCAATCACCGGCGGCGTGCCGACCTTGATCCGGGTGTTCGTGACCGCGAGGCGCCCGCGGCTGTCGCGGGCCACCGCCTTGTACTTCACCGGGGTGCCGCCGGCCAGGCCGGTCAGATCATGGAAGATCCGGTACGGCGCCCGGTCGGCGGTGCCGAGCAGCTTCCACGGGCCGTTGCCGACCTGCGCGGCGAAGGTGACCGTGGACAGCGGGTCGCCGGTGGTCGTGGCGGTCAGTTCGGTGCGGGTCGGCACCAGGGCGTCGGCCCTGGGCGCGGTGAAAGTCACGGTCGGGGCAGCCGATGCCTGCGCGATCGGCTTGGCGGCCCGGTAGACGACCGAGGACAGGGCCGGGACGGTGACGGTCAACTTGCCGTCGGTGCCGGTGGTTGCCGAACCCGTGGCGCCGTAGAGGCCGGCGAACGAGCTGCCCGGCGTCCAGGTGTCCAGGGTGACGGTCTGCGCGGTGGTGGCGTTGTTGACCGCGACCACGTACTCGGTGCGGGACTTGCGGTCGATCCGCGAGGTGGCGAAGACGCCGGGCCCGTCGGCCGCGTACCGGGTGACCTGCAGTCCGTCCCGCAGCGCGGGGTGGGCCTTGCGCAGTGCGGCGAGCGAGCCGATGGCCCGGTAGAGCGGGTGGCCGGTCTCGTAGTTGGCGACCGCGTGGGTGCGGTCGGTGCCGATCAGGTCGTCGTCCAGGTAGTCGGCCGACTTGCTGGGGAACATGTCCTGCCGGGCGTCCTTGTCGCCGCCCGGGCCGGTGAAGCCCTGCTCGTCGCCGGAGTACACGACCGGCTGGCCGCGGCCGAGGAACATCAGCTCGTGGGCGAGCCGGTCGCGGCGCAACTGGACGGCGGGGTCGTTCTCGGCGGCCGCGACGAACGAGCCGATCCGGCCCATGTCGTGGTTGCCGAGGAACGTCGGCAGGCGGTCGGCCCCGGTGTCGCTGGTGGTGTAGAGGTCGTCGGCGGCGTACAGGTCGGACAGGGCCTTGGCCGAGCCGCCGTCGGCGGCGAACGACTTCGCCGCGGCCTGGAAGGAGAAGTCCAGGGTCGCGGGCAGACCGCCGCGGCGCACGTACGTCGACTCGACCTCCTGGTCGGCGCTGTAGACCTCACCGAACATGAAGAAGTCCTTCTTGCCGGCCTGACGCGCGGCCCGGTCGATGCCGCCGGCGAACTGTGGCCAGAAGTCCAGGTCGGTGTGCTTGACCGTGTCCAGTCGGTAGCCGTCGATGCCGGTCTTCGCGATCCAGTCGCCGTAGATCTTGGTCATCCCGCGGACGACCTCGGGGCGCTCGGTGAACAGGTCGTCGAGGCCGAAGAAGTCGCCGTACTCGCTGTTCTCGCCGACGAAGGTGGAGTCACCGCGGTTGTGGTACATCGTCGGGTCGTTGAGCCAGGCCGGCTTCTTGACGGTGGCGTCCTTCGGGTCGATCACCGGCGTGTACGGGAACGACTCCTTGTTCAGCCGCGGGAAGGCGCGGCTGCCGTCGGCGTAGTTGCGGTCCTCGAACTTCCGGCCCTGCGCGTCCACGTAGGGGGCGGTGGCCTTGTCGATGTAGTCGTACTTGTTCTCGGCGTACTTGATGACGTCGGCGGTGTGGTTGACGATGATGTCGAGATAGATCTTCATGCCGCGCCGGTGCGCGAGGTCGACCAGCCGCTGCAGGTCGGCGTTGGTGCCGAAGTGCGGGTCGACCTGGGTGAAGTCGGTGATCCAGTAGCCGTGGTAGCCGGCCGAGATGTCGTCGCCGCTGCCCTGCACCGGCCGGTTCTTGAAGACCGGGGCCAGCCAAATGGCGGTGGTGCCCAGCCCCTGGATGTAGTCCAGCCGGTTGATGATCCCCTGCAGGTCACCACCGTGGTAGAAGCCCTTGTCGGCCGGGTCGAAGCCGGTCGCGAGCCGGTCACCGGACAGCTTGCCGGTGTCGTTGGACCGGTCACCGTTGGCGAAACGGTCCGGCAGGACGAAGTAGAACTGCTCGGCCGGCTCCGGCGCGGCGTCGAAGCCCCAGCTCGCCAGGGCGGCGGCGGACGGCTCGGCGGGACGGGCGGCGGAGGCGGGCACGACCGCGGCGATGCTCAGCAGCACGCCCAGGATGAGGGACCCGACGAACGTCGGACGCCGTCCGGGCTGGAGGGTTTCCACATTGAGGCCTTCCGATGGCGGGGCGACGACGCACGCTAACCCCCGGCGGACGGGCCTTGCAAGACTTTGCAGAAGTTGTCATGGAATTACAGCGTCACGGTGGGGCAACAATGTGGACATGACCGACGTCGTCTATCAGATCTACCCGCGCTCCTACGCCGACGCGGACGGCGACGGCGTCGGCGACCTGGCCGGCATCACCGCCCACCTGGACCACGTGGCCGGACTCGGCGCCGACGCGGTCTGGCTGACGCCCTTCCAGCGCTCACCGCAGGCCGACCACGGTTACGACGTCAGCGACTACACCGACGTCGACCCGCTCTTCGGTGACCTCGCCGCGTTCGACACCCTGCTGGCCCGGGCCCACGACCTCGGCCTGCGGGTGATCGCCGACGTGGTCCCCAACCACTGCTCCGCCGCGCACCCGCTGTTCCGGGCCGCACTGGCCGCCGCCCCGGGCAGCCCGGCCCGCGCCCGGTTCCACTTCGCCGACGGCCGCGGCCCCGGCGGCGCCGAGCCACCCAACAACTGGCCGAGCGTCTTCGGCGGACCGGCCTGGACCCGCATCACCGAGCCGGACGGCCGCCCCGGGCAGTGGTACCTGCACCTGTACGCGCCGGAGCAGCCCGACTGGAACTGGCGCGACCCGCGCACCGCGCCGTTCTTCGCCGACGTGCTGCGTTTCTGGTTCGACCGCGGCGTCGACGGCCTGCGCATCGACGTGGCCCACGGCCTGTTCAAAGCCCCCGGGCTGCCGGACCTCCCGGCCGGCCTGACCCCCGAACCGGGCCGGCTGCGCGGCAACCCCTTCGCCTGTGATCAGGAAGAGGTGCACCACGTCTACCGGCAGTGGCGGCGCCTGGCCGACTCGTACGACCCGCCCCGGCAACTGATCGGCGAGGTCAACCTGACCCCGGACCGGGCGGCCCGCTACGTCCGCCCGGACGAACTGCACCAGGCGTTCGCGTTCGCCTTCGTGACGGCGCCGTGGGACCCGCACGCCTGGCTGACCACGGGCACTTCGCTGCTGACGCACGCCGCGGGCCCGGCCCCGGTGACCTGGGTGGCCGAGAACCACGACGTGGTCCGAGCCCCGACCCGCTACGGCACCACGGCCCGCGCCCGGGCGGCGATCCTGACTGTGCTGTTCCTGCCCGGCGCCGCCTATCTGTATCAGGGGCAGGAGCTGGGGTTGCCGGAGGTGGAAGTGCCGGTGGACGCGCGGCAGGACCCGGCCTGGGCGCGAGCCGGGATGTCCCGGGACGGCTGCCGGGTGCCGCTGCCGTGGCGGCGTGACCCGGCCGGGACCTACGGCTTTTCCCCGGCCGGCGCGAAGCCGCCGTGGCTGCCGGTGCCGGCGGGGTGGGGCGCGTTGTCGGTCGAGGCGCAGGAGGCCGATCCGGAATCGACGCTGCACCTGACCCGGCGGGCCTTGGAGCTGCGACGCTCCCTGCCCGCGGAGGACACCGTGCAGTGGTCGGTGGCGGCGGACGGACTGCTGCTCGCGCGGCGAGGGTGCGGCGTGACCCTGGCCGTGGCCATGGGCGACACGGCGGCGCGGCTGCCGGACGGTGAGGTGCTGCTCGCCGGTGGACCGGTCACCGGAGACGGGCTGCTTCCCCGCGACACCGCCGCCTGGCTGCGTGAACAGCCGAACTAGCCGGCCGCGGGCTCCTGTTCGCGTTCGACCTGCTGGTTCCATTCGCGCTTGGTCGACTGCCAGCCGTCCTCGTTCAGGCCGCGGCGCCAGTAGCCCGAGATGGACAGCTGCGTCATCGGCAGCCCTCGCTCCACCCGCAGCAACGCGCGCACATCCTTCACGAAGGTCGCCTCGCCGTGGACGAACGCGTGCACCTGTCCCGCCGGGAACGTCAGGCCGCGGACCGCTTCGACCAGCGCCTCGCCCACCGGCCGGCCGTCGCGGTGCAGCCAGGTGATCTCCGCGTCCGCCGGGGTCTCCAGCTTCTGCTCCTCGGCCGCGTCCGCCACCTCGATGAACGCCTTCACCGGCGCCCCGGCCGGCATGCCCTCCAGGGCTGCCGCGATCGCCGGCAGGGCGCTCTCGTCGCCGGCCAGCAGGTGCCAGTCCGCGGCCGGGTTCGGGGTGTAGCCGCCGCCCGGGCCCATGAAGCGGACCGGGTCGCCGACCCGCGCCGCGGCGGCCCACGGGCCGGCGACGCCCTCGTCGCCGTGCACGACGAAGTCGAGCCACAGCTCCGGGACCTCGGGGCGCCAGCGGCGCACCGTGTACGTGCGGACCAGGGGCTGCTGGTCGCGGGGCAGCGTCTCGCGGATCACGGCGAGGTCGAACGGCTCCGGGTACGCGACCCCGGGCCGCGGGAACAGGATCTTGACGTAGTGGTCGGTGTACGCGCCGGCGTCGAGCCCGGTCAGGCCGGCCCCGCCCACCACGATGCGGACCATGTGCGGCGTGAGCTGCTCGACCCGGGTGACTTCCCCGATCGTGGCCGCCCGGACAGGCCTGTTCGCCATGACAACACTTCCCTACTGGGTCTCGGTCGGGGGTAAGGCTACCCTTACGAACCGACCGGCCGGTGCTGTCCGGTGGTGAGACGCGCGTCGCGGGACAGGGCCAGCGGCAGCAGCGCCGCCAGCACCAGGGCCGCGCCCAGCGGCAGCAGGTCCAGGTCGAGGCCGATCGCGGCGAAGCCGACCAGCACCAGCACCGGGCTCCAGACCGGCAGCCGGCGGGCCAGGACCAGCCGGATCAGCAGGATGAGCAGCCCGATCTGGAAGAGCGCCGGCCCGATGAGCTCCAGCGGGTCCGGCAGCGGCGCCGCCGAGCGGAAGTCCTCGGACAGGTCCCCGGTGATGACCCAGAGGAAGCAGCCCGCGCCGAAGAGCACGGCGACCGTGGCCGCCTCGACCAGGATGCGGGACGCCGGCGCGGCGGGACGGTCCAGCGCCCGCAGCGCGACCGCGAGCACGGCGAACAGCACGATGGCGACGAAGAAGGCGACGTGGCCGACGTCCCAGGCCGGGCCGTTGTGCCGGTCGCCGTCCAGGCCGTCGACCACCCGCAGCAGGCCGTAGACCAGCATGAGGGCCGGGGCGGCGAGGGCACAGATCCTGACGAGTCTCGGCATGGGCCTCAGCCTGCCGCCGCGCCCTCTCGGCCCACATCCGGGAATGACCCCGACACGACCCCGAGAGTCGTGGCATGGTGTCCGCAAAGGAGGGTGCTCATGCCCGGGGACCGTACGTTCGTCATCGCCGGCGCCGGACTGGCCGGTGCCAGAGCCGCCGAGACGCTGCGCGCGGAGGGCTTCACCGGCCCGGTCGCGCTGATCGGCACCGAGCCGGAGATCCCGTACGAGCGGCCGCCGCTGTCCAAGGGGCTGCTGCTCGGCACCGCGCAGCGCGACGACGCGTACGTGCACGACCTCGACTGGTACGCCGGGCACGACGTGCAGCTGCGGACCGGCACCACGGTCAGCGCCATCGACGCGGAGAAGCACCGGGTCCGGCTCTCCGACGGTGACGACCTCGGTTACGACAAACTGCTGCTCGCCACGGGCGCCTCGCCGCGGACCCTGGGCGTGCCCGGCGCCGGGCTCGGCAACGTGTTCTCGCTGCGTACCCTGGCCGACTCGGACCGGATCGCCGGGGCCGTCAACGGCGCCACCCACCTGGTGGTCGTCGGGTCCGGCTGGATCGGGCTGGAGGTCGCGGCAGCCGCGCGCACGCGCGGCGCCACCGTCACCGTGGTGACACCCGCCGAGCTGCCGCTGCGCTCAGTACTCGGGGACCGCCTCGCGAAGGTCTTCCTCGGCCTGCACCGCGAGCACGGCGTCGACTTCCGCTTCGGGGCGCGGGTCCAGGAGCTGCGGGGCGGCCCGGACGTGGCCCAGGTGGTACTCACCGACGGCACGACCGTCAACGCCGATGTCGTGCTGGTGGCCATCGGCGTCACACCCAACACGGGCCTGGCTGACCAGGCGCGGCTCCCGGTCGACAACGGCGTGCTCGTCGACCGGCAGTTGCGTACCGCCGACCCGGACATCCTCGCCGCCGGAGACGTCGCGAACGTCGACCATCCGCTGCTGCGGACCCGGCTGCGGGTGGAGCACTGGGACACGGCTCTGCACTCGGGGCCGGTCGCCGCCAGGGTGATGCTGGGCCAGGACGCCGAGTGGGACCGGCTGCCGTACTTCTTCACCGACCAGTACGACCTGGGGATGGAGTACGCCGGCTGGGTGCCGCCCGGGACGGAGGCGCAGGTGGTGATCCGCGGTGACGAGCCGGGTCGAGAGTTCATCGCCTTCCGGACCGTCGAGGGCCGGGTCGCCGCCGGGATGAACGTCAACGTGTGGGATGTGACCGAGCAGATCCAGGAGCTGGTCCGGGCCGGGCTGCGGGGCCGTACCGTCGATCCGGTCCGGCTGGCCGACCCGGACGTCGCCCTGACGGAGGTGTTCGCATGAGTGAGGCCCTGGAGCGGTTGCGGCGCTGGGAGGAGTCCGGCGCGACCTGGCGGGTGCTGGTCCGTACCCCGGAATCGGTGGAGATCGCCCTGCTCTCCTGCGACGCGGGTGAGGAGATGGACCGCATGCGGACCGCCGACCCGGCGGTGCTCGACCACGTCGACGCCCGGGAGCAGGACCAGGGGTAACGCCCCCGCTGGACGTCGTTTGCAAGGATCGGGCGATGTCGCGTCCGCCGTCCGAGGTGCGGGAGCGCCCGGCGGCGGCTCCGGCCCGTGCGGGCGTCCCGCGCTGGGCCCGGCTGGCCGCGATCGGCGTCGCGGTGGTCGTGCTGGCGGTGATCGGTCTGCGCGGGCGGTTGCCGGACCCGCGCGAGTTCCTGGCCGCCCTGGCCGGTGCGGACCACGGCTGGATCGCGCTCGCGGCCGCCCTGCAGGTCGTCTCGCTCGCGGCGTTCGCGTTCCAGCAGCAGCACCTCCTGGCCAATCTGGGGATCCGGCTGCGGGTGCGGCGGATCATGGCCATCACGCTGGCCCGGTCGGCCCTGTCGATCAGCCTGCCCGCCGGGGCCGCGGTCTCCACCGCGTACGCGATCCGGGAGTACCAGAAGGCCGGCGTGTCCCGGCGGGTCGGTGCCGCGTCCGCGGTCGTGTCCGGGCTGGCCTCCATCGGCGGTCTCACGCTGCTCTACGTGGCCGGCGGCGCGGGCGTCGTCGCCCGTGACCCGGGGACCTACCTGAGCTGGCGCCCGCTCGTGGTGGTCGGCGCGATCGCCGTGCTCACCACGGCCGGCGTCGCGCTCGGACGCCGGCACGCGGTCCGGCCCGAGCGGGCTCCCGCCGGCGCCGGTCCGCTGCGGAACAGCCGGACCGGGCGGCGTGTGGCCCGGCTGCTGAGCTCGGCCCGCGGCGCCTGGCGGGCCGGGGCCGGTCTGCGCGTACGCGACTGGGCGGTGGCGCTGGTGTACGCGGCGGTGAACTGGCTGACCGATCTGCTCTGCCTGGCGGCGGCCGCCCGCGCGCTGGGCCTGCCGGTCGGCGTGACCACGCTGGCCGGGATCTACCTCGGGGTGCAGATCGTGCGGCAGGTGCCGTTGACCCCGGGCGGGGTCGGCGTCGTCGAGACCGCGCTGGTCGCCGGCCTCACCGCGACCGGCGCGACGGCGGTCGGCGCGGCCGCCGCCGTGCTGGTCTACCGGCTGCTCTCCTGCTGGCTGATCATCCCGGCCGGTGGTGCCGCGGCGCTCGCGCTGCGCCGCGCGACCACGGTGCCGGTGCCGTAACTCCGGCGATCGCCACGGAAACAGTGATCGCAGGTCTTGTCTGGTGCGGATTCGGTGAAAAGATGTCTCCGCGAGGCGTGATATCTCTGCGGGAGGCCCGATGAGCACCACCAAGCGCGTGCTGACCAACTTCATCGACGGGGCGGCGGCCGAACCGGCCGACGGCCGGTACGAGGACCTGATCGACCCGTCCACGGGTGAGGTCTTCGCGGCCGCGCCGGTGTCGGGGCAGGCCGACGTCGACCGGGCGATGACCGCGGCGGCGACCGCGTTCGAGAAGTGGCGCGACACCACGCCGAGCGACCGGCAGCGGGCCCTGCTGCGGTTCGCCGACGCGGTGGAGGCCCGGGCCGACGAGCTCGTGGCCGCCGAGTCGCAGAACACCGGCAAGCCGCTCGGGCTGACCGCCAGTGAGGAGCTGCCGCCGGCCGTCGACCAGATCCGCTTCTTCGCCGGCGCGGCCCGGCTGCTGGAGGGCCGCTCCGCGGGTGAGTATCTGACCGGTTACGAGAGCTACGTGCGGCGCGAGCCGGTGGGCGTCTGTGCCCAGGTGACGCCGTGGAACTACCCGCTGATGATGGCGGTGTGGAAGCTGGCCCCGGCGATCGCGGCCGGCAACACGGTGGTGCTCAAGCCCTCGGACACCACGCCGGTCACCACGGTCATGCTGGCCGAGATCGCCGCGGAGTTCCTGCCGCCGGGCGTCCTCAACGTCGTGGTCGGCGACCGGGACACGGGGCGGGCGCTGGTCGCGCATCCGACGCCGCGGATGGTGTCGATCACCGGTTCGGTGCGGGCCGGCATGGAGGTGGCCTCCGCCGCCGCGGCCGACCTCAAGCGCACCCACCTGGAGCTGGGCGGCAAGGCACCGGTGGTGATCTTCGACGACGCCGACCTCGAGGCGGCCGCGGCGGCGATCGCCGAGGCCGGCTACTTCAACGCCGGGCAGGACTGCACGGCCGCGACCCGGGTGCTGGCCGCGCCCGGCGTCTACACCGACTTCGTGGCGGCGCTGGCCGAGCAGGCCCGCGGCACCCGCACCGGCGCGCCGGACGACGAGGACGTGCTCTACGGCCCGCTGAACAACGCCCGCCAGCTGGACCGGGTCGGCGGCTTCATCGACCGGCTGCCCGACCACGCCGGCCTGGAGGCCGGCGGCTCCCGGGTCGGCGAGCGCGGCTACTTCTACTCCCCCACCGTCGTCTCCGGACTGCGGCAGACCGACGAGATCATCCAGGACGAGGTGTTCGGGCCGGTCATCACCGTGCAGCGCTTCACCGACGAGGACGAGGCCGTGGCCTGGGCCAACGGCGTCGAGTACGGCCTGGCCTCGTCGGTCTGGACCCGCGACCACGGCCGGGCGATGCGGATGACCCGGCGGCTGGACTTCGGCTGCGTCTGGGTCAACTGCCACATCCCGCTGGTCGCGGAGATGCCGCACGGCGGCTTCAAGCACTCCGGGCACGGCAAGGACCTCTCCGTGTACGGCCTGGAGGACTACACCAGGATCAAGCACGTCATGCACAGTCTCGAGGGCTGACCAGATGACGCAGTCTTCGGAGGAGCTGCACAAGCGCCGCCACGCCGCCGTCGCGCGGGGCGTCACCTCCATGGTGTCGTCCTACGTGGACCACGCGTCCGGCGGCAGCGTGCACGACGTCGACGGCCGGGAGTGGATCGACTTCGGCTCCGGCATCGCGGTGACCAGCGTCGGCAACGCGGCGCCCCGGGTCGTCGCCGCCGTCCGCGGGCAGGTCGAGCGGTTCACCCACACCTGCTTCATGGTCACGCCGTACGAGTCGTACGTGGCCGTGTGCGAGCAGCTGGCCGCGCTGACCCCGGGGCGGTTCGACAAGCGGGCGGCGCTGTTCAACTCCGGTGCCGAGGCGGTGGAGAACGCGGTCAAGGTGGCCCGGCACGCGACCGGGCGGCCGGCGGTGGTGGTGTTCGACCACGCGTACCACGGGCGGACCAACCTGACCATGGCGCTGACCGCGAAGTCGATGCCGTACAAGCACCGGTTCGGGCCGTTCGCGCCGGAGGTCTACCGGGCCCCGATGTCGTACCCGCTGCGCGACGGCGGGCTGTCCGGGCCGGACGCGGCCGCCCGGGCCATCGACGTGATCGAGAAGCAGGTCGGGGCGGCCAACGTGGCCGCGGTGCTGATCGAGCCGATCCAGGGTGAGGGCGGCTTCGTGGTGCCGGCGCCGGGCTTCCTGCCGGCCCTGGCCGCCTGGTCCCGGGAGGCCGGGGCGGTGTTCATCGCCGACGAGGTGCAGACCGGCTTCTGCCGCACCGGTTCCTGGTTCGCCTGCGCCGACGAGGGCGTCGAGCCGGATCTGGTCACCACGGCCAAGGGCATGGCCGGTGGGCTGCCGCTGGCCGGGGTGGTCGGGCGGGCCGAGCTGATGGACGCGGTGCACCCGGGCGGCCTGGGCGGCACGTACGGCGGCAACCCGATCGCGTGCGCCGCCGCCCTGGCCGCCGTCGAGACCATGCAGGAGCTCGATCTCAACGCCGCCGCCAAGCGGATCGAGGCGCAGTTCATGCTGCGGCTGACCGCCCTGGCGATGAGCGACCCCGGCATCGCCGAGGTCCGCGGCCGGGGCGCGATGCTGGCGATCGAGCTGGTCAAGCCGGGCACGCTGGAGCCGGACCCGCTGCGCACCGCGGCCGTGGCCCGGGCCTGTCACGGTGCCGGGCTGCTGGTGCTGACCTGCGGCACCTACGCCAACGTGCTGCGCTTCCTGCCGCCGCTGGTCATCTCGGAGGAGCAGATCACGCGGGGCCTGGACATCCTGGCCGAGTCACTGCTCGCGCAGCTGCCAGGGTGAGCCGTAGGCGGTGAGCAGGTCGAGGAAGGGGACGGCGTCGAAGGCCTCGGGGCCCAGGACGCCGGCCCCTCGCCAGGCCCCGGTGGCGAGCAGCTCGAGGGCGACGACCGGGTTGACGGCGGTCTGCCAGACGACGGCCTGCGAGCCGTACTCCCGCATGGACCAGGCGTTGTCGACGACGTGGTAGAGGTACACCGAGCGGGGCCGGCCGTCCGGGCCCGTGCCGGTGACCAGGGTGCCGGCGCAGGTGCTGCCGGTCATCTTGTCGCCGAGGCCGGCCGGGTCGGGCAGGCAGGCGGCCACCACGTCGCGCGGTGACACCGAGACGCCGCCGACGCGCACCGGTGCCGTCCGGTCCAGACCCAGCTTGTGCAGGGTCTTCAGCACGTCGATGAACTCCTTGCCCAGCCCGTACTTGAAGGTCACCCGCTTGGCGTCGACCCAGCGCGGGATGAGCAGCACCTCCTCGTGCTCGACGTGCACGCACTCCACCTCGCCGATGCCGCCGGGGAAGTCGAAGATCTCCGGCTCGCTCAGCGGCTCGGTGGTGAACCAGCCGCGGCCGGCCTCCCAGATCACCGGCGGGTTGAGGCATTCCTCGATGGTGGTCCACACCGAGAACGAGGGGGCGAAGTCGTAGCCGGCCACGACCAGGTTGCCGCCGTCGCGGATGCCGATCTCGTCGATGCGGGAGAAGAGGTGGTCGGCCGCGTACCGGGCGAAGACGTCGGAGAGGCCGGGCTCCACCCCCATCCCGACCAGCGCCAGCCGCCCGGCGTCCAGCCAGCGCCCGGCCGCGGCGAACTGCTCGTCGCCGAGCTTGACGCCGGTGCGGCGGAACGGCTCGTCGGGGTGCGGATGCGACAGGGACATCGCCATGTCGAGGTAGTCGGCGCCGGCCTGGTACGCGCCGTCGAAGATCGGCATGACGAACCGCGGGTCGACCGCGTTCAGCACGTGGGTGATGGCGTGTTCGCGGCAGAGCGCGGCTACCGCGGCGGCGGACGACGCGTCGACCTGGGCGGCGGTGAAGCCCGGGTGCCCGGCGACCGCCGTACGCGCCCGTTCGAGGTCGTAGTCGGCGACCACGAAGGCTTCGTAGAAGTCGCGGCGGGCGGCGATGCCGACAGCCGCCGCGCCGACCCCGCCGGCGCCGACGAGTAGTACGCGCATGGCATGCCTCTCCACAAAAGGTGCGCTCGTCACATGAAAACGTGTGGCGATCACGGTATCGCGACGGAAACACTTGTCAATGGGCCGAATTTCTGCGATAAACGCAGCAGCAGGGTTCACCCCCCACCCTGAAGGAAGCCACCTCATGACAGTCTCCGCACCGCCTCGGCGCCCGCTCCACAGAGCACGGTCAGCCCCGCCACGGATTCGCGGGAGTGTCCGGAATGCGCCGACGGATTCCGTTGCCATCCGCCGTCCTGCACGCCAGAATCGCTGCGTGACGGACCTGGCGCTGGACGACGTGAACAAGCAGATCATCGACCACCTGCAGCGGGACGGACGGATGTCCTACGCCGCGCTGGCGAAGATCATCGGGTTGTCCGAGGCGGCCGTGCGCCAGCGGGTGCAGCGCCTGCTGGACGGCGGGATGA
This sequence comes from Actinoplanes sp. NPDC048967, assembly GCF_040649415.1. Lineage (NCBI taxonomy): Bacteria > Bacillati > Actinomycetota > Actinomycetes > Micromonosporales > Micromonosporaceae > Actinoplanes > Actinoplanes sp. NPDC048967. Next base: position 1,142,045 of record NZ_JBEZFL010000001.1, read on the forward strand.
TGCAGATCGTCGCGGTCACCGACCCGCTGATGCTGGGCTTCGCCCGCCAGGCCATGGTCGGGGTCAAGTGCGTCGGCGACATGCGCGCCATCGCCGAGCAGCTGGCCGCCATCCCCGAGGTCGACTACGTGGTGATCTGCGCCGGCGGCTACGACCTGCTGGTGGAGCTCGTCTGCACCGACGACGAGCACCTGCTGACGCTGCTCAACGAGGCCATCCGCGCGGTGCCCGGCGTCACCGGCACCGAGACGTTCATGTACCTGAAGCTGGCCAAACAGACCTACGCATGGGGGACACGATGACCGAAGACCTGTCCGGGTCCGCCCGCGACCACCTGTGGATGCACTTCACCCGGATGTCGTCGTACACCGGGGCGCAGGCCGGCGAGGTGCCGGTCATCGTGCGCGGCTCCGGGCCGTACATCTGGGACCAGAACGGCCGCCGCTACCTGGACGGGCTCTCCGGGCTGTTCGTCGTGCAGGCCGGGCACGGCCGCGGTGAGCTGGCCGACGCCGCCGCGAAGCAGGCGTCCGAGCTGGCCTACTTCCCGCTCTGGTCCTACGCCCACCCGACCGCGGTGGAGCTGGCCGAGCGCCTGGCCACGCTGACCCCCGGGGACCTCAACCGGGTCTTCTTCACCACCGGCGGCTCCGAGGCGGTGGAGAGCGCGTGGAAGCTGGCCCGCAGCTACTTCAAGCTGACCGGCAAGCCGATGAAGACCAAGGCGATCTCGCGGTCCATCGCCTACCACGGCACCACCATGGGTGCCCTGTCGCTGACCGGGCTGCCGCTGATCAAGCAGGAGTTCGAGCCGCTCGTGCCGGGCGCGCTCAAGGTCCCCAACACCAACTACTACCGGCGCCCCGACGAGTCGATGAGCGAGGAGCAGTTCGGCATCTGGGCCGCCGACCGGATCGCCGAGGCCATCGAGTTCGAGGGCCCGGACACGGTGGCCTGCGTCTTCCTGGAGCCGGTGCAGAACGCCGGCGGCTGCTTCCCGCCGCCGCCCGGCTACTTCCAGCGGGTCCGCGAGATCTGCGACCGCTACGACGTGCTGCTCGTCTCCGACGAGGTGATCTGCGCGTTCGGCCGGCTCGGTGAGTACTTCGGCTCGACCCGGTACGGCTACACGCCGGACATCATCACCTGCGCCAAGGGCCTGACCTCCGGGTACGTGCCGCTGGGGGCGATGATCGCGGCCGAGCGCCTGGTCGCGCCGTTCCTGGAGGGCGCCAACTCGTTCTCGCACGGGGTCACCTTCGGCGGGCACCCGGTCGCGTCCGCGGTCGCGCTGGCCAACCTCGACATCTTCGAGCGCGAGGACCTCAACGGCCACGTCCGGGCCAACTCGGCGCTGTTCCGGTCCTATCTGGAGCGGCTCACCGACCTGCCGATCGTCGGCGACGTCCGCGGCGACGGCTACTTCTTCGGCATCGAGCTGGTCAAGGACAAGGCGACCAAGGAGACGTTCGACGCCGAGGAGTCGGAGCGGCTGCTGCGCGGCTTCCTGTCCCGGGCGCTGTTCGAGGCCGGGCTGTACTGCCGGGCCGACGACCGCGGCGACCCGGTCATCCAGCTCGCTCCCCCGCTGATCTGCGAGGAGGAGCACTTCGCCGAGATCGAGCACGCCCTGCGCGGGGTGCTGACCGAGGCGTGGGCCCGGCTCTGAGCACTTCTTATTGGCTGGCCGCCCTCGGGGAACCGGAGGCGGTCCGGCCCCCGTTGCCCGGCGACCGGGACGTCGACGTGGCCATCGTCGGCGCCGGATACACCGGGCTGTGGACGGCGTACTACCTGGCCCGGGCCGACCCGACGCTGCGGATCGCGGTCGTCGAGGCGCAGTACGCGGGCTTCGGCGCCTCCGGCCGCAACGGTGGCTGGTGTTCCGGGCTGTTCCCCGTCGGCGTGGGCGCGCTGGCCCGGCGGCACGGCCGGGAGCAGGCGGTGGCCATGCACCGGGCGCTGGCCGGGACGGTGGACGAGGTGGGCCGCGCGGCCGCGGCCGAGGGCATCGACTGCTCGTACGCCAAGGGCGGCACGATCGCGCTGGCCCGGTCCGCGGTCCAGGTGCGCCGGGCCGAGGCGGAGGCAGCCGAGGCCCAGGAGTACGGCCTGGACGTGACGCTGCTGGACGCCGCCGCCGCGCGGGAGAAGTGCGGAGCCGCCGGGGTGCTCGGCGGCACGTTCAGCCCCGACTGCGCGTCGCTGCAGCCGGCGGCCCTGGTCCGCGGGCTGGCGGCCGCCGTCGAACGCCGGGGCGTCGCGATCCACGAGGGCACCCGGGCGCTGCGGCTGTCGCGCGGCGCGGTCGTCACCGACCACGGCACGGTACGCGCGGACGTGGTGGTCCGGGCCCTGGAGGGCTACACGGCCGCCCTGGCGGGACACCGACGCACCCTCGCCCCGGTGTACTCCCTGATGATCGCCACCGAGCCGCTGCCGCCCGAGGTGTGGGAGCGGATCGGACTGGCCCGGCGGGAGACATTCACCGACCACCGGCACCTGATCGTCTACGGCCAGCGGACCGCCGACGACCGGCTGGCGTTCGGCGGGCGGGGTGCGCCGTACCACTTCGGCTCGCGGGTGCGCCCGGCGTACGACCGCGAGCCCGGTGTCTTCGCGGCGCTGCGCAAGGCCCTGACCGACCTGTTCGGCATCGACCCGCCGATCGCGTACCGGTGGGGCGGACCGCTGGGCATCCCCCGCGACTGGATGCCCTCGGTCGGCCTCGCCGACGGCCTGGCCTGGGCCGGCGGCTACGTCGGCGACGGCGTCGCGGCGGCCAACCTGGCCGGCCGCACCCTGGCCGATCTGATCACCGGTACGGACTCCGAGCGCACCCGGCTGCCGTGGACCGGCCACCGCTCCCGCGCCTGGGAGCCGGAACCGCTGCGCTGGCTCGGCATCAACGCCGCCCTGCGCGGGACGGCCCTGCGCGACGCGTGGGAAATCGCCCGCCGATAGTGGTGCAGATCCGCGCGACCCTGCCGATGGGGTGGCCCGACAGTCAGCGACGACGACAGGGGTTCACCATGGCAGTCGAGGCCATCGGCTCGACGGGCTCCAGCACGCCCAGCGCCCGTACCGAGTTCCAGCGCATCCAGCAGAAGCTGGCCGACGACCTGGCGGCGAAGGCGGCCGAGAAGGTCGCCGCCAAGGACAAGGCGGTCCTCACCCGGACCGAGGAGGACTCCCTCAAGGAGCGCCAGACGACCAGCAAGACGCTGGACATCGGCCAGCTCGGCAGCGCCCTGGACCTGGTCATCTGAGGATTCCGCCGGTAGCGACACGCACGGGACAAAAAGCGCCAATCGGCCACAATGGCCTGCTGCGGTCGTAGCATCGCCGCCATGGCCACCCGCCCGCTCGTGCGCCTCACCCTCGCGACGCTCGCGGTGACCCCGGTGGTGCTCACCGCGGCGCCGGGCGCGGCGGTCGCGGCACCACCGGACCCGGCGGCGCTGGAGGCGGTCACCGAACTGGTCGACGGCCAGATGTGGCAGAAGGTGACCTACCCGGTGCGCCGCGGCGAGGAGGTCATCGCGCCGCTCGGCGTGATCAGTGTGCAGGCCGCACCCGTCCGCGGTCTGGTCGCCGAGGTGCGGGCGTACGGCGACCTGGAGTTCACCCGGCACTACCGCAACTGCTGGTACACGACCGGGACCGACGCGGAGATCGCGTGGTGCCAGTTCGACGACGCGGTCGTACCCGGGCACGGCGGGCTGACCCTCGAGGCCCCGATGGTCTCGGTGCGGCCGGACGCCGCGCCCGGGCGCATCCACGGCCTGCCGTTCCGCTGGCAGAGCTTGAGCTGGGCGGCCTCCCGTGGCGGCCTGCGCAAGGTGGTCGACTACTTCAAGGTTCCGGGCGCCGCGGTGACCCGGGGCACCGACGGCGTGGCCGGGCTGCGGGCGCGGGCGCTGCCGATGGCCGACATCCGGGCCAACGGCAACTTCGCCCCGCTGGAGCTGGTCGACGGCCCGTCGGCCTCGCCCAGTGTCACCACTTCGCCCTCCCCGGCCGTCACCGCTCACCCCTCCCCGGCCGCCCCTGTTGCCGGAGCCGGCGAGGACCCTGGCGCGATGCCCGACGCGGAGCCCGGCAGCGCGGGCCTTCCGGTGACCGGCAGCGCGGGCCTGCCGGTGACCGGCGGCATCGGGGTGGCGCTGCTGCTCAGCGGCGTCGTGGCCCTGCTGATCGCCCGCCGGCGGCGACACTTGTATTGACACAAGTTCGGCCGACTGGCACGCTCCCCTTGTATCAAGCGCCTGACACAAAGGGGGACGGGTGCACCTCATCGCCTCGGTGGTCCTGGTGTTGCTGCTGCTCGGCATCGCCGCCCTCGCTCTGGTCCGGGTCCACTGGCCACTCACCGTGCCCGCCCCGGCCGCCCGCCGCCCCGACCCGGCCGCGAAGTGGCGAGTGGCCGGCATCCTCGCGGGCGCCGTGGCCGCCGCCCTCGCCGTCGCCGCGCAGACCCCCGAGCTGGGCCGCGGGATCCTGCTGGCCGCACCCGTCTTCAGCATCGGCGTCTTCGCCGGGGCGCTGACCGGCGAGGCGACCCGCGGCCGGCCGGCGGGCGGGGTCCGCCGGGCCGGGCTCCGCGTACGCCGCACGCTCGACTACGTTCCCCGCCTCCTCGGCGCGGGCGTAGCGGTGGCCACCGTGGCACTGTTCGCCGTGGCCACCCTCACGACCGTGACCGCCTCCGCGGATTCCGGCGGCCGGCAGCTGACCTGCCCGGGAAATGTGCGGGAGCCGTGGCCGGGATCGCACTACACCGTTCCGGCACTGTCGGCCGTGGTGGCCGGACTCGTGCTGGCCGCGTTCACGCTGCACCGGGTGGTCCGCCGCCCGCAGGCCGCCGAGCTCGCCGCCACCGACGACGCGTTGCGGCGGCGTTCCGCCGAGGTCGTCACCGCCGCGACCGGCGTTCTGGTGCTCGTTCCGCTGACCGGCATCGCCCTGACCGCGGCTCTGGCCCTGCGGACCAGGTCGGAGTGTTCCGCCCACTGGTGGGACCTCGCCGGGCCGGGCCTGTCCACGCTGGGCCTGGTCGCGTTCGCGGCGGCGGCCTGGTGCGGGGCCTGTGTGCTGCTGCCGGCCAAGCGGGCCCGGGCATGAGCGAGCCGCCCGTCCTGAGTGTCACGACGACGGATCCCACCCCGCCGTACGAGCAGGTGCGCCGGCAGCTCGCCGCACTGATCGGCAGCGGTGCGCTGCGCCGGGGTGAGCGCCTGCCGCCGCTGCGGCAGCTCGCCGGTGACCTCGGCCTGGCCGTCGGCACGGTCGCCCGGGCGTACCGGGAGCTCGAGGCCGCCGGCCTGGTCGTCTCCCGCCGCGGCGGCGGCACCCGGGTGGCCGACGACCCGGCCCGCCCGGCCGATCCGGCGGACGACGGGTCCGTGCTGCGGCGGGCCGCCGAGGACTACGTCTGGCGGGCGCGGGCGGCCGGCGCCGACCGCGGCTCCATCGTGGACGCGCTGCACCGGGCCCTCGACGCCACCCCCTGACCGGAGACATCGACGCCCTTGACTATCCGCGCGACCGGGGCCTACCGTCGGCGAAACCTTCCCGGGCACCAGCGAAGTCTTCGAGGGCGTCGATGAAACGATTCATGACCGCCGTGATCCTGGTCCTCGCCACCGCACTCGCGGGCTCCCCCGCCCTGGCGGCGGCGCCCACGGTCACGCAGAGCTCGGTCACCGTGCTCACCACCACCGGCCGCACCGCGCTGACCTACACCGGCTACATGAACGGCGAGTCGTTCCAGCAGGACGGCATCACCACCGTCGGGGGCTGGCAGTACACGGCGTTCTGGGACCAGAGCGGTCATGTGAACCTCTCCCGGCGGCAGTTGCCCGGCGGCGGGTGGCAGAACCTGCGGCTCACCGACTACGCGACGACCTCCACCGACTCGCACAACACCATCAGCATCGGCATCTCGCGTCAGGACGGCACCATCCACCTGGCCTTCGACATGCACTCCTCGGTGCTGCGCTACCGCCGGTCGATCGCCGGGCTGGCCACCTCCCCCGGCGCGGCGGCCTGGTCCACGAGCAGCTTCGGCCCGGTGGTGACCAGCCTGACCGGGGCCGGCATGCCGACGATGACGTACCCGCAGTTCCTCACCACCCCGGCCGGCAAGGTGCAGCTCGCCCTGCGCACCGGCACCAGCGGCGCCGGGGACGAGGTCCTCTACGAGTACGCGGGTGGCACGTGGAGCTCCGTCGGGCGGTTCATCGACGGCACCACGGCCAACAACAACGCGTACCTGTTCGGGCTGGAGTACGACAGCACCGGCCTGCTGCACGCCACGTGGACGGTGCGGGAGACGTCGAACGCCAGCACCAACCATGACCTGTTCTACGCGTACAGCAAGGACGACGGCCGTACCTGGCGCAACAACGCCGGGACCGTCATCGCCACCACCGGCAGCGCGCCGCTGATCTCCGACGCGGCCGGGCTGCGGGTCTGGGCCATCGGCCAGAACCGCGGCCTGATCAACCAGGAGTCGCAGGTGGTCGACAAGGCCGGGATCGTGCACGTGCTGGCCTCGCACCTGCCCGCCTCGGCCCCGGGCAACAGCGACTTCACCGCGGCCCGGGAGAACGCGGTGCTGGTGCACTACTGGCGGGACAAGGCGTCGAAGGTCTGGCACCAGACGTACACGCCGTTCCTGGAGCGCTCCAGCCGCGGTGACATCGCGGTCGACGCGGCGGACAACCTCTACGTCGCCAGCGGCGACTCCAGCACCCGCAAGCTGCACATCGAGACGGCCTCGAAGGCCTCCGGCTGGACCGACTGGACGCTGCGCCACACCTCCGGCGCGATCTACTTCTCCGACCCGCTGGTCGACCACGAGCGGCTGCGCACGCTCGGCGTGCTGAGCATCTTCGCGCCACGCTACGGCGGCAGCCAGATCGACATCCAGGACTGGACGGTACGCCCCTGAGCCCATCGAACCTTTACGATCCTCTCCATGGAGCAGACCCAGCCGCCCGTCGACCTGCAGACCGACCGCCCGCACCCGGCCCGGGTCTACGACTACCTGCTCGGCGGCAAGGACAACTTCGCGGCCGACCGCGCCGCCGCCGAGCAGGGCATCAAGGCCAATCCGGCCAGCCGCACGCCACCGCGGGAGAACCGTGCCTTCCTGCGCCGGGCGGTCCGCTTCCTGGCCGCGGAGCGCGGCATCGACCAGTTCCTCGACATCGGTACGGGCATCCCGAGCGCCCCCAACGTGCACCACGTGGCCCAGCAGGTGAACCCGGCCGCCCGGATCGTCTACGTCGACAACGACCCGATCGTGCTGGCCCACGCCCGCGCCCTGCTGACCAGCACCCCCGAGGGCCGCACCGAGTATCTCGACGCCGACCTGCGCGACGTGGACTCCATCCTGAACGCCCCGCAGCTGCGCGACACCCTGGACCTCAACCGCCCGGTGGGCCTGCTGCTGATCGCAATACTGCACTTCATCGGCGACGAGAACGACCCGGACGACATCGTCGCGCGCCTGCTGGCGGCCCTGCCCCCGGGCAGCCACCTGGTGCTGTCCCACCTGACCGGTGACTTCGCGCCGGAGGCGTGGGAGCGGGTGGCGGCGATCTACCGGCGTACCGGGGTGACCATGCAGGTGCGCCCGAAGGAGCGGATCGCCCGCTTCTTCACCGGGCTGGAGCTGGTCGAGCCGGGCATCGAACTGGTCAACCGCTGGCGCCCGGACGGCCCGAACCCCGATGGTGAGCCCACCGACGCCGAGGTCTCGGTCTACGGCGGGGTCGCCCGCAAGCCCGTCACCAGTTGAAGCGGCCCGGATAGGTCACGTCGGCGAGCTTGTTCTGACCCTCGACGTCGGGGTGGAAGTAGTCGATCTCGTTGACCAGGTCGAGGGAGAAGCGGACCCGGTGCGCGTCACCGCCGTCCCAGCGGCACTTGCGGCCGTACTTCTCGCAGGCCGCCGCCAGCTCCCGGTTGTACGCGTCCACCCGGTCCTCGACCTCGTGGCGGCGCTCGTCGTCGGCCTTGGCGGTCGAGGTGGGCCGGGCCAGCAGTGACTGGCACACGCCGCGGTTCCAGGCCCGCACGGCACGCTCGTTCTCGTGGCCCAGCTGCCACAGCCGGTAGATGTCCGGGATGCTCACCACGAGCACCCGCGCCTTCGGCAGTCCCTTCTTGAGCCGGGCCAGTGCGGTGTCGACCTGCTTACGAAAGGTCCTGGTCGTGGTCATGTCGGCGACCCGGCCGGTGCAGGCGTCGTTGGCGCCGATGAGGACGGTCACGTACTGCACCTTGTCGTCGACCGCGCGGCCGGCCTGGCCGGCGAGGTCACGCGCCCGGGCCCCCGGCACGGCGTAGTTCTCGGCATTGCCCCTGATCGCGCCGTTGTCCTCGCGGATCCGCCGGTAGTGACTCTCCACCGCGGCACTGCCACCGGTCGTCCACGAGTTGCGGCTGCACGCCACCAGGGTGAAGCAGGTGCCGTAGCCCGCGGTGATGGAGTCGCCCAGTGCCCCCATGGACGCCGGCAGGCCCTTGGCGGTGCCGGTGGGCTCCGGGGCGGCGGTTCCGGCTCCCTCGCAGGCCAGCGCGACGGCGGCGAGGGCGACGAGCACGATCAGGTGCCAGCGGCGGAGCACAAGCAATCCCCCATCACTGAATGCAACGACTTCATCACCGTAAGGCATCTTCGCCGCGGCCGTCACCCCGGTCACCCCCGGCCGCGCGGGACACCGCAAGCTGACCACCATGACCTACTCCGCACTCAGCCACCTGGAGTGTTCCCGGACCGGCGCCCGCTACGACGCGGACGTGGTGCAGGGAGTCAGCGACGCCGGCGTACCGCTGCTGGCCCGCTACGACATCGAGCAGGCGGGCCGGACCCTGACCCGCGAGTCGCTCGCCGCGCGCCCGGCGACCCTGTGGCGCTACCACGAGATGCTGCCGGTCCGGGACCCCGGCCGGCTCGTGACCCTCGGCGAGGGCATGACGCCGCTGCTGCCGCTGCCGCGCTACGGTGCCCGGATCGGCGTACCGGGGCTGCTCATGAAGGATGAGGGCCTGGTGCCGACCGGATCCTTCAAGGCCCGCGGGGCCGCGGTGGGTGTCTCCCGGGCGGCCGAACTGGGCGTCACCGGGGTGGCCATGCCGACCAACGGCAATGCGGGAGCGGCGTGGGCCGCCTACGCCGCCCGGGCCGGAATGACGTGCCTGATCGCGATGCCGGTCGACGCGCCCGCGATCACCCGGACGGAATGCGTGGCCACCGGCGCCGAGCTGTACCTGGTCGACGGGCTGATCGGTGACGCCGGCCGGCTCGTCAACGCGGCGGTCCGCGAGCGCACCGGCTACCAGGAGGTGTCGACGCTCAAGGAGCCGTACCGGCTCGAGGGCAAGAAGACCATGGGCTACGAGATCGTCGAGCAGCTCGGCTGGCGGGTCCCGGACGTCATCCTGTACCCGACCGGCGGCGGCGTCGGGATCATCGGCATCCACAAGGCCCTGCGGGAGATGCAGGAACTCGGCTGGATCGGCGCGGACCTGCCCCGGCTGGTCGCGGTGCAGGCCGAGGGGTGCGCACCCATCGTGGAGGCGTTCGAGGAGGGTGCCGACGTGAGCCGGCCGTACCCGGACGCGAGGACCATCGCCTTCGGCATCACCGTGCCCAAGGCACTCGGCGACTTCCTGGTCCTGGAGGCGGTCCGCGCGACCGACGGTACGGCGGTGGCCGTCAGCGACGAGGCGCTGCTGGCCGAACAGCTGCTCGCCGCCCGCGACGAGGGCACCTTCATCTGCCCGGAAGGGGCGGCCTGCCTGGCCGCCGCCCGCCAGCTGCGCGAGAGCGGCTTCATCGGCGCGGCCGACCGCGTGGTCGTGCTCAACACGGGTACGGGCCTGATCTACCCGGAAACCATCACGGTCGACGTGCCGACCCTGCCGGTGGACGGAGTGATCCCTCGTTTCAATCCGCGGACGGAATTCCACCCGAACAGGTGACAGTCAGCCGCACAAGGTCGTTGCCGTGCTTGAAGACCGCGTAGGCGCTCGACCCCGGCCCCTCGTCGACATCGTTCACCTTGTACGGCTTGGTCGGTGACCAGGACAGCAGCTTGACTGTGGAGGCACTCGGGCAGGTCGCCCGGACCGAACCACCGTTCGAGCTGAACGTGCGCTCCACAGCCTCCGGCGGCTCGGTCGTCGGCGCGGCCGTGGTGGGCGCGGGCTCCTCGGGGCCGGCCCCGGGTTCCGTGGTCGTCGGGGCCGGGCCGCCGTCGACCGGAGGCGGGAAGCCGTCGCCTTCCGGTGGGCCACCCGGCTCACCGACGGCGGCCGGTCCGGTGCGGCCGGTCCGGCCGGGGGTCGGGGCACCAGCCGGGGCACTCGGTTTGCCGGCGATCGAGGGTGTGCGGGCCGAGGGGGCGAGCGAGGCGACCTCGGCGTCGCTGAACATCGGGGCGGCGGCCGACCGGTCGGTGCCGGTGCCGTCCGGGTTGATCAGCCACCAGAGCAGGCCGACGGTGCCGAGCAGGGCGACCGCGACGATGAGGGGCAGGATCCGTCGGCGGCGGCGCGCTGCGGCCCGCGGGTCGGTGGGTGGGGCCGCGGTGTGGGGCGGGGCGGTGGTGTGCTCGCCCGCGGGGCGAACGGTGGGGCCCGCGGCAGCCGACCCGGCCGCGAAAACCGGATCGGACGGCCCGGAGGTCGCGGCACCCGGCCCGGCAGTCGCGGCCGGGCCCGGCCGGCCGGAACCGGCGTCGGCCCGCTGCCCGCCGAAGCTGGTGGCATCCGGCCCGCTCGAACCGCCGGCACGGTCCGGTCCGTCGAAACCGGTCCCCGCCGATCCGCGCGCACCAGCACCGGAAACCGGCCCGCCGTAGCCCGCCGCCGGGTCAGATCCTCCGATACCGGCTGCGGCCGGACCGCCCGAGCCGCCTCCGGCAGCGGGTCCGCCGAAGCCGCCCGCGGGACCCGACCCGCCGGCATCCGTCCCGGCAGGCCGGCCGAAGCCGGCCGCCGCTTCTGGCCAACCGAAGCCTGTGGCACCGGGCCCGCTGACATCGGCGGGGTCATGCGACCCGCCAGGACCGGCCGCGCCGCCCGGCCCGCCGGAATCCGGAGCAGCCGGCCGCGGCGGGTGGAACATCTCCGGAGGAACCCGGGACGGATCACCGAGGGCCGCGACCGCAACCCCCGACCCGGCTCCGACCGCTCCGGAGGACCGCGGCCGGATCAGCACCGAAGGCTCGTTGTCGAACGACGGCCCCTGCGCCCCGGCCGGCGTCGCGTCCTCCACCACGCGCAGCCCCGCGCCCTGGGCCAGCAGCGCCGCCGCCTCCCGGGCACTCGGCCGCTCCGTGGTGTCCTTGCTCAGGCACCGGTTGCACAGCGCCGTGATGTAGTCCGGCACGCCCGGGCGGACCGGTAGCGGCTCCGGGTCGATGTAGACGTGGGCGTTGAGCATCTGGGTGGTGGTGTCGGCGCTCCACGGCGAGTGCCCGGAGAGCATCCGGTAGAGCAGGACGCCGAGGGCGTACACGTCCGAGGCCGGTTCGACGCCGTCGCCGGTCAGGCGTTCCGGGGCCAGGTAGGCCGGGGTGCCGAGCACCTCGAATTCCTCGTCGCCGGTGCCGGCCGGGTTGATCGCCGCCGCGATGCCGAAGTCGACGACCTTGGCGCCGGTCTCGGTCAGCATCACGTTGGCCGGTTTGATGTCGCGGTGCACGAGACCGTCGGCGTGGGCCGCGGCCAGCGCCGCGGACACCTCGGCGGCGACCCGCATCGCGAAGCGCGGGGACATCGGCCCGGCGTCCATCCGGTCCTGCAACGTGCCGCCGCGGACGAGCTCCATCACGACGTACGGCACGGAGGCCCCGTTCTCGCGGGCCTCGCCGTAGTCGTACACCTGGGCGATGTTGGGGTGCGACAGCGCCGCCGCCGCGCGGGCCTCGGCCCGGATCCGGTCGCGCGCGTCCGGCTCGCCGGCGTGCTTGCCGGCCAGCAGCTTCACCGCGACGGGCCGGCCGAGCACCTCGTCGCGGGCACGCCAGACCACCGCCATGCCGCCGACACCGATCTCGTCGAGCAGCGCGTAGCGGCCGCCGAGCAATTGAGCCCCCTCCATCCGGGGCAGTCTGCCCGGATCCGCTTCGCCGCGCATCCCCGGGGTCCCCCACATCTTGACGTGGATCGATGTATTGCGCTGAGATGAACGACGTCACCGGTTGTTAACGGTCACATCATCCCAGCCCCGGGAGGACCCGCCATGCCCATCTCCAGACGTCTGCTGACGGCGGCGGTGACCGGTCTGCTGGCCGGCGCGACGCTGACGGCGGTCACCGCGCAACCCGCGGCCGCCGCCGGGCCCACGCCGCACTACCTGATGACAGCGTTCACCAACTCCAGCGAGTCGAACATGTATGTCTACGACTCGTCCAACGCCACGAACTTCGACCTGATCAGGGCGAACGCGTACACGCCACCGTCCGGGCTGATCCGCGACCCGAGCATCATGCGGCACACCGACGGGTACTACTACATCGTCTACACGACCGGCTGGACCGGGAACACGATCGGCTTCGCCCGCAGCACCGACCACGTGACCTGGACGTTCCTGCGCAACGTGACGGTCGGACTGAACGGCGCGACCGGCAGCACCTGGGCCCCGGAGTGGTTCAAGGACACCGACGGCAGCGTCAACGTCATCTTCTCCGCGTCGAGCACCGGGACGGCGGGGCAGTTCCAGCCGTACAAGATCACCGCGACGAACGGTGACCTGTCCGCGTGGAGCGCGCGCACCGCGATCGGCATTCCGGCCAACCATATCGACACCTTCGTGGTGAAGTCCGGCAGCACCTACCACGCGTTCGCGAAGAACGAGACGACCAAATACATCGAGCACGCCACGGCCGGCGCACTGACCGGACCCTGGACCTTCACCGGTACGGGCAACTGGGCGGGCTGGGGCTCCGGACTCGAAGGCCCGGCCCTGGTGCAGCTGCCGAACGGATCGTGGCGGCTCTACTTCGACCAGTACGGCGCCGGGCGCTATTACTACGCCGACAGCAGCAACCTGAACACCTGGTCGGCCAAGACCGAACTGCCCGGCCTCTCCGGCACCGTGCGGCACTTCACCGTGCTGCGCGAGAACGTCGGCGACAGCACCGCGGTCCCGACCGGCAACCGGTCCCTGCGCTCGGTCAACTTCCCCGACCGGTACGTGCGCCACCGCAACAGCCTCGGCTACCTGGAACCGGTGAGCACCGCCACCGACCGCCTGGACGCGACGTTCACGATCGGCGCCGGCCTGGCCAACGGCAACTGCTACACCTTCCAGTCGGTGAACCCGGCCGGCCGCTACCTGCGCCACGCCAACAACCGCCTGGTCCTGGCGGCGAACGACGGCAGCGCGACGTTCCGCAACGACGCCACGTTCTGCGGACGGGCCGGGCTGTCGGGCAGCGGGACCTCGTTCGAGTCGTACAACTATCCCGGCTTCTACCTGCGGCACTACAACTACGAACTCCGCATCGACCGTGACGGCAGCGCCGCCCTGAAATCGGACGCCTCCTTCACAGTGACCGCGCCGCTGGGCTAGCTGTCACCGCGGGCCCCTGGCACCTAGGCTCGCGCTCATGACCGGCGGCGACTGGAGGGACGGCGGGTTCAGGCAGCGCCGGCCCTCCGCGGAAACTCTCGCCTGGGTCGCGGCATCGATGGGCCGGGACAGTCGCATCGTCGGCTGTCGCCGATTGACCGGTGGCGTCTGCTCCGCCGTGCATCGGCTGACGGTCGAGCGCCGGGGAATGCGGACGTTCGTCGTGCTGCGGCAGTACCCGGGCGGGCTCGGCCTGCAGGCAGGCCTGGAGAAGGAGATCGCCAACCTCGGTGTGGTGGCCAGAAGCGGGCTTCCGGTTCCGGGCGTCCTGGCCGCTGATGCTGCCGGCGCTTCGACGGGAGGCGCGCCATCGTTGCTGATGACCCGGTTGCCGGGCCATGTCGACCTCAATCCGGCGGAACCCCGGTCGTGGATGACGAGGATCGCGGAGATCGCCGTCCTGCTGCATTCTCTCGATCTCCCGGCGAAGACGTTCAGACCGTGGACGGATTCCTGGATCGCTCCTCCGGGCGAGCTTCAGGTGCCGGTCGACGCACAGAGGCCAGCTGTGTGGAAGGCGGCGTTCGGCGTCATGGCCACGCCGCCGCCGAAGGACACCGCTGTCTTTCTGCACTGCGATCTTCTGCCGGTCAACATGCTGTGGTCGCGCGGGAGGATCACCGGACTGACCGACTGGAACTCCATCCATCGGGGGCCGCGCGCGATCGACATCGGGCACTGCCGGCGATACCTGGCGGCGCTCTACTCGCCCGAGTGGTCGGAGCAGCTCCGGTCGCTCTATGAGTCGATCGCCGGGGTGCCCCTCGATCCGTGGTGGGACCTGTACGCCCTGCTGCACTACGACGACAGCGGGCCGAAATGGATCCGTGATCAGGTCGCCGGGCACCGTTCCGTCGATCGGCCCGGCATGACTTCCCGGGTCGAGGCCGCCGTCGAGGCCGCGCTACGGCGCCTCGGATAGCTGCGGATTCTGGTCAGGCCACAGTGAAGGCCGCGGTGAAGCCCGCGGCGGTGGCGGCCGGGTGGCACTCGGCGAGCCGGGCTCCGAGGACCTCGGGCTCGATCGGCAGGGTCGCCGCACCGGCGCCCGCGATGGGCCGGGGGCGGCGCGGCTGCACACGGCCCGAGCTGCCGCCGCGGCCCGGATAGACCATCAGGCCGTTGATCGGGTCGGGCACCGCGTCCAGCGCCGCGCGTACGCCCGGCAGCTCGCGGAACACCGGCCACTGCCCGTCACCACGGAACGCGATCTCGAACAGCACGCCCCACGAATGCCGGTGCCAGTGCCACTCGTACGCGCCGTGCGTCAGCGCCGCCTCGGTGAGGGCGTCGCCGTGCGCGTCCTGCCAGCGCGCCGCCGAGAGCGTCGCGCCGTCGAGGACCTCGACCGACCACCAGTGCAGTTCCATGGTGCGATCGACCGTACGCCTGCCGCGCCGGCCCGGGGATGTCCCGTGGCGAGCTCCGCAGATGGTGCGAACGCGGCGTCAGTGGCGGCCCGCGGCCATCCCCATCAGGTGGCCGAGGATGTGGTCGCCGGCGACGCGCAGACCGTTGTGCTCGTAACTGTTGGTGACCCAGACCCGGGTGTTGCCGACGGCGCGGGCGGTCTCCAGCTGGAGCTGCGCGTCGACGTACATGTCGTCGAAGTACACCGCCGCGTGCACCGGGACCTCGTTGGCGGCGAGCCGGTCGAGGTCGTACAGCGGCGGCCAGTCGTCGTAGCCGGCCAGCAGGTCGGCGGCCGCGGCGAACGGCCGGAGGGCGGCGATCTCCCGGAACATCCAGGGATACATCATCTCGCCGGTGAACAGCAGCGGGTCGGCGCCGGCGGCGAACTCCGGGTGCCGGGCCAGCGCCCGTTCCGCCGCCCAGCCGGTGGCCGAGCCGTCCGGGTTACAGGTGAACTCCTGCAACGCGAAGATCGGGATGTCGATGAAGCCGGTCGTGGCCATCACCGCGTACCGGAAGCCGTCGGCCAGCTGGTCGCCGTGCCAGGCCTCGTCGAGCAGCCAGTGCAGGTTCGCGTAGCCGTCGCTCATCCCGAACGAGTTGCCCAGGAACCGCAGGCGGCGGGCGGTGAGCCGGTCGCCGTCGGGCAGCCGGACCTCGTTGTCGTCGAGGTAATCGGCCAGCCGGCGCACGACCGCGGCATCCTCGGGGTACGCGCGGTAGTACTCGGCGTTGCGCGCGGCCACGCGCGGGTAGGTGCGCGCGTACCAGTCGTCGACGGTCGCCTTGACACCCGGCAGACCGCCCGTCACGTAGCAGGTGCGCAGCCCCTCGGGCGCCCGCGAGAGGTAGGCGAGGGTGATGAATCCGCCGTAGCTCTGCCCCAGGGTGTCCCACCGCGCGCCGCCGGCGATCCGGGCCCGGGCGATCTCCGCGTCGGCCACGATGCTGTCGGCCCGGAAGAGCCGCAGATGCGCCGCGAGCTGCTCCGGTGCCATGCCCGCCACGGTCCGGGCGGTCACGGGCGAGCTGCGCCCGGTCCCCCGCTGGTCGAGCAGCAGCACCCGGTGGGTGCGCAGGGCCCGGCCGAGCCAGCCGTCCGCGGCCGTCGGCCGCGGCGCCTTGCCGCCCGGACCACCCTGCAGGAAGAGCAGCCACGGCAGGTCGTCGCCGGCCCGCTCCGGGGCCACGACCTCCCGGGCGAAGAGCTCGATGGCCGGTCCGCCGGGGTCGGCGTGATCCAGCGGTACGGCGAGAACATGGTCGCGGAAGCTCAGCCCGGGGGTGGCGATCATGCGGCCACGGTATCCGCCGCGTCAGTCGTGCGGCAGCGCGGCGATCCGGCTCTCCGGCACGTCCCAGTCCGCCTCGAGGTCGCCGGCCCAGGGCACGACCCGTACCGCGATCGAGCCACCGCCCGCGCAGCTCGCGGTCAGCAGGCCGGTGGACTGACCCGAGAAGTAGCCCACAGTGACCGTGCGGCCGGCCACGTCGACGTCGTGCGGGCGGCGACTCCAGCCGGCCGCGCTGAGCCGGAGCCGGACGATCGGGCCGTACCGCTCGTCCAGGGCCTGGACCAGGCCGGGCAGTTCGGCGGCCGGGTCGGTGCCGCGGGGCCACCAGCAGCCCTGCACCACCGGGCGCGGGCCTGCGGTCGGTTCGAGCCACAGCCGGGGCGCGGTGGTGGGAGTGCGGGTGTCGGTCGAGCGTGCCATCGGACTTCCTGTCATCGATGAGCGTCGTCGGGCACGGGTCCAGACCAGAATTGGCGGTAACGGCAGGGACGAGGTCCACCGAGGCCGGTGAAGGGGAAACACCCCGAACACTACGCCCGCGGCGCCAACCCGCGGTGACGCCTACGCCGCCAGGGTGCGCTCGGCGACGATCGCCGCGATGCACTCGTAGGCGTCGGGATGCCCTGACCTGGCCGGGTCGACACAGGCCAGCGAGGCCGCGCGCTGCTCGTCGAAGGCCGGCCCGGTCAGCCCGGCGGGGTCGCCGGACGCGGCGAACGGGAACGGCCGGCTGCCCGCGGGCGCCGAGACGTCCCGCGGCCTGCCGTGTGGTCGCGCTCCGCCGCGCCCGGGACCGCCCGGCAGCAACGTCGCCGCTTCCTCGTCGATGCCGCCGTCGCCGGTCACCAGGGACAGCTGGGTCTCCTCGCTGTCCGGCTGCAACGGCCAGCACCGGCTGCGGACGATGAGTCGGCCCGCGCTGCGCTCGCGGTGGGGCAACTCCGTGCCGTCGTAGGTATCGAAGGTCTTCATCACGGCCTCCCTGCGGGACAGCGGCCGAGGTCTGGAGCCGTCTTCCACGGTACGCCGGATCCGGCCGGGCGAACCCGCCAAGATGTGCCGAAATCGTCAGGGTGCCGACCGGACAGCGCCGCCGTCGAGCCAGCCGTCAGCGTCTCCGAGGTCCCAGTCGGCGAGGATCTCGCGGGTGTGCGCACCGGGCCGCGCCGGGGTGCCGACCGGGCCGGGCGGTGTCGCGGAGAAGCGGGGCGCCGCCGCGGGCTGGACCACGCCGCCGGGGCGTTCGAAGGTGCCGCGGCTCGCCAGGTGCGGATGCGCAGCGGCCTCGGCCAGCGACAGCACCGGCGCCACACACGCCTCGGTGCCCTCGAAGATCCGCGCCCATTCCTGCTGGGTGCGGGTGGCGAAGGCGGCGGCGATCCGGGCGCGCAGCTCCGGCCAGCGGGCGCGGTCGTACTGCGCGGGCAGGTCGTCGCCGGGAGCGAGCAGGCGGATGAACTCGGCGTAGAACTGCGGCTCCAGCGCGCCGACGGCCAGGTGGCGACCGTCCGCGGCCGGGTAGACGTCGTAGAACGGCGCGCCGGTGTCGATCAGGTTCACGCCGCGCTCGTCGCGCCACTGGCCGGCCGCGCTGAGGCCGTACAGCAGGGTTGTGAGATGGGCCGCGCCGTCGGTGATCGCCGCATCCACCACCTGGCCGTGGCCGGTGCGCGCGGCCTCGCGCAGCGCGGCCAGCAGGCCGACGACCAGGTAGAGCGAGCCACCGGCGAAGTCGCCCAGCAGGTTGACCGGCACCTGTGGCGGGCCGCCGGCCCGGCCGATCGCGTGCAGCGCGCCGGTGACCGCCAGATAGGTGATGTCGTGCCCGGCGCTGGTGGCGAGCGGCCCGCCCTGGCCCCAGCCGGTCATCCGGGCGTAGACCAGCCGCGGGTTGCGGGCCAGCGCCGCGTCCGGCCCGACCCCGAGCCGTTCGGCGACCCCGGGCCGGTAGCCCTCGACGACCGCGTCGGCCCGCTCGGCCAGGGCGAGCACCAGCTCCCGGCCGCGGTCCTGCTTGAGGTCCGCCGCGATCGACCGTTTACCCCGGGTCAGCAGGTCGAAGCGCGGATCCACCGACAGCGGCGAGCCCGGGCCGACGCGGTCCACCCGCACGACGTCGGCGCCGAGATCGGCCAGCAGCATCGCGGCGAACGGGCCCGGCCCGATGCCGGCCAGCTCGACCACCTTGAGACCGCGCAGCGGTCCCCGATCATCCGGCATGCGTACCTCCGAGCACTGGACTCCCCTACGATGAACCTCGTCGATCCCCCTCGACCGGGAGGCAGGCGATCATGTATCCACCCCAGCCGTGGGATCTGCGCGGTCAGCTCCATCTTTCGGTCTTCGCGGTGCCGCGGTCCGCGCTTGCGCCGCTTCCGGCGCCACTCGCGGCGGTCGTGCGGCCGATCCCGTTCGGCCGCCGCGCGCTCGTCGGCGCGGCCTGGGTGCGCTACGAGCCCGGCGGGACCCTGCACTACCGGGAGCTGCTGTCGGCCGTGCTGGTCCACGAGCGGTGGCGGCCCCGGGTCAGCATCACCGAGATCTGGGTGGACAGCGTCGAGTCCCGCGACGGCGGCCGGGCGCTGTGGGGCATCCCGAAGGATCTGGCCGAGCTCGAGCTGCGCGAGTCGCCGGGCGGCGACCTGGTCGCCGCGGCCGGCACCGGACCGGAGCCGGGTGCCCCGCGGGCCCCGATCGGCTCGGCCTCCGTGCGGCCCGGGCCGCGGCTGCCCGGCCGCTGGCCGACGCCGCTGTCGGTGGCCCAGGCTCTGGGCGACAGGGTCCTGCGCACTCCGGTACGGGGAAGCGCCGGGTTGCGCCTCGGCACGGCCACCTGGCGGTTGGCGGCGGGCGGGCCCCTGGGTCACCTCGCCGGGCGGCGTCCGCTGCTGACCCTGACGCTCACCGACTTCCGGCTGCGTTTCGGCGCCGCGGCTCCGGCACCGGCCGCTGTCTGGCCCTGACCGCATCAGGTCGGCCCGGCCCGGCCGACCACGCGGAAGTCACCGAGACGCAGACGGGCCGTACGGCGGCGGTACTCCCCCGCCATCCCGGGCCAGTTGGTGACGACCCGGCCGCTGGGTGTGCGGTACCAGCTGCTGCAGGCGGTCCAGACGCTGCCGGCCAGGCGGGACTGCAGCTCGGCGTCGTAGGCGGCGGCCACCTCCGGGCGTACGTCCAGGGGCTGCGCACCGGCGGCGAGGGCCCGGACGGCCTGCACGATGTAGCGGGCCTGGGCCTCGTGGAAGTAGACCACCGAGGTGTTGCCGGTGTTGGTGTTCGGCCCGTAGACCAGGAACATGTTGGGGAAGCCGGGCACGGCCATCCCCAGGTACGCGTGCGCGCCGTCCCGCCACACCTCGCCGAGCTCGGCGCCGCCGCGGCCGGTGACCCGCATCGGCGTGAGGAACTCGGTGGCCGCGAAGCCGGTGCCGTACACCAGCACGTCGCAGGGGTGCTCGAGCCCGTCGGTGGTACGGATCCCGGCCGGGGTCACCGACTCGATCGGCGTGGTCACCAGGTCGACGTCCGGGCGGGCCAGGGTGGGCAGCCAGGCGCTGGTGAACAGCACCCGCTTGCAGCCCATCGGCTCGTCCGGCGTGACTTGTGCCCGCAGCCGCGGGTCCCGGACCTGCCACCAGCGCTGGGTGCGTGAGGCTGTCCGCAGGAACGCGCCGGCGGCCCGGTTGCCGAGCACGGCCGCGCCGGTGAACACGGTCATCGCCCAGGTGCCGGCCCGCGGCGGTCGCATCAGCGCGGGCACCCGGCGGTACAAGGCCCGGCGCAGCGCGCTGTAGCGGCGGTCCGGCTTGGGCAGCGTCCACGGTGCACTGCGCTGGAAGACGATGACCCGGGCGGCCGTACCGGCGATCGCGGGAACGAGCTGGATGGCGCTGGCGCCGGTCCCGACGACCGCTACCCGCCGGCCGTCGATCCGCAGCGCGGGATCCCAGCGGGCGGTGTGCACCGCCGGCCCGCGGAACTGCCCGGCACCGGGCAGCAACGGAATGACGGGCCGGGACAACTGCCCGACCGCGGGTACGAGCACATCGGCGACAACCTCGGTGCCGTCCGCGATCGCCAGCCGCCAGCAGGAGCGCTGCTCGTCCCACTCGGCCCCGGTGACCTCGGCACCCAGCCGCAGGTGCGGGGTCAGGCCCAGCTCGGTGACGCACCGGTGCAGGTAGGCCAGGATCTCCGAGTGCGGCGGGAAGCGTCGCGACCAGTCCGGATTCGGGGCGAAGGAGAATGAGTAGAGCGGGGCGGGAACATCACAGGCGCAGCCCGGGTACGCGTTGTCCCGCCACACCCCGCCCAGCCGGTCGGCCTTCTCCAGCAGCACGAAGTCGTGGAAACCGGCTCTGCGCAACGCCGCGGCGGCGGCCACCCCACCGAAGCCGGCGCCGATGATCGCGATCCGGGGTGGCACTCACTTCTCCGCGTACAGGGCGTCGATGCGGTCGGCGTAGGCGCGCAGGACCGGGCGTCGCCGTACCTTCATGGTCGGGGTGACCAGGGCGCCACCCGGCGGCCAGGCCTCGGCCAGGATCTCGAAGGCCCGGACCTGCTCGGCCCGCGACAACGTCGCGTTGGCCGCCCGCATCCCGGCCGCGACCGCGGCCGCGGCGTCGTCGCCCGCCTCCGGATCCAGGACCAGCAGAGCCACCAGGTACGGCCGGGCGTCGCCCACGACCACAGCCTGCGCGACCTGCGGGCAGTGCGCCTTGATGGCCAGCTCGACCAGCGCCGGGGCGACGTTCTCACCGCCGGAGGTGATCAGCAGCTCCTTCTTGCGGTCGATGATGATCAGATAGCCGTCGCCATCCAGCACGGCGATGTCGCCGGTGGACAGCCACCCGTCGGCGTCGAGCACGGCGCCGGTGTCCTCCGGCCGGTCCCGGTAGCCGCGCATCATCATCGGGCCACGGACCAGCAGCTCGCCGTCGGCGGCCAGGCGGATCTCGACGCCGGGCAGCGGCAGCCCCACCGTGCCGGGCCGGATGGCGTCCGGCGGGTTCATCGTGGCCATGCCGGAGAGCTCGGACATGCCCCACGCCTCGCTGAGCGGTACGCCGAGCGCGTTGACGAACTCCACCACCCAGCGCGGCGCGGGCGCCGCGGCGGTGATGGCCAGCCGGACCTGATCGAGACCGAGCCGGGCCCGCACGGCGCTCAGCGCCCGCTCGTCGGCCATCCGGTACGCCGCAGCGAGTTCGGCCGGCACCTCGCCGGCCCGTGCGGCCTGGTGGTAGCGGTGGCCGATGTCGACCGCCGGAGCCAGCTCAGGCATGCTCCGGACCCCGGCGACCAGCCGTTGCCAGACCTGCGGCACGCCGCCGAACAGGGTCGGCCGCACGTCCCGCAGGGCGGCGAGGATCTCGCGCGGGTCGGCGAGCGTGGTGACCTCGGTGCCGGTCCAGGTGTGCAGGTAGTGGTTGGCCCAGCGGTCGGCTATGTGCGCGGACGGGAGGAAGGAGATGAGCCGGTCGCCGGCGCGCATACCGAGCAGGGGCGCGCTGGCGGTGGCCATGGCGACCATGCCGGCGTGGGTGATCTCCACACCTTTGGGGGCGCCGGTGGTGCCGGAGGTATAGACGAGGGTCAACAGGTCGTCGGGGCGGACCGCCTGCCAGGAGGCGTCGAGGTCGAAATCGGGCCGGCCGCGGGCGATGAGGTCGTCCAGCGTGAAGTCCGCGTCTTCGCCGTCGAGCACGATGACCTGGGGTGGCTTCTGCGGCTCCCGCGCCTGCTGCTCGGGGTCCTCCCCTTGGTGGTCAGTCTGCTCGCGCTGCTCGGCGTGCCCGGCCTGCTTCCGCTGTCCGGCCTGCCGTTCATGCCCGTGCTGGTCAGCCTGCCCATGCGGCTCGGCCTGCCCGCGGTACTCGGCGTGCCCCTCCTGCTGCGGCTCGGCCTGCCCGTCCTGCTCCCGCTCTCCGGCCTGCCGGTCATGCCCGTGCTGGTCAGCCTGCCCATGCGGCTCGGCCTGCCCGCGCTGCTCGGCGTGCCCCTCCTGCTGCGGCTCGGCCTGCCCGCGCTGCTCGGCCTGCCCCTCCTGCTGCGGCTCGGCCTGCCCGCGCTGCTCGGCCTGCCCGTCCTGCTCCCGCTCTCCGGCCTGCCGGTCGTGCCCGTGCTGGTCAGCCTGCCCACGCGGCTCGGCCTGCCCGCGGTGCTCGGCGTGCCGGTCGTGCTCGTGTTCTTCGGCGGCGTCCGGCGCCGGGATGTGGGCTGTGCTGCTGGCCAGCAGGCCGGCGAGGCGGCGCTCGGTGATCACGATCCGGGCGCCGGAGACGGTCAGCAGGTGATTGATCTGCTCCGGCGACGAACTGTGATAGCAGGAGAACGGGACCGCGCCGAGGTGCTGGGCGGCGGTGTCGACGAGGTGGAACTCGGGGCGGTTGGTGAGCAGCAGGGCGACGGTGTCACCGCGGCGGACACCCAGGGCCGCGAGCCCGGCGGCGATGGCGTGCACCTGGGTGGCGTACTCGGACCAGGTGTAGGAGGTGGTCCCGCCGACCGTCCGCAGGGCGACGGCGTCGGGCATGCGCCGCACGGTGGCCTGGAAAGCGGCACACATGGTGGTGGGAACGGGCGTGAAGGTGGCGGTGCCACCCGGGGTGGCCGTCATGGTGCCGAACGTTAGCAAGCTGTTGGCAGGTTGCCAATAGACTCAGCGGCCCGGCGTGACAACGGTCGGAATGACCTGCTCCACGATGGCCAGCAACGTCGTCGCCAGCAGCAGATGCACCTGGGCGCGGGTCAAGGCGTCCCGGTTGAGCCACTCCTTGGCAGTGGCGGTGGCCATGCCGACATAGGCCCGGATCATGCCGCGCAGTTCTTCCCGATGCTCGGCAACCTCGGCCAGACCGACCGCGATCAGCACATACTCGGCGGCGGTGTCCTCGGCCTCGGCCAGCACCCGCTCCACATCGACATCCCGACCGGTGCCGGCCGCGGTCGCGGCCGCGAGCCAAGAGGTGCTGTGCCGGGAGACGACGTCGAGGAACCAGGACACGCTGGCGTCGACCCGGGTGCGCAGATCGCCGGCGGGCAGGCCCTGCACCGCAACCTCGGGGATGGTCAGCATGACCCGGATGACCTCGAGATAAAGGTCCTTCTTGGTGCCGAAGTAATGATTGATCAAACCGCGCGCAACCCCGGCCGCGCGGGCGATGTCGGTGGTGGAAACCTCGGCGTAGGGACGCTCACCGAAAAGCCGGACCGCACAGGCGAGAATCTGCCCGCGGCGGACGTCCGGCTCCAGGCGTCTTCGGGTCTGCGCTGCGTCGACACTCACTGACCGACCTTATCCGCCGGATGCACGCGTTGCCGCAGGCACGGCGGCCGACCGCAGGCACGGCGGCCGACCGCCGGGCACTGGGCGTCACGGACCGCACTCCTCCTCGGCACGCCACGCCTGAGCCACGCCACGCCCGCTTGGCGGTGAGCGCCTCGGCCGGGGTGCACGCGGGATCCTCGGCCTTGGGAGACCGCGCCACGCCCATGCCACGCCCGGCCACACCACGCCGGCCACAACCGGCCAGCCGCCACGCCCGGCCACGCCACGCCCGGCCATGTCCGACCAGCCGCCACGCCACGCCCGGCTACGCCACGCCACGCCCGGCCACACCACGCCGGCCACAACCGGCCAGCCGCCACGCCCGGCCACGCCACGCCCGGCCATGTCCGACCAGCCGCCACGCCCGGCCATGTCCGACCAGCCGCCACGCCCGGCCACGCCCCGCCACGCCCAACCAGCCGCCACACCCCGCCACGCCACGCCCGGCCAGCCGCCACGCCGCGCACGCACGGCCACTCACGGCCACGCCCGGCCAGCCGCCACACCCCGCCACGCCAAGCCAAGCCTGACCACGCACGCCATGCGCACCGCCACGCCCCTCCATCGACACGGTGCCACGCCACGCCCGGCCACGGGCCGCCACGCCCCCACGATGAGCCGCCACGCCGGGCGAGGCGAGGCGGCACAAGGCCATACCCGGCAGCGCGATCAGCGCAGCCCCTCAACTCCCACGCCACCCACCCCACAACGGCACTCACCCCAAGCGCAGCGCCGCCGGAGCCGAAGCGGGAACAGCGGGATGCCGCGGCGCGACCGGAGCCACCCGCACATAAGGCGCCCCCACCGCCGGCCGCGGATCCGCCTCCCCCACGTTCGGCCACAGCGCCACCGCCCGTTCCGCCAGCGCCGTGATGGTCAGCGAGGGATTGACCCCCAGATTGGCCGCGACCACCGACCCGTCGATCACGTGCAGGCCCGGGTGTCCGTACAGGCGTTGGTAGGGATCGACCACCCCCGTCGCCGGGCCGGCGCCGATGGCGCAGCCGCCGATGAAGTGGCCGGTCACCGGCCGGCCGATCAGCTCGGTCACCGCACCCAGCGGCACCCCGTCGATCTTCTCGGCGACGCGGCGGGCGACGTCGTGCGCGGCCGGCACCCAGGCCGGGTTCGGCGAGCCGACGCCGGGCCGGGTGGTCAGCCGCCGCCGGCCGAGCGCCGACCGGGCGGTGTGCACAGTGACCGAGTTGTCCAGCGGCTGCATCGCCAGCAGTACGATCGTCTGCTGCGACCAGCGCCGGGGTACCGCGAGCAGCCGCAGGTCGCGCCAGCCGCGGGCGAGCTGGCGCAGGCCGGCCACCCAGCGCCGTCCCCCGCCGGTGTCGTCCACCAGCACGGTCGCGAGCAGCGCGAGCAGGTTGCTGCCGCGACCGTAGCGGACCGGTTCGACGTGGGTGACCGGGTCCGGGTGGATGGATGAGGTGATGGCGACGCCGCGGCTCACGTCGAGGTCGCGGCGGCGGGTGCGGGCGCCCAGGATGGACTCGGAGTTGGTGCGGCTCAGTTCGCCGAGCCGGGGTGAGATCGCGGGCAGCAGGCCACGGTCGCGCATTCGGTGCAGCAGGCGCTGGGTGCCGAGCGCGCCGGCGGCGAAGACCACCTGCGCCGCGGTGAAGCGGCGGGTGCGCCGGCGTGGGCTGCCGGTGGCGCGCGTGTCGATGTCGTACCCGCCGCCGGGCCGTGGCCGGACCGCGACCACCGTGGTCAGCGGGTGCACCACCGCGCCCGCCGCCTCGGCCAGGTGCAGGTAGTTCTTGACCACCGTGTTCTTCGCGCCGACCCGGCAGCCGGTCATGCAGGCGCCGCACGAGGTGCAGGTCCGGCGGGCCGGCCCGGCCCCGCCGAAGAACGGATCCGGCACGGCGGCGCCGGGCCGCTCACCGAAGAGCACCCCCACGGGGGTACGCCGGTACGTGTGCCCGACGCCGAGATCCTCGGCAACGGCTCGCAGCGTGACGTCGGCGAACGTCTCGACGGGGTTGGTGACCACGCCGAGCATCCGCTTCGCCTGGTCGTAGTAGGGCGCGAGCTCAGCCTTCCAGTCGGTGACCGACGCCCACTGCGGATCGCCGAAGAACGCGTCGGGCGGCTCGTAGAGCGTGTTGGCGTACCCCAGCGAACCGCCACCGACCCCGGCGCCGGACATGACCAGCACGTCGCGGAGCAGGGTCAGCCGCAGAATGCCGTAGCAGCCGAGCGCGGGGGCGTAGACGTAGTCCCGCAGCCGCCAGGAAGTCCTGGCGAACTGCTCGTCGGTGAAACGCCGGCCGGCTTCGAGGACGCCGACCCGATAGCCCTTCTCGGTCAGCCGCAGCGCGGTGACAGCCCCACCGAAGCCGGAGCCGATGATCAGGACGTCGTAGTCGTACGCCATGAGTTACCGTGGCACCGTTATTGTCGGGCTGTCAATAAGAGGTGCGGGTGATGCTGGCTCATGAGCGTCGCGGCAGCGGGCCCCCGCTGGTCCTGATCCACGGGTTGGGCAGCCGGCGCCAGGTCTGGGAACCGCTGATCGCGGAGCTGGCCCGCCATCGCGAAGTGATCGCCATCGACCTTCCGGGCTTCGGCGAATCCCCACTCTGGCCGCCACCCACCGACCCGCGCCCACCCCACAGGGCCGGAACGCCCGGCCGCGCAACGTCCGGTCTCACGACGACGGACCCGGCAACGCCCGACCCTGCGACAGTCAGCCCTCCGACGCCCAGCCCCGCAACGCGCGCCTTCACCGACAACCCGGCAGCGGACGACGGCCCCGTGGGCTTCGAAGCCGTACGCGTTCCCGGGTCGGTCGGGCACCTCGCCGACCTGGTCGCCGCGTTCCTCGACGAGCTCGGCCTCGACCGGCCCGAGCTGGCCGGCAGCTCCCTCGGCGGCGGCATCGCCCTGGAACTCGGCCGGCGCGGCCGGGCGTCGGCCGTCACCGCGTTCGCCCCCGTCGGATTCTGGGGTCCCGCCGGCCGCCGCTGGTGCCAGGCCGTGGTCGGCGGCGCCCGCGTCCTGAGCACCGCCCTCGCGCCCGCCCTCCCCCGCATCTTCGCCACCCGGGCCGGCCGCGTCGCCCTCTGCGGAATCTTCCACGGCCACCCGAGCCGGCTGTCGCCCGAGGACTGCCTCGGCTCGGCGCGGGCCCTGTCGCACGCGCTGGGCTTCGCCGCCGCGCGACGCGCCTTCGGCGTCTGGCGACTGCCGGTCGGCGCCGACCCCGGGGCCCTCACCGGCATTCCGGTCACGGTCGCCTGGGGTACGCGTGACCTGGTCCTGCCGCACCATCGCCAGGCCGCCCGGGCCCGCGAAGAGCTGCCCGCCGCCCGGCACGTCCTGCTGCCCGGCTGCGGGCACCTGCCGTTCGCCGACGACCCGGCCCGCTGCGCCGAGCTATTGACAGTGCGCCAATAACTGGCCAGGGTGGAGTCATGGGAGCCTCACCGTGGCGCGAGCCGGAACACGACGAGCTCGCTGAGCTGGTCCGGGCCTTCTTCGCCAAGGAGGTCCGGCCGCACGCCGACCGGGTGCTCGCCCAGGGCCACCCCGACCGCGAGCACTACCGCAAGGCCGGTGACCTGGGTCTGCTCGGCCTCTCGGTGCCGGTCGAGTACGGCGGCGGAGGCGGCAACTTCACCCACGAGGCGGTGCTGCTCGACGAGCAGATGCGCTCGGGCGACAGCAGTCTCGGGCTGGCTGTCCACAGCGGCATCGTCACCGGCTACCTGGTCGCCTACGGCACCGAGGAGCAGAAGCAGCGCTGGCTGCCCGGCCTCTGCGCGGGCACCCTGGTCGGCGCGATCGCCATGACGGAACCGGACGGCGGCTCGGACCTGCAAGCCATGCGCACCCGGGCCATCCGCGACGGCGACGACTACGTGATCACCGGTGCCAAGACCTTCATCAGCAACGGCGGCCTGGCCGACATCGTCATCCTGGCCGCCAAGACCGACCCGTCGCAGCGCGCCGCCGGCGTCTCCCTCCTGGTCTGTGAGGTGCACGAGCGCGACGAGTCAGGGCCGGACCGGGCCGGCTTCCGGCGGGGCCGGCTGCTCTCCAAGATCGGCCTCAAGGGCAACGACACCGCCGAGCTGTTCTTCGACGACTTCCGGGTCCCGGCCACCAACCTCCTCGGCGGCACCGAAGGTCTCGGCTTCGCCCAGCTCATGGGCCAGCTCCCCCAGGAGCGCCTGGTCATCGGCATCGGCGCGGTCGCCGCCATGGAACGCGCGATCGACCTCACCGTCGCCTACGTCAAGGAGCGCACCGCTTTCGGCAAGCCGCTCATCGGGCATCAGAACACCCGCATGGTCCTCGCCGAGTGCGCCACCCGTACCCGGGTCAGCCGGGTTTTTCTCGACGACTGCATCGCCCAGCATGTCCGCGGTGAACTTGATGTCGCCACCGCCGCGATGGCCAAGTACTGGCTCACCGACGGGCAGTGTGAGGTGGTGGACCGGTGCCTGCAGCTGTTCGGCGGCTACGGCTACACGACCGAATACCCGATCGCCCAGATGTACGCCGACGCCCGCGCCCAGAAGATCTACGGCGGGACCAACGAGATCATGAAGGAGCTGATCGCTCGTGCGCTCTGACGGTCAGGCGTACGTCTTCGACGCGGTGCGGACGCCGCGGGGCAAGGGGCGGGCCACCGGTTCGCTGCACGGCGTCAAGCCGATCTCGTTGACCGTCGGGCTCATCGGCGCCTTGCGGGAACGGCTGCCCGGCCTCGACACCGACCGGCTCGACGACCTCGTCATGGGCATCGTCACGCCGATCGGTGAGCAGGGCGGTGACCTGCCCCGGGCGGCGGCGTTGCTGGCGGGTCTGCCCGACCACGTCGGCGGGGTCCAGCTCAACCGCTTCTGCGCCTCGGGGCTGGAGGCCGTCAACATCGCCGCGGCGAAGGTCCGGTCGGGGTGGGACCAGCTGCTGCTGGCCGGTGGCGTCGAGTCGATGTCGCGGGTGCCGATGGGCTCCGACGGCGGCGCCTGGGCGATGGACCCGGAGACCGCACTGGCCACCTCCTTCGTGCCGCAGGGCGTCAGCGCCGACCTCATCGCCACCCTGGAGGGCTTCAGCCGGGACGACGTGGACGCGTACGCGCTGCGGTCGCAGGAGCGGGCGGCCAAGGCGTGGGCCGGAGGGCACTTCACCCGCTCGGTTGTGCCGGTGCGGGACCGTACCGGTGGGGTGATCCTCGCCGCGGACGAGCATCTGCGGCCCGACACGACCCGGGAAGGTCTCGCCGCGCTCAGCCCGTCCTTCGCCGGTGTCGGCGCGGCGGGCGGCTTCGACGCGGTGGCGTTGCAGAAGTTCCACTGGCTGGAGGAGATCGACCATGTGCACCACGCCGGGAAC
Organism: Actinoplanes sp. NPDC048967; assembly: GCF_040649415.1. NCBI lineage: Bacteria > Bacillati > Actinomycetota > Actinomycetes > Micromonosporales > Micromonosporaceae > Actinoplanes > Actinoplanes sp. NPDC048967. The sequence goes on from NZ_JBEZFL010000001.1 coordinate 1,171,104, forward strand.
TCCTCCGGGATCGTGGACGGTGCGGCGCTGGTGCTGATCGGCTCCGACACCGTCGGGCGGGAGCTCGGGCTGACGCCGCGCGGGCGGATCGTCGCCGCGGCGGTCAGCGGGGCCGATCCGACGCTGATGCTCACCGGGCCGATCCCGGCCACCCGCAAGGCGCTGGCCACCGCCGGGCTCGGCGTCGAGGACATCGACCTCTTCGAGATCAACGAGGCGTTCGCGGCGGTGGTGCTCACGTACATCCGCGAGCTGGGGCTGGATCCCGAGCAGGTGAACGTGAACGGCGGTGCGATCGCGCTGGGACATCCGCTCGGGGCCACCGGCGCCATGCTGCTCGGCACCGCGCTGGACGAGCTGGAACGCCGGGACCGGCACCGCGCCCTGGTCACCCTGTGCATCGGCGGCGGCATGGGCGTCGCCACGATCATCGAGAGGTGCTCATGACCGGCACCATCCGCTACGACCGTGATCCCGGCGGCGTCGTCACGCTGACGCTGGACGACCCGGACCAGTCGGCCAACACCATGAACCGGGCCTACGCGGCCTCGATGACCGCGGCGGTCGACCGGCTCGAGGCCGAGCGCGACGAGATCACCGGGGTCATCGTCACCAGCGCCAAGCGGACCTTCTTCGCCGGCGGGGACCTGCCCGAGATGATCAAGGCGACCCCGGCCGACGCGCCGGCGCTGACCGCGCTGCTCACCACGATCAAGGCGGACCTGCGCCGGCTGGAGCAACTCGGCCGCCCGGTGGTGGCGGCGATCAACGGCTCCGCGCTGGGTGGCGGGCTGGAGATGGCACTGGCCTGCCATCACCGGATCGCGCTGGACGCGCCCGGCTCGCGGATCGGCTTCCCGGAGGTCACCCTCGGACTGCTGCCGGGTGCGGGCGGCGTGACCCGGACCGTACGGATGCTGGGGCTGGCCGACGCCCTGACCACCATCCTGCTGACCGGGCGGCAGTTGCGCCCCGCCGCCGCCCGGGCCGCCGGTCTGGTGGACGACGTCGTGGACACCGCCGAGGAGATGCTGGCCCGGGCGCGGGCCTGGATCGCCGCGCACCCCGACGCGGCCCAGCCCTGGGACCGGCCCGGCTACCGGATCCCCGGCGGTGGCCGTGAGCTGGCCGCACAGCTGCCGGCGTACCCGGCGAATCTGCGCAAGCAGCTGAAGGGCCGCCGGCCGGCGCCCGAGGCGATCCTGGCCGCCGCGGTCGAGGGCACCCAGGTGGACCTGGACACCGCGCTGACGGTGGAGACCCGCCACCTGGTCTCGCTGCTGACCGGGCAGATCGCCAAGAACATGATCGGGGCGTTCTTCTTCGACCTGAAGGCGGTCAACGACGGTGCGAGCCGGCCCGCGGTCGAGGTCGCGCCGGTGACCCGGGTGGCGGTGCTGGGTGCGGGCATGATGGGCGCCGGGATCGCGTACGCGTGCGCCCGCGCCGGCCTGCCCGTCGTCCTCAAGGACGTCACCGAGGAGGCCGCGCGGCGGGGTCGCGCGCACGCCGAGAAGCTGCTCGGCCGCGAGGTGGGTAAGGGCCGGCTGGACGCGGAGCGGGCCGCCGCCGTGCTGGCCCGGATCACCGCCACGGTCGACGTGGCCGCGCTGGCCGGCTGTGACGCCGTCATCGAGGCCGTCTTCGAGGACCCCGCCCTCAAGCACGCGGTCTTCGCCGAGGTCGAACCGGTGCTGGCGCCGGACGCGCTGCTCGCCTCGAACACCTCCACGCTGCCGATCACCGGCCTGGCCGACGGGGTGAGGCGCCCGGCGGACTTCATCGGCATGCACTTCTTCTCCCCGGTGGACCGGATGCCACTGCTGGAGATCGTGGTCGGGCAGCAGACCGGCGACGCCGCCCTGGCCCGGGCCTTCGATCTGGGCCGGCGCATCGGCAAGACGCCGATCGTGGTCAACGACGGCCGGGGCTTCTTCACCAGCCGGGTCATCGGGCGCTTCCTGGACGAGGCGATCAGCATGCTGGCCGAGGGCGTTCCGGCGCCGTCGATCGAGCAGGCGGCGCTGCAGGCGGGCTATCCGACCGGACCGCTGGCGCTGGCCGACGAGGTGTCGCTGACGCTGATCCGGCGCATCCGGCGCCAGTTCGAGGCGGCCGCGGACGGGAACTTCCCGGTGCTGCCGGCGCACGCCGTGGTCGACCGGATGCTGGACGAGCACGACCGTCCCGGACGGGCCGCGGGCCGCGGCTTCTACGACTACGACAACGGCAGCCGGGGCAAGCTGTGGCGCGGCCTCGCCCGCCTGACCACCGCTGAGGGCCGGGCCGTCCCGCTGATCGACCTGCAGGAACGAATGATGTTCGCCGAGTCGCTGGACGCGTTGCGCTGCCGCGACGAGGGCGTGCTGCGCTCGGCGATCGACGGTGACATCGGCTCGCTGCTCGGCATCGGCTTCCCGGCCTGGACCGGTGGGGTGCTGCGCTACGTCCAGCAGTACGCGGGCGGGCCGGCGGGTTTCGCCGCGCGCGCCACCGAACTGGCCAAAACCTACGGCGATCGGTTCACCCCTCCCCCGGCACTGACCGACCGCTGACCCCGCCGGCCAGGGACGGCATCAGGCCGGGCGGACGTCGAGGCCCAGTGCCATCGCGACGACCACCGCCTGGTCCACCGTGATGATCGCGTGGCGGATCTCGGTCGTCGCCGGATCCAGCGCGGACAGGTCGGTGCCGCGCAGGTCGGCGCGGGTGAGATCGGCGCCGCGCAGCGAGGCGCCGGACAGGTCGACGCCGCGGAAGGTCGCGCCCTGGCAGCGGGCCCCGGTCAGGTCGGCCTCACGCATCCGGACCCCGGTGAAGGTGGCCGTGCCCAGGGTCGCCCGGGGCAGTCCGACGAAGGACCAGTCGCCGTCCTCGACCGTCATGATGTCGTACGTGCAGCGGTCGAACATGCTGCCCACGAGCTTGCACCGGGTGAACGTGGCGTCGAAGAACGAGCAGTTGGTGAAGGTGCAGTTGACGAACGCGACGTCGGTCTGGACCGAGCAGTTGAACCGCACGTCGCGGAAGGTGCACTCCTGGAACTCGACGGCCTGCAGCGTCGTCTCGCACAGGTCGAGGTCGACGAAGGCGACGCGCTCGTGTCTCTTCTCGTCGCCGACGCCCTCGTCCCACTCCTGGGTGCGCACGACGCTGTGCGTCCCGGGTGCCGCGGTGCCGTTCCTGCGTTCAGCCATGCCGGAGACCCTAGAAGGCACCCCCGACAATTCCGCGTCACCAGGTGAACTCGCGGCCCTCCGCGCGGCCGCCCGGCAGCAGGAACCGGCCGGTGTACTCCCAGGACTCCACCACCACGTAGCGGCGGCCGCGCGGCGCCTTCAGGTCGACCGGCCCGCAGGTGTGTTCCGGCGCGAAGTCCGTGAACATCATCGCCTTGCAGGTGTAGGGCCCCGCGGCCACCTCGCCCGTGGCCACGTCCCGGACCGACAGCGAGATGTCGGCCTGGACACCCGGTCCCGCCTGCATGTGACCGACCACCCTGATCGCTCCGCCGACGGCGTGGCACGGCTGGGCCAGCACCGGGTGGCCGATGTCCCAGTCCAGTTCGTCGCCGCACTGCCACGGCCCGAAGGTGGCCTCCGCCTGTGCCCCGCCGGGTCCCGCGGACGCCCCGACCGCCGCCGGGCCCGCGGACACGCCGATCGAGGCGCCGGCCCGTCGGCCCCGCGACGCCGGAGCCGGAACTTCGGCCGTACCGGTCGGCTGCGCCCCGCCGCCGCCCGGCACGCTGCCGCCGTACGCCGGGTTCTGAGAGGTCTGGACCCCCGGTGGCGCCGGCTGCGCCGCGAAACTCGGCCCGGCACCCAGGCCTTTCTCGGGCGCCGCGCCGGCGCTGGTGCGCGCCGCAGCGGTGTCGCTGGACTTCCAGACCGTGTAGCCGCCGACGCCCGAGACCGCCAGGGCCCCGGCGACCAGGGCGACGATCGCCGCCGAACGGCCCCACACCCAGCTGCGGGGGCGGTTCGGCGGGCGGCGGCGCGGAGTGGCGTCCCGGCGCGGTGGGGTCGCGCGTACGGCCGGACTGGGCAGCGGCGGCTCGGGGGCTTCCAGGGGTGCGGGCAGGGCGGGCTCGCGGGCGGTGATCCGGGCCAGGTCCCGCAGGATCGGGGCCAGTTCGTCGCCGGCCGGACGGCGGTCCGGGTCCTTGTCGAGGCAGGACTCGATCACCGCCCAGGCCGGGTCGGACACGCCGGGCGGGCGCGCCACCACGTCGTCCAGGTGGTGGCGGAGCACGGCGAGCGGCTCACCCGTGTACGGCGTGTGCCCGGTGAGCAGTTCGTAGAGGACCACGCCGACCGCGTACACGTCGGCGGCCGGGCCCGCGTCGGCCCCGCTGATCACCTCGGGGGCCATGTAGTGCGGCGTACCGATGATCGCGTGCGGGGTGGTGAGGCCGGCCGCGTCGACGACCCGGGCGATGCCGAAGTCGGTGAGCCGCGCGTCGGCGCGGCCGTCCACGATCTGGAGCAGGATGTTGTCCGGCTTCACGTCGCGGTGCACGACCCCGAGGGTGTGCGCCTCGGCCAGCGCCGCCGCCACCTGGGCCAGCAACCGGGCCGCCTCGGCGGGGGCCAGGGTGCCGGCGGAGCGGAGCCGCTCGCGCAGACTGCCGCCGGCGACGAAGTCCATCACCAGGCCGAGCGACTCGCCCGCGCTGAACAGGTCACGGACGCCGACGATGTGCTCGTGGCGCACCATCATCAGGATCGTGCGCTCCTGCACGAAGCGGGTGACCAGTTTCGGCTGGCGCAACAGGCCCTCGTGCAGCAGCTTGACCGCGACCTGTTCGCCGGAGGTCCGCTCGATGCCGCGCCATACCGTGCCGGTCGCGCCCTGGCCGACGGGGCAGATCAGGATGTACGAGTTGCCGACGCACCGGCCACTGAGGTCGACGGTGGCGGGCTCGTCCAGGCCCGCTCCGTTCGCGGTGGAGTCTGGCTGCACGTGTCGTGGTGTCCTTCCCCGGGGCTGCTTCGCTGGCGACGACGATCGTGGTGGTCGATGCCCGGGGCGGCAATGGCACAGTGCCCGAACTGTCGTAGAGAGTCAGGTCATCGCACCTGCCGTCACCATTGCCCGGGATGCTCGTTGGGCCGGCGCACGATTTCGGTACGAATGACCCGGCCGTCGCGGGGCAATCGCCCGCCATGACCATGACCGACACGACGGCTGCCGTGGCGACCAGGGACGTCGCCGCCGACCACGCACTACGGCAACTCGGAACCCTCCTCAAGGACAGCGGCCACAGCTTCACCACCGTCACGCCGGCCACCCATCAGCGGGTCAACGACCGCCCGGGGAACGCCCGGGCCCGGAACGCGCGGGACGTGTTCGGGTGGAGCCGTCCGTTCGGCCCCGGCGTGCTGCCCGACGAGCTGGTCGAGCTGATGGACGCGGCCGGTGTGCTGGACCGCGACGGTGACACCTGGCGCAGCTCGGTCCGCTTCTCCTCGTACGACGGGGAGCTGTTCGTGCACTCGGCCTTCCCGACCACCGCGGCCGACTCGGTCTTCTTCGGCCCGGACACCTACCGGATGGCCGACGCCGCGGCGGCCCACGTCGTGGCCCGCGAGCGGCCCGTCCGCCGCGCGGTGGACATCGGTTGCGGCACCGGAGCCGGGGCGATCACCGTCGCCAAGCGCGCGCCGGAGGCCGAGGTCCTGGCGGTCGACATCAACGACGCGGCGTTGCGCTTCGCCCGGGTCAACACCGGACTGGCCGGGACCCCCGGGGTACGGCCGTGCCGCAGTGACCTGCTCGACGACGTCGACGGCGACTTCGACCTGATCGTCTCGAACCCGCCGTTCATGATCGATCCGGCCGGCCGGGCCTACCGCGACGGTGGCGGCGAGCACGGGCACGACCTGTCCCTGGCGATCATCGACGCGGCGGCCAAACGGCTCAGGCCCGGCGGTTCCCTGGTGCTGTTCAGTGGGACCGGCATCGTGGACGGGCAGGACCCGTTCGAGGCGGCCGCCGCCGATCATCTGGCCGGCACGGACCTGACCTGGTCCTATCGTGAGGTGGACCCGGATGTCTACGGCGAGGAGCTGGACGGGCCGGCGTACGCGCACGCGGAGCGCCTCGCCGTCGTCGTCCTCACCGCCGTGCGCCCGGGCTGATCCGCGAGTGCCGACCCTCGGAACGGTGGTTCCCTGATGCCCATGACCCTGGGTGTGGAAGAAGAGTTCCTGCTGCTGGACCCGGTCACCGGGGAGAACTCCCCGGCGGCCGAGAAGGTGCTGGCCGGGCTCGGCGACGACGCCCGCGCGCAGAGCCGGCTGGAGGTGCGGCACAGCATGGTGGAGATGGTCACCGGCGTCTGCACCGAGCTGGCCGAGGTACGCGCGCAGCTGGTCGGGCTGCGCCGGGCCGCCGCCGAGTCGGCCGCCGCCACGGGCGCCGCGCTGGCCGCGATCGGGGCCACACCGATCACCGACCCGCAGCGCACGGTGACCGACAACCCGCGGTTCCAGGCGATCGGCCGGCACTACGGCCCGATCGCCCACGACCCCGCGGTGTGCGGCTGCCACGTGCACGTCGGGGTGCCGGACCGGGAACTGGCCATCCAGGTGGGCAACCACCTGCGGGTGTGGCTGCCCGTGGTCCAGGCCCTGACGGTGAACTCACCGCTGTTCGAGGGCGCCGACACCGGGCATGCGAGCTGGCGTTCGATCCAGCTGGAACGGTGGCCCAGCCTGGGACCGTCGCCGCTGCTGGCGTCGGGCGAGGAGTACGACCGTACGGTCCGGACCATGGTCGCCTCCGGCGTGATGCTCGACGAGAGCATGGTGCTCTGGTACGCCCGCCCGTCCGCGGCCTGGCCCACGGTGGAGGTACGCGTCGGCGACACCTGCCTGACCGTCGACGACACTGTCCTGGTCGCCGGCCTGGTCCGGGCCCTGGTCGCCACCGCCGTCGAGCAGATCACGGCGGGCGTACCGGCGCCCGGCGTCCCGGACCACCTCGTCCGGGCCGCGCACTGGAACGCCGCCCACGCCGGCGTCGGGAGCACCCTGCTGGACCCGGTCCGCGGCACCGCTCGGCCGGCCTGGGAACTGGTCGAGGACCTCGTCGGCACCGTCACGCCGGCCCTGGAGAGTCACGGCGACCTGGCCGAGGTCCGCGCCGGACTACAGCGGTTGCGCCGCGAGGGCACCGGCGCCGAACGACAGCGCCGCATCCTGCGCCGCACCGGCGACATCCGGGCGGTCCTGACCGAGGTCTCCCGGCTCACCGTGGACGGCTGACCCGGTCGGTCCGGCGATTGGCGCGGGGCGGCCGAATGATCCGGGGCGACCAGGGTATCCGGCCGCGTGCGCCGGCAGTTCCCGTCGTGCCGCCGCCCCTACCCGAAGGAGCCTCGCCGTGACGGAGTCCCCGGCGAAACCCACTCTGGCCGCCGCTCACACCGTCGCCCCGGACGGGCCCGAGCGGCCGTTGCTGGAGGCGGTCTCGCGGGCCTTGCGGCAGCGTGGCTGCGAGGACCTGGACCGGGTGCCGGTGCTGGGCCGGCGGGGTGGCCTGCCGGCGGAGCTGCGCGGGCCCGCGCTGGCGTTCGAGGACTGCGCCGAGGCCGTACCGCCGGAGCTGGTGGACCGGGTGGACGCCGGTGCGGTGGCTTCGTGGATCATCGGGCACTATCCGGCCGGGCCGTACCCGGCGGTGGTCCTCGGGTCGGCGCACGGGGGTGCGGCGCATCTGGCCGCGGCCCTGGGCGCGCCCTGGTTGCCGACCGGCTTCACCCTCACCGTGCCGTGGCCGGGCGGCGACGTCGGTGACTGGACCGGGGCGATGGAGTGGGGTGCCAAGCTCGCCGATCTGATGCTGGCGGCCGATCCGGACGTGACCGTACGCCAGGTGCACGACCCGATCGGGCGGGGCCGGCTGTGCGGTTCGACAGTGACGTTGCACGTGCGCTGGCGACGGCTGCCCACGGCGTACCGGGATTTCCTGGGGTCCGGTCCGGAGCCCGGGGGCACCGCCCTGCTGCTGCGGGACACCCGGACCTGGCCGGTGCTGGAGCTGACCGACCGGCACAGTTTCCAGCTCGGCCGGCCGGCGGGCGGGATGCGGCACGAGGACCAGACGCTGGACAACCCGTCGTTCCGGCGGCTGATGGAGAGTGTCGGCGGCGACCGGTGGTCGACGCCGTATCTGGACACCCCGCCGCGGTACGCCGAGACCGCCGGTGAGCCGGAGTTCGACCGTGACCTGCGGCGGCTGTCGGCGACCCTGGACCGGCCGGTGCACCGGGTGCTCTATCCCGGGCCGGAGGTGCTCAGCGCCTGCGTGGCTGATCTGTACCGGTCCTGGCTGCGGGCTGCCGGACGCGGCGGGGACGAGTGCGTGGTGGAGACGGGACGGCTGATCGATCCGTGGCGGGTGCTGCGGTCGGGGCTGGTGCCGTACTGGTGCGAGTCGTCGGCCCGGACCGCCGTCGACGGCGCCGAATGGTGGCTGGCCGGCAGTGGCCCGTTCGCCGCGGTGACCATCCTGCCCGAGCCGCCGGGGACCGTCTGCGATGTCCATGCCGCGGCCGCGCAGTGGCGGGCCGTCGCCCACTTCGGGGAGCACCGGACGCACTTCAACCGCCAGGCGCTGGGCCGGTATCCGTTGCTGCCGTTGCCGACCAGCCACGCCTCGCAAGTGCTGCGGGCCCGGCACGCGGCCGCCGGGGTCCCGGGCCGGCTGCCGCTGGGCCTGGCCATGTCGGCCCTGCGCCACTCCGGCTCGCGGCTCGGCCTGCTGGTGGTCTGATCCCGGTCCGCCCCGGTGACCTTTGTCCGGCCCGGGTTTGACCCGGTCACCGGCGGGAACGCCGAGGGCATGACCGATCACGTTACCGACCGCGGCGCCACCGACGAGCCCGACGGAACGCCGGCCCACGCGGCCTCGATGCGCCCGCCCGGCGAGAACATCACCGGCGGGCCGGACGACGGCGTCGACTTCGGGTCGGACGACGACCCGGAGGCGGACGCGAACGACGCCGAGGTGCGGCGCGCGGGCTACGACGTCGACGCCGTCTCGGGCGACACAGCGGCCGTCCGGCCCGAGTAGCTCAGCCGGGCTCGACGACCCGGCGGTCGTCCGGCAGGTGCCGGGTGACGCCGGTGGTGTCGAACAGCTCCAGCAGCGGAACGGCGACCCGGCGGCTCGTGTCCAGAGCCCGCCGGGCCTCGCTGACCGTGAACGGGCCGGGCAGCCCGGCCAGCACCTGCGCCGCCCGCCGCGGCGCGTCGGCCCGCAGGATGACATTGTCGGCCAGCTGCACCACCAGACCCGCGCGGACGGCCGCGCCGAGCTGCCGGGTGCCGAGCCCGAGCTCGCTCAACCGGTACGCGTCCGGCGCCGCGAACGGCCGGTCGCCCAACCCGTCGAAGGCCCGCTCCACCGCCGTGACCAGCTCGGCCGGCACGTCGGCGGCACCGGCGGAGACCCGTCCGCGCCGGGTGACCAGCGGCGGCCGCACGAGCGCCTCGACCAGGACCCGGTCCGGCAGGCCGAGCCGGTGCCGCAGGGCCTCGACGGGGGCACCGGGCTCCAGCGGATGCTCGGCAGCGTGCCGGGCCACCTCCCGCACCAGCTGCTCCCCCAGCCGGGCCCAGTGCGCCGGGTCGGCCAGCCAGTCGCCGGCGACCGGGTCCCCGGGGTCGCCGACGCCCATCCGGAGCAGGTCGGCCCGGCGTACCAGGAGACGACGGTGCAGCTCACCGGCCAGGTCGGGCCCGGACATGGTCGCCAGCTGGGCGGCCCGGGTCGCGGCCGCGCCGCGCCGGGACAGGCCCGGAGGTACGACGTCGAGCACGGTCACTCCCCCCGCCACGTGGTGCCGGCCGGGATCGCGCAGCAGAGCCCGGTCCCCGATCCGCAGCGGCAGCGGCGTGTGCAGCCGCAGCCGGGCGGTGTCCGCGCCCAGCGGACGGACCCGGGCGGACACGGCGGCGGAACCGGTGTGCAGGGTGACGGTGGCGGGCAGGTCGGCCACGGGATCGCCGTGCACGCGGACGTCGATCAGGTCGGTGAGCCGGAACCGGCCGGGGGTGAGCAGCGCCTGACCGCGGCCGATGGTGTCCTTGTCGACGCCGCGCAGGTTGATCGCCACCCGCGCGACCGCACCGACCCGAACGGCTGCGGCACCGAGGCTCTGCAGCCCGCGGACCCGGACCGGCCGGTGGGCGCCGGTCAGCTCCAGCTCGTCGCCGACGCGCAGCTCCCCGGCGCCGAGCGTGCCGGTGACGACGGTGCCGGCGCCCTTGACGGTGAACGAGCGGTCGATCCACAGCCGTACGGCGGCCGCCGGGTCGGGTGCGGGCAGCCGGGCGACGAGCCGGTCCAGCGCGGCCCGCAACTCGTCGAGCCCGGCGCCGGTGACACCGCTGACCGCCACGGCCTCGACGGTGCCGAGCGACGTCCCGGCGATCTCGGCGCGGGCGTGCTCGATCGCGGGTGCAGGATCGGCGAGGTCGCTGCGGGTGACGACGAGCAGGCCGTGCCGTACGTCGAGGGCGTCGAGCGCGGCCAGATGCTCGGCCGACTGGGCCCGCCAGCCCTCGTCCGCGGCGACGACCAGGACGGCGGCCGGCACCGGGCCGACACCGGCGAGCATGTTGCCGACGAAGCGCTCATGGCCGGGCACGTCGACGAACGCGACCGTGGCGCCCGAGGGCAGCGAGGTCCAGGCGAACCCGAGGTCGATGGTCATGCCGCGGCGGCGTTCCTCGGCCCAGCGGTCGGGCTCCATCCCGGTGAGGGCGCGGACCAGGGTGGACTTGCCGTGGTCGACGTGCCCGGCGGTGGCGAGCACGTGCATCAGCGGCCCCCGGTGTCCCGGCGCGCTGCCTCGCCCGGCGTGCCGGCCGCGGCGGCCTTCTCCGGCGCGCGGGCGGCGGGTCCGAGCGCGGTCCGGATCGCCAGGGTCAGGTCGGGGTCGCGCTCCTCGGGGACGCAGCGCAGGTCCAGCAGGAGGCGTCCCCGTTCGACCCGGCCGACGACCGGGGTGGCACCGAGCCGCAGCGGTGCGGCGTACCGGTCGGGCAGTGACAGCGCCCACGACGGGAGCTCGAGCTCGGGCGCCCCACCGCCACCGACCACCGCGACCGATTCGACCAGCTCGACCCCGGCCAGCTGGTCCCGCACCCGCTCGGTGCGGGCCCGCAGCGTGCCGAGGTCGTAGCGCAGCGCCTGCCAGGTGGGGGTCGTCGGCCCGGTCAGCGTCGCTTGCAGAGCGGCGAGCGTGAGCTTGTCCACCCGCAGAGCCCGGGCGAGCGGGTGCCGGCGCAGCTGCTCGATCAGCCCGGCGGCGCCGAGCAGCAACCCGGCCTGTGGGCCGCCGAGCAGCTTGTCCCCGCTGGCGATCACCAGGTCCGCGCCCGCGCGCAGGGTGGTGGCGGCATCGGGCTCGTCCGGCAGCAGCGGATCCGGCGCGAGCAGCCCGGACCCGATGTCGGCGACGACCGGCACGCCGAGCCCGGTCAGCTCGCTGACGTCGACGGCCCTGGTGAAGCCGCGGACCACGAAGTTGGAGGGGTGCACTTTGAGGATGAAGCCGGTCCGCGGCCCGATCGCGGCGGCGTAGTCGGCGAGCGCGGTGCGGTTGGTGGTGCCGACCTCCCGCAGCCGCGCGCCGGTCGACTCGAGCAGGTCGGGCAGCCGGAAGCCGTCGCCGATCTCGACGAGCTCACCCCGGCTGACGACGATCTCCTGGCCGGCGGCGAGGGCGGTGGCGGTGAGCACGAGCGCGGCGGCGCCGTTGTTGACGACGTGCACCTCCCCGGCGGCGGGGACGGCCGCGGCCAGGGCGGCCAGCGCGGTGCGCCCGCGGCGGGCCCGGACGCCGGTGGCCAGGTCGAGCTCGACGTCGGTGTGCGCGCCGGCCGCGGCGACGGCGGCGAGCGCGGCCGGGGAGAGGGCGGCCCGGCCCAGGTTGGTGTGCAGGATGACGCCGGTGGCGTTGAGGACGGTCCGCAGGCCGCCGGCCGTTTCCGGAAGGGCGGCGAAGGCCGCGGCGGCCACGTCGGCGGGGTCGAGCTCACCGGCACGGACGCGCTGCTGGGCGGCGACGACGGCGGCTTTGACGGGCGCCCGGCCGAGCCGGGCGGCGGCGTCGACGAGCCGGGGGTCGGCCAGGACCGCATCGGTACGCGGGACGCGCCTGCGCCGGTCAACCGTGGCCTCAGCCACCCGAGCCTCCTCCGTCACCTGCCGCTGATCCACCGTACTGCGGGCAGCGCTGCCCGCAGCCACGGGTACCCCGAATCACTGCCGGATCGCCATGCTGGCGCTCGTGAATCTCAGCCGGAAGGCGCGGACCCTTTCACGATCTGACCGCGGTCGCTGCTCGGACACGTCGCTCTGCTGCTGACATCGGGGACCACCCTCGCCGTGCTGCGCGGCGTGCTGCTGTGGGCCGCCCTCGGCAAGCCGAACCCCACGGCGCCGGCGGCCGTCCGCCCGCTCACGGCCGCCGAACGGCTGGACAGCATCAAGCTCGTCCTGGCCACGGGGGGCGGTGTCGGCGCGGTCGTCGCGCTGACCGTCGCCTACCGCAAGCAGCGCCACGGCGAGGCCGCCGAGGGCGCGGTGCTGGACAGCGCCGGCCAGTCCGTCACCTTCGACCATGCCGTGCTGACCGGCAGCACGATCGACTTCTCCCATGCCACGTTCGCCGACGGGAAGTGTCGTTCATCGACGTTCAGGCGCCGGCGGCGGCGACCTTCGACGGAGCCCGGCACGTCGGCGGAACGGTCGACGGGCCCCTTCACGCCGCTGCCGCCACCACCGGTCAGCGGGCCGACTTCCGCACTGACACGCTTGACGAAGGCTGTGGGATCGGCTCGCTCTCGGCGCGGCGCACGTCCCGGACGAACCACGCCACCATGAGGGCCAGCCCGATCGCCACGAGAACACCGGTCCGCAAGGCCGCGACCCACGCCGCCCAGAACGATTTCCGCAGCGGCGCCACGGCGGCTTTGGTGGTTTTGTAATCGCGGTTCGCCCGATGCAGGACGGCCCGCAGATAACCGAAGAGGTAAATGGTCCCGCCCGCCAGCAGAACGATGATGAGCACCGGTCCGCTGACATTTCCCGACTGATCTTCAACGGCAAGCACGCGTCGAAGCGTGTCACTGCGCGGGGATTGTCACAAGCGATCTTCTACCCGTTGCCTACCCCTGGCCTACCGTCGCCATTTCACGATCCGGCTCGCGTCACTGTGGGAAGTCGTCGCTCCGCGGACCGCCCGTCCGGGGATCGCCACCGGCCGTCCACCACGTCGGACACCTGCACGTCGACCGACCTGGCGATCTCGACGAACCTCTCGAAGGAGTTCAGAAAACTGAACTCGCCTCCGCGGAGCCGCCTTTCCGCCTGGACGAGCGGCTCGATCGCCACCCAGGTGCGGATCGCGCCGTGCCGGACCTGGTGCACCAGCAGATCCGCATCGGCGAGTCCGCAGACCACCAGGTATCCGAGCATTTGATACTGCTCCGAGACGACCACAGCCGCCTCCCACATAGGATCCGGCAGGGCGTCGAAGCCGGCTTCCAGGTCGAACTCCTTCAGCTTCTCGTGCACCAGCCTCTCCTTCCGGATGAAGTCCGGATTCCGATGTGGCGCCAGCAGGTCCGTGACGACTGGGATGTGATTGCCATCGCGGGCGACCGCTACCGCTCGCCAGGACAGCACGGACGACAACGCGACGGCCGCGAAGGCCACTACCAACGAAGTGACATTGAGTAACTCACCCATAGACTGAGTGTGGCGTCCCGCCGCAAGACAGCCCCCACTCGCGCGGGGGGATGCCATCTTCGCTCCTGGTGGGTCACAGGCAGGACCCGCGGTCCGCCACGTCACCGATCACAGTGACGAGCAACCGCCGCAGGTTCTGGATCTCATCCGGGTCGAGGCCGGTCAGGGCCGAGGACTCGACGGTTTCGCAGGCGGCGGCGACCTTCGCGCGCAGAGCGTCCCCGTCGGTGGTTATCACCGGGATGCGCAGCCGGCGGTCCCGCGGGTCGTTGTGCCGCACGACGAAGCCGTGGCGCTCGAGCCGATCGAGCTGGCTCATCAGGGTGGTCTTGTCGAGCCCCAGGGTCTTGCCGAGTTCGCCCTGGGTGAGACCCGGGCTCTTGTGCAGGGCGCTCAGCACGATGTACTCGCGCAGCGTGAGTCCGTGCTGCTCGGCCACGTCACCGGTCGCGGCGCGCATGCGCTGGGCCGCGCGGTGCAGCAGCCAGGTGATCTCGGAGTCGGCGGTGGGACGCGGGCCGACGTCCCCGGGCGGTTGCGGGCTGGGCATGCGAGCACCGTACGTCGTCAGCGGGAGCGACCGGCGCCCTCGGGTACCAGCAGCGGGATGCCGTCGTAGGAGCCGAGGTCGTGCGCGGGGACGATCCGCACCAGGCCGTCGAGAGCGATCATGCGGTCGAGGTCCCGGCGCACCTGGCCGGGGTCGCTGTCGGCGAGCTTGCTCATCAGCCACGGCCGCTCGGCCCGCCGGCGGATTCCGTCGATCTGCCAGGTCAGGTCGCCGATGAAGGCGTACCGCCGGCCGGCCGGCCCGGTCACGAAGACGATCACCGAGCCCTCGGTGTGGCCGCGCGCGGGCACGATGACGACCGAGCCGTCGCCGTGCACGTCGTAGCTCGACGGAAAGCCGAGATACGGCCCGTCCGGGAAGGCGTACTCGCGGATGTCGTAGCCACGGGAGACCAGGCGGAACACCTTGCCGTCGGGGTCCTCGGCGGCGTACCGCTGCTCCTCGGCATTCATCCAGAGCGGCGTGCCTCGCAGGCTGTCGAGGCCGCTCGAATGATCCCAGTGCGAATGGGTGAGCAGCACCCCGGCCAGCCGGTCGCGGCTGTAGCCGGCGGCGTCGAGTTGCTCCCGCACTGTCCGGCCCACCTGATAGGGCGCCCGGACGAAGGCGGGCAGCAGCTTGATGTGCGCGGCGACGTCGGCACCGAAGCCGGCGTCGATCAGCAGGTCCCCGTCCGGGTGCCGCACCAGGACCGCGGATGCGGCGAACTGGCGCTTGTCGCGGAACGACCCGCCCCGGACGGCAAGAGCCGCCCGGGTCTCGTACGTGCCGGTCGGCAAGTGGTAGATGGCCATGTCCGCGGGTGGGTGCGCGGCGGGAAGAGAAGACATGAAGAGACCGTACGAGGCGAGAACGTCTGAGGCAAGACTTTCTCAGCTCAGACGATCAAGTGCCCGCACGCCGGTACGGGCTCAGTTCATGCTGGGGAGCGGAGGCGGACGGGAATCGAACCCGCCCGGCCCGGATACCGGGCCACACCGGTTTTGAAGACCGGGAGGGGCACCAGCCACCTGAACGCCTCCGTCGATCACCCTAGGCCGCCCGCCGCCGCCCCGCTCGGCGGGATGCCGGTGATCGTGCGAGAGTGCGATGGTGACGTCTACACAGAGCCGACGGCTGACCGGTTACGCGCACGGCGGCGGCTGCGCGTGCAAGATTCCTCCGGGTGAGCTGGAGACCGTCGTCTCCGGCCTGATGGGTGAGTCCGCGCCGCGCGGGCCGGGTGAGCTTCTCGTCGGGCTGGACGACGGCGACGACGCCGCGGTCGTGCGGATCGCCAACGGGGTCGCCGTCGTCGCCACCGCCGACTTCTTCACACCCGTTGTCGACGACGCCTACGACTGGGGGCGGATCGCCGTCGCCAACGCGCTGTCCGACGTGTACGCCATGGGCGGCGCGCCCGTCGTCGGGGTCAATCTGCTGGCCTGGCCGCGGGATCTGCTGCCGATGGAGCTGGCCGCCGAGGTGCTGCGCGGTGGTCTGGCCGTCGCCCGGGAGGCCGGTTGCCACGTCGCCGGCGGACACAGCGTCGACGACCCCGAACCCAAGTACGGCATGGCCGTCACCGGCATCGCCGACCCCGATCACCTGATGCGCAACGACGCCGGGGTGGCCGGTGTGCCGCTGACCCTCACCAAGCCGCTGGGCATCGGGGTGCTCAACAGCCGGCACAAGAACACCGGGGAGGTCTTCCCCCAGGCCGTCGCCGCGATGACCGGGCTCAACCGGGCCGCCTCCGAGGCCGCGCTGGCCGCCGGGGCCGTCTGCGCGACCGATGTCACCGGATTCGGGTTGCTCGGGCACCTGCACAAGCTGGCCCGGGCCAGCAAGCTGACCGCCCGGGTGGACGCGGCGGCGGTGCCCTATCTGGAGGGTGCCCGGGACGCCCTGGCCGCCGGGTACGTCAGCGGCGGCACCCGGCGCAACCTGGACTGGGTACGCCCGCACCTGGATGCGGACGGCGTCTCCGAGGACGAGTTGCTGCTGCTGGCGGACGCGCAGACCTCCGGCGGGCTGCTGGTGGCCGGGGAGGTGCCCGGCTACCCGATCGTCGGCGAGCTGCTCCCCGCCCGCGGCGACGGCACGACCCTGCTGGTCCGCTGACCCCAACCGCCGCGGTGCGGATCGCACCCGGCCAGCCGCCGTGCGGTCGCGCCTACCCCGCCACGGTTGCGGGCTGCTCCTTGGGAAAATGCGAGCGCAGGTCGGCGGCGAGAAGGCGGTCCAGCACCCGATCGGGAAGCACGCGGGAAAGGCGGGTGAGCACGGCCGCGTCCCGCCCGATGGTGTAGCGGGTCCGCGGCCGGCGCACTGTCGCGGCGTCGGCGATGATCCGCCCGGCCGCCTCGGCCGGAAGCCCCGCCTTCGTGAACGCCGTGGCGTGGCTGACGATCGCCCGCAACAGCCCCTCGTACCGCCCCCGCTCGACCGGCGACAGCCCGGCGATGATGTCGTTGGCCCGCTCGGCCCCGTGGCCGGCCATCTCCGTACGCACGCCACCCGGCTCGACAACCACCACCTGGACACCGTGCGGGGCAAGCTCCCGGCGCAAGGCGTCACTCATCGCCTCCATGGCGAACTTCGCTCCGGCGTACGCGCCGTAGGTCGGCATCGCGACCTTGCCGCCGATCGAGCTGATGTTGACCACCCGGCCGCCGGCGGAGTGCAGTGCGGGCAGCACGGCCTGGGTGACCGCGACATGCCCGAAGAAGTTGACCTCGAACTGCTCCCGCCACTGGGCCATCGACAGGAGTTCGACCGGCGCGTTGATGGCGATGCCGGCGTTGTTGACCACCGCGCGCAGCGATCGTCGCTCCGGGTCGTCGGTGATGCGGCGAGCGACCGCCTCGACCTGGGCCGGCGTGGTGATGTCGAGCATCACCGGTTCCAGGTTCGGGGCGCGCAGCGCGTCGGCGTCCGATTCGCGCCGGACCCCCGCGAGCACGTGGTAGCCGCGGCGGGCGAGCTCGCGGGCGGTGGCCGCGCCCATGCCGGTGGAGGCGCCGCTGATCAGGACCAGCTCTTCGTGTGACGTTGTCATATGGCCTACGCTACGCACTCAGATGACATTGTCAAGTGAGTCGAATGACATTGTCAGGTAAGTTGTCGGCATGGTCAGCAGAGTGGAGAGCGCGGCGGCGACCCGGCGCGCGTTGGTCGACGCGGCGGCCGAGCTGCTCGACGAGGGTGGCGTCGACGCCGTGACGCTGCGCGCGGTGGGCGCCCGGGCCGGGGTGTCCCGGGGCGCTCCCTACGGCCACTTCCCGGACAAGGAACACCTGCTCGCCGCCGTCGCCACCAAGAGCTGGGAGGCGGTCGGCGAGCAGCTCGACACGCTGGTCGCGGACCGGAGCCGGCCGCCGACCGAGCGCCTGGAGCTGGCCCTGGCCGGGCTCATGGACGTCGGCCGGCGCCGCCCGCACGCGTACGCGTTGATGTTCTCCGCGCCGACCGCCGAGCACCCCGAGGCAGTCGCCGCGGTTTCCCGCACGCACGACCAGTTCCTGGCCATCGTCGCGGACGTCATCGGCGATCCGCAGCGGGCCCGGCCGATCGGCGCGCTGGTGATGGCCGGCGTGCAGGGCATCATCGCGATGGAGAACAGCGGCCACCTCACCGCGGAGAAGTGGCAGGTCACCGGGGACGAGCTGCTGCGGATGCTGATCGGCCGGATCGGCTGAGGCGCTACCCCGGTTGCTGGGTCTTCGCGCCGCCGTCGCCGCCGTTCGCCGCCGCCTGCCGCGCCAGCCGCTCCCGCTGCGGCAGCACGGTGTACTTCGGATCCCGGGCCGACGCCAGCCCGCCCTCGAAGATGCCGAACCGCGTCGCCAGCGAGGCCGTCAGCAGCGACAGCCCGGACAGCGCCGACACGACCCGGCTGCGGCGCCCGAGAACCGCCCCGGCCACCCCGAGCGCGGTCAATGTCCGGCCGGCCCGCAACAGCTTGCCGGCCTTGCCCTCGGTGTAGGGCTCGCTCAGGATGCCCTTGGTCGTCTCCACCCGGTGTGCCCCGTACAGCTCCATCGCCGCCCCGAGCACGGCCATCCGCCGGGCCGGGCCGGCCTGACCGGCCGGGGCCGCCAGCAGACCCACCCCGGCCCCGCTGGCCAGCGCGCTGCCCGCGAAGACAAAAGGCAGTTCCGGGTACGCCGCATGCCAGCTCGGCGTCGCGGTGTCGGCCAGCAGCACCGCCGTGTACGTCGCCAGCGCCGGCGCGACCACAGCGGCGCCGTACTGCCCGGCCGTGCCCACCGGCGGGAGCAGCTTACGGGCCAGTCCGAGCACTCCCCTGTCCGGCAGCAACGGAGCCGCCTCGGCGACCGCCGCCGCGCCCGCCGTCACACCGAAGGCGCTGAAGATCCAGGTGCCCATCGACATCGGTGAGGTCGGCTTGGCCACCCGCAGCATGTGCAGGAAGCGTTCCGGCCGGCCCAGGTCGTTGACCAGGAAGTAGGTGCTGGCCAGGACCGCGCCGAGCGCGCTGACCCGGCCGGCCCGGCGCAGGGCCGGGCGCCCGGTGGCGTCACCGCCGGCGGCCAGCAGCGCGGAGCCCGCGGCGAGACCACCGGTGAACAGGTACGCGGGGATGTCGTGATGCCACACGGCGGCCTTGACGATCGGCCGCCCGTAGTAGGAGCGGAACTCCGCCGGCGGGACCATCGACCGGTCGCCACCCCGGCCGCCGCCCCGCCGGCGTCCCTTGCGGGCGGTGTCGCGTACCGGGCCGCCGGGAGCTTCGTCGCGGGCCAGGCCGCTGCCGGGCCGTCCCGCGGGCGGCGGGCTGACCGAGTCGTCGCGGGGGCGTTCCGCCTCCTCGCGGGGCCTCATCCGCGCCGTCCGACGAACGAGGCGATCACCGTGGCGGCCATGGCCAGCGCGGCCAGCCCGGCCCGCTTGTACATGTCCGGCAGGTCGCGGGTGGTCACGATCGGGTCCGGGGGCAGGCCGTACACCTCGGGCTCGTCGAGCAGCAGGAAGAACGCGCCGTCGCCGCCCACGCCGTCGTCCGGGCTCTCGCCGTACAGGCGGGCGGAGTCGACGCCCTGCTCGTGCAGCTTCTCCACGCGGTGCTGGGCGCGGGCCCGCAACTCGTCGAGCTCGCCGTACTGGATGGACTCGGTCGGGCAGGCCTTCGCGCACGCCGGGGTCATGCCGTCACCGATCCGGTCGTAGCACATCGTGCACTTCCAGGCCCGGCCGTCGTCCTTGCGCTGGTCGATCACGCCGTACGGGCAGGCGGGGATGCAGTAGCCGCAGCCGTTGCAGATGTCCTCCTGCACCACGACCGTGCCGAACTCGGTGCGGAACAGCGACCCGGTCGGGCAGACGTCCAGGCAGGCGGCGTGCGTGCAGTGCTTGCAGACGTTGGACATCATCAGCCAGCGGAAGTCGCTGCGCGGCGCGTCCATGGTGCGGCCGGGCAGGTCCGAGCCGGGCATGCCGAGGAACTGCGGTCCGTTCGGGGCCGTGATCGTGGCCGCGGCGGCCAGCGCGTCGACCGCGGGCGGGATCCCCGGGTCGGTGCCCTGGTCCTGGCTGCTGCCGGCCGCCACCACGGCGGTGTGCGCGCTCACCGACGGGCCGACCGGCAGGCCGGCGAACACGCCGGGGGTGTCCGTCGACGCACCGCGGTCGGCCACCGGCTGCTCGATGAACGCGACGTGGCGCCACGAGTTCGCGGTCAGGCCGCCGGTGTTGTCGTACGACTGACCGAGCAGGTTGAACCCGTCGTCCGGGATCAGGTTCCACTCCTTGCAGGCCACCTCGCACGCCTTGCAGCCGATGCAGACGCTGGTGTCGGTGAAGAAGCCCATCCGCGGTGGCGCGTCGACGTAACCCGCGTCGGGCGCGGGGTCCAACGGGCCGTAGAGGCTGTTCGGTCCGGCCATTATCCGGGCTCCTCCGGCTCGTTCCGGGTCAGCATGGGGGTGTGGTGGTCCGGCGCGAGCCCGGCCCGCCGACGGTAGCCGACGACGTACTCCAGCAGCTCCGGTCCGGTCGGGCGGCGGCCCGGCCGGATGTCGCAGGTGCCGACCTTGCTCTCCTGGATGAGCACGTTCGGGTCGAGCGTGATGCCGATCAGGTCGTTGGCCGAGTCGCCGGTGACCAGCCCTTCGCCACCCCAGTGGTACGGCAGCCAGAGCTGGTGGATGACCCGGCCGTCGACGCGCAGCGGGGTGAGCCGGTCGGTGACCATCACCCGTGCCTCGATCGCCGCCCGGGCGGTCACGATGTGCGCCCAGCCCAGGTGCTCGAGCCCGCGTTCCGCGGCCAGCTCCGGGGAGACCTCGACGAACATCTCCGGCTGCAGCTCCGACAGGTAAGCGAGCTGCCGGCTCATACCCCCGGCGGTGTGGTGCTCGGTGAGCCGGCTGGTGCTGAAGACGTACGGGAAGACCTCGGAGTGCTGCTCGGGGGCGCTGGGGTTGGTCGGGTTGTCGGCGCGCTCGTACAGCTTGCGGGTCGGGTTGGCCTGCTGCTGGTAGAGCGGGTTGCGCACGATCGACTCGACCGGCTCGTAGTGGGTGGGCATCGGACCGTCGATCAGGCCGCTGGGTGCGTACAGCCAGCCCTTCCCGTCGCCCTGCATGATGAACGCGTCGTCACCCGAGATGGCCTCGACGCCGGTCGCACCCTCCGGGGGCCGGTACGACGGCGGCTTGGTCTTCTCGAAGTCGGGGACGTCGTAGCCGGTCCACTCGCCGGCCTCCTCGTCCCACCAGACGTACTTCTTGCGCTCCGACCACGGCTTGCCGTCGGGGTCGGCGGACGCGCGGTTGTAGAGCGTGCGCCGGTCCGAGGGCCAGGCCCAGCCCCACTCGCGGGCCACCCAGTCCTGCTCCGAGCCGGGCTTGCGGCGGGCCGCCTGGTTGACCCCGTCCTTGAAGACGCCGGAGTAGATCCAGCAGCCGCAGGCGGTGGAGCCGTCGGCCTTGAGCGAGGTGAAGTTGGGCACCAGCTCGCCGGTGGCGGTGTCGTAGCCGTTGATCTCCTTGAGCACGTCCTCGCCGCTGGGCTCGTCACCACGCTCGCCGTGCAGCGGGTAGTCCCAGGTCAGGTTGAGGATGCCCTGGTCGCGGGGCAGCGTCGAGCCGGCCAGGCGCTCCCGGACCAGGCGGCCCAGGTGGTAGAAGAACCACAGCTCGGAGCGGCAGTCGCCCGGCGGGTCGAGGGCCTTCTCGCGCCACTGCAGCATGCGCTGGGTCTGGGTGAAGGTGCCCTCCTTCTCGGCGTGCGAGGCCGCGGGCATGAAGAACACCTCGGTCTTGCACTCGGTGGGCACGATCTCGCCGGTGGCGACCTCCGGGCCGTCCTTCCAGAAGGTGGCGCTCTCGATCATGAACAGGTCGCGGACCACCAGCCAGTCGAGGTTGGCCATGCCGAGGCGCTGGGCCTTGCCGTGCGCGGACCCGACGGCCGGGTTCTGCCCGAGCAGGAAGTACCCCTTGATCTTGCCGTCGATCATGTCGAGAACCTGCTGGTACGTACCGTGGTCGCCGGTCAGGCGGGGCAGCCAGCCGTAACCCCAGTCGTTCCCGGCCGTGGCCGCGTCGCCCCAGTACGCCTTGAGCAGGCTGACCGCGTACGACTCCGCCTCGGCCCAGAAGCCCTGCTGCTCGGGGTGCCGGATGGCGTCGACCCACTGCCGGAACGTCTCGTGCTGGGTGAAGTGCGGCATCGGCAGGTAGCCGGGCAGCAGGTTGAACAGGGTCGGGATGTCCGTGGAGCCCTGGATGCTGGCGTGCCCGCGCAGCGCCATCACGCCACCGCCGGGACGGCCCATGTTGCCCAGCAGCAGCTGGATGATCGCGCCGGTGCGGATGTACTGCACGCCGACGCTGTGCTGGGTCCAGCCGACCGAATAGACCAGGGCGGTGGTGCGCTCCCGGCCCGAGTTGGCCGTCCAGGCCTCACAGACCTCCAGGAACTTGTCCTGGGGGACGCCGCAGACCTGCTCCACGACCTCCGGGGTGTAGCGGGCGTAGTGCCGCTTGAGGATCTGGTAGACGCAGCGGGGGTGCTGCAGTGTGGGGTCACGGGGCACGTCGGCGGGCACCGGCGGGCCGTGCGACTCCTGCTCCAGGCCGGAGGCGGTCTCCCGGTCGGTGTGCGACTCGCCCTCGTCCTGCGTGGCCGACTCGTCGTCCTCCTGACCCTCGTACGCCCATGACGTCTGGTCGTACGCGTTGGTCTCGGGGTCGTAGCCGGAGAACAGCCCACCGAGGTCCTCGGTGTCCTGGAAGTCCTCGCTGACGATCATGGACGCGTTGGTGTACGCGACCACGTACTCGCGGAAGTCCTTCTCGTTGCTCAGGATGTAGTTGACGATCCCGCCCAGGAACGCGATGTCCGCACCGGCCCGCACCGGGACATAGCTGTGCGCCAGCGCGCTGGTACGGGTGAACCGGGGGTCGACGTGAATGATCTTCGCGCCGCGCTTCTTCGCCTCCACCACGTACTGGAAGCCCACCGGGTGGGCCTCCGCCATGTTGGAGCCCTGGATGATGATGCAGTCCGCGTTGGCCAGATCCTGGAGGAATCCGGTGGCCCCGCCACGGCCGAAGCTGGTTCCCAGACCGGGAACGGTGGCGGAGTGTCAAATACGGGCCTGGTTCTCGATCTGTAGTGCGCCCATGGCGGTGAAGAGCTTCTTGATCAGGTAGTTCTCTTCGTTGTCCAGCGTCGCGCCGCCGAGGCTGGCGAAGCCGAGCGTGCGGTTGAGCGGGCGGCCCTCGGCGTCGTCGTCCTCCCAGGTCTGCTCGCGCGCGGCGAGCACCCGGTCGGCGATCATGCTCATCGCGGTGTCGAGGTCGAGCTCTTCCCAGTCGGTGCCGTAAGGACGCCGGTAGAGCACCTTCTGCTGGCGGCGGTCGCTGGTGACCAGGCTCTTGCTGGCCGAGCCCTTGGGGCACAGCCGGCCCTTGGAGATGGGGCTGTCCGGGTCGCCCTCGATCTGGACGACCTGGCCGTCCTTGACGAAGATCCGCTGCCCGCAGCCGACCGCGCAGTACGGGCACACGGACCGGGCCATGGAGTCGGCCGCCTCGGTGCGCGCGGTGAGCGCCTTCGAGCGGTCGGACTGGGCGGCGGCGCCCCGGCCCAGCGGGTCGGTGCCGGTCAGCTGCCGGTAGACCGGCCAGTGCCCGATCCAGGTGCGGACTCCCATGAGATCGACCTTAGACGACCTTCCGACGCCCCGCACGGCGTGCCGGGAGCGATCTTTCTCAGGGCGCCGAGCCGCTCTCGACCCGGGCGACGAGGGCGGCGGCCACGTCCCGCAGCTTGCGGTTCGAGTCCTGCGAGATCCTGGTGAGCACGGCGAAGGCCTCGTCGGCGCTGCACCGCCGCTCCCCCATGATGATGCCCTTGGCCTGTTCGATCACCGCCCGGCTCTCCATCGCGGTCTGCATGTGCTGGGCCAGGTTGGTCGTGCTGTCGTGCAGGTGGGCGTTGGCCAGGGCGACCGTCGCGTAGCCGGCGAAGCGCTGGGCCAGGTGGACCGTGTCGTCGTCGAACGCTCGCTCGCGCAGGCCGTAGATGTTCACCGCGCCGGTGACGCTCTCCAGGATCGGCAGGCCGACCGAGAGCACGCTGCCCACGCCGGCGGCCGCGGCCTTGGGAGCCCAGCCGTCCCAGCGGGTGTCGCTCGCCGTGTCCGGGACGGAGATGGTGACCTTCTCCGAGGCGGCCTGCAGGCAGGGGCCCGCGTCGCGTTCGTACTGCCGTTCGTCGAGCTGCAACGCGATCTCGCCGGTGTACGCGGCGGTGTACGGGCGCCCGTCCCGGACCAGGGTGATCGAGACCTCGTCCGCACCCGGCAGGGTGCGCCGCGCGAGCTCGGCGACGCGGGTGAGGACGCCGTGCAGATCTGTCTCGCCGAGCTTGATCCGGCCGAACTCCGCGAACGCGGCCGCCGGGTCGGTGGGTTGCTGAGCCATCTACGTCTGTTTTCCCTGCAGCGGGCACGCTGCCGCCCCGGGGAGGCGGCCGTGCGGAGTGGACGGACTACCTGTCCAGGGACGGTGGAACCCTGAACCCGCGCCGCTGCTTGACGCCGGACCGCCCGCACCTTCAGGGGTGCCGGCGGCTGACCAAGATGATAGCCGAGCCTCCCGGCGCCGCGGTGCTGTGTTCAGCCCTCGCGATACACACCGGTGAGGACGAGAACTCGTTCGGTGATGCCTCGCACGCCGCTGAGCCGCAGCTGCCGGCCCAGCGACGCGGCGCGCAGCTGGGCGGCGATGACGACGCGGACGCCCGCGGCGCCGAAGAAGCTCACCCCGCTCAACTCGAGGCAG
This sequence comes from Actinoplanes sp. NPDC048967, assembly GCF_040649415.1. Classification (NCBI taxonomy): domain Bacteria; kingdom Bacillati; phylum Actinomycetota; class Actinomycetes; order Micromonosporales; family Micromonosporaceae; genus Actinoplanes; species Actinoplanes sp. NPDC048967. The sequence goes on from NZ_JBEZFL010000001.1 coordinate 1,195,743, forward strand.
ACCCGCTCGGCGCCTTCCAGGGCCTGGATCAGCGTGGCCTGCGCCAGCGGGGCCGTGTCGAGGTCGAGATCCCCCTGGACGCTCACGACCACCTCGGGACCCGCTTCGCCGGGCTCGGGCGGGCGGACGCGGCGGGCGACGGTGGCGATGACCGACCCGTCCTGGGCGATGACCTGCGCGCTGGCCGCCGGGGCGGGAATGCCGTCGCCCGGGGCCGGGATGTCCGCGACATCCGGGGCCGGCCGGCGCGGCAGCTGGCCTGAATCGGACATACCTCTCCCGTCAGTGAAATCGACGGGCACTTGGCTTGACCCTCTATCAAAGTAGCCCGGCCGGGGCGTCCGGTGACCGCCGGACCGGTGACACGTTTCCCACCGGCGCCGCTGGGCACTCCGCGCCCATGCCGGCCACCCTCGAGGCGCCCCCGCTGCCGCCGCACCTGCAACTGGAGATCACCTCCGCCTGCAACCTGCGCTGCATGATGTGCCTGGTGCGCTACCGGCCGCCGGTGAACAAGCTGGCCGGCGCCATGGCGCTGCCGCTGTTCCACCGGCTGGTCGGGGAGGTGCCCGGGCTGCGCAGACTGACGCTGCAGGGCCTCGGCGAGCCACTGCTGTCCCCGCACCTGCCGGAGATGATCCGGACCGCGGTCGCCCGGCGGATCACCGTCGGCTTCAACACCAACGCCACCCTGCTCACCGCGCGGCGCGCCCGGGAGCTGGTGGAGAGCCGGGTCGACTGGCTGCACGTCTCCCTGGACGGCGCGCACGCCGGCGCGTACGAGGCCATCCGCGACGGCGCGCACTTCGACACCGTGCTGGCCAACCTGGCCGGACTGGTCCGGGCCAAGCGGGCGGCGGACAGCGCCACCCCGTGGATCCGGGTGGTGTTCGTGGCGATGCGCGACAACGTGGGCGAGCTGCCCGCCCTGGTCGCTCTGCTGGGCGGGATCGGCGTCGACGAGCTCCACGTGCAGAACCTGTCCCACGACTTCTCCGACACCGACCCGGCCGGCCGGTACGAGGGCATCCGCACCTTCACCGCCGACCAGGCACTCTGGACCGGAGCCGACCTGGAACGGGCCGCCGCGATGTTCGCCGAGGCGGCCCGGCTGGCCCGCGAGCACGGGCTCACGCTGCGGCTCCCGGCGCTGGGACCGGCGCCACCGGCTCAGGCGGGGCGGGGCCGGGGATGTTCGTGGCCGTGGGAGGCCGCGTACGTCACGAGCGCCGGGGTCGTCCAGCCCTGCTGCATGGTCATGGGCGACGACCGGGTCATCCTGGGCCGCCTCGACGAGCAGAGCTTCCCGGAGATCTGGCACGGGTCCGCGTACCGGGAATTCCGGCGCCGGTTGGCCGGCGGCGAACCGCCGGAGGTCTGCCGCGGATGTTCGCTGTACCAGCGGACTTTCTGAAGTGGCGGTCACGCGGCCCTGCTGCGGAACCGCCGGAGCCCGCTAACCTGGACCTCTGCGTTCCCCGCCCGCACCGGCGACGGCGCAAGCGTCATGAAGCGGCGCGACCGGATGCCGGCCACCGGGAGTCCGGAAGTCAACAGCGCACGACCCGCACCGGCGACGCGGTGACGTGCACAACCCGAGGACGCATAGCTCATGACCGACAGACAGCCCATGGACCCGACCGACGCGTTCGCCGAGCTCGGCCGGATCAAGCTGAGCGAGACCGACATCGACGGCGTGCTCAACAAGATCGCCCAGCTGGCCAAACGCACCATCCCCGGCACCGACGAGGTCTCCGTGACCCTGGTCCGGGGCAAGGGCGCGTACACGGCCGCCTACACGGGCGACCTCGCCGTCGCGCTGGACGAAGCGCAGTACCAGGAGGGCCACGGCCCCTGCCTGGACGCGTCCGCCTCGGGCGACAGCCTGTCGCTGCCGGACATGGCCGCCGAGAGCCGCTGGCCGGACTGGGCCGCCCGGGCCCGGGAGGCCGGGGTCAACAGCTCCCTGTCGATCGGGCTGCCGATCCACGAGACGGTGCGCGGCGCGCTGAACGTCTACGCTCTCAAGCCCGACGCGTACGACGACGACGCGATCATCCTCGCCCAGACCTTCGCCGGCTACGCGGCGGTGGCCCTGGCCAACGCCCACCTGTACGACGTCACGGCCACCCTGGCCCAGCACATGCAGGCGGCGATGGAGAGCCGGGCGGTGATCGAGCAGGCCAAGGGCATCATCATGGGCGAGCGCCGGTGCACCGCCGACGAGGCGTTCCGGATCATGAGCAAACTGTCGCAGGACTCCAACCGCAAGCTGCGCGACGTGGCGGCGGCCCTGGTCGCCCGGGCCCAGCAGCCGCCGCGGCCCTCGAGCTGATCGTGTAGTGGTCAGCGACAACAGTCCGGCGATACCGTGCAAGGTGAGCCTTCTCGGCGTGGACCTCTCCGGCGTGACGTTCCTGGCCGCCGCCGGCATCGAGGCGCTGCTGCGCTGCCAGGCCGACGCCCGGCAGCTGGACTGCCGGCTGTTCCTGACCGGCCCCACCCCGATGACCTACCGGGTGCTGCAGATCGCCGGCCTGCTGGAGCAGTTCGGCCTGACCCGGCCTCGGCCGGACGTGCCGGGGCACCCCCCGGCAGGGTCCGAGCTCGGCATGGTCAACTGCGGCCTGACCGGCTGACCCCAGCGGTACGCGCTCAGTCCGGCGTCCGTACGGCGTTGTCGGACACCCAGGCCACCGCCCGCCGGCGTTCTCCAGCCATTGGCTCACCGCGTGGCACGGTGCCGGCGGGACTTGTGAGGCATCCGGGGCACATATCCCCCCGCAGATCGGGTAGGCGCTCCGGCAACGGACAGGAGCCCACCATGACAAATCCTCAGCAGCCGGAACTGCGCCGCAGCGGCGAGTCGCCGACCAGCGGGCAGCGCACCGAGGACGCGAACCCGGCGAGTCCGCCGGGCGGCAGCCACGACAGGGCCGGTGACAGCCCGGTCCCCGAGAGCCAGGTCTCGCCGTACGGCCCCGGTGGGCGTACCGCGTCCGACGGCACGTGACCGGCCGACCGTGATCGCGCAGAGACTGGTCCGAGGGCTGCTCGCCGGCGTGCTGGTCGCCGCCGCCTCCGGTTGTGTGGTCGTCTCGTCCGGCGGCACCGAGCCGCGCCGGCCCGTGCCGCCGGGTGGCCTGGGCCGGATGAACAACGCGTCGGCCGACGCGGTGCCCGGGGACGTCGTGACCGGGGCGCTGCGCGACGTCGAGCGCTTCTGGTCGGCCGCCTACCCGCGGGTCGCCGGCGGTGCCGCCTTCACGCCGATCAAGGGCGGCTACCACCCGTACACCCGGTCCGACCCGGCGCCGGCCTGCGGCGGCCAGGCCGCCCAGTATCAGCCGAACGCCTTCTACTGCCCGGCCGGCGACTTCATCGCCTGGGACGCCGAGACGCTGATCCCCCAGCTGTACAGCGATTTCGGCCCGCTGCTCGTCGGCTTCGTCATGGCCCACGAGTACGGGCACGCGATCCAGTCCCGGCTGGGCGTCACCGAACAGCCCACGGTCGTACTGGAGCAGCAGGCCGACTGTTTCGCCGGGGCCTGGACCGCCGACGTGCTGGCCGGCCGGTCGACGGCGTTCACGAGCGTCACCCCGGCCCAGCTCGACAACACGGTCGCCGGGATGTTGCTGCTGCGTGACGAGCCGGGCACCGCGGCACAGAACCCGCAGGCGCACGGCAACGCCTTCGACCGGATCCGGGCCATGCAGGACGGCGTGGAGAAGGGCGTGTCGCTCTGCGCCGGCTACCGGGCGGACAACGTGCCGGTGACCGAGGTGCCCTTCACCACTCAGGAGGAGGCCGCCAGGGGTGGGGACCTGCCGTACGCGGAGGCGGTCGACTCCCTCAGCAAGGACGTCCAGGCGTACTGGGCACGGGTGTTTCCGCAGCTCACCGGCCGGCCCTGGGAGCCGCTGGGGGTGCAGCCGTTCGAGAGCGGCTCGGCGCCGTCCTGCCCGGCCCCGGACTCCTCGGCCGGCGGTGCGGCCTTCTACTGCCCGGACGGCGATTTCGTCGCGTTCGACGACCAGCAGCTCGGTCAGCAGTTGTACCAGCGCATCGGGGACAACGCGGTCGGCATGCTGCTCGGGGATCTCTTCGCCCGGGCGGTCCAGGACCGCCGTGGTGCGCGGACTCAGGACCGGGCGGGCCAGCTCGCGGTGGACTGCTTCGCCGGGGCATGGACGAACGATCTGCTGACCCGTGATCCCGCATCGGGGATCCGGTTGTCGCCCGGCGATCTCGACGAGGCTGTGGCCGCTCTGCTGGCGTTCGGCCGGGCCGGGTCCGAGCAGGAGGCCAGCGCTTTCGACCGGATCGGCGCCTATCGCGGCGGCGTTCTGAAGGGGCTGCCTTCCTGCGGCTGAACAGCACGAGAACCGGCGGTGGGCAAGGAGCCCACCGCCGGGACCTACCGGCCTTCCTCGAGCCGGTGGTCGGTGTCCTCCTGGTACCGGGCGCCGCTGTCGGATTCGCTGCTCAGCGGCCGGGCGCCGCCTTCCGGTGGTCCCGCCGCGGACTGCTCACCGGCGGCCAGCTGAGGGAACTTCGCGTCGAAGGCCGGCCGCTCGGAACGGATCCGCGGCATCTTGTCGAAGTTGCGCAGCGGCGGCGGCGACGAGGTGGCCCACTCCAGGGAGTTGCCGTGGCCCCACGGGTCGTTCGCCGTGACCAGCACCCCCGCCTTGTACGAGTGCCAGACGTTGTACAGGAACGGCAGTGTGGACGCGCCGAGGATGAACGAGCCGATGGTCGAGACGGTGTTGAGGGCGGTGAAGCCGTCGTCCGCGAGGTAGTCGGCGTACCGCCGCGGCATGCCCTCCGCGCCCAGCCAGTGCTGGACCAGGAAGGTGGTGTGGAAGCCGAGGAACGTCAGCCAGAAGTGGATCTTTCCTAGGCGGTCGTCGAGCATCCGGCCGAACATCTTCGGGAACCAGAAGTAGATGCCGGAGAACACCGCGAACACGATCGTGCCGAACAGCACGTAGTGGAAGTGGGCCACGACGAAGTAGCTGTCGTGCACGTGGAAGTCGATCGGCGGGGAGGCCAGCAGCACACCGGTCAGGCCACCGAGCAGGAAGGTCGCCATGAAGCCGATCGCGAACAGCATCGGGGTCTCGAGGCTGACCTGGCCACGCCACATCGTGCCGATCCAGACGAAGAACTTCATGCCCGTGGGCACGGCGATGAGGAAGCTGAGCAGGCTGAAGAACGGCAGCAGCACCTGTCCGGTGGCGAACATGTGGTGCGCCCACACGCTGAACGACAGCATGCCGATGAGGATCGTGGCACCGACCAGGCCCTTGTAGCCGAAGACCGGCTTGCGGCTGAAGACCGGGATGACCTCGGTGACGATGCCGAAGAACGGCAGCGCCACGATGTAGACCTCGGGGTGGCCGAAGAACCAGAACAGGTGCTGCCAGAGCATCGGGCCGCCGGTGTCCACGTCGAACACGTGCGCGCCGAGCACGCGGTCGGCGGCCAGCGCGAACAGCGCCGCGGCCAGGAACGGGAAGACCGCGATGACCAGTAGGCTGGTGATCAGGATGTTCCACGTGAAGATCGGCATCCGGAACATCGTCATGCCCGGCGCCCGCAGCGTCAGGATGGTGGTGATCATGTTGACGCCGCCGAGGATCGTACCCAGGCCGGACAGGGCCAGCCCGACGACCCACATGTTGCCGCCGATGCCGGGTGAATGCAGCGAGGTGCTCAGCGGGGTGTACGCCGTCCAGCCGAAGTCCGCGGCGCCGCCGGGAGTCAGGAACCCCCCGATGGCGATGGTCCCGCCGAACAGGTACAGCCAGTAGGCGAAGGAGTTCAACCGCGGGAAGGCCACGTCCGGGGCGCCGATCTGGATCGGCACCACGAAGTTGGCGAAGGCGAACACGATCGGCGTCGCGAAGAACAGCAGCATGATCGTGCCGTGCATCGTGAACAGCTGGTTGTACTGCTCCGGCGAGAGGAACTGCATGCCCGGGCGGGCCAGCTCGGCCCGCATGAGCAGGGCCATGAAGCCACCGACCAGGAAGAACACGAAGGCGGTGGTCATGTACATGATGCCGATCTGCTTCGCGTCCGTGGTGCGCAGCACGCGGGCCAGCGCGGAACCACGGATCTGACGCCGGACCGGCCACGGCCGGGTCACTACCGGGCGCGGGGTGACAGCAGTCATGCCTTCTCCTCCACCGTACGGATGACGGCGGCCTACCCACCTACGGCGGCTTCTAACCGGCGACCACGAATCGGCGGGTTTGAATCCGGCGAGCCGGGGAAGGAGCGCTGCTTCCCGTGGCCGGAAGGGTCGGAGCTGCGCGACGAACGGGGTCGCCGGGTGCCGGCGGAGATCGAGCGTGGACTGTCCCGGCAGGACCCCGTCGCTGTGGTGATCGCGGTGGTGCCGGCCCGGCGCCGGAGCAGCCGGGCCCGTCGCTGAGGTGGGCTCAGCAGGCGTCGGGGCCGAGCCGGGTCCGCAGCTTGAGCAGCGCGGCCGACAGCAGCCGCGACACGTGCATCTGCGACACCCCGATCTGAGTGGCGATCTGGGTCTGCGTCTGGTTGCCGAAGAAGCGCAGCGTCACGATGGTCCGCTCGCGCTCCGTGAGGCACTTCATCGCGGGTCCCAGACTCAGGTGCAGCTCGGTACGGGCGTAGTCGTCGTCCTCGGCGCCCAGGGTGTCGCCGAGCTCCAGCGTGCCGCTCTCGGTACCGACCGGCGTGGAGAGCGAGGTCGTGCTGTACGCGCGGGCGCCCTCCAGGCCTTCGAGCACCGCCTCCTCGCTGACCTTGAGGTAGGTGGCGATGTCGGCGACCGTGGGAGCCCGCCCGAGGCTGTGCGCCAGGACCGTACCGGCGTCACTGATCGCCATCCGCATCTCCTGGAGCCGCCGCGGGACCCGGATGGCCCACGCGCGGTCGCGGAAGTGCCGCTTGATCTCGCCGAGAATGGTGGGGATCGCGAAGACCGTGAAGTCGACGCCGACCTCGGCGTCGAACCGGTCGATCGCCTTGATCAGGCCGACGGTCGCGGCCTGGACCAGGTCGTCCAGCGGCTCGCCGCGACCGGCGTAGCGGCGGGCGAGGCGCCGGGTCATCGGCAGCCAGGCCTCGATGGTCTCGTCCCGCAGCCGCGGGCGGGCCGGGTCGCCCTGCGGGGTCCGCGCCAGGGCCGCGATCAGCTCCACGCCCCGCTCCTCCGTCGCGGCGTCGCCGTAGTCGGACGGGCGACGGGACTGGATCGGCCTCGTGGCAGGTGCGTACATGATGGTTCCTCTTCTCGAACGCTGAGTCGGGGGCGTCCGTTGCCGGATCGCCCGCGGACTGCCGCGGCGGAGGAACACATCTGCACGTCAAGAGGCGTGAGGTTCGCACCGCGACAGAGACATCGCATGGTGGTGATCTCGGCGCCTTCTTGACCGATGCAGTAGACCGTAGCCGAAGAGTGGAGCTATGACTAGCCGAAAGTATGAGTCATTCTGGCGAGTCGGCCGAGAAGCGCTCATCCGTAGGTAGCCGGTCACTCCGATCGAGGGAAGATGTGATGAATCTGAGCTTTCTTCGCCCCTCGTCGACCGTCCCGGCCGGCCCTGGAGGAGCCGCCGGCTCCGCCGCCCCCTGGTACGCGCAGACAATTGCCCGGTCACCCCCCTCGGGGTGACCGGGCAATTGCTTGTCGGAGCGCGGGACGGTCAGCCGGTCGCGCGCGGCCGGGAGGTGACCGCGGACAGCGGCGCGGCGACGTCCTCCAGGGACTTACCCTCCGCGTCGATGCCCAGGAAGATCTCGACGATGCCGCCGATGATCATCACGCCCGCGCCGATCAGGTAGCCGATCAGCAATTTGCCGGGGTCACCCTCGCCGATCAGGTAGCCGTAGAAGACCGGTCCGATCGCGCCGAAGCACTGGGCGATGGCGAAGAAAACCGCGATGGCCTGGGCCCGGATCTCCAGCGGGAAGATCTCGCTGACGGTCAGGTACGCCGAGCTGGCCCCGGCCGACGCGAAGAAGAAGATCACACTCCACGCGACGGTCTGGGTGATCGCGTTCAACACCCCGGCGTTGAACAGGAACGCGGTGATCGCCAGCAGCACACCGGAGAGCAGATAGGTGCCGGCGATCATCTTGCGCCGCCCGATCACGTCGAAGAGGTGCCCGATGGTCAGCGGACCGATCAGGTTGCCCAGCGCGAACGCGATCAGGTAGAGCGGCGCGTCCTCCTTGTCGACGCCGTAGATGTCGGTCAGCACCAGGGTGTAGGTGAAGAAGATCGCGTTGTAGAGGAACGACTGGGTGATCATCAGCGTGGCGCCCAGGATCGACCGGGACGGGTACTGCTTGAAGAGCACCCGCAGCAGCGACAGGTAGCCGTGCGCCTTGGCCGGCTGGATCTCGATGGCCTTGGACTCGTCCACCGGCGCCAGCCGCTGCCCGGCCTTCTCCGCCTCGTGCTCGATGATCTTGATGTTGTCCTCGGCCTCGGCCTCCCGCCCGTGCATGATGAGCCAGCGCGGGCTCTCCGGCAGATGCCGGCGCATGTTCCAGATCAGCGCGCCCAGGACCGGGCCGATCAGGAAGCCGATCCGCCAGCCGATGTTCAGGTCGACCTGGTTGAGCAGCACGAAGGTGCCCAGCGTGCCGATGATCGCGCCGCCCCAGTAGGTGCCGTTGACGCCGATGTCGACCCGGCCGCGGTACTTGGCCGGCATCATCTCGTCGATGGCGGAGTTGATCGCGGCGTACTCACCGCCGATACCGGCCCCGGCTATGAATCTGGTCAGGTACAGGAAGATCAGTGCGAGGGTGCTGTTGCCCCAGGTCAGCGCGGTGAGAGCGTTGCCGGCGAGGTAGACGCCGAGGGTGACGACGAACAGGTTCTTGCGGCCGAGCGCGTCGGAGAGCCGGCCGAAGAACAGCGCGCCGAACACCTCACCGAGCAGGTAGACCGTGGCGATGGCGCCGACCTCGGTGGTGCTCAGGCCGAGGGTGGCCTGGTCGGTGAGCACCGGGCCGATGGCACCGGCGATGGTGATCTCGATGCCGTCGAGGACCCACGCCGTGCCGAGCGCCATGACCATGCGGGTGTGGAACGGGGACCAGTTGAGCCGGTCGATGCGAGCCGGGATCAGGCTGCGGATGGTGCCCGTGCCGGGCGCCGAGCCGAGGGACTGGGCCATTTGTGCCCCTCCATTTCCGAGACGTGTGGCCCGGAATACCCAGCGATCTCACAGTCAGCCATCAGTTAATGAAGATCTTTTCGGTCCGTTCAGGGCCGCGGCGAGGTCCTGGTCCACGAGCGTTCGCCGCGCCGGGAGGTTGCCGCGACGCCGGATTCCCCTCCTCCGTCCGCCTACACCCCGCTCAGGCCAGGCGCTGCCACAGGTACGCGAGCGTCGCCGCACCGTTGACCGGCATCTCGATGGACACCCGCTCGTCGCTGTCGTGCCAGCGGTCCTCCGGCAGGCCGGTGCCGAAGAACATGACCGGGCAACCCAGCTCGCGGGCCAACAGCTCGGCCGGGCCGCCGCCGGCGTTGCCCATCCGGCCGGCCGGTACGCCGAAGCCGTCCTCGACCGCAGCCACCAGCGCTTCGAGCGCCGGCAGGTCCTGCGGGGTCTCGTACGGCTCCTGCATCGTCTCCTCGGCCACCGTCAGCCGGTGGTCGACGGCCTCACTGATGGTCTCGGCGACCCAGCGCCGCAGCTGCTCGGCCACGTCGGCGCACCGCTGACCGGTCACCGTACGGATGCTGATGGTCGCCGAGGCCACCGCGGGGATCGCCGAGCGGGTGACGCCGACCGGGTCGCCGGCGACCATGGTGATGATCTCCGCCGCGGGCCGGGTCCAGAGCTTCTCCAGCACGGTGTAGCCGGCCTCGCCCGTGACGCTGCGGGTCTCCGAGCGTTCCAGCCAGTCCTGCTCGGTGAACGGCAGGGCGGCGAGCTCGGCGCGGCGGCGCGGGGTGGTCGGCCCGCCAGGTGAGGGTGTCGGAAAAAAGCACGAGGTCGGCGACCAGCCGCGCACGGTGCTCCTCGATCAGAGCGGCGAGGTGGGTCGAGCCGGCATCCTCCTCCCCCTCGACGAGGAGCTCCTTGGCGTCGGAGGTGCCGCGCCTGTAGACCCGGCCGTCGCGCGCCACCGGCTCGAACGGTGCCGTCTCCTCCCAGAGCTCGTCCTTGGCCGCCCGCACGTCGTGGTGGCTGTAGATCAGCACGGTGGGTGCGCCCGGGGCGGCGCGCCACTCGGCGTAGACCGCCGGGGCGCCCTCGACCGGCCGGACCTCCACGGTGGGGAATCCGGTGCTGCGCAGGGCGGCGGCCAGCCAGTTGGCCGACCGGAGCAGATCCGGCACTCCGGCCACCGAACGCAGGCGAGCCCACTCGATGAGCTCATCGACCAGGACGTCGCGGCGCTCGCGGAGGAATGTCTGGATCAAGCTCGTCATGGCGGGCGCCTACCCCGGTGACACAGACTCATGCACCGACCGGGAACGCCGCGGCGAGCCGAGCCGCGGCCAGGACCTCGGACGTCTCGGCGGCGCCGATCGGACGCCCGAAGTGGTAGCCCTGGCCCTTGTCGCAGCCGAGCTCGCGCAGGACGGCGACCTGGGCCGGGGTCTCGACACCCTCGGCCACCGCGGCCAGCCCCAGATTGTGGGCCAGATCGACGATGGTCCGGACGAACGACAGCTGCCGCTCGGCCGCGCCGGACCCGTCCGCCGGCAGGAACGACCGGTCGATCTTGAGGATGTCGATGGGCAGGTCGCGCAGGTAGGCCAGCGACGAGTAGCCGGTGCCGAAGTCGTCGACCGCGACCCGGACGCCCTGCCGGCGTAACGCGGTGAGCTGGGCGATGGTCCGGTCGTCCCGGTTCGCGGCACCGACCAGCATGCCCTCGGTGATCTCCAGGATCAGCGCGCTGGGCGGCAACCCGGAGTCCCGCAGCGCCCGGTCGACCGTCGCGGCGTAGCCGGGCTCCATGAGCTGCCGGGGAGAGACGTTGACGGTCACCGCCGTACCGTGCTGCCGGTGCCAGCCGGCGGCGTCCCGGCAGGCCTGCCGCAGCACCCGCTCGCCGAGGGCGACGATGAGCCCGCTGTCCTCGGCGGCCGGGATGAACCGGTCCGGGCCGACGAGCTCGCCCGGCCGGGGGAACCAGCGCACCAGCGCCTCGACCGCGTCGAAACCGCCGGTGCTCAGCGTGACGATCGGCTGGTAGTACACGGTGAACTGCTCGGTGGTGAGGGCGGCGCGCAGCCGGTCGATCAGCTCGGTGCGCTCCACCTGCCGCTCGCGCAGGCCGGCGTCGTAGGTCACCGCCCGGTCCCGGCCCGCGGCCTTGGCCTCGTACAGGGCCAGGTCGGCGTCGCTGAGGGCGTCGGTGCCGCCGGCCGGGGCGGCCGGACGGCGTACCCCGATGCTGATCGTCACGTGCAGGCGGTGACCGTGGATGTCGGCGGGCCGCCGTACCGCGGCCAGGATGTCCGCACACCGGTTGTCGACCGCCTCGGCGTCACCGCACGGCATCAGGACGGCGAACTCGTCGCCACCGAGGCGGGCGAGCAGCGCGTCGGGGCCGACGGTGTGCCGCAGCCGCTGCCCGAGGGCGACCAGCAGCGCGTCCCCGATCGGGTGACCCAGGCTCTCGTTGATGTGCTTGAAACCGTCGACGTCCAGCAGCAACAGGCAGCCGGGATCGTCGTGGTGCGCCCGGGCGCGCAGCTCACGGTCCAGGTACAGGCGGTTGGGCAGGCCGGTCAGCGGATCGTGCAGGGCGAGGTGGCTCATCTCCCGTTGCAGCGTGGCCTGGTACTCCACGGCCTCCTGCAGGTCGTCCGCGCGCCGCCGGGCCAGGGCACTGGCGCGGGTCAGGCGGGCGATGAGCAGGACGGAGGTGACCGCGGTGGCGCCGAGCGGCAGGAAGACGTCGATGACGTCGAGCTCTCCCTCGGCGATGTCCTGCACCAGGGCGTAGCTGGTGGCCGCCGGGCCGATCAGCACGACAGCCAGCAGACCGGCCATGGTCCACCGGCCGTTGCCCGGCAGGCGGCTCTCGTCGGCGCGGGGCTCGACGGCCATGGACGGGTGCAGGGCGGCCGCGCCGAGCAGCACCAGGAACATCAGCCAGCCGGCGGCGCTGAAGGCCGATCCGGCCCACCGGCCGCCGGCCATCACGGCGACGATGTAGGCCACGTCCGCGGCCAGGACCACGGCGACGGCCAGCACGAGGAACTGCTGGGCGCGGCTCAGCGCCCGCGTGGTGAAGCGCAGCCGGACCACCATGGTGAGAACGAGCAGGTCCAGGAACGGGTAGGCGAGCACGGCGGCACCGGCCGACCAGTCGTCGCGGTCGTTCATCAACGGGTCCAGCAGGAAGACCCAGGCGAGCACGATCGCCGTGCAGGCCACGATGCCCGCCTCGGTCATGCCCGCCAGCGCCGCACCCCGGCGCCGGGATGCCGACAGGGCCGCCACGGCGGCGGCGACCAGCAGGTACATCGAGAAGTAGACGACATCGGTCCAGGTGACCACCGCGTTCAGCACGGTGGCCGGCTGCTGGAGGACCCACCGGCTGTGCGCGACCGCGCCGCAACCCATGCCGGCGGCCAGCAGCCACCAGCCCAGCGGGCGCGCGGGCCGGTGCTGCCGGACGCCGGTGACCACGGCACCGACGACGGCCAGGCACAGCAGCGCGTAGGCGGCCTCACGGCCGGCGGGCGCGGCGAACGTGGCGGCGGCCGCCACGACGCTGCCGGCCAGCAGGAAGCCCTGCCAGGCCCTGAGCACGCGTTGCGCACCCGGACCCGTTCGGCGGTGGCTTCCCGATCCGCTGCGCGCAGCCACCATGTCACCCGCCCCCGCTTCGCCGGCCGACCTACCGAGAGGTCATTTTCTACCGGCCGGGGTGCGGGCGGGTTGCGATCGCCAGGATCCCTCGGAGCAGACCGGGAAGTCCGACGGTTAACGCCGGCGGATCGGGGTATGCGCCCCGCCTGTCGTTGCCGGGGGCCCGGCGGCGGAAGCCTGTGTCCGCCAGGGGCAGGGTCCGGCCACTGCCCCGGCCGGCAGTTCCGCCATCGATGCCCAGGTCACCGGCCGGGTGGACAGGAAGTACGCCGTAGATGTCACCGGACCGGTTGGATCCCACAGCCGCCTTCGCTGAGCTGGGCCGCATCAACCTCGCCGAGAACGACCTGCAGGGGGTGCTGTCGCGGGTCGCCGAGCTGGCGCGGCGCACCGTCCCCGGGGCCGACGAGGTCTCCGTCACCATGGTCCGCGGATCGACCGCCGAGACCGCCGCCCACACCGGGCACCTGGCGCTGACCCTGGACGAATGGCAGTACCAGCGCGGGATCGGGCCGTGCCTGGAAGCCGCCGCCGCGCAGGCGACCGTCTCGGTGCCCGACCTCGCCGGCGAGGCGCGCTGGCCGGACTGGGCGAAGCATGCGGTGGCGGCCGGGGCCCGCAGCTCCCTGTCGATCGGACTGCCGATCGAGGAGCAGATCGACGGCGCGCTCAATCTCTACGGCGTCACGGACGCGGCCTTCGACGACGACGCGGTGGTCCTGGCCCAGACCTTCGCCGGCTACGCGGCGGTCGCCCTGGCCAACGCCAACCTGTACGGCGTCACGGTCCGGCTGGCCCACCAGCTGCAGACCGCGATGGCCGGCCGGGCCGTGATCGAGCAGGCCAAGGGCATCGTCATGGGCCGCCGCCGGTGCACGGCCGACGAGGCGTTCCAGGTCCTCACCAAGATCTCCCAGGATTCCCACCGCAAGCTGCGCGACGTCGCCACCGCGCTGGTCGCCCGGGCCGGAGGTGGCGGCGATCGGTGATCCGCGACAATGGGTGCCGGACGGACAGCCGTGCGAGGACAGAGCGGAGCTGACATGGCATTCGACTGCACCGTGGAACGCCAGGGTGACACCGTCGTGGTCACCCCCGAGGGTGACATCGACCTGGAGACCGCGACCTACCTGCGCGAGGTGCTGCGGCAGGTGGTGGCGGACAAGCAGGACGGCCGCATCGAGGTCGACATGCACGCCGTGACGTTCCTGGACTCCTCCGGCATCGGCATGCTGGTCGCCGCCCGCCGGGCCGCCGAGCTCAAGGGCATCACGCTGCGCCTGCGCGAGCCCGGCCCGATGGTCCGGATGGTGCTCGAGGTGGCGAACCTGGACGGTCTGCTCATCGGCGCCTGAGCGGGACAGCGGCGTGTAACCCGGCGAAGGCCGGGTACACCGGCGTTCCCCGCGCAGAGCTTGGAGATGTAGTAGTGACCCGATCGCAGCCCCGCGGCAGGCTGGCCGACGCCCTGATCGACCTGGCGGGCACGGCCGACGATGACTCCACCGTCGGCGGGCGGCTGAGCACGATCGTCCAGCTCGCCGCCGACATGCTGGACGCGGTGGCTTTCGCCTCGGTGACCTGCCAGGGCGAGAGCGGATACAGCACGGTGGCGGTGAGCAGCGAGCTCGCCCTGGCCGTCGACGAGGCCCAGTACAGCGACAAGGCGGGGCCCTGCCTCGACGCCCTGGACGGTGGCTCCCCCACCAGCGTGCCGCGGATCGACGCGACGATGATCTGGCCCGCCTTCCGCAACGCGGCGTACAAGCTCGGGCTCCGCTCGTCGCTGTCCATCCCGCTGTTCGCCGGGCGCGGACTGCCGGTGGCGGCGCTCAACCTCTACGGTCACGACCCGGCCGCCATGGCGCCGCTGAGCGCGGCGGTCCTGTCCGCCTACGACGACGCACCGGAGGGACGTCCGCCCGGCCCGGCCGAGGATCTCTGCCCCGGCGCGCAGGACCTGATCGCCGGGCTCGTCGGCGCCTTCGCCGTCCGGGCCACGATCCAGCAGGCGATCGGCATGATCATCTCCGATCGGCAGACGAACGCGGACCTGGCGTACGCGCTGCTGCGGTCCCAGGCCGCCGAGACGACGGGTTCACTCATCGAGGCCGCCACGACAGTCGTCGCCGACGGCCGGTGAACGTGGCAGTCTGGCCACCGTGGACACCACCGGCACCGCTGATCTGATCTTCACGGGCGGGCCGGTCTTCACCGGCGATCCCGGCCGCGGCCCCGAGACCGCCCTCGCTGTGCGCGGCGACCGGATCCTCGCCGTCGGCGGCGCCGAGGTCACCGAGCTCGCCGGGCCGCGCACCGAGGTGGTCGATCTGCGTGGGCGGATGCTGCTGCCCGGTTTCCAGGACGCCCACGTGCACGCGGTGATGGGCGGCGTGGAGCTGGGCCAGTGCGACCTGACCGGCACGACGGAGCTCACCGACTATCTCGCCCGGATCGACGCGTACGCCCGGACCCACCCGGACGAGTCCTGGATCGTCGGCGGCGGCTGGTCGATGGAGAGCTTCCCGGGCGGTGTGCCCGGCCGCGAGCTGCTGGACGCGGTGGCCGGCGACCGGCCGGTGTACCTCACCAACCGCGATCACCACGGGGCCTGGGTCAACAGCAAGGCGCTCGCCCTGGCCGGGATCACCGCCGCCACCCCGGACCCGGTCGACGGCCGGATCGACCGCGAGCCCGGCGGCGCCCCGAGCGGCGGCCTCCAGGAGGGCGCGATGTCACTGGTCGCGGCGGTCGTCCCGGCGGTGACCCCGGCGCAACGGCTCGCCGGTCTGCTCCGGGCCCAGCGGCTGCTGCACGAGCTCGGGATCACCGCCTGGCAGGACGCGATGCTGTGCGCGACCAACGGCTATCCCGACATCTCCGACGCCTACCGCACGGCGGCCACCGACGGTTCGCTGCTCTCGACCGTCGTCGGCGCGCTCTGGTGGGACCGCGAGCGGGACGCCGGCCAGCTCCCCGAGCTCGTGGCGAAGCGGGCGGAGCTCAGCGTCGGGCGGCTGCGCTGCGGCTCGGTGAAGTTCATGCTCGACGGGGTCGCCGAGAACTTCACCGCGGCGATGACCACCCCCTACCGTGACGGGCACGGCTGCGCGACCACGAACAGCGGCCTGTCGTTCATCGATCCGGTCGCGTTGCGCGGCTACGTCACGGCGGTGGACGCGCTGGACTTTCAACCCCACTTCCACGCGCTCGGCGACCGGGCCGTCCGCGAGGCCCTGGACGCGATCGCCGCCGCCCGGGCCGCCAACGGCCGGCGGGACACCCGGCCGCACCTGGCCCATCTGCAGGTGGTGCACCCGCAGGACGTGCCGCGCTTCCGGTCGCTGGGGGCCACCGCGACCATCCAGGCGCTGTGGGCGACCCACGAGCCGCAGATGGACGAGCTGACGCTGCCGTTCCTGGACCCGGAGCCGGCCGGGTGGCAGTACCCGTTCGGCGACCTGCACCGCGCCGGCGCGACCCTGGCCGCGGGCAGTGACTGGCCGGTCAGCAGCCCCGATCCGTTGCGGGGCATCCATGTGGCGGTCAACCGGGCGCTGCCGGGCAGCGGCGCCGAGGCGTTCCTGCCCGGGCAGCGGCTCGAGCTGGCGACGGCGCTGCGGGCGTACACGTCGGGGTCGGCCTTTGTGAATCACCGGGACGACACCGGCACGCTGCGGGCCGGCCATCAGGCCGACCTGGTGGTGCTGGACCGCGATGTCTTCGCGGGGCCGCCGCAGGCGATCGCGGAGGCCCGGGTGGCGCTGACCTACATCCGGGGCGAACGCGTGCACGCCGCCCCGGACGCGTGAGAAACCTCAGCGCTCGCTCGGCACCGGCTCGGCCTCGGCGTGCTCGGCGCCCTCCGGCTGGACCTCGACGGTGTCTTCCACCGGCTGGCGCTGCGCGGGAACGGCCACCTCGGCGCTGGAGCCGTGCCGCCCGGCCGACTCGTCCGGCACCGGCAGCTCGCCGATGACCTGCGGCTGGTCCACCCACAGGGCGCGCAGCTGGCCCTGCATGAAGGTCATGAGGCGGCCGCGGTACTCCCGGTCGAACTGCTCGAGCGCCTCGATCTGCTCCTGCAGCGCCTCCCGCTTGACGCCGAGGCTGCCGACCACGTCGTCGTAGCGCTGCTTGGCCTGCAGGTTGAGCTGCTCGGCGTTGGCCTTGGCCTCGGCCGCGATGCCGTCGGCCCGCGCCTGCGCCTCGAGCACGATCTGCTCGGCGTTGCGGCGGGCCTCCTCGGCGGCCGCGCGGGCGTCCTGGCCGATCTGCTCGGCGCCGGCCCGGGCGTCGTAGAGCACCTTGTCGGCCTCGCGGCGCACGTTGTGCGCGTGGATCTGGGCGTCGCGGGCGATGTTCTCCGCCGCGGCCAGCGCCTCCGTACGGATCTTGTCGGCCTCCTGGTGGGCCTTGGCGACGTAGTCCTCGGCGGTGCGCTGGGCCATGGTCAGCACCTGGAGGGCCTGGCTCGGCAGTCCCGGCACGGGTGTGGGCGAGACCAGCGCGTGCTCGGAGGTCGCGCCGTCGGGCGACGTCCCGAGCATGACCTTGACGCGATCCTTCATCCGGTTGTCAGTCACAGGAGACCTCCGTACGTGCGGCTTCACCGCGGCGGCTTCGGTCGACGGAGCCCCTGCCCGGAGGCGGGAGCGGACACGGTCGACGCGGCTGTCGGCCCCGGCGTACCGGCCGGAACGCTGGCCATGATCGGCGGCATGTTACCAACTTGAACAGGCGGAACGCGAGAAGCCGTTCAGCGGGAGCCGTCGGCCGTTCGGACCGGTCCGGACCGAGAAACGCCTGCTCGTACGGGGTGCGCAGGGCCGTCGCCGAACGGCCCGGACAATCACGCCAGGGCGATTTCGTCGTTATTATGCCGTTGATCCTATTAATGCTGTTTAGCATGGTCCTCACCTGCCGGCAAGCGTGAGGATGCCATGAGAAGTCGCCGCTCGTTGACCGTCTTTCTGACGGTCGGAACTGTTCTGCTGGCCACCGCGGCGACCGCTGACGCCTCCTCCGACCGGCCGGTCGCCATCTGGGAGATGAACGAGCATTCCGGCGCCCGGACCATGACCGACAGCAGCGGCCGCGGGCTGCACGGCCGGATCGGCGGCGAGGTACGGATCGACACCCGCGTCAACGGCGCCACCGGCTACCGCTTCGACCGGCTGGAGCCCGACTCCCCGCCGACCCACCCGGGTCATCTGGTCACCGTGCGCGACTCGGACGCCCTCGACCCCGGCACGCGCGACTTCGCCGTGACGGTCCGGCTCCGTACGACCCACAAGTTCGGCAACATCATCCAGAAGGGCCAGGCGACGGTCTCCGGCGGCAACTTCAAACTCCAGATCCCCAGCGGCATCGTCGAGTGCCTGTTCCGCGGCTCGTCCCGCTCCCTGGCGGTGTCATCGCCGCGCCGCCTCAACGACGGCCGCTGGCACACCGTGCGCTGCGCCCGTACGGGCGACGGGGTGACGCTGGTCGTGGACGGCGCGACAGTGGCGCGCAGCGCGGGCTGGACCGGCCGGATCGCGAACTCCTGGCCGGTGAGCATCGGCGGCAAGACCGACTGCGACCAGATCGACGTGGGCTGCGACTACTACGCCGGCGATCTGGACTACGTAGAGATCGACGCACGATGATGCGCGCATGGTGCCGTACCGCCGTCGTGGCTGGTGTCCTGGCCTGGGTGGCCGCACCGGCATCGGCCGCACCCGGCCGGCCGGCCGACGGCTTCGAGCAGCCCGTCGTCCCACCCGGCACCTACGTCACGCGCACCGCGGGCGAGACGTTCGGCCGGTGGACGGTCACCCGCGGCAGCATCGACCAGATCGGTCGCGGCTACTGGCAGGCCGCCGACAGCCGGCAGTCGATCGACCTCAACGGACGGTCCGCGGGCACGATCCGCACGACGGCGGCCACCCAGCCGTCGGTCCGCTACCGGCTCAGCTACTTCCTGGCCGGCAACCCGGCCGGCGGCCCGGTGGTCAAGACCGGCCAGGTCCTGATCAACGGTACGGTCCGGCAGAAGTTCACCTTCGACACCACGGGCCGGACGTTCGCGGCGATGGGCTATGTCCGCCGGAGTTTCGTCTTCGTCGGCACCGGCAGCCCGGTCACGATCGACTTCGCCAGCACCTCGGGCCCGACGGCGTACGGGCCGGTCATCGACAAGACCTCGGCTGTCCGCTGCCTGACCGTCGCCTGCACCTGAGGCGGCAGCCGATCGAGGGATGTCCGGCCGAGCTCCACGACAGCTACCCGGACCGGGGCCCGCCGTGCACTGATCCGCGGCGGGCGGGCTGATCAAGCCTTGTGCTCCGCACCCCGACGCCATAGTTTTCCCGCAACGGCGGAATTTCCTCCAGCCACCGGGGGCCTGCGTGGACACTGCTCCGGCGATCACCCTGACCGGCCTGCACAAGGCCTTCGGCAGCACCGTCGCGGTCGTCGGACTCGATCTGACGATCGCCGACGGTGAGTTCTTCTCCATGCTGGGCCCGTCCGGGTCGGGCAAGACCACGGTGCTGCGGATGATCGCCGGCTTCGAGCGGCCCACCGCCGGGCGGGTCCTGCTCGGCGGTGTGGACGTCACCGGCGCCGCGCCGTTCCAGCGTGACGTCAGCACGGTGTTCCAGGACTACGCGCTCTTCCCGCACCTGTCCGTACGCCAGAACGTCGAGTACGGGCTGGCGGTACGCAAGGTCGGCCGGGCCGAACGCCGCGAGCGGGCCGAGCAGGCGCTGGCCGGCGTACGGATGACCGGCTTCGGCGACCGCAAGCCCGGCCGGCTCTCCGGTGGGCAGCGCCAGCGGGTCGCCCTGGCCCGCGCGCTGGTGGTGCGGCCCAAGGTGCTGCTGCTGGACGAGCCGCTGGGCGCGCTGGACCTCCAGTTGCGTCAGCAGATGCAGGTCGAGCTGAAGCAGTTGCAGCGCGAGGCCGGCATCACCTTCGTCTTCGTCACCCACGACCAGGAGGAGGCGCTGACCATGAGCGACCGGATCGCCGTGTTCGAGCACGGCCGGGTCGCCCAGGTCGGCACCGCCGCGGAGATCTACGAGCGGCCACGCACCCAATTCGTGGCCGGCTTCGTCGGCACGTCGACCGTCCTCAGCGGACCCGCCGCCGTCGAGCTGCTCGGCCGCGACGGCACGTTCGTGGTGCGCCCGGAACGGGTCCGGCTCTCGCGTACCGGCCCGGGACTGGCCGGCACCATCGCCGAGGTGGTCTATCTCGGCGCGACCACCCGCTACCTGGTCGACCTCGAGGCCGGGCCGCGGATCACCGCGAGCGAGGCCAACACCGGCGCCGGCGCCGCGTCGGCCGTGCAGCGCCGCGGCGAGCGCGTCCTCGTCAGCATCCGCGGCGGCGACGTCGCGACCCTGGAGACCCCCTGATCCCACTCCCCGCTGCGAAGGGTTCGGCCATGCGCATCACCAGATCACTGCTCAGCGGTACGGCCATCAGCCTCGTCACCCTGCTCGCCGCCTGCGGCACGTCCTCCGGGGACAGCTCCCCGGCGCCCGGCGCGTCCGGTTTCACCCCGCCGAAGATCGACCAGCTGCGGCAGCTCGGCGCCGGCGAGGGCGCCGTCTCCATCCTGGCCTGGCCCGGATACGCCGAGAACGGCGGCAACGACCCGGCGGTGGACTGGGTGACCCCGTTCGAGAAGCAGACCGGCTGCCAGGCCACGGTCAAGACGTTCGGCACCTCCGACGAAGCCGTGACCCTGATGAAGACCGGCGGCTACGACGTCATCTCGGCCTCCGGTGACGCCTCACTGCGGCTGATCGCGGGCGGTGACGTGGCCCCGGTGAACACCGCCCTGATCCCCAACTACGCCGACGTCACCGGCTTCCTCAAGGACAAGGCGTGGAACTCCGTCGGCGGCCAGATGTACGGCGTCCCGCACGGCTGGGGCGCCAACCTGCTGATGTACCGCACGGACAAAGTGGACCCGGCCCCCACCTCCTGGGCCTCGGTGTTCACCGACGCGGGCAAGTACGCCGGCAAGGTCACCGCCTACGACTCCCCGATCTACATCGCCGACGCCGCCCTGTTCCTGATGAACACCAGGCCGGAACTGGGCATCAAGAACCCGTACGCGCTGGACGACAAGCAGCTGGCCGCCGCGGTGGAGCTGCTCAAGGCGCAGAAGGCTCACATCAGCGAGTACTGGTCGGACTACCTGAAGGAGGTGCAGTCCTTCAAGAGCGGCAACTCGGTGATCGGCACCACCTGGCAGGTCATCGTCAACACGGCGGCCGCGGAGAAGGCTCCGGTCAAGGCGGTGCTGCCGGCGGAGGGCTCGACCGGCTGGTCCGACACGTGGATGGTGGCGGCGAAGAGCGCGCATCCGAACTGCGCGTACCAGTGGCTGAACTGGATCGTCGGCCCGACGGCCAACGCCCAGGTCGCCGAGTACTTCGGGGAGGCCCCGGCCAACCAGAAGGCGTGCGCGCTGACCACCGACAAGAACTTCTGCGAGACCTACCACGCCGGTGACGCCGCGTACGCGGAGAAGATCTGGTACTGGAGCACGCCGATCCCGCAGTGCCTGGACGGGCGCACCGACGTCACCTGCACCGACTATGCGGCCTGGACCCGGGCCTGGACCGAGATCAAGGGCTGACCGGCCGGTGACGCTGCTGGACACCCGCCGGCGCCGGCTCTCGGCCCGGCTCACCCGCTCGCCACGCACCCGGCTGACCCTGCTGCTGGGTGCGCCGCTGCTCTGGCTCGGGCTGGCCTACCTGGGGGCGCTGGCGGCGTTGCTGGTCACCGCTCTGTGGTCGACCAACACGTTCACCGGGGCGATCGAGCGGGTGTGGACGCTGGACAACATCCGTACGGTGCTGACCGACTCCGTCTACCGTTCGGTGACGATCCGCACGATCGGGGTGGCGGCCCTGGTCACGGTCATCGATGCCGTGCTGGCCCTGCCGGTGGCGTTCTTCATGGCCAAGGTGGCCCGCCGGCGCTGGCAACCCCTGCTGGTCGCCGGCATCCTGCTCCCGCTGTGGGCGTCGTACCTGGTCAAGGCGTACGCGTGGCGCAGCATGTTCGGCGGGGGCGGGCTGATCGACTGGGCCGGGGCACCGTTCGGGCTCGGCTCGCCCGGGTACGGCCTGACCGCCACCGTGTGCACGCTGGCGTACCTGTGGTTCCCGTACATGGTCCTGCCGATCTTCGCCGGCCTGGAACGCCTGCCGGACTCGCTGCTGGAGGCGTCCGGGGATCTCGGTGCCCCGCCGGGCCGCACGGTCCGCACGGTCGTGCTGCCGCTGGTGTTCCCGGCGGTCGTGGCCGGGTCGATCTTCACCTTCTCGCTGTCGCTGGGCGACTACGTGGCGGTGGAGATCGTCGGCGGCACCAGGCAGTTCCTCGGCAACCTGGTCTACGACAACATCGGCGCGGCCAACAACCAGCCCCTGGCGGCGGCGGTCGGCCTGGTCCCGGTCGTGGTCATGATCGTCTACCTGTTCCTGTCCCGGCGCGCCGGAGCCCTGGAGAACCTCTGATGTACCTGACCCGGGGCATGCGCGTCGCGTTGCGCGTCATCACCGCCGTCGTGCTGGCCGTCGTCTACGTGCCGCTGATCGTCGTGGTGATCAACTCGTTCAACAGTGACCGGGCGTTCGGCTGGCCACCGGCCGGTTTCACCCTGCGATGGTGGTCGCGCGCCGCCCACAACGCCGGGGCCCTGGACGCGCTGCGCACCTCCGTGGTGGTGGGCCTGCTGTCGACCGCGGTGGCGCTGGTGCTCGGCACGCTGGCGGCGATGTCCCTGCAGCGGTACAGGTTCTTCGGCCGGGATGCCGTGTCGCTGCTGGTGATCCTGCCGATCGCACTGCCGGGCATCGTCACCGGCATCGCTTTGAACAACGCCTTCCGCACGGTCCTGGGCGTGCCGCTGTCGCTGCTCACCCTGGTGGTCGCGCACGCGACGTTCTGCGTCGTGGTGGTCTTCAACAACGTCATCGCCCGCCTGCGCCGGCTCGGCGGTGACCTGGAGGAGGCCTCGATGGACCTGGGCGCGGACAGCTTCACCACCTTCTGGCGCGTCACCTTCCCGCTGCTGCGCACGGCGCTGCTGGCGGGTGGGCTGCTGGCGTTCGCGCTCAGCTTCGACGAGATCATCGTGACCCGCTTCACCGCGAGCCAGAGCACGACGACGCTGCCGATCTGGATCCTGGACAACCTGTTCCGGCCGAACCAGGCCCCGGTCGTCAACGTCGTGGCGACGGTCCTGGTGATCGCCTCGGTCATCCCGATCGCGATCGCCCAGCGGCTGTCCGGAGATCCCTCCGGCGGCCGGGTCTGAGCCACCGGAGGGTCGCCGCGCGGGTCAGGCGGTGAACCGGACCCGGCGCCGGCGCACCAGCAGCAGGCCGGCCGCGCCGGCGAGCAGCAGCAGCGCGCCACCCGCGCCGAGCCGGCCCGCGCCGGCCCCGGTCACCGGCAGGCCGCCGCCCTGGCCGCCGCTGAGCCGCACCGCGATCGCCGCCGTGTCGTTGCCGGCGTCGCGGTCGATCGGGTACTCGGTGAAGATCTCCTCGTTGATGCGGACCCGGCCGGCCGCCGCGGACGGGTTCGCCCGCACCTGGAAGGTGAAGTCGAACAGGGTCGACGCCCTGGCCTCGGTCCTGCCCTCCTCGAGCACGCACAGGTATTCCGACGCTCCGGTGAAGTCGGAGCCGAGGTCCTCGGGCTCCTCGCCGTCGGAGAACGTCAGCGGGAAGCAGCGCTCGTCCACGCCGACGGCCTCGAGCCCGGCCGGGACGACGATGTGGGTCGACGGGTCGGTGTTCTCGAAGGTCCAGTGGTAGAGCGTGCCCGGCCCGTTGTTGCGGAAGCCGACGCGGGCCGGCACCTTGTCGCCCGGCTCGCCGGTGACGGTGGCCCCGACGGCGGCCAGGTCCGACCGGCGGCCGCCGACGACGAACTCGCTGACCAGGATGTTGTTCTTCGGGTCGGTGTCGACCTGGCTCGCCGCGGCCCGCGCCGCGCTCCGGGCCGGCACGGCCCGCAACCCGACGGCGGGACCGGTGCCCTTCGGGCCGAGCGTCTCCTCGTCGAGGCCGGGCGCGGTGTCGATCAGTTCCCGGAAGTCGGCCGGGGTGTACCAGCCGCCGAGGGCGCTGGCCCGGGAGCCGGCCGCGGCGTCGGCCGGGATCTTCAGGCGCATCGGCGTGGTCAGCTCGTAGGTCGAGCCGGCGGCCAGCTCGTCGTCGAAGGTGCAGACGGTCAGGATGCCGTACCGGCAGTTGCCGAAGCCGGGCCCCGGCGACAGGCTCGGATCCCAGCCCAGCATGACCAGCACGACGCTCTTGACCGGCGTGGTCCCGACGTTGGACACGCGCAGGCCGGCGTCGACGTTCGCGCCGGCGGCCACGGTGCGCGGGGCGCTGATGACGCCGGCCAGGTCGACGCCCTCGCCGATCGTCACCGTCGACGCGGTGGTGACCTCGGGCCGGTCGTCGAGCCGGGCGCTGAACGCCAGCTTGCCGTGCGCGTCCTGGGCGGCACCGGCCTTGGCGGTGACCTCCAGGGCCATCAGGGCCACCAGGTTGGTACCCGGTTCGAGCTCGAAGTGCCCGGTCAGGGTGCAGCTGATGACCGTGCCGCCGCGGCCGCAGGACTGCTCGTCACTGAGCTGGAAGTCGTCGGCAGCCACCACGGTGGCGATGTCGGCGACGCCGGCGGTGTCCACGCGCACGGTCATCTTCTCGAACGCGGCGGGCGCTGCGTCCGGCACGTCGATCCAGGCGAAGAGCGGGGTCGCCTTGGGCACCGACCCGGCCACCGCGATGTCCGGGAAGTGCAGCCGCACGGCCGGGTCCGCGGCCAGGGCCGGCGTCCCGGGCACGGCCAGGGCCGCGACCGCCGCCAGGGCTGCCGCCGATCCGGTCAGCAGGCGGTGCAGGGCGCGGCGCATGGTGGTGGTTCCTCCCCGTGAACGACAGAGCCGCGTGAGCATAAGCGGGGAAGATCATCTCGCGAGCCCGCCGTTCGGTCAGCCCGGGCTCTCCGGTCGACCGGGTACGGCGGCGGGGCGTGGCGCTGGGTGGTCGCCACGCCCCGCTCTGAGGGGCCGTCCTCCGTGCCGGGCGGCAGCGTCATACCGCGCGGCACCGCAGGGACGGCCAGGTCAGTGATCGACGGCCGTCACTCGTCATTGTTCGGTCCCGTTTCCGGGCCCGTCAACAACTCGTTCCGGAACTTTGCCGCGATGTTTCGACCCGCATCGACCACCCCAGTCCTGGCGAGGACGCCATTTCGTCAGGCCAGGGCCACCTACACGGTTCAGTAGGGCCACGCCGAGCGCGCTCGAACTCCGGAACTTGCGCACATGTTCCGAGACTTCGAGCTCTGGCCGCGCGCCCCCGGGCGGGCCACGATGACCCGATGACGGTTCCCCGCCCGCCCGCACCCTGGCTGCTCCGCCCCGTGAAGCTGCCCGCCACCGTGCCGCCCGAGCTCACCGGCACCTGGGCGCCCACCGACACCCGGCTCGACGACGTCGAAGTGCTGACGGTGCCGACCGGTCACGGCCCCGAGGACGTCGCGGTCGGTGCGGACGGACAGATCTACTCCGGTACGGACGACGGGCACCTCTGGCGCTGGCCCGCGGACGCGCACCCCGGCACCACCCCGGACCTGCTCGCCACCACCGGCGGCCGGCCGCTGGGCATCGAGGTCGATCCTCGCGACGGCAGCCTGATCGTCTGTGACGCGTACCGGGGACTGCTGCGGGTGACCGACGACGGCACGGTCACCGATCTGGCCCACCGGGCCGGCGGCACCCGGATCCTGTTCTGCAACAACGCGGCCGTGGCGCGCGACGGCGTCGTCTACTTCACCGACAGCTCGAACCGCTTCCCGGTCTCGCACTGGCGCCGGGATCTCCTGGAGCACCGGCCCAACGGGCGGCTACTGGCGTTCGATCCGGTGTCCGGCCGCGTCGACGTGGTGGCCGAGGGCTTCCACTTCCCCAACGGCGTGGCCCTCACCCCGCGGGAGGACGCGCTGCTGCTCTGCGAGACCGTCGCGCACCGCCTGGTCCGGGTGTCCTTGCCGGACGGCGCGGTACGGGTGCTCGGCGACCTGCCCGCGTATCCGGACAACATGGCGCCGGTCGGTGACGGCACGTACTGGATCGCCCTGGCCAGCCCCCGGGTCGCGCTCGCGGAGAAGCTCCTGCCGCATCCGCAGCTGCGCCGCATCGCCGGGATCCTGCCGACCCGGTTGCAGCCGCAGCCGGTGCCGTACTCGATGGCGGTCCTGGTCGACGGCGAGGGCACGGTGCGGCGCGTCCTGCACGGTCCGGCGGGCCGGTACGTGATGGTTACCGGCATCCGGCAGCACGGCGACACCCTCTGGTTGGGCAGCCTGACCGAGAAGGCCGTCGCGCGGGTGTCGCTGTCGTAGGGATAAGCACGGTATTCGGCGGTTTTGCCGTTATCCTGAGTTCCCGCGCAGTCGACCCAGGGCGGCGAGATGACGCACGCACAACCGGACATCGTGGTTCCCGAGGAACTGCAATGGGCGCTGGCCGAGGCCGGCAAGGAGGCCGTCGCGGTCGCCCCCGGCTGGTTCCGGGCCTGGCCCACCGGGGACGAGAAGTGGTCCGTGGTCAACATCCGGGGCGCCAGCCAGGTCATCGTCAACCACAGCCGGGAGGACGACCGCCACCCGAACAGCTGGACGGTGCGCGCATTGTTCGGCGACAAAGCGGTGGAGCTTCGCGTCGGGCCGTACGACAACAAGGCGCAGGCGATCTGGGTCGCGCACGCCGTGCTGAGCATCGCCTTCGGCGACTCCCGGCCCTGAGCCGGGCGCCGAGGGCGCTCGACGGGGGTACCGTCGGCTGATCCAGCGCGACCCGGGGAAGGTGGCGACGTGCCCGACAACGACGAGTCCCGCGCCTTCGCCCGCATCGTCTCCCAGTTGCGGAGCGAGGATCCCCGCTTCGCCGCCGGCCCGGCCGATTCCGGCAAGCGCCGCGGTCGCACGCTTCTGCTGATCGGCATCGTCCTGTGCGCCGCCGCCGTCCTGTTGATCGCCTTCGGGGGTCCGAAGGGGGCGGTCATCGCCATCCTGCCGTGGCTGGCCGGCCTGATCGCCGTGATCCGGAGCCGGAGTGGAAAATGAGCAGCTTGTGATTCCGCAGCGTTATCACTCACTTACTCAAAGTCATATTCCGCACATTCTCTGAATTCCCGAGGCCTAGACTCCGAGTACTACGCACGTGCGCACTTGTCTCAGCGCACCCGCGGACAACAATCGACTCATGACGTACGGCAAGAAGGATCTCCCCTTCCCCTATTGTCAGGACTTTTCCGGCATCGTGACGCGAGTCAAAGGTGTCCGGGAGTCGACCCGTGCCGCCCTGGTGAACTCGCCCAAGGTCGCCTCCTACCTCAAGGCGGGGGCCAACCTGGTCGAGAAGAACCTCGGCGCCAAGGACTCGGCGTTGCCGACCGACGATGGTGGCCGGAAGCCGTACTGGTCGGGCCTGCGCTTCCTCACCGAGCGCGCGCTGTCCCGCGAGATGGAGAGTCTCGAGCCGCCGTTCCTGCGCCAGAAGGGTGACGGCCCCTACCGGGCCACCTGGGCCAGCCACGACGACTACCTCAACGACCTGCTGACGTTCCTGTTCCACGCCATGAACTACGACCCGCAGTACGGCGCCGACCTGGAGACCCGCGGCGACTGGCTGATCAGCACCGAGCCGAACTTCGCCAACGCCCTCGACCGGGCGTCCTACCACGAGCTGCTGGCCATCTGCCGGATGCCGCTGTTCCGGCTGCAACTCATCATGGTGGCCACGGCCGACCGCAACGACGGCATCCACGACGCTATCGCCAACCAGTACGCCGGCGCCCTCGGGCCGTGGACCAAGATCTACGAGGCCACCATCGCCGCCCGCGGCTACCAGCTGCGCAAGGGCATCACGATCGACCAGTTCGCCAACATCCTGGCCGCTATCACCGAGGGCTTCGCCGTGCACCACCTCGGCGACCCGCACGCCGGCATCGTCGGCGACGACCACACCCGGGACAACCTGATCGGCATGGCGGTGCTCGCGATCATGAACAGCTACCTCGAGCCCGCGGGTGAGTCGAGCGGCCTCACACTGCGCGAGGAGTTCGAGCGGTACGCACCCGCACCGCGTTCCGCCGAGCACGAATCCGACGACAGCGGGGACTGACATGACCAGCACCGTCGAGCCGAGCATCGTGCGAGCCGCGCACGAACCGTCGTGGTGGGACCGGCAGGGCGACCTGATCATGCGCCGGCCGTTCAACGAGTGGACGTTCACCCACATGAACTGGCTCATGCCGACCGAGTACGTGCCGCGCGGCGGCCCGCACCGGCCGCTGCCGCTGAGCCCGTGCCCGCTCGACCTGACCTACCGCTTCGACGACCGCGACCACACCCTGACCGAGCTGCACCGCCGCACGTACACCACGGCGTTCGTCGTGCTGCACCGCGGCGAGATCGTGCACGAGACGTACCCGGGCGCCTTCGCCGGTCCCCGCAGCCGGATGCAGCTGTTCTCCATCTCCAAGTCGGTGACCTCGATGCTGATCGGCATCGCGCTGGCCGACGGGGCCATCGGCAGCGTCAAGGACCGGATCACCGACTACCGGCCCGACTTCCGCGGCACCGCCTACGAGGAGTCCACCCTGGCCGACCTGCTCGACATGACCAGCGGCGTCGGCGACGCCGAGGTGTGGGACGTGCCGGACAGCGGCATCAAACGCTTCGAGCAGGCCGTCATGGGCGGCGGCGACGTCGCCGAGGTCATCCGGGCCGCACCGCGCCGGACCGCCCCGGGCGAGACGTTCAACTACTCCACTTTCGACGCGCAGATCCTGGGCTGGGTGCTGGAGGCCGCCACCGGCCGCAGCCTGGCCGCCTACGCATCCGAGCGGCTGTGGACCCACCTCGGCGCCGACCGCGACGCCTACTACTGGCTCACCCGGGCCCGCCCCCGCACCGCCATCGGCGGCGGCTCGTTCAACGCCACCGCCCGTGACGTCGCCCGGCTCGGGCTGCTCATGGCCAACGACGGCGTCGTGGCCGGCCGGCAGGTCGTCCCCCGCGACTGGGTGCGCCGCAGCCGCGGCAGCGATCTGCCCCAGCTGGCGGTGGGCGCGCTCGGCCCGAGCGGCTACGACCACTACGGGTACGCCAACCAGTGGTGGACGCTGGGCGAGAGCTCCTTCAACGCCTTCACCGGCCTGGGCGTGCACGGCCAGTACCTGTTCGTCGACCCCACCGCCGACGTCGTGATCGTCAAGTGCAGCGCCTGGCCCACCCAGGACGACGAACGCCGCGACCGCGAGACCATCACCGCTCTGCGCCGGGTGGCTGACCACTTCGCCTGACCCGTTTCTCCGCTCCTTTCCACCAATTCCGCAATACGGTCCGGGCCCCCGCATGCCCGGATTCACCGTCCTCGAAAGGGATCCGTAGATGAACTCTGCCCGTTTCCATGCCTGGGTCGCCGCTTTTCAGGTGGCACTGCTGAGCACCGCCATCCTGTTCTTCGCGGGCTCACCGGCCAAGGCAGCAGTGGCGCCCGGCACGGTCCTGCTCAACGTCTCCGCGACCCTGCCGGCCGAGCTCTCCGGACTGGCGACCGCAAGACGCATCGCGTACGTCTCCACGTCCGTCACCGGGAGCACGATCACCGCCACCGGGCTGATCATCACTCCGAAGACCAACAAGAAGAACAAGACGGTGGTGTGGGGACACGGCACCACCGGGCTGGCCGACAAATGCGCACCCTCGGGCAGTCAGGCGGTCTTCTGGCCCGAGGCCCGGGCAGCGATCGCCGCATTGCTGACCAAGGGCTGGACCGTGGCCGCCCCCGACTATCCGGGACTGGGCACACCCTCGGCCCACCAGTACCTCATCGGCCTGAGCGAGGCCCGCTCCATGATCGACAGCGTCAAGGCCGCCCGGAACCTGGACAACAAGCTGACCACGGCGTACGCGGTCGACGGGCACTCCCAGGGCGGCCAGGGCGCGCTCTTCGCCGGCCAGCTCGCCCCGAGCTACGACGGTCCCCTGGTCCTCAAGGGCGTGGCCGCCATCGCCCCGGTCTCCAACGCCGACATCTTCGCCCCGCTGGTCCCCGGCACACCCGGCCAGGGCTACCTGGTCATGGCCCTGTACGGCCTCAGCGCGGTGGACCCCTCCTTCAACCCGAACTCGGTGCTCGCCCCGCCGGCCCAGCAGCGCGCGAGCGTCCTGCAGACCGACTGCCTCTACCCGATCCTGGACGCCTACGACGAGCTGACGCCGGAGCAGCTGCTGACCGGCGGCACCCTGCCCGACCCGGTGCTCGCCAAGCTCTCCTCCTACGTCAACCCGGCGCAGTCGGCCCCCACCGCACCGGTGCTGCTCGTGCAGGGCACCGACGACGAGGCGGTCCCCTACTTCCTCACCGCCGACGTGCTGGTCGAGCAGCTCCGCGCGTACCACACGGCGACCGTGGACTTCGTCCCCGTCAGCGGCGCCAACCATGACGGCGCGGTCTTCGCGACGACCGGCCAGGTCGCCGACTGGATCGCGACGAAGCTCGCCTGAGCACGGCGAGCCGGTAAGAGGTGACGGCGTCCCACGCGCCCGCCCCCCGCGTGGGGTGCCGTCACTCCATCCCCGACACAGTGAGGCACGGTCCATGAACTACTCCGTCAGGCCGCCGGCCCGGTCGTTCGCGACCCGCGCCGGCGCGCTCAAGATGCGTCGCTACCTGCACGGCCGGGCGCTGAGCAGCCCACCGGCCTCGCCGCGCGCCGCGGAACTGTGGGTGCACGGCATGTCCGTGACCCAGCTCAAGGCTCTGGCCTGGGGCTGCACCCCGTACCGGGCCCGGGCGGTCTTCGAGCTGGCGTTGCGCGCCCGCAGCGAGGACGCCGCCGTGACCGCGCTCGGTGAGCTGAGCCGGCTGCCCCCGTTGCAGGAGAGCCGGCTGTTCCACCTGGTGACGCTCTCCTGGGCGGCCATCACGGCGCTGCTCGCCGCCGAGACGGCACGGTCGCGGCGGATCGCCTACGCCCGTTTCGCCGACCTCGACCCGGGCGACCAGCAGGCCCTGCTGCTCTACCTGAACGCACCGACGATCGAGGAGGCGCATCCGAGGTTATGACCACGTCAGGCCGGCGCACCGTCCCGCCCCGGGGAACGGTGCAGCAGGCGCACCAGGGCCGTCGCGAGATCACCGGGCCGCGGGCGCCGGCCGAGCAGCCGGGTGAACGGGCTGCGCCGCAACACGACTCCCGGGTGGCTGCCGTGCACCTGCCCCGGACCGTCGATCGCGGCGTCGAGGTTGTCCACGCCGTTGTCCGGGCGGTCGGTGCGCTGCGACGAGACCCCGAAACGGCGGATCGACAGAATCGCATCGGTCAGCGCGGGCGACAGCCGCTGGCCCAGCATCAGCGCGGCCGCGGCGCCCCCGACCGGGATCTCGCGCCGGGGATGGGCCGCGGCGTAGACGATCGTGTCGGCCACGACCTCGGGCGCGTACACCGGCGGTGGCGGCTTGACCATGACGCCCAGCTTGCTGCGGGCGTGCTCGAAGAACGGCGTGTCGACCGACGCCGGCAGGACCGTGGTCACCGTGATCGGCTCGCCGTCCTGAGCCAGCTCCGAGCGCAGGCAGTCGTAGAGCGCGCGCAGGGCGAACTTGCTGGCCGCGTACGGGGCCTGCAGCGGCACGGCCCGCACGCCCTCGGCCGACGAGACGCCGATGATCGTGCCGCCGCCCGCGCGCCGCAACGCCGGCAGCGCGGCGTGCACCCCGTGCACGTGACCCAGGAAGTTGACCCGCAGCACCCGGTCGAACTCGGCGTCGGTGATGTCCTCGACCCGGCCCCACACCCCCACCGCGGCCACGTTGACCCAGGTGTCGATCCGGCCGTACTGCTGCTCGGCGACCCCGGCCAGCGAGCGGACCGCCGCCGGATCCGCGATGTCGGTCGGGACAGCGACGGCCCTGCCGCCCGCCTGCCGGATCTCTCCGACCACAGTGTCCAGGGCCTGCGCGCCGCGGGCGGCGCAGACGACCGTGGCGCCGCGGGCCGCGAAGGCCAGCGCGCCGGCGCGGCCGATGCCGCTGGACGCGCCGACGATCACGACGACCTGCTCGGACAGGGGCTTCGACATCGTGCTACCTCCCGGACGGTGATCCCTGCGACCTACCCGGTGTGGGCCCCGCTACGCCCGACGGGCTGTGTCGGCTCTCACCGCCGTGCGGGGATTGGCCGGCGCCGGGGCACAGTTGAACCACAGGTTGTGAAGGGAGGTGAAGGAGATGCAGGAGTCCGCTGACGACGTCACGCGCGCCGAAGCGCTGTTCGCCTCGGATCTGCAGGCAGCGGACGTCAAGGACACCGCGACCGTCGACCGGACGGTCACGGATCTGCTGCGGCAGGACGGGCCGCGCGGTTGTTCGGCCCGGATGGCGTACGAGTTCGGCGAGCACCCCGACCTGGCGGCCGAGCGGATGCGCTGGGCGCGCCGGGTGGTCCGGCAGTCGGTCGGCAGTTCCGGGACCCGCGCATAGTCGCTGAATCCGGGGGAAACCGCGGTCATCCGCTTCGTCGAAAGGATGACACCGTGCCCGAGGACCAGTACGGCCGGCAGGACCCGCAGCAGCAGTTCAAGGGTCCCGAGCAGCAGGACAGCGAGCAGATCCCGCACCCCGGCGTCACCCGGCAGATGGACGACGAGCCCGATCACGGCGAGGACAGCTACCGGGGCAGCGGACGGCTCACCGGCAAGCGCGCGATCATCACCGGGGGCGACTCCGGGATCGGGCGCGCGGTCGCCATCGCGTTCGCTCGCGAAGGCGCCGACGTGCTCATCGCGTACCTGCCGGACGAGGAGGAGGACGCCCGCCGGACCGCCCAGCTCGTCGAGAAGGCGGGCCGCAAGGCGGTCACCGTGGCGGGCGACATCCGCGACGAGCAGCACTGCACCGCGCTCGTCGAGCAGGCGGTCGGTGAGCTCGGCGGGCTGGACATCCTGGTCAACAACGCGGCGTACCAGATGGCCCAGCCCGGCGGGATCACCGACATCACCACGGAGCAGTTCGACCGGGTGATGAAGACCAACCTGTACGCGATGTTCTGGCTGAGCAAGGCGGCCGTCCCGCACCTGCGGCCGGGCTCCACGATCATCAACACCGCGTCGATCCAGGCGTACCAGTCCTCCCCCGAGCTGCTGGACTACGCCACCACCAAGGCCGGGATCGTGGCGTTCACCCGGGCGCTCGCCGAGGGCCTGGCCGAGCAGGGCATCCGGGTCAACGCCGTGGCGCCGGGGCCGATCTGGACCCCGCTGATCCCGGCGACCATGCCGGCCGAGAAG
This sequence comes from Actinoplanes sp. NPDC048967, assembly GCF_040649415.1. Classification (NCBI taxonomy): domain Bacteria; kingdom Bacillati; phylum Actinomycetota; class Actinomycetes; order Micromonosporales; family Micromonosporaceae; genus Actinoplanes; species Actinoplanes sp. NPDC048967. The sequence continues at coordinate 1,228,991 of NZ_JBEZFL010000001.1, forward strand.
GTCGAGTCGTTCGGCCAGGACACCCCGCTGGGCCGGGCCGGGCAGCCGGCCGAGCTGGCCCCGGCGTACGTGTTCTTCGCCTCGCAGGAGTCCAGCTACATCACCGGTGAGGTGCTGGCGGTGACCGGCGGTAAGCCACTGAACTGAGTCGCGCGGGCCCATCACGCCCGCCCGCAGGACCTGCCGGAAATGGCCATGCGCGTCGCGCCACAGGTCGGCGCGACCGCGGTGGTGATCTACGTCGTCGATCACCAGCAGCGCGAGCTGCGGGCGTTCATGAGATCGGTCCCCTGCCCCGCCGGCGATGACGGAACGGGGCTGTCGGTGCCGATCCTCGACGGGGTCGAGCGCCTCGGCGTGCTCGAGGTCACCGCCGACACGCCGCTGGACGACCGGGCGATCGACGACTGCATGACCCTGGCCTCGCTGCTCGCCGAGCTGCTGATCACCCGCGCCCAGTACAGCGACGAGATCGAGAAGCTACGCCCTCGTAAGCCGATGCAGCCGGCCGCGGAACCGGTGCGCGGCCAGCTGCCGCCGCTGTCGTTCTCCACCGGGCACGTGATGATCAGCGGGATGCTGGAACCCTGCTACGACGTCGGCGGGGATGTCTTCGACTACGCGGTCAACGGCGACACCGCACCTGGCGCTCTTCGACGCCACCGGGCACGGCTCGGCCGGCGGGATGCGGTCGGTGATGCCGGCGTCGCCGGCCCTGGCGGCGTACCGCAATGCCCGTCGCCTGGATCTCGACCTGATCGCCACGTACCACCACATCGACGCCGCGATCCGCGACCACGACCGGTCCGGCCTGATCACCGCCGCGCTCGCGGAGCTGGACCAGCGCACCGGCCGGCTGCGGACGATCTCCGCGGGTCACCCGAGCGGGCTGGTGCTGCGCCGCGGCCGGGTGGTCAAGGTGCTGCCCACCCCCACCGCCCTGCCGGTCGTCCTCGGTGATCAACGGCCGCCGCTGGTCGCCGAGGAACAGCTGGTCCCGGGCGACCTGGTGCTGCTGCACACCGACGGCATCACCGAGGCGCGCTCCCCCGCCGGCGAGGAGTTCGGCCTCGACCGGCTGGTGAGCTTCGCCTGCCGGGCCGCCGCCGAGGAGGTGCCGCTGCCGGAGACCACCCGCCGGCTGGTCCACGCCATCCTCGACCACCAGCACGGTCACCTCCAGGACGACGCCACCATCCTGATCGCGCAGTGGCTGAACCCGGCGCCACCGCACGCCGACGCCGAGCCGGTCATGGCACCGGCCCGCGCGCCGCTCGGCCCCCGGCCTCCTGACCCGGATGCATGGCCGGCCGCCGAACGGGTACGCACCTCGCATGCGAGACAACGACTACCCCACCCCGGTGTCCGACCCCGAGGCCGAGGGCCTGCCCGGCACCGCGGACGACGACTCGACCGCCTACGACGACGTCGAGACCGGCCGGGGGGCCGACGGCCCGGACCCGGCGGCGCTGCCCGCCGACCACCCGATGGCGGTCGACCGGTACGGCACCACCGCGGAGGAACAGCGCGCCGGTGAGTCGCTGGACGACCGTCTCGCCCAGGAGCAGCCGGACCTCCAGCCGGAGGAGCCGCTGGAGTCCCCCGGCCCGCTGGCCGACGAGGCGATCGACGAGCAGGGCGCGGCCCAGGCGCGGCTGGACGCCGACGTGTACGGCCAAAGCCCGACCTCCGACCCGACTTCTCCCGTCTCGCTGTACGACCACGGTCAGCTCGACGGCACCTCGCCGGAGCCGGTGGGCCGGCTGGTGGAGCCGGACGAGGGCTACGGCTACGACGCCGAGCCGGACAACGTGGCGTACGACGCGGGTGCGGCCGGCGGCGGGGCCAGCGCCGAGGAGCTGGCCGTGCACGAGACCGAGGCGCCCGGCTACCGCTAGACCAGGGCCTCCTTGCGTCCGTGCTGGACGTTGAACACCTCGGCCGGCACCCGCAACCGGTCATCGGCCAGCAGCCGCCGGACCTCCGCCATGGACGGCCCGGCGGTCGCAGCGGCCAGCTCGTCGAACAGCGCCACGTCGACCGTGTCCTCAGGCTCCGGCATCGCGCCCCACAGGTCCCACGGCAGCAACTCCACGTTGTCCAGAGCGGCGGCGTCCCGCATCAGGTTGGCCGCGATCCACCAGGCCCCGGCCTCGTTGATCGCGGTCAGCCCGAACCGGTCCGGATCGGCCTGACCGGCCCGGGTCCGCGTCCAGGCCGCCCCGGCGATCACGAACTGGTCCCGCGGCACATCGGTCAGGTCGAAGCCCAGCCCGAGGTGCTCACGTTGCAACTCGTCGATCTGCGCGTCGAGCAGCTTCCACCGGCCGCCGTCGAGATACTCGGCCACCCAGTGGTCCTCGAACCAGCCGGGCTTGAAATAGGCCCCGAAGCCGCACCGCGCCCGGGCCGGCACCCCCCGCGCCCGGAACAGGGCGACAGCCATGACCGAGAACCCCCGGCAGTTGGTGGCGATCCGCTGCTCCGGCGCGCGCGGCACGTCCAGCGGCCGATCGTCACGCGCGCTGACGGCGTCGAGGACCTGCTCGACCCGTCGCAGGTTGACCCGGTCACGGTCCGGCTCGGCCAGCGTCACGCCGTACGCGTCGGCCCAGAACTCATGGATCAGCAGGCCCTGCACGACCCGGGCGATCCCGGCCGCGTCGGCCGGAAGCCCGTCGAGCAGGCCCGCATACTTGCCGGCAGCCGTCATGACGCCCGGCTCCACCCATTCGGTGACCATCACCGTCTCCTCCCGTGTTGCGATCACCCCACCGAACCGTCCGCCCCTGGGGCCGGGTCAAGCATTCTTGTCGTACCACCGTGGTCGGATGTCCCTCGTGCGCTACCGACGACACGACACCGAGTTCCGGCTCCTCGACGTCCCCGACGAGCTGCTGCCGGCCGTGCGAAAGGCCGGCTTCACCGCGGCTGACGGTCACTGGAGCCGGAGTTTCCCCTTTGCGGTGGCCCACCTGGACGAGGCCTGGGTGAACTTCCAGCGGCTGATCGAGCCGGCTCTGCGCCAGATCGCCGGGTCGGAGCCGGTGCCGTGGCGGGAGGCCCTCGACGAGGTCTGCCGGCGGCTCGGCGGAGCGGGGGTGGACTGGTGGCTGACCGGGAGCGCGGCCCTGGCCGTCCGCGGCCTGCCGATCTCGCCGGTCGACCTCGACCTGGTCGTGGCCGACGCGGACGCCCGGCGGGTCGGTGACCTGCTGCTGGACGGGCTGATCGAGCCGGTCGCCCGGGTCGACTGGTTCTGCCGGTGGTTCGGACGGGCGATGCTCGGAGCGCGGGTGGAGTGGGTCGGCGGGGTCGGGCCGGGCGCCGACCAGCCGGAGATCACCGACTTCGGGCCGGTGGCGGCCGGGCGGCTGGAGGTCGTGCGGTGGGAAGGGTACGAGATCCGGGTGCCGCCGCTGGCGCTGCAGCGCGCGGTCAGTGCCCGGCGAGGGCTGGTGGAGCGCGTGCGCCTCATCGACAGACAACCGCGAACGACACCACCGTGACGAACGCCGTGGACATCGACACGAAGACGGCCACGCAGGCCCGAACGGCACCTTCAAGGCGGGAGCGGCCCTGCCAGGTCTCGGCCAGACACTGCTCGGCGATGACGCAGGCCACCCAGAGCAGCGTCAAGAGGGGGAAGAGGAGGTCCCAGACGGGGCTCGGGTAGGCGCTGGCGTTGCCGTTACCGCCGTAGTTGGGGCAGTCCTGCTGCGTGCTGACCGGGTCGAGGTAGAGGAGGAGCGCGGCCAGGAGCAGGCCGCCGACGACGCAGGCCCACAGGCCGGCCAGCGGCTTCGATCGAGCCTGGTCGTGATCCATCCGCGGCATGGTACGAACGGCCCGCCAGCGACCTCAGGCCGCGCCGCTCCGGGCGGCCCTGCCCGTCCCGGGCTCTGCCGATCCCCGACCCTGCCTGCCTCGCGGCCCTCTCCCCTCGCGGCCCTCTCCCCTCGCGGCCCTCTCCCCTCGCGGCCCTCTCCCCTCGCGGCCCTCTCCCCTCGCGGTCGTTTCCACCTCGCGGCGCTTTCCACCTGACGGCCGTTTACACCTCGCGGCCCTTCCACCGCGCGGCCCCTTCCACCGCGCGGCCCCTTCCACCTCGCGGCCCTTCGACCTCGCCGCCCTTCCACCTCGCGGCCCTTCCACCTCGCGGCCCTTCCACCTCGCGGCCCTTCCACCTCGCCGCCCTCGACCCTTGCGGCCGTTTCCACCTGGCGGCGCTTTCCACCTCACGGCCGTTTCCACCTCGCGGCCCTGCCGCCCCTTGGCCTGTATGGCTATCGGGCCTGCTCGCCCTCGGCCCTGCCTACCCGGGGCATTGCCCACCCAGCGGCTCCGCCCATCCCAGAGCACTGCCGACCCTGCGGCCCGGCCTATCCGGTGCGCTGCCGACCCCGCGGCACCGCCGGCCCCGCGGCCCTGGTCACCCGCGGCTCTGCCCACCCCTCAGCCTTGCCACCCCTCAGCCCTGCCATCCCTCACCTCTGCCGGCCCTCAGCTGTGCCACCCGTCAGCCCTGCCGACCCTCGGCCTTGCCACACCGCAAACCCTGCCGACCCCGCGGCCCCGCCCCACCCCGGTGCCCCCTGTCGGGTCCGTGGTCGTGGGAGGATGTCCGACATGGTCGATGCGACGTCACTGGACGAGATCAGGGCGGCGATCGACGCCGTGGACGCCGACCTGGTGCGGCTGCTCGCCCGACGCGAGGGTCTCGTGCGGCAGGCCGCCCCCCTCAAGCGGGATACGCGCGCCGTGCAGGCACCCGGGCGTGTCGAGCAGGTTGTCGACCTGGCCCGGGCGCGGGCCACCGCCGCCGGGGCCGATCCGGACGTCGTCGAGCGGATCTACCGGGCGATGATCCAGGCCTTCATCGACATGGAGCTCACCGAGCACCACCGGGTCACGGCCCGCTCGTCGGACAAGGGAGTGAACCAATGACGAAGCCCGTGGAGTCTTTCAGTGCGCGCGAGCGGTGGGTGCTGCTGGTCGCGAGCGCGTGGCTGGTCAGCGGGTTGCAGCTCGACGCGTACGCGCATGCGACCACGCCCGAGCTGGAGACGTTCTGGACGCCGTGGCACGGGGTTCTCTACTCCGGCATCGCCGTTTCCGGGTTGACGTTGGTGTGGCTCATGCGGCCCCGGCTGCCGGTGATCCCGACGTACAGCACGGTCCTGGCCCTGCCCAACGCCCTGCGGATCCCGATCGCCGGCATGGCGTTGCTGCTGGTCGGCGGCGGGGTCGACACGCTGTGGCACAACGTCTTCGGCATCGAGCAGGGCCTGGAGATCTTCGTCAGCCCGAGCCATGAGTTGATCATCCTGGGCATGGCCCTGGTCGCCGCCGGCCCGGCCCTGATGCTGGCCGGCCAGCCGGGCCGCGGCCTGTCGGTGGCGGACGGCACCCTGGCCACCATGTCGGCGCTGCTGTCGGTGCTGCCGCTGCACATCTACTCGCTGCACGCGTCCGCGCTGGGCACCATGTACTACGGCGAGCCCGGCGACGGCACGGTCCGGATCTTCTCGTTCGACGCGCAGGTGATGCACGGGTACCTGTTCAGCACGGTGCTGCTGTTCCTGCCGATCCTGATCATGGGCCGGCGCTGGCGGCTGCCGATCGGCGTGCCGACCGTGCTGGTGGCGGTGCCGGCGGTACTGATGCACCTGATGTTCTCGTCCGACGCGGGCTGGTGGCTGGCCCTGACGGTCGCCGGCGCCGCGGCCGGGGCCGAGCTGGTGCTGCGGCTGGCCGGGCGGGTGGTGCGGTGGTCGGCGGACGCCCGCTGGTTCGCGGCCGGCGTGGTGGCGCCGCTGATCGTGTGGGGCACGGTGCTGGTCGTGGCGGCTCAGACGGTCGGGGTCGGGTGGAATGTGCACATGGTCAGTGGGCTGCTGACGCTCGTCGCGATCACCGGCGGGCTGACCGCGCTGATCGCCCGCCGGGTGCAGCCGGCTCCCGCGCGGGCCGGATACGTGACCGGCTCGCCGGCCCAAGCATCAGCCGAGTCACCCGCCGCAGCGTCGGCTGAATCGCCCGCCGACGCCGGCATCCCGACGGCCGCCGGGAAAGCCGCAGGCGCACAAACCACTGCGACAGCCGGCGCCCCGGCCGACGACGAGTCCAGGACCGGTGTGCCGGCGTCGTGAGGCTCGTGCGCTCCTTCGGTTTCCTGCTTCTGGTTTCGAGCGGACTTCTGCTGACCACAGCGTCACCGGCCGCGGCTCACGCCGGAGGGCTGACCGCCACCGACGCCCGCAGCCGGGTCGTTGCCGTGACACCTGCCCTTCCCGGCCTGGTGGTCACCGCGATCGAGGACGGCGCCCGGCTGCGGCTGCGCAACGGCACGGCGTCCCCTGTCACCGTGCCCGGTGGTGGCGGTTCGGCGACCCCGGTGGTGGTCGCGCCCGGGCGGGACCTGACCTGGATCGACACCAGGAGCAGCCCGGACGGGCGCGAGGTCAGCGCGGGAAGCACGCAAGCCTGGTCGCTGGTCCTGGACGCCGGGGGTACGCCCGTGACAGTCACCGGGGAACTCGTCGGTGAACAACCCCCGGCACCCGCGCCGTGGTGGGCGGCTGTGCTGGTGACGGCTGTGGCCGTACCCCTGGTCGCGCGTCGCCTGCGCCGCCCCGACCTGGCGCTGGCCGCGGCCGGGCTCGCCGCCATGGCCGCGTCCGTGGTTCATGTCGCCGGTTCGACCATGGCTGTCGAGTCGGCGCCGCTGCTGGGCACTTTCCTCAGCGCGTGCGGGATCAACCTGCTGAACTGGCCGCTGATCGTGGGCGGAACGGTGGCGGTGCTGCGGGGCCGGCCCGCCGGGGTGCTCGCGGTCTGTGCCGGTGCGGCGCTGACCGCGGTGTTCGTGCTGCCCGACGTGACTTCGCTGCATCGGGCGGTGCTGCCGTTCGCGGGCCCGGCGGTCGTCGAGCGGCTGCTGGTGGTGGTGACGCTGGGCGCCGGGGTGGGCGTGGCGGTGGCGGGCGCTTCGGTGCTGCGTACCCTCGCACAGCGGTCTCTCACCGGGGAGCGCGCGTGAGACGCCGGCTTGCCGTCGCACTGGCGATCGCGCTGCTGGCGGGCTGCAGCAGCAGCCCCGCCAGCCAACCGGCCACGACTGGTTGTGCCTCGGCCGCGCCCGACGGTGTCGTGGTGACCGTGGCGGTCCAGGATGGCCGGGCGGAGCCGGCGCCGCACCGGGTCAAGGTGCCGCTGGGCAGCGCGGTGCTGCTGCGGGTGGAGGCCGACGCGGACGCGGAGGTGCACGTCCACGGGTACGACCTGACGACCGAGGCCAAGCCGGGAAGCGCGGGTTGCGTGAGTTTCGTGGCGGACCGCAGCGGCCTGTTCGACGTCGAGGCACATCCCGAGACGCTGCTGGTGCAGCTCGAAGTGCGGTGACGGTCCTCGCCCACGGGGTCGGCCAGTCGCAGGACCTGCCCCTGCCGCTCGACCTGGTCCTGCAGGCGGGCGCGGCCACGGTGGTGGTCTCGTTCCTGGTCGTGGCGGTCTGGTGGAAACGCCCCCGCCTCGTCCCGTCGGCTGAACGCGCCATGCGGCTGGACCGGGCCCGGCTGCCGGTGCTCGGGCTGACCCTGTTCATCATCGGCGACGCGTTCCTCGGTCCGCGGGGGCCGGCCAACCCGGCCGCGCACGCGCTGTTCGTGTGGCTGTGGGTGGGGCTGGTGCCGGTCAGCGTCGTGTTCGGGCCGGTCTGGCGGCAGGTCAACCCGTTGCGCACGCTGTTCCGGTTGCTGCGGCTGCCGGCCGCCGGCCTGCGGCCACGCACCCCGGCCCAACCACTCACCCCGGCCCAGCCACTCACCCCGGCCCAGCCACTCACCCCGGCCCGGACGGCGGGCCGATGGCCCGCGGCGATCGCCCTGCTGGCGTTCGTCTGGCTCGAACTGGTGGCGCCACACCGGGGCGACCCGGTCGTGGTGGGTGGCTGGCTGCTGGGGTACGGGCTGGTGCAGCTGGCGTGCGCGGCGGTGCGCGGGGAGGAGTGGTTCGCCCGGGGCGACTGCTTCGAGGTCTACTCGGAGCTGGCCGGCCGCCTGAGCCCACTGCGCCACCGCAACCCGCTGGCCGGCGTGGCCCACACACCGCCGGGGCCGGGCCTGGCCGCGTTCCTGGCGGTGTGGTGGGGCTCGACGATCTTCGACAGCGCGTCGGGCTCGCCGGCCTGGGCGGCCTTCGTGCAAAAGGCGGGCAACCCGATCCTGTACGGGACTGCCGGGCTGATCCTGCTGTGCGCGATCGTGCTGGTGAGCGTCCGCCTGTTGTCGCGCCCGCTGGACATGACCGCCTCACTGATCCCGATCGCGGTCGGCTACACCCTGGCCCACTACCTGTCGTTGCTGCTGGTCGAGGCGCCGCGAGGGGTGCTGCTGATGGTGCAGCAGTGGGGTGTGGCCGAGGGCGTGGAGTGGAACGTGGCGCCGACGCCGGGCGTGATCGCCGCAGCGCAGATCACTCTGATCCTGACCGGCCACGTGCTGGGCGTGGTGGTGGCCCACGACATGGCGCTGACGGCGGCCCCGGAACGCCCGCCGCTGGCGACGCTGGCCGACGAACTGCCGGTGGTGCTGCTGATGATCGGCTACACGTGGGCGGGGTTGTTCCTGCTCTTCGTCCGCTGACCCGGCCTCAGAACATCAAGCGGTCGGCGAACTCGGTGCACCTTTCGAGGGTGGGCTCGTCCACCTCCGGGACGGCGTAGTCCCGCCGGCGGATCAGGGCGAGGAAGTCGGCGGGCAGGGCGACGTTGTGCCGGCCGGCGTAGTACGCGAGGTCCTCACGCCACAGCCAGTCGCCGTCGGTCAGGACCGTCGGACCGCCCAGGACCTGGCGGGAGTGGTCGAAGACGTCGTCCTGCACGTCCATGAAGTCGATGAGCACGTGACCGGCCCGCAGATAGGCCACGACCTGGTCGAGGTCCGGCAGCGGCTCGGCCCGGACGCTCGCGAGGATGCTCTCCTGCTCGTCCGCCGATCGCACTGGGCCCAGCTCGGCGACCATGCCGGCAGTTCTCATCGGTGCCAACCTTCTGGATAGAACGTCTCCCAGGTGCCTCCGCCGCGGATCGCCGGCTCCTGACCGAGCGGGCCGCGACGCGGGACACCGACCGCGTCCGTCGGCGCCTTGACCGGCACCCCGAGAGCATCCGCGATCTGCTGACCCGCTGGTGGCACACCGGCTCCTCGATCAACTGCCCCGGTGTGGCAGGACACCAGCCGCACCGGTCCGCCGTCGTAGTTCGGATTGCCGCGGACGGCGTCCGCGATCTGGTTCGGGTGAGGGTAATTGGCCGGATGTCCTAGTCCGTCCGCACCGATCAGACCCGGTCGGAACAGACCGTTGCGCTCGCCGTGCACCACGACATCGTGATAGCCCGGCTCGGGCCGCACGGCGTCGAAGTTCCGCATGGTCCGGTCGTCGTATCCGATCGCTGTGCTGTCAGCACCGTGATCAACCGGATCACCAGCCGGCAGCCGGCTGTCCGGCGTGCGTGCCGGCGGCTGCGGATGGTTCGCCGGATCACGCCAGTCGGCCCGGCTGCCCATCGGGTCCGTGCCGCGGCCGGTCCGGGCCTCACGGAGCTCGCTGACGGCTCCACCGAGCCGGCGCATCGCGTCGCCGAGCCTGCGCAGGCCGGCGATCAAAGACTTCAGCCAGCGGGCGATCCGCGCCGCCCACGAAGCGCACAGCGTAGTGACCTGCTCCACGACCAGCGGAGTGGTCAGCCCCAGACTCCCGACGAGCTCACCCGCATAGACCATGAGCCGCGAGACGACCGTGGCCACCGCGTCCCTGACCATGACCCGGACGGTGCCGATCAGCAGGCCCGCGCCCTCGGTGATCAGGGCCATGCCGTCGGCGGCCCGGCCCAGCGCCACCAGCGACCGCACCCGCCGATCCGCATGAGCCTGATAGGCCTCCGCAGCCCTCCCGCTCCACTCGGACAGGTCCCAGTGGACGAGCCTCCCGGCCTCCTCCGCGTCCCCGCGCAGACCGGCCGCCACGTTGCGCCAGGTCTGCGCGTGGGCGGCGATCCGGGCCGGATCGCCGGCGAGCCAGTCGAGCGCCTCGGACAGCGGCTTCACGTGCTCGATCAGCCACGCGATGCCGTACTGCAGCAGCCCGCCGACCGGGTCCGACATGAACGCCAGGGCGTCCAGGCCCGCGCTGATGCCGCCCAGCGCGCCGTCGATCCAGCTGCCGTGCTGGACGCCGTGGACGATCTGCTCGATGTCCTCGGCTATCCAGAGCCGGCCCATGGTGACGGCCCGGCCGGCGTGGTCGAGGCGATCAGTGGATTGGTCAAGGTGCTCCCGGGGTCACCCGGTCGGATCCGGGCGGCGGCGGAGGTCGGCGTGGGCCGTGCGCAGCCCGTCGACCCGCTGGTCGGTGCCCGGCGGGCTCAGCCGGTCGAGCTCCTGCCACGCCTCCTCCAGCGCCTGCTCCAGCCCCACATGCTGCCGCCGGAACTCCGCCCGCAGCTTGTCGATCCGCCGGATCCAGCCGGCGGCGGCGGGGTTGGGCCGGTCGGCGCCGGGAACGGCGGCAGGACGGGCCGCGCCCATCGGCACGATCGCCGCCAGCGGGCGGCCGTCCTCGGTCACGACGGTGGTCTGGTTGGTCAGGCCGGCGAGCCGGGCGAGCTGCACGAAGCGCGTGCGAGCCTCCACCAGCGACAACTCCAGGCGTGGACGCGGCAACGGGGTGGCGGGTTCAGCCATACCCCGATGATGCCGTCACCCTCTGACACTTTTCGGCGCGGAACGGCAGGCGGGGCCCGGCCGGCAAGCCGGGCCCCCTGCTTTTCAGACCCGGGACAGGGCCCGGTCGCTCACCACGCACTGCATACCGAACTGCCGGGCCCGGCGCATCGCGAAGTCCGTCAGACCCGGTGAGTCGGCGTAGTCCAGCGCGTACAGGTCCACTTCGAGCTGGAGCAGTTGCTCGGCGATCTGGGCGTGGAACTCCAGCACGTCCGCCGGCCAGGGCGCGTAGCCCTCGTCCGTCCAGCGGGCCGAGAACGACTCGAAGACCACCCCGTCGACCAGCTCCCCGAGTTGCGGCAGCATGCCGAAGCCCCGGTTGGCCAGCAGGTAGCCCGGCTTGGCCTCGGTACGGATCGCCGCCACCAGAGTCAGCAGGTGCGGTACGTCCTCCGGGTAGGTCAGCTCCACGTTCAGGGTGTCCATGAACAGGCCCGCGAACCCGGCGGCCATGGCGTCCTTGGCCTGGCCGACCACGTGTTCCACCCACAGCGGGTGGCCCACCTCGACGAACGCGCCACCCCAGTCGGGGTTGCGTTCCTGGCGTTGCCACGGTGCCGGCGGGCCCTGGTCCTCCGACAGCGACAGATAGCCCAGGGTCTGCACGCCCTTGTCGGCCAGCTGGGCCAGTTCCTGCGGGGTGTAGAACTCCGGCTGGAGCACCACCCGCGGGTACGTGGCCAGCTCGTCGAGGTGCTTGTCGCCGTAGTAGAAGCAGATCGGTGGTCTCTCCGTCATGACGGCCATCCGTTCTCGCGGTACCAGGTGTAGGTGCTCCGGACGCCTTCCTCCAGCGGCACCGCCGGTTCGTAGCCGGTCAGCTCGCGCAGCCGGGTCAGGTCGGGGCAGCGGCGGGGCACCGAGCCCGCCGGCGCGGCCAGTGGCTCGATCGCCGGGCTCACCCCGGCCAGCCGCAGCACCAGTTTGGCCAGGTCGCCGATGTTGGTCTCGTCGCGGTCGTTGCCGATGTGCACGATCTGCCCGGCCGCCGCCGGCGCCGCCATCAACCGCAGCATCGCCTCGACCGCGTCGTCGACGTGGCAGAAGGCGCGGAACTGGTCGGCCCCCGGCACCTTGAACGGGTCCTCGCCGCGCATCGCCCGCAGCGACATCTCCGGGATCACGTGGTCGGCGCCCATCCGCGGGCCGTACACGTTGTGGAAGCGGCCCACCACCGCGTCGAAGCCCTTGGCCCGGGCGGTGTGCAGGAACGCCGCCTCGCCGAGCAGCTTGCTGACCGCGTACGCGAAGCGGGGTGCCGTGATGTCGGAGATCATCACCGGGATGTCCTCCGGGGTCGGCACCGCGACGACGCCGGCGTCGACGCCACCGGCGTAGACCTCGCTGGTGGAGGCGAAGAAGACCCGCTCCCCCGGCGCGACCCAGTCGAGCAGGTGCATGGCCGACAGCGTGTTGACGCGGACCACGCGGGCCGGGTCGGCCTCCACGTTGCGGACGCCGACGACGGCCGCGAGCAGGTAGATCTGGTCCCAGCCGGGCGGCAGCCCGGCGAAGGTGGCCGGATCGGTCAGATCACCGGAGATCACGTGTACGGCGGGAGCAGCGCGCAACTCGTTCAGGTCCCGGTCCTCCCGGCCGCGGGAGAAGTCGTCGACGATGGTGACCTCGTGGCCCTCGGCGACGAGCCGGCGCGCGAGATGCAGCCCGATGAACCCGGCCCCGCCCAGCAACAGCGCCCTCATGAGGCCACCGCCGAGTTGAAGCGGGGCAGGTAGCCCAGGCCGGCGTAGCGGATGCCGGCCGCGGTGACCGCGTCGGCGTCCAGGACCCGCCACGAGTCGTAGATGAAGGCCGGCCGGGCCTCACCGAGGATGTCCGGGATCCGGATCGCCCGGTAGTCCGGGTGGTCGTTGATGACCAGCACCGCGTCCGCGTCGGCGAACGCCTTGTCCAGGCTGACCGGCTCGCCGCCGTACTGGCGGATGACGTCGTCGGTGACCATCGGGTCATGGCCGGTGACGGTGATCCCGGCGGCGGAGAAGGCCGGCATCATCGCGGCGATCGGGGTGCCGCGCATGTCGTCGGTGGGCGGCCAGCCCTTGTACGCCCAGCCGAGCACGGCCAGCCGCGTCCCGCGGGTCTCGCCGCGGGTCTCCTGGAGCATCCGCACCACGGTCTCGGCCACGTGCACCGGCATGAACTCGTTGAGCTCGCGGGCCCGTCCGACCAGGAACGGCTCCCGGCCGCCGGCACTGTCGATCATGATGTACGGGTCCTTGGAGAGGCACCCGCCGCCGACGTACCCGGGCTTGGACAGGTCCGGGCGCGGATAGTCCGCGTTGGCCGCCCGGATGACCTCCAGCGGGTCCAGCCCGTGCCGCTCGGCGATCAGCGCGATCTCGTTGCCGAACGAGTAGATCAGGTCGGTGTGGCAGTTGTTGGACAGCTTGACCAGCTCGGCGGTCTCCAGGTCGGAGACCTCCACGATGGTCCGGGCCAGGCCGCTGAAGAACTCGACGCCGGCTTGCCGGCTGGCCTCGTCGAGCCCGCCGATGACCTGGGGCAGCTCGACGAGCTCGCGCAGCGCCTGGCCCTGGATGGTGCGTTCGGGAGCCATCACCAGCTTGACGTCGTCACCCCAGGCCGCGCGCAGCTCGGGCAGGACGACCCGGCGGCTGGTGCCGACCGGCACGGTGCTGCGGACCACGACCAGCGTGCCGGGGCGGCAGCGGGCCGCGACGCTGCGGGCGGCGGCGGCCAGGTTGGCCAGGTTGGGCCGGCGGGTGTTGTCGTCGACCGGCGTCGACACGCTGATCACGGCCACCTCGACGGTGTCCGGCGGCAGTTCGGTGCCGACGTGGATGCGGGTGTTGATGTGCTCGGCGAACACCTCCTCGACGCCCGGCTCGAAGATGTGCGACCGGCCGTGCGACAGCGTCTCCAGCACGCCGGGCGACACGTCCGAGCCGTGCACGACGAAGCCCTTGTCCGCCAGGGCGGCGGTGAGGGTCAGCCCGACGTAGCCGAGGCCGACGACGCCGATGGTTGTGGGCGGCATGTGCCATTCCTTCCGATGCAGGTTCAGGAGCAGGGTGGGGTGAGCCGGTCGAGTTCGAGCACGGTGACCGTGCCGGCGAAACGTTCGGTGCGGTACCGGCCGCACGCCGAGCGGATGTCGGCGGGCCGGGTGGCGTAGTCGACGCTGAGCACGAACTTGCCCGCGTCGCGCAGCGCCCGGGTGTCGGCGAGGTTCTCCGCGCACCAGTCCTGCGTGCACGGCTCGTCGGTGGCGAGGAAGAACAGCTCCTCCATCGCGATGCCGTCGATCGCCGCCGTGTAGCCGGGGTGGCGGCGCAGCTCCGGCGAGTTCTGCGGGACGATCAGGAAGCCCGGGTGCCGGGCTTTGGCGTACGCGCTGATCCGCGCGATGAGCGCGGCCATCTCGCGGCCCAGCGCCGCCCGGTCGCGGCCCTGGGCGTAGCCGGGGTCGATCTGCTCGTAGGCCAGCGGGGTGTCGAGGTAGACCCCGTCGAAGCCGGCCCGCAGGGCCTGGTCGACCCGGCCCCGGACGACCCGGTCCCACCAGCGTTCGTCCCAGTAGCGGACGAAGTGCTCGCCCGGCCAGTCCGTCCACTCGTTGGCGATCAGGTCGGCGGCGTCGCGGCGCAGCGCCGGATACTCCGGCCGGAAGTCCTCGATGCTGCCGATCTCGAAGTAGGCGAGCACCCGCTTGCCGGCCCGCTTGACCGCGCGGATCTCGTCGGCCCGGAAGTAGTCGGCGTGCGCGTCGCGGGCCAGGTCGACCACGGCGAGCTGGTAGGGCCCGGCGGCGATGTGGTCGAGCCGTCCCCCGGCGTACCCCTGGAGCTGGTAGGCCCAGCTGGAGATCCGCCCCGGCCCGGACTTCGACGGCAGGGGCAGGGGTGCCACGGAGGCCGCGGGGGCGGAGGCCGGCGCGGAGACCGGCGGCGAGGAACGCGGCGGCGCGGAGCCGGCGGGTGCCGGGGAGCCGGCGGCGGTCGGTGCACGGTCTGTCCCGGTACGGGTCACCAGGATGCCGCTCACCGCCAGCGCCGCCACCACGATCACGGCCGCGAGCACGATCCCGCGCCGCCGGCGGGTCATCCGGCCTCACCCGCCGCCCAGATGTCCTTGATCGAAGTGGCCAGGTCACGGCCCGGCGCCCAGCCCAGCTCCTCGCGGGCCCGGCGCACGTCCGCCTGGATCCAGTCCACCGCCGCCGACCGCTGCGGCCCGGCGCCCTGCTCGCGGATCTCACCGCGATAACCGGCCGTCTCGGCCAGCAGCCGCACGGCGTCCCGCGCGCGGACGGCGTGGCCGCTGCCCACGTTGAAGATCCGGTGCCGCAGCTGCGGCGGGCGCAGCACGGCCAGGACCATCGCGGCGAGGTCGCGGACGTCGACGAAGTCCCGGTACGCCGACAGCGGCCCCATGGTGATCTCGCTCGCCCCGGTGACCAGCGCCGCTCGGAGCCGGTCGGCGGCGCGACCGAGCATGTTCTCGGCCGACATACCGGGGCCGATCGGGTTGAAGACGCGCAGCGACACGGCGTCGACCAGGCCGTTCTCCCCGGCGAGCTGGAACAGCCGGGTCCCGGCGAGGTGGCTGACGCCGTACGCGGCCACCGGCTGCACCGGCTCGTCCTCGGTGACGGCGTGCCCG
This sequence comes from Actinoplanes sp. NPDC048967, assembly GCF_040649415.1. Classification (NCBI taxonomy): domain Bacteria; kingdom Bacillati; phylum Actinomycetota; class Actinomycetes; order Micromonosporales; family Micromonosporaceae; genus Actinoplanes; species Actinoplanes sp. NPDC048967. Next base: position 1,244,422 of record NZ_JBEZFL010000001.1, read on the forward strand.
TGCGCGACCACGCCGTACTCCCCGGCGGAGCCGAGCCGGACCAGCCGCACGCCGGGCCGGGCCGCGGCGACCGCCTCCAGCAGTTTGGTCGCGACCAGGGTGTTGCCCCGGACGAGCTCGGAGTCGGTGCCGCCGAGGCGGCCCACGCAGCTCACGATCGCGGTGGGTGCGGCGTCGAGGATGACCCGGACCAGCCCGCGATGGTCGCCGTCGATCAGGTCGTGGTCGCGGCGGCCGGGGCAGATGACCGCGCTGACGCCCGGGTCGGCCTCGAGCGCGGCGCGCACGTGCCCGCCGATGAACCCGGAGGCGCCGAACAGGACGACCCGCTGACTCATACGGGTTCCTTGGAGCGCGGGAGCAGGATCGGCAGCAGGGTGTCGCAGGTGCGGTTGGCCTCGTCGTAGTCCTCGGGCCGGCCGATGTCGAGCCAGAAGCCGTCGAAGGCGTAGGTGGCCGGGTGGTCACCGCGGTCCAGCAGGTCGAGCACCAGCTGGTCGAAGCCGAACGGCAGACCCGGAGGGTACGGCGTGAGCGCCTTGCGGGACATGCCGTAGACGCCCATGCTCACCGGATAGCTGAGCACCGGCTTCTCCCGGAAGCCGACGATGCGGCCCTCCTCCACGTCCAGCACCCCGAAATCGATCTTGTGGGTCTGCGCGGCGGTGGCCACCGTCAGCGAGCTGCCGCCGAGCATGTGCTCGGTGAGCAGCGCGGCGTAGTCGAGGTCGGTCAGGATGTCGCCGTTCATCACCAGGAAGTGCTCGGGCAGCGTGTGCTTGATGCCGAACAGCGGCCCGATGGTGGACAGCGGCACGTTCTCCTCGACGTAGTCGATGCGCAGTCCCCAGCGCGCCCCGTCCCCGACGAACGCCCTGATCAGCGGGCCGAGATGGTTGATCGCCAGCGTCACGGACGTGAAGCCGGACGACGCGAGCTGATCCAGCACGATCTGCAGGATCGAATGGTTGTCACCGATCGGCATCAGCGGCTTGGGCAACGCCGTCGTGTACGGCCGCAGCCGGACGCCTTTGCCGCCGGCGAGGATCACTGCGTGCATCGCTGACCTACCTCCCCACGTGTCGGTACTACCGGTAGTGCCGGGCCTGGCCGAGGATCGGGGCCAGGCCGAGCACGAAGAGCGCCTGGAGCAGCAGCACGCTGCCCAGGTAGAGCGAGGTGTCCACGAGCGCGGAGCCGGGGCGGCCCAGCAGCGGCGCGGCGCCGAGCAGGGCGCCCAGGCCGACGTGGACGGTGATCGCGGCGAGCATCGCGGCGCACAGCCAGCCGAAGCGCTCGCGCCCGGCGAGCAGAAAGGCCAGCAGGTACGCGCCGCCGAGCGCGACGTGGGCCGCTGTCATGACAACCCCCGCGCTGGACAACAGGCCCGTCCAGAACAGCACTGCCAGCATCGCCGCCGCCGGGAGCGCGGGTGCGAGCAGGCAGATCGCGACCTCCCGGGCCAGCAGCAGCCACACGCCGCGGACGAACTGCCGGGGCCGCTCGACCCGCCGGACGAGGGCGACCGCCTGCGGCCGGAACCGTTCGGCCCGCCACTCGACCACGCCCATGGTCAGGATCAGTGGCGCGGCGGCGATGGCGATGTCGAGCCGGCCCAGCAGATACGGTGCCTCGGCGTGCAGCAGCAGCGCCGCCGAGCACAGCCCGTACGCGCTCACCCCGATCAGGGCCGGCACCTCCGGTCGCAGCGCGACCCGCAGCGAGGGCTCCCGCACGGCCGGCACCCGGCCGTGATGCACGGCGAGCAGCATCGCGATCAGGAAGCCGCCCAGCACGCACCCGGCCGCCACGCCGACCGACCAGAGCTTGAGCCCCGGCCCCAGGACCAGGTAGGCCGCGCCGACCAGGAACGCCGGCGTCATGGCCAGGGCCAGCCACCGTTCCCGGCGGTAGAAGACCAGCACGGTGCTGGTGAGCTGGTAGGCCACCTGACAGGTGATCATGGCGATCAGCGCGGGGCCGCCGCCGGTGAACCGGACCAGGGCGGCGCCGGCGAGGGCGCCGGCAACCGGCGCGGACCCGGCGGCCACGGTGAGGATCCGGGCGGCGGAGCGGGGCCGGCCGAGACCGAGCATCCGGTACGCCCCGTGCGCGGCGGCACCGGCCCACACCCAGCCCAGCGTGCTGGCCAGGACCAGGCCCAGCACCAGCGACCGCCGCCCGACGATCGCCAGCACCGCCGGGAACGCGGTGCTCGGCAGCACGTACAGCGGGCCGTGGGCGATCAGGCGCAGGCTCTCCCGCCACGCCCTGGGGTCGCGGGCGGTCGCTTCACGGGGCTTGGGCAGCTGCGGGCCGAGGCGGCGGAACACCTCGCCGGCCAGGGCGAAGACGTCGTGGTAGCCGTACTCGACGCGGGCGCCGCGGTCGGTGAGCCCGTCGGCTTCGAGGGCGGCGGCCACGTGCAGCGAGTCGACCGCCTGACCGAGCTGGGGGCGTACCCGTTCCACCAGGTCGTCCAGGGGATCCGTGGAGATCTTGGGCAGCAGCACGGTGTGCTCGCCCGGCCCGGCGGCGCGGTTCTTCGCCGCGGCCGCCATGATCGAGCCGAGCCGTTGCCGGTTCGGATCGAGCTCGCTGTCCAGACTCACCGGGACTCACCGTCCAGCTGCAGCTGCTCCTCGGCGGCGCGCTGCGTCGGGACGGCCACCCGGCCCTGGGCCTGACCGCGCAGATGCCGCGGCGGCGGGGACGCCTTGAGCGGCGCGGCCAGCCCCTCGTAGACGTTGCGGTACATCTCCAGCGAGCGCCGCAGGGTGAAGTGCTCGAGCACCCGGGCCCGGGCCATGATGCCGAGCCGGCGGCGCATCTCGTTGTCGCGCAACAGTTTGACGCACGCCTCGGCCACGGCCGCGTAGTCGCGGGGCGGGACGACGAAGCCGGTGTCGCCCACCGCTTCGGCGACCCCGCCGACGTTGGTGCACACGGTCGGGCGCCCGCACGCCATGGCCTCCACCACCGTGTACGGGAAGCCCTCGGAGATGCTGGTCAGCGCGACGATGCTGCCCGCGTGGTACGCGTCGACGGCATTGCCGACCCGGCCCTCCAGCACCGCGGCGCCGGTGAGGCCGAGCTCGGCGATGAGCCGCTCGCAGCTCTCGTGATAGATCCGGTTGACCGCCGGGGTGCCGCCGAAGATGCGCAGCCGGGCCTCCGGGATCTCGGCCCGGACCAGCGCGAACGCCCGGATCAGCGTGTGCAGGTCCTTGAGCGGGTCGACCCGGCCCATGTACGAGATCGTCGGCAGCTCGGGCTCGCTGGTGGCGGCCGGGAACTCCTCCGGCTCGACGCCGTTGTACATGGTCCACATGCGTTCCGGGTCGGCGCCGTTGTGCAGCTGCCAGCGCCGGTTGTACATGGAGTGCGGGGCCAGCACGTCGGTGATCAGGTACGCGGCGCCGGCCAGCTGCCGGAAGAAGCTGAGCACCAGCACCCGTACCGGATGCGACGCGTCGTCGTGCAGGTGGGCGATGTAGCGCTCGCGCAGGTAGATGCCGTGCTCGGACATGACCAGCGGGGTGCCGTGCTTCCACTTCGCGGTCATGCCGACCAGCGTGGCCAGCCCGTTCATCGAGGAGTGCACGATGTCGGCCTCGACCGGGGTGGCACTCAGCGGGCGCAGCATGTGCTCGACGAGCCAGGCCGCCTCCACGGCGTCGGCCACCGTGGGCGCCGGCCCGATCTCGTCGACGCGCAGGTCGCGCCACGCGTCGAGCATCATCGTCAGGGCTTCGTTGGACAGCAGTGCCCCGCTCAGGTCGCCGCCGTCGCTGGCGTACTCGAACATGCCGCGCAGGGCGAGCAGGAACATGCTGCGGCTGACGGCGCTCTGCTCGGAACGGGTGGCCTCCAGCGGGGTCACCAGCGCCCGCAGGAACACCTCGTACGACTCGGTGAAGGTGGCTCCGGGCCGGCGGCCCGGACCCCGCCGGGAGCGGCGGCCGGGCGGCCGCGCACCCCACAGCGGGATCGAGTGGACCTGGCCGAGGTTGGTGGGGGCCGGGAAGACGGACTGCTCGGTGCCGTCGACGGTGAGCGCGACGACATCCCAGCGGTAGTCGGGCATGCCCTTGATGAGCTGCTCGCACCACACGCTGACGCCACCCATCGCGTACGGGTAGGTGCCCTCCGACACCAGCGCGATCTTCACCGGCCCCCCTCTACCAGGTCCTGCTCGTCACAGGTGCGGGACTGCGGTGACCGTGACGGCGGTGTTCGCCGCGAGGGCGAGCGTCGTCGTCACATCGGTGCCGTACGTGCTGGCCCCGGTGCCCTGGGCGCCGCTGATCTGCACGGTGCCGGCGGCCGGCGAGGTGACCGTGATGGTGCCGGTGGACCGGTCGTAGACGGGGTCCACGCCGGCGCCGAGCTGCGCGAAGTGCGCGGTCCGGGTCGAGGTGTACGCCGCCAGCGCCGGCCAGTCCTGGTTGAGCAGCGGTACGGAGTAGAACCCCTCGTACTTGGTCATCACGGCGTCGATCCAGTCCGTGAGCAGCGTCTTGCCGGCGCCGTAGTCCCGGACGTTGCCGATGTGGAAGGTGTGCGAGTAGATCGCGCCGGACGACACGTGCCCGAGGGCCACGCCGGCCTCGTAGTCGATGATCTGCTCGTAGGTCAGGTTCGTGGGCCAGTACGGGAAGCGCCCGTTCGGACCGTAGAAGGAGTTGTAGAACGCGGTCTCCTCCTGCGGGGTGGTGACGAAGTAGGCGATGTTCGTCGGCCAGTCCGGCACCACCGAGATGCTCGGCTCCAGCGGGTGCACCTTGGCGGCGTTGAGGTTGGCCGGCACGTGGCTGGCGAACGACATGTTGCCGTGCAGGTACTTGACGTTGAGGTCCTTGGCCGCCCGCAGCAGCTCCGGGTTGGAGCCGGTGAGGCCGTGGTCGACCGGCGGGCTGGTGTCGTCGTCCGGGTTGGGGTTGTAGACGCCCAGGCCCGAATACTCCGGCGTCTTGAGCACGCTGTCGGGGGAGCTCAGGCCGATGGCGTTGCCCGCCGCCCGGTTGTCGTTGATCTCCGCGTACGAGGTGGCGTAGCTGGTGTTGTTCAGCTCCGGGTGGTTCAGGGTGTGGTTGACCCAGCGGAACTTGTCCTTGAGGCACTTGGTGGTCGCGGTCAGCTCGGCGATGCCGCCGTTGGGGCTGCACGCGTTGCCGGCGAACGGGTCGATGTCGGCGCCGTTGAACGCGATGTTGAGCTTGAAATCGGCGGCCTGCGGGTGCGCGGCACGCAACGCGGTCTGCTGGTTGTCGAGGTTGACGGTGTCGTGCCCGGTGACCTGGAAGCCCGGCGTGTACTCGACGTGGCCGTCCGGGTAGTAGTGGTCCGAGGTGTTGAACCAGTCGTCGATGTCGACGTTGAGGTGGTGGCGCTGCTCACCGAGGAACATGCCCTTGCTGGCCCACCGCAGCATGCCGTAGACCAGCAGGTCGGAGTGGGTCAGGTACTGGTTCGAGGTGAACGTCAGCGCGAGCCGCTCGCGGCCGTCGGTGGAGGTGGTGCGCACGCCGAGCACGTCTGAGCCGTTGGTGATGGTGGCCTCGGCACCGCAGCCCGGGGTGATCGAGGTGCGGTAGACGTACGACTGCACCAGCGGGATCTGGGCGGTGCTCTTCAGGTAGTCGAAGACACCCGCGCCGGTCGCGGTGAGCGACAGGTTGATCGGGGTGCTGCCGACGCCCGTCTCCCCGTTGGAGGTGAGGCAGTAGTTCTCGGGCCAGGTGCCGTAGCTGGTGTAGAGGGCGGCCTGGCGGACCCCGAAGTTGCGCTCGTAGGCCCAGAGGATGTTCCACTCCGCGGGGTCGAGGCCGCTGAGGTAACTGCCGTTGGACTCGTACACCTGCATGCTGTTGGTGAGCAGAATCGCGTTGTAGCGGCCGACGCCGTCGGGGCGCACGAGGGTGCTGGTGGTGAGCGGCGTGGTGGCGTCGTAGAGCACGTCGTAGGAAGCGCCGACGCGGTCCAATGTGGTCTTCCAGGTGGCGACGCCGAAGTCGTTGGCGTCGGTGCCGATGACCAGCGCGCGCAGGGCGACCTGGTCGTTGAGACCGGCCGCCGCGGCGGCGGCCCGGGCCGGCTTGGCCGGCTTGACGACCTTGACGCTGCCGGCGCGCTTGGGCAGCGGGGCGGGGCGCGCCTCGGTGGGCCGGGCGACCTGGGCCAGACCGGGCACGTCGGGTGGTTGAACGGCGGGCTTGCCGAGCGCGCCGGTCGCCTGGGCGGCGGCCGGGCTCGAGGCGCCGAGCAGCACTGTCACGACAGCCGTCGCGACGAGGGCGATGCGCGTCGATCGACGGCGCGCGGGACGAGTGGGGACCATCCAAAGACCTCCAGAGCAGGGAAGGATCAGCACAGGTGCCGTTAAGGAAATTGACACAGAGCGATCCCGGAGGTGGCCCACGATGAAGCCACGATGGACGGTAGCAACGATCGGCGGGACATTCGATGTCCCGTGGCTGACCCGGTTCAGCCGTTGACCCGTCCACCTAGGAGTGCTAGCACCGTCAATTTCCGATCGCTGTTTTCACGTCCGTCTACATTGCTGACTGAACTGTTAAGCATCGACTGACATGGGGATTCCCTTAAGTGATCTTAATGAAGGCGTAATAAACCAGACACGTAGCGGAAGCGTCACGGGCCGCAGTGGATCATGGTCAGCCGCCCGGTTTCACGCCTGAGATGATCAACTAGGGGTGCCCGGACATCGAAAATTCACGGGTTTCGAGGTCGATCGGACCATGGCCGTATCCACCGTTGGGACAGGCTTTTCCGGTCACACGACGGCGCGGCGACCATTGACGAACCTCTCCGCCCGCGCCCCACGGAATCAGCACGCCGAAACGGGGACCCGGCCGTTCACGAGTGCCCCAGAATGCATTCCCGTTACGTTTACGGTCCGGTAACTACCGCGACCCGGCGTTTCAGGTGCGCATTACGGAAAGGCGGAGGATCCGCGACGGCCGCGTGCGGCCTGCGCGTGCGGGGGCGTACCGGTCACACTGAGCGGATGACCGCCTTCGACAGCATCGACGACCTGCTCACCCGCGACGAGCTCGGTACCTCCGGCTGGCAGCTGATCGACCAGGCCCGGATCGACACGTTCGCCGACCTCACCGGCGATCATCAGTGGATCCACGTCGATCCGGAACGGGCCGCGAAGGAAGGCCCGTTCGGCGGCACGGTCGCGCACGGGGCGCTGACCCTGTCGCTGTGCACGGCGTTCATCACGGAGATCGTCCAGGTCCGCGGCGTCACCCGGGCGATCAACGTGGGCTTCGACCGGGTCCGCTTCCGCGCGCCGGTGCCGGCCGGATCGCGGCTGCGCGGCACCGCGACGTTGCTCACCTCGCGGCGGACGGCCGGGTCGGCGCTGGCGACCGTCCGGATCACGGCGGAGGTCGAGGGGCAGACCAAGCCGGCCTGCGTCGCCGACCAGGTCCTGGCGTTCTACCACTGAGTCCCGCCGGCCACCGGCCCGCGCGGCCCGACCAGCCGACCGGCCGCCGCGGTGAGGCCGGTCGACGTGGTCAGGCCGGCCGGCCCCGTGGCCTGACCTGCGCCGCGATCAAGCCAGCGCCGTGGCCGGCCTGACCAGCACCGCAGTCAGGCCGGCGCGGTGGCTCGCGCGGCGGCCGGTGGGATCTCCGGCCGGGTCAGGCGGCGTCCACGCGCGCCAGCGGGGACAGGACGCCCGGCAGGGAGGGACCGCGGTCCGGGATCGCGTCCGCCCGCGCCGGGTCGGCCCGCCGCAGCGATCCGTCCGCCGCCGCCTGCACGGTGGCGAGCATCGACACGAACGCGGTGCGGATCTGGGACTCCACCTGCTCGGCGGGCAGATCGGACAGCTCGACGAGCAGCGACGCACTACCCAGGATCCCGTACGCGTTGCGCGCGATGCCCTCGTAGTCGCCACCGGGATAGCGCGTCACGTTGGCCCCGGCCACCCGGGTCATCGCGAAGTTGTTGACCACCGCGAGCCGACGCGCCGCGGTGACCGCCGGAGCCGGGGCCAGCGGGCTGGTCGGCCACAGGATCGACGCGGTGGTCTCCCGGCCGTCGGGCTGCAGGTAGCGGCCCTGCATGTGGTAGTCGATCACGACCTGCGGCCGGGTGGCCTGCCACCACCGCAGGATCGCGCGCGACTCGGGCACCGGGTTGTCCCCGATGGGCGTGAGCGGGTTGTGGAAGCGGTTGATGTCGTACCCGACGCCCGGCTCGGTGTAGTCACCGGTGGCGGCCGGGTCATGGTTGTAGCGCTGGTTGCGTACCGCACCGTCGGGGTTGGCCTGCACCACGACGTCGATCGTGACCCGGCTGAGCAGCCACCGGTGCCAGGCCGTGCGGGGCACCCCCAGAGACCACAAAAGGCGTACGGCGGCCGGCGTACCCAACGGCTCGTCGCCGTGCTGCTGGGTGACGTAGAGCAGCCGGGTGGGGCCGTGCCCGACGCTGGCCAGGCGCAGCGCCCGGCCCTCGTTGCTGCGGCCGATGACGCCGAGCCGGACCCGGCCGGCACTGTCGCGGGCGACGCGCGCGAGGGAGCGGCGCACCTCGTCCGGGCTGGGCCGGGCCGGGATGAGCCGGGTGGGCACCTCCGCCACACCGGCCGGTGCGGCCGGCGCGGAGGTGCCGGCCCGGGCGGGAGCGGCGAACAGGGTGGTGCTGAGCAGGACCGCGGTCACGGCGGCGGTGAGCGACTTCATCCGGGTTCCCCCTGATCGACATTGATCGATGAGCGTCGCTCCACCGTACCGTCGGATCAGCCGGCCTTGCCGATCGACATGTACTGCACCGTGTCGCCCTTGAGCTCGAAGAGGACGGTCCAGCCGGCGTGGCCTTCGACCGGCAGCTCGTACGCGGTCTTGGAAGTGCTCTTGAGCCCCTTGCCGGCATAGGCCGCCTTCAGCTCGGCCACCGACGAACCCCGCTTGATCCCGGCCTCCGTGACAGCATCCTTCGGCGCGGCGATGGAGCTGAGCTCGCCGTCCCGGAAGGAGGCACCCCCGGCACCGAGGTACGCCTCCAGCCGCTCGACGATGCGCTGCGTGGAATCGGCGTACGCCTTGGCGGCCTTGGCCGAACCGGCCGCGGAAGTGTCGGTGCCCGCGTCGGCCTTCTCGACGGCCTTCTCGAGCTTCTCGTCAGCGGCCATCCGCTTGGGATCAGGCTTCGGGCCGCCGACGAACGAGTACACGTTCTTGCCGAGCACGGTGGAAACGGGCTCGGTCTGCAGCTCCCCGGTGGCCAGCGCGTCCTTCTCGGACATGGTGATGGTGAGCTTGCCGAAGGAGTCCGGGCCGAAGTACTTGACGGCGGGCGCACTGGAGGCGGCCGTTCCGGCGCCGGCGACCGAGGCCGGCTCGGCGGCGGTGGGCGTCTTGCAGGCGGCGGTGAGGCCGGCGACGGAAAGGGTGAGGAGGCCGGCGATGGCTTGCCGGCGCCAGGTGAATCGATGAAGGTCCCCGTTATGCATGCGGGCAGCCTAGATGGCCCGCACCACCAAGATCCATCGACATACGCCGTCACGCTCAGGAGCCGCCGGGCGTCGTCCTCCACAGCCGTCCGACCTCCGCATATGCGGCGTCGGCGCGGTCCACGACGAGGATCGTCTCGCCGGTGCGCCGGGTGCGTGGCGTCGGATGGTCGACGCCCAGGACATGGATGGGGTGCCCGGTGCCGGCGTCGTAGAGGGTGGGCAGACCGAGGAACTCGCCTGGTCGGGAGTCTCCGACAACGACGAGCCCGCCGCGGGCGGCGATGTCGAACACCTCATTGATCTGGAACTCCGTCGCCGTCATGGCTGACCGTTCCGCAAACGCTCCAACGCCGGTCCTTCGCTCGCGTATGCCTCGTCCTCCAGCTCGCGCAGCGGCCGGCTCAGGTGCTCGCCGTCGCGCTGTTGCTGGATGTGGGTGTGCTCGTGGGCGATGGTAGCCGCCAGAGCTTCCTCGTCGGTGAAGCTGGCCGGCCCGAGCCGGATCTGGGTGCCGTTGAGTTCGGAAGGCGTGTAGGCGCCGGCATCCATGTGGTCGAGGTACCGGATCTCCTCCGGATCGGAGATGATCACGACGTCGACCTCATCGAGGTCGATGCCCATCCGTTGCGCGATCGACTGGACGTTCTCCGAGGTCATCGGGGTGCCCGGGCCGTTGTCCAGGACATCCCGGTTGGTACGCACCGGGCTCTTGCTGAAGAACGGCGGTCCTCCTGCGTGGGGCGTGGCGGGAGCGTCGGTGGCGCCCCGCCTGAGCTCGATGATCCGGTCCCCCAGTCGGCGCATCGCCTCGCCGAGTTCGCGGAGGCTGCTGATCAGGCTCTTCAACCACCGGGCGATCTTGGCGGCCCACGCAGCGCACAGCGTCGTGACCTGCTCCGCGACCAACGGTGTCGCCACCCCCGCGGTGGCGATCAGCTCACCGGCGTAGACGATCAGTCGCGAGACGACCGTCGCGATCGCGTCCCGCACCATGAGCCGCACTGTGCCGATCACCATGCCGGCACCTTCGGTGATCAAGGCGGTGCCCTCAGCAGCCCGGCTGAGCGTCAGCAAAGTGTGTGCCCGTCGCTCCGCGTGACGCCGGTACGCCTCCCCGGCCCGGCCGGTCCATTCGCTGACGTCCCAGCGCACCGACCGCACCAGCTGGTCGGACTGCTCCCGGAGCTCGGCGGCCATGTTGCGCCAGGTCTGCGCGTGTGCCGCGATCTGGGCCGGATCACCCGCCAGCCAGTCCAGTGCCTCGGACAGCGGCTTCACATGCTCGATCAGCCAGGCGATGCCGTACTGCAGCAGCGCCCCCACCGGATCCGACACCAGGGCCAGCCCGTCCAGTCCGGCCCCGACCACGCCGAGCGTGCCGTCGATCCAGGAGCCGTTCTGCACGCCGGAGATGATCTGCTCGATGTCCTCGGCGATCCAGACGCCCGCCCACGGACTCGTCTCCCGCGCCGACGGCGCCGCGATCAGCGGGTTATCGGCCATCGGTCCTCGGCATGACTGCCCTTCCCCCGGGAGCTGCGCCAGAGTAGTCGGTGACAACACCGACCGGCACCGACCTCGCCACCGGCGACCAACCAGCTCGATCGGGTTGACATCGTCAGCCGGCAGTTCCCCGACGTCGCGGTGTCCACGATCGATCCGGGGACATGGCCGATGTCGCCGCCCGGACTTTCACCCAGCCCGGGCATCGTCACCACGCCGTGTTCAGTTGACGGGTTCCTCGCGCAGCAGGTCGGCCACGCCGGCCGGGAGCATCGGGCGGGCGAACAGCCAGCCCTGGCCCGTGTCGCAGCCCAGCGCCCGCAGCCGGTCCGCCTGCAGCCGGGTCTCGACCGCTTCGGCCGTCACGCTGATGCCGATCGTGTGGGCCAGCCGGATGATCGTCTCCACGATGCGTTCGTCCACCGAGTCGCCGCCCGCCGGGTCGCGCAGGCCGTCGACGAACGGGCCGGCCAGTTTCAGCGTGTGCACCGGCAGCCGGCGCAGGTACGCGAAGTTCGAGTATCCCGTGCCGAAGTCGTCGATGGCGATGCGGATGCCGCGCTCGGCCAGGCTGGCCAGCGCCTGCAGCGGGCCGTTGGTGTCCATGATCGCGCTCTCGGTCAGTTCCAGGACCAGCAGTGACGGGTCCAGGCCGGTACGCGTGAGGATGCTCTCCACCTCCGCCGGCAGCGTCGGCTCGTGGGCCTGTGAGACCGTGATGTTGACGCTGACCGAGATCCGTACCCCGGGGAAGCGCCGGGCCCAGTCGGCCGCCTGGCCGCACGCCTGCTCGAGGACCCAGCGGCCCAGCGGCACGATGACGCCCGTCTCCTCGGCCAGGGTGATGAACGAGTCCGGGGCCAGCTCGCCGAGCTGGGGATGCTGCCAGCGCAGCAGCGCCTCGACGCCGATCAGGCGCTGGTCGGCCAGGCTCACCAGGGGCTGGTAGACCAGGGTGAACTCGCCGCGGTCGAGGGCGTCGGGCAGCGCCGCGGCCAGCGCGTACCGGGCCGCCTGGCGGGCGTTGCGGTCGGCGTCGTACATCACGAAGCGGCTGCGGCCCTCGGACTTGGCCACGTACAGGGTGAGGTCGGCGGCCTTCATCAGCTCGGCCGGGCTGGTGGCGTGGACGTTGCTCTCCACCACGCCGATGCTGGCCGACACCCGCATCCGGTGCTGGCCCAGCTGGTACGGCTCGGCCAGCACGGCCAGGGTCCGCTCGGCCAGCCCGGTCAGCTCCGCCGGGCCGCTCGAGTTCTCGATCAGCAGCACGAACTCGTCGCCGCTCATCCGGCCGGCGAGCTGGCGGAAGTCCGCCGCGCACGCGCGCAGCCGCTGGGCCACCGCCACCAGCAGTTCGTCGCCGACCTGGTGGCCCAGGGTGTCGTTGACCCGTTTGAAGCCGTCCAGGTCCAGGTAGCACAGCCCGACCCGGGCGTCCGGGTCGCCGGTGTCGAAGATCCGCTGGAGCTGCTCGCCGACCATCGTGCGGTTCGGCAGGCCGGTCAGCGGGTCGTGGGTGGCCTGATGCTCCAGCCGGTGCTTGAGCCGGCGGCGGTCGGTGATGTCCTGGACCATGGCGATGGTGAACTCCGGGGCACCGGCCTCGTCGCGGATCAGGGACACCGTCAGATCGGTCCAGACGACCGCGCGGTCCTTGCGGTAGTAGGCCTTCTCCATCCGTACGTGATCATGCTCGCCGCCGATCAGCGCCTCGTACATCTTCCACATCTCGGGCGGGTCCTCGGGGTGGTTCAGCTGCGGCACCAGCAGACTGCACAGCTCCTCGGTGGTGTAGCCGAGCAGGTCGGCGAACGCCTGGTTGACCTGGACGATCCGGCCGTCCATGGTGCTCACGCCGATGCCGATCGCCGCGCCGTGGAAGACCGCCCGCAGCCGGGCCTCGCTGGAGCGCAGCGCGCGCTCGGCGGAGGCGTGCGCGCTGAGCACCGACCGGCCGAGCAGCTCCTGCTCGGCCATGGTGGCGTCGCGGATCGCCGTCGCGTAGCCGGCGGCCACGGCGGCCTGGATCTCCACGATCCGGTCCGGTCCGGCTCCGGTGGCCGCGGCCAGGTGGGTGCCGATCAGGGAGACAGTGGCGGCGAGCACGGCCGGTTCGGTCAGATGCGCCTCGACCAGCGCGGAGCCGATCGCGCCGACCGCCTCGGGGTTGCACGAACCGGCCCGCGCCGCCTCGGCGAGCCGATCGGTCAGGCTGCCCAGCAGGGCGTCCAGTCCGCCGAGGTCCATCGGCACGAAGCCCTCGTGGGCCACCAGCCGGCGCCAGCACGCCGCGAAGTCCGTCAGCCCGCCCTGCGAGCCCATCCCGGTCAGTCTTTTCGGCCGACGCCGGCGTAGGCACCGACCTGCTCAGGGTGCTCGCCGGCCGGATCACCGGGATCCGGCCGCCACAGCGGTATGAACACCAGACCAGGATCGACCAGGGAGAACCCGTCGAAGTAGGCGGCGATCTGCGCCTGCGTGCGCAGCACGATCTCGGTCGCGGTACGGCTGGAGAGTCGTTGCGCCTCCACCACCTCGCGCGGCTGCCCGTCGGCCGTGGCGTGCGACACGAGCAGGTAGCTGCCGGGGACCATCGCGTCCCGCAGCGCCGCCACGGCCGCGGCCGGCTCGTCGCTGTCCGGCACGAAGTGCAGCACACCGGCCAGCAGCACGGCGACCGGTGCCCTGAAGTCGAGCAGCCCGAGCCGGCCGGCCTCGCCGAGCACCCGGTCGACGTCGCGGACGTCCGCGCAGATCACGCCGGCTCGGTCCACCTCCCGCAGGATCGCCCGGCTGTGCTCGACCGCGACCGGGTCGATGTCGACGTAGACCACGGCCGCGTCCGGGGCGGCGGCCAGGGCGATCTCGTGCACGTTGCCGGCCGTCGGGATGCCCGAGCCGATGTCGAGGAACTGGCGTACGCCCTGCTCGACCAGGTAGCGCACGGCCCGGCGCAGGAAGACCCGGTTGGACCGCATGGTCTCGCCGATGTTCGGTGTCATCGCGGCGATCTGCTGGGCCAGCGCCCGGTCGACCGCGAAGTTGTGCGCCCCGCCGAGGAAATAGTCGTAGACCCGCGCGGCGCTGGGCCGATCGACGTCGATGCCGGCTGGAACCCGGTCGGACGGTCCGGTCACGGTGGAGCCTCCCTGTCGCGGCGCGCGGTCGATCTCCACAATGGCCCGTGGCACCGCTCCCGGCCCTCGGCAAAGCGGTGGGTCAATATCGGACGAAGGGGTGAACCTGGCCGGCGGCGCGCTGCCCGATGGGGCAGCGATCGGCACCCCGGGCCGTGCCTGTTCCGCCCGCCACCGGCACCCCGGCCGTTCCTATCGTGGCGGGATCGCGGCCGGCGACCTCTTCCCGGCGAAGGAGGGACCCCATGCGGACGTACTCGGCCGAGCAGATCTACGGGTTCGCGCTGAGCGCCGGGTTCTCTCCCGACGCGGCCGCCACCATGACCGCGATCGCCCTGGCCGAGTCGCGGGGCAACACCGGCGCGCACAACTCGACCGGGGAGGACTCCCGGGGGCTGTGGCAGATCAACGCGGCGGCGCACCCGGACCTGGCCCGCCGGTACGACCTCTACGACCCGGTCCACAACGCCCGGGCCGCCTTCGAGGTGTCCGGCGGCGGGGCCGACGTCTCGCCGTGGACGGTCACCCACGGCAATTCCTCCGCCCGCTACCTGCAGTACCGGGACGAGGCCCAGGAGGCTGCCGTCGCGGCCGGCCAGCGGCCGGGCCTGGGCGTCTGGACCGGCACCCCGGGGTACGGGCATCCGCTCGCGCCCGGCGGCGGCGCAGGTGGTGGCGGTGCCGCGGCGTTCGCCCAGGGGGCCACCGGCGACAACGCGGCCCTCGACCGTTTCCTCGAGGTCGCCCGCAACCAGATCGGTGACCGGTACGTCTTCGGCGCGGAGGCCGACCTCGAGGACGCCGACCCGGAGACCTTCGACTGTTCCGAGCTCACCCAGTGGGCCGCGAGCCAGGCCGGGGTGACCCTGCCCGACGGCGCCACCCAGCAGTACCTGCACCTGAAGAAGCTCGGGGTGCTGGTGCCGGTCGAGGAGGCCAAGGACATCCCCGGAGCCCTGCTGTTCTCCTTCGACCGCGAGCCGCGCCTGGGCGACGGCCGCACCCCGGGCGCGCACGTCGCGATCAGCCTCGGTGACGGCGCCACCGTGGAGGCCCGCAACTCGCGCGACGGGGTCGGCCAGTTCACCTCCGGCGACCGCTTCCAGTACGCCGCGGTCATCCCCGGCATCTCCGACGGCGAGGCCACCGTCCCGCCCCCGGTCACTCTGCCGCCGATCGAGCCGCCACCCCTGCTCGGCGGCCCGGACACCGACGCGGACGGCCTCAGCGACGCCTACGAGCAGCAGGCCGGCTTCGACCCCGCGAACCGGGACACCGACCACGACAACCTGCCCGACGGTTACGAGGCCGTGGTGATCCGCACCAACCCGCTGCTCGCGGACAGCGACGCCGACGGGCTCTCGGACGCGTTCGAGATCCCCAGCGGGCTCGACCCGAACTCGCCGGACACCGACCGCGACGGTCACCTCGACGGCAGTTTCGCGGCCGACTGGCGCGACGACGACCGGGACGGCCTCGACAACCGGCTGGAACAGATCAGCGGGCTCGATCCCACCCGGGCCGACAGCGACAACGACGGCATCGCCGACCAACTGGAGCTGCAGAGCGGCCCGGATCCGGCGGCCGACCCGCCCGGCGGCCCGTTCGGCCCGCACGATCCGCTCGGCCCGCCGGGCCGGCTCGGCCCCGCGGACGTTCGCGGCGCGAGCGGCCCGCTCGACGCCGATCCGTACGACTTCCCGGGCAGCTGAGCAGATGCACGTCGAGATCGTGCTCCCGCACGTGCCGGCCGACCTCGTTCCCGGCACGCGCACGACGGTGCCGGCCGAGCTGCACAACCCTTCCGGTACGCCGGTCAGCCTGCGGTTGTCGGTCGCGCGGGGCCGGGTCGGCGACTGGGCGCTGGTCGAACCGGCGACCGCCGACCTGGCACCGGGCGCGCACACCACCGTCGACGTGGTGTTCGACCCGCGGGCCGGCACCGCGACCGACGCCGCCCTGCTGCCGTTCACCGTGCGGGCGACCGACGCCGTCGACGACGCCCGGGTGGGTTCGGCGACCGGGCTCGTGCGGTTGACCGGCCGCGACGACCTCACCGCAACGCTGGGCGCCGAGGTGGGCACGGCGGCGGTCGGCCGGTACGCGCTCTGGCTGCAGAACCGCGGCACAAAGGCGGTCAGTCTCGGGCTGGCGGCGCGGCTGGAGCCGGACGCCGGCCGGGCCACGGTGGAGCCGGCCGTCGTGGAACTCAGCCCGGGCGGCACCGCGACCGCCCGGGTCACCACCCGTCCGCGGCGGCGCCTGGCCGGGCGGCCCAGGATCTACGGGGTCACGGTGGCGGGCCGTGACCTCTCCGGCAGTGGTGACGGCCGGCAGGTGCTGACCGTACGGGCGGACGGCGCGGCTCCGGCCCGTACCGGTGTCGCAGTGGTCCTGGCCGTCCTGACCGTGCTGGTGGGCGCCGGCGCGCTGACCGCCTGGCTCGCC
Organism: Actinoplanes sp. NPDC048967; assembly: GCF_040649415.1. NCBI lineage: Bacteria > Bacillati > Actinomycetota > Actinomycetes > Micromonosporales > Micromonosporaceae > Actinoplanes > Actinoplanes sp. NPDC048967. The sequence goes on from NZ_JBEZFL010000001.1 coordinate 1,261,009, forward strand.
CCCGGCCGGCTTCCGTTCCTCGACCGCCGGGCCGCCCCGGCGACCAGCAGCGCCGCCCCGCCCGCGGGCGCGGTACGCCGGCCGTACGTGATGGTCGACTCCCGCCCCCAGCTCGCCCCCACCGACCGGACCGCGGCCGAGGCGACCCTGACCCAGCTCACCGCGGTCGGGTTGCCGGTGCGGCTGGTTGACAGCAGGACGTCCGACGAGATCGCCGACGGGACCAACGGCTTCTGGGTGGTGCTGCGCGACGGTTTCGGCTCCGCCGAGGAGGCCGACGCCTTTTGCGCCCGCTACCGAGGGGTGACACCGCAGTGCGAGGTCGTCCGCTGAGCTGCCGTCGACGTGCCCGATCGGGCAGCGGACTGCCCGTAAGGCCGCACGTCCGGTCGTCTTCGGCCGCTCGTCGACCGCCCTACCGTCAAGAGCACGCTTCGGGAGGACCTCGTGGAGTACGGCCTGGGTGTCGACCTCGGAACCACCTGCACCGCTGCCGCGGTGCGGGTGGGGGAACGTCTGGAGATCGTCCAGCTGGGCACCCGGCGGCCGGAGATCCCGTCGGTGGTGTTCGTCAAGGCCGACGGCGAGCTGCTGATCGGCGACGCCGCCGACTGGCGCGGGGACGCCGAACCGGACCGGCTGGTGCGCGAGTTCAAGCGCCGGATGGGCGACCCGGTGCCGATCATGGTGGCCGGGTCGCCGTACTCGGCCCACATGCTGACCGCCCGGCTGCTCCGGCACGTCGTCGACACCGTGACCCAGCAGCGGCAACAGCGGCCGAGCAGCATCACCGTCGCCCACCCGGCCAACTGGACGCGGTTCAAGCGGGACTTCCTGAGCCAGGCCGCGCACCTCGCCGAGCTGGACGACGTGGCGTTCCGCACCGAGCCGGAGGCGGCGGCCCGGCAGTACGCGGCGGCCGAGCAGCTCGGGACGGGCGAGACGCTGGCCGTCTACGACCTGGGCGGCGGCACGTTCGACGCCGCGGTGCTGCGCCGCGGTGCCGCCGGCTTCGAGCTGCTGGGCGAGCCGGAGGGCATCGAGCACCTGGGCGGCGGCGACTTCGACGAGGCCGTGCTCGATCACGTGACGACCATCCTCGGCGGTCCGTTCGCAGAGCTCGATCTTGATGACGACGTGGTGGTGGGGCTGGCCCGGCTGCGCCGCGACTGCGTACGGGCCAAGGAGAACCTGTCCGCGGACACCGAGACCAGCGTGCAGGTGGCGCTGCCGGGGCTGCACCAGCGGGTCCGGCTGAACCGCTCGGAGTTCGAGGCCCGGATCGGCCCGCCGCTGGAGCAGACGGTGGCGGCGATGCGCCGGGCGTTGCGTTCGGCCGGTGTCGCGCCGCAGGATCTGCGGTGCATCCTGATGGCCGGCGGCGCCACCCGCACTCCGCTGGTGGGACAGCTGCTGGCCGCGGCGTTCGACCGACCGCTGGTGCTGGACGCGCATCCGGAGCACAGCGTGGCGCTCGGGGCCGCACTGACCACCGGCCCGGCTCCCGTGCCGGCCGCAGCACCCGCGCCCGCCCCGGCGCCCGCGGTGGGGACCGCGTCTATTCCGGTGGTGGTCGCCGCCCCGGTCAAGCGCCGCGGACGGTGGCGGGACTCGCTGCGCAAGGCCGCCGGCCGGACCGGGGCCACCCTCACGACCCGGCGCGGCGGGCTCGCGGCGGGCGCCGGTGGCGTGACAGCCGCCGCGGTCGTCGCGGCCCTGCTGTGGTGGCCCGAGGCCGATGCCGACGTCACCCCGCCGCCGGGTCCGCCCCCGTCGGCGCCGGCCGGCCCGGTCCAGCTCTTCGCGGCGACGCTGCCGGGCCCGGTCGGCACGGCCGCCACGGCCGACACCCAGCGGGTGTTCGTCACCACCGGCCGGACGATCCAGGCGCTCCGGCGCGCCGACGGCCGACCGGCCTGGGCGCGGCCGTTCACCGCGCCGGCCGCAATTGTCGCGGCACCGCAGCTGGCCGGCGACACCCTGTACGTGCCCGGCGACGACCAGCACCTCTACGCCGTGAACGCCGCCGACGGTGAACAGCGGGCCCGGATCAGCACCGGCACCCGCGACCCGGGCCCGCCCAGCGCCGCCGGGGACGCCGTCTACTTCGGCACGTCGGGTGGCTCGGTCCGCAAGATCCGGGCCGCCGACCGCATCCCGCAGTGGCGGTTCCAGACCGGCAACGCGGTCTCCCGGCCGCCCGCCGTCGCCGCCGGGCTGGTCGTGGCGAGCAGCGGCGACGGATCCCTGTACGCGTTCGGCGACGACAGCGGTGACCTGCGGTGGAGCGCCGAGCTGAAACCGTCGTCCGCGCCCGTCCTGGCCGGCGGCCGGGTCTTCGTGGGCAGTGACGACAAGCGGGTGCACGCCGTCGACGCGCGTACCGGTGAGACCGACTGGATCTTCGCGACCGGCGCGCCGGTGGTGTCGACGCCCACCGCCGCCGGTGCCCTGGTCCACGTCGGCGGCCAGGACGGGATCGTCTACGCGATCGACGCGGCGACCGGGGACGAGCGCTGGCGGTTCCCCGGGGCGGCCGGTGAGGAGTTCGGCTCCCCGGTGGTGGCGGCCGGGGTGAGTTACGTCGCGGCGTCCACGGGACGGCTCTACGCGCTGGACGCGGCGACCGGGCGTCGGCTGTGGACGTACGACCTGAAGGGTGAGCCCGCACCGCCGCTGCTGGCCGACGGGGTGCTCTACCTCGGCACGGCCGGCAAGCTCCTGTACGCGTTCCGGGTCGCGCCGCCCGGAGCCGCCGTGCCGTCGGTGGCGCCGTCGCGGCCGGTGGCGACAGTGCCGACGCCGACCCGTACGCCGCAGCGGGTCCCCACGCCGGCCCGGACCGAGCCGGGGCGCCGGACCCCCACCCCGACGAAGAAGCCGACGCGGACGAGCCGGCCGCCGAGGACGACCCCTCCACCCACCACCAGGCCACCCACGACGCGGCCCCCAGCGGAACCCACGACACCGCCCACAGCACCCGACGACCCCGGCGACGGCGGCTGACCCGCGCCCCGGCCCGGCCCGGCCCCCTAGCTGTAGGTGTCAGGACCGTTGTTGACGCGGGTGATGGGTGGCTGGCCTCCGAGCGCGGTGTGGGCTCGATGGTAGTTGTAGGTGTGGAGCCAGCCGGGGAGCGCGTCGGCGCGGTCTTGGCCGTGTGCGCGCCAGCCGCCGCCGTCTCGGATCCGGCCGATCTTGTTGACGTCGACGTGCAGGAGTTCGCCGGGCCGGTCGCGTTCGTAACGGCGGATCAGCTGGCCGGTGGGCCGGTCCAGCCAGGCCGGCCGGTGCAGCCGGTGGCGGGTCAGCACGGCGTGGATGGTCGAGGCGGGCACGTCCAGCAGCGCGGCCAGCCGTCGTGGGCCTTGTTTGAGCGCGGTACGCAGGGCGCAGATCCACGCCTCAACATCCGGCGGTGTTTTACCCGGTAGCCGATGCGCGGTGCTGGGCCGATCGATCAGACCGGCGTCGCCCTCAGTGCGCCACCCAATGAGCAGGCGTCTGCCATGCAGGGTCAGCCGGGCGTTACGGTGGGCCATGAAGACCTCCGGTCTCGGTGGAAGCGTCGCAACTCCCACCTCGCCGGAGGTCTTCTCACATTCCAAGCCGCCACGCCGTACTCAACAACGGTCATGGGCACTACACCTGGCCCGGCCGGGGTGCTCGCAGGCCGGTCAGAATTCCTTCGCAGGTCCGGACGGTGGCCCGGGCCGCGGCCCGCATCTCGTGCACGGACAGCGGATGCTCGGCGATCCGCCGCCAGCGCCGCAGAGCCGCACCGGCCTCAGCCAGCAGCAGGTCGGCCGGCGCGTCCGGCGGTTGGCCGAGCCTAATCGCCGGCTCCGCCCCGCCGCCGCCCAGCAACCTTCGCATCTCGTCCAGCCGGTCCGGGGTCCCCGGCAGCCGGCCGGAGCTCAGCAGGTGCAGCAGCCGGATCTCCACGAACTCGTGGGCGCCGGCCCGGATCTCCTCGGCTCGGGCGGCCAGGTCACCGGCCGCGTCGTAGCGATGCCCGCGCAGCAGGTCGTCCAGGGTGGTCAGCGCGGAGCGGGCCTTGAGCACCTCGCGCCGCCCGAGGAACTGCGCGGCCAGGATGGCCTGCAACCGGTCCAGGCCGCTGCGCACGGTGAGCTCGCGGGCCAGCCCGTCGGCGCTGCTCACCGCACCCTCGCGGATCAGCTGGACGCCGAGCCGTACGCCGAACAGGCCCAGCCGGTCCAGGACCTGCTCGCGGGCCGGCCCGGTGGCCGTAACGTCCGCCCGGGGCGCGACGAACCGGTCGGCGGTCAGCAGCATCGCGACCAGGTCCGGGCCGGGTACGCCGGCGAGCAGCTGCAGCGTCCGGAAATCCTCCTCGCGCAGGGTGGCGCCGGCCGCGCCGAGCAGGCCGGCCACCGGTACGACGATCGGGCAGAGCCGGCGCAGCCGTTCGTCCGCCTGGTAGCGGGCCGCGACGGTAGCGGCCGTGGTCATCGCGTCCAGCCGGCAGCCGCCGACCTCATCGGCCCGGGACAGCACCCCGACCGCGTTGATCGGTGAGCCCCGGGCGAGGTCGTCGCCGCGGAACGCCTCCAGGAAGCGGATGTCGGTGCTGTGCATGTGGCGCAGCAGGTAGACGACCGCGTCGGCCTGGGCCCGGTGCTCGTCGTCGGCGCCGAGGTGGGCCAGCGTCCGGACCGACACCTCGGCCGAGATGGACGCCAGGCCAGGGGTGTCGATCAGCGTGTGTTCACGCAGCCGCCGGCTGGGCACCTCGACGTCCAGCCGGTCCACCCGTTCGGCCGGATGCCCCAGGTCCACCCGGATCGCCCCGGACTGCCGCCGGAACGGCCGCTGCTCCGCCGGCCCGCCGGTGAGGTGCACGACCACCCGGTACGCCGGCCCGTCCCGGTACCAGGTGACGATCTTGGTGCACTCCCCGGCGTCGGTGGGCGCCAGCTCCTCCCCCACCATCGCGTTGAGCAGCGTCGACTTGCCCGCCTTGACCTTGCCGGCGATGGCCACCCGCAGCGGCTCGTCCAGCCGGCGCAGCGCCGCGCCGACCACCGCGCGGGCCGCCGGCTCGTCGATGTCCCGGCCGGCCAACAGGAGCAGCTCCCGGACCCGTTCCAGCAGCTGCCGCGTCATGGCCGGCCGCCGCTGCGGGCCAGGCCCTCGCCCACCCGGTCGAGGGCGCGGGCCTGACCGTCCAGCTCCCGGGCCCGGCCGGCGCGTTCCGCCGCGGGCAGCTCCCCGGCCTCCCGGACCGCCGCCAGGGCCTGGGCCGACGACCGCTGCGCGGCCAGGGCCCGGGACGCGAACTCGTCGCGCAGATAGCGCTGCGCCCGGCGGACGGCGTCGCGGGAGTCGTTGCCGACCACGAAGCCGACCTCGTCGACGTAGCGGCGCAGCTCCTGGCGGGCCAGCTGCTGGCGCTGCTCGACCTGGCGACCGCGCTCGATCTTGAACAGCCGGTGGCCGACCACGAGGCCGGCGACCGCGCCGACCGGGCCGAGGAACGCCATCTCCAGCAGCGTGCCGACCGCGTGCGCGACGACCACCCCGCCGACGGCGAGCCGGGCCGCGGTGAACATGCCCAGCCACCGGCCGGCCGTCCGGTCCTCGCGCATCCGCGGGCCGTCGACCGTGGACAGGGCGCCGGCCAGGGCGGGCAGGTCCAGGTCGAGGGCGCCGTACTCGTGGTCGAAGTGCTCGGCGACGTCACGGGCGAGCTCGTCGGCCCGGGCGACCAGCGCGTACAGGTTGTCGACGGCGACCGCGGTGGCCTCCTTGGCCGCCCAGGCCTCGAAGTCGGGCCAGGTGTCCTTGGGGTCGCCCAGCTCGAGCAGCGCCTCGCCGCGCCGCTGCATGGACCGCAGCCGTTCCCGCAGGTCCTGGTCGACCTGAGTGCCGAGGTCCTGGATGCCGTCGTTGAGCGCGGTCTGCCAGGAAGCCGCGGGGCCGGCCAGGCGCGCGCTGCGGCGGACCTTCTCGGCCAGCCGGTCGGCGATCTCCGCGGACGCCTCCGGGTGGTGCACGGCCGTGCGTTCGACGGCGACCTGGTCGCGCAGCTGGCCGAGGACGAACGCGACGTCGCGCCGGGTCGCGGCCACGGTGGCGGTCTCGGCGCCGGCGAGGACCTCCCGGGCGAGGATCTCCAGCAGGGCGGGGAAGCCGGACTCGTCGTTCAGGGCGTCGTCGCCGCTGCGGCCGGCATGCAGCCGCAGGAACGACGAGACGGCGACGAGGCGCAGCGGAAGGCCGGCCCGAGCCAGGTGGGCGCGGTTGAGGTCGGCGATCCGGCGCCACTGCCGGTGCAGGTCGGTCTTGGTCATGACGCACACGACCGCGGGGCAGCCCTGCACGGTACGCCGCAGGAAGTCGAGCTCCGGCTCGGTGAGCTCCTGCGCGGCGTCGGTGACGAACAGCGCCGCCCGGGCCAGCGGCAGCACGCCGAGGGTCAGATTGCCGTGGGCCGAGTCCAGGCCGCCGACGCCGGGGGTGTCGACGAAGGTCATCCCGCCGCGCAGCAGCCGGCGGTCGAGGCGGACCTCCACGGTACGGACGGGCTGACCGTTGTGGCCGCCGGCGACGACCTCCCGCAACCGGTCGAAGGGCACCGCCACCCGCGACGGGCTCTCTCCCTCGGCGCCCACGAACGCCGCAGCCGAGGGTGGCGTCCCGTACCGGACGATGGTCGGCACCGCGGTGACCACGTCGGCGTCGACCGGGCACACGTCGGTCCGCAGCAGCGCGTTGATCAGGGTGCTCTTGCCCTGCTTGAACTCGCCGACCACCGCGATCGGCACGTCGGCGCCGGTCAGCCGGGCGCTGAGCTGGTCGAGCCGGGCCACCAGATCGCTGCGGTGCGCCTGCTCGGCCATCCGGCGCACCTCGCCGAGGTCGGCCAGCGAGCGCGCCACCGCTGCGCTCTGTGTCACGCCGGCCTCCCTCGGTGATGCCTTCGGGGAAACTGTCGGTCACCGCGCGGCGGGTTGTAAACCCGCGGCCGGGCTCACGGCCCGCGGGGTCGGCCGATCAGGCACCGCCGTTCCGGCCTTTCGGGCAGCTCTGACTGACGTTGAGTGCACGTTTACTGCACGCGGAGTCGCGCCCGACATCCTGGTCCGGCTGTCCCGCGGCGGTGTCGACCTTGGAGGCGGAGATGACACGGATACCGGTCTACCTGGATGCCGGCGACCCGATCTGCCGGGCCGGGCTGGCCAGCCAGCTGCGGCCGCGGCCCGAGGTGCTGGTGCTCGACGACGGGGAACGCGACCGGGCCGAGGTCGGCGTGGTGGTCACCGACAAGATCGCCGACGAGTCGATGCGGGCCCTGCGCACGATGCGGTGCGCCGGCATCAACCGGCTGATCGTGGTGGCCGGCCAGATCGACGACGGCGACCTGGTGGCGCTCATGGAGGTCGGCGTGGCCGGGTTCGTCCGCCGGGCCGACGCGACCGCCGACCGCCTGGTGACAGTGATCCGGTCGGCGGCGGCCGGTGAGGGCTCGGTTCCGCCGGACCTGCTCGGGCGGCTGCTCGCCCAGGTCGGCCAGCTCCAGCAGCAGGTGCTCGGCCCGCGCGGCCTGACCTTCTCCGGCCTGTCCGACCGCGAGGTCAAGGTCCTCAAGCTGGTCGCCGACGGACTGGACACCTCGGAGATCGCCGTCTCGCTGTCCTACTCGGAGCGCACGATCAAGAACGTGCTGCACGAGGTGACCAGCCGGCTGCAGCTGCGCAACCGGTCGCACGCCGTGGCGTACGCGTTGCGCAACGGCCTGATCTGACGGGCGTCCGCGGTGATTCACGAGGTCGACGAGGCGCTGCGGCGTCTGGTCAAGGAACAGGCGCTGCACGGCACCGACGTGGAGATCGCTTTCGAGGCGCCGACCAAGGACTGGGCGGCGCGGCGCAACGCGCCGACGGTCAACCTCTACCTGTACGACATCCGCGAGGATCTGCGCCGGCGGCAGCGCGGACTGCTCAACGAGTACGCCAGTGACGGCACCGTGGCGGCCCGGCACGTACCGCCCCGGCACATCAAGCTGTCCTACCTGATCACCGCGTGGACCCAGCGGCCCGAGGACGAGCACCGGCTGCTGTCGGAGCTGTTGCTGAACATCCTGGCCAACGAGGCCATGCCGGCGGACCTGCTGACCGGGTCGCTCGCCGCACTCGGGCTGCCGGTGCCGATGACGATCGCGCTGCCACCGCCGGAGGACCGGGCCTTCGCCGACGTGTGGACCGCACTCGGCGGGGAGCTGAAGCCGTCGCTGGACGTCGTGGTCTGCGCACCGGTCGACGCCGGCCGCCGCTTCCCGGCCGGGCCACCCGCGACCGAGGGCATGCGCATCACCGTCGGCGACGACGCGGCGGTGGCGCACCACGTGGACGCCGCCGGGGCGCCGGCCGGGCCGTCCCGGGTGAGCATCCGCCGCGTCGCGGAGCCCCGGACGTGACGAGCCCGCTGGCGGCCGTCCTGGACGGGCTGGCCGCGCTGGAGGGGCGGATCCGGACCGCGGTCGCCGACCGGCGGGCGCTCGATCCGAACCCGGACGACCCGTTCCGCGGGCTCTACCTCTCCGACGAGGCGATCGCGGCACTGCTGGACGAGCGGCGTACGCCGTTTGCCGCGCCCACCGGCGGCTCCCGGCTCGGAGCGCTGGCGCGGGCCGCCCGGCTCACGCCACTGGACGAGGAACTCCTGCTGGTCGCCCTCGCGCCGGATGTCGACGGGCGCTTCGAGCAGTTCTACGGCTACCTCAACGACGACGTGACGCGGCGGCGCGCGACCGTGAGCCTGGCGCTACGACTGTGCGGTGTCGCCGAGGCCTCCGCGGGCGGGCGGGCCCGGCTGGACGCCGCGGCCCCGCTGGTCCGGTGCTGCCTGGTCACTGTGGAGCGGCCGGACCGGCCGTTGCTGTCCCGCACGTTGCGCGTACCGGATCGGGTGGTGGCCCATCTGCTCGGCGACGACCGGCCCGACCCGGCGCTGGCGGAGATCCTCGCCCGGCCGGACCTCACCGGCATGCCGGTCCCGCCCGGCGCCGACCGCCTGGCCCGGGCGCTCGGCGCCGGAGCCGAGCTGCTCTACCTGCGGGAGCAGCCCGGCGCCGGCGGGCTGGCCACCGGGCTGGCCGGCCTGACCCTGCTCGACCGGCCCGCGCTGGGAGTGGACGCCACCCGCTTCGCCGCCGCCACCGAGCGGGCCGAGCTGGCCCGCGCGCTGGTCCGCGAGGCGGTGCTGACCGGCGCCGGCCTGGTGCTCGGCCCGGTAGGCGCGGACGGGCCGGGCGCCTGGCTGGACGCGCTCGCCGAGGTGCCCTCGGTCGTGCTGTTCGGCGCGGCCGGCTGGGACCCGTCGTGGAGCCGGCGGCCCGCCCTGCTGCTCGACGCCGTACCGATGGCTGCCGGACAACGCGCTGCGCTGTGGCAGGCCGCCCTTGCCGGCCGGCCCGCGGTGACCACCGACGCGGCTGCGGTCACCGCCCACTTCGTCCTGGACCCCGTGCAGGTGCGCCGGGCCGCCGACGCCGCGGCGCTGGACGCGCTCTCCGACGGTGGCACGATCAGCGCCGCCCACCTGCGCCGCGGCGCGCGCAGCCAGAACGCGGCCGGACTGGAACGACTCGCCCGCCGGATCCAGCCCGGCGTCGACTGGCCCGACCTGGTACTCCCGCCGGCCGTACTCGGGCAGCTGCGGGAGTTCGCGGCGCGGGCCCGGCACCGGCACCTGGTGCTCGACGACTGGCGGATGCGGCCGGGCGGCGGCCGGGGACGCGGCATCACCGGGCTGTTCGCCGGGGACTCCGGCACCGGCAAGACCATGTCGGCCGAGGTGATCGCGGCCGAGCTCGGTCTCGACCTCTACACGGTCAACCTGGCCACCGTGGTGGACAAGTACGTCGGCGAGACCGAGAAGAACCTCGAACGGATCTTCGCCGAGGCCGCCGGGGTCAACGGGGTGCTGCTGTTCGACGAGGCGGACGCCATCTTCGGCAAACGCTCCGAGGTGCGCGACGCCCACGACCGGTACGCCAACATCGAGAGCGCGTACCTGTTGCAGCGGATGGAGACCTTCGACGGGCTGGCCATCCTCGCCACCAACCTGCGGGCCAACCTGGACGAGGCGTTCACCCGCCGGCTCGACACCGTGGTGGACTTCCCCACGCCGGACGAGGCGCTGCGCCGTACACTCTGGGACCGCTGTCTGGGCCGGCTCCTGCCACGCGACCGGGACGTCGACCTCGGCTTCCTCGCGGCGGCCTTCGAGCTGTCCGGCGGCCACATCCGGTCGGCGGCGGTCACCGCGGCCTACCGGGCGGCCGACGGCGAGCGGACGGTGACCATGGCCGACGTCGTCGCGGCCGTGGCCAGTGAGTACCGCAAACTGGGCCGGCTCTGCCTGGAACGGGAGTTCGGGCCGTACCTCACGCATGCCCGATAGGGCAGCAGTTCTGCACTCACGGCGGTGCCCGCGATGCTTCCCGGCCCGGGCCGGCACCGCGACCCTGGAGCTGTCCGGAAGGGGGCGGTCATGCGCGCGCACGACCACGAGAGCGACACCGATGCCGGCCTGCGGCCCCGGGGCGACCGGGTGGGCCCGGGCCACGAGGATCTGACCTACCGAGCCGCGGCGGCCGGCCGTACCGAGGCGCTGGGGACCGGCGGGCTGCTGGATCTGCAACGGACCGTGGGCAACGCCGGCGTCGGCGCGGTCGTCGGATCCGGTGGGGGCAGCCCGCTGGACGCCGACACCCGCGCCGACATGGAGGGCCGGCTCGGCGCCGACTTCGGTGACGTGCGGGTGCACACCGACCAGGCGGCGCACGACTCGGCGCGGGCCATGAACGCCCAGGCGTACACGGTCGGCTCGAGTGTGGTGTTCCAGCGCGACCGCTACGACCCCTCGTCGGCCGACGGCCGCCTCATGCTCGCGCACGAGCTGACCCACGTGGTGCAGCAGCGCAGCGGACCGGTGGACGGCACCGACACGGGCACAGGCGTACGGGTGAGCGACCCGTCCGACCGCTTCGAACGCGCGGCGGTGGCCAACGCGGAACGGGCCATGGCCCAGCCCGCAGCGCCCACGGCCCAGCGCATCTCGGACACCCCGGCCGGCACGGCGACCGTCCAGCGCGACGAGGCGCCGCCGGAAGAGGAGGAAGGGCCGGCGCAGACCTTCGTCCAGCGTGCGGAGGAGGAGCAGGAGGACCAGGCGCCGTAGCCCGTTGCCCGATGGGGCACCGTCGACTGCCTGCCCGAGGGCATGGTCCGCCCTGCCGGGCCGGTCCCGCCCGGGACAGCGTGGTCCGTGAACTGCGTGGCGGGAGTTGACCATGGCAATCATCTGCGCTCAGTGCGGGCACCGGAACCCGGACGGCTCGCGCTTCTGCACCAACCGCGACTGCGGGGCCTTCCTGGCCTGGACCGACCCGAACGCCGGACCGCCGGCCCGGCCACCGCGCCCGGAACCGGCCCGGCCGCTGCCCCGGCAGGGTGACGCCACCCGCTGGGGAGCGAGCGTCGACGGCCACAGCGACGTGGCCGCCAGCATGACGCTGACCGACGCGACCCTGGCCGTCGTGCCCGGCGAGACGGCCAGCACCACAGTGTCGGTGCACAACGGCGGCGGTCAGGTCGAGCAGTTCGCCATCACGGTCCTCGGCCCGACGGCCGGCTGGGCCGAGATCGAGCCGGCGGTGCTCGCGGTCTACCCCGATGCCCGCGCCGAGGCCGTGATCCGCTGGTCGCCACCGCGGCAGGCGAGCACCGCAGCGGGCCGGGCCCCGTTCACCGTCCGGGCCGCGTCGATCCTGCACCGCGGGTTGCAGGTGCACGCGACCGGCGTGCTGGACGTCGCCGAGTTCCGGGCCCTGACGGCCACGCTGACCCCGCAGACGACCTCCGGCCGGTGGCAGACCAGCCACCGGATCCAGCTCACCAACGAGGGCAACGTCGTCGAGCCCGTGCAGCTCAAGGCGACGGACCCGGCCGGGCGGATCAAGTTCTCGCTGCCCGCCGGTGAGCTGCCGGTGCCTCCGGGTTCGCAGAGCATCGACATGTCGGTCCGGCCGCCGTGGCGCTTCTTCGGCCGGCCGGCCGGCCTGCCGTTCCAGGTGATCGGAACGCCACGGCCGCCGGTAACCCCGGTACGGCTCGACGGCACCCGGGAGGTCGTGCCGCTGATCGCCGGCTGGATCCCCAAGGTGGCCACCGGGCTGCTGGCGCTGGGCATCGCCGCCGCAGCGTTCATCCTGGCGACCGACCCCTTCGCCCCTGACGACCTCGCGGGTGGAGAAGCCTCGGCGCCTCCACCCGGCGTTTCGGTGCCCGCCACCCCGGGCAAGGCCAGTGCACCTCAGGTCCCGCCGGGCGGTGGATCCGAGCCTGCGCAGCCGAAGTCACAGCCGGCCACCTCGGCGCCGGCGAAGAAGAACGACACACCGTGGGCTGTCGTCGACGGCACCGGCGCGCTGGTGTCCACCAAAGGCGCCACGACCGTCACGCCGCTGGGCACCGGGCGGTTCGAGGTCACTTTCGACCGGGCTGTCGACGACTGCGTCTTCCTGGGCACTGTGGCGGCGTCCGGTGGTCAGCCCGTACCGGAAAGCGGTCTGGTCTTCACCGCGAGCGGGAGCAATCGCAACAGCGTGCTTGTGCAGACCCGCAACATCGACGGCGCGGCCGCCGCCCACCCGTTCCACCTGCAGATTCGCTGTTCCGTCGGCGACACCGCGGTGGTCGCCGGCGACCGGGTGGTCCGCGGCACCGACGGCCCGCGGGTCCGGCGCACCGCCGACGGGCAGTACGAGCTCCGCTTCGACCGCAGCATCCGCCGCTGCTCGTTCGTCGCCACGATCGGCGGGGCCGGCGCCCAGGAGCCGCCGGCCGGACTCATCAACGTCGGCACCGGGCAGCAGGACGAGGCCGCCATCCTGGTCGGCACCCGCGGCGGCAACGGCGCCGGCGTCGACCTGCCGTTCCACCTGCAGACGCGGTGCTCGGGGCTCTTCGTCATCGTCGACGCCGACGGCCGGACGGTGCGGGACTCCGAGGTCGACGAGGTAGGCCGAGGTGAGCCAGGTGTGTGGGAGGTCAACTTCAACCGCGACGTGTCGAAGTGCTCCTACGCGGCCTCGCTCGGCGACGCCGACGGCAGCCCGGCCGACCTCGGCGGAGTGGTCTACGCGGCGAGCGGATCACGCCCGACCAGCGTGCAGATCCACACCCGCAAGCTCGACCCCGGCACGGGAGTCCCCACGCTCGCCGACGCCCCGTTCCACCTTCAGGTCGTGTGCTGACCGCCTGCCCCAACGGGCACCGCATGTGCACTCACGGGCGGCCCGACGGCCATGCCGCGGCCCCGGATTCGGCGAAACCATCGAGAGAACCAGCCCAGACCTGGAGGCGCCATGCCCACCTACCTGTCCCCCGGCGTGTACGTCGAGGAGGTCAGCTCCGGCTCGCGGCCGATCGAAGGGGTCGGCACGGCCGTCGCCGGCTTCATCGGGTTCGCGTCGCAAGGCCCGTTCAACTCGCCGACCCTGGTTTCCAACTGGAGCCAGTTCACCGAGCAGTTCGGCGACTTCGTCGAAGGCTGCTACCTGGCCCACGCCGTGTACGGCTACTTCCTCAACGGCGGTGGCAACTGTTATGTGGTCCGGCTCGGCGGCGCCCGCGACCAGGGCAACGGCAAGTCCGACGTGCCGCAGGCGATGCTCGGGCCGTACCGGGTGGTCGCCAAGGAGACCCGCTCGGGCCGCTCGCCGGCCGAGATCTCCGTCGAGGTGACCGATCCGCCGCCGCCCGCCGAGGGTCAGCCGCCCGCCGAGGACCGTTTCAACCTGGTGGTCAAGCGCGGCGGGCGGGTCGTGGAGACGTACGACGGCGTCACGGTCAAGCGCGGCAAGGAGAACGTCGTGACCGCCGTCCGTGAGCGGTCGAAGCTCATCACGCTGGAGGAGCCGTCCGCGGCCGCGGACAGCGTGACCACGCCGCCGCGGGGCACGGTTGCGCTGCGGGAGGCGCCCGCGGCACCGGCGACGCCCCGCCAGATGGGTACGGAGGACTACGTCGGCGACGCCAGTGAACGCACCGGGGTCGGCGGCCTGGAGGCCATCGACGAGATCACCATGGTGTCGGCGCCCGACCTGATGGGGGCGTACCACCGCGGCATCGTCGACCTGGAGTCGGTCAAGGCGGTCCAACTCGCCATGATCGCCCACTGCGAGCAGATGGGCGACCGGATGGCGATCCTCGACCCGCCGCCGTCGCTGTCCGCGCAGCAGATGCGGGAGTGGCGCACCGATCTGGCCGGCTACGACACCGCCTACGGCGCCCTGTACTACCCATGGGTCAAGGTCTTCGACCCGGCCACCGGCACCAACGTCTTCGTCCCGCCGAGCGGGCACGTGGCCGGGGTGTGGGCCCGTAACGACGCCACCCGCGGCGTGCACAAGGCGCCGGCGAACGAGGTCATCCGCGGCGCCATCGCCCTGGAGACGCACCTGACCCGCGGCGAGCAGGAGCTGCTGAACCCGAACGGGGTCAACTGCATCCGCGCGTTCCCGGGCCGCGGCGTACGGGTCTGGGGTGCCCGCACCCTCTCCAGTGACCCGGAATGGCGCTACCTCAACGTGCGGCGGCTCTTCAACTTCCTGGAGGAGTCGATCCTCAACGGCACCCAGTGGGTCGTGTTCGAGCCCAACGACGACGCGCTGTGGGCCAAGGTACGCCGCACCATCAGCGCCTTCCTGGTGCTGCAGTGGAACAGCGGCGCACTGTTCGGCCTGACCCCGACCGAGGCGTTCTTCGTCAAGTGCGACCGGGAGACCAATCCCGCCGAGAGCATCGACGCCGGCCAGGTCATCTGCGAGATCGGCGTCGCCCCGGTGAAGCCGGCCGAGTTCGTCATCTTCCGCCTGGCCCAGATGTCCGGCGGCAACAGCCTGGTCAGCGAGTAGTCGTCACTCTCGTCGGAGGAGGAGACCCAGCCATGGACGAACTCGACAAAGCGGTAGGCCACGCGTTCGGCCTCGAGGTGGACGGCGTCGTCATCAAGCAGATCAACGAGGTCAGCGGCCTCAAGATGGAGCAGGACGTCATCGAGCTCAAGCAGAACACCAGCGACGGCAAGTACGTCATCAAGAAGCTGCCGGGCCGGCCCAAGGCGGGCGAGGTGACACTGACCCGCGGCCTGACCGGTGACAACAGCTTCGAGAAATGGGTCCAGGCGGCCCAGTTCGGCAAGATGGCCGACGCCCGCAAAGGCGGCGCGATCATCGTGTACGACTACGAGGGCACGGCGATCAAACGCTACAAGCTGACCAACGCGTGGCCGAAGAGCCTGGAGATCGGCGCCCTCAAGGCGGGCGACACCAGCGTGCTCACGGAGAAGATCGTCATCACGTACGAGCGCATGGAAGTCGAGTAGCCATGCGGCGCACGATCGCCACGGTCGAACAGCCCGAGTCCCGGCCCGAGCAGCAGGAGGCGCGCCCGGAGCCGCTGCGCACCGAGTTCGCCTTCGAGCTGCCCCGCGGCTACGTCGACGGATCAGGAACGGTGCATCGGTCAGGCTCGATGCGCCTGGCCACCGCCCGCGACGAACTGGTCCCGCTGCGCGACGACCGCGTACGGGAGAACCCGGCGTACCTGACCGTGGTGCTGCTGGCCCGGGTCGTCACCCGGATCGGCCCGATCACCGACGTGCACGCGGGCATCATGGAACAGCTCTTCGCCGGCGACCTGGCCTTCCTGCAGGACCTCTACCGGCGGATCAACAGCGAGGGCCACACCCGGGCGGCGGTCGCCTGCCCGGAATGCGGCCACCGCTTCGCGATAGACCTGGCCGGTGGGCGCCTGGGGGAATCCTGACGTACGCGGCCGGCCGCCTCTACGAGGAGGTCGCGTACGTCGCGTACCACTTCCACTGGCCGCTGGACGACATCCTCGACCTGGAACACGCCGAACGCCGCCGCTTCGTCGGCGAGATAGCCAAGCTCAACACGCGGATCAGCGAGGGACGGTGAGCGCAGATGTGGCCGTGGCGGCGGACCGCCGAGCGCGAGGCGACCGTACCGCCTCCGGTCGTGGCGAGGCGGCGGGAGTGGGCGGATCTACCGCCGGTGCAGCGGGTCATCGGGGAGCATCCGCTGATCGACCCGCCGGGCCGGTTCGCCGGAGAGCTGGCGTCGTGGCAGAGCCCCGGATTCCTGGCGCCGCTGGGTCATGTGGTCACGCCCGAGGAGCCGTCCGGAGTGGTCGAGGCGGTCCCGATGACGCCGGCGCCGCCGGTGGCGGCGGAACCGGAGCGACCGTCAAGTGGTGGCGGGCGGTTGAGTGCATTCGTCCAGCGGTGGACGGCCAAGCGTCCGGCCACAGTGGATGAAGCCACGATGAATATCGGGGACGACACACCCGCGCGGGATGCGGTTGCTGCGACCGATACGCCCGGTGCGGGGTCGCCGGTCCTGGTTCCGCAGGTGACGAATCCGTCGGCAGCTGCAGTTCACCCTTCCATGAACAGGCAGACCTCACCCACAGAGAGTCCGCCGGCTCCGCGTGCGGCGATCTCGGTGCTGCAGATGCAGCGGGTAGTGAACCCGTCGGCGCCGATTCACCTCTCCGCAAGCCCGGAGTCGCCGACCGAACGCGCGGCAGACCCGCTCCCGCTGATCGAGCCGGCAACGGACCTGATGCCCCACGTCCAGCGCGCGATGGGCTCGCCCCCGCCACATCAGCCTGACGCCAACCCGAAGTCGCCCGCCGAGCATGCAATAGGTCAACTGCCGCCCGCCCGGCGCGCGGCTGGCCCGGCGTCGGAGGCCCAGCGCGCGGTCGACCCGCTACCACCGACCCAGCACGCAGCTGGCCCAGCGTTGGAAGCCCAACGCGCGGTCGACCCGCTACCACCGACCCAGCACGCAGCTGGCCCGACACTGCAGGCGCAGCGGGCGGTCAACCCGGCGGCGCAGGCACAGCGGGCGGTAGGCCCGGTGCCGCCGGCCAGGCACGCAGCCGGCCCGGTACCGCAGGCCCAGCATGCAGTAGACCCGCCCCAACCGCGTCAGCCTGCGGCGAGTCCGACATCTCCCGCCCAGCGCGCGGTGGACCAGCTGCCGCCGGACCGCCGCGCGGTGGATGTGCCGCCAAGCCAGCCTTCACCGGAACCTGAGGTGAGCCGCAATGCGGCTCTTCTGCCGCCGCCAGACCAAGCAGGCTCACCACCGCTACCAGTCGCTCAACGTGCCTTCGAGCCGCCGCCGGTAGAAACGAAAGCATCCGACCCGCTCCCCAGGTCCAAGCAGAGCGCCGAGCCGCCGCCACTGGCCTCCAGCGAACCTCCGCTACCGGTCCAGCACCTCACCCCGCCACCGCACACGGTCAAGCTCTCCACCGAGCCACCGCGAAAGGTCCAACCCTCCACCGACCCACCGCAAGCGATCCAACCCTCCACCGACCCACCGCAAGCGATCCAGCCCACCACCGACCCACCGCAAACGGTCCAGGCCTCCACCGACCTACCGCAAGCGATCCAGCCTTTCACCGACCCACCGCAGGCGATCCAGCTCGCCGCAGCTCCACCGCTGCCGGTCCGGTCCCTCACCCAGCCGCCTGTCGAGCACAACGTCGGACCCTCCGCGCCGATCCATCACCCCATCGACCAGCCGCCAACCACCCATCATGGATCTCCGCAACCGGTGGATCTGCCCTTACCTTCAGCTGTCCAGCGTGAGGTTGACGTCTCCATGAGGTCGCTCACCCCAGGACGAGAGCCGCCGGCCACAACCCAGCGCACCACGCTCGGCGACGCACCGCCCCCGCGCCGGCTGGGCCTCGGCGCGCCGATCGTACTCCCGGCGCCCCCACGCCCCACGCTGCCCGATCGACCGGCCGGGCCTACCCGCGCCATCGGTCCGCCCCTCACCACATCCTCGACCCTGCAACGGATCGGGACCCGGCCGACCGCCGGAGCTGAAGCTCAGGACACCCTGGAGATGCTGACCTCAACCCGAGACTCGGCCCCGACGACTCGCCTCCCGGACACCGAGCACGCAACGCCCGGTCCCCACAACGAGCCGACCCCGTCACAGCCGCAACCCGTGCTCCCCCTCGCCCGGGCGATCGAAGAACCACCCCCGATGGCCAGCCTGCTCCCCGACCACCCCCCGCTCGTCTCCGCGCAACGCACCACCGCCATCGCCATGCCGACCGCCTCACGACCCGGCCGAGCGACAACCCAGCTCACCCCACCCCGTCCCGTCACCTCCCCCGGGATGCCGACGATCGTCTCGTGGCCTGACGACTCGCCGCCGCTTCCGACCCCGGAGACCGTCCAACGGGCCGTACAGGTGATCCAGGCGACCGCCGAGCCGGCAGCCGCCGCGTCGACCGAGGTCCCGCTCCCGGCCGAGGGCCCACCGATAACCGCCACCCCACCCCCGCAGCCGCCACCCGCCCCGCCCTCGCCGGAAGAGCTGCTCAAAACTCTGTTCGACCCGCTCTACCGGCGGCTCCGGGCCGAGCTGCGCAAGGACCGGGACCGTCGCGGCCTGATCACCGACCTGCGGCGCTGAGGCGTCCGAGAGAGGGAGTGCCACCATGACCGACAACGATGAGGCGGTGGCCGTCTGCTTTGTCGTCAGCATCGACGACGACAACCTCGGCTCCTTCAACAGTTGTGACGGTCTGGGCTGTGAGGTCGTCATGGAGCAGCGGGAGGAGGGCGGCAGCAACGGCGTCGTCTGGCAGCTGCCGACCCGGATGAAGTACTCGAACGTCAAGCTGTCCCGGCCGGTGACCAGTGCCAGCGCCGGGATTCTGCGGTACTTCACCGAGATGACCACTGGCGTCAAGCGCCGGACCGCGACCATCGAGGCGCGTACCCAGGAGGGCACGGTCATCGCCCGGTGGGCGCTGACCGGGGTGATTCCGGTGCGGTGGACCGGGCCGCAGTTGAGCGCCGACTCGCCGAAGGTGGCCACCGAGACCCTCGAGCTGGCCCACCACGGCTTCCTGGCGCCCGGCGCCGGGGCCTGAGGCGGGCCGCGATGACCTCTCCCGTGACGTTCACCGCCGCCGGCGCCGCACCGTCGGCGACCGGGGCGCCGGCCAACCTGCAGCATGCGTACCTCGAGCTGCGGGAGCCGCCCTCGGACGGCAGCACCGCCGCGCCCAGCGGGGTACGGCTCGGCCGGATCGACTTCCAGTTCAATCCGAAGGAGCTGAGCCTGACCAAGAACGCCAAGTGGTCGCGGGAGAACCAGCGCAGCGCGCCGAAGAGCGGGCCGGTCCAGTTCACCGGCTCCGATCCGAGCAAGCTGACCCTGGAGATGTTCTTCGACGCCACCGACACCATGGACGACCGGGTGCCGAAGATCGTCGATCAGCTCTTCGCCTGCTGCGTGCCGACGGACAAGAGCCGGCAGGCGAAGAAGGCGTCGCCGCCGTGGGTCATCTTCCGCTGGGGCGGGATGACCGGCTTCCCGGGCTTCGTCAGCAGCGTCACCGCGAAGTACACGCTCTTCACCCCGAGCGGCAATCCGGTACGGGCGGTGTGCACCGTGACGCTGGAGGAGATTTCCGGTGAGCGGGGCGGTCAGAACCCGACCTCCGGTGCGCTGGCGGCCCGGGACGGGCACGTGGTGGTGGCCGGCGACACCCTGCCGTCGGTGGCGTTCCACGCGTACGGCGACCCGAACCTGTGGCGGGCCGTCGCCGAGGCCAACGGGATCGACGACCCGATGCGGCTCCGCGCTGGCACCCGGCTCCTGCTGCCCGCCCTGGACGAGCTGGTGGCCGAGGGGTTCAGCCATGGCTAACGAGAGCTTCGCCAACACGCTGATCGTCGAGCTCGACGGTTCCGCCCTGGCGGCCGACGTGATGTCGCTGCTCACCCAGGCCTACGTGGACGACAGCGTGCACCTGCCGGATCTCTGCGTACTGCGGTTCCGGGACCCGGAGCAGCTCGTTCTGGCCAAGGCCAAGGTCAAGATCGGTTCGGTGCTGACGGTGAAGGTGCAGACCGCCGAGCCGGGGCCGCCGCAGCCGCTCATGATCGGTGAGGTGACCGCCCTGGAGGTCGACATCGACCCGGGCGGGACGTTCACCGAGGTGCGCGCGCTGGACCGGGCGCATCGGCTGTTCCGGGGCCGGCGAGTGGCGGCGTACCCGAACATGACCATCCCGGACGTGGTCCGCAAGGTCACCGACCGGGCCGGTCTCAAGGCCGGCCGGATCGAGGCCGGTTCCGGGGCCGGCGGGCAGTCCGACGCCCAGCTGAGTCAGGACAACGTCAGCGACTGGGAGTTCCTGAGCCGGCTGGCCTACCTGGTCGGGGCCCGGCTCACCGTCGTCGACAGCACGCTGGACTTCCGCGTACCGGATCCGCCCACCGGGGCGCCGCCGACCACCGTGGCCGCCACCCGGGATCCACTGGTGCTTGAGGTGAACCGGAACCTCGTGTCGTTGCGGGCCTGCCTGAGCGCGGCCGAGCAGGTGCCCGAGGTGGAGGCGCGAGGGTGGAACGCCGATCAGAAGCAGGAGCTCACCGCGACCGCCGTTCCCCGCGTCCCGGGTACGGAGGTGGCGGGCCTGGACCCGGTGGCGATGGCGCGGACCTTCGGCAGCCCGCCGCTGCTGGCCTCAGGTGCGGCTTACCACAATCATGGTGAGGTGAAGGCGGCCGCGCAGGCCCTCGCCGATCAGGTCGGTGGTGCCTGCGCCGAGCTGGACGGTGTGGCCAAGGGCAACCCGAGGCTGCGCGCCGGTACGGCCGTCACCCTGGCCGGCCTGGGCGAGCCGTTCGCCGGCAAGTACACGCTGACCAGCACCCGGCACCAGTTCGGCGACCAGGCCGGTTACACCACCGCGTTCACCGTGTCCGGCCGCCAGGAACGCTCGCTCTACGGGCTGGTCGCCGGCGGCGCCGAGGCGACGACGCCGCGGGTGACCGGCGGGCTGGTACCGGCCATCGTCAGTGACGTCCGGGATCCGCTCAAGGTCGGCCGGGTCCGGGTCACGCTGCCCTGGCTGTCCAAGGACTTCACCAGCGGCTGGGCCCGAACAGTGCACGCCGGGGCCGGCCGCGACCGCGGGTTCTTCGTGCTGCCCGAGGTCGGTGACGAGGTGCTGGTCGGGTTCGCCGGCGGTGACCTGGACACGCCGTACGTGCTCGGCGGGCTGCACAACGGCAAGGACACCCCGCCGGCCACCGAGGTGCCGGCCATCGACGACGCGAGCGGCGAGATCGGCGTACGGGCGATCGTCAGCCGGACCGGGCACCGCCTGGAGCTGATCGACTCCCCGCGCGGCGACGCGGTGCTGCTGCGCACCGGCAGCGGCAAGCTGCTGCTCAAGCTGAACGGCACCGCGAACACCGTGGAGCTGACCAGCGCCGGCCCGGTGAAGATCAGCGGGATGGGCGTCACGGTCGACGCCGGGGCCGGGCTGCTCGACCTCAAGGGCGCGCAGGTGAAGATCGCGGGCCAGAGCACCGCGGAGCTGACCGCCGGCGGCGCGCTGACCGTGCGCGGCGGAATCGTCCGGATCAACTAGAGGAGACGGTCACGATGCCACCGGCGGCGAGGGTCGGCGATCCCACCGGTCACCCGGGCGTGCTGGCGCCGCCGGGCGTGCCCACCGTGCTGATCGGCGGGCTGCCGGCCGCCACCGTCGGCGGGCTGCACACGTGCTCGTTCCCGCCGCCGGCCGTGCATCCGCCGACCCCGATCGCCCCGCCGGGCTGCCCCACCGTGCTCATCGGTGGCATGCCCGCTGCCCGGATGGGTGACCTGGCCGCCTGCGGGGCGCCGATCGTGGCCGGCTGCTTCACCGTGCTGATCGGAGGTTGAGATGCGCGAGGAGTTCATCGGCGCCGGCTGGGCCTTCCCGGTGCACACCGACGTCACCGGCTCGATCGCGCTGGTCGCCGGGGAGCGCGAGGTGATCGAGAGCATCCAGCTGATCCTGGCCACGGCCCCCGGGGAACGGCCGATGCGGCCGGAGTTCGGCTGCGCCATCCACGACCTGGTGTTCGCGTCGGCGGACGCGGCCACGGCCGGGCAGATCGCGTACGAGGTGCGGCTGGCCCTGGACCGCTGGGAGCCGCGGATCGTGGTCAGCGACGTCGTGGTGTCCTTCGACCGGGCCGACCGCGGCACCCTGCTCATCGAGATCCGCTACCTGATCCGCGGCGACAACGATCCGCGCAACCTGGTCTTCCCCTTCTACGTCATCCCCGCCCACGACGGCGGCGACGGCGCTATCGAGCAGGACGGTGTCTGATGTCGCTGCCGGCCCCCAACCTCGACGACCGCCGCTTCCAGGACCTCGTGGACGAGGCGAAGCGCCTGGTGCAGCGCAACTGTCCGGAATGGACGGACCACAACGTCTCCGATCCGGGAGTCACCCTGATCGAGACCTTCGCCATGATGGTCGACCAGCTCATCTACCGCCTCAACCGGGTCCCGGACCTGCACTACCTGCGGTTCCTGGAGCTGATCGGACTGCGGCTGTTCCCGCCGACCGCGGCCCGGTGCGACGTCACCTTCTGGCTGTCGGCCGCGCGGGACGCCGCCGTGACGGTTCCGGCGGGCGCCGAAGTGGCGTGCGTGCAGACCGAGGCGGAGGAACCGGTCGTCTTCCACACCCGCGACGACCTGTTCATCGTGCCGTGCTCGCTGTCGCGGATCATGACCTGGAGCGCGGGCGGTCAGCCGTTCGACCGCACCGAGGATCTGCGCGGCGGGGCCGGCGTGGAGTGCTTCGCGCAGCCGCCCGGTATCGGCGACGCGGTCCTGTTCGGACTGTCGGCCGCGGTCCCCCGGTGCGCGGTGCTGCTCCGGCTCGACTGCCCGGTCCGCGGCGTGGGTGTCCGGCCCGACGATCCCCCGCTGCAGTGGGAGGCCTGGACCGGTACGGAATGGGCGCCGTGCGAGGTCGACCGGGACGACACCGGCGGCCTCAACAAGCCCGGCGACGTGGTGCTGCACGTGCCGCCGTCGCACGTCGTGTCGCTGATCGGCCGGCACCGCGCGGGCTGGCTGCGCTGCCGGACGGTCGAACCACGGCCCAAGCAGGCGTACTACACCAACACTCCGGGGATCCTCGGGGTGAGCGCCGCGACCATCGGCGGCACGATCGGCGCCGAGCACTCCGACACGGTGGAGCACGAGGTGGTCGGGATGTCGGAGGGCGTACCGGGTCAGCGTTTCCCGTTGCAGCGCCGGCCGGTGGCCGCCACCGGTGATCTGGTCGTCGAGGTCGCCGGCGGCAACGACTGGGAGCAGTGGCAGGAGGTGCAGACGTTCGCCGCTTCAGGCTCAGGTGACCCGCACTTCATGGTCGACCGGGTGCAGGGCGAGGTGGTGTTCGGGCCCGCGACCCGCGAGCCGGACGGCACCCTGCGCTACTACGGCAAGGTCCCGCCGAAGGCCGCGCCGATCCGGGTGCCGCGGTACCGCACCGGCGGCGGCAAGCGCGGCAACGTGGCCCGCAACGTCCTGCGCGTACAGCGTGATCCGGTGCCGTTCGTGACCAGCGTGACCAACCGGCGGGCGGGCAGCGGCGGAGTCGACGGCGAATCGGTGGCCGACGCGGCGCTGCGCGGGCCGCTGCTGCTGCGGACCCGGGACCGGGCGGTGACCGTGGACGACTACGAGTACCTGGCCCGCGAGGCCGCGCCGGACGTGGCCCGGGTCAAGTGCGTACCGGTGCCGGATCAGCCCGGGGCGGTGCGGCTGCTGGTCGTACCGAAGGTGTCCGAGGCGCTGGATCCCGCCGCGGCCGAACCGCAGCCGAGCGACGAGACTCTCGCCCGGATCGCCGACTACCTGGAGGAGCGGCGGTGCCTCGGCGCCCGCGTCATGGTCGAGCCGCCGTACTACCTGGGCGTCACGGTGGTCGCGCAGTTGCACGCGCGGACGCGTATCACTCGCGACACGCTGCTCAGCCAGGCGACCGAAGCGCTGTACCGCTACCTGAACCCGGTCGTCGGCGGCCCGGACGGCACCGGCTGGCCGTTCGGCCGGCCGGTGCAGTCCGGCGAGGTCTTCGCCGTGCTCCAGCGGCTGCCCGGGGTCGACCTGGTCGAGGACGTCCAGCTGTACGAGGCCCGGGCGCGCAGCTCACCCGACGTGCGGCCGGTGCAGCGCATCGACCTGCCGTCGCACGGCCTGGTCATTTCTCGCGGCCACCAGATCAGGATCACCGAAGGATGAACATGCGTACGGGACTCGACCGGGCGCCGACCGCCCATCCGATCGCCCAGACCCTGCCGGCGGTCTACCAGGAGTACGAGTTCGTCCAGCAGCTCACCGCGGCGCTGGACGAGGTGCTGGCCCCGGCGCTGCTGACCCTGGACAGCTTCGCCGCGTACCTCGACCCGCACCTGGCGCCGGAGGACTTTCTCGACTGGCTCGCCGGCTGGGTCGCGTACCCGCTGGACGGGACGTGGCCGCCGGCGCAGCGGCGGGCGTTGGTGGCTGAGGCGGTGCAGCTGCACCGGTGGCGCGGCACACGGCGCGGCCTGGCCAAACACGTCGAGCTGCTCACCGGCGGCACCGTCGAGGTGGTGGACACCGGCGGCTGCGGCTGGTCCCCGCACCCCGGTTCACGGCTGCCGGGCACGCCGGAACCCCGGATCGAGGTGACGGTCCGGACCCGCGCCGGCGCCCCGGTCGACCCGGCCCGGATCCGGACGCTGATCGTGGACTCGTTGCCGGCGCACGTACCGGTCACGGTCCGGGCGGAGTCGGTCGCCGTCGGCCGGGCCCGGGTGCACCGCGATCAGTGACCGGCCCGCGACGAGATGCCCAGCTCGGCGAGGGCTTCGGCATAGCGGCCGCGGGCCCGCTGGGCGGCGCCCAGGTCGCCGTTGCGCTCGTACGCCGCGACGAGCACCCGCCAGCCCTCGTCGTGGTACCGGTCGATGGCCAGGCACCGCTCGGCCGCCACGATGGCCGCGACCGCCGCACCCCCGTCCAGCTCGTACGCGGCGAGCTGGGCAGCGGCGATGGCCACCGCGGTACGCAGGACGTCGCGTTCGCGGACCACCCATTCCTCCGTACCGTCCTGGGGCAGCAGGTCGCCGCCGTAACCACCGACCGCCGCCCGCAGGGCCTGCACCGCACCGGCCCGGTCCCCGCCGAGCTGCCGGCGGCGCGCGTCGTCGAGCGCGGCGCGCACCTCGGTGACGTCGCAGGAGGACGGTGGCGGCAGGGCCAGCCGGTAGCCGTCGCCCTCGCGCACCAGCAGCCGGGCGTGCCCGCGCGGGGACTCCGGCTCCAGCAGCTTGCGCAGGCTGGACACGGCGACGTGCAGGTTGTGCGCGGCAGTGGCCGGCGACAGGCCGGGCCACAACGCCTCCACGAGGGCATCCCGGTGGACTGCGGCCCCGGCGTTCATGGCCAGCAGGCGCAACAGGCTGCGGACGCGAGGCTTGACCATCGACTGGTCCACCGGCAGCCCGGCCCGCTCGACGCTGAAGCCACCCAGGCATCGCACGGTGATCGGCGGTGCCGCACCGGCCCCGGCGTACGGCGGCTCGGCGGCGTCCAGCCACGCCTCGGTCAGGCTGCCGGGCAGCCCGCATTCGGCGGCGAAACTCCGCGCCCGCGCCGCCGACCCGGGCGGGCACCCCGGCACGCCGGCCGTCGCCGCGAACGCGAGCGCCCGCGCACCCGGGACCCCGGCCGACCGGGCCACCGCCGCGGCCTGAGCGGCCAGCAGCTCGGCGTCGGGCAGATCCGCCACGGCCGCGGCCAGCGCGTGCACGGCCTGCACCCAGGCGAGCAACACCGCGGCGTCCAGCTGCCGGCACCGCCGTACGAGATCGGCGATCTCAGCCGGATCGGCGCTCCCGGCGTGCGGCAGCCAGGCCAGCGCAGCCGCGACGACCTCGCCCCAGGCGTCACCCTCGCGCGC
This sequence comes from Actinoplanes sp. NPDC048967, assembly GCF_040649415.1. Lineage (NCBI taxonomy): Bacteria > Bacillati > Actinomycetota > Actinomycetes > Micromonosporales > Micromonosporaceae > Actinoplanes > Actinoplanes sp. NPDC048967. Next base: position 1,286,922 of record NZ_JBEZFL010000001.1, read on the forward strand.
GCACTCCTCCGCGATCGCCAGCGCCGTCTTGGCGCCGTGCTCGCTGCCGTCGACGGCCACGGCCGCGCGCGCCATCCGCGCCAGCCACGGCGCCTCGTGCTCGGCCTCCAGCGCGACCTGGGCCAAGGTGACCAGCCCGGCGGGTGAGTGGGCGGCGGCCTGCGCCGCGCCGTGCACCAGCCGCAGACCCATCCCGAGGATCCCCGGCACCTGCGCGTCCGTCGCGGCAAGCTCGCGGCGGGCCCCGAGCAGATCACCGGCCAGGGTACGGGCGACGACCCGTACCAGCCGCCCGCCGGGACCGGGCAGCTCATCGGCGCGCCCGGCCACCATCGCCGGGTGCCCCTGGGTGGCAGCCCGCAACCAGTTCGGCCACGCCCCCTGGGCCCGCTGCGGGCCGGCCAACCAGACGTTCGCCCGAGCCAGCGCCTGCTGACAGTGCGCCCGCCCGTCCGCATCGGTGAACAGCCCGTGCGCGTGCCGGAACGACTCGATGGCCCCGACCAGCTGCCCCCGGCTGAACCGGTGCCGGCCCTCGGCGAGCATCAGCCACGGATCCTCGGCGACGAGCCCGGCCGGCAGCACGTCCCGCCACGGCTCCACACCGTCCGCGATCAGGCCCGGCCCGAGCCGGCCCAGCAGCCGGCGCACGCTCGACCAGCGGCCGGCGCGCGCGTACGAGCGGGCGGCCTCAGCGTGCGCGTTCTCCCGCTCCAGGATCTGCGCCGCCCGCACGTGCCACTGCCGGGCGCCGTCATCGCCGAGATCGTCGACCAGCGTGGCGGCGAGATGCGACCGGAGCACCTCGTGGTACCGATAGGTCCAGCCGCCGTCGGCGCTGGTGGTGAAGGCCTGCAGACGTTCCAGCTCGGCCAGGATCAGGTGACTGTCCCGCTGGCCGAGCAGCTCGTCGCAGCGCGGCCCGGTGAGCGTGTCGAAAACCCCGGTGCGGATGAGGAAGGAATGCAGGTGGGCGGGGAGGTCGGCGAGCACCGTACGGGCAAGGTAGGCGCGGCAGAGTGACGCTCGCCCGTCGAGCGCGGCGACGGCGGCCCGGCGGTCGGCCAGCGGCCGGCCGCGGGTCGAAAGATGAAAAAGATGAAGTCCGGCGGGCCACCCACCGACCCGGCGGGTGAGCGCGGCGATGTCTCCGGGCGGAAGCGGCTCACGGTAGACGTCACGGAGCAGCTCCTCGGCCTCCCAGGACCGGAACCGCATCTGGTCGGGACCGACGGTGAGCAGACCGGTGAGCTCGTGCCGGGCCGTGTTGACGCCGGGCATGCGGCGCCCGGCCAGAACGGTGTGCAACTGCGGCGGGGCGGCGACGAGCATCCGCTCGACGGCGCGCTCACCGTCGGACCCTTCCAGCCATTGCGCGTCGTCGATCACGAGCAGGGTGTCCTGGCGCAGCCCGGCCCCGAGATTCTCGGCGAACTCGACAAGATCGTACGGCCGGTGCGGAACGGGCAGGCTGACCGGGCAGGCCCGGCGCAGGCGCCGGTTGAGGGTGTGAGGATCGGTGTCACCGGAATCAGCGGTGATCCAGACGACAGGACCGTCGAAGGCATGCGCATAGTGCGCGAGAAGCGTCGTCTTCCCGAACCCGGCCGGCGCGACGATGAGCGCCAGCGGAGCCCGACGAAGCGGGCCGAGCTCCATCAACAGGCGAGACCGAACCAGCCCGGTGGCGCCAGTATGTCGAAACGTCGGCACGGTGATCACCGCCTCGGTGGGCGGACCCCGGAGCGGTCGGTCCCCCGCAACAGTCTGCACCGGCCGGGCCGTTACCTCCGGGTACAAATTGACACCGGTCAGGAACACGACACGAGGAGCGATGACACTCGCGTCCGCACTACTTCTTGCTCGGGACAAGCAGTTTGTCGTCCTTGTCCGCCGTGGGCACCTCGCCGACGTGTCCCGGAGTCACCGTCCAGCCGGCACTGGCGATCTCCCCCAGCGATGCATTCGTGGTGCTGCGGTTGTCGGCTCCCTGCCGCTTCTTGTCGATGTAGGGCCGGGTCCAGGAAAGCACTCGGCTCGCCACCTCGGCGTTCGGCGTCAGCACGGCAATCGTCTTGAGGTCGACGCTGCATAAGGTGCAAGGGCTGTAGTTGATCTCCGCGTCTATTCTCTGTATCCGGCTCCGCCACTTGTCGTCGGCCACATTCTGGAGCCAGCTGGCCAATTGCCGCTCGGCATGCGTTGCATTCGACTGGACGCTGCTTCCCTCAGCGGTGTTGAAAGTGACCATCCGCAGGGTCTTCTCCCCCGGCTTCGGCGGCTCGATCAGACCACCGGAACGCTGCTGGGTGGAGCTGAGGGCGCGTCCGCGCTTCGGCTTGGCCGATTTGTCGAGCTCCACACCCGGCATCTCATGGACCGCATCGGTGAAAACGTAGTGGCCGCTGCTGTCCTTCAACGGCCGGCCCTGCTCATCACGAGCCACCTGCGATCCTGACGGCCGACGGCCACGCATCTCCGCCGGCAGCTGGTCGGTCGCGTCGGCCAGCGTCAGAGTGATTTTCATCGTGACGTGGGGCGTTCCTTCCTTGAGCTTGCCGGTCTCGTCGTCCTCCCGCTTCTTGAGGTATCGAGGAATGAGGCTCACGAGACGATCAAACGGACTTGCCTCCGCCATGACGTCGACGGCGCCCCCCGGACCGACCGGACCCAGCTCGAGTCGCTTGAGGCCCCGCGGCGCCAGGTCGGCTCGGATGGCGGGAAGATCGCCGCGGACCTTGTCGACACTCGCCCCGTCCTGGAACGCCACCAGCACCCGACGACGCGCCAGGGAACGGACATCGGTCCCCTTCACCCGAGCCATCGCCGCTTCGGCCTTGCCTTTCGCCCAAACCTTGCCGGCCGCGACCTTGGCCCTCACCTTGCCGCTGATGCCGGCCATTCCCCGGATCACCGGCCCCGCCAACTTCAGCCCCGTCTTGATCACGAAGTCCAGCGCCTGGTTCACCGGCTTCTGCAGCGTCTCCACGATCGACCGGATCTTCTGCCCGATCCCACCCAGCCCGATCACGCTGGCCAGGAACCCGATGATGATCGGCAGCATCTGCCCCAACACGTCGTTGATCTTGTTGATGACCCCGCTGACGTTGCCCCGCACGATGTCCGCGACCGAGTCCAGGATCGTGTCCACGAAGCGGGCGATCCGCCCCGCGTTGGTCACGAAGAACATCACCACGTCGTAGATCAGTTTGCAGGCCTTGATGAACGCCGCTGCCGGGTTGAGCAGGCCGATCAGCCACGTGATGCCGGCCGCGATGATCTTCTCCTCGACGAAGTCGCGGACCTTCTCCAGGATCATTTCCTTGATGTCGCCGAGCTTCTCCAGCAGCATCTCCCACAGCCCGCCGACGCCCTGGGCCGCCAGGATCTGGAAGATCGTCACGCCCTTCTCGACCGCCGCCATCGCCGGGGCGCCGATCTGCTTGACGATCCGGTTGCGGATGTTGGCCCACGTGAGGCCGAAGATCGAGGCCAGGAGCCGGATGATCCCCTTGACGTCGAATGTCTCCGGCAGCTCGACGCCGCCTTCGGCCAGCGCGCCGAACAGCCAGCCCAGCAGGCCTTTGCGGAGGTGGTCGACGATGTTTTCCTTGAACTTTCCGATGCCGCCCTTCACCCCGGCGATCAGGTTGCCGAGGAAACCGATCGGGTTCTTGATGATCTCGCCGACCACGCCGGCCGTCCGGGACAGGACGTTCTTGAGCATCGCCACGAGTTCGCGGATCGTGTTGATGACCGCTTTGATCGCGCCGATCGCCTTGTCGACCAGGCCCTTGTTCTCCGCCTGCAGCGCTTCGATGCGTTCGTCGAGGCCCTTGCGCGCGTCGACATACTTTGTGGCGAGCGTGTCGACGAGCGATTCCTGTTTGGCGTCGACGTCACTTTCCAGCTGGCTGAAGCGGTCGCCGATCTCCGTCGAGGCCTCGGCGCCGACCTTCTTCAGGTCGGTGGGCAGGCTCTGCACGTACGCGGTGATCTCGGTTCGGCCCCGCGCGATGCGCTGCTTCGCCGCGGTGAGCTCGCCGCCCACGATGGTCGCGACCCGGCTGATGACGCCGTCCATCCGTTGCAGGTACAGCTCGCGCCCGGCGCGGTAGAACTCGTCGACCTTCGCCGGCATCCCGAACAGCTTGTCCTTCGCCCACCGGAAGCCGCCCAGCCAGCCGCCGTAGCGGTCCTTCTTGTACGCGGCCATCTTGGTCGCGACGAACGTCTCGAACGCCGCCCGGGCCCCGGCCTCGCCCTGGTTGAACTCGGCCTCCACCTTGGCGTCGATGCCGTCGAGCAATTTGCGCACGTCGGCCTCGGTGGCGGCGAAGAGGCCCTGGATCTTGCCGGTGACCTCGGCCCGCTTGGCCTCGTCCTTGGACTTGGCCTTGCCTTTGCCGGCGACCAGGGCCGCGAGCGCCGCCCCCTTGGCGCCCTGCATGCCGGCGACGCCCGCGGTGGTCTGCGCGGCGGCTTCGGCCCGACCCTGGGTCAGGACCTGCTGTTCCTGCCGGCGGAACTCGGCCGGGGCGGTGTCGGCATGCACGGCCGCGGCCCGCTTGTCGGTGAGGGCCTGCTGGAATTCCGGCTCGTTGGACCGGGCCAGTTGCGGCTCGCTGACGTCGGCGTCGGCCAGTTCCTGATCGGCCTGGTGCTTGCCGGCGGCCAGATTGACCTGCTCGGCCGGGGCCGTTTTCGGCACAGCGCCGGCGGCCGGGATCGCGGCCACCGGCCCCGGCTGTTCCTCGACCATCGGCGTGACCGGCTTGGGGATCGCCTTGGAGGTGTCCGGCGGTGCTGCCGTCGCCGCCTCGATGTCCTTGGCCTGGCCCTGCTTGCCCTGGGTCACCAGCCCCTTGATGTTGTCCTTGACCTCACCAGCCTTACCTGAACTGCGGTAGGTGTCGGCCTCCTCCAGGGTCTTGGGTGACTTGGCCTCGATGGCCGTCTTCACCGCCGCGATGAAGGCCTGCTTGTCGAAGGTGCCGGCCGGCTGGGCGTCCATCGTGTCGACCTTGGCCGCCCGGGCCTGCCCGGTGACGTCGTCGCTGGGCGCCAGCGCCGCGTCCTGGGCCTCCTTCGCTTTGGCGGCCGCGGTCGGGTGGGCCCGCTTCTGCTGGGCGAAACCTTTGACGTTGCGCCGTACCTGGGCGAAGGCCGGATCGTCGTCGGGCCGCACGCCGGCCGGCGCGACCGGTGGCTGCAGAAGCTGGTCCTGGGAGAGCGCGGCGGGAGCCGTTGCCGGCGGAGCGCCGCCGGCGGCCGCGACCGGCGCCGCGCTTGGAGCACCGCCGCGAGTCGCACCCGGCCTGGGCACGACGGCCGCGGCCTTGCCGAGCGGGCTGACGGCCGGCACCGGCTTGGGCGGCGGCACCGGCGCCTTCGGCGCGACCGAAGCCGGCCCGAACCCGGTCGTGGTCACCGCGAGCGCCGACGCCGGCGGCCGCGGACCTTCAAGATCGACGGGTACGCCCACAGCCTTCGCCGCGCGCAGCCCCTTCTCCACCGTGTCGACCGCCGGTTCGTCGCGGCGCATCTCCTTCAGCGCGGCATCGACATCGGTCCGGGCCTGCTCGCCGGGCGACCGCAGCCGCGCCGCCAGCAGCGCACCGACCGCCGCGTTGCCCGCGGCCCGTTGCAGGGCGAGCACGGCCTGCCGACCGGCCACCGGCCGCCGATGATCGCCGCCGGTCCGCTGCCGGCCGGCGGCGAGGGCGTCGCTCACCTGAGCCCGCGCACCCTCGGCCGTCTGACGTGCGCCCGTCATCCCCCGAGCGTCACCGCACCGGCCCGACCGGCGCAGCACCCGGCCAGGCACCCGGGAAGGCATTACTTCCTGCCCGATCGGGCGCCCGGGATCGCCCCGATGTCCTCGGGCGGCACTGCCCGCGACGATAGGGTCGGCCCATGGCGACGTTCGCCGCTCACCCACGGGAGCCGGTGCCGGCCCGGGTACGGCCGCGCGCCGACCGTGGCCGAGCCCCCGTGGGCGATCAGGGCCGCAGTCGCGAACACGACGGCCCGGCCGAGGCGCCCACGGGAATGCTGGCGATGCAGCGTCTCGCGGGCAACCGGGCTCTGACCGCGGCGATGACCACGCCCGGCGCCCTCGACCGGCTGGTGCCCGGGCAGCGGCACCGGGGCGCGGCGATGCTCGCGGCTGCCGACGTCCGGGCCCGGATGCCCGGGTTCGCCGACCTCAAGGCCGCCTACACCGACAAGAAGCTGCGGATCCCCGAGGCCGTCATCAAGACCGCGGTGACGCAGCTGCTGGACCGGATGGCCAAGGAGAAGCGGCTCCGGTCCAAGGATGCCGCCGCCACGATCGTCGCCAAGATCTTTCCCGCACCCGGGGTGATCAGCGAGGCCGCGTTCAACAAGGCGCTGGACCCGGCCGACCGCACCCAGATCTACAAGACCGTGCTGGACGCGCACACCACGGTGAAGAAGGCCGACCGGGCCACCCTGAAGGTGCTGATGAAGGATGCCGGCGACCTCATGCGTACGGCCGAGGGGGACACCGCGGGGCTGAAGGCCGTCTTCGGCTCGCAGGACACCGTGGCCAAGGCCCGGTACGCCGCCGGACGGGCCGCGCTGGCCACCGCCGCCGGCGACCTCGACAAGCACGTCACGACCGACTACAACCTCGACGACCCGGAGACCTTCCTCGGCGGCTGGGCCCAGCACTCGACGCAGCTGATGCACCTGCTGGTCGGCATCGTGCAGGGCAAGGATCCCGCCGAGAGCAAGTCCACGCTGGTCCACGAGGCCGCCCACCTGGGCCACGGGTCGGTCGACGATCTCGGCTACTACGGCACCGCGGCGTTCGAGGCCATGGACGAGGCCGCCAAGGTCGGCAACGCGGCCCACTACGAGGAACTTCCGCGCCGGTTGCTGGGCACCAGCTCCTTCGCCGGCCACACGTTCACGCCCGGCATCAAGAAGGGCGGCGCCGCCGTCACCCGGACGGACACCGTCCGCAAGATCGCAAGTGACCATGTCCAGCACGCCTGGGACGCCGCCTCCGACGCGCACATGTGGCTGCGCGGGGTCCGCAAGGCGTGGGTGACCAAGAAGGACAAAGCGCCGTTCACCGCCGACAAGGCGCTGATCCTGGAGCTCTCGAAACTCTGCGACATGACCGTCCACCACCAGGCCGTGGCGCACGCTCGGCTCACCACGCTGGACATCACCATCATCGAGAGCGTGGTCCGGGCCATGGGCATTGTCGGCAGCCTGGTCGACTCGGAGCCGCTGCCGAGCGGCCCGCTGTCGGACAAGGGCGCCGCCGACGTGATGGTCGCGGAAGCCACCAAGAAATACGGCCGTCTGCTGCACGACCCGGCCCGGGACAAGGCCCTGGTGGACTGGCTCGCCGCGCACTTCCGCACACTGCCGGGCCCGCCGTGACCGCCCCGGTGGATTTCGGCGGCACCCGGCTGGCTCCGGACGCCGAGGTCGTCGACCTGGTCAACGTCTCCCCGGCCGACCTGGAACCGCTGCGCCTGCTGCCGCGGCTGCGTGAGCTGCGGCTGCGCACCACGAACCCGCACCGGACCCCCGGCGGCCTGCCCTGGGACCTGGAGCCCCTGACCGCTGCGACCGCCCTGGAGGTGCTGATCGTGCCGGGCCGGGCGGTGCTCGACCTGGGACCGCTACGGAATGCGACGCGGCTGCGCGAGATCGACGTCAGCGCGACCCGGATCCATGACCTCGCGCCCCTCCAGCACGCGGGAGAGCTGCGGGTGCTGCGGTTGCGGGCCACCCGCGTACGCACGCTGGAACCGATCCGGGAGCTGACCGGGCTTCGGGTCCTGGACATCGCGCACACGCCGATCACCGACCTGGAACCGATCACGGCTCTGACCGAGCTGCGAGAGCTGTACCTGGCGGGCTGCGCGGTGACCGATCTGAAGCCGCTGGCCGGACTCACCGGGTTGGCCGAGCTGTCGGTCGACCGGCTGCCGATCACGTCGCTGACGGGCCTCGCCGCCCTGCCGTGGTTCGCCGCGGCCCGACGGCTCGACCTCGGCGGCACGGCTCTGGAATCGGCCGCAGGCATCGAGAACGCGACGGCCGCGCAGGAGCTGTTCCTGCACGACACCGGCATCCGTGACCTCACGCCGCTGGCCGCCCTGCGGGGACTGCGGGTGCTCCGTCTGGACAACACTCCGGTTGAGAACGTCGGTCCGCTCGCCTCTCTGGCGGGGCTGCGGGAGCTGAGCCTGGCCGGAACCCGGGTGACGGACCTGTCGGCGTTGCGATCCTCACCTGAGCTTGAAGAGGTTGACCTGGAGGACACGGCCGTCGACGCGGCTCACATCTCGGCGTTGCGCGAGGCCAGGCCCGCCATCCGGATCCTCGGCCGATCCTGACCCCGGTCCGGCTCTTCCGGGGGCCACGCGACGGGGTTGCGGCGTCGCAGCCATCGACCTAGGGTTCGGCAGATCGGGGGGCTATGTCATGAGAGATATCGATTCGGCCGAGGAATGGCTCGAGACGTGGGCGGCCGGCGTCGATGCGAACGCCGCCCGGGCCGTGGAGCTGTCGCGCCGGGTCGCCGCCCTGACCGGGGAGGCCCGGAGCCGCAACGGATCCATCTCCGTCGTCGTCGGGTCGGCCGGCCAGCTCGAACGCCTCGACATCGAGGACCGGCCGGGCCAGCTGACCGGAGCGCAGCTCAGCCGGGAGATCATGGGCCTGATCGGCCGCGCCCAGGCACAGCTCTGCGCCCGCGTCGCCTCCCAGGTGGAGCAGACCGTCGGCGCCGACACCGAGACCGGCCGCGCGGTGATCCACTCGTTCGCGGAGCGGTTCCCGGAGCCGCCGGCCGGCGACGACCATGCCCGGTGAGGAAATCCAGTTCCCGGCCGATGCCGTACGCGGGCACGCGGGCAGCGTCGACGGGATCGCGGACGCTGTCCGGCAGGGCCGGTCGGCGGTGCACGAGGTCACCATGGACACGCAGGCCTACGGGCAGCTGTGCCAGTTCCTGCCCACGTTGCTGAGCCCGGTCTTCGCCCTGGCGATCGGCGCTCTTGACGACGCCGAGGACGCCTTGAGAGAGACCGCCGACAACCTCCGGGCCGTCGTCAGCAGCACGACGGCCACCGACGAGTCGGCCGCTCACGGGACACGCGCGGCCGGCCAGCACCTCGAACTGCCCCTGTGAGCGCCAACCCGCTGGTGGCGCAGAGCCAGGACTCGACGACCTGGTACACCGGCCTCGGTCTGGTGGAGGACGCCGCCGCCATCACCGACGGCATCCGCGACAACAGCTGGGTCGACGGCACACTCGGCGGCGTCGGCGCGTCATTGGACATGCTCTCCCTTGCGGTCGACCCGCTGGGCACGCTGGTGTCCTGGGGTGTCGCCTGGCTGATGGAGCACGTCCAACCCCTCAAGGACGCCCTCGACTGGCTCGCCGGCAATGCCGACGAGGTTGCCGCCCATGCCGCACCTGGTCGAACGTCGCGGCCTTCACGGACGAGGCCCACCGGCAGTACACCGACCGCCTCCGCACCGAGGTGTCCGGCTGGTTCGGCGCCTCCGGTGACGCGTACCGCGCGCACGCCGGCATGCAGCTGCAGGTGCTGGAGGGACTCGCCACGGCGGCCCAGGGCATCTCGTACGCCGTGGAGGGCGCGGGCCTGCTGGTCGCCCTGGTCCGGGGCATCGTCCGCGACCTGATCGCGGAGTTCATCGGTACGCTCGCCGCCCGCCTGCCGCAGTGGCTCGCCGAGGCCGGACTGACGCTGGGCATCGCCACGCCGGTGGTCATCGGCCAGGTCGCCACCCTCGTGGCCAGGTGGGTCAACCGGATCCAGCACTTCGTCCGGGGCCTGCTCAGCAGCCTGCGCCGGCTCAGCACCAAGCTGGACGACCTGGCCGGCATCTTCTCGGACCTGAACGGCCGCAATCGCGCCCTGGCCCGCACCGACCCGGGCGAGTTCCGGCCCGACTTCCCCCGCGGCTCCGACTTCATCGACAGCGGCGAGGGGTTCTCCGACCGGGCGGCTGACGCGTATCGGCGGATCCGTGACAGCGCGGACGACACGCCCCGCGCCGCGGCGAACACCGGCATCGACGAAGGAGTCATCGAGCGGATGCGGCAGAACCTCTTCGTCCAGCAACACGACGTCTCACTCGGCCCGAACCGGGTCGAGCGCGGGTACTTCACCCCGGACGAGCGCATCGCCGATCTCTGGGACGGGGCCACCCGGGGCACACTCAGCCCGGACGACATGGCGGCTTTCCGGAACCTCGCCGCCCACGAGTACGTGGAGAACAGACTCATGGAAGCGGGTGTGCCCTACCGGTCTTCCCATCCGGATGCCTTCGATGCCGCCGGCGACCGCATCATCAACCGCGACCACCCGGGTGCCCACGAGCTGGCGCCCAACGAGTGGCGGCCCAACGCCGCCTTCGATCACTGGCGGCTGTTCGGCCTTGATGGGTCCGGCCTGCAGATGGCCGACGATCTGTCGAACCTCGATGACGTCGTCGACGCGGCTCTGCGAGGATTGGGCCGATGACCCCCGATGAAGCCGTTCGGGCCGTGGCAGCTCGCCTGAGCACCGTCGGCTGGGAACGCCATGGCGACAAGACCTGGTCGAAGTCCGTCCTGCTCAAGGAGTACTTCCGGCGAGCGGCCCGGTGGGCAGCGGCCTACGACTGCGATACCAAAGTTCCGTTCTTCGACATCGCCCTGTGTGTCGATCCGAACGTGCGCGCCGACCGGGGCGTGATCGACGAGCTGCTGGAGTCGGTGCGGTCCAGCGGCTGGAACGTCCGGCAGGTGGTTCCGTTCATCCTGCACTGGGCAGCGCTGAGCGCCACACCTGGATTCGCCTACCCCCCGGGCCTGGAGGATCCGTTCGAACCGCTGATCCGCATGTTCGAGCGCGACGGCGGCTTCCACACGGAGAACGGCGAAGTCAACCTCGAGTACAAGTCCGTCCGCATGGCCGGCTGGCGCAACCGGGCCGGCGATCCCCCGATGACCGTGTTCAGCGACGACGTCCTGGACGAGATCGATCGGGCCGGCTCGATCGCCCAGTTCGGCTACGTCATCGGCCCGGACGGCCGGCCCGTCCCCTGACCGCGCTCAGGCCGGCAGCCCGTCGAGCCGGGCCAGCACCTGCAACATCACCTCGTCCGCCCCCGCCCCGATCGACGTGAGCCGCGTGTCGCGGAACAGCCGGGCCGTCCAGTTGTCCTCCAGATATCCCATCCCCCCGTGGAACTGCAGGCACCAGTCCGCCACCTCCCGCACCAGCCGCCCCGCCTTCAACTTCGCCACCGTCGCCATCCGGGTGATGTCCTCGCCGGCCATCAGCGCCTCGCACGTCACGAGGTTGTGGCTGCGCAGCAGGTCCACCTCAGCCTGAAGCTCCGTGAGGCGGAACGCCACGTACTGCCGGTCAGCGAGTGGACGGCCGAAGACCTGCCGGTCCAGGACGAAGCGACGCGTACGGTCCAGGGCGTACTGGCAGCCACCGACCGTGGTGTACGCGGCGAACATCCGCTCGGTCACGAACTGCCGCATCTGCTGCTGGAAGCCCCGCCCGACCTCGCCGATCGTGTTGGAGACCGGTACGCGCACCTGGTCCAGCACCAGTTCCGCCGTGTCCGAGCAGCGGTTGCCGAGCTTGTCGAAGGTGCGGGCCACACTGAAGCCGGGCAGGTCCGTGGGCACGACGATCTGGGACATGCCCCGGTAGCCGCCCTCGTCCGAGGTGCGCGCCAGCAGGCAGAGCCAGTCGGCCTGGGCGCCGTTGGTGATGTAGGCCTTCCGGCCGGTGATGACCCAGTCGTCGCCGTCGCGGACCGCTCGGGTGCGCAGCTGGGCCACGTCCGAGCCGGTGTCCGGCTCGGTCACGGCGATCGAGGTGACCGCGGTGCCGGCGACGGCCGGGGTCAGGTAACGCTCCTTCAGTTCAGGTGAACCGTAATCGTGCAGCGAGGGCGTGGCCATCATCGCCTGGACGCCGATGGCCATTCCGACCCCGGTGGCGTGCATCCGGCCGTACTCTTCAGCGGCGACCAACTGGAAGCTCGCGTCGGCGCCCTCGCCGCCGTAGGCCTCGTCGTACTCGAGGCCGAGCAGACCGAGGGCCGCGGCCTTGGGCAGCAGGTCGTGCAGGGGCACCCGGCCGGCCGCCTCCCAGGCGTCGACGTGCGGGTTGACCTCGGTGTCGACGAACCGGCGGACGCTGTCCCGGAAGGCACGGTGGTCCTCGTTGAGGCGCATGGGCCGACGCTAGCGAAGGGCACCGGGCAGAAACAAGCGCGCTTGCTTGTTTTTTGAACCTGTGCCAGGGTCGGTCGGCATGAGGCCCGAGATGCTGCGCGTCGGCAACTGTTCCGGGTTCTACGGCGACCGGCTCCCGGCCATGCGCGAGATGCTCACCGGCGGCGAGCTGGACGTGCTCACCGGGGACTACCTGGCCGAGCTGACCATGCTGATCCTCGGGCGGGACCGCGCGCGGGACCCGGCGACCGGCTATGCCAAGACGTTCCTGCTGCAGCTTCGGGAGTGCCTCGAGCTGGCGCTGGAGCGCGGCGTGCGGATCGTCGCCAACGCGGGCGGTGTCAACCCGCCCGCCCTGGTGGCCGCGATCCGCGAGCTGGGGACCCCGGCCCGGGTCGCTCTGGTACGCGGCGACGACCTCACCCCCCGAGCCGGCGAGCTGGGCCTGGGCACACCGCTCGGCGCGCACGCGTACCTCGGCGCTTTCGGCATCGCCCGGGCGCTCACCGCCGGCGCCGACGTCGTGGTGACCGGGCGGGTCACCGACGCCTCGCTGACCGTCGGGCCGGCGATCGCCCACTTCGGCTGGGGCCGCGACGACCTCGACGCGCTCGCCGGAGCCACGGTCGCCGGTCACGTCATCGAGTGCGGCGCCCAGGCCACCGGCGGCAACTACGCGTTCTTCACCGAGATCGGCGACCCGCTGCGACCCGGCTTCCCGATCGCCGAGCTGCACCAGGACGGCTCCAGCGTCATCACCAAGCACCCCGGCACCGGCGGGGCCGTCTCCGTCGGCACGGTCACGGCCCAGCTGGTGTACGAAGTGGACGATGCCCGCTACGCCGGTCCGGACGTCACCACCCGCCTCGACACGGTGGCGCTGCGCCAGGCCGGCCCGGACCGGGTCGAGATCACCGGAGTACGCGGTGAGGCGCCTCCACCTGACCTGAAGGTCTCGTGCACCACCGTCGGCGGCTACCGCAACGAGCTGACCGTCGTGCTGACCGGGCTGGACATCGAGGCCAAGGCGGCGCTGTTCCGCCGCCAGTTCGAGGCCGCTCCCGGCCCCGCGCCGGCCGAGGTGACCTGGAGCCTGGCCCGGCTCGACACCGCCGACGCGGCCACCCAGCAGCAGGCGTCCGCGCTGCTCACCGTGGTCGCCAGGGACCCGGACGAGAAGGTGGCGGGCCGCGCGTTCAGCAAGGCCGCGGTCGAGCTGGCACTCTCGTCGTACCCCGGCTTCTTCAGCACCACCCCACCGGCCGGCGCCCAGCCGTACGGCGTCTTCACCGCGGGTTTCGTCCCCCAGGCCGTCCCGGCGCACGAGGTCGTCCACCACGACGGCACGGTGGAATCGATCGAGCCGGCGCCGGTCACCCTGGCGCTCCGCCCCCACGCCGGCGGACCGCCGGTCGCCGAAGGTCCGGCCGGCCGCGCGCCGATCGAGCCGCCGGCACCGGCCGGCCCCGAGAGACCGACCCGGCCGACGCCGATCGAGCCGCCGGCACCCGCCGGCCCCGAGATCCGCGTCGGACCCGGACCGACGCGGCGGATGCCGCTGGGCACGCTGGCCGGGGCGCGCTCGGGCGACAAGGGCGGCAACGCCAACATCGGCCTCTGGGTGCGCGACGACGACGCATACCCGTGGCTGGCCGCCCTGATCACCGAACAGACCATCCGCGAGCTGCTCCCCGAGACCGCCGCGATGCCCATCCGGATCACCCGCCTCCCCGGCATCCGGGCCGTCAACGTCGTCGTCGAGGGGCTCCTCGGCGCGGGCGTCGCCTACCACGCCCGCTTCGACCCGCAGGCCAAGGGCCTCGGCGAGTGGCTGCGGTCCCGGCACGTCGAGATTCCCGTAGCACTGCTGACCGACCGGGAGGAACATTGACCGTCCTGCGGTCCACCCTCGAACCCGCCACCGACGAGGCCCGGGCCGCCCGGCAGGCGATGCTGGAGGCGCTCGCCGAGATCACGGCCGAGACCGCCCGGGCGGTGGCCGGCGGCGGCGAGAAGGCGATGGCCCGGCACCACGCCCGGGGCAAGCTGACCGCCCGGGAGCGGATCGAGCTGCTGCTCGACGAGGACTCGCCGTTCCTGGAGCTGGCCGCGCTGGCCGGCTACGGCTCGTCGTTCACCGTCGGCGGCAGCGTCGTGGCCGGGATCGGCGTGGTCAGCGGGGTGGAGTGCCTGCTGATCGCCAACGATCCGACGGTCAAGGGCGGCGCCAGCAACCCGTGGTCGCTGCGCAAGACGCTGCGGATGCATGAGGTGGCCCTGCACAACCGGTTGCCGGTGATCTCGCTGGTCGAGTCCGGGGGCGCGGACCTGCCCACCCAGAAGGAGGTCTTCGTCCCCGGCGGCGCGGTCTTCCGCAACCTCACCCGGCTGTCCGCGGCCGGTATCCCGACCATCGCGCTGGTCTTCGGCAACTCGACGGCGGGCGGCGCGTACCTGCCCGGGATGAGTGACCACGTGGTGCTGATCGAGCGGCGCTCGAAGGTCTTCCTGGCCGGTCCACCGCTGGTCAAGGCGGCCACCGGCGAGGAATCCGACGACGAGTCGCTCGGCGGCGCCGAGATGCACGCCCGGGTGTCCGGCCTGGCCGACCACTTCGCCCGCGACGAGCAGGACGCCATCCGGATCGGACGGCGCGTCGTCGCGCGGCTCAACTGGCGCAAGGCGGCCGGTCCGGTCACGGCCACCCCGAAACCCCCGCGGTACGCGGCCGAGGAGCTGCTGTCGATCGTCCCGCCCGGCCTCAAGGCGCCCTTCGATCCGCGTGAGGTCATCGCCCGGATCGTCGACGACAGCGACTTCGACGAGGTCAAGCCGCTGTACGGCAGCTCGCTGGTGACCGGCTGGGCGCAGCTGCACGGCTACCCGGTCGGCATCCTGGCCAACGCCCGCGGTGTGCTGTTCAGCGCCGAGGCCCAGAAGGCGGCCCAGTTCATCCAGCTCGCCAACCGCTCGCACACCCCGCTGCTGTTCCTGCACAACACGACCGGCTACATGGTCGGCGCGGAGTACGAGCAGGGCGGCATCATCAAGCACGGCGCCATGATGATCAACGCGGTGTCCAACTCGACCGTCCCGCACATCTCACTGCTCATCGGCAACTCGTACGGCGCCGGCCACTACGGCATGTGCGGCCGGGCCTACGATCCCCGGTTCGTCTTCGCCTGGCCCAGCGCGCGGTCCGCGGTGATGGGCGCCCAGCAGCTCGCCGACGTGAGCACCATGGTGTCCCGGGCCTCCGCGCTGGCCCAGGGCCGGCCGTTCGACGAGGACGCCGCGCAGCTGATGCGGCAGGCGATCGAGTCGCAGATCAGCGCCGAGGCGATGCCGATGGTGCTGTCCGGGCTGGTCTACGACGACGGGATCATCGACCCCCGCGACACCCGTGACGTGCTGGGCATCGCCCTGTCCGCCATCCACACCGCGCCGGTGTCGGGCACCGACGCCTTTGGCGTCTTCCGGATGTGAGCAGCATGACTTTCAACGCCGTTCTGGTCGCCAACCGCGGTGAGATCGCCCGGCGGATCTTCACCACCTGCCGGCGTCGGGGCCTCGCGACCGTGGCCGTCTTCTCCGATCCGGACGCGGACAGCCCGCACGTACGGGAGGCGGACAGCGCCGTACGCCTGCCCGGCTCGACGCCGGCCGACACGTACCTGCGCGGTGACCTCATCATCGCGGCGGCCCGGCGGGCCGGCGCCGACGCCGTCCATCCCGGCTACGGTTTCCTGGCCGAGAACGCCGGTTTCGCCCGCGCGGTGCAGGAGGCCGGCCTGACCTGGATCGGACCCGACCCCACGGCGATCGAGGTGATGGGCTCCAAGATCGAATCCAAGCGCCGGATGGCGGCGGCCGGCCTGAGCGTGCTCGACCTGCTCGAACCGGACGCCGTCACCGAGGCCGAGCTGCCCGTACTGGTCAAGGCGTCGGCCGGCGGCGGCGGGCGCGGCATGCGGATCGTGCGCACCCTGGCCGAGCTGCGCGGTGCCGTCGCGTCCGCGGCCCGCGAGGCGGGCGCCGCGTTCGGCGACCCCACCGTCTTCTGCGAGCGGTACCTGGACGAGGGGCACCACCTCGAGGTGCAGATCATGGCCGACGCCCACGGCACCGTCTGGGCGCTCGGCGAACGCGAGTGCTCCCTGCAACGCCGGCACCAGAAGGTGATCGAGGAAGCGCCCGCGCCGCTCGTCGAGCGGCTCGGCGGTGACCTGCGCGAACGCCTGCTCGCGGCGGGCCGGCAGGCCGCGGCCGCGGTCGGCTACCGCGGCGCGGGGACGGTGGAGTTCATCGCCGCCGCGAACGGCGACTTCTGGTTCCTGGAGATGAACACCCGCCTGCAGGTCGAGCACCCGGTCACCGAGTGCGTCACCGGCACCGACCTGGTCGGCCTGCAACTCGATGTCGCGGCGGGCCGCCGGCTCAGCGGTGCGGAGCCGGCGATGACCGGCTACGCCGTCGAGGCCCGCCTGTACGCCGAGAGCCCCGCCGACGACTGGCGCCCCGAGACCGGCACCGTGGTGACGTTCGACGTCCCCGGCGTGACCGCCCGTTTCGAACGCGCGGGACTGGACGGCCTCCGCCTCGACTCCGGCGTGGTGGACGGCAGCGTCGTCGGCACCCACTACGACGGCATGCTGGCGAAGGTCATCGCGTACGCGTCGACCCGGGAAGCCGCGGCCCGGCAGCTGGCCGCCGCCCTGCGCCGGGCACGGGTGCACGGGGTGGCCACCAACCGGGACCTGCTGGTCGCGAGCCTGCTGCACCCGCAGTTCCTGGCCGGCACCGCCGGGACCGCCTTCTACACCGACCATCCGCCGGCCGGGCTGACCGCCGGGACCGGACTCGACCCGGCTCTCGGCGCCCTGGTCGCGGCGCTGTCCGACGCCGCGCTGGTGCCGCTGCTCGCGCGCGGCTTCCGCAACATCCCGGTCGGCTACCGCAGCCGCGCCTACGCCGCCGGCGACACCGGGATCGAGGTGCGGTACCGCTTCGGCCGCGACGGCCTGGAGGTGGCCGGCCGGGACGACGTCGTCCTGGTCGACGCCGGCCCCGACGCGGTGGTGCTCGACCTCGACGGTGTCCGCCGCCGGTGGACGGTGGGCCGGTTCGCCGACCGCGTGGTCGTCGACGGGCCGCAGGGCTCGCTGGAGCTGCGCCGGGTGCCGCGCTTCACCGACCCCTCGGCCCAGCTGCCGGCGGGTGCCCTGGTGGCGCCGATGCCCGGCACGGTGGTGCGCACGGACGTGCGGATCGGTGAGGCCGTCGTGGCCGGCCAGGCGCTGATCTGGCTGGAGGCGATGAAGATGGAGCACGTGGTGCGCGCCCCGGCGGACGGCACGGTGACGGAGCTGCCGGTTCCGGTGGGCCGGCAGGTCAGCCAGGGCACGCCGCTGGCGGTGGTGACCAAGGATGGCTGACGACTCGGCTCCCAAGCAGGACCGCTCGCGGGAGACGCGCCGGCGCCTGCTGGAGACGACCATCCGGAGCCTGGCGCGGCACGGGTGGGAGGTTTCGACGGTGGCCTTCATCGCCGCCGAGGCAGGCATCAGCCGCGGAGCCGTCCAACACCACTTCCGGACCCGGGAGGCGCTGATCCTGGCCGCGCTGGAGGCCATGTTCGAGGAGCGGGCGGCCCTGCTCGACGCCCTGCCGGACCCCGGGGGTTCGAGCCCGGACCGGGTGCACGCCGTGGTGACGGGCCTGGTCGACGCGATCGGCGGCGAGCTGTTCCGGGCCGCCCTGCAGGTGTGGACCGTGGCCGCCGCCGACCCCGAGTTGCGGGCGGCGGTGGTCCCGCTGGAACGGCACTTCGCCCGCGGCGTGCACCGGCGGGCCGTACGGCTGCTACGGGTCGACGACACCGACCCGGCCGTCCGCGGTCTCATCCAGGCGACCCTCGATCTGGCCCGCGGCCTGGCCCTGGCCGACGTGCTCACCGACGACTCCCGCCGCCGGGCCCGGGTGGTCCGCGCCTGGTCGGACCAGCTGGCCGCGGCCCTGGTGGCGAGCGCCAGAACTTGATGTTCGTCGATGTCTTGACACCTCCGCCGGGCTGAGCTGGGCTGGTCCGGAACGGAGGTCGACGATGACTGCATCCCTGCGACTCCGGCGCCTGGGCGCCACCGCGCTCGCCACGTTCGGCGTCGCGACCCTCACCCTGACCGGCTCGGCCGTCGCGGCCGGCCGCCCGGCCACCTGGACCGGCACCTGGACCACGGCCGTGACCGGCGCGGCCACCCCACCGATGCCGCAGACCGTGTTCGAGAACCAGACCCTGCGCCAGATCGTGCACACCAGCATCGCGGGCCGGTCGCTGCGGGTGCGGCTGTCCAACGAGTACGGCACCGAGCCGCTGGTGATCGGCGAGGCGCGAGTGGCCCGCAGTGCCGGCGGTTCCCAGCTGCTGGCCGGCACCGACCGCAGGCTGACCTTCGGCGGGCGGTCCACGTTCAGCATCCCGCCCGGTGCGCCCGCGCTCAGCGATCCGGTGGCTCTGCCCGTACCGGCGCTCTCCGATCTTGTGGTGAGCATCCACCTGCCGCGGCGCACCGCGGCCGCGACCGTGCACGGCTCCGCGTTCCAGACCAACTACCTCGCGGCCGGCAACGTCACCCGCTCCCCCGCTCTGACCGGCGCGACGGCCGTGACGTCCTGGTACTTCCTCTCCGGCGTCAGCGTCGCCACCGCGCCGCGAGCGGCCTCGATCGTGGCTTTCGGCGACTCCATCACCGACGGCGCGATCACCACGGTCGACGCCAACCACCGCTGGCCCGACTTCCTGGCCCGCCGGTTGCAGGGCCAGTCCGCGCTGCGGCATCTGGGCGTGCTCAACAAGGGCATCGGCGGCAACCGCCTGCTGTACGACGGCAACACCCTCCCCGACCCGGTGTTCGGGGGAATCGGGCCGCTCTTCGGCGACAGCGCGCTGAGCCGCTTCGACCGCGACGTGCTCGCCCAGCCGGGCGCCCGCGCGGTGATCGTGCTGCTCGGCATCAACGACATCGGCCAGCCGACCTCGATCGCCCCGCCGTCCGAGGCGGTGACGGTCGACGAGTTGATCGCCGGTTACCGGCAGCTGATCGCCCGAGCCCACGAACGCGGCCTGCGGATCATCGGCGCCACCCTGACGCCGTTCCAGGACACCACGATCACCGGCTACTACAGCGCGGAGAACGAGGCCAAGCGGGCCGCGGTCAACCGGTGGATCCGGACCAGCGGCGAGTACGACGGCGTGATCGACTTCGACCGGGCGGTCCGGGACCCGGCGCAGCCGCTGCGCATCCTCGCCCGCTACGACAGCGGCGACCACCTGCACCCCAACGACGCCGGGATGCAGGCCATGGCGGACGCGATCCCGCTCCGACTGCTCCAGGTGACCGGCGACCGGGCGGCGGCCCAGTGACCGCGGTCGGTCACCGCGGCGGGGTGGCGGCCCAGTGACCGCCGTCCGTCACCGCGGCGAGGTGGCGGCCCAGTGACCGCTGGATGGTCACTGGGCCGGACCGCGGCTCAGTGACCGCGGTCGGTCACCGCGGCGGGGTGGCGTAGGCCAGCGGGACGGGCAGCGGCTCGTCGCCCCACATGCCGGTCAGCACCGGACCGGTGACCCGCTGGCTGGTGCCGACGCGGCGCAGCACGGCCAGCTCCACGTCGTCCGTCACGATGACCGTCGGGTCCTCGTCGACGACCCGGCGCACGGTGCCGGCGGCCGGGACCGGGGCATCCCCGGTCCCGCTGCCGCTGACGGTCATGGCCGGCGCGCGGGTCTCCCGCCGGCCGTCGACCTCGAAGTACTCCTCCGCCTGGGTGCCGCCGGCGTGGATCACCCGGGTCAGCACCGCGGCGTAGACCGGGTCGCCACAGGCGTCGTAGACCCAGCGGCGGCCCAGGGCCGAGTGCTCGGTCGTGCCGATCAGCCACTCGTCGGCGCCGTCCAGGGGTGCGTCGCGATAGGTGAGCGGGACCTGCAGGACCGGGCCGTCACCGGCGCGGACCAGCATCGTCTCCACGCCGACCGCGCCGGCCGGGTCGTCGAAGCGGAAGGCCGAGACCCGGGTCACCTCGCCCTCCGGCGGGCCGGCGAACCACGGGCGGCCGGGCAGCCAGCCCGCCAGCAGCTCAAGCTTGGAAGGGGTCAGATCCGCGCGGTGCAGCAAAGCCATCCGCTGAATCTAGAGGATCGAGGATCAGGCCGCAGAGCTGCCCGCCGCCTTGCGATCACGGCGGGCGGCGCGGAGAACCTCGGCGACCATGGCCGGCCGGAGCAGCGCGGACCCGGGCGCGAGCAGGTGCTGCACCCGTACGACCTGCCGGATGACCTCCGGCGAGACATGGGTGGCCCGGAAGATCTGCCGCTGGTACCAGTGCGTCAGGGCCAGCCCGCGCGGCCTGGGCCCCTGCGTGCCGGGGTAGGCGAAGTCGGTCGTGGCGGCCATCTCCCAGGCGACGGTGATCGGCTTCGCGCTGCGGCGGTAGAAGTCACGCGCCATCGCCACCCCAGGAGCGCGATGCCGATCGAGACACTCGGCCAGCGTGACGGCTTCCAGCGCGGCGACCGTCATGCCGTGCCCGTACACGGGATTGAAGCTGCACAGCGCGTCGCCCATGGCCACGTACCCGGCCGGTATCCGGCGCAGCCGTTCGAAGTGCCGGCGCCGGCTGGTCGGATACGTGTAGGCGACCGGGTCGGTCAGCGGCTCACCGGTGCGCAACAGCTCGGCGATCGTGCCGTCCGGCAGGCTCTCGGCGAAGCGCTGGTAACCCTCGGGGTCGGTGGGGGCCTGCTCGCCGTGGAAGCCGCCGAGGGTGACGAGCCACCGGTCGCCCTCGACGGAGAACGCGGCGCCGTAGCGCTGGTGCTCCGGCGGGCTCTCGGCGAGCACGATCATCCCGGGGCCCGGCAGGCACTGCGGCCGGCCGCTGACCAGGCGGGTCGTGTAGTGCACGCGTACGGTGATCACCGACTCCGGCGGGCTCGGGAAGCCGAGGTCGTGCAGCCAGCGGTCGGAGCGGCTGCCGCGACCGCTGGCATCGACCACCAGCCCGGCCGGCAGCTCCCGGCCGTCGGCCAGGGTCACACCGGTGACCCGCTCGCCGGCCTGTCCGGCCAGCCCGGCCACCGCGGTCTCGTCGAGCACGCTCACCTGCGGCAACGCCCGCACCCGCCGCTGCACACAGCTCTCCAGCAACGGCCGGCTCATGGCGAGCATCGTGACGCCACTGTCGACCCGGACCCGGTAGCCGTCGAGCTGCCAGACGTGCGCGTCGCGGGCCACGTCGATCCACCGGGCACCGAGCGCGAGCAGCTCGTCGGTCAGCCCGGGGAAGAGCTTCTCCAGGGCGTCGCGGCCGACCGCGAGCAGGGCGTGCGGGTGGGCGCTCTGCGGCACGCCGCGGCGGCTGTCCGGCCCGGGCGGCAACCGGTCCCGATCGACGACCGTGACCCGGTCGAACCGGTCGGCCAGCACCCGCGCGGCGGCGAGGCCGGCCATGCCGGCCCCGATGACCACGGCATCGTCGCCCATCCCTCGATGGTGGCACTTCGGCCGGCCGGGGTCCTATCCGGAATCTGTCAGTGCCCGGCCGCCGGCGCGGAGAGGCGGTCGCGGCGGTGGTGGGACAGGTCGGTGTGGTGGCTGTCGCCCGGATGACTGGCCGGGTCCACGTGCACGGTCGCGCCGGTCAGCCGCGGTACCCGGTGGGTCAGCTGATGCTCGGCATCCGCGGCGATCTCGTGCGCGGCCAGCAGGCTCAGGCCGGCATCCACCACCACGGCCGCCTCCGCGTGCATCCGGTGCCCGATCCAGCGCAGCCGCAGCCCGGACACGTCGCGGATGCCCGGAACCGCCCGCAGCGATTCCTCGGCCCGGTCGACCAGCTCCGGATCCACCCGGTCCATGAGCCGCCGGTACACCTCCCGGGCGGCGTCCTTGAGCACAAAGGCGATCGCCGCCGTGATGGCCAGCCCGACGGCCGGGTCGGCCCAGCGCCAGCCGACCCAGGCGCCGGCCGCCGCGACGACGACCGCGAGCGAGGTGAAGCCGTCGGTGCGGGCGTGCAGGCCGTCGGCGACCAGCGCCGCCGATCCGATGCGCCGGCCCACACTGATGCGGTAGCGGGCGACGACCTCGTTGCCCGCGAAACCGATGACGCCGGCGGCCAGCACCCACGGCAGGTGCGTCATGGTCTGCGGGTGCAGCAACCGGTTGACCGCGGTCCACCCGGCGGCGATCGCCGAAGCGGCGATCACCAGCACGATCAAGATGCCGGCCAGATCCTCGGCCCGGCCGAAACCATAGGTGTACGCCCGGGTCGCGGCCCGGCGGCCGAGCAGGAACGCGACCCCCAGGGGTACGGCGGTCAGCGCGTCAGCGACGTTGTGCAGGGTGTCGCCGAGCAGCGCCACCGAGCCGGAGAACACGACGACGCCCGCTTGCAGGGCCGCGGTGACGCCCAGCACGACCAGCGAGATCCACAGGGCGCGGAGTCCTTCCCGCGAAGATTCGAGCGCCGAGTCGACCTTGTCGGCGCTGTCGTGCGAGTGCGGCGTGAGCTGGTGGCGGAGCCGCTCCCACCACCCGTCGTGGTGGCTGTGGTGGTGGTCGCTCATCGGTGCTCCCCTGCCGTGCCGGCGGTCGGTGCCGCTCGCCGATAATATGTGCTCATGTACGCACGCGACAACGGTGCAACTGCCACTGACCTGCAGGAACCACTCACGAGCGACGACGTGATCCAGGCGGCGACGGTCACCCTGGGGATGCTCGCCGATGGCACTCGCCTGCGCCTGATGGCGGCTCTGGTCGACGCGGAGAGCGACGTGACTGCTTTGACCCGGCTGGTGGGTGCGGCGCGTCCGGCAGTGTCGCAGCATCTCGGCAAGCTGCGCCTGGCCGGGCTGGTCCGGGCCCGCCGCGACGGCCGCCGGTCGGTGTACGCGGTCACGGACCCGCACGTGCGCCGCCTGGTGGTCGAGGCGCTGCGGATGGCGGAGCACCGGTTCTCCGACCGCCCAGCCCACCACGCGAGCGCACCGGTCTCCGCCCCGCACTGACCCCGGTCCGCCCACCCGAACGCACCGGTCCCCGCGCCGCACTCATCCCGGTCCGCCCACCCGAACGCACCGCTCCCCGCGCCGCACTCATCCCGGTCCGCCGAGTACCCGAACGCCTCGGTCCCGCGTCAGGACAAGGGCCGGCCGACTTGCACTCGGTACTCAGGTACAGGTTTACCGTCGGACCATGACCGGAGAAGACCAGGTGTGGGTGCCCGAGGCGTGCACCTTGCCCACCGTCGACCAGCCGCTGCGGCTGGCCGAGTTCGACGACCTCTTCGCCACCGCGCTGCGTGATCAGCGGCGGCTGTCGCCCACCGTGCTGCGGTGGCGGCTCGATCCGGCCGCCGAGCCGGTGGTCCGCGACCTCACCGCCCGGGAGAGCTCGTGCTGCTCCTTCTTCACCTTCACCTTCGCCACATCTGGTGAAGGTGAGCCTGATGCGGTGAACGTCGACGTACAGGTACCGCCCGCACAGATCGCCGTGCTGGACGCGCTCGCCGGCCGGGCAGTCGCCGGGATGGCCGCGTGAGCGGCCTGCGCAGCAGTGCGGTCGCCGCGGCCGCCGGAGTGAACCTCCAGACGCTGCGCTACTACGAACGCCGCGGCCTGCTCGCCGAACCGGACCGCAGCCTGGGCGGCCACCGGATGTACCCGGCCGAGGCGGTCACCGTGCTGCGCGTCATCAAGGCGGCGCAGCGGCTCGGCTTCACCCTCGACGAGATCGCCGACCTGCTGGAGACCGGCCGGCACCGGCACGGACGAGGCGGCGCCGACGCCGGGCTGCGGTCCCGGGCGCAGGCCAAGCTCGCCGAGGTGGAAGCCAAGATCAGCGACCTGCAGATCATCGCCGGCACGCTCCGAGCGGCCGTCGACGCCGGCTGCGACGACCTGGTGACCTGCGCCGCCCAGCCCTGCTGCCCGATCCCGTTCGCCACCATCGCGGTAGGAGCCCCGGATGCCGACCCCCGCTGACCCCGCCCACCCGCTGCCGCCGCCCACCCGGACCGGCCCCGCCGACCGCGAACGCCCGCCCCCGCCGCCCTCCGGCTCTACCGGCCCCGCTCACCGCGCCCGCCGACTGCAGTCCTCCGGCCTGGCCGCCCAGGCCCACCGACTGCCGCCGCCCGGTCTGACGGGCCTGACTGCCCGGACCCGCCGACTGCTACCGCCCGGCCTGACCGCCCGGACACGCCGACTGCTACCGCCCGGCCTGACCGCCCGGACCCGCCGACTGCTACCGCCCGGCCTGACCGCCCGGACACGCCGACTGCTACCGCCCGGACTGACCAGCCTGGCCGCCCTCGCCTGCGCGGCCTGCTGCGCCATCCCACTGCTCCTGACCGCCGGAGTCCTCTCCGGCGCGACCTGGGCCGTGGCCGTGTCCTGGCTGCCCGGCACCGCCGCAGCACTCACTGTCCTGGCCGCCGCCGCCTGGTGGCGCACCAGCCACAAGCGCCGCTGCGCCGGCGACACCTGCTCCTGCGCCACCCCGTGACCAGTCCCACCGATCCGGCACGGATACCGTGCTCAGGGTGATCATCGCTCGTTCGTTGCTGCTCTTCGTCCTGGCGGCCCTCGCCGAGATCGGCGGCGCCTGGCTGATCTGGCAGGGCTGGCGCGAACACCGCGGCCTGTGGTGGACAGCCGCCGGTGTGATCGCTCTCGGCGCGTACGGTTTCGTGGCCTGCCTTCAGCCTGACGCCAACTTCGGACGCATTCTGGCCGCCTACGGCGGCGTCTTCGTCGCCGGCTCGCTCGCCTGGGGCATGGTCGTGGACAAATTCCACCCGGACCGGTGGGACATCATCGGCGCCGGCATCTGCCTGGCCGGCGTCGCCGTGATCATGTACGCCCCACGCGGCTCCTGACCGGCCGCGACTACAGTCGGCAGCCGATGGAGACGTTGGCGCTCGCCGCCGCCGCGGCGTTCCTGCTGGCGTTGCTGTCCGCCGTCACGGGATTCGGTGGCGGGGTGCTGTTGCTGCCCGTCCTCACTGCCTTGTTCGGGCTGCGGGTCGCGGTGCCCGTGCTGACGCTGGCGCAGTTGTCGAGCAACGGCAGCCGGCTGTGGCTCAACCGCCGGGAGATCCGGTGGCCGCTGGTGGGCTGGTTCGCGCTCGGCGCTGTGCCGTTCGCCGTGGGCGGTGCTGTTCTGTTGAGCCACGCACCGCTCAGTCCGCTCAAGCGGGTGCTGGGAGCGTTCCTCATCGGGGTGGTGGCCTGGCGCCGGCTCCGCCCGCGCCCCGGCCGGCCCGGCGACCGGGCGTTCATCGGTGTCGGCGCCGCGTCGGGATTCGGTTCGGCGTTGCTCGGGTCGGTGGGCCCGCTGACGGCGCCGTTCTTCCTGGCGTACGGGTTGACGCGCGCGGCGTACATCGGCACCGAGGCCGCCGCCGCGCTCACCCTGCACCTGACCAAGACGGCCGCCTACGGCGCCGGTGATCTGCTCACCGGGCGGATCGTGCTCTACGGCGCCGCGCTGACGCCGGTCATCATGGCCGGCGCGTGGACCGGCCGCAGGATCGTCGCCCTGATCAGCGACCGGGTGTTCGTCGCGCTGGTCGAGGCCGGCCTGATGGTTGCCGGACTGCTCTTCCTCACCGGACTGGCCTGAGCATCACCGGCCCGACCTGAACATCACGAGGCCAACCTGAACATCACGAGCCCGACCTGAACATCACGAGGCCGACCTGAACATCATGGGGTCGGTCCGGGCGCCGGTGCCGGCTCCGGCCGCATGGCCGGCGACTTGTAGAGACTCGGGACGCGGAAGCCGCCGAGCCAGGCGGTCAGCCGGGCCGCCTCCGCGTTCAGCAACCGGCGAGCGGCGGCGGGGACCGATTCCAGCAACCGCACCCGCACGACGCCGGTCTCGTCCTGCACCCAGCTGCCCACAGCCCGCCCGTCGACCCAAGCCGTCGTGCCCGCGTTCCCCCGGTTGTCGAAGAGCTGCTCGCGGTGCGGCCCGAGGTAGAAGTCCCGCCGCTGCCACCCCATGACTGTCGGATCGAGAACCGGCAGCAGCGCCGCCCACGGTCCCGGGTCGGGCACTTCGTCGAGGTCGTCCGGCAACAGCCAGCCGGTGGCGCCACCGTCGAGCGAGACCGCGACCGCACCGAGCTCCCGGAACGCCGTCCGCACCACGCTTCGGGTCGCCCCGAGCCACCAGACAAGGTCGTCCTCCGTGCCCGGTCCGAAGGTGTACAACCAGCGGCGCACGATCTCGCGATAACCCTCAGCCGCCCCGCCGACCGCGGGCACCTCGGTGAGCCAGTGCCGCATGAGGGTCCAGCGCGGCCGGGACGTGTACCAGCCCGCCCCATTGACGCCCCGTACGATGTCGGCAGTTGCCCCGAGGTGGGTCAGCACCCGGCCCGCCGGCGACAGTCCACCGGCCCCCACCGCCGTCACGTCGATCAGCGGCACCGCCTGCCGGATCTCCAGCGCCGAGCGCCCGTCCGGGGCGTCCGCGAGCGCGGCGAGGACCTCGGCGCGGGCGCGGTCGATCCAGTCGTGCCCGTCCTCGGCGAGTCCGGCCAGGACGGCGTCCTTGGCCATGCGGGCCCGTTCGGTGCCCGCGACCCGGGCGGACGCGCTGGACCAGACCGCCGGCAGCAGGTCGCGCGGGACCACGAAGAGCGTGCGCCGCATGGCCAGCTGCTTGACCAGCGTACGGTCGCCGTAGAGCGCCCGGTCGACGGCCGCGATCGTGATCGACCCGGTCCGCGCCCAGCAGGACAGGTAGACCGTGGCCGGCTCGGTGGCGTGGAGCACGGTCATCGCCCGCGTGACGGATTCCGGGGAGCCGGCCCGGAACGCGGGCGCCAGCGCGTGCCGGACCCCCAACCGGGCGCGGCGCTCATGATCAGACACGTGACGCACCGGGCCCATGCTGCCATGACAACGGTCGTGGTCAGCCGGCCGATCGGCGATCACGTCGATCATCGCGCGCCGTCATGGCAGGCCCGGTCACCGATGGGCCGGGATCTTCCACAGCACGGCCCGGGCTTCCTGGTCGGCGTGCCGCCGGACGGCGAGCAGCCAGCCGATCCCGACCAGCGACACGACGACCAGGCCACCCCAGGACAGCACGGTGAAGAGATGCGCCTGGCCGGCGGTCGGCTGCGGCTGATAGCCGCGGTCCAGCAGCGAGAACTGGTACGGCGTGCCGGTCAGCACCAGCGTCAGCAGCAGGGCGATGCTGTGCATGCTGTCCCAGAGCGCGTGCAGGGCGGAGACTCCGAGGTACGCCAGCAGCAGCCGCCAGGTCAGCGCGAAATGTTCCCGGCCGCTCGCGGAGAACAGCACGCCGCCGAGGATGGCTGTCCACAGGCCGTGGCCGACGGGAGCGAGCAGCCCGCGCAGCAGCTCGGTCTGGACCAGCTGCATCAGCGACAGCCCCTGCTCGGTGAACAGGGCGGTGAAGGCGTAGCCGGCCGATTCGAAGGCGGCGAAGCCGAACCCGACGGAAGCGCCCAGGATCAGCCCGTCAGCGGCGTACTTGTGCTGGAGCCGGCGGGTCAGGACGGCCAGGACGGTGAGCTTCGCGGCCTCCTCGATCAGGCCCACGCCGAGGAACAGGCCCGGTGAGGGGTGCAGCAGGTAGGACTCCAGCAGCGAGGCCGCCAGCACCCCGAGCACCCCGCCCGTGACGAACGTGGTGAACAGCAGCTCGGCGGTGACCTCACCGCTGTGCCGGCGGCCGAAGGCCCAGACCACGAAGGACACCGGTACGAGGAAGCTGCCCAGCAGGACCAGGGTCGGGATCAGATTGGGGTTGCCCGTCACGAAGGTGACCGCGACCGTGAGGATCCACAGCACCAGGCCGGTGAGGAACACCCGCAGCCAGGTCCGGCGGCGTCTCGGGGCCGGGTGAGCGGCCTGCTCGGCCGCACTGACGTCGTACATGGTCGTCTCCTCGGTTTCGGCTCGGCCCGCCGCATACCCACGCCGGCCCGGATCTACGCTGGTGCCCATGGGCGAGTCGGCGGAGTCGCGATGGTTCCCACCAGCTGAGCGGCCGATGACCGACCGGTATCACGAGGACCTGCGACCCGGGGAAGGGCTGTGCCCGCCCCGGGCCGACGTCGGCTCGGACGCCGCGACGCTGTCCCTGGACGGCCCTTGGCGCTTCCACCTCGCCCCTACGGTCGACGCTGTCACCGGCGGCTTCGCCGATCCCGGCTTCGACGACCGGAGCTGGGACACCCTCGCCGTTCCAGCGCATTGGCAACTGCACGGGTACGGCGCACCGGCGTACACCAATGTCCGTTATCCGTTCCCGGTCGATCCGCCGCACGTGCCCGACGAGAACCCCACCGGCGAGTATCGCCGGGTCTTCGACCGGCCGGCCGGCTGGCCGGCCGGTCCCGCGGTGATCCGTTTCGAGGGCGTCGACTCCTGCTACAAGGTGTGGTTGAACGGCGAGGAGCTGGGGCACGCGAAGGGCAGCCGGCTGCCCGCGGAGTTCGCCGTCGGGGGCCTGCTGCGGCCGGGCCGCAACGTGCTGGCGGTACGGGTGCATCAGTGGTCCTCCGGCAGCTACCTCGAGGACCAGGACATGTGGTGGCTGTCCGGCATCTTCCGGACGGTCCGGCTGCTGGCCCGGCCCGAGGGCGGACTGGGCGACGTGTTCGTGCACGCCACCTATGACCATGTCACCGGGCAGGGCACAGTGTCGGTCGACACCGACGTCCCGGCCCGGCTGACGATCGCCGAGCTCGGCCTGGTCGACGTGGACGCGGCCGGCCCGCACGCCGTCGACCGGGTGGACCCGTGGTCGGCCGAGACGCCCCGGCTCTACACCGCGCGGCTCGAGACGGGAACGGAAGGTGCCGACATCCGGATCGGTTTCCGTACGGTGGCGCTGGCCGACGGCCGGTGGACGGTCAACGGGACTCCCGTGTCGCTGCGCGGCGTCAACCGGCACGAGTGGGATCCCGACGCCGGGCGGGCCGTACCGGTGGCGGTGATGCGCCAGGACCTGCTGATGATGAAGCAGCACAACCTCAACGCCGTACGCACCAGCCACTATCCGCCGGCGCCGGAGTTCCTGGAGCTCTGCGACGAACTGGGCCTGTGGGTCGTGGACGAGTGCGACCTCGAGACCCACGGGTTCGCCGTGACCGGCTGGCACGGCAATCCCAGCGACGACCCCCGCTGGGCGCCCTCCTTTGTGGACCGGGCGCGGCGGATGGTCGAACGCGACAAGAACCATCCCAGCGTCATCGCCTGGTCCCTGGGCAACGAGGCGGGCACGGGCCGCAACCTGGCGGCCATGGCCCACTGGATCCGCGACCGCGACCCGTCCCGCATGATCCACTACGAGGGCGACCGGGACAGCGGCTACACCGACTGCTACAGCCGCATGTACGCCTCGGTGGACGAGGTCGCCACGATCGGCCGCGGCGAGGAGCCACCGACCCGCGATCCGGCCGCCGACGCCCACCGCCGGTCGCTGCCGTTCATCCTCTGCGAGTACGCGCACGCCATGGGCAACGGTCCGGGCGGGCTGGCGGAGTATCAGCGGCTCTTCGACACGTATCCCCGATGTCAGGGTGGCTTCGTCTGGGAGTGGATCGACCACGGCATCCGGCAACCGGTACCGGGCGGCGAGGGGCACTATTTCGCGTACGGCGGCGACTTCGGTGAACCGCTGCACGACGGCAACTTCGTGGCGGACGGCCTGGTGTTCCCGGACCGCACCCCGTCACCGGGCCTGCTCGAGCTCAAGAAGGTCAGTGCACCGGTCAGGCTGTCCGTCGATCCGGCCCTGGCTGAGGTTCAGGTCACCAACAAGTACGACTTCCGTGACACCTCACACCTGGCCTACGACTGGACGGTGCAGGAGCAGGGCGTCACCCTGACCGAGGGCAGACTCACCGTGCCGGTCGCCGCGGCCGGCGCTCAGGTCACCGGCCGTCTGCCGGAGCTGCCCGCCGCCGGCGCGGACACCTGGCTGACGGTCCGGGCCCGGCTGGCCCAGGACGAGCCGTGGGCCCCGATGGGCCACGAGATCGCCTGGACCCAGGTGCGGCTCCCGGCCCGCGCGCAGCCCGCCCCCGGAAAGATCAGGCATCCGGTGCGGACCGACGACAGCGGACGGGTACTGGTCGGCGCCGCCCGATTCGACCCGCGTACCGGTCTGCTGCTGAGCCTCGACGGCCACGTTCCGGGACAGGATGGTCGAGCTCAACCCGGAGATCACCCGGACCTGCTGGTGACCGGCCCCCGGCTGGACCTGTGGCGCGCGCCGACGGACAACGACGCCCCACCCCGCGACGTCCGCGACGCGGTGGCGAGCGACTGGCGCAGGATCGGCCTGGACCGCCTGCAGCACCGCGTCATCGACCTCGGCGCGGACGGCGACACCTTCGTGGTCCGCACCCGCGTCGCCCCGGCGGCCACCGACCTGGGGATCCTCGCCACGTACTGCTGGACGGCCGCGGACGACGGCGTGACGCTGTCGGTTGCCACCGAGCCGATCGGAGCCTGGAGCGGCGTACTGCCCCGGCTGGGTCTGCACCTGGCCGTCCCGGCGGACCTGGACGTGGTGGAGTGGCTCGGCGACGGCCCGGGCGAGGCGTACGCCGACAGCCGGCAGGCGGTGCGGTTCGGCCGGTACCGCCTGCGGGTGGACGAGATGCAGACGCCGTACGTCCACCCTCAGGAGAACGGCAACCGCACCGGCGTGCGCTGGGCCCGCATCACCGCACCGGACGGCACAGGTCTGGAGATGACCGGCCGCCCGACGTTCGAGCTGACGGCGCGGCGCTGGACGAGCGCGGACCTGGCCGCGGCCCGGCACCCGTACGAGCTGAAGCCGTCCGACCGGGTGCACCTCAATGTTGACCTCGGCCAGAACGGGCTCGGGTCTGCCTCATGCGGGCCGGGTGTACTGCCGCAGTACCAGTTGGCGGCCGACCGGGCCTATACGTTCGAGGTGGAATTCCGCCGGCTCGGCCCGACGGCTCCGGCTCCGGCTCCGGCTCCGGCTCCGGCTCCGGCTCCGGCTCCGGGAGATTGACGGCATCGACGGGCGCGAGCCTCCGCGGACCTGATGTCTCCGTCCTGACGGGGGCGGAGGGCGGCTCGACCGAAGACCTGGTCCGCGACGAGCATCTGGACCCCCACGGCTACGGGCCGCTCGGCTAACGACCGGGCAAATGTGCGTCCAGTCGAACGGAGGCCGGCCCGGGGATCGCCTGATCCCCGGGCCACCTGCCGATCAGAGTCCGGCGTCTCCCGCCGCGTCCGCTTCCTGGACCGCTGAGGATGTCCGCGCCGCGGCGCGCTCCTCGCCCTTCGCCTCGCGCTCCGGCAAGCTGCGCTTGGCCGACACCCGAGCCGCCGCCGACCCCTGCTCCCCCGCGACGCCGCCGCGGATGCGGTTGTTCGCCGCCACCTTGGCCGCCGGCGTGTTGGATGTTGTCGTCAGCTTGCCGTCGATGATGTTGTCGTCAACATTCACCCCGCCGGTGGTGTTGCTGATGCTCACGTCACGACCCCAGTACCCACCTGATGCGCACCCGTCCAAGGTGCCGTTCGGGCCCAGCTGGACGCCGCCGAGGTTGCCCGCGAACGTGGCCCGGCCGCGGACCGCGCTGCCGCAGACCACGCTTCCGGTCGCGCTGTTGAGGACCGACAGCGTGCCGTCGACGAATGAGTCGTGCACGTCGGTGTAGTAGCTGCCCGTCGTGCTCACGTTGCCGGTCACGTCCGTGTTCCGGTCGAGCCGGATCTCACCCGCGCTTGCGGTCACCGTGCCGTCGACGGCCGCGTTCTCCACGAACAGGAAGCTGTCGTTCGTGGCGGATCCCTTGGGCCGTACCGTGATCGAGCCGGTTCCGGTGTCCTTGAGGAACACGCCGTAGCCGCCGGACGCCAGCTCGATGCCGCCGCCGATGGCGGTCGTGCCGGCGTCCAGATAGCCGTCCGCGGCGACCTGGATCTCGCCGCTGATGCGGCCGCCGGTCACGACGAGGTTGGCGCCCGCGGCCACGCTGACGTTGCCGGTGATGGTCGTGCCGGTCAGCGCACACGACTTACCGGCCGGCACCAGCAGGTCGTTCGGCACGGTCACCGCGCCGCCGGTGCCGACGCAGTGGGTGACCAGGTCGGCGCTGGCGCTGGTGGGGGCGATCGTCAGCGCCGCGGCGGTGACGACGGCAGTGACGGTGGCCAGCTTCGCGGCGGTACGTCTCATCGCTGTACTCCCTTGACGACGTCGGAGCGGGCCGCGGCCCGCACGATGGTTCCCTGCTGGCGGGCCGTGAGCCGGCCCGCGGCGACCAGCGGCGCCGTGACCGCTTCGACGTGCCGGACGAAGGCGGCGTGGGTCGGATAGCCGGCGTGTTCGGCGATCAGGTCGTTGATCGTGCAGCCGTTGCCGGTGTCGGCGTTGGCGATGCCGGTGTCCTGATCCCCGATGATCACCGTGGCGCGGGTGTCCGGGACCGGGCAGTCGCCGGTCGTCGGCGGCACGACCGTGAAGGTCACCGACTTCTCCGCCGCGGCGTTCCCGGCTGCGTCGGTGGCCCGGTAGCGCAGGGTGTGCGCGCCCGGTGCCCGGACGGCGACCGCTGACGTGTACGCCGTCCAGGCGCCCGAGTCGAGCGCGTACTCGATCGAGGCGACCCCCGATCCGGCATCCGAGGCCGTGACCGTCACGACCGCGCTGCCGTCCGCCTCGGTACGCACCGCCGCCGAAGTCACCGGCGCCGTGGTGTCAGGAACCGGCGCGGCGACCACGGTGAAACTGGCCATCTGCTCGGCCGTGGTGTTGCCGGCGGCGTCCGTGGCCCGGAAGTGCACCATGTGCGACCCGACCGTGTCGACCACGACCGGCGCCGTGTACGCCGCGAACGCACCACCGTCCACGTTGTACTCGATCGTCTTCACCCCCGACTCCGCGTCGGTGGCCGTGATGGTGACGGTGGCCTTGCCGACGTACTGTCCGGCGGTGTTCCGGTCGCCGGTGACCTGAGAGGTGACCACCGGTGGAGTCGTGTCCTCCCCCGGCCCCGGCTCGACCACCGTGAAGGAGACCGAGCCGGCCGCCGAGGCGTTGCCCGCCTTGTCGGTGGCCCGGAACTGCACCGAGTGGTCACCGATGGCGGTGACCGTCACCGGAGCCGAGTACGGCGTCCAACTCGTGTCGTCGACCTGATATTCGACCGTGTCGACGCCCGAACCCGCGTCGGAGGCGGAGACCGTCACCGTCGCACTGCCCAGGTAGTCACCGGCGGCGTTTCGCTCTCCCGAGACCTGCGCGGAGACAGTGGGCGCTGTGGTGTCCCCGCCTCCACCGCCATCGGTGACGACCAGCTCGCCGACCATCGAGCTGTGCCCCGGGATCGAGCAGAAGTAGCGGTACTTGCCCGGGGTCAGGGTGACGGTCGCCTGGTGCCGGCCGTTGTTCGTGTCGAACGGGCTCGCCAGGATGTTCAGGTTCACATCATGGTTGTAACCCTCACTGGTGGTGTCGAAGGTGAGCGTGTGCGGCATGCCGGTGGTGTTGCCGGTAGCCGCGCTGTTCTCGAACACGATCGTCGTCGCCCCCGCGGTGGCCGAGGCGGGCGTCGACTTGTAGCGGGTGATGTCGTCATCAGCCGTCCAGGTCAGGGTTCCCGCGGCGGCGGCCGGAGAGACCGCCACCGGGGACACCACGAGCAGGAGGCCGAGCAGCGCCACCTTGAAGAAGCGGATCATAGGGGCCTCACCCGGATGTTCTGGAAGTCCATCAGGTCGGTGTCGCTGTGGTTCTGCAGCCCGATGAAGCCGCTGGTGAACTGCCGCAGATCGGTCGGCGGATCACCGGCGCGGGAGGACTGCTTGCCGGGCGTGTTGTCGAACTCGTTGATGACCACGCCGTTGCGCAGGATCGTGTAGTGCTGGCCCACGACCCGCACCTCGTAGGTGTTCCAGACGTTCTTCGCGGTGACCCGGGCGTCGGCGAGCGTCACCGGGTCGAAGTTGTAGATCGAGCCGGTCTTCTGCGGTTCGCCGGTGTCGCCGTCGTACAGCTGGATCTCGTGCCCGCAGTAGATGGCCACCCACGCCTGCGACGTCCGGGCCGAGCCCGTGGTGCCGCAGCTGCCCGGCGGGCGTTCATCGAGCGGGATGCGCGGGTCCGGGAACCGGGTGAAGACGCCGCTGTTGGCACGGGCCGTACCCGGGGCCACGTCCCGGAACTGGAGTTTGAGGGAGAAGTCGCCGAACGGCTTGGTGTACCAGAGCATCCCGAGCCCGCCGCTGGACCGCAGAGAGCCGTCCGGCTGGATCGTGAACTGCCCGGCGGGTGCCTGTTCCCAGCCGAGCAGCGACTGGGCCGTGCCGTCGTACAGCGGTTCGTAGCCCTTGTGCCCGGGCCGGCCGACAGCCGATCCGGCTGCCGCGCGAGTCAGGGCGCCGGCTTCGCGGCTGGTGAGATCGAGGGTACGGGTGACCGCGGTGACATGCCGCACGAAGCTGTCGTGGTCCGCCCAGTTGCTCTCGTCGTCGATGAGATCGTTGATGGTGCAGCCTTCGCCGACCGTCCTGTTCGGAACCACGGTGTCGGTCTCGTCCACCCACACTGTGGTGCGGGCGTCCGGCGTCGCACAGCCGACCGTCACGGCGACCTGCGTCGTCGCTGTCTCGCCACCCGCGTAGGTCACCGTCAGTTTGGCGGTGTACTTGCCGACCTTGGCGTAGGTGTGACGCGGGTTGGCCTCGGTCGAGGTGCCGCCGTCGCCGAACTCCCAGCGGTACGACAGTCCGCCGGACCGGGACCCCGAGAACGCGACGGTCAGCGGCTTGTTCTGGACGGCGACCGAGGACGCGGTGGGTGCCGGGGTCGGCGCACCGCCCTGATAGGTGATCCTGATCAGCTTCTGGTTGGCATGAAGGCTGAAGAAGCCGCCGCCGTAGTCCAGCAGATACAGCGCACCGTCCGGGCCGAACTTGGCGTCCATCCAGCTCTGCAGCCGGGCGTCGCCGTTGCCACTCGGGATGATGGCCCGCAGCGACTCACCGAAGACCGGCGGTGCCTGCCGCGGAACCCCGGCCGGGTCGACGGTGACCGCGACCCGGTTCGCGGCGTTCGACTGGTCGCCGATGAACCACTTGTCGTCCCAGTACTGCGGCCAGGCGACACCGCTGGCGGTGTCCACCAGGTCGCGGTGGTACGTCGGACCCGACATGATCGCCTGACCGCCACCGCGCAGGTACGGCTGGGTGTAGGTCGCGTCGGCCTTGACGTAGGTGGGGATGCCGCTGCCGTCGGCCCGGGGCGGGAAGACCGGTCCGCCGCCGTCGGGCGCGTACCAGATCATGTTGTCGCGGGCCGGCGGGATGTCGACCAGGCCGGTGTTGCGCGGCGACTCGTTCTTGAGGTTGTCGCAGTCGTACCAGCCGGTCAGAACGGTGGCGTCGGTGCTGCTGCGGTCCCGGTACGGCTGCTTGTCGCCCATGCAGTACGGCCAGCCCTGGTTGCCCGCCGAGGTGATGATCGTGGCGGTCTCGTACTTGGCCGGGCCCAGCGTCGGGCTCGGCGAGGCGGCGTCGGGGCCGACCCAGCCGGCGGTCAGCCACTGGCGTTCCGGGTCGATCGCGAGCCGGGCGATGTTGCGCACGCCCATCACGTAGATCTCCGGGCGGGCCTTGTCGGTGCCGGGCGGGAACAGATTTCCGGCCGGGATCGTGTACGTGCCGTCGGCCTCCGGGTGGATCCGGATGATCTTGCCGGCCAGGTCGTTGGTGTTGCCCGAGGTCCGGCGGGCGTCCTGGAACGAGACGCCCTGGTACTCGGCGGTCCAGTTGTTGCCGGAGTAGCCGCTCGAGCCCTCCGACGAGTTGTTGTCGCCCGATCCGACGTACAGGTTGCCCTGCTTGTCGAAAGCCATGCCGCCGCCGGCGTGGCAACAGCTGTGGATCTGCACCGGGAATTTCAGCAGGTCCTTGCGGCTCGCCTGATCGATGGTCCGGGTCGCCTTGTCGTAGGTGAGCCGCGAGATGGTCCGCTGGCCGATCCGCTTCTCCCGGTCGATGGAGTCGTGCGGCATCCAGTAGACGTAGAGCCAGCCGTTGGTCGCGAACGCCGGGTCGGGCACGATGCCGAGCAGGCCCTCCTCGTTCTTGACCAGTTCGGAGCCGCTGCCCCGGTTGCCCATCACCGGCAACGTGGTCAACAGCTTGACCTGCTTGGTCTTCGGGTCGTACGCGTGGATGGTGCCGCAGCCGAGGCCGACCTTGGGATCCGCCCAGTCCACGACCGGTCCGCTCGGGCAGGCGGCCTTGCCGACGTAGAAGACGGTGCCGTCGTCGGCGATGGTAAGCCCGTGCGGCTCGCCGATCTGGTCCAGCTCGCCGGTCTTGTTGGCCGCGGTGAGCCGTTCGACCTTGTAGTTGGCGGCGATGGTGGCCTGGCAGTCACCGCGTTCGACGCCGGTGGTCCAGCGCAGTGCGCCGGCGAGGTGCGTGCGGAAAGCGGCTTCGCCGTAGCTGCCCTCGGTGTGACCCATGCCGGTGTAGAAGGACCGGCCGCCGTCGTAGTCGCGGCACCACGAGACCGGGTGGAACGGCCCGTTGGCGCTCGGTCCGGGGTCGTAGAAGCGTTCCTCGACCTGCGCGACCGTGTGCACGGCGCCGACCGGGTTCGGATCCCAGTTGTACCAGCGATCGGCGCGCTTGACCGTCGTCGGCAGGCTCTTCGTCGCCGGGTGCTGCCGGTCGAGGATGTCCACGACCGCTTCGTTGACGCCCGGCGGCTGCGGCGCTGTCGTCGCGCCGGTGAACAGCCGCAGCTCGGCCAGCTGGATCAGCGGTTCGCCGCCGTTGGCGGTGATGTTCAGGCGGTAGTGCTTGTACTCGGCCGCGCCGGTGACCTCGAACCTGCGCATGACGAAACGGTCCGGGAAGGTCTGCCCGGAACGTTTGTCCACATCGGACCAGGTGGTGCCGTCGGCCGAGCCCTGCAGGGTCCAGTCCTTCGGGTCCCGGCCGACGAAGTCGTTGGCGGAGGTGAGCGAGTATCCGGTGACCGCGGTGGGCTTGTTCAGCTCGTACGCGACCCAGGCGGTTGGTGTCCGCACCAGCCACTTCGTGTTCGCGTCACCATCAATCAGCTTTTCCTTGGTCTCGTTGGGCGCGTTCTCCCCGCTCGCGGTCACCTTGGCGACCGGCTCGGGCACCGGGACACTGCCGGCGGGCCGGGTGCCGATCAGCCCGGTGAACCAGGCCGAGTCCAGCTGAGCACTCGCCGCGTCGGCGATGCCCACGAAACCGTTGCCCGCCTTCACATAGCTCTGCAGCGCGTCCTCCTGCGGCCGGCTGAGCGCGGCACCGGCGGCCGACAGGAACACGACCGCGCGGTACCGGGCGAGCGTGGCGGGCGTGAACGTCGCCGGGTCGGTGGTCTCGGTGACCGCGATACCGTCCGCCTGCCCGAGCTCCTTGATCGCCTGGGCCGCGCGGGCCACCGGATCCTGCTGCTCCGCGACCGGCCCGTGAAAGACCAGCACTTCCACGGCCACGGCATTTTCCCGTACGGCCGGAGCGGCGTGCGCGACCGCAGCCGACCCGCCCACCATGAGCACGGCCACAGCCAGTGCCCTCCGCAGGAGTAGTCCTCGTCTCATCCCAAGCCCCCTTGCTCGTCAGCCGTGCTGCGCTGTGTGGACGTGACCCTGAAAACGGTGGATGGCCTCCTCGGCACCGGGCGGCATGCTGCCGTCGGCGTTACGGACCAGGAAGATCCCGGCCATCCCGCCGTCGGAGTGGAACTGCACGTGGCAGTGGTACATCCAGGCGCCGGGCCCGACGCCCTCGCCCGCCAGCACCTGGAAACCGAAGGAACTGCCCGGGTTGAGGTCCTTGTTGTCGATGACCTGAGCCGGATCAGCGGGACCTTCGAGCATGCCGGTGCGGTTGTCGGCCCAGCGGTGCGCGTGCAGGTGGAACGTGTGGAACGTGCCGCCGTGGCCGATCGCCAGCCACTCGACGCGCTGCCCGAGATTCGCCTCGAACATCGGCGTGTCCGGCGCCATCCGGTTGTTGATCATCATGTCGTTGAAGACGACGGTGAACTGCTTCTCAGGCAGGATGTCGCCGCGGCGCCGCACGATCAGAGCGCCGTACAGTCCCTTGGCGACTCCGCCGGTGCCGTGATCGGTGCCCATCGCATGGTCGTGGTAGTGCCAGTAGCCGGCGCTGCCGGGCATGAACCGGCGCCCCTCGGCGGCGAACATCTCCCGCGACCGCCACACGTAAGTGCGGGTCTCCCCCGGCTTGTTGAAGGAATCATTGAGCGGGCTACCGTCGGAATCGGTGCTGTAGTCGACGCCGTGAGGGTGGATGGAGAGCCGTTGGTTGGTCGTGTTGACCAGGGTGATCTCGAGGGTGTCGCCCTCCCACATCTCCAGCACCGGACCCGGCACGGTGGCCTTGCCGGGGGCCAGCCCGTAGCCGAAGAGCCCACCCGGCAACGCCTCGGCGTAGATGGTGATCTTGCGGGTAGCACCGGCCGCGGCCCGCGCCGGTTCAGCGCGCAGTGCAGCCGCACCACCGGCAGCTGAGGTCAACCCCAAGGCGCCACCGACGACCAGCGAACGCCGTGAGACGTTCTTCCGAGGCCAGCTGACAACGTTGTCTTCCATGCGTCTCGCCCACCTGTTCGCAACCGGTCACGGGGTGCAGAAGATCGAGGGATGTCCACGGTGGGGCCGCGCTTTCCGCATCGACCGCCACAACTTTCGTCGGATGACAGCAATCTATGTTTGCCATCGACGAAAGTAAAGATTACAAACCAAAAAGTCCGAATCCTGCGGGGGTCGGCGTCACCCCGCCGAAATGCCGCTGAAATCGTCGGCGGTGCGCATCTCCGCAGCTGGATACGGGGTTCGAGCATGATCGACACGCCCGGAAATCCAGAGCTGCGCCTGGCGTGACAGATCTTGGCAGCTCACCACCGGGGACGACCGGCGGGGGCACCTGCTGGCGGGAATGTCGGCATCGGACCGTGAGCGACCGGCCGGCACCGCAGCCGAACGGGAGGCAGTGACTTAGGCGCGAACCCGGCGCGATACCGGCGGCTGGTGCCAGGGCACGGCCGCAGCAGCGTTCCTGCGGCCAGGAACCCCTCGCGAGGCAACCGACCGGATCGCGCGGCGTAGTGCCAGCCGGCGCGGCAGACGACCGAGGCGCGCGCGGAGGCGCCCCGGCCACGCGAGCGCGCGGAAACGTCCCGGCCATACGAGCAAGCGAATCCGTCCCGGCCGCGCGAGCGCGCGAACACGCCCCCGCCGCGCAAGCACACGAACACGCCCCAACTACGCAAGCACGTCCCGACCACACAGGCACGTCCCCGCCGCGCAAGCACACGAACACGTCCCGGCCGCGCGAGCACACGAACACGTCCCGGCCACACAAGCACACGAGGACGCGAATGCAACCAGCTGTCCGAGCCGGGCCGTAACGCTCGAAGCGACCTACCCGGTCGCGACACCCGGCGGAGTGACCTCACCAGTGCCCACGATGATCGTCATCACCGCTGCGCCGCCAACAGCCGAGGAAGCCGTCCAGTGCGGCGAACTCAGTTGTACCGTCCCGCTCGAAGACGCCCAGGCGGCGCCGCACCAAGCGCCTTTCCGGCCCTGGCACGGGAGACGAT
The DNA here is from genome assembly GCF_040649415.1 of Actinoplanes sp. NPDC048967. NCBI lineage: Bacteria > Bacillati > Actinomycetota > Actinomycetes > Micromonosporales > Micromonosporaceae > Actinoplanes > Actinoplanes sp. NPDC048967. The sequence continues at coordinate 1,326,903 of NZ_JBEZFL010000001.1, forward strand.
CGTCGCGATTGAAGACGCCGGCAACCGCTGCGCCGGCCGCGCTCCGGCAGTGGATGGGCGGCGACTCTCAGCTGTTGCGGACTCGGTTGTCCAACGGCGCGGGCTGGCTGGCCCACCACTCCTCCGGCACCTCGGCGTACAGCTCAGCAGCGACCGCCCGCAGGTGCGTCTCGATCGGCTGTCCCTTGTGCGCGTCGGCGAGGCCGCTCAGGCGTACCTGCCATTGCGCGATCTTCTCCACGTTCACGCTCACCTGATAGTCCATAGGTTCACCTTAGGACGCGGTCCGCGTACCCATGGCGGTTCCGCGGACGGGCACCCGTCCGGGTACCCCTCGCCGGTGTCCGCGGACTGATAGCGTCGCCGGACATGAATCGCCGTGGATTTCTGACCGTCGCCGCCGGCGTGCCCCTTGCCGCCGCCGGCGTCGTCACCTCACCGGCATTCGCCGCTGCCGCGCCCACCGTCAGCACTGCCACGCCGGCCGCCGATCCCGCCTTCGGCACCGCCACGCCGGCCGCCGATCCGACCTTCGGCACTGCCGCGGGGGCGGCCTCGGGCGCCGCCCCGATGCGCGGCCGCGTCACCGGTCTGCTGGTCCGCGATCCGGTGCTGGTCCGCGACGCGAGCGCGGCCCGCCTGCGTGGCTTCGTCCAGCCGCTCACCTGGGCCGAGGCCCAGCCCGAACCCGGCGGCGATCTGAGCAGCCCGGCGTTGGCGAAACTCCAGGCCGCGGCCGACCTTGCCCGGCAGCGCGGCTACTCCCGGCTCAAGCTGCGCCTGCTCGCCGGTTGGCAGTCGCCCGGCTGGGCGCTCGCGCTCGGCGGTGGGCCGATGTGCAAGTGGGAGGATCCCGACGCGGTCGAGCCTGACCTGTACGACGTACCGGTGTGGTGGGCGGAGGATTTCCTGGCCGCGTACAGCGCTTTCCTGCCCGGGCTGGCCGCCGCGCTGGAGGACGAGCCGCTCTGGGGTGAGGTGACCGTTTCCGGGACGTGCACCGTCTTCGCCGAGCCGTGCGTCAAGCAGCTCGGGGTGGCGGCCAACCGGAAGCAGGCGCTCGACCGGGGGTACACCGCCGCGGCCGACCGGGCGGCGCTGGAGACGGTGATCGCCGTCCACCACGACACCTTCTCCCCCATGGGCATCACTTCCTCGGTGGCGTACAACCCTTGGCAGTTCATCGCCGCGAGCGGGCGGATGGAGACCGACCCCGCCGTCACCGTGCAGCTCATGGACTACCAGCGGACCACGATGGGGGCGTTCGGGGTCTGGGAGAACAACTCGTTGATCGCCCGCCGGACCGGTGGCGTGCTCGAGCAGACCCGCCCCGACTACCAGGGCATGTACGACCACATGATCTCCGGCGCCGCGGCGGGGCATCCGATCCAGTTCCAGACCGGCACCCTCGCCAAGATCCAGGCGGCCGGTGGCACTGCCGAGGCCACGGCGTCCTGGGTCGCCGAGCACGGCGGCATCTCCGTCGAGCTGCCGCGCGGCTGGGAGCAGGACACCGACGCCATCGGCGTGAACCGTGCCGACCAGCTCAACCGGCAGCTGGCGGTGAACGCCGCCGCCACGCTGAGCTGACCGCGCATACTTGAACCCGCCACGCTGGGCTGACCGCGTAAACTTGAACTATTCCAGAAAAGCCTCTACGTTGATCAGGTGACGCCCGACTTCGAGACTCAGCTGCGGGCGGTCTCGTTGCGGGTGACCCGGCCACGGCTGGCTGTGCTGGCCGCGCTGCGGGACCATCCGCACGTCGACACCGACACGGTGATCGCGCTGGTCCGGGCCGAGCATCCCGCGATCTCCCACCAGACGGTCTACGACGTGCTGCGCGCGTTCACCGAGACCGGCCTGATCCGGCGCATCCAGCCGGCCGGCGCGACGGCTCGCTACGAGTCCCGGGTGGGAGACAACCACCACCACGTCGTGTGCCGCTCCTGCGGCACCATCGCCGACGTCGAGTGCGCGGTCGGTCATGCCCCTTGTCTCACCGCCTCCGACGACCACGGCTTCGTGGTCGACGAGGCGGAGGTCGTCTACTGGGGCACCTGCCCCGACTGCGCGACCGAACGCCTTGCCCAAGGATCCGCCAGTTCGGAAGGAAACAGATGAGCGACACCCAGGACAACGCCCCGGCGAGCGCGCAGGGCGTGGACAAGATGGCGGCGGAAGGCTGCCCGGTCGCGCACGACTCGGTGACCGCGACCGGCAGTGAGAGCGAGAACCCGGCGATCGACTCGCCGACGCCGAAGACCGGCGGCCGGCCGCACACGATCCGGGACTGGTGGCCCAACCAGCTCGACCTGTCCGTGCTGCACGCCCACTCGTCCAAGGGCAACCCGCTCGGGGAGAACTTCAGCTACGCCCGGGAGTTCGCCAAGCTCGACGTCGACGCCCTCAAGCGCGACATCACCGAGGTGCTCACCACCTCGCAGGACTGGTGGCCGGCCGACTTCGGCCACTACGGCGGCCTGATGATCCGGATGAGCTGGCACGCCGCGGGCACGTACCGGATCCACGACGGCCGCGGCGGCGCCGGCGACGGCGGCCAGCGGTTCGCCCCGCTCAACAGCTGGCCCGACAACGCCAACCTCGACAAGGCCCGGCGCCTGCTGTGGCCGGTCAAGGCCAAGTACGGCCAGCAGATCTCCTGGGCCGACCTGCTCGTGCTGGCCGGCAACGTGGCCCTGGAGTCGATGGGCTTCAAGACCTTCGGTTTCGGCTTCGGCCGCCAGGACGTGTGGGAGCCCGAGGAGATCTTCTGGGGCCCCGAGGACACCTGGCTCGGCGACGAGCGGTACGTCTCCGACAACGAGATGGCCGAGGACGTCGGCGCGACCGAGATGGGCCTCATCTACGTCAACCCCGAGGGTCCCCGCGGCAGCGCGGACTTCCGGGCGGCGGCCCACTTCATCCGGGAGACCTTCGGCCGGATGGCGATGAACGACGAGGAGACCGTCGCGCTGATCGCCGGCGGTCACACCTTCGGCAAGACCCACGGCGCCGGCCCGGCCGACAACCACGTCGGCCCGGAGCCGGAGGGCGCCGACCTGGAGACGCAGGGCCTGGGCTGGCTGAGCACGTACGGCGCGGGCAAGGGCGCCGACACGATCACCAGCGGTCTCGAGGTGACCTGGACCGACCGCCCCACGCAGTGGAGCAACCGCTTCTTCGAGATCCTCTTCGGCTACGAGTGGGAGCTCACCACGAGCCCCGGCGGCGCCAAGCAGTGGGTCGCCAAGGACGCCGAGGAGATCATTCCGGACGCGTACGACCCGGCCCGCAAGCACAAGCCGACGATGCTCACCACCGACCTGTCGCTGCGTTTCGACCCGGCGTACGAGAAGATCTCGCGCCGTTTCCTGGAGAACCCGGACGAGTTCGCGCTGGCCTTCGCCAAGGCCTGGTACAAGCTGCTGCACCGCGACATGGGTCCGGTCAGCCGCTTCCTGGGCCCGTGGGTCGCCGAGCCGCAGCTGTGGCAGGACCCGGTGCCGGCCGTCGACCACGAGCTCGTCGGAGACGCCGACATCGCCGCCCTCAAGACGAAGGTGCTGGAGTCCGGCCTGACCACCGCCCAGCTCGTCTCCACCGCCTGGGCGTCGGCCGCGAGCTTCCGCTCCACCGACAAGCGCGGCGGCGCCAACGGGGCCCGGATCCGCCTCGAGCCGCAGCGCAACTGGGAGGTCAACCAGCCGGAGCAGCTCGCGACGGTGCTGGGCACCCTCGAGGGCATCCAGCAGGAGTTCAACAACGCGGGCGGCGCGAAGATCTCGCTGGCCGACCTGATCGTGCTGGCCGGCTCGGCCGCGGTCGAGAAGGCGGCGCGCGACGCCGGCGTCGAGATCACCGTGCCGTTCCACCCGGGCCGCACCGACGCGAGCCAGGACCAGACCGACGCCGACAGCTTCCGGGTCCTCGAGCCCCGCGCCGACGGCTTCCGCAACTACCTGCGCCCCGGCGAGAAGACCCAGCCCGAGGTCCTGCTCATCGACCGCGCCTACATGCTCGACCTGACGGCGCCCCAGATGACGGTCCTGATCGGCGGCCTGCGCTCCCTGGGCGCGAACGTCGGCGGGTCGCAGCACGGCGTCCTCACCGACCGGCCGGGCGTGCTGACCAACGACTTCTTCGCCAACCTGCTCTCCCCCGGCACCCGGTGGAAGACGTCGCAGTCGGACGAGAACGTGTACGAGATCCGCGACGTGACCACCGACGAGGTCAAGTGGACCGCCACCGCGGTCGACCTGGTCTTCGGCTCGAACTCGCAGCTGCGGGCGCTCGCCGAGGTCTACGCCAGCCAGGACGCCCGGGAGAAGTTCGTGACGGACTTCGTCGCGGCCTGGACCAAGGTCATGGAGCTGGACCGCTTCGACCTCGCCTGATCCCGCTACGACCGGAGAAGCCCGGCCGATCCGCTGCGATCGGCCGGGCTTTGTCATGCTTGAGATCGGAAGGCGACGACGTCCGCGCGGAGGTCGTCGTCGATGTCGTCCAGGTCCACCGTCGGCAGGAGAGCGCGGAGCCGGGCCAGTTCCTGCGGGCGCGCCGACCAGTGTTCGGCCGGCACCCGCAGGACTGCGGCGAGCAGGTCGCCCGGGTAGTAGGCGCCCTCCACCAGCGGGTCGTTCTGCAGCAGGTCCAACGCGCGGGACACCAGCACCGGCAGACCCACCCGCTGACCGATCAGCACGCGCAGATCCTCCGCGTCCAGGCTACCGACCGGCTGGCGGCGCAGACGGTGCACCGTCGAGATCAAGGTGCTGGCATCAGCCGGCGCATCGCCCCAGGCGCTGCCCTCGATCTGCTCGAGGGACAACTCTCGCGTGTCCGCCACAGGTGCTCCTTCGCCTTCGTCGGACCAATGCAGATCACGGGTTGATACGGGGAACATACTGCTCGGAGTGGTCCAGCAGGCGGCTGGCCTCCCCCAGCTCCGCCTGGGCATCGGCGCGTTCCGCTGCGGAGAGGTGCGGGTCACCGACCTCCCGCTTGAGCTGACGGATGCGGTTGACCAGACCGCGTTGCGCGTTGCGCACCTCGTCGACGTGATCCCACGGGGTCCCGTCCGGCTTACGCGCGACCACCTCGCCGTCCAACTCCCGCCGGGCGGCGTCGAGGTCCTTCTCGGTCAGGTGCTCCTTGATCCGGTCGGTCTTGCGGGGAGCCGACCGCGCCGGAGTGCTGCCCCGCATCGGGGACACCGCGTCCTCGGTCGCCGCGTGCTGGAGCAGTGACGCCCCCGCGGCGGTGGTGATGCTGACGCCGGCCACGATGCCGGCGGTCGAGACGATGTTGAGCGGGACGCCCGCCACCGCCCCCACGCCGGTCGCGTCGAGAGCCAGCCCGAGGCCGTCACCGCCGGCACTCACCATCGTCAGCCCGATCCCCGCTGCCGCGGCGGCCACCTCACCCGGATGGTGCAGCATCGCGTTGCCGACCGAGGCCAGCGAGTTGACGACATCGGCGCCGACATCGGTGAAGAAGTCCCCTACGTCGTCGAGCCAGCCGCTCTCCTCCGGCGCGGCGTTCGCCTCGGCGTTCAGGACGCGGGCCGCCGCACCGGCGGGCTCCGCCACCTGGCGTCGAGCGCCGCTGAGAGCATCATGCGCGGCCTGGCGGCCGGCATCCCCAGGATCAATGAACGGCGCAATGGCCTGGGCCGTCGTGGCCTGCGCTGCCACCTGGTCGTACGCCTGCCGGGCGCGTTGCGACGCAGTCTGCGCCGCGTGCCACATCCGAATCGCCTCCGCCGCCCGGCCCTGAGCCCATTCCAGGGTTGCCGCATACGTCGACAAGGCATCCGCCGCGGTCTGCAGGCAGTTCGCGGCGTCGTACCACTTGCTGGGCTCGTAGCTGAACTTGTCGCGGAACGCCTGCCCGGCTTTGCCCTCCCAAGCGCCGGTGTCGATGTCGATGAGGCCGTCACCGGCACGCTCGGCATTCTGCGCGCGCCGCCCCAGCGTTCCGGCATCGGCGCGCACTCCGCCGGGGTCGCCTGGAACGAGCGCCCGCGGATCGTCTGTCTCGCCGAGTTCAGCCATCGACGGCCCGCATTCCCGGGTCGGTCGTCAGCCGAGCGGCCGCCGCGTTGTCCACCGCCCGGTACGCCTTCGCGGCGCGGCCCAGAATGTCGCCGACCGTCCTCGCGTCCTCGGTGAGCAGGTCCAGCCCGTCGCTCCACCGGTCGCAGAAGTTGGTCAACGCACCGTGCAGGCCTTCGTCGCCGTAGATCTCGGCACCTCTACCGACATCCTCGAGCTGCGATCGTTTCTGCTCGTCGACAGTGCGGACGATGCCGTCCGACGCCCGCTCCAGCGCAGCGATGTCGACATGGAAACCAGGGCCGTCCACCAATACCTCCCCGCGTTCCCACCGAATGTATCGCCGGCCGCCAGGGCGGTTCATGTCAGAACAACATCAAGCTATGCTCGGCACGTGACCAATCGGGACCATGCGCAGCTGCGCATCGCCACGGACCTTGCCGTTCTCACCGTTCGTGAGGGCAGTCTGCAGGTGCTAGTCATCACCCGGGGCAACAAGCCCTTCGCCGGCCAACCCGCTCTCCCCGGCGGTTTCGTGCGCACCGGTGAGGACGTCGATGCCGCCGCTGTGCGGGAGCTCGGTGAGGAGACCGGCCTCGACGGCGGTCAGCTGCATCTTGAGCAGTTCGCCGTGTACGGCGACCCCGAGCGTGACCCCCGGGGCCGGGTCGTCAGCGTCGCGTACCTGGCGATCATGCCGGATCTGCCCATCCCGACCGCCGGGTCGGATGCCAGCAGCGCCGCCTGGATCCCGGTCGACAAGGTCCGGGGCAGTCTGGCCTTCGACCATGACCGCATCCTGGACGACGCCGTGGAGAATGCGCGCCGGCGGCTGGAGCTGACCACGCTGGCGACCAGGTTCTGTCCGGCCGAGTTCACCATCGGGGATCTCCGCTCGGTCTACGAGGTGGTCTGGGGTGAGCCGCTGGATCCGCGGAACTTCAGCCGCAAGGTGATCAACACCGAGGGGTTCGTCGAGCCCACCGACACCAAGCGGGTGCCGGCCACGGGCCGGCCGGCGGCGCTCTACCGGGCCGGGCCGGCCACCACGTTGAACCCGCCGATCATGCGCACCGGTTCCCGCTGAGCCGGGCGCACGGCGGTGCCGGCGTCCCGAGGGACGCCGGCACCTTGTGCTGGGCCGTGTTCAGCGGCAGATCTTCAGGACCCCGTCCCAGTTGGTGCCGGCCTGGCAGACCGGCTCGGCGGAGGCGGGGGCGGACGCGGCGGTGGCCGCGCCCAGGGCGAGGGCGGCTGCGGTGACGACGAGGGTCACAGCGCGGCGCAGGGTTGCGGGCATGGTGATTCCTTCCCGGAGCTTCATGGAGTCGTGATGACGGCGAGGGGACCCGGCGCTCGCGTTCTCCCGCGTTCGGACGACGCGGGATCCGGAGGCTGGCCGGCCTCCACGCGGCGCCCCGCGCGGCCGGTCCCCGGCGGGCCGGCTGGAACGCCGGCCTGCCCAGTGCGGCGGGTGGGCCCGGGCCGGTCGTCCGCCTCGGCCGTCGGCTCATCCGCCTTACTGTCAAACTCACAATAACTATGCCCGGGGTTTGTGTCAACAGGACACTAAGTCTGTTACGGTGGGTGTATCCCCCCGACACCCTGAGGTGATGGCATGATGTTTCGTGCGCTCGATCTGGTCCTGACGATCGCGGTGGCTGTAGCCGTCGGTGTGCTCGGCGCCCTGGATGTGGTCGGGCCCGCGGTCACCGGTGGTGCCACCCTCACCACCCTCGGACTGCTCGCGTTGAGCTCCCTGCACGGCCGCTCGACTCTGGGCGCTCTAGCGCGTTCGGTCACCGAGCTGGGCCGGACGATGAGCGACCGCGCCAGCGCCGATCGGCTGCTGGCCCCGTCCACCTCCGGTGTGGACCTGGACCTCGGCACGGCCGACGACATCCGCGCCGTGGGCGTCACCCTGGCCCGGACGATCCGCAACCACTACGCGGCCCTCCAGCAGCGGCTCGACGCCGGCGCCACCGTACGGATCGCCCTGATCGCGCCGGAGGCCGCGACCATCGCCGAGGCCGCCCGGCGCAGCACCATCGCCGACAGCCCGGCGATCTTCGAGCACCGGCTGCGGCCCACCCTCGACCTGCTCGAGGGCCTGGCCCAGTGCGCGGCGGCCGGACCGGGCCGGCTCCAGGTACGGCTGCTCGACTTCGTCCCGGCGTTCGGGCTGGTGGCGGTGGACGCGGAGACCCCGCACGGACAGGTACGCGTCGACATCTACTCACACCGCTGCGGCACGCAGGAGCCGACCCTGCCGCTGTACGCCGACCGCGACGCCCGCTGGTTCCGGCACTTCGTCGCCGAGTTCGACCGCGTGTGGGCCGTGGGCCGCCCGTACGAGGTGGCCGATGAGCAGCTCAGCCGATAGGCAGTCCGCCGCTGGCCGCAGCGAGCGCCGCCACCGCGCGCGACGGTCCCCGGCGGAGCTGACCCGACCGCAGCCGGCCACGGATGGCGGCCACGGCATCGCCCGCCGCGATCCAGGTCACCTCGGTGCCGGTGGCCGCGGGCAGGTCCAGGCGGCCGTCGAGGCTCGGGTGGACCACGACCACGGCGCTCACCCGGTGGCCCCGGGGTTGCAGGCGGCGCAGGCGGCGGACCGCGGCGAGCAGTGGCCGGGCCGACTGGCCGATGTAGACGTCCCCGCAGTACACCGCGCCGGCGGCGCTGGTCGCGTACGAGCCGGGTGGCCAGGCGACCGCGTCCACGAGCACGACGCGGGAGCCGGCGCTGAGCGCGTACGGCAGCGGCGGGTCGCCGTTGAGCCGAACGCCCTGGTAGAGCCGGACGCCGGGCAGCCGCAGCAGACCGGTCAGCAGCTCACCGGTCCGCCGCGCCACCTCGTACGCCGATGTCCCGATCGGGCGCAACGGGCGTCGTTCCGTGTCCACGATCCGGGCCAGGCCGCCGTGACGGTCATCGATCATCTGTGGTCACCTCAACACTGTCCGTCATCCGACGATGACGTGGCGCAATTCATCCACGACCGGCTACCGAAGTGCTTCCGAATGACTACCCGGACTTCGCGGTAATCCGTTCGGCGCTGGCGGCAACTGCCCGCGCCTTCTACGGTCGGAGAGCGGGGGATCAACGCGGTGTGAGGGGCGGAGGTCCACTACGTGATCTACGGGGTCCTGGGTGAGCTGGAGATACGAGACCCACGCAGCGGGCAACCGCTGAGGTTGCCGCCCGGACGGCAGCTCAACGTGCTCGCTGCGCTGCTGGTCCAGCCGAACAAACGACTGTCGCACGGCGACCTGCTGCGGATGGGCTGGGGCCCGGCCGGCGTCGCGGAGGCCCAGCTGCACAAGGCGGTGTCGGCGCTGCGGGCGATGCTGCGGCCGATCGGCCGGGCCGAGGACCTCATCACCCATCCCCGCTTCGGGTACGAGCTCAGAGCCGGCGACGACGACCTCGACCTGCTCGCCTTCGAGAAGCTGACCGCCGCCGCCGAGCAGGCCGGCCCCGGGGACGAGGCCGAGCTGCTCCGGCAGGCCCTGCGGCTGTGGCGCGGGCCGCAGCCGTTGTCCAATGTGTCCGCGCCGATGCTGGCCCCGCTGGTCCGGGCGCTGCAACAGCGGCGCAAACGGCTCGCGGTACGGCTGTTCACCCTGCTGATCCGGCGGCGTGACTTCAGCGGCGTGCTGGACGACCTGCAGCGCATCGCGGCCGAGTTCCCGACCGATCACCAGTTGCAGAAGCTGCTGATGGTGGCTCTCCACCACAGCGGGCACCGGGCGGAGGCCGTCGACGCGTACGAGCGGTACAAGCGGGAGTTCGGTGCGGCCGTCGGCGACATCGACGCCGACCTGCGGGATCTGGCCTATGCGATCGGCAGCGGGAACGACGAGGCCGTGGCCCGGGCGTTCCCCCTGGACGAACGGCCGGTCCGCAGCGCACCGACGGCGCCCAAGCAGCTGCCGGCCGCCCTGCCGGGCCTGGTCGGCCGGGACCCGCTGGTCGCCGAGCTGTACTGGCTGCTCGGGCCCGACTCGCCGTACCGGGTCATGGTGGTGCCCGGGCCCGGCGGCATCGGCAAGACCGCGCTGGCGCTGCGGGCGGCGCACCAGCGCCGCGGGGACTATCCGGACGGCCAGCTCTGGGCCGAGCTGCGCGGGACCTCGGCCGACCCGGCCACCCCGGCGGAGATCCTGGCGCAGTTCCTGCGCTCACTGGACGCACCGGTCGTGCCGGAGTCGCTGGCCGAGCGGGCCGCGCTCTACCGGAGCCTGCTGGCCGACCGGCGCATGCTCGTGGTGCTCGACGACGCGGCCGACGGCGCGCAGATCAATCCGCTGGTCCCGGCCGGGGCGGGCTGCAAGGTGCTGGTCACGGCCCGGCGCCACCTGCCCGACGTGGCCGGCGCGCACCACGTGGGCACGCTGGAGCCGCTCGCCGAGCCGGACGCGGCCGTGCTCTTCGAGTCCGTCGTGGCGGCGTCGAGGATCGATCTGGGCCGGGAGCACGAGGCGGTCCGCGAGGTGGTGCGGTTGTGCGGCGGGTTGCCGCTGGCGCTGCGGATCGCCGCCGCGCTGCGCGTGCACGACGATCCTCAGCCCACCGCCGAGCTGGTGCGGCGGCTGCGCACCCACGGGCCCGCGGCGTACACGTACGGCGCGGACAGCCTGGCCCGCACGCTCGACACCGGCCTGGCCCCGCTCGCGGCGGCGCACCGGCGCCTGTTCGTCGACCTGGGCCTGCTGCCGCTGGCGACCTTCGGCGCCTGGACGGCCGCCGCGCTCAGCGACGACCCCGAGCAGGGCCGGGCCGCGCTGGTCGAACTGGCCGCGGCCTCGATGGTGGAGACCACGGCGGCGCCGGTGCCGCGCCGTTTCCGGTTCCACGACCTGACCCGGGAGTACGCCCACCGCCGCGCCCTCGCCGAACACCCGGACCAGCGTGACCGCGACGAGCTGCTGCGCCGGGTGTGCGCGGCGTTGCTGGACCTGACCCGGCACGCCCACGCCCGCCTGTACGGCGGCGACTTCGAAGTGGTGCACAGCGACGTGCCGGGCACCGACCTCCCGGAGGATGCCTACGCCGAGGTCGCCGCGGATCCCGTCGCGTGGTTCCAGGCCGAACGGCTCTCCGTACGGGTGGCGGTCGAGCTCGCCGCGCGGCTCGGGCTCACCGCACTGTGCTGGGACCTGGCCGTCTCGGCGCACGAGTTCTATACGATCCTCAGCCTGCACGACGACTGGTACGACACGCACATGACGGCATTACGGGCGTGCCGGGAAGCCGGTGACCGCCGCGGCGAGGGCATCGTGCTGACCTGCCTCGGCCAGCCGGCCCTGGTCGCCGGGGGGCGCCGGCCCGGGCTCTCCGGCCTCGGCGACCTCGTCCGGGCGGTGGAACTGCTGGGCGCCGAGAAGGACGAGCACGGTCTGGCGATCGCGCGGCGGACGCTGGCCAATGCCGTACGCCGTCACGGCCGGTCGACCGAGGCGCTCGCGCTGTTCCACGCGGCGCTGACCGGCTACGAGGGCGCCGGCGACACGGTGGGCCGCTGGCAGACGTTGCGGTTCATCGGCCAGGTGCACCTCGACCGGGGCGACCACGATCAGGCGACCGCCGCCCTGGCCCGCGCCGACGAGATCGCCGCCGAGCTGGACAAGCCGCGCTTGATCGCGCAGACCCGGTACTGGTCGGGGTGCGCGTACCTGGCCGCCGGTGATCCGGTACGGGCGCAGCAGTCGTTCGCCGCTGTGCTGGAGGTGGTCGGCGACAGTGGCCTGGGCTACGCGTACGCGTTGCACGGGCTCGGTGACCTGGCCCGGCACCGGCAGGACCTGGCCCGGGCGCAGGACCAGCTGGGTCAGGCCGTGACCCTGGCCCACGAGCACGCCGACGCCCTGCTGGAGGGCCGGGTCCGGCTGTCGCTGGCCGAACTGTGGCGGGCCCGGGGCCGGGGCACCGAGCAGGTCGCGGAGCTCCGGCGAGCGGCGCGATGCTTCGCCACCGTCGACGCCGCCTACCTGGAGATCCAGGCGCAGGCCCGGCTGGCCGAGGCCCTGACGGGTCAGGAGCCGGACCGGGCCGCGGACGCCGTCTGGGCCAGGGTGGAGCAGCTGTACGACGCCGGGGAGGTCCCCGAGCAGGACCGGGTCCAGCGCCGCCCGCCCGCCGGGTGAGCTCCGCCGGCGGGCCGGGGTTCAGCTCGCCCGCCGGTACGCCGGCCCGGCCCACCAGCTGCGCCCCTCGGCGGCGACGCCCTCGAGCACGAACAGGGTGTTGCGCAGGCCCGTGGCGTCCTGCGCGCCGTCGGCCAGGATGCGCGAGTCCTCGTCCGCGCCGGCCTGCCCCGGCTCGGTCACCGCGACCTCGATGTCGGCGCCGTTGACCAGGAACAGCTGGAACTCGCGGGCGCCGTCGTCGAGCGCCGTGACCCGGACCGCCGCCACGGCGTCGTAGCGGTAGTTGGTGCGCTCCCAGTGGTGGAAGGTGGTCTGCGCGAAGTCCAGGTCGACGGAGATCTGCCGGACCCCGTCGGCGGTCAGCAGGAACACCAGCAGCTTGTAGCGCGAGTACCGCCACGGGCCGTTCTTCGCGCGGGCTCGCCTGCTGCCGTCGCCGCGGGCCTCCATCGACGCGTACGCGCTGATGTCGCTCCACTTCAGCTGGTACGCCGCCAGAGCGTGCTGCAACAGGATCCGGCGGTCGCAGTCCAGCCACTGCGCCATCTCCACGTCGTGGGGCCGGTCGGAGAGCCGCCGCTCCCACCGCTGGTACTCGAACCAGTACGTCGTCTCGCGTTGCTCGCGTTCGGACTCGTCGAACACCACCCGCTTGTTCTCCGCCAGGATCCGCAGCCCGACGAGCGTCACCGTCCAGCCCGCGGCGACGACCGCGACCAGGGCTCCGGCCGTCTGGAGCAGGTTCTGCCGGGCGGCGGACTGGATCCCCCACATCAGGCCGGACACCGCTGCCAGGGCCGCGATCACGGTGAGGGCCTTGACCGCCGCGGGGACGGTCCAGCGGCGACGCTGCTCGACGAGCGCCCCGGCGTCCCACTCGCGCCGCAGCTCGCGCACCTGGAACCGGATGAGCCACTTGACGGCCTCGGCCTTGACCCGCTTCTCGCGGTAGACCTCCACCAGTTCGTCGCGGAGCCGACTCATCGGCCCGTACGCGTCGACCAGCCAGGCGGCCCGGTCGGGACCCTTGGGGGCGTACCTGTCGGCGTACCGCATGTAGAGCCGGTCCACCTGATAGGTGAAACCGCCCGGGTGAGCCGCGTCGCTGGGCAGCCGCTGGGCCCGCAGCTGCCGCTTCTCCGCTCGCAGCCGGTCGACCCGGAACCGCCATTCCGCGCCGTTGGTGACCGCGACGCCGGCGGCGATCAGGGCCACCGTGAGCGCGATGATCGCCGAGGTGTCGTCGCGCTGCAGCGCCAGCCAGCCGATCATCGCGACGGCACCCGAGACCGCGGTGGCCAGCACCGAGGCGACGGCCAGGTCGCCACCGGAGACGTCGACCGGCCGCACCGGCCGGGTCCGGGGCTGCGCCGGGTCGGGCTCGAAGAACTTCCACACCCGCTCCCGGCGGCGCTCGGCGCACCGGCCGGCCCCGGCCTGCCGGACGTCCTCGTGCCACAGCTCGTCCTTCAGCGAACCCTGCAGAACCCGCTCCAGGTGCCGCAGCACCTCCTTGCGCATCGCGGCGTCGAGGTCCTCGATCTCGTGCCGGACCCGCGAGATCGCGGCGTGGTCGGCGTCGCGGGACTTGCTGGCGGACACCAGGTGCCGGATCGCCTCGATGCCCGGCGTCCAGTACTCCCGGGGCAGCTCGTCGATCTGGTCGAGAGCCGCCTTGAGCGCGGCCCGGTCCTCGAGCGACAGCTCCCACAGCGTCCGCTCACTGAAGTACGCGAGCAGCCAGTGGAACCACACCTTGGTCGAGCCGCGGATCTCGACGGTGACCTCGGCCAGCAGCTTGCGCGCGGTCGTGGCCTGTCCCGAGGCGAGGTAGCGCAGCGCGATGTCGAACTTCTCCCACGGCGAGGCGCCCGGCGGGACCTGGTAGTAGTTGTTGTGGACGCCGCCGTGGACGGTGCCGGCCACCGCGCCGTGACTGCCGCCGTTCGCCGTGACCGTCGGGCCACCGCCGTCGCCCTTCACGACCAGCCTCCTTCCTCGCGCCAGGCCGGGCCGGTCCGTTGGTCGTTGTGGACGCCGCCGTTGATGACCCCGGCCACCGCGCCGTGGCTACCGCCCTTCGTGCTCACCTGAACCTCCGGTCGGTACCGGTCCTGTCCGGCCCGGGCCGGATGGTGCGCGATCAGGTCGGCGGCCAGTGCGGTCGCGAAGGTCGCCGCGTTGCGCACCGCCCTCGCCTGCCACTGCGCGCCGTCGGTGCCGGACTTCGTGCCGTCGGCGAAGTCGCTGATCGCCCGCACGACGGCCACCGGAGCCGCGCTGAGGTGCCCGGCCTTGGCGACCCCGGCGGCCTCCATCTCGATGGCCAGCGCGTCGTCGTAGTGCTCCCGGAGCCACCGCAGCGGCTGGGAGACCTTCGCGTCGTGCAGGATCTCCCCCGACGCCACCGGTCCGAAGTGCACCCGCGGGCCCTCCGCGCCCACGCGGAGATCGCGGGCCCGGTCGACGCGCCGGGCGATCTGGCGGGCGGCCTGATCGATGCCGTGGTCGATCTCCCAGACCCGGGGCCGGGACTTGAGACCACCGGTACGGGCGGCAGCACCGTGGTACGCGTACACATGGGTGGCCACCACGACGTCGCCCAGCGCCAGGCCGGGGTGCAGCCGCCCGGCCACGCCGACGAAGAGGACGGCGGCCGGGGTGAACTCGCGGATGGCCCGCTCGGCGATGACGGCCGATCCGTGGTTGCCCGCACCGGTGAGGGCCAGCACGACCTCGCCCGCACCGCCGCCGAGCGAGCCGACCTCGAAGCGGGTGCCGGAAACCGGCGGCGGCTGACGGAGATCGGCGAGCGTGGCCCGGACGGCGGCGTACTCGACCTCCAGGGCGGTGAGGATCACGATCGGTGGACGAGAAATTCGAGGTCCGTTCATGGCGGCCACCTTGCTGTCAGAGTAACAAGAACCCCGGCGACAGATCGGCCGTCGCGCTTTCCCGATCCCCGCGCTCTCCCGACCCCCGGAGCGAACGGTTACATCGTCATATCTCGATCTACCGGAGCCCTACCGGGCATGTCACCGGCGCCCGCGCAGCGCGTCCCTCCCTGGGGCCGGACCGGCCGGCGTGGCGCCGGCCGCCCCCGTGGCCGGGTGCCCGGCACCGACCAGCGGCCGCCACCACCGCGCCGGCGCCGGGCACCCCACACATGCTGAGGCGCGGTTCTACCGTATTTCCACCGTCGGCCGGTGACGGTCGCCCGATCGGGTCCGGCCCGGTCTAAGATCCGGGCGGTCGAGTCGCCAGCGTCCCTTGTCCCTCCGCGAACCCGGACGGTCCGATGACCCAGCAGAGCGCACGCGTGGATGTCCTCGTCATCACCGCGCTGAAAGAGGAGTACGACGCGGCGAAGGCGGTGGCCGGGATGTCGCCGTGGCAGGAGCACGGGGCCGGTGGCCCGCAGCCCTACGCCACCGCCGGCTACGAGCCCGGGACCGGGGTACGGCTCTCGGTGGCGCTCGCCCGCCCGGTCCGGATGGGTGGCCGGGGCACCAGCCCCATCACCACCGCGCTGACCGAGAAGCTCGGGCCGACCTGCCTGGCGATGTGCGGGGTGTGCGCGGGCAACCCCAGTGACACCGCCGCGGGCGATGTGATCATCGCGGCGCCGGCCTACGAGTGGGACGAGGGCAAGGACTACGGCGACGTCTTCAAGGCCGATCATCAGCAGTTCCCGCAGGACACCCGGTGGGCCCGGGCGGTCCAGGACTTCGATCCCGCGGGCCTGCCGAGCCACGGCACCGCGACAGAGGAGGAGGCGGCGCTCTGGTATCTGGAACAGCTTCACAAAGATCAGGACCCGCGGACGCATCCGGCCCGCAAGCGCTACTTCCCGCACGGCACGTGGGTGCCGGGGCTGGAGCAGCTCCAGTCGAAGGGGCTCATCACCCGGCAGGGCGCCGGCTGGGCGCTGACCGATGCCGGCCGGACCCACATCGCGCGCCGCCTGTACGACGACGTCGACGGGCCGGAACAACTGCCGTTCGTGGTCGTCCCGGGACCGATGGCCAGCGGCAGCGCCGTCATGGCCGACCCGCGGATCTGGGACCGGCTCGAGGTCACCCAGCGCAACATCCTGGCCCTGGAGATGGAGGCGGCGACCATCGCCACGGTCGCCCACGAGCGGCAGGTGCCGCACTGGCTGGTCGCCAAGGGCGTGATGGACCACGCGAACTTCGCCAAGGACGACCGGTTCAAGGCCTTCGCCGCCAAGGCGTCCGCCGAGGTGCTCTTCGCCCTGCTCGGAAAGCTCCTGCCGGTCGCGGCCGCCCCGACCCGGCCCCGGCCGCCCGCGGTGGAACTGCCCGGCCGGGTGAAACTCGAGATCGTACGGCGGCTCACCTACGACTGGCAGGACCTGGCCGACGTCGTCGGGGTGCCCTCGTACGAGGTGCGCCGGTTCCGGTCCGGCGACGAGCCCCGTGAATTGTGGGGCTGGCTGGAGAACCGGGGACGGCTGTCCGACCTGCCCGGCGCCCTGGAGGAGATCGGCCGCGCCGAGCTGGCCGCGCTGCTGCGCCCGTACGAGTGAAGACTTCAGGCCCGCGCGCGGGCCATGACCTCCTCGTCGGTCAGCGGGCTGCTCGGGTGATGGCTGAGGCACATCGGCGTACGCGTCTTGTGCGGCGCCTCGCCCTCCAGCGCGATGTAGAACTCGCCCGCGGTGAGGTTGCCGATGTCCGGCACGTCGCCGCCCTTGACCTTGGCCATCTCGCGGGCGGCGTCGATCTGGATGGGCACGCTGAGCCGCCCGAAGAAGTGCGTCGCCGCGTTGCCGGGGATGCGGTTGTGCAGGTTCTTCGGCGCCTGGGTGGCGAAGATCAGCCCGAGGCCGTACTTGCGGGCCTGTGAGGCCAGAGCCAGCGTGCTCTGGGTGCACGCGGTCATCGCTCCCGACGGCGCGAACGTCTGCGCCTCGTCCATCACCAGCAGACCCAGCAGCGGGCGGTCCTTGGCCGGATGCTTCTTGATCCAGGCGAACAGCCCCATCTGGAGCTGATTGACGAACCCCTGCCGGGCGTCGTCCGCGGGCAATCCGACGAGGCTGATGACCGAGATCCGGGCCCGCTTACCGGGCGACGGGGTCAAGAGAATGCCGGGATCCGCCGGGGTGCCACCGCCACCGAACATCGGATCGTTGTCCATCGAGGCGGTGAGCGTCTGCGCCAGCCCGGCGGCGATCTTGGTGGCGTCGTCGAGCCCGCTGACCCCGTCGGGCAGCTCGGACAACAACGCGATGAGCGCCCGGATGTCACGGCCACCCTGCCGGCCGAAATGCTCGACCGCCCGCCGCAGCACGGCCGTACCCAGATGCACCCGGGACGTCCGGCCGACCAGGTTGGCCCGCGGAGCCAGGGCGGTCACCGCGGCCTCGACCGCCGCCCCGAACTCGTCCGGATCGTCGAGCACGCTGGCGAAGTCGGGCAACGGCTGGAAACTCAACGGCCGCCCCGACTCCCGCCGCGGCGTCCAGGTGAGCACCTCGGTCCCGGCCAGGTAGCGGGCCGCGCGCTCGGCATCGCCGGGACGCCAGCCGGTCGGCGGCTCCGGCCACGGATCCCCCAGCCGCGCCAGGTCGTTGTTCGGATCCAGCACGATGGCCGAGACACCGAGCAGCGCGCACTCCTCCACGAGCCGGCGCAGCAGCACGGTCTTCCCGGAACCCGAGGCGGCGAAGATGGCCGCGTGCTTACGCAACGCTTCGAGGGACAGCGGGGCGGGCGCATCGTCGTCGACCCCGTAGCCGATGGTGAAGCCGCTCGTCCTCACCTCCGCCTCATCTGGCTCAGGCGCGCGTTGCGGCGGTGTGGCTTCGCCGGTCCAGGCGTCGGCGTCGGCCAGGGCCTCCTTGAACAGGGTGATCTGCTCGGTGGGCCGGTAGCGCACGAGCCAGGCGTGCAGCTGGGCCGGGTTCTCGTCCCGCAGGCCGTGCAGGGCGGCGAGGACCCGCAGGTCGGAGTCGTCGACGCTGAGGGTGACGCCGCCGTCGCGTTCGAGCTGGCGGACGACCTCCTGGGTCTTGGCGGACTGGCTCCAGGGGCCGTTGCGCAGGAGGAAGAGCTTGCGCTTGGCGACGTCCGGATTGAGCCCGGCGGCGGTGCGGGCCCGGCGGATGCGGTGCAGCGCGGCCACGCCGTGATGGGTGTCGCTGATCGCCCGGAACGACCAGTGCCTCTGGTCCTCGGTGCGGGACTGGTCGGCGGACCGCTCCCGCTCCTCCTCGGACCGCTCGTCGAGGTTCCGGCGGAGGCGAGCATGAAGGTCCGGCTTCGAGCTGGGTGGCGGATCGATGCTGAACTTCTCGCCACCGTCGCCGCGCTCGACGATCCAGGCCTGCAACCCGGCCGCGAGCAGCGCCGGGAAGGTCCGGTCCTCGGTGTCGTGTTCGAGGGGCGAGGTGATGTCGGCGTTGCGCTTGAGCTTCTCGAAGCGCGCCTCGATCCGGCCGAGCTCGTCGTCGGAGATGCCGGGGGCCGCCCGGACCGGCGCCTTGGTCACCTGATCCTCGGTCGGGGCGTCGCGGAGGTGGCTCAGCTCCCGCACCTCGTCGTCGATCAGGCACGCCCGGATGTGGCGATCAATGGCAACCAGCAAGCGTCGTGGGGTGTACTCCGTGGCTTCCTCGAAGACCTGCTCCTTGATGGGCCACGTCGGATAGGGCGGGGTGAACGGAACGGTGGCGAAGCGAGCGGCGAATCGCTTCTCGATGAGCTGGCGCGCGATCTGCGGCGTGCGAATGCCCTGCAGCGCCAGGCAGCGGCGGAACCTGTCGGGGAACGACTGGGGTGCGCGCGCCGAGATCTGCTCCCAGGTCACCGACAGACTGGCCACCACCGTCAGGGTGCGGCGCGTGGTGTCCCGCAGGTCGCTCAGGCCGTTGGCCAGGCCGGCCGTCAGCTTTGCCAGACGCAGATCAGCCTCACCTGAGGATGACTTGGCCAGATCCTCCTGCAGGGCCGACTGGGCGACGGCGGTGTCGATCTGATCGAACGCGATCACCGACGGTCCCGTCGTGGCCAGCAGCCAGGAGATCTCGTGCACGATCTCCTGAGCTGTCCGGGGCCTGTTGCGGATCCCCCAGGCCTGCCGCTCCCCCTCCGTGCCCTCCCCGCTGCCCGCAAAGTAGTTGTCCGCGACGTCCTGGTGCTCCTCTTTGTCCGAGGCGCGCAAAGCCAGCGCCCGCAACGTGTCCCGGCACTGGTGGGCGACGTGGCGGTCGTATTCCCGCAGGCCGCCGACGAAGGCGTCCAGCGCGGCCCGGTTCAGCTCGGTCTCCCCGATCACCGCACGCCGGTCGGCCCGGGGTGCACCGACGCGGGAGGCCAGGCGACGCAGCAGCAGCCGTAGCTGGGTCTCGCCGTTGGGCACCTCCCGGGCCATCCCGTCGAGCAGGAAGACCAGCAGGCCGTCCCAGAAGTCCCGGCCGTCGAACAGACCGATGAGGAAGAAGTACCCGCCCTGCTGCTGCACCTGCTCCCGGACCCAGCCGAGCAGGTGGGTCTTGCCCGTGCCGTGCCGTCCCTCCAGCACCAGGCCGATCGGGCTCGCGTCGGCGCTGGCCTCGGCCGCCGCAATGCCGTCACGCACATCACGGACCACAGACTCGTGCAGCCCATCCACGTGGAACGGCGAGCGTCGCCACACGTCGTCCGGCGCCAGCACCCAGCTGAGCCGGAGCGCGGTGAGTACCGTGCGTTCCTGCTCGTTCATCGCAGGCCGATCGCCAGCTTGTGCCGGTCCTCACCGCCGATGTGCACGGCAGCCTTCCGCTCCTCGGCCCCGATCCGGTGCCCGAACGGCTCCGGCTCGAGCCGCACGTCGGGAGAGTCGAGCAGCCGCACCAGCGCCTTGTCGACCTCGCCCTTCGAGGCGTCGCTGATCAGCGGCCGCAGCTCGGTCAGGTTGACATAGTCCCCCGGGGCACCGGCCAGCTTCGTGTAGGCGGCCCGGATCCTGCCGTCCAGATCCGCCGGCTCAGGCTTCTTGATCACGGCCGAAGTGCCGTTTCTTTTCGCCAGCAACAGCTTTTGCTGCGCCACCATTGCGGCCCAGAACAGCTGCCGCTCCCCGGCCGAGCGCTTCACACCTTCCCCGGCTCGATACTGGTCGATGGTCAGCGCCTCGCCGAGAACTTTGCTGCCCTTATCGGTGATGACGTGCCGGAAGGGATTGCGCTTCGTCGTGGAGATCACGTAGCCGTCCGCGTTGAGCTTCTCGTAGTCAGGTTTCCTCAGCCGGACCTCGTAGAGCTCGGCCATCTCGTTGTTGGAGATCTCCCGGCCCTCCGCCTCCAGGATGATCAGGTAGGCGTATTCCGCGGCGGTCAGCTCGGCGGCCATCGATGGTCCTTTCCACGTACGGTCAAGGGGTCTGTTCCGGGGTGACCAGCTGTCCGTCCGCGTCCAGGCCGAAGGCCCGCAGCCGGATCAGCGACCGATGCTCCTGCGCGGTGTACAGGGCGATCAGCCGCTCCGCCGCCCCCGTCGTGCCGGCGTTCAGCTCGGCTTTGAGGTTCTTCTCGTCGCGCAGCTCGAACAGCAGGGTGCAGAGTTGCAGCGCCGCCTCGGGCCGGCCTTCGTCGACCGCCGCCCGCAGCTCGGCGATCTCGTACAGCGCGGCCGCGCGCCGGGCCGAGAGGCGGGGGATCTTCGCCAGGCGCAGGCCGGCCGCGCGGTCCCCGGCGTCGGCGCGGTCGCGCAGCAGCTCCACCTCGCCCCAGGCCAGGTAGAGGTCGGCCAGCGCCTCCGCCGCCCGGACCTCACCTCGCTCGGCACGGTCGCGGATCTCGCGCAGGCAGCCGCGTTCCGCCAGGCGCTCGACGAGTCGCTCGGCCGCGATCGTGTCGCCGGCCTCCGCCTCCCGGCGCAGCTCGTCGCAGACCCCGCCGTCGGCCAGGATGTCGGCGACCGCGGCGGGGATGTCGCGGGTGCGGCGGCCGGCCGGCGGCCGGACCTCGTCCACGCGCTGCCAGAGCTCCTGCACGTGGGCCAGCTTCCGGACGGCCAGCCGGTCGTGGGGGTGGGCCCGCAGCTGGCGGTGCAGGACGTCGACGGCCTCCGCCAGGCGGTCCTGCCGGACCAGCAGGTCGACGAGTTCGGCGGCGGCGCGGCCGTCGTCGAACTCGTCGACGAGCCGGGTCAGCGCGGGCTCGGCGTAGCAGTAGCGCAGCCGGGCCAGGGCACTTGTCGCGAGACGCCGCAGGTCCTGCGGCTGGCGCAGGTGCGTCACCAGGGCCTGCCAAGCGTGGTGCGGTAGGGCCTCGGTCCGGCGCTTGCGTCGCACGTGCTGCGCCAGGTAGTCCGCGATCGTGTAGCCCGCCAGGGTGCCCGCCCGGCCGTCGTCCACGGGGAACAGCGGTGACACGTCGCCGTAGAGGGGCTCGGTGGCGTGGGGCAGCGCCTCGGACATCCAGTGGGCCGTCGGCCGCACCCGCTGGTAGGTCCGCAGGTAGCCGAACATGGCGCCGGTCAGCAGCTCCACACTCAGCGGGGCCTGCACACCGAGCCGGTGGGCGTCCGCGGCCGCGGTGATCAGGGCCCGCGCGTAGGCGTTGGCGGGTTGCTCCCAGCACATCACCAGCCGTGGCCCACCGGCCAGGACCTGGGTGAGCCCGACCTCGCCCGCCTCCAGAGCGTCCCGGATCCGGGTGTCCTGCTCGGCGATGGCCTCCGCCTTGGATCGTTCGTCAGCGTTCAACGCGTCCGGCACGGGGATCACGAAGGCGCTCTTGACCAGCCGGTGCACGTCGTCGCGGCCGGCGGTCCACTTGGCGTACTGGTCCGGCCAGAGCGTCCCGACGACCAGGTTGCCGTGGCGCACCAGCGCGCGCACGCACTCCGCGGTCAGCGGTGGGTGACCGCCGAGATACTGCTGCAATTCGTCGAGCCAGAACACGGTCTCGCGCGGTGGTGCGTTCTTGACGTCCAGCAGCGCGGACGCGTCGGCCGGCTGCACCAGTCCCCATTCCGGCACGAGCTGATAGATCGCCTCGTACAAAGAACGGGTCTTGCCGGTCGAGGAACCGCCGACCATGACGACGAAGCTGCCCCGGTCGGGCAGATTGGTGGCCAGTGCGGTCCGCAATTGGAAATCGAATTCGCGTTCGACGTAGGTCGGCAGGTCGTCGTCGCTGCCCACCATCGGAATGGCGCTGTGAATTCCCAGCTCACGTGGGATCGCCAGGTCGACGCGCAGCCGGTCGAGCGACACTAGGGAATCATCCCGGGAGCGAATTGCCACATCCGCACGCGCCATCGCCTTCTTTCCAAGCCCGGAAAGGGCCGAGACGGTTTCCTGCACCCGCGATCCGATGATCGGCGGCCGACGATGGAGCGAACGCTACCGCACGATTGGATAAGATCACCAGCGCTGATTCAGCGCGGAATTCGGTGGGCAACCGGGGAATGCTGCCAAGCATTCCTACCGTTTCTCTACCGCATTCCTACCGGCGCCGGGCCTCGGCCTCCGCGCGCAGCTCCGCGACCTCCGGCCGGGCCAGCACCTCGGCCGGCAACGCCGCGTAGACGCCCACCGCCTCCTCGGCGGCCGCCCGCGCCTCGTCGGCCGCTCCCGCCGCGTGCCGGGCCACGGCCAGCACGGTCAGTCCGGTCGCGAGATCAACCGCGTCCAGCTCGCGGCTGAGTCCGGCCGCTTCCCCGGCCGCCGTCACCGCGTCGTCGGTGCGGTCCAGGGCGAGCAGCGCCCGGGCATGACCGGTGAGCGTCGCGACCAGGTGGACCCGGTGCGCGGCCGGCCGTTTCGCCTCCAGGCGCCGGTAGATCGCGGTCGCCTCCCGGTAGGACCCGGCCGCTTCGGCGTCGCGGCCCAGCGCCAGCTGGATCTTGCCCTGGTTGTTCAGCGACGACGCCAGGTACACCTCGTAGGTGACCGGGTCGTCGGCCGCGAGCCGGCGGCGGATGGCGACCGCCTCGGTCACCGTGCCGAGCGCCTCCTCGGCCTGCCCGGCCGCCAGCTGGTCGACCGCGTGGTTGTTCAGGCCGATGGCCAGATCGGCGGTGAAGACGCCGGGCCTCGCCGCGGCCAGCCGCCGCCGGATCTCCACCGCCTCGGCCGACGCGGCCAGCGCCTCAGCCGTGCGTCCGACGTGGAACAGCGGCTCGCTGAGGTTGCTCAACGCGGTCGCCAGGAAGTGCTCGAACGAGTCGGGTAGCAGGTCGGCCAGCTTGCGGAAGGCCGCCACCGACTCGGTCATCACCTCGGCGGCCTCGGCGTAGCGGCGCAGGCCGTCCAGCTGCATGCCCTCGTTGACCAGGGCCGCGGCCACCTCGTGCAGATACGCGTCGGGATCCTGCGCGGCCCGGCGACGGTAGATCGCGGTGGCCCGGCGGGCGTCGGCCCACGCTTCCGCATATTGTCCCAGGCTGTGCCGCCAGGATCCGCGGTTGCCGAGCGCACCGGCCAGCTCGGTCTCGTACTGGTCCCGGTCGGCCTCGGCCAGGTCCTCGTAGAGGCGCACCGACTCGGTGCAGGCGTCTGCCGCTTCCTCGTGGCGGCCGAGGGCGGCGAGGACGGTGCCGAGCGTGGACCACGCGTACGCCAGGTCGGGCTCGTGTCCCGCCAGGGCGCGGTAGAGATCCCTCGCCTCCTCGGCACTGGCCAGGGCCTGCGGCCGGCGGCCGACGTCGAGCTCGGTGTGGGCCAGGTTCATCAGCGCGTGGGCGAGGTCCGCGTCCGGCTCGCCGGGCGTGGCGGCGACGCGGTAGCACTCCACCGCCGCGGCCATCTCCGCGCGGGCGGGGTCACGGTGACCGGTGACGTTGAGCCGGTAGCCGAGGTCCGCGTGCACGTCACCGCGTTCGCGGGGGCTGCTCGCGGCGGCCAGCCGCTGGTCGGCGAGGCGCTGCTGGACGGCCAGCGCGGCGACGTCCAGGTCCAGGTAGCGGCCCTTGGGCAGGTGCTCCTCGATCTCGGCCAGCAGGTTCAGGTCGATGCCGTCGGCGGCGGTCAGGGTGCCGAGGCTGTCGCCGCCGGCCTCGACAGCGAGCCGCGGGTCCGCGCGCAGCACCGGGTAGAGGTGACCGGCACCGACGTGCGGCCAGCGCAGGGTGGCGGCGGCCAGCGTGGACACCGCCCGCCGCAGCCAGGGCCGGGGTGAGCCGTCCTCTTCGCGTCCGAGCAGCCGGGTGAGCAGCGGGCCGGCCCACTCGCCGGCCGGATAGGCGACCCCGTGCCCGGCCAGGGTCAGCGCGACGAAGTCCTCGGCCAGCCGGTCGGGGTAGAGCGGCTCGCACCGGGCGGCGGTGGCCTCACTCGGATAGCAGGCCGCGTGGTCGTCGGCCGCCACGGCGGGATCAACGCCGTCCGGCAGCAGGCCACGCAGCAACGTGACCGCGGCGTCGGCCGGCTGGGTGCCGCAGACCGTGGCGATGAAGACCACCCGCCTCATCGCGTCGGGGCGCAACCGGCCGCCGGCCGCGTGCCGGTCGGCCCAGTGCAGCTGCTCCCGGTCCAGCAGATAGAGGGTGAGCCCGGCGAGGTCGGTGGGCAACGGCCGGTCGCGCCGGCGCGCGTCGACCGCGACCAGAGCAGCCATGTGCACGGCCAGGGTCAGCCCGAATTCCGGGCCGGCGAGCAGATCCACCGGTACGGGCACAGCAGCGCCGTAGTGGGCCAGGAAACCGTCCCGGGCGGCCTCGAACATCTGCCGGCGCGCGGCCCCGGTGGCGGCGAGCGGGGCCAGCCGCTCGTCCGAGAGCGCCAGCCGGCCGGGATCCAGAGCCGTCGCCAGCCCCCGCCAAGCCGCGTCGGTGCGGGCGAGGAACAGGACCCGTACCGGCACAGTCGCCTCGGTCAGCAGCCTGTTGTCCAGCAGCAGCGCCAGGGAGGACAGCGGCCAGCGGTCCGCGTAGTCGGCGATCAGCAGAATTCCGGTCGCCCGGCCGGCCCGCAGGTCCTGGCGGCCGGGCGGCGGCTGAACCGGACCGGCGCCGGTGCTCGCGGAGACGACCAGCCAGCCGTCGTCCTGCGCCCGGCCGGCCACCTCGTCGGCGAGCCGGGTCTTGCCCTGGCCGCCGGGCCCGTACAGCCAGCGGACCGCGATCGACGCCGGGCCGGCGAGCCACTGCTGGTATTCGGCCAGCTCGGTCCGGCGGCCGGTGAAGGTGACCACCCGGTGCCGGGCGTTCAGCAGGCGGCTGGGCAGCTCGGACAGCCACTCGGTGGACGGGCGGGCGGCTCGTTCCCAGCGGGTGAGGAGGTAGAGCGGGGAGCCGTCGGCGTCGACGTGCAGGTCGGCGCCCACCGTCCCGTACGCGTACCCCATGGTCAGCGACGGCCGTGAGCGGCCAGCAGGCGCGCGGCCAGCTCGGCGGCGACCTCGCCCGCCAGGGCGGCGAGATGGCTCGCCGGGACGGATTCCTCAGCCGGCACCTGCAGTGGACCTCGCCCGCGTCCCATCGAGGCCGAGGTACGGGGCAGCGAGTCCGCCCGGCCGACGCTCAGCATGATCGTCGGTTCGACGCCCAGGGCGAGCGCCCAGCGCACCGGGGACGGAAGGTCGAGCTCGGTGAGGGAGGCGATCATCCGCCGCAGGCAGGCGATGATCCATTCCTCGTCCAGCACCGCGCCGAGCGAGTCGCCGGGCAGCGGTTCCCAGGCCGACCGCTGCCCGGAACGGCTGACCACCCGCCCGGCGGGGCCACTGCGGTAGTCGGTCGTCCAGGCCCAGGCCGCCCGGTCGTCGTGCCCGGTCACCAGCTGCGTCATGGCCGGGAGCTCCCCGGCCAGTCGGGGGGCCAGCTCACGCAGCCGGCGCAACTCGATCAACGATGACTCGGTGGCGGGCACCAGGTGCAGCTCCAGGGCGGCCCGCTCGAAGGAGGACGGCCGGTTGACGAATTCGGATCGCCAGGTCACCTGGGGCGGCCGGCTGACCTGCCGCCACTCCACCGAGCTCGGCGGCTCGGCACTGTGGACGTACATGGAGCCGTGCATGACCCCGAACGCCGTGCCGCCGTTCGCGGTGACGTTCTGCACCGACCCGGGGCGTTCCTCGGCGGGCCGGGAGAGGAAGTCGGTGATCACCTCGACCGCGAAGGCGGCGGCGTGGCGCGCCGCGCGAGGCTGCGAGCCGGCGGCGTCCGCCGCGGCCTTCAGCCCGTCGGCCTGGTCACTGATGCCCCGTACGGTCAGCATCCGGACGCGACCGACGTGGGCCGCGCGGGCCGTCCCGGCGCTCTCCATCTCGATCGCCACGGCGTCGTTGTAATGGTGCTTGAGCTGCTGGGCCAGCGGTGTGGTCCGGGAGTTGAGCACCACCTCACCGGCCGCGATCGGCGCGAAGTGGACCTCCGGGGCGTCCGGGCGCTGCTGGAACTCCCGGGCGACCACCCGGGCCCGCTGCAGCAGCTCGTGGTCGGCGTCGAACGATCGGGGCCGCGCGTAGGACTGATCGTCCTGCTCCTTGGCGCCGTGGACCGCGAAGACGCGGGTCGCGACGACCACCGAGCCGAGCGCGATCTTGTCGCTCAGGGCACCGGCGACCCCGACGAAGAACAGCGCCTCCGGCCGGAACAGGTCGATCGCCTCGCCGGCCACCAGGGCCGCGTCCACGTTGCCGGCCCCGACCTCGGCGATCGCCACCCGCGCCCCGCCCAGCGGGCCGACCTCGTACTGGGTGCCGGACCGGGCCGATCGCCGGGTCAGCCCGCCGAGGTGCTCGCGGACCGCCGCGTATTCGAGGGACAGAGCGGTCAGCACCACGATCCGCGCCCCGTCGTCCGTGCTCACTGATCCCCACTCCGCCGCCGGCCGGTCTCCCAGCCTACCGGAGGCATGATGGACCCATGGATGAGCAACGGGTCGTCGCCCGGGGCGGCACCGCGTACGCGGTCATGCACGCTGACCTGCACATCCACGGTCGCGGCACGGCCTCGTACCGGCTCACCCGGATCGCGCCGCAGCCCGCCCGGACCCCCGTGCGACCCGATTGGCCCGGCACGCGGCTCGCCGCGCTGTGGCTGCACGGGCCGGACTTTCCCCGTACGGGTGAAGCGGCCGAAGCCGCCGCCGCCGACCTCGCCCGCAACGGCTGGGTGGTGTTGAGCGCGCGGATCGAGCACGGCACCGCCGAACACCCGGCGCAGCTCCTGCCGCGGGGCACACCGGGCGTGGTGATCATCGTGGACGGTGCCGACGACTGGTCGGCGGCGGAACTGTGCTGGCTGCTGAGCAACGCGCTGGTGCACGAGCCCGGGTTACCGGTCCGGCTGCTGCTGACCGCGAGCACCGTGGACCGCCTGCCGGAGCTGCGGGCGGCGCTGGCCAACGTGCAGGCCGGAGTCAGCGCGCTCCCTGTTTCTCCGCCACGTCCGGGCCGTTGACGAGGGCACCGTCGCGCAGGGTCAGCACGCGGTCGGCGCGGTCCATCAGGCTCGTGTCGTGAGTGGCGACCAGCACGGTCATGCCGTGCGCGTCGACCACCGCGCGGAGCAGGTCCATGATCGAGCGGCCGGTGTCCGAGTCGAGCTGGCCGGTGGGTTCGTCGGCCACCAGCAACAGCGGCTCATTGGCCAGGGCCCGGGCCACAGCCACCCGCTGCTGCTGGCCGCCCGACAGCTCGTACGGTCGTTGCGCCGCGTGCGCGCCCAGGCCGACCAACTCCAGCAGCACGGCGACCCGCTGGTCGCGCTCGGCGGGCGGGCGCCGGGCCAGGCGCAGCGGCACGCCGACGTTCTCGGCCGCGGACAGGATCGGGATGAGCCCGAACGACTGGAAGATGAAACCGATCGTGGTCCGGCGCAGCTCCAGCAGCTCCCGCTCGGTGGCCCCGCCGACGTCGCGCCCGGCCACCTCGATCCGGCCGCTGGTGGGCCGGTCCAGGCCGCCGATCAGGTTCAGCAGGGTCGACTTGCCCGCCCCGGACCGGCCGCGGACGGCGACGAGCTCACCGCGGGCCACCGTGAACGACACCCCGCGGACGGCGTGCACCACACCGTCGCCGGCCGGGAAGTCCCGTCCCAGGTCGCTGACCCGCACCACCGTGTCGGACATCAGGGCTCCTCGCCGGGCCGGACGGCCACGTGGTCGGGTTCCAGGGTCAGCCGCACCCGGTCGCGCAAGGTCAGCGCCTCGACGAACGCGGCCGGCAGCTGCAGGCGGCCGTTGCGGTCGAGGACGGCGTACTCCTCGCTGACCAGCTCTTCCACCCCGTCGATGCCGCGGCGCGCCGAACGGCGTACCTCCGCGGCGGTCCGTCCGTCGCGGATCGCGACCGCCCGGCGGACCTCGCCGGCGACGTTGCGGTCGTGGGTCACCACCACCACGGTGACGCCCAGTTCGGCGTTCACCGTGCGCAGCGCGCCGAAGACCTCCACCGCGGTGGCCTCGTCCAGTTCGCCGGTCGGCTCGTCGGCGAACAGCACCTCCGGATCATTGGCCAGCGCGACCGCGACCGCGCAGCGCTGCTGCTCGCCACCGCTGAGGCGGGCGGGCCGGCGGTCCGCCTGATCGGCCAGGCCGACCAGCTCGAGCAGCTCGTCGGCGCGGGCCCGGGCCGCCTTGCGGCTGCCGCGGGCCAGCCGCACCGGCAGCTCGACGTTCTCCCGGGCATCCAGGTACGGCAGCAGATTCCGCGCGGTCTGCTGCCACACGAAGCCGACCGTGCGCCGCCGGTACGCGAGCCGGCTCTTCGCCGACATGCTGAGCAGGTCGTAACCGGCGACCCGGGCGACGCCGGCGGTTGGCACGTCCAGCCCGGACAGGATGTTGAGCACGGTGGACTTGCCGGAGCCGGACGCGCCGACGATGGCCAGCAGTTCCCCGCGGTCGACGACGAGGTCCAGGCCCTGCAGGGCGACGACCTCGACGCCGTCGGTCTTGTAGATGCGCACCAGGCCGTCGCACACGATGTGCCCGGCCAGCCGGTCGGCACCACCCGCGCGGTCCGCCGCCCGTTGTGCCGCGCGGCGTTCCAGGGCGGCGAGATCCTCGGTCATCCGTACTCCCCTCCGAGCCGCAGCGCCTCACCCAGGCGCATCCGGCGGTTCGCGGCGCTCTCCACCAGCAGCGCCGCGGCGATGACGAGCATCACCACGGCGAGCACGGCGGCGACGAGCACCGGGTCGATGCGGTCGCGAGCCGGCACTCCCGCCGTGAATCCTGACAGTCCCAGGGCGGGACCGAGGAGCCTCGGCAGTGCGACGCCGACCAGGCCGCCGGCGACCAGGGCGACGGTCAGCAGCGGTACGAGCTCGTACAGCAGCAGCCTGCGCCCCTGACCGGCGGACAGTCCCAGGGTCCGCAGCCGCGACAGCGTGGCGCCACGGACCGGCGCACCGGCGAGCACGGCGAAGGCGACGGCCAGCAGAGCCAGCAGGACCGCGCTGGCGGCACCGGCAGTGAAGGTGAAGCTGAGCACCCGGTTGACCCCGCTGTCCTCGAGGGACGCCCGCCGGCCCTGCCACGTCGTGACGGTTGTCGGTGGCAGCGCCCAGTCGGCCGGCGCCCGGCCGAGCCCGCTCGTCAGGTACGCGAGCTGCCCGGCGTCCCCGGCCCGGCGCAGCGCAGCGGGATCGGCGTCCGGGCCGGCGACGACGAGCCGGTTGAACCGCAAGGGCTGGGTCGCGGCGGGCAACGCCTGGGCGGGCAGGACGACGAAGCGCTGTGCGCCCACACCCAGCCCGGGCACCTCGGCGGCGGTCGCGGCGACCCGGAACCGGTACGGCGTGCCCTGGACGTCCACCGCGCCTTCGGTGCCGACCGGCGCGGCGAGGTCGGGTGAGACGAGTGCTGGCACCGGGTCACCGCCGCGGCTGGCCCGGGTCAGGGCCGGTGGCAGGCGCATGCTGCTGCCGCTGTCACGCAGCACCCGTTCGGCAGCCGGGCCGTCGACGACCAGCACGCTCACCTGACCCTGCGCCCGGCCGCCGCCACTGCTGCGCAGCGCCACACCGTTGGCGACCCACAGCGGCGCCACCGCCGTCACGCCGGGAACGGCGGCCAGAGTCCGCGCGGTGTCCGCCCCGAACCCGGCGCCGATGATCAGCGCGTCCCCGGCCACCTCCTGGTCCGTCGCGCGGTCGCGGGCGTCGGCGATCGAGCCGGCCACCGTGCCGGTGAAGACACCGGTGGCCACCGCCACGACGAGCACCGCCAGCGGCGCGGTGTGCACCGGCGAGCCGCGGCCGGCCCCGGCCAGCCCGAGGAACGGCACGGCACCCCGGGCCCGCGCGGTCAGGCGGCCGGCCAGCCGCAACGGCCACGGCAGGAGCCGCAGGACGATCAGGGCCACGCCCACCGCGAGCAGGACCGGCACCACGACCAGGTACGGGTCCACGCCGTCGGACGCGGCCAGCCCTCGCCGGCGTACCAGCAGCACGCCGAGTGCGGCGAGCAGCACGACGAAGGCCTCGGCCACGAGCCGGCGCGCCGACGGACGCGACCGGGTGAGGTCCTGGCGCCGGCCGGCGAAGGTGGGATGCCGCTGCGTCACCGTGGCCAGCACCGGCGCGGTCAACGTGGCCACGGCTGTCACCGCGAGCAGCGGCAGCCAGCCGTACGCGGGCGCCCGCCCGGGCACCAGCGCACCGGCGAGCGCACCGGCGAGCACCGCGGCGGGCACGACCAGCAGGGTCTCGCCCAGCAGCCGGCCGCCGATGGTCGCGGCGGCGCCACCGCGCGCCCGGATCAGGGCGAACTCGGCCCGGCGCCGCTCCACGACCAGTCCGGCGGCGAGCGCGATCAGGCCGAGCAGGGTCGCCAGGACCCCGGCCTGGACGACGGCCAGCAGCGCGGCGACGGCGCTCTGCTCGTTCGTGAAGCGGCTCAGGGAGGTCTCGAGGCCGCTGGTCAGCACGGTCCGCGGCGGCGGTTCGCGCCGGGCGGCGGCCACGGCTGCGGCCAGCGCGGGCACGTCCGGCGCCGACAGCCGGTCCTCGGCGAGCCGGTAGCGCCATTCGTGGACCACGTCGCCGGTGCGCTCGGCGGCGAACCGCAGGCCGGCGTCGTCGGTGAGCAGGCCGGCGCGCACGGTGACCCCGTCGTCCGGGTTCGGGCAGGCCGTCTGGGTCAGCGGCATGTCGGCCCAGATCGGCGCCCCCGGGTCGGTCTGCTCGAAGATGCCGACCACCTGCACGGGGACCTGGCCGTACGAGCCGGTCAGGGTGAAGGTCGAGCCGACCCGCAGCTTCATCGCCGTCGCGGCCGGGCGGGCCACCGTCGCCTCGACGGTGCCGCCCGAGGCCGGTGGCCGGCCCTCGACCATCCGGATCGCCTGGTCGGCGCCGGTCAGCGTGCGCACCGACAGGCTGGGCGTGCAGTTGCCGAGGAACGGCGCGACGTCGCCACTGCTACGCACGCCGGCGGGCCCGACCCGCGCGGTGTACCACTGGTCGCTGATCAGCCCGGGCAGCGGCGCACTGAGCTGCGTGCGGTACGTGTCGAGCCGTTGCGGGCCGTCGCGGACGACATCGGCGGTGGGGTCCAGCGGGAAACGAGCACGCACGCTGCCGAAGGTGAGGTCACGAGCAGTGTGCGGCAACTTGGCGATGTCCGCCCGCAGACCCGCGTCCGTGTTGCCGTTGGCCAGTTTCGGCACGCCGCTCACCAGCAGGGCGGCGACCAGGGCGAGGGCCGCGAGCAGGGCCAGTCCACCGGCGAACGCGCGGGCACGGTGCAGCAGGGCGGTCATTGGTCCTGCCCCCAGGTGGGCGGGGCCGCGGCGAGGCGGCGGTGCATGCGGACGGCGGCCAGGGCGGTCAGGGCGAGGGCGAGCACGACCAGGACCACACCCGTACCGGCGGCGCGCAGCCACTCGATGTCCGGCAGCGGTACGGGCACGGGCCGGGCGGCGGCGGGCGTGAGGACCAGCAGCGGGGCCACCGCGATCGCGACGAGCACCCCGGTGAGCAGCCCGGCGAGCGCGCCGATCCCGGCCAGGAACGCCTGCTCGACGAGCAACGACCGGGTCAGCAGCCGCGGACCCGCACCGAGGGCGTGCAGCACCGCCAGCTCACCGGCGCGGCGCCGGGTGGTGGCCTGCACGTCCACCGCGACCCCGACCGCGGCGAGCAGGACGGCCGCCAGGGCCGCTCCGAACAGCGCCGCGCGGGCCCCGGCACCGAACGGGTCGCTGCTCGCGGCGGCCAGCGCCCGCCGGTCGACGACCTGGATGCCGTCCAGCCGGGCCGCGGCACTCGCCGCGGCGGCGTGGGTGTCCTGCCGCGTGGCCAGCCACCACTCCTGGGTCGCCGAGACCACGCCGCGCCGGCCGAGCAACTGGGAATTGAGCGTCGGGAGGTCGGCCAGCATCGCCGGACCGCCGTCCGTGCCGGGTACCGCCTCGATCGTGTCCGCGATCCTGACGTCCACCTGAACACCCTCGACGTTCAGGGTGGTGGTCTGACCGGTCCGCAGCCGCAGTTCGGCCAGCGCGGCCGGGGTGACCGCGATCGGCACCGGCGTGGCGGCGACGGCCGGCACGACCGCGAAGTCCACCCGGCCCGATCGGGGCACCCGGTAGGCCGCGGTCAAGGCGTCCGGCCGGGGGTGGGCGGCGGGCGCCGTGAACTCACGGTCCGCCACCTGCCAGTTCGGCGGGGACAGCGGGACGTCGAGGCTGTCGAGCCGCCAGTCCACCGTGGACCCGGATGCCGCGGCGGGGGCCACGACGAGGAACCCGGCCAGCCGCCACGAGCCGTCCGCCGGGGGCGTCAGGGTGAACCGGCCGGCGGCGTCCGGCTCGACCGGCGCGCGCACCTGCCGGCCGCTGGGATCGGCGAACAGAGCCGTCGTCTGCACTCCCGGGCCGGCCGTGACGGTGCCGGAGCGGGGCCCCCGGGCATCGTCCGCGGCCGGCCGGGCGTCGGCCAGCGTGCGCCACAGGCCCTCCGGATCGCCGCCGGCGAGGTCGTCCCGGATGCGCAGCACACGCGGCCCGGCCACCGCGTCCACGGCGATGAAGTCGCCCGTGCCGCCGCCGCTGCCGAGAGAGACACTGGTCCGCACACCGGGCAGCGCCGCCACCAGCCCCGGCAGCGCGCCGAGCTCGGTGGACCGGTCCGCGGGCGGAATCCCGGCGTTCTCGACCAGCCGCAGGTCGGCGCCGGCGCGCAGGTCGGCCTGATCGGCGGCGGAACGCTCGGACGTGCCGGCCAGGCACCACGAGACCGTGCCCGCGGCGACCGCCAGCGCCACCAGGACCATCGGGCCCGCGTGCGACCGGCGACCGGCCTGCCAGGCACCGAACACCGCCGCGCTGTCAGCCGTCCGCTCCGCGAGCCGGGCTCCGAACCGCGCCGCCGGGGGCAGCAACCGCAGTGTCAGCACGGCACCGGCGATCACCCCGAGCGTGGGGGCCGCGGCGAGCAGCGGGTCGATGCCCAGGGCGCCGCCCGCGCCCGCACCCGACAACGGGGACGCGTACTGACGCAGCTGCAACCAGCTCAGTACGGCCAGGGCGAGCAGCACCACGTCCAGGCCCGCGCGCAGGATGACGGAACGGGTGCGCGGGCGTGAACGGGCGGCCAGCTCGGCCGCGTACGCGCGCCCCCGCCGCGCCGCCGGACCCGCGACGGCCAGCGCACACCCCGCCGCGGCCACCGCCGCCACCAGCCACGTCGAGGCGGCCAGCCGGGGACGCAGATCGAGAACGGCGGAAAGCGCCGGCGCCCGGCCGGCCAGCTCGACCAGCCCGAACGCCAGCACCGGCCCGAACACCGCCGCGGGCAGCACCACCAGCAGCGCCTCACGGACGGCGAGCCCGGCCAGCCAGCCGCGGGACGCACCACGGGCTCGCAGCAGCGCCGTCTCGCCGCGCCGGTCCTCGGCGAGCACCACGGCCATGAGCAGCAGCGCGTACCCGGCCAGCACGATGATCAGCAGGGCGGGCGTGACCAGCGTGGACCGGCCGACCAGGTCGGCCCGGGGCAACCGGGCGGCGAGCTCGGGCAGGCCGGTCTCGGCCGTCGCCGACTCGTCCAGCCCCCGCGACGGCGGCAGTCCGGTCCCGGCCGCTGTCGCCGCGACGGCGACCCGCCGCACCTCATCCAGCGTGGTCGCGTCCAGTCGCGGGGTCACCAGCCACGCGGCGGACGCGGAGGCGGCGAAACGCGCCGCGAAGTCGGCCCGGTCCACCACCAGCGGCCCGTAGGTAGCCGACTGCGGGCGTACGCCGGTGGTGACCTCCGGCATCAGCCGCCAGTACGGATCACCGGCGTCCACCGGCCGCCACACCCCGGCCACCACCACCTCGGTGACCCGCCCGGTGCGCCGGTCGGCCAGCGGGATCTTGTCACCGACCGTGCGGCCCATCAGCCGGGCGGCCGGCTCGGCCAGCATGGCCTGGGCCGGCGACGCCCCCGGCGCGGCCCACCGGCCGGCGGTCAGCCGGGCGTGCCCGGGCAGGTCATCCACGTGCACAACCGACGCGTACGCGACCCCGGACGAGTCGGGCCGGGCCTGCCCGGTCGGCGCGGCGAGCGCCCAGCCGACGCCGTACTCGGCACCGGTGACGGTGACGGGCACGCCACCCAGCCCGCCCTCGAACGAGCGGCGCAGCGTGGCGTCCCGCTCCTGTTGCCGGGCGGGGTCGTCACCCGCCGAGCCGCGCACGAGCACCGAGCGCTCGGCCGGGTCGGCGGCGGCCACGGCGGTGCGTACGCTCGCCCCGGTCACGGCCGCGCTGTAGACGGTGAGCGCGGCGAGCAGCGTCGCCGCGGTCAGCGCCACCCCGGCCGCGGCCAGCAGCAGAGCCGCCGCTCCCCGTGCGCGCCGCAGCATCATGCGCGCGATCTTGCCAGATCACCCACCCGGTCCGGGGGCATGGTGCCGCTCGCGACGTGCGGGGTTCCGGTCGTGGCGGTTGCTCAGCGCTCGATCAGCCGCATCTGGTCGTCGGTGTGGTGACCGCCCTCGGCCGGTGGCAGTGCGGTGAGCGAGGCGATCAGTTCCGCACTGAGTTCCACCGCGTCCGCGGCCGTGTTCTCCTCCACCCGGCTCACCCGCTTGGTTCCCGGGATGGGCACGACGTCCTCCCCCTGAGCGAGCAGCCAGGCCAGCGCCACCTGGGCCGGCGTACAGCCCACCTGGCCGGCGACGGCCTGCACCCGGTCGGCGATGCGCAGGTTGCGCTGGAAGTTCTCCCCGGTGAAGCGCGGGTGGCCCTTGCGGAAGTCACTGTCGTCCAGCTGCTCCAGATCCGCCGGCGACCGCAGCGCCCCGGTGAGGAAACCCCGCCCCAGCGGCGAGTACGCCACCAGCCCGATGCCCAGCTCACGCAGCACCGGCAGGAGCAGCTCCTGGTCACGCGTCCACAGCGAGTACTCCGACTGCACGGCGGTGACCGGGTGGACGGCGTGCGCCCGCCGGATGGTGCCGGTCCACGCCTCGGACAGCCCGACGTGGCGGATCTTGCCGTCCCGGACCAGCTCGGCGAGGGCGCCCATGGTGTCCTCGATCGGGGTGTCCGGGTCGACGCGGTGCTGGTAGTACAGGTCGATGTGGTCGGTACCGAGGCGCTTGAGGGAGCCGTCGACCGCGGCGCGGATGCTGTCCGGGCTGCTGTCGGGCCGGCCCGCGGCCCGGCCGGTGTGCGAGATCAGGCCGAACTTGGTGGCCAGGAGAACCCGATCGCGGCGTCCCCGCAGGGCCCGGCCGACCAGCTCCTCGTTGACGTAGGGGCCGTAAACCTCGGCGGTGTCGATCAGGGTGACGCCCAGGTCGACGGCCCGGTGGATGGTGCGGATCGACTCGGCGTCGTCACTGCCGGCGCCGGTGTAGCCGTGTGACATCCCCATCGCGCCGAGTCCGATCCGGGCGACCTCCAGGTCGCCGAGCTTCGCGGTACGCATGATCGTCCTCCGTGTGGTTGGCGGGGTCGGGCGGTTCAGGCTTCGGTGCGGTTCAGGCTTCGGTGCGGTTCAGGCCTCGATGCGGTTCAGGCCTCGATGCGGTTCAGGCCTCGGTGCGGTTCAGGCCTCGGTGCGGTTCAGGCCTCGGTGCGGTTCAGGCCTCGGTGCGGTTCAGGCCTCGGGGATGGCGCGGCCGAAGGTGTCGAGGGTGATGTCAGCCGGCTCGGGGCCGCCACGCTTGCCGGTGTCCAGGGCGTCGATCGCGGCGAGCTGCGCACCGGTGAGGTCGAAGTCGAACACGTCGAAGTTCTCCGCGATCCGCTGCGCCCTGGTCGACTTCGGGATCACCTGACGTCCCTGCTGCAGATGCCAGCGCAGCATGACCTGCGCCGGGGTCTTCCCGTACGCCTTGGCGATCGCACCGATCACCGGATCCTCGAGCGTGCTGGTGTGCCCACTGTCGCGGTAGAACGTGATGCCGCCGATCGGAGCCCACGCCTGGGTCAGGATGCCGTGCTGGGCGCCGAACTCCTGCACGTCGCGCTGCTGGAAGTAGGGGTGAACCTCAATCTGGTTGACGGCGGGCACGACCGTCGCCTGCTCCAGCAGCGCGGTGAGGTGGTCGACCATGAAGTTGCTGACCCCGATGGCGCGGACCTTGCCATCCGCGAGGAGCTTCTCCAGCGCCCGGTAAGCGTCCAGGGTCTTGTCGAACGCCGACGGCAGCGCCTGGTGCAGGATCAACAGATCGATCCGGTCGACACCGAGCTTGCCGGCACTCTTGTCGAAGCCGTGCAGCGTCTCGTCGTACCCGTAGTCACTGATCCAGATCTTGGTCTCGAGGAAGACCTCGGCGCCGGAGCGGGCGACGGCCTCCCCGACCTGCCGTTCGTTGCCGTAGGCAGCGGCGGTGTCGACGTGCCGGTAGCCGGTCGCCAGGGCGGCCTCGACGGCAGCCCGGGTCTCCTCCGGCGGGGTCTGGAAGACACCGAGGCCGATGGCGGGCAGCTCGACCCCGTTGTTCAGCGTCAGGCTGGGGACGGTGGTCATGGAACGTTCCTCTCGGTTGCCGGTCAGCAAGTGACGTATCCCGAGAGCCTGCGCTGAAACAGATGCGGCTGGGAGACCCCGTGCAGAGGGGTAATGGCAGGGACCCCCTCCCGCCGGGCGAACTGCCTAGCCTGGGGGCATGGACAACCGCAGCGAGGTCCGCGCGTTCCTCAGCTCCCGCCGGGCGAAGCTGAGCCCGGAACAGGCGGGCATCCCCGCGTACGGCAGCCGCCGGGTCGCCGGCCTCCGCCGCGGCGAGGTCGCGGCGCTGGCGGGGGTCAGCGTCGAGTACTACACCCGCCTGGAACGCGGCAACCTCGCCGGCGCCTCGGACAGCGTCCTGGACGCGATCGCCCGCGCGCTGCGGCTCGACGACACCGAGTCGGCGCACCTCCACCACCTGGCACGCGCCGCGGGCCGGCCGCCGGCTCGCCTCCGCCGCGAGAAGGCGCCCGAGATCCGGCCGGCGATCCGCCACATGCTGGACTCGATGACGGGCGTACCGGCGTTCCTGCGCAACCACCGCTTCGACGTCCTGGCCGGGAATTCGCTCGGCCTGGCCCTCTACGCGCCGATGGTGGCCGCGAGTCCGGAGCTGCCGGTGAACTCCATGCGGTTCACGTTCCTGGACCCGCACGCGCAGGCCTTCTATCCGGAGTGGCCGCAGGTGGCGCGCTCCGCGGTCGCTGCGCTGCGGACCGCGGCGGCCCGGCACCCGGACGACCCGCAGCTGATGAACCTGATCGGGGAACTGTCGATGCGCAGCGAGCCGTTCCGTAGTTGGTGGGCGGCTCAGGATGTTTACGTGCACCGGCACGGCCGGAAGCGTTTCCGCCATCCGGCGATCGGCGAGTTGGACTTGGCGTTCGAGGTGCTCGAGCTGTCCGGTGACGACAACCTGACGGTGTTGACGTACTCCGCCGAGGCCGGCACGCCGTCTGGTGATGGGCTGGAGTTGCTCGCTAGCTGGGCCGCGACGCAGCGGAGCGCCGTCAGCGGGTGAGCGCCGTCAGCGGGTGAGCGCCGTCAGCGGGTGAGCGCCGTCCGCGGCCTCGCGCGGTCAACCTCCAGAACGCCGTCTCTCCCGGCCGGGGCCCGAATACGACGGCGCGGAAGCCTGCGACAGGGAACCCGCCGGCGCGAAATCTGCCGGCAGGCAAGCCGGAGCATCGGTGCAGGCGCCAAGCATCGCACCTCCCTTCAGCCCCCCGCCGCGATTACCTGCCGCTCTCATCCATACCGTGCATGCAACCCGGAAACGCGGCACCCAGGGGAGCCCCCGCGGAAAGGGATAACGTCAGGGACCCCAAGCTCAGGCTCACCTGAGCCTGAGCTGGATCAGGTTCACCGCACGTTCTGCTCGATATTCATCGACGGCAGGGCCTGCCCCGCCCGGGCGACGTGCCCGATGCGTGACGTCAGCTTGCGGAGCACGCCCAAGCTTCCGATCCGTGCGGCCAGCCGCAAGACCCGCACACCGACCTCGGACCTCGGGTAGAAGAGCCCCGGCGTCCCCGGCGGCAACTTCTGCGCGTCCTCGATGAGTGGCCGCATCCAGGCCTCGTAACGAGCAAGCGCGGCGCCGAGCTCGGCGAACTGTGCCCGGCTGAGGTAGGCGGCCAGCACGTATGCCCCCACCATGGCCAGCGAGGTCCCGCCCCCACCCAGCGGAGTCACGCACCAGGCCGCGTCACCGGTGACACAGATCCGCCCCTTCGACCATGAGGTCAACCTGATCTGGGTGAGGTGATCCACGTACACGTCATCGAAGGATTCGAAGCCGGCGACGACCCGGTCGGCCTGCCACCCCGCGTCCTGAAACGTGCGGCGTAGTTCGGCACGGGCCTGGTCGAGCGGCAGGTCGGCAAGGTTCTGCTC
Organism: Actinoplanes sp. NPDC048967; assembly: GCF_040649415.1. Lineage (NCBI taxonomy): Bacteria > Bacillati > Actinomycetota > Actinomycetes > Micromonosporales > Micromonosporaceae > Actinoplanes > Actinoplanes sp. NPDC048967. Next base: position 1,365,864 of record NZ_JBEZFL010000001.1, read on the forward strand.
ACGGCTGGTGAAGGCCAGGGTCGCGCGCGCGGTGCCCCTGTTGTCAGGACGCAGGGTGATCTGGCGGCCGCCCGGAGCCGAATACCAGCGCCACCAACGGTCATCGTCCGCGGTCCGGGGAATCGTCCCGTAGGCCATGGTCAGCCCGAGCTCGCGCCGGGAGACCGCGGAGCCGAAGACGAGGTCCCGGGTCCGGGACCGGACGCCCTCCGCGATGATCAGCAGGTCGTACTGCGCGACCGCTCCCGACCGCAGCGTCACCTCCACATGGGAGCCCTCGTCGCGAACGGTCTCGATCTGCTCGCCGTACCGCACGCAGACCCGGTCGGGCAGCTGGTCGAGGATGACCCGGGCCAGGTCGCCGCGCAGGATCTCCAGTTCCGCGGTGGGACCGTCCGGGTCCTCGACGGGGAATCTCGCTATGACGCGGCCTGCGCCGTCGAGGACGCTCGTGCCTTCCTCGGTGGTGCTCTGGCGGCGTACCGCTTCCGCGAGTCCCATCCGGTCCAGGACTTCCCGGGCCGCACCCCGCACGTCGATGTTCTGTCCGCCGTCGCGGAACGCGCCGAACCGCTCCACGACCTGGACATCCCACCCGGCCCGGCCGAGCCAGAAAGCGGTGCTGAGGCCGGCGATGCTGGCCCCCGAGACGAGCGCCCGTGGCGCGGTGACGGTCATGGAACAGTTCTACCGCGTGATTGTTACACCGTCAAACTATTTGACGATGGTAAGGTTCCGGCGTGACCGGAACCCAGCGAGACCGCCTGCTCGAAGGCCTCCGCGACCACGGCATGGCCTTCGCGGAGCTCGGCCGCCATTTCGGTACGCGGATGGGCCTGCACACCACCGACGCGAACGCGATCGTGGAGATCCTGTCGGCGGAGGACCGCGGCGCACCCCTGACCCAGGCCGCCCTGAGTCACCGCGTCGGCCTGACCCCCGGCGCGACGTCTTCGCTGCTCAACCGCCTGGAGAAAGCCGGCCACGTGATCCGGGTGCGGGACAGCGCGGACCGCCGCATCGTGACCCTGCGCGCGACCGAAGGGGTCGAGGGAATGCTGGCGAGCTTCTTCGGCCCCCTCATCGGCCACGTCGACACGATGATGGCGCGGTACTCCCCCGAGGAACTGGCCCATGCGGAACGCTTCATCAGCGACTTCGTCGCCACGATGAACGGCTACATCAAGGAAGTCGCCCGCCCGGACGACCGGTAGAGCCGTTCGCCCGCACTGCGGGAACGGCTCGCCGCCCTGGGCGGGCGCGGAAAGGCAGGAGACGCGCCCGCGTGCGAACCTCGTCGACCTGCCCGGTGGAGCGACTGGTCCGTGCACGCCCTATCCGCGCGGCAGGGCGTCAACGCCAATCAGGCGCGCCGTGCGTTCGTAGACAGCCGCCGCCAGCTCGGTGTCGCGGGCCGGCGCGGGCGGAGTCGCACTCACGCCGTTGGCGAAGAAGCCGCCGTTCGGGGCCGGAGGCGTGGTGGCCGTGGCGAGCAGGACCGGAGTCCGGGCCGCCTGGTCCGGCGCCTGGGCGAGGAGGCCGCTGACCCAGGACACGGCCTTGAGCAGGCCACCGGACTTGGCACTGAAGCCGGTCCTGATGACGCCGGGGTTGGCACTGTAGGCGTTCATGCCGGCCGGAAGCCGCTCCGCGAGCGCGACGGTCGCCAGCACTCCGGCGAGCTTGGCGGTGCCGTACACGGCGAGCTGCGAGAACCGCCCGCGCCAGGAGACGCCGGTGACGTCCGGGTCGTCGGCGTCGAGCCGCCCGCGGGCCACCAGGTCGCTGGAGATGTTGATGATGCGAGCGTCGGCGGCCAGCAGGCCGTCGGCGAGCAACAGGTGGGTGAGCTGGAACGGCGCGAGATGGTTGAGGGCGTGGGTGCGCTCCACGCCGTCGGCCGTCTCCGCGTACCGGGGAAACGCCGCTCCGGCGTTGTTGATCAGCACGTCGACGCGCTCGACGGACTCCCGGAGCCGCGCGGTGAGCGTGTGGACGTCGTCGCGATCGATCAGGTCGGCATGCAGCGCTTGGACGGTGCGATCGCGGGCATCCGGGGCAAGGGCCCGTCGCGCAGCGAGCGCGCTGTCCGCGTCACGAGTGACCGCGACGATGTCGAAGCCGGCAGCCAGCAGCTGCCGGGCCGTGGCATGCCCGAGGCCCCCGGCCGCGCCGGTGATGACAGCAGTGCGTGTGGTCATGGCAGCAACCCCTGGTTCAGCTGAGGATCCGGAGGGTGACGTCAGCCTGATGTCCGTCCCCGGCCGGCTGCACGGCCGGCCAGCTGCCCGGCGAACCCTTGGCCATGCGGATCTCGATGTCGGTGGTGTTGCGGTACGGGCCGCGGCCGCGTCCCGCGTACGGCGGCAGCGACTGGACGTGCGCGGCGAAGTCGTCGGAGAAGTACAACTCGGTGCCCAGCAGTTCCTTGCCGCCGGCACTGACCCGTACGTGGATGTGCAACGTCCGCGGCGTGTACCAGCCCGGCACGATGGTCTGGAATTCCACGTACCCGGAATCGTCGGTGACCTGCCGGCCGCGCAGAAAGGTCGCCGTGTCCGTCGGCCGGAACCGCCGCAGGGTCAACGAAACCAGGGCCGGGAACCTGTCCGCGCCGTAGCGTTGGTAGCCGGAGTAGATGCCGTCGGCGTCGCAGTGCCAGATCTCGACCATCGCGCCGATGAGCGGCGCGAGCGTTTCGGCCTCCACGGTACGGATCCGCATCAGCAGCGGAACTCCGTCGCGCCCCTCCCGGACGTCACGCCGAAGCGGCGACCCCGGCACGTAGTACGGCCCGTTCCCCTGGTTCGCCGTGGCCTGACCCGGTTCGAGGGTGGCCGCACGCCGGATGGCCGCATCGTTGTCGATCGAACTCAGCAACCTCGTCAGCATCCGCCGGCGAACTCGGTCCCGCACCGAATCCCGCCCCCTTGCCCGCACGTCCATGCCGGCTCCTCCATCCGAGATGCTTGGACTCTCCAAGCATCAGCAATCCTCCCGACAAAGCTTGGACCAGTCAAGTATTGGAGTGTCCAAGCTTCTGGGTACGATGAGGCCATGGACGGTGAGTCGCTGACGTATCAGCTGCTGCGGCTGGTGCACGCCATGGACGGCGCGACCAACGCTCGGATCGAGGACGTCCTCGCCGAGCTGAAGCTCACCCACGCCCTGGCCGACGCCCTGTGGCAGTTGGAGCCGTCGGCGCCGGCGCCGTCGATGCGCCAGATGGCCGCCGAACTGGGTTGCGACCCGTCAACGGTGACGTTCATCGCCGACCGGCTGGAGCAATTGGGCTACGCCGTCCGCGCGGCAGCCCCCGGCGACCGGCGCACCAAGGCGCTGCATCTGACCGACGCCGGCCGCGCAGCCCGGCACCGCCTGGTCGAGACAGCGACAACCCGCACGCCGATCGCCCGCCTGACCGGCGCCGAACAGCGCCGCCTGCACAGCCTGCTGACCAAGGCCATGGCGTCACCCGAGGCGGACCCCGCGCGGTGACTCACACCGTCGCGCCGCTTCCGGCGCCCCGACCCCAAAATGCGTCGCGTGCCTGGGGAGGGGTCGGGATACTGCGTCGGTGAACAGGCCCGCACAGCCTCCGCTGCTCCGGCCCCGCGCCCTCCGCCGCGGAGATCTCGTTGTCATCGCGGCGCTGTCCGGGCCACTCCAGGCCGGCTACGAGCCCAACGTCGACAAGACGGTGCTCGTGCTCGAACGGATGGGCTTCCGCGTACGCCGGGCGCCACTGCTCCGAGCAGGACGCCACCATTGGTGGAGCGCGGCAACACCGGCGGAGATCGCCGCGGAATTGAACACCCTGCTGCGCGACCCCGAAGTGCGCGCGATCATCGCGAACGACGGCGGCCAGACGGCACTCGGTTACCTCGATCTCATCGACTTCGCGGCGATCAGGGCCGATCCCAAACCGATCCTCGGCTACAGCGACATCTCACTGCTGCATCTGGTGCTTCATGCCCGTACGGGATTGGTCGGGTTTCACGCCGACATGGCCACCCCCGGCTTCGGCGGGAATTGGCAGACCGCGCCGGCGCCGCGCCGAGCGGAACTCGAGGATCTCTACACCAGACTGCTGACCAGCACCGAGGCGATCGGCGCGCTACCGGCCGGCGAGAACTGGGAATGCTGGCGCGCCGGGCGCGCCGAGGGCCCACTGATCGGCGGGGTCATCAACCGCATTGTGCTGGCCCAGGCGACGCGCTTCGCGCTGCCGCTCGAAAGCTTCGACGGTGCGGTGCTGTTCTGGGAGGAAATAGGCGGGCAGGCATCGTACGTGTGGAGCTATCTGCAGGTGATGCGGCACAGCGGCATCCTCGATCGAATCTCGGGAATGGTCGTGGGCGTTCCCCGCGAGATCGATGGACTGGAAGAACTGACTCTGCGCGAAATAGTCCTCGACGTCCTGGGCGACCGCGACATCCCGGTCCTGGGCAACGTCGAGGTCGGACACGCCGGCCCGAACCTGCCGATGCCGGTCGGCATCCGTGCCGCCCTCGACGCCCAGCAGCGAACTCTGTCCCTCCTCGAACCGGCGACCAGAAATCCGCACCCAGATCGAGGCAACCGGCGTTGAACTCCCGGCAGGCCCCTTGACACTTCGGCAGTGTCGATGGCGCACGGACGCGGCCGCCGACGACCCGACTCGGACACCCACCATGACATAACAATTATCTATGAATCGGTATCGGTCGACGGACTCCGACGGGTGCGTTATCGTTCGAACGTCGTCAATGTCTGAACCCATTACGAGGACGTCCATGAAAACGCGAAGTGCGCTGGTGACCGCAGGCGCGGCCGGCCTCCTGCTGGTCGCCGGCACGACCGCGGCGACTGTCGCGCAGGCCGCTGACCTCCCGCCCGGCGCCCCGCCCGGAGTCTGCCCGACCGGCACCGAGCACGGGCCCCCGCTCGCCTCGCCGACGACCACCGCTTCGCGACTCATCGGCGGCCGCACATTCCTCGAAGGCCCGGCCTGGGTCGCCGATCCCGGCTACCTGCTGATGTCCGACATGCGCGCGGCGACCGGACCCCAGCGCGTGCAACCGTCGACCATTCTGCGGTACACCCCCGGTTCAGCAACGGTCGAAACGGTGATCGCCGAGTCCGGCAGCAACGGCCTGGCCATTTCCCCGGACGGCCAGTCGATCGTCGCGGCCACCCACGACCAGCGCAGCGTCTCCCGCTATCAGCTCTCCGACCTGTCCCGGCAAGTGGTGGCCGCCAACTTCCAGGGCGCGGCATTCAACTCGCCGAACGACGTGTCGATCCGCTCCGACGGCGTCGTCTACTTCACCGACCCCGATTTCCAGCGCGGCCGCCGAGCCGACGCGATGAATGGCCGGACCAGCGTCTTCCGCGTCTCCGGCGGCACGGTCTCGCTGGTCGACGACGCCCTGCGGCAACCGAACGGCATCGCCCTGTCCCCCGACGGCAGCACTCTTTACGTCGGCGCCTACGGCGAGAACAAAATCTACAGCTATCCGGTACGGGCAGACGGCAGCACCGGCACCCGAACGCTGTTCGCCTCGATCGCCGGACCCGACGGCGGAACAATCGACTGCGCCGGCAATGTGTACTGGGCATCCGGCTCCGACGGCCTCGTCCACGTCTTCGGTCCCACCGGCACGCAACTGGGCACAATCGCCTCCGGTGCGGGAACGACCAACGTGGCATTCGGCGGTGCGGACCGGCAGACGCTGTTCATCACGTCCGGACGCACGGGCGATTCCGGGTTGTACAGCGTGCACCTGGGCGTGCCCGGCTACCCGTACTGAAATATCGCTCTTGAAAGGCCCCTCGTGACTGCATCGCGCGCTTTTCTCGCTCTGGTGGCCGTTCTGATCGGCGTACCGTTGGCTGCCGGATCTCCGGTCCGGGCCGCCGCGGCCGACACCCGGCCGCCCACCGCCCCGACCGGCCTCGCGGCCAGCGACCTGAGCTGCTCCTCGGTCACGCTGACCTGGTCGGCGTCCACCGACGACACCGGCGTCGCGTTCTACGACCTCTACCACGACGGCCAGGCGATCGGCTCGACCACCGTCGAGGTTCGCACGATCACGCTCGGTGTGGTCCCCGGGGCCCGGTGGGGCTTCTACGTCAACGCCCGGGACGCCGCCGGCAATGTGTCGCAGGCCAGCAACACCGTGACGGTCACCCCGCCGTTCTGCTCGTCGGACACCACCGCGCCGAGCGTCCCGGCCGGCCTCACCGGCAGTGCCGTCGGCACCGCGGTGACCCTGCGGTGGTCGCCCGCGACCGACGACGTCGCGGTCACCGGATACGACGTGCGGCGCGGCGGGGTCAAGGTCGGCAGTCTCACCGGTACGGCAGCCAGCCCACCCGCCACCACGTTCACCGACGTGGGCCTCACCCCGGACACGACCTACACGTACACGGTGACCGCGCGCGACGCCCAGAGCAACACGTCGGCCCCCAGCGACCCGGTCGAGGTCCACACCGGAAGCTCCTGCGCCGCCGTGTGCGCCGCCACCCAGGTGACCACGGAACGTGACCTCCCCTGGGGCCTGGTACAGCTACCGGACGGAACGGTCCTCTACGGCCAGCGCGACCTGTTCACCATCCAGGCGATGGCCGCGGACGGCACAGGCAAGCACAGCATCGGCAAGGTCCCGGACGCGGCCGGAACCAACGGCGAAGGCGGCGTGCTCGGCCTGGCGGTCTCTCCCGGCTTCGCCACCGATCACTGGCTGTACGTCTACCACACCACGGCGACGGACAACCGCATCGTCCGCTTCCAGTACGACGGCACGCTGCGCACCGAATCCCGCGAAATACTGGTGACGGGAATCCCCCGCAACAAGTACCACAACGGCGGTCGCCTCCGATTCGGCCCGGACGGCAAGCTCTATGCCGCCGCCGGAGACGGTCAGGATCCTGACCAAGCACAAGACCTCGCCAGCCTCGGCGGAAAGGTCCTGCGCCTCAACCCGGACGGCACCGTCCCGGACGACAACCCGTTCCCGGGCAGCGTGGTGTGGAGCTACGGCCACCGAAACCCGCAGGGCCTGGCCTTCGACTCCCAGGGCCGGCTGTGGGAGCAGGAATTCGGCAACAACGTGATGGACGAAACCAACCTCATCGTCAAGGGCGGCAACTACGGCTGGCCCGCCTGTGAAGGCACCATCGGCGACGCCTGCGCCAACTTCATCGCCCCGGCCCAGACCTATCCCGTTGCGGCGGCGTCGTGCAGCGGAATCGCCATCGTCCGGGATGTCATGTACATCGCCTGCCTGCGCGGCACCCGCCTGTACCGAGCGGTGATCGACGGCGACCACCTGACCGGAATTCAGCAGTACTACGTCGGCACCTACGGCCGGCTGCGCACGGTCGAACCGACCAACGACGGCAACCTGTGGCTGACCACGAGCACCGGCGGCGACAAGGACAGCATCCCCAGAAACAGCAACGAGAAGATCTTCAAAATCACCCTGGGGCAGGGCTGATCCCCCAACTCGCCGAGGGTGACGGGACGGCTGTCGCCTAATTCGTGCTGTCGTCGATGAGGATGATCACGCTGCCGGCATCAGCTTGAAGCCGAGTCCTGGGCGAACAGCGTCTCCGTGGCGCCCGGCGCCCAGGTCCGAGGCCGGGCGTCTTCGCGCCCTGCTTACGCACCAGGGCTGCGCGGTCCGGCGGCATCGCGTACACGATGGCGTGGTGCGCGATGGCGAGGTTCTCCGGTGTGAATCGGGTAACAGTCAGGGACTGCGCCTTGGTCAGGCCCGGATCGATCACCTGGCACCCGCTGGGGGCCCGCGCTGCTGTCGGCGTCCGACCCGCAGGCCGCGACGGTGAACACCCTCGCCAGAGCCGTGGTGGCCGCCCGGACCCTCCGCAGTGGACCGTCGACTTTCGTCATGGCCTGAACGTCAGGCCCAGGTCCGTGCCGTTTCGTCGTACCACGGTCGTCACCCTCGGGCGAGAGGCGGTACGACGGCACCGCGCTGATGCGTGCGCTGGGCACCTGGTTCGGCCGACCGGCCTGTGCGCCCGATTAATGATCGTCTCAGATTCGCTCGGTACGAAGTAGGCGTCAGACAAGCGATGCGACACGCCTGTAGGAGGCCAGAATGTCAGTCAACGCAGCGCAGCCCGGGGACGCGCCGCCCGGTCGGTTGGCCGCTCGGTGGGTGCCGTGGTTGGTGATCGGGTTGTGGGTGGCGCTGGCGGTGGTCATGGTGCCGTTGAGCGGGAAGTTGGGCTCGGTCACCAAAGACAGAGCCGTGGACGCCCTGCCCGCCAGTGCCGACTCCACCAAGGTGGCGGCGTTGGAGGACAAGCTTCCCGGTGGTGAGGACAACACGTTCGTCTTCGTGTACCACCGCGACCGCGGTGTGACCGCCGACGACCGCGCGGCGGTCGAGCGTCACTACAACACCTTGGCCAAGCGGTACCCGCCGAAGGTGGCACCGTCGGCCGGCGAGGACGACGAGGGCCCGGCGACGCAACGCTCCAACGACGGCAAGGCGATGCTGTTCACCCTCAACGTGAGCACGACCTACGGCGAACCGGCGGTCATCATCGGCTCGATGCGTGACATCGCGAAGGACCGCCCCGCCGGCCTGGACCTCGACGTGACCGGCCCGGCCGGGATCGACGCCGACATGGACGCTGTCTTCGACGGCATCGACGTGCAGGTCTTCCTCACCACCATCATCGTCGTCACCATCCTGCTCATCCTCACCTACCGCAGCCCGGTGTTGTGGTTCGTCCCGCTGGTAGCTGTGGGCGTGGCCGCGCTGACCGCGATGGCGACCGTCTACCTGCTCGTCAAGGGCTTCGGCCTCGTGATCAACAGCCAGAACTCGGCGCTGCTGACGATCCTGGTGTTCGGCGTCGGCACGGACTACGCGCTGTTGCTCATCGCTCGATATCGGGAGACGCTGCACCAGTACGAAAACGTCCGGGTTGCGATGCTGCACGCACTACGCCGCGCGGCGCCGGCCATCGTCGCATCCGCGGCCACCGTGGTCGCCGGCCTGCTCTGCCTGCTCGCCGCGGACCTGAACGAGACCCGCGGGCTGGGCCCGATCGGTGCGGCCGGCATCGTCTGCGCGCTGGTGGCCATGCTGACGCTGTTCCCGGCGCTGCTGGTGGTGCTCGGCAGGCGGATCTTCTGGCCGGCCATCCCCCGCTTCAACACGGCAATGCAGGCCAAGCCAGGGCTGTGGGGACGGCTCGGCACCACGATCAGCCGCCGCCCGTGGGTGGCGACGCTCGCTTCGCTCGGAATCCTCGGCGTGCTCACCGTCGGGCTGACGGGCAACACCAGCATCCTGCGCGAGCAGGACCAGTTCCTGTCCACGCCGGAGTCGGTCGCCGGCTTCACCGTTCTGCGCGAGCACTTCCCGGAACTCGGCGGCCAGCCGATGACGGTTTACACGCGGGCGGCGTACCAGGAGCAGGTTCTCAAGGTCGTCAAGGGCGTCCCCGGTGTGACTCAGACCGACCTGGGTGAGGCCAAGGGGGGCTGGGTCGACATCTCGGTGTACCCGGCCGACGCGCCGGACACCACCGCGGAGTACGACACGATCAAGCGGGTGCGCACCGCCGTGCACACGGTGAACGGGGCGGAGGCGATCGTTGGCGGGCCGAGTGCGGAGCACCTGGACACTGACGTGACCACCGGGCGCGACCAGAAGGTGGTGATCCCGCTGGTACTCGCCGTCGTCCTGATCATCCTCGGGCTGCTGCTGCGCGCAATCGTGGCCCCGCTGGTGCTGATGGCCACCGTGATCGTCTCATTCGCCGCAGCCTTCGGCGGCAGCGTGTTCGTCTTCGACACCATCCTCGGGTTCAAGGGCATCGACTATTCGGTGCCGCTGCTGGCCTTCATGTTCCTGGTGGCGCTCGGCGTCGACTACAACATCTTCCTGACCCACCGGGCCCGGGAAGAGGCCGTACACCTCGGCACCAGAGACGGCATGCTCAAAGCCCTCTCGGCCACTGGCGGCGTGATCACCTCGGCGGGCCTGGTCCTGGCGGCCACCTTCGCCGTCCTCGTCTCACTTCCGCTGGTGATGCTGGTCGAGCTCGGGTTCCTGGTCGCCTTCGGCGTGCTGCTCGACGCCCTGCTGGTGCGGTCGGTCCTGGTACCTGCCCTCACCCTGCTGATCGACCGGCGGATCTGGTGGCCGAGCCGGCTGTCCCGACCGATGGAGCTCCCGGATCGTCCACGGCCGCTGGTGGACGAACAGGAGCCCGCGCTGCAACGGTAAGCGCGGCGGCACGTACGAGATCCGGGACGGGCACCATGCCCGTCCCGGATCTTTTCATGGGCCGACGGCCGACGCCCTCGGTCCTGCACCACGCGCAAAGGCTGAGGTCGGCGGACCGCGGTGTCCTGCCCGGAGGGGGCGAGGTCGGGGCACCGCAGAGTCCTGGACCCGACGGTGAGCCGCGTGGGACCAGGTCCGCGGAACGCCGTCCCTCGACCTGCACCACGCGGGGCCGGAGCCGAAGCCGGCGCACCGCAGTGTCCTGCCCCGGCAGTGGACCGCGTGAGGCCACGCCTGAGGAACGCCGTCCCTCGACCTGCGCCGCGCGTGGCCAGAACCCGTCCCCGACAGTGAGCCGCGCAGGGCCACGCTTAGGAAACTCCGTTCCGGTGCCCTTCGCCGCGCCTCCGGGCGGGTCAGCGCATCGCGGGGTCCTCCCCGGCGGTGAGCCGCGCGATCGGGGCGGGCGGGGCCGCGGCCGGAAGGTCGACCCGGAGCAGCGCGCCACCGCGTGCGGAGCGGGCGACACCGACCCGGCCGCCGTGGGCGTCGACGACCCGCTGCACGATCGACAGCCCCAGACCGGATCCCGGCAACGCCCGAGCGCTGTCGGCCCGGTAGAACCGGTCGAACACCCTCGGTACGTCGGCGGCGTCGATGCCCGGCCCGGCGTCGTCGACCTCCAGCACCGCCGACGCGCCCTCGGCCCCGAGGCGGACCTGGACCGGCTGGTCCGCGGGGGACCACTTTCCGGCGTTGTCGATGAGGTTGAGCACCGCCCGTTGCAGCCCGGCGGGACGCCCGCTCACCCATACCGAGGTCACGTCGAGCGTGATCTCGATGTCGGGCACCCGGGAACGCGCCCGGGTCGCCGCGGCCAGGACCACGTCGGCGAGGTCAAGCAGTTCGGTGCTCTCGTCGCTGACGTCACCGCGCGCCAGGTCGGTCAGCTCGGCGGCCAGGGTGCTCAACTCGGCCACCTGGGCGCCGAGATCGTTGAGCAGCCGGGTCCGGCTCTCCGCCGGCAGCGCGCTGTCCAGGGTGCCGCGCCGATCGAGGCGGATCAGCAGCTCGACGTTGAGGCGCAGGCTGGTGAGCGGGGTCTTGAGCTCGTGGGCGGCGTCCTCGGCGAGCAGCCGCTGGGCCCGCCGGGAGTCCCTGAGCGCGGCGAGCATGTCGTTGATCGCCTGGATCAGCCGCCGGATCTCCCCGCCTCCCTCATCCGGGATGTCGGCGTCGAGATCCCGGGTGCGCGCGACACGTACCGCGGCGGCGGTCAGCCGGTCGATCGGCGCCAGCCCGGTCCGCGCCACGGTCCGCCCGACAAGGCCGCCGCCGACCACGCAGAGCAGCCCGATCAGCAGCATGCCGAACCCGAACTGGTTGATCGGGGTGTCGTCGGCGAGGTCGGCCACCTGGACCGCGCCGTCGCCGGCCCGCAGCGTGTAGATGCGGTAGCCGTCGTTCCAGTCGTCCGACTCCAGCAGGTCGGTCGACGCGCCGTGCGCCACGCGCCCGGCGTCCTCGCTGAGCGGGGGCAGGGCGGGTTGGCCGGCCGGCGTCCGGGTCGAACCGTCGGGCAGGATGACCCGCACCAGCCGACCGGATCCCGGATACGGCGGCAGCTGGACCTGCGCCAGACCGGCGCGCTCCGCGTTCGCCGCCAGGACGCGGGAGTCGGCGCGTAGCTGATCCTCGGCGGTGTCCCGCAGCTTCCGGTCCATCAGCTCGCTGGCCACCTGGAAGGACACGAACACGCTGACCGCGATGGCCGTCGCCGCGATCACCGTCATCCTGGTCCGCAGCGACTGCCGGCGCCACCATCGGGTCAGCCGGCGCGGTTCCCGGCCGGTGGACCTGCTCACGGAGGAGTCTCCCGCAACGTGTATCCCAGGCCGCGCAGCGTGTAGATCAGTCGCGGCTCACCCTCGGCCTCCATCTTGCGGCGCAGGTAGCTCACGTAAACCTGAAGGTTGTTGGCGGTGGCGCTCATGTCGAAGCCCCAGATCGCCTCGAACAGCGCGTCGCGGGTCAAGACCCGGGTCGCGTTGCGCACCAGGACCTGCAGGAGGGAGAACTCGGTCCGGGTCAGGCGCAGCGGCCGCTCGCCACGCCACGCCTCGAACCTGTCGGGATCGAGCCGGACGTCGGCGAACGACAGGACCTGCGACTCCCCGTCGCCCGGCGTACGCCGGCGCAGCAGGGCCCGTACCCGGGCCAGCAGTTCCTCGGTGGCGAACGGCTTGGGCAGGTAGTCGTCGGCGCCCGCGTCCAGCCCGGCGACCCGGTCGGAGACCTGGTCACGGGCGGTCAGCATGAGCACCGGCAGATCCCGACCCGCGGCCCGCAACCGCCGGCAGGTCTCCAACCCGCCGAGGCGGGGCATCATCACGTCGAGGATCAGCAGATCCAGCGTGTCACCGCCGGCCCCACCGACCCCGTCGAGCACAGCCAGACCGTTGGCGACGGTGCTGACGTCGTAACCCTCGACCTGGAGCACCCGCTCCAGCGACTCACGGATGGCCGCCTCGTCATCCGCGATCATGATCCGCACGCCGGCATGCCCCCTTCCAGTGGATGCTTTGCCGCTCATCCTCCCCGATCAACCTGAGGCCAGCATTAGAAACGGAGCCGCTGTGGTGCCTGCGGGGCGTGCTCTTACGGATACCCAAGTCGTCCACGCTGCGCCATGTCGCCGCCATCATGCTCAGGGCCGGCGTTCCCACCGCCCGGGTCTCCCAGACGCTGCGGCACAAGAACCTCCCCCGGCCACACGCGTTCGCGCTGCTGTCACGCAACTGACCCAAGACCTCAGCTGTTGACCCAAACTGATGAGTCGGTCGTGACGGTACCCACGGACCGGAGCACCGCGGCCACCCGGTCCCTGTTCTCCTTCAGAGGCAGGGCGGCGGACAGTTCGCCACTATCGAGCATCGCCTGGAAGCACGCCACGACGTGTTCATCCGGCTCTCCCGACGTCGGCATCCGGCCCAGGCGGCGTTCCAGGCCATCGACCAACTCATCGGCAGGCAACGGCTCCAGCGTTGCGGAGTAGCCGAACTCGCGGCCCGAGTCGCCCGGCCTTGCCGTGTAGTCGTAGTACTCCGTGAACAGCAGGCCCACTGCCACCGCGGCGCCAGGACGGCGGTGGATCTCGACCGTCAGGTGCAGGCTGAAGTCGCAGCCCGTCGCCTCCCGATAGGTCGACAGCAGCGTGTGTTTCCGCTTGCCGGATGACTCCCATGGCACGCCCGCCTCGGCGAACAGCCGCGCCACCTTCTCGGCGCTCTCCCGTCCCGCAGCGGCGCCCAGGTCTCCGCGCCCGGTCAGCTCGGCGAAACAGGCGAACAGCTCGTCCTCGGTGTGCGGCCCCTCCGGCCGGTCGAGTCGACGCTCGAGGAATGTGATCAGCTCACCCATCGAACCCAACGGCGTCCGCACGGCCGACGTCTCGGGCTCGGCGCCACGGACGAACAGCATTTGCCGGAATTCGATGGTGGGAGCATCACCCAGCGTCGTGGTGGTGACCGCCAGGGACAGATCACCACTTCGATCGAGTTGATGCCAGCGAATCGATCCCAGCCGGCGAGCCTCGGCATGCCGCCGGTACACGCGGTCGCGGCTCTCACGGAACGGCAGGTGGATGCCCAACTCGCCGCCGGCGACCAGCTCTCTGAGCGTCGCAACGACACGATCCTCTGCCTCGGCGAGCGGCGCCTCGGCCGTGTGGAGCGTCGCCGGGTCGTCGCCACGCTGGTACGACTCGTGGAACCGCAGGCGGGAGGAGCCGACGATCTCAAGGTAGAGGGTGCGGTTGTACTCACCCTCGGCCGGACGCAGACGGTCGAGAACGACGCGGCGGATCCGGCCGCGATGCTGTGTCTGCTCCTCGTGGTCGATGCCCAGGTCGGTGCACCAGTCGGCTACCTGGCCGAGTCGGTCGTCGTACAGCCCGGTGATCTTGCTGACCACCCGCTTCTCGCGGCCCGCCAGCTCCCGCACGCACGCCTCGAGACGCGACACCAGATTAGGGCCGAACCCCTGCAGACCGAGACGAAGCTCCGCATACGGCACAAGGCCGACCAGCGCGGCGACCGGCGCGGTCACGGACGCCGTGCCCTCGGCGACCGTAAAAAAGTCGTCGTAAACATCCAGAACGGTCATGCGCCGAGACTAAGCCGTGTTTCAGAAAGCGGACCGCCAACTTGTCATAGCGGGTGGCGACGCCGCGGTGGCGTTTGAGAAAGGCGATGCCGTTCTCGACGGCGTGACGCAGCTGGTAGAGCTACGGGTCGAATAGGTGGTCGGCGGCGAGGCCGAATGTCCGGCTGATCGACTCCAACCCGCGACCCGTTCTGGACCTCCGCCCACCGCCGGAGTTTCCGTCGGATCAGATTCAGGTACGGAGGGTCCAGCGCTGATTCGTACCACCGTTGCACGACCAGAGGATCAGCTTGGTGCCGTTGGCGGTGGCGGCGTTGCTGGCGTCCAGGCACAGGCCGGACTGGACACTGGAGATGCTGCCGTCGGAGTTGACGTTCCATTGCTGGTTGGCACCGCCGTGGCAGTCCCAGATGATGACCGCCGTGCCGTTCGCCGTGCCGTTGCCGTACGCGTCCAGGCACTTGTTGCCGTACACCGTCAGTTGCTTGCCGGTGCCGTAGGCCCACCGTTGTTTGGTGCTGCCGTCGCAGTCCCACAGCTGCACCTGCGTGCCGTTGGTGGTTGCCGCGTTGGGCACGTCGACGCACCGGCCGGACTGGCCCCCGACGAGCTGCCCGGCTTGCGGGGTGCTGCCGCCACCCTGCTGCCGGACGAGCGACCGGGACTCGGCCGACCGGTTGCCCTGGGCGTCGAGGACGAAGAGCCGGTAGTCCCCCGGCGACGACGGAACAGCGATCGAAGTCGCGTTCCCGGCGGCCGACGTCATCGTCGGTCCGGCCGCGAAGGTCGTCGTGCCGGACGGCGCCAGCCAGATCGTCCGCGTCGCGTCGCCGGTGCTACGGACGGGGATCGCGGCGCTCCCGCTGCCGACGAAGGTGCTGGCGGGCAGGACGTGGTCGGGCGAGACGCGCGGAGCCAGGTCCCGGAAAGACTCTTCCAACCCGGAGTTCACCGCGATGGCGTACGCCGCCGCCGGCCAGACATAGTCGGAGGACACCAGGATGTCCTGCACGGTGCTGTTGGGCAGGTTCTTGTTCGACACCTTGTTGATGGGCCCGTACGTCTGCGTGAGGCTCAGGTCGTGCTTGCGGCCGAAGTCGTCGGAGTTGATCAGCCAGGTGACGTTCTTGTCGACGCTGAGGACGTTGTTCCGGAAGGTGATGTACGCCGAGCCCTCGTCGGGATGCAGGCCGTATTTGTGGCCGGCCGGCACACCCTGCAGATAGTTGTCGGTGATGGTGGTTCCGGGCTGACTGCCGAGCGTGTAGATCGGAGCCGTGTCGCTGAGGCGCTGCACCGTGTCGATGATGTGGTTCTGGCTGATCGTGTTGTTCCGTGCCGTCGTGGTGGGACGGTTCGGCGCGATCGAGCCGGATGACCCGTCGAAGTTCCACCATCCCCAACCGAGGGTGATGCCGGACCAGGGCGCCTTCTCGATCCGGTTGTGCTGCACGGTCAGGGTGTCGACGAAGTACGCCGACACGGGACTGTGACCGTTGAAGAGCACCGCACTGTCGTACAGGTAATTGTTCTTGATCTCGATGTTCTTCAGCAGTCCTTCGACCTGGGCCGGGTACTTCTCCCGGTTGGCGGAGGTGTGGTCGCCGATGTAGACGTGCTGCGGGTGCCCGACCGAGACCGCGGAGCCGGCCACATCGTTGGTGTAGTTGCCGATCAGCTGACTGCCCTGGACGTCGTTCAGCAGGCTGATCCCGTCGGCGCCGGTGTGCTGGACGCGGTTGCGCTGAAAGAGGATCCCGTCGGCGTTCTGCACTTCGATCATGGCGGGCGTGACGTCGACGTTGCGGTAGTAGTAGGCGTGGAAGTTCTGCTTGGCGTACGCGATCGCACCGAGATTGCCCTGTTGCGCCTGCTTGAACGACGATCCGGCGACATTGAAGAGATTCCAGTCGGAGTGCTGGACGGTGAGACCGGAGAAGGTGATGTTGCGGGCGTGGCTGCTCGTCGAGGTGCCTGACACCCGTAGCAGGGTGGTCACGTTGGCGGGCGCGAAGACCGACGCGGTCGACATGTTCTCGGCCTCGGCCTTGTAGTAGTACAGCGTCCGGCTGGTCTTGTCGAAGAAGAACTCGCCCGGCGCGTCCAGGAACTCGTAGGCGTTCATGACCTTGTGGGAGCCACCGACCTGCGCGTTGCCGTTGAAGGCGCCCTGGGCGATGGCCGCGCCCGGCTGCTGGAACAGCGCGACCCGGCTGCCGCCCTCGGTGGTCACCTGACGAACCCCGACGATGGCCGAGGTCCAGGTCGTCGACGTCTCGATCTCGATGTCGTCCTGGTTGGCGGCGATGGCCGGGAAGTCGGACGTGCTGTATCGCGAGCCGGCGCACTGCGACCCCGATTCCCACGCCCATGCGGCCTGCCCGGCGGTGATCGTGTACGACCCCTGGCAGCCGGACGAGGCGATCGTCTTCGAGGCCATGTACGCCCGCTTGTCGTTGACGTAGAGCGCACGCAGCTTGGTGGCCCGGTCGAGCGGCGCCTTCCAGATGTTGCCGGTGTGCTGACTCCAGCCGGTCACCCGGGTGCCGCCCTCGAGAATCGGGGTCTCGCCGGGATAGGCGGCGTAGACGACCCGGTGGTTGTTGGTTCCCGAATCGCCCGGCCCGAATTCGATGGTGCTGCCCACGGGGTAACTGCCGCCGCGCACGTACACCTGGATGTCACCGGTCATGTTCCCGTTGACGGTCCGGACCACGTCGCGAGCGCGTTGCAAGGTCCGGAACGGTGCCGAGATCGATCCCGGGTCGGCGTCGTTTCCGTCGGCCGCGACGTAGTAGGTCGCCTGCACCGCGGCGGCGGCGGCAGCGCTGTGGCCGGCCACAGCCACAGACGTGGCGGCGATGACCATCGCGGCGGCCAGCAGCGACTTCCCCAGACTCTTCACGTGGCGCTCCCTCGCTTCATCCAGGATCGGTCACACTGCTCGCACGTCATTGAGCGACGACAATATAGACAGATGATTTCGCGCTTCACAAGCAGGCTTTTTAATGAAGGTGTGGTCGCCCGGAGGCCTCGGCGTAACACTTTTTGAAAGCATTTTCATGGTGCGCTAAAAAGCCTTGCCGCCGCCGTTAACACAAGGGCCGTATCCGGGTAGTCGAGGGCTGCTCCGCGATCGGCCGACACGGCGCCCAGCACCTGATCGCCGACGGCGAGACCGTTACAGGAGAGGCGGGCCCGGTGGAATCCGGGCCCGCCTCGGTGCATCACCTATTTGTTCATCAGCGGCGCAGGGTCAGCAGACCCGGCCGGTACGGCAGGAGGCCGTAGTCGCCGCCCGAGTTCGTGGCGCGGCCCTGGTACAGCAGCTGCAAGTTGCAAGGGTCGATCGTGTTGGTCTGATCCGCGCTGGTCCGCAGCAGTTCACCGTGGCTGATGTCGTTGGTCCAGGTGGCACCGCTGTTGGCCTTGCCCGCGAACGGGTTGTTGTAGGTCGTCGCGTTCGGCGTCCAGGTGCCGCTCAGGCTGGTCGCCGTGAACGAGCGGAAGTAGCGCTCCCAGGAGCTGGTCCTGGCCTCGATGATCATCAGGTACTGGTTACGGCCCTGCACCTTGTAGACCTGCGGTGCCTCGAAGATGTTCTCCGAGGTGTCGGTCATGATCGTCGTGTAGGTGGAGCCGAAGCTGCCCGGGAAGTTGCCGATCGGCATGATCTGGCGGTAGATCCTGCCGTTGTCGCCGGCGAAGAACAGGTACATGTTTTGGTCGTCGCCGATGATCGTCTGGTCGATCACGCCGGTGCCGGAATCGGTGATCTTCGCGGTGGACAGGGTCTGCGCGGCCGACCAGCCGTTGGCGTTGGCCGGGTTGGTCGACGTGCGGTACGAGAACGACGTCGGGCCCCACTGGTGGGCGAGAACCCAGATGTTCTTCGGCGCGAAGTAGAACAGCGACGGCGCGACGGTGCCCTGGCTCATGGTGTTCTGGGCGGCCGAGCCGAGCTGGTTGAGGTTGTCGACCAGGCCGAAGTTCATCGAACCCCAGCCGCCGGTGGCGCTGCTGCTGTGGGTGGTGGCGTACACCAGCTGCTTGCCCTGGTACGGGGCGATCGTGAAGTCCTTGAGTGACGCCCAGCCGGACTTCGGCTGCGCCAGCGGACCGGTCGACGTCCAACGGTAGGACGTCGGCAGCGCGCAGGTGGCCGGCGGCGGCGTTGTGGGCGTGACCGGCGGTTCGGACGGGGGCGTGACCGGCGGCGTGGTGGTGGTCGGTTGACCGGTGCACGCGACGCCGTTGAGGGCGAAGGCGGTCGGAACCGGGTTACTGCCGGTCGACGCGCCGTTGAAGCCGAACGACACCTCGCCGTTCGTGGCGATTGCGCCGTTGTAGCTGACGTTCCGGGCCGTCACGGCCGAGCCGCTCTGGGTGAGCTCGGTGCTCCACGCCTGGCTCACCGTCTGCCCGGCGGCGAACGTCCAGGTCAGCGACCAACCGTTCACGGCGTCGCCGAGGTTCTTGACCGACACGCTGGCGGTGAACCCGCCCTGCCACTCGGAACCCACGGTGTAGTTGACCGCACAGCCCGCCGCGGCGGCACTGGCCGGCAGCGCCACCGCAAGCGCGGCCGATCCCAGCAGCGCGGCGCCGGCCGAGGCCAGAACGACATTGGTACGTCTGGATCTGTTCACGGATTCTCTCCTGAGTAGGGGGCGGCGACTCCCAAAAGCGGGCCGCCGTCATTGTTACCGTTAACAACCACGGCTCGCATGTTACGAGAGCGTTGCCGGACCTTCAATGAGAACCGGCCAGCAAGTGACGAGTATCGATAAATTAAACGTTCTTGGGGCCCGTCATCACGCCATCCGTGCTATTACGGCCGGCCGAGCAGACGCTGTTACGGCGATGTCAGTCGCTCAGAGCGTCGACGGTCGCCCATCTCGGCGGCGACCCGGCGTACTCGCTCCGGTACCGGCCCAGCCGGGTGGTCTGCGGATGATTGCCGGTCCACGCCGGGGCCGGGTTGTCATCTGAACCGCGGAAGCCCCTTCGCTGTCGGGCTGACAGGATTGAACCTGCGACCCCTCGACCCCCAGGCGGGCTTGCGGCATCGCTCCTGCCAGGAGAAGACGAGCGGGACGAACGCGGTGGGGCTCCAGCACTCCGCCACCTCGGCACCGCAGTCGCTCAGCAGGCCGACCTGGAGCCCCCGCCGCCGGAGTTCCGCCAGGATGCCGAGCGGATGGTGCCGCGGCTTGCGGAGGCGGGCATGACCTCTCCGGTGATGCGCGAGCGCGACGGGGAGCGGGGCGGATGACGGGTTCGCTCCGCGGGAAAGCGCCACCGCCTCAGCGTGCTCTCCGTTCCGCCGTGGACCCCCATGGTGCGCTTGCCGTAGCTCCCGGCCAGCGCGTCCCAGAACCGTGGCCGGCAGACGCCGAGCAGCTTGCCGGTGCGGTGCGCGAGGGGCTCGCGATACTCCTCAGCGCCGGGGTCGATCGCCGCGCGCATGACCCACACACGGACGCGCCGGAGGCCCCCTGGTGCGAGGGCCTCCGGCGAGGCGGTTCCGTGCGGTGGATCAGGTTGCCGTTGTCCGCGGCGCCGCTCATTTCGCTGGCGCGTTCTGCGGCGCCCGCATTCCCCGCGGCTTTATCCGGCTGGCGTTTCGTTCAAACCCAAACCACTCAGGACGTTGTCGCGGTTCGCGTTTCCGCGCAGCGCGGTCAAGGAATTCAAGCGGCCCAGCAAAGTCGTGGAAGATGCGGGACACTTCAAGTCCTGAATCGCCGACAAGGTTTTTTCGAAACGTTGGATGCGGCTTTCCAGGTCCGTTCCACCCGGAAGGTTCGCATTCTTGAGCGCTACCTGCGCGTTCACCTGAGCTTGAGTCGGCGGGCAGCGACCGGGAACCTTCACCCCGGTCGGGCCCACGCGGTCGGCCGTCGCGTTCGGATCGCCCGGGCCGAAACCCAACGCCGGCACCAAAGCGTTGACGTTACCGGAGCCGGCTCCGGCGTTCCCGGTCGCTCCGCTCGCGGCCGCGTCACCGGATCCTGTGGCGGCGGCTCTGTCCGCCGGCGTTTCGTTCAAAGCCAAGCCACGCAGGGCATTGTCGCGGTTCGCGTTTCCGCGCAGCGCGGTCAAGGAATTCAAGCGGCCCAGCAAAGTCGTGGAAGATGCGGGACACTTCAAGTCCTGAATCGCCGACAAGGTTTTTTCGAAACGTTGGATGCGGCTTTCCAGGTCCGTTCCACTCGGAAGGTTCGCATTCTTGAGCGCTACCTGCGCGTTCACCTGAGCTTGAGTCGGCGGGCAGCGACCGGGAACTTTCACCCCGGTCGGGCCTACGCGGTCGGCCGTCGCGTTCGGATCGCCCGGGTCGAAGCCCAGCGCCGGCACCAAAGCGTTGACGTTACCGGAGCCGGCTCTGGCGTTGCCCTGTTCGGCGGCCTGGCCCATCCCCGTGCCGACTGCGAGCGCCGAGCCGAGCAGCGCTGCGGCGGCACTTCCAATCACCAGCTTGCGCGTCCGGCTGCTGACTCCGCGTCGATACATGCACGGCTCCTCTTCGTCTCGGTACTGCCTGTGCCGAGATATACGAGCAATGCTGTGGCAGCAGTTCATGACGCTGAGCAAGCCTTCCTTAAAGTTTCTTTAACGCGGCTCCCGGGGCCTGCGGCCGAGGGGATCGTCGCGCCCACGTCCGCACGGCCCAGCTACGCCGCAGCGCCGAATCCCTACAACAGAGCGGCGGTCCCTGGGACGGCCTGTTCATCACCACCAGGAACGGCCGGATTGTTAGGTGCAGCGCCAACGCTTCTTCGGCCGGGCCCTCTCAAGAGCGTTCCACCAGCACCGATGCCAGGGGTTATGGGTGGCCGGAGGCCATCGCGAAGCGACGCGGAGCGTCCTTGTCACCTGGTGCCGGTGCTGGACCATTGAGGCGAGAGGGGAAGGCCGAGCGAGTTGTCGCCCGGGGCCTTCCGGGGTCCGCAGGACTGCCGCCGGCCGATGCCAGCCGGAGGCTGCCAGCAGTCCGGGCGCGAGCGGGCACGGTCGCCGCGTCAGCGGCGCCTTGATACACAGAATGACCAAGTAGGCAGTAACACTTGCTTGCTGCGGATTTCTGGACCCGCGGTCAGGGTGCGCTACGACGGGCGCCACTTGGGCTGACAGGATTTGAACCTGCGACCCCTTGTACTGAGTCGCACGACCTCCGGGTTTTCATCGCTTATCACCAACGCGCGTCCAGCTGCATAAACTCTAGCTAGGCGCCCAGGGGCGCTTGCATCACTTGTCGAGTCTTTTCGAGGGGTAAACGAGGGCCACGACCCCTCCCCCGGCACCTATGGCTCTGATCGCAGTCACCAACCTCGTCCAGGACGCCGACCATAAGATCCGCGCAACCGTCTTCTCCCGTAGCCAACCGTTCGCCACCGGCGACCAGGACGGCAGCGCCCCCACCCGCTCAGCTCCGTCCGCACCTCATTTGGCTCTGCAACCCGCGCGGCCACGGGCTTCGGCTGGCGAGAGCCTCCGTCTGCGACGACACAGACCGCAGATGGGTAAGAGACCAAGCTCTGGAACTTCTCCGTAGCGACGAAGAGAGCGAGGTGGAACGCGCAGCCCGAGTCCTGCGGCACCTGCCCGATACGATCACCGAAGATCTTGATCCCGTCCTGCTTGCCACCCATCCGCACGTCAATGTCCGACAACTGAGCGCAACCATGTGCGTACGACAGCCTCAGCGATACGCGACCACTCTGAACGCGCTGGCGGCGGACAAGAGCTTCCGAGTGCGGTTCGTCCTCGCAGACGCCGCGGCACGGCAACACGCCATGAACGACACCGCGGTCGCTGACCTCCTCGCGAAGCTCAGCGCCGACAGGCGCTTCAAAGTACGACAGACCGCGCAAGCGAGCCGTTACGTGAGGCCAAGAGGCTGAAGATTCCTCCGTGTCCCGCCAGCGGGGCACAGAAGCGGCGTGTTCCAGCGAGGGAAGGTACAAGGCGGTGCGGATTGCCCTACCTGCGCACTTCCGAGTCGGCGCACCGAAAGCCTCTCAGCTACCCGGTTGACGGATTGCGGCGCCCGGATCGGTGCTCTGCTCAAGGGCCGTCCACCACTCCTCCAGCTCATCGACCCGGCTCTGGAGTGCGGCGTTCGCCGCCCGGGCCGTCGCCAGTTCCTCGGTCAGCGCACCGATCGGTCCTGAGGCGGTCAGGGCGTCGAGCCAGCCCGCGACCAGCCGATCCTCAGCGGCGACCCGGCGGAGCGCGGAGGCGACCACCTCCGGTGACAACTCAGCCACGAACTCTCTCGGGAGCGTGAGCAGGCGAGCGACCTCGCCGAGGCTCCGCGCGGCGCTCATCTGGCGCCGAAGGCGCTCGGCGGACGGCACCGCCGGTTCGGCCGGTGTCGCAGCCGCGATCGGCTTGGTCGGAGAAGGAGCGGGCTTCGACACAGGCGCGGGCGTAGGTGCCGGCTCCGGTTCAGGCTCGGCCTCTGACGGGAGTTCGGGAAGGTCGTCCCCCACCCAGGCGTAGGCCAGAGTGTCGCCCTTCTGCCGTCGGACGACATCTGGCCACTTGGGCAGAACCGCCAGCGCGCGGGGTCCGTGCCGGGCCCAGGTCTCGTTCCGGAGACCGAGCTCGGCCAGACGCTCCCGGATCTCTCGCACCTTCAGCGGGCCCGATGACTCGGCCAACAGGTGGAGAACCACCGCGAGGGGCTCTTGGGCGAAGACGGCGTGGAACAGCCGGGAATCGGACAGAGCCAGGAAACGCAGCGAACCCCTCGTCGCGACGTGAACGCCGGCGCCCCGTGGGACAGACTCTTCCTCATCGGTGTCATCCCACTTGACCCGATAGTTCGTCCCGTCATCCGCGAGGATCGATCCGGCTCGGGTACGGCGTACGCCGAACGAATCGGACACCCGGACAAGACCCTGATCTGCGCTCACGAATGCGACTGTAATGGTTATCGTCACGGCCGGGGCGCCGGCCGGAGGCAGCCCATCCTGGCCAGGCTCATCGGCCGTGTGCGCACAGCGCCGGCTTGGCAGAACAACTCTGAGAGGAGATGGGCGCGCCTGCCGGCCGCCCGTACGGACAGATCGGTGAGCTTGTCACTCGGTTCGAGGTCGATCGTCAACGTGTGCCCGTCCCGGGGCTTCCTGGACGCGCTGCTGGCGCGGATGGGCATGGAGACCCGCCAGGCCGCCCAGCATCGAGAGGCAGTACGAAACATTCAGCGCTGGCCGCGTAGACTCAAACAGGTTGGCGCCACATGATGCGTTACAACATTGCCCGTCGACGCTCACCGCAGCAGCTGTAGGTCGTCGCCCCAGGCGTCGAGCACGTCGGTGAGACCGCGTTCGCGAGCCAGCCGCTCGATGTCGGGAAAGAGCCCCGCCGGGTCATGCAGCAGTCGCTGCGGCAATGTGGCGGCATTCCACGGCTCATCGAGTGGGTAGGTCGTCAGTTCCCAACGCAGGTACTTGTTGTACGGGCGCAACCGCCCGTGCAAGGCGAAGATGGTGGTCGTCAGCCAGGAAACGCTTTCAGCGGTGTCCAGGGCGGCGGCCGTAAGGTCACCGTCACGACGGCTCTTGGCGGCCCGGTAGAGGAAGTTGACGTAGCCATCGAGGCCGTCGCGGGCCCACCTGTGCGCTTCCTCCTCTGTGGGAGCAGCCTGACGGTCGACCAGGTGTGTGATGGCGCCGTCCAGCCGGTCGAGGAGTACCCGGGCGCCGCGGAACGCGTAGCGCTGCCAGATGTCGGAGGTGTCGGCCAGTTCGTCGGCAGTACGGATGAACTCGTCGACCTGGGCGGTGCGCCGGCCCTGCCATCGCGACCCACTGCGCTCGCTGACGACCACGCACAGATCGATGTCCGAGTGCCGGGTGGCCAGCCCTCGGGCCTGCGAGCCGGTCAGCACCAGGCCGACGACGCCTGGGTCATCCTCAGCCTGCGCCACGAGTTCATCTATGTCGGTCACGGTCCTCATGATCCTCGCGTCCGCAACCTCATTCGCTACGCCTCGTCGGCCGCCAGCTCTAGCCAGAGGCGTCATGCATCAAGTGGAGCCCGACATCGTCGGCCGACGCCGACCCCCTGCGGCTGCGCTCCCGCTTGCCGGATGCGGGTTGATGATTGATCAGGAGCGTCCGAACTCCAGGTAGCGCGGACCGTCGTCAGTAAGCGCACCGATCGCCGAGTCGATCCGACGGGCCATCGATGGTCGCAGCAACGGTTGCGCTTGCTCGTACGTCAAGAGTTTCAGGCCAACCAGCTCGTCATCCGTATGTTTCAAGCTCGCGGCTTCCTCGCCGGTCAAACGATCTCCGTCGAAGACGAACATGAGGCCATCCGGCCATCCGCCATGTGCCGGGATCCAGTCGACCAGCTCGCCAGGAGCGGTCGATTCCGCTCATGAACGTCGGCTACGGACGCTAGCTTCGCGTGGGGCTTGAGACGATCCCGGAGGTCGACCAGCTGCTGATGCGACCGATGCGAGGTCGAACCGTTGGTCGACTCCAGCGCACAGGTGCCGTACGCACTTGCGAGGTCGACGTCACCCTTGAGTAAGGCGGTTGGCCTACGGGCTGAGCGGCAAGTCCGCGAACACCGTCGGTAACTACACCGTGTTGTCGCGCACCCACATCGCACCGGACCTTGGTGCCCGGAAACTGCGCGACCTCACCGCCAACGACATCGACCGGTGGCTAGCCACCAAATCGAAGGCTCTCAGCACGCGTGCCCTGCGCCTTCTGTATTCGATCCTCAACCGCTCCGTCAACCGGGCCATGGCCCGCGACAAGGTCATGCGCAACGTCGTCAGCCTGTGCGCTGTGCCGCAGGGGTTAGCCGGCCGCACGTCAAAGTCTCTGACATTCGACCAAGCCAAGGCGCTGCTCGCCGCTGCCGAGCACAGCACCCTGCACGCTCATGTCGTGCTCTCTTTGATGACCGGTGCCCGCACCGAGGAGCTTCGCGCCCTCACCTGGGCACACGTCGACCTCGAAGGGCGACCGACAACGATCCGCCGATCCCGCCCTCGGTCCACGTCTGGCGCTCCGTACGCGCCGACGGCGACACCAAGACCCGCAAATCACGCCGGTCTCTCGCGCTACCCGCCCGCTGCGTCCAAGTCCTCACCCACCAATACGAACGCCAGGGTCGAACTGCGGCACAGCTTCGTGTCGCTGCTGTCCGACAACAGCGTGAGCCTCGAAGAGATCGCCGACCTGTGCGGGCACTCCGGCACGTCCATCACCGAGAGCGTCTACCGCCACCAGCTCCGGCCGGTCCTGCTCAACGGAGCCGTCGCCATGGACCGGATCTTCGGCTCAGACGACACCCACGGGGCGTAGTCACCCAGTTAGTCACCCGGGAACGAGAAGAGGGCATATCCATCAATGGGATATGCCCTCTGACCTGTGTCGGGCTGACAGGATTTGAACCTGCGACCCCTTGACCCCCAGTCAAGTGCGCTACCAAGCTGCGCTACAGCCCGATGCCACGCCCCGGAACCCCAGTGCGCGGCAACACGACAACCCTACCCCAGCCCCCCGACCGACTTAACACCGGCATGCCGAGGACGGAGCGACCTACCCGTGGGCCTTGCCCCGCCCGCCAGGCCCCAACTTCTTCCGCGGCTTCACCGACACCTCGATCGGTGACCCCTCGAACCCGAACTCCTCCCGCAGCTTCCGCTCGATGAACCGCTGGTACCCGGCATCCAACGGCCCTGTCGTGAAGAGCACGAACCGAGGCGGCGCCACCCCGGCCTGCGTTGCGAACATGATCCGCGGGGCCCGTCCGCCTCGGACGGGGTGCGGAGTCGCCTGAGTCAGGGCCGTCAGCCACTGGTTCAGAGCCCCGGTCGGGATGCGCTTCTCCCAGCCGTCCAGGGCCTTGCGCAATGCCGGGGCCAGCTTGTCGACCGCGCGACCCGTCTTCGCTGAGATGTTCACCTTGATCGCCCACGGGATGCGCTTCAGCTCGCGGTCGATCTCCTTGTCCAGGAAGATCCGGCGGTCGGCGTCGACCAGGTCCCACTTGTTGAAGGCGATCACCAGTGCGCGTCCGGCCTCGACCACCTGCGTGAGCACCCGCTGGTCCTGCTCGCTGATGACCTCCGACGCGTCCAGCAGGACGACGCCGACCTCGGCGGCTTCGACCGCTCCGGCGGTCCGCAACGACGCGTAGTACTCCGTGCCCGACGCCTGGTTGACCCGCTTGCGGAGGCCGGCGGTGTCGACGAACTGCCACACCTCGCCGTCCATCTCCACCAGGCTGTCGACCGGGTCGACCGTGGTGCCGGCCACCGAGTCCACGACCGCGCGCTCTTCGCGGGCCAGGCGGTTCAGCAGGGACGACTTGCCGACGTTCGGGCGGCCGACCAGGGCCACGCGGCGCGGGCCCCGGGGGGCGTTCTCGATGATCGCCGGGGCCGGGGGCATCGCGGCCAGGATCTTGTCGAGCAGGTCGCCCGCGTTGCGGCCGTGCAGGGCGGACAGCGGGAACGGCTCGCCCAGCCCCAGGCCCCACAGGGACACCGTGTCGTTCTCGATGTTCTGGTTGTCCGCCTTGTTGGCGACCAGGATGACCGGCTTGTGGCTGCGGCGCAGCATCCGGACGGCCTTCTCGTCGACGTCCGTGGCGCCGACCATGGCGTCGACCACGAAGATGACCACGTCGGCGGTCTGGACGGCGATCTCGGCCTGGGCGGCGATCGCGGCCGCGCGGTCGCGGGCGTCCGGTTCCCAGCCGCCGGTGTCGACCACGGTGAAGCGGCGGCCGCTCCACTGCGCGTCGTACGGCACGCGGTCGCGGGTCACGCCCGGCTTGTCCTCGACCACCGCCTGGCGGCGGCCGATGATCCGGTTGACCAGGGTCGATTTGCCGACGTTGGGCCGGCCGACGACGGCGACGACCGGTACGGGGCCTTCCTCCGCCATGGATTGGTGCAGTGCGGATTCCAAGGCCGAGACCTCGGAAGAAAAGTCACTCACGAACTCACCTTGCTGTTGAGCATGCTCAGGAGCGTGGCCACGACCTCGTCGATGCCCATGCCCGTGGTGTCGAGCGTGACGGCGTCGTCGGCCTGGCGCAGCGGGTCGACCGCGCGGCTCGAGTCGAGCTTGTCGCGGCGGTTCAGGTCGGCCTCGGTGGCCGCCACATCGGTGGCGTCCTCCGCGCTGCGGCGCTGGGCGCGCGCGGCGGCCGACGCGGTCAGGTAGACCTTGAGGTCGGCGTCCGGGGCGACGACGGTGGCGATGTCGCGGCCCTCGACGACGATGCGGGGGGCGGCGGTGATGATCTCCTGCTGGAGGCGCACCAGCTGACGGCGTACCGCTGGGACGGCCGCCACGGCCGACACCGCGCCGGTGACCTCGGGCCCGCGGATCGCCGCGTCGACGTCGGTGCCGTTCGCCCGGAAGTGCGGGGACACCGGATCGGTGCCGACGGAGAGGGTGGTCTCCTGGGAGATCTTGGCGATCGCGTCCGGGTCCTGCAGGTCGACGCCGGCCTGCAGCACCGCCCAGGTGATCGCCCGGTACATCGCGCCGGTGTCCAGGTAGATGCCGTCGATCGCGGTGGCGAGCCGCCGGGAAACGGTGGATTTGCCCGATCCCGAGGGACCGTCGACGGCCACCACGCATCGTTCGGGCCGCACTGCTCGCTCCACCGCTACCTCCAGGACATCAGACGGACAACTACCTATTGTGCCGGGCGCGCCCGGCTCAGTCGCCGACGGCCTTGAAGAGGGCGCTCACCTCGGCGTTCGACAGCCGGCGGAAGCCGCCCGGGCGCATGTCGCCGAGCCGGATCGGGCCGACCGCCGTACGGATCAGGCGCGACACCGGGTGCCCGACCTCGTCCATCATCCGGCGCACGATGTGCTTGCGGCCCTCGTGCAGGGTGATCTCGATCTGCGCGGTCTTGCCGATCGCGTCGATCAGCTTGAACGTGTCGACCTTGGCCGGGCCGTCCTCGAGCTCGACGCCGGACTGCAGGCGGCGGCCGACGTTGCGCGGCAGCGGGCCGGCGACCTCGGCGAGGTAGGTCTTGGCGATCCCGTACGACGGGTGCATCAGCTTGTGGGCGAGCCCGCCGTCGTTGGTGAGCAGCAGCAGGCCCTCGCTGTCGGCGTCGAGCCGGCCGACGTGGAAGATGCGCTGCTCGAACGTGCCGAGGAAGTCGGCGAGCTCGTTGCGGCCCTTCTCGTCGTCCATGCTCGAGACCACGCCGCGAGGCTTGTTCATGGCCAGGTAGACCAGCTTGGTGTCCGTGATGATCCGCGCGCCGTCCACCCGGATCTCCACCTTGGCCGGGTCGACCTTGTCGCCGAGCTTGGCGACCTTGCCGTTCACGGTGACGCGCCCCCGGAAGATCAGATCTTCGGACGCGCGCCGGGATCCGACTCCCGCGGTGGCGAGAATCTTCTGCAGCCGCACGGAGCTGTCCGGATCAGCCTGAGGCATCGAGCACTTCTTCCACATCGTCGGGTAGGAACGGGGCCAGCGGCGGAAGCTGGTCGACCGAGTTGAGGCCGAGCTTCTCCAGGAACAGCGCCGTGGTGCGGTACAGGAATGCCCCGGTCTCGCCCTCAGTGCCGCATTCCTCGATGAGGCCGCGAGTGGTAAGCGTACGCATGACGCCATCACAGTTCACACCGCGGATGGCCGAGATGCGCGACCTGGTGACGGGCTGCTTGTAAGCGACTACAGCGAGCGTTTCCAGCGCGGCCTGGGTGAGCCGCACCGACTGGCCATCCAGTACGAACCGCTCAACGTAGGCCGCGTATTCCGGCCGCGTGTAGAGACGCCAGCCACCCGCGGCCCGCCGCAGGTCGAACCCGTGCCCGGCCGCGGTGTACCGCGCCGAGATGTCCTCCAACATGCCCGCGACCCGCTCGGTCGGCTGCTCCACGATCTGCGCGAGCTGCATCTCGGCGACCGGCTCATCAACCACGAGCAGAATGGCTTCCAGCGCCGCCCGCAACTCGGCATCGTCCATCGGCGGAAGGGGTTCCGCTTCTTCTCCGGTACGGGTCGACGACGCCACAGAAGCAGCGGCGCCCCCCTTGCTGCCACGTCCCTGCGCGGGAATCCCGGAACTCGGCCGCGCCCGGGCCACAGGCTGACTCGCGACGGCCCCGGCGGTCACCGCGGCCTCGACATCGGCGGCCCCCCGATCGGCCGCATCCGCGGGCACCAACCCGCCCCCGGGCGCCACCGGCTCGTCGTCGGCCGTCAGCGCCCCGGTGGTCGACGCGGATTCCTGAGGCTGCTCGCCGGCGGGCGGTTCGTCGTCCTCCTCCGGGCCGGGCACCTCCTCGGTGAACGGCAGGTCGACCTCCGCGTCGTCCCCGACGTCATCATCGGCGGCCACGTCGAAGACGTCCCCGGCGTCGTCACCGTCGAGCGGCGCGTCGACCAGCGGGGCGTTGCCGATCTCGTGCTCAGCGGCCTCCTCGATCGCACCCGGCAGCGGCAGCTCCGGCCCGACACCGACGTCGGTCGGCTCGCGCTCCTCGTCGCCGGGCATCTCCCGGGGAGCGTCCACGGTCGGCGGCCCACCGGCCTCCTCCGGGAACGGCGGCAACTCGGCCGGCACCCCGTCACCGGGCGACGGGTTCGCCCCCTCGAAAGCGGGATCGAAGTCGTCGTCGTCATCCGTGAGATTCGACTCGGTGAGCTCCTCGTCGTCGTTCTCCCCGGCCCGGACCCTGGCCTCGAAGTCCCGGTCGGGCGGCCGCGGGGCCCGTTCCCAGGGCGGCACCCAGGAGGCGGCCTGCGCGGCAAGGGACTCGGGACGCTCGTCGCTCATGACTGTTCCTCGTCGGTCGAAACACGGTCTGCGGTGCGGTCGTCGGCGGAATCAGCGGCGGAGCCGGGGTATTCGGTGATCTCCGGGATGTCGAAGTCGTCGAGATCAGCGTCGTCGGCGTCGTCGCCCTCGTCCTCCGCTACCGCGGCCATCGCCCCCGGCACGGAGTGGGCGTCCTCCTCGTCCAGCTCCATCGCCGCGGTGTCCGGCTCCGGCGGGGTGCCCTCGTAGTCGTCGATGTCCAGGTCGCCCTCGACCTGGTCGCCGCCGATCCAGCGGACCGTCATCTCCTCCAGTGACACCGGCTGCTCGAAATCGATCAGCCCTTCGCGGTACAGCTCCAGCAACGCCAGGAAGCGGGCCACCACCTCGAGCGTGTTCTCGCAGTCGGCGATCAGCAGGCTGAACGTCGCGCTGCCCGCGCGGCGGAGGCGGTCGCGGATCAGGGTCGCGTGTTCGCGGACGCTGACCCGGACCTGGTGGATGTGCGCGATCGACACCTCGGGCGGTCCCGGTTTGGGCAGGAACTGCTTCAGGGCCATCTTCAGCAGGCGTTCCGGCCCGATGCCGAGGACCAGGTCGGGCAGCGCCTCCGCGTACCGGGGCTCCAGGGAGACCGCACGCGGCCAGCGTCTGGTGCCGACGCCCTCCAGATCCGCGATCACGGCCGCGGCTTCCTTGTACGCCTTGTACTGCAGGAGGCGGGCGAAGAGCAGGTCGCCGGCTTCCAGCAGGGCCAGGTCGTCCTCGTCCTCCACCTCGGCCGAGGGCAGCAGCCGGGCCGCCTTCAGGTCCAGCAGAGTCGCCGCGACCAGCAGGAACTCGCTGGTCTCGCCCAGGTCCCAGTTGTCGCCCATGGCCCGGATGTAGGCGATGAAGTCGTCGGTGACCTGGTGCAGCGCGATCTCGGTGACGTCGAGTTTGTGCTTGCCGATGAGCTGCAGCAGCAGGTCGAACGGTCCGGTGAAGTTGGTCAGCCGGACCGTGAACTTGCCGGAGTCGGCCTCGGCCTCGACGGGAACGCCGGCTTCCGGCGCGGCGTCGGCCGACTCTGAGACTGGCTGTTCAGGCACGTGAAGACCGTAGACCACGGGCTCGACAAGCTGTTCCCCGCTCAACCCCGTACCCCCGCCGGCCCTGCGGAACACCGCTCCGCGATGGTTCAACGCCGCTGGGTGCCGCCGGTCACGGTCCGGCCGGCCTTGACACCGGAGGGGTGACCGTTAACATCTCCTTCACATCGATGCCCGTGTATGGAAAGCGCTTACCGGAGGCATCGCGACACAGCCGTGAGGGCGCACGGCGGTCAGCTCGTCAGCCGAGATTTTGGAGCAGTCATGACCTCCCCAAGCCCGAAGACCCCGTCGCGCCGGCGCCGGCGAACCAGCCTGCTGGCCGCCACCACGCTGGTGCTCTCCGGTGCCGGCGTCGCCGTCGGCCTCTCCCCGGCCTCGGCCGCCGCCTGCGGCGCCCTGTCGTACCAAGCCGAGGCGACGCTCAGCGGCAGCACCTGGACCGCGCGCCGGGGCAGCAGCACCGTCTACACCGGCACCGACATGCGCGCGGCGGTGCAGGCCGCGATCAGCAGCCTGCCCAGCCGGACGGCCAAGCAGAACGTGCTGGTCCGCGGCTCCGGCTCGATCAGCGCCAACTCCCGCATCTCGCTGCCCAGCTACACGCTGCTGGACGTGTGCGGCACGATCAACGTGACCGGTACCGGCTCCGGCGACCAGGCCCCGATCTACTCCCGGGGCACCCGCGACGTCGAGGTGGCCCATCTCAACGTCACCGGCGCCCCGCTGTACGGCATCTTCATGCGCAGCGTGGACAACCTGATCCTCGGGCAGATCGACATGCGACTGTCCAGCGGCCTGGGTGTACGCATCGACAACTACGGTGACAAGAGCGTGCCGTCGCGGAACATCCGGATCGACAGCGCCTACGTCTCCGGGGCCAGCTCGCACGCCGTGGAGACCTACGGGGTCGACGGCATCACCATCGGCACCGTCACCGCGCGCAACGTCGGTGAGTCCGGGCTGCTGCTCAACCAGACGGTCAACGCCACCGTCGGCACCGTCGACGCGGAGAACGCGGGCGCCGGCACCGGCTACGCCGCGTTCCGGATGGCCAACCGCAACGGCCGGATCGGCAGCAGTTACAACACCAACATCCGCGTCGGGACCGTCAAGGCGCGCGGCGGCGGCCGGGGCGTCTTCTGCGTCTCGGAGAGCGGCGGCGCGGTCATCGACCGGGTCGACATCGCCAACACCGGCAACAACTCGGTGCTGATCGAGAACTGCTACAACGTGGTGCTGGCCGGCGTGTCCGGGACGATCAGCGGCGGTGGCGAGGTACGGATCTCCTCGCGCACCGACTTCCCGCCGTCGTCGAACATCCGGTTCCAGAACCTCAGCGTCAGCAACACCAACATCCGGTGGAGCCCGTGCACCGGCACGAACAACACCATCAGCAACGTCACCCGGTCGAACTCCACCCTGACCTGGTGCTGAGCCGGGGCCGGGGCCGGGCGGTCAGCGGGTCGCCCGGGCCGGCGTCAGCAGGGCGGCCGCCGCGTAGCGCAGCAGCGGCCAGTAGATGCGGGCCGAGTCGCTCAGCGCGCTGAAGTGCGAGGACGCGTTGTCGTCGAGGTAGGTCGTGGTGATCACGACCTCCTCGATCCGGTGCCCCGTCCGGGCGGCCTCGAGCAGGACGTTCATCTCGTACTCGAAGCGCTCGCCGGGGACCGTGCCGAGCCAGTCGAGCAGAGCCGACGGGTACGCCCGCAGCCCGGTCTGGGTGTCCTGCACGCCTCGGCCGGTGGCCGCCCGGAACAGTGCCTGCGTGACCGTGTTGCCGACCTTGCTGCGCAACGGGACGTCGTCGGCGAAGCGGCGGACCCCCAGCACGGTGTGACCGGTCGCCGCGACGCGGTCGGCGACCCGCACGATGTCCGTGACGCCGTGCTGGCCGTCGGCGTCCGCGCAGACGACGTCGAGGCCGGGATGCTGCTGCGCCGCGTACCGGAAACCGGTCTTGAGGGCGACGCCCTTGCCCTGGTTGCGCGGGTGACGCAGGACCGTGCCGCCGAGGTTCTCCGCCTGGCGCAGCACTTCGGCGGCGGCCGGGCCGCTGCCGTCGTCGACGATGACGAAGTGGCACCGCGGGGCGGCCCGGCCCAGCTCGGTCATCAGGGTGGGCAGGTGGTGGCTCGGCTGGTAGACCGGCAGGAGAACGACCATGGACCGGTTCTCGTCGTGCACGTGGTTCTCCTCGGTGGTGTCGCCGGCCCGTCCGTGGTCCGGTGGCACCCCCTCCTTACCCAGCCGGGCCCCGCCCGTCGCGGGTCCGGCGTAATTCCTTCGGTGGGTTTCGTAACAGGCGCTCGGCGCGGCGCAGCGAGGCGACCATCTTGCGTTCGCGGCGCAGCAGGGCGGCCGGGTCGCGGGTGCCGAGGAAGCCGAGGCGGGCGATGACCCGGGCGGCCCGCTCGGACCGCCACGGCAACGGCGTCTCTCCCCCGGTGGCGGGCACGTCCAGCAGCGCCCGCGCGGGCAGGGTGAGGACCTTGGCGGCGAGCAGGCGGATCCGCGGCAGGTGCTCGCGGTGCGAGACCAGACCGAGCGGGTGTACGGCGTCGAACGCGTACCCGGCGAGCAGCCCGTCCTCGACGGTGTGCACCAGGTTCTCCAGGGTGCTGCGGGAACGGGTCTCGGCGCGCAGGTCCGCGTACCGGTCGAGGCCGGCCGTCCGGGCCTCGCGCAGCATCAGGTCGCCCTCCCGCCAGCCGGCCGGGGGTTGTCCTGCCCCCTCGGTGGCTTCCGCCCAGCCGCCGGTGAAGACGATGCGGGAGACCCCGGGGTGCGCGACCGCGTAGTCCGCGGCGGCCTGGACGCGGGCGGCGCTGGCGGGCGTGAGCGTGTAGTGCTCGCCGGCGCCGATGACACCGCGCCCGAACACCAGCAGCACGGCGGCGGTCCTGCGGTCTTCCACCCGTCGATCCTGCCAGAGCACCGGGACCGCCCGTTCCCGGGCGGCCCGGGGTTCCCTACTTCTGGCCGGCCGCCTTGGCGATGCTGACGGTGCGGGTGACGGTGGTGACGTTGCCCGCCTTGTCGGTGACCGTCCAGGTCAGCGTCGGGGTGCCGGTGAGCCGGCCGGCCGGGAACGAGAAGAGCAGCGTCGTACGGCTCCGCACGCCGGTCGCCCGCTTGCCGTTGACGAGCAGGTCGATGGCGGCCACGCCCTGCTCGTCGGTGGCGGTCAGGCTGGTCGTCAGCGTGCCGGTGACCGAGGTCGCGGCGGCCGGGCTGACCGAGGTCACGACCGGGACCTTGTTGTCGACGACGACCGTGCGCGCGGCGGTGGAGACGTAGCCCAGCTTGTCGGTGGCCCGCAGGACCAGGGCGGTCCGGCCGGCGGCACCGGCGGTGTTCCAGGCGAAGGAGTACGGCGCGGTGGTGTCGGTGGCCAGCACCGTGTCGCCGCGCAGCAGCTCGACCTTCGTCACCCCGGAGACGTCGGTGGCGCCCGCCTCCACCTTGAGCGTCCCGCCGATGACGGCGTCCGCCGCCGGTGTCCGCCAGCTCAGCGCCGGTCCGGCGTTGTCGGCGACGACGGCGCGGGTGACCGTGGTGATGTTGCCGGCGGCGTCCGTGACCCGCACGGTGAGGCTCACGCCGGCGTTGGCCCCGGCACTGTCCCAGGTCAGCGCCCAGGGGGCGGTGGTGGCGGTGGCGACGATCGCGTTCTTGACCAGCAGCTCCACCTTCACCACGTCGGTGGCGGCGGTGCTGATGGTCACCGGGACGGTCCGGGTGACCGTCGCGCCGGCGGCCGGGCTGGTGACCGTGGCGGCCGGTGCGGTGTTGTCGACGGTGACCTTGACCTGCGCGGTGGCGGTACGGCCGGCGGTGTCGGTGACCGTCAGCGTCAGGGTGGCCGGGCCGGTGAAGCCGGTCGTCTTCCAGGAGACCTGCCGGGTGCCGGTCAGCGCGAGGTTGGTGGTGGCCTCCTTGGTGCCGGTCTGGGTGCGCAGCTGCACCTTGGCCAGGGCGGTGGCCGAGGTGATCGACGGCGTGAACGTCACGGTGCCGCGGACCAGCTGCCCGGCGGTGAGACCGAGGCCGGTGATGACCGGACCGGCCGGGGTGGCCGGGGGGTTCGGGACCGGGTTCGGGGTGGCGGGAGTGCCGGACAGCGCGGCCAGGGTGGCGCCGGCGTTGACCCGGCCCTTGGCGACCCACGTGCCCACCGGGTCGGCCCCGCTCTCGATCGCCGCGCGGATCTGCGCCACGGTGGCGGCCGGGGCCGCGGCCCGGGCCAGCGCGGCGATACCGGCGACGACCGGACCGGCCGAGCTGGTGCCGTCGTACCAGGAGAGGCTGCCGTTCATGCCCTGGGCGATGTTGCTGCCCGGGGCCGCGACATCCACCCAGGGGTCGGCCACGGTGCCGTAGTTGGACCAGCTGTACCGGCCGTCGGCGCTGGTCGAGCCGGCGACGGCGATGGCGTTGGGGTGCCCGGCCGGGTAGCTGCGGGCGCTGACCCCGGAGTTGCCGGCCGAGGCGATGACGACGGCGCCCTTCGCGACGGCGTAGTTGACGGCGTTCTCGGTCAGCTGGCTGTAACTGGGCCCGCCCAGGGACAGGTTGATGACCTGCGCGCCCCGGTCGGCGGCGTAGGTGATGCCGGCGGCGACGTCGTCGTCGTAGCCGGAGCCGTTCCCGTCCAGGACGCGTACGGGCAGGATCTTGCAGTCCCAGCACACCCCCGCGATACCGGTGGCGTTGTTGCCCTTGGCCGCGATGACGCTCGCCGCCTTGGTGCCGTGGCCGTTGACGTCGGTGGCGTCGCTGTCGTCGCTGACGAAGTCGTAGCCGGGCAGCAGCCGGCCCGCCAGCTCGGAGATCGGGCTGACCCCGGAGTCGACGACGGCGACGGTGATCCCGCTGCCGGTGGAACGCGACCAGGCGGCCGGCTGGGCGGTCCGCGTGGCCCCCCACTGGTCGACGAAGGCCGGATCGTTCGGCGTGACGTCGGTCATCCGCACCTGGTGGTTCAGTTCGGCGTAGGCCACGCTCGGGTTGCTGCGCAGCTGCTGCAGGGCCGCGCTCAGGTCGGCGGCCGGGACCGTGACGTCGGCCGCGGCCAGCCGGCCGATCGGGTCGGACTCCAGCACCTCGATGCCCGGCCGGGCGTCCAGCTGACCCACCACCGCGGTCGTGCTCGCCCCGGGCCGGACCCCGACGATGATCGAGGACGTACCCGGGGCGGCCGGGTCCGCCGCGGCGGCGGGCAGTGCGCCGAGGGCCGAGGACAGGACGGTCAGGGTGGCTGCCGCCGTGGCGGCAGCCTTGGTGCCGGGGCGCCGGGACCGATTCGACATGGGACTGCTCCGGGGGGAGGGGAACCCCGTGGCGGGCACGTCACAGGTGAGAGCACCATCGGCCCCCGCGCCCCGTCCTTGAGGAGAATCAGCCGTCGCGACGGGTGAAGGTCATGATCCAGTTGACCGGGTCCCAGGTGCGGCCGCCGTCGAAGGAGAACTCCTGCTCCCAGCGCGCCGACGAAGGAGTCATCGCCGACCACAGGAAGCGGACCAGCGCCGGCTTGCCGCCGATCTCGTCCTCGCCCAGGAAGACGCCCCGGCCGTCCCGGAAGCGGCCCTCGACCGGCGGGTCCAGCCGGCCCGGGTTGGTCGTCGACGACCACCAGATGCGCCACAGGTCGGCCCCGGGGTCGTACAGGCGCAGCGTCAGGCCCTCGAACGAACGCCCGTCGGGCAGCGTCGCCGTGACGGTGTCGACGTTGCCGGTGCCGGCCAGCACCGGCCGGGCCTCCCCCAGGCCCTCGAAGTCGATCCAGTCGGTGCAGTCCCGATCGGTGACGTCGGCCAGCTTGTGGTGGTGCACCGTCCAGCGGCCCATCAGGAAGTCGAAGTCGGTGGTGCCGTCGTGTGTCATGCCGAGACCGTATGACCGGGCTGTGTCAGTACCTGTCAGGGTTGAGCGGCATGATCAGCGCATGCCTGCCGGTCGCCTGTTGTCGATGCTGTTGCTGCTGCAGACCCGCGGGCGGCTGTCCGCCGGCCAGCTCGCGGCGGAGCTGGAGATCTCCGTACGCACGGCGTACCGCGACCTGGCCCGGCTGCAGGCGGCGGGGGTGCCGCTGTACGCCGAGACCGGCCAGCACGGCGGTTACCGGCTGGTCGAGGGTTACCGGACCCGGCTGACCGGGCTCAGCGGCGGCGAGGCGCGGGCGCTGTTCCTGGCCGGGTTGCCGGCCCCGGCGGCTGACCTGGGGCTGGCCGAGGAGGTGGCGGCGGCCCGGCTGAAGCTGCTCGCCGCGTTGCCGGCCGAGCTGCGTGACCAGGCCGCCCGTACGGCCGCGGTGTTCCACCTGGACGCCCCCGGCTGGTATCACGAGGCGCAGGCCCAGCCGTTCCTGACGCTGCTCATGGACGCGGTCGTGGCGCAGCTCGCCGTCGACGTGGGCTACCGGCGGTGGCGGGCGCCGCAGGAGGTCCAGCGGCGGCTGCGGCCGTACGGGCTGGTCCTCAAGTCCGGCACCTGGTATCTCGTGGCAGCCACCGGGGACGCCGCCCGGGCCGCCACCTACCGGGTCGCCCAGTTGCGGGAGGTCGCCGTCACCACCGAACGCTTCGAGCGGCCGGCCGGCTTCGACCTGGCGACACACTGGGCGGCCTACCTCGCCGAGTTCGAGGCCCGGCGGTTCACCGGCACCGCGACGATCCGGCTGTCCGCCGACGGCCTGGCCCGGCTGCCCGACCTGCTCGACCCGGCGGTGGTACGAGCGGTCGCCGGGTCCGCGGGCGAGCCGGACGCGGACGGCTGGGTGGCGGCGACGATCCCGACCGAGAACGTCCGGCACGCCTGCCAGGAACTGCTGCGTCTCGGCGCCGAGGTGGAAGTGACCGGGCCGGCGGAACTGCGCCGGGCCATGGCCTCGACCGTCACCGCCCTCGCCCACCGCTACGGCGCGACTCGCTGACCGGATCGGGCAGCAGGTGGCGGCGGCCGAACCACACCACCGCGGCCAGGCCGACCCCGCACGCCGCCGCGGTACGGAAGCCGGCCTGGTAGCCGTACCGCTCGATCACGAACCCGCCCAGGGCCTGGCCACCCGCGTTGGCCGCGAAGATGGCCGTGGTGATCCAGCCGAAGGCCTCGGACAGCCGGCGCGGCGGCACCAGCCCGTCGAGCAGGGTGTTGTGCGCGGTGACCTGCGGCACGAGGGTCGCTCCGGCCAGCACGACGCCAACCGTCAGCGCCGGGATGTCGCCGACGACAGCCGGCAACACCAGGAAGAGCCCGAACGCGGCCATCAGCACCGGCAGGCGGACCGGCAGCGGCCGCGGCCAGGGCGCACGCTGGTAGACCACCCCGCTGAGCACGGACGTGATCGACCACAGGCCCAGCAGCACCCCGGCCAGCTGCGGCACGCCGTTGGCCCGGGTGCCGGCCGTGACCCCGACCACGACGAAGCCGATGGTCAGGCCGAAGGCGCAGGTGGCGACGAGCAGGACGGCCAGACCCGCCTTCCGCCGGCCTTCAGCGGAACGGGCTGCCGCCGCCGAGGTCTCGGGCGCGGTCGCACCGCGGTGCGAGCGGGCCGCCGCCGTGAGTGCGAAGCCGACAGCGGGAACCGTGCTCAGCGTGACGGAGATCAGCAGGGCCGATCCGGGCCACAGCCAGGTGGCGAGCACGGCCGCGACCGCGGGACCGAGCAGCCAGCACATCTCGAAGCTGATCGCCTCGTAGCTGTAGGCGGCGTCGCGGACCGGACCGGCCGGGACGAGATGGCTCCACATCGCGCGGGAGGCGACCTGCACGGTCGGCAGCATCACGCACTGCACGGCGACGAGGAGGGCCAGCGGCAGGGTGGCCAGGCCCGCGTCGATCGCGACGAGCACGGCGACGCTCAGCACCGCGTACGGGACGGTGCAGGTCAGCAGGGTGCGGGTGGTCCCGTACCGGTCGAGCAGCCGGCTCTGCGCGATGATGCCCGCCGCCGTGCCGATCAGGCCGGCCGCCGAGATCGTCCCCGCGACGGCGTAGGAGTCCGTCCGGGCCGCGACGTGGAGCAGCAGGCTCAGGTTGTTCATCGCGAACCCGAAGCGGCCCAGCAGCGACCACGCGGCCGCCGGCCGCGCTCCCGGGACGGCGAGCGCGGTCCGGGCCGATGCCGTCACGGGATCACGCCACGGGCATGAGCGGCAGGCGGACCGCCGGGGGCAGGGGCCGCGGGCCCGGTTCGGCGGAGAAGCCCTGGATCAGCAGCGCGGCGAGGCGGCGGGACGCGGCGGCCGCGGCGGCCGGTGAGGAGGCCCGGATGCCGCTGTTGGCCATGAGGATCAGCACCAGGTCGTCGACGACGAAGTCGGGGCGGAGTTTGCCGGCGGCCTTGGCCCGGCGGGCCAGCTCGGTGACGGAGCGCAGCGCCCGTTCGCGGGCCGCGGTGAAGTCGATCGCGTGCGGGAACGACGACATGAACGCCGCGGTGAAACCCCGGTCGCGGGCGTGCAGGGCACACACCGTCTCGATCAGGTGGCAGAAGCCGCGCCACGGGTCCGGGTCGGCCAGGCCCTCCTCCACGGCGACCGTGCAGGCGTTCATCTGCTCGGTGAAGGCCTCGGTGACCAGCGCTTCCTTGGTCGGGAAACGCCGGTAGAGGGTGGCCGGCCCGACCTCGGCGCGGCGGGCGATCTCGCGCATCGACACGTCCAGGCCCGCATCGGCGAACGTGCTGCGGGCGACCGAGAGGATCCGCTCGCGGTTGTCCCGGGCGTCGGAGCGCAGGGTGTGAGGCAACCGTTCCGGCATGCGTCTCACTTTAGCTAAGTGGACGGGGTGCTCCGCTAGCGTCCGGCCCATGAGAGCTCTGCAGTTCAACGAGTACGGCCCGGCCGACGTCCTGCGCGTCGCCGAGGCACCGGAGCCGCACGCCGGGGCAGGCCACGTCCGGATCGCCGTGAAGGCGTCGGGGGTCACGCCGGCCGACTGGTACCTGCGGTCCGGCCGGTTCCGTGACTGGCTGCCCCTGACCTTCCCGCACGTGCTCGGCGCCGACGCCGCCGGAGTGGTCGACGAGGTCGGCGCGGGGGTGACCGGGGTCCGGCCGGGTGACGCGGTCTTCGGCGTCGTCGACGTGGCCCGGCTCGGCGGCGGGAACGCCGAGTACGCCGTCCTGACCGGCTGGGCGGCCAAGCCGGACGCGCTGAGCTGGGAGCAGGCCGGTGGCGCGGCCGCCAACGTCGAGACCGCCACCCGGGTCCTCGACCGGCTGGGCGCCGGCCCCGGCCTGACCCTGCTGGTCGAGGGGGCGGCCGGGGGCGTGGGCTCGGTCGCCGTGCAGCTCGCGGTGGCCCGCGGCGCCACGGTCATCGGCACGGCGAGCACCCGCAACCACGACTTCATCGCCGGTCTGGGGGCGGCGCCGACCACGTACGGGCCGGGCCTGCGCGACCGCGTCGGCACGGTGGACGCCGTGCTGGACTGCGCCGGCTCGGGCTCGCTGCCCGACCTGGTCGACCTGGCCGGGAGCCCGGACCGGGTGGTCACGGTGGCCGACCTGAACGCGGCGGCGTACGGGGTCCACCTGTCCAGCTCGGGCGGTCCCGGCGCGGATCCGCAGGCGCTGCACGGGCTGGCGGCGGCGGCCGCCCTGGCCGAGCAGGGCCGGTTCACCGTGCCCCTCGCCGCCGCGTTCCCGCTCAAGGACGCCGTCGCCGCCCACGAGCTGAGCGAGACCGGCCACGCCCGCGGCAAGATCGTGCTGACCCTCTGACCCGGCCGGCTCAGCCGCGCACGGTGAACTCGTTGCCGTCGGGATCGGTCAGCAGCACCCGGCCGTCGTCGCCCGGGCCGGTCTCGACGCGCTTCGCGCCGAGGGAGATCAGCCGGTCGAGCTCGGCCGGCAGATCACTGTGGACCGGTACGGCGAGATCGAGCCGCAGCCGGTCCTGGCCGGTCCGGGGCATCAGCGGTGGACCACCCCAGGTGATCTTCGTGCCGCCGCCGGGTGACTGGACCGCCGTCTCCTCGTCCTGGTCCCAGACCAGCGGCCAGCCCAGCGCCGCGCTCCAGAAGTAGCCGACGGCCTGCGTACCGTCACCGGCCAGCGCGCCGATCAGGCCGCAGCCGGCCAGGAAGTTGTTGCCCGCCTCGATGACGCAGAACTCGTTGCCCTCGGGATCGGCGAGCACCACATGCCCCTCCTCGGGGAGCTGGCCGACGTCGGTGTGCCGGGCGCCGAGCTCCAGCGCCCGGGCCACCTTCTGCCGCTGGTCCTGCTCGGAGGCGCTGGTCAGGTCGAAGTGGGCCCGGTTCTGGCCGCGCTTGGGCTCGTCGTGCGCGATGAACCGGATCCGGTACGCGTTGTCCGCGTCGGGCAGCAGGGCGACCCCGTCGCGGGCGTCGTCGACGAGCTCGCGGCCCAGGAACTCGGCCCAGAACCGCGCGAGGCGCCGGGGTTCCTCGGCCAGGAAGCAGATCGCGTGCAGTTGGCTCGTCATCGCCGACCATCCCCCGTGCGCGGAACTGACTGCTGTCGATCGGAGCCTAGGTGCGGGCTGAGGTCGCCCGCAGCCGATTAACGGGCGGCGGGTTCTCAGGCCGCCCACAGACACGACGATGGACCATGCCGGGTATGACTACGGTGCTGGACCGTCCCGCCGCGCTGCTCGTCCTGGTCTCCCGGCCCTGGTTCTGGCCGGTCTCCTGGGTTCCCGCCTATCTGGGCACCGTGCTGGCCGGCCACGCCTGGCTGCCCGCCCGCGCCGACACGGCCCGGGCCCTGGTGGCCCTGCTCGTGCTGGGCCCGCTCGTCTGGGGTGCGGTGCTGGCCCAGAACGACCTGCACGACCTGCGCAGCGACCGGGCCAACCCGCGCAAGGCCACCGCTCCCCTGGTCACCGGCGCGGTGTCGGCCGCCCGGCTGCGGCGGTGGTACCACGGCATCGCCGGCGCCGCGATCCTGAGCGCTCTGTTCGTGGGGCCGCTGTTCGTGCTCGGGGTCGCCGGGGTGCTGGCGCTGGGCTGGGCGTACAGCGTGCCGCCGCTGCGGCTCAAGACGCGGCCGGGCTGGGACGTCGCGGTCAACGCGCTGGTCGTCGGGGTCGTCTCGCCGGCGGCGGGCTGGGCGATCACCCGAACGCCGTGGGAGTTCCCGTGGCAGTTCGGGCTCATCGGCCTGCTCTTCGCCGCGGCGCTGTATCTGCCGACGACGGTGACGGACCTGGCCGCCGACGCAGGCGCCGGGGACACCACCTTCGCGGTGCGCTTCGGCGCGCGCTTCGCCCACCGGCTCGGGATCGCTCTGTGGGCCGGGGCGCTGGCGATCTCGATACTGTGCGCGTGGCTCGACGTGCTGGTGCCGCGGTCCACCCTGGCGGCGCAACTGGGGATGGCGCCGGTGCTGCTGGCCGCGTACGCGATCCTCACCCGCCGCCCGACCATCACCAAGCTCGCGCTGATCTCGGTGCTCTTCGGCGTCCCGACGGTCGGCTTCGCCCTCGCCTACGTCGGCTCCTGATCACCGCCCAACCCAGTGGTTCCCATCGATGAAGGGAGGGGGTAGCGTCACCGTGATGGACTGGTGACGCTTCGCAATCATGCGGGGTGCCGCCGTCCGGGGCGGAGGTTCGCGGATGCCGAGTATCGCCCCGGCTCCGATCACCGACGACATCGAGGCCGCGCGCGGTCAGCCGCTGCTCGGGCGCGGGATGGTGGTGCTGTTCATCGCCCTCATCGGCTGCTTCACCGCCTGGGGCGTCGCACAGGACCTGACCACGCCGATGGTGGCCGGTTTCAAGCGCATCTTCGAGATGAGCACCTTCCAGGCCTCGCTGGTGCAGCTCGCCTACTTCGGGGCGTACTTCCTGCTCGCGCTGCCCGCCGCCTTCATCAACCGGCGCTTCGGCTACAAGACCGGCATCCTGACCGGGCTGGGCCTGGCCGCGATCGGCGCCTTCTCGTTCTATCCGGCCAGCAAGATCATGACGTACGAGGCCTTCCTGGTGGCCCTGTTCGCGATGGCCGCCGGCTGCTCGATCCTGGAGACCTCGGCCAACCCGTACGTGCTCTCGCTCGGTCCGGAGCAGACGGCGACGCGGCGGCTCAACCTGGCCCAGGCGTTCAACCCGCTGGGCACCAACATCGGCGTCCTGCTCGCCTCGACGCTGATCCTGCCCAAGCTGGCCGACCCGGTGGACATCGCGACGCTGACCCCGGCCGAGGTGCACACGATCCGGGCGGGTGAGCTGGGTGCGGTCATGGCGCCGTACCTCGGGCTGGCCTTCGTCCTGGTGCTGATCGCTGTGGCGATCGCCAGCCAGAAGGCGCCGCCGATCGTCGAGGAGTTCCCCGACGCCGGCCCGCACGAGGGCGGGGTCGGGAGCCTGTTCGGGGTGCTGTGGCGCAACAAGCAGTACCGCTACGGCGTCGTGGCGCAGTTCTTCAACGTGGCGGCCCAGGT
Organism: Actinoplanes sp. NPDC048967; assembly: GCF_040649415.1. Lineage (NCBI taxonomy): Bacteria > Bacillati > Actinomycetota > Actinomycetes > Micromonosporales > Micromonosporaceae > Actinoplanes > Actinoplanes sp. NPDC048967. The sequence goes on from NZ_JBEZFL010000001.1 coordinate 1,409,579, forward strand.
CTGCGCGTGGACCTACCTGATCCAGTATGTCCAGCAGGCCCTCGGCGGAAGCCTGGAGAAGGGCGGCTTCTACCTGCAGCTGAGTCTGCTGGTCTTCCTCGCCTCCCGGTTCCTGATGACGTGGGTGATCGGCCGGATCCGGGCGACCAAGGTGCTGGCGGCGCTCGCCGCGCTGGCCGTCGTGCTGTGCGTCTTCGCGATGGTGAGTCCCAACCTGGCGGGCGTCATCGCGGTGGTGAGCCTGTCGTTCTCGCTGTCGCTGATGTTCCCGACGATCTACGGCGTCGCGCTCAAGGGTCTCGGGCCGGCCACCAAGTTCGGCGCGGCCGGGCTGGTGATGGCGATCGTGGGCGGGGCCATCATGCCGGTGGTGCAGGGCACGCTCGTGGACAGCACGAGCGCGGCCTTCTCGTTCATCGTCCCGGCCGCCTGTTTCGCCGTGGTCGGGCTCTACGCGCTCTACGACCTGCGGACCCGGCCGAGCGCGGGGAGGACGGCATGAACGCCCGGCGGGCCTTGGCGGCCGTGGCCGCGCTGACCGTGCTCGCGGCGAGTGGCTGCGGCACCGACGAGCCGACCAGCGCCACGACCCGGACCGGCAAGCTCGAGGTCGTGTCGTGGTGGACCTCCGGGTCGGAGGCCGCCGCGCTCGACACCGTCCTGAGCGCGTACCGCCGGAGCGATCCCGGCGTCGACGCCGTCAACGGCGCGGTGGCCGGGGGCGCCGGCTCCCAGGCGATCGTGGCGCTGGCCAAGCGGCTGCAACGCGGTGACCCGCCGGACGTGTGGCAGACCTTCGCCGGCAAGTCGGTGCAGGGCTACGCCGAACGGGGTGCCGTCCGCGATCTCTCGTCCGTCTACGCCGCCGGCGGGCTGGACGCGAGCATGCAGCCGGCGATCCTGCAGTCCGTCCGCCGCAACGGCAAACCGTACGGCGTGCCGACGGGCGCCCACCGCAGCAACGTCCTCTGGTTCAACCCCGCGGTGCTCACCCGGGCCGGCGTCACCCCGCCGGGCGCCGGCTATCCGCTCGCGACGTTCCTGGACGACCTGAAGAAGGTGAAGACGGCCGGGGCCACGCCGCTGTGCCTGGGCGGCAAGGACCCGTTCACCACCGTCGAGCTGTTCGAGAACGTGCTGCTCAGCACCATCGGCGTGCAGGGCTGGCGGGACATGACGGCCGACCGGCTCGACTGGCGCAGCGCCCGGGTGGCGTCGGCCCTGCGCACCTTCGGCGGCCTGCTCACCTACGCCGACCCGGAGGCCGGCGGCCTGACCTGGGACGCGGCCACCAAGAAGCTGGCCACCGGCGGCTGCGCGTTCGAATCCATGAACGACTCCGCGTACGGCGAGCTCCTCGCCGGCGGCGCCCGGGAAGGCACCGATTTCCGCGGCGTCGCGTTCCCCGGCACGGACGACAGTTACCTGGCCGTCGTCGACGTCTTCGTCGCCGCGACCCGGGCGCAGAACGCCAGGAACGCCCTCGCCTTCCTGACCGAGATCAGCAAGCCGGAGGTCCAGGTCGCGTTCAGCCGGGCCAAGGGGTCGATCCCGGTGCTGCGCACGGTGGAGGTGTCGGTGCTGCCGCCGTACCAGCGCGACGCGTCGAAGACCTTCTGGAGCGCGCCGGTGCTGCTGTCGGTCACCCACGGCGAGTCCATGAGCCCGGCGTTCCAGGAGGGCTTCTACGACGCGGTGTCGACCTACATCCGGACCCGGGACCCGGGCGCCTTCGCCGCCGACCTGGAGAACGCCGTCTCCCAGGGCCGCATCCCGCAGCGCTGACCGTCAGGACATCACCCCGTCCCAGGTGGTCAGGCAGAAAGGGTGGCCGGCCGGATCGGCGTAGACGAAGCACTGGCCGCTGTTGGGCTGGTGGTCGTACTTCGTGGCGCCGGCGGCCAGCACCCGGGCCTCGGTCGCCGCGCGGTCGGTGACGAGGAAGTCGAGGTGCATCATGATCGACGAGGTCGGGTCGGGCCAGGCCGGCGGCGTGTAGCCGGGGACGCGCTGGAAGTCGATGCGGCCGTTCGAGCCCTGCACTGTGGCCCACTGCTTGTCCCGGCACGTCACCGTGCCGCCGATGACGGCCGCATAGAACTCGGCGAGGGCGCGCGGGTCGGGACAGTCGAGGGTGACGGCACTGAGCCGGATCTGATCAGACATACCGGTACGACGAAGCAACCGGCGCGGAATCGACAGCCCGGTCGGCCTTTCGGCCGATCACATGGCAGCGATCCCGGTCCGGGGCCCGATCCGCGCGGCCCACCGGATGCCTAAGCTCCCGGAGGTGAAGATCAACCGGTACGCCGCTGTGGCGGCGCCCATCGCCGGCCTGCTGCTCGGGGCCCTCGACTTCGTGTGGATCAAGTACGTGCCGTTCCCGTTCGGCGGGCTGGGCAACTCCCTGGCCGTGTGGGCGGTGGCCGGCTTCCTGTTCACGTACTGGGGGCGGTGGGGCTGGGCGCGGGGTATCGCCGCGGCGGTCGTCATGCTGGTCGTCGCCGTGCCGAGCTACTACCTCGCGGCGGCGGTGATCCAGAACGACGACGTCTCGAACATGTACAACACCGTCGCGATCATCTGGATGGGCTTCGCCGTGATCGCCGGAGTGGTCTTCGGCGGGGCCGGGATCGCGGCGCGACAGCCCGGCCGGTGGCAGATCGCGGCCTCGGCCATGCCCGCGGCGGTCATGTTCGCCGAGGCGGCGATGCTCACGCGCCGGGACGGTGACGACCCGCTGTGGCCCGTCCTCATCGACGTGGCGCTCGGGGTGCTCCTCACGGTGCTGGTCGTGGACACGTGGCGGCGCCGCCTGGTCGCGCTGCTGCTCGCCGTACCCCTGGCGGTTGTGGGGTTTGCCCTGCTGTCCGTCGCCCGTTTCGGGTAGCCGTCAGCGCACCCGGCAGGAGGTCGTGGCCGTCGCGGCCGGGTTGCTCTCCGAGGTGACGGTGACCGCGACCCGGGTTCCCCGGGCGCCGGCCGGGCGTTTGACGTAGACGTCCACCGACGCGCTGCGGCCGTTCGCGACATCGGTGACCGCGCGCGGCAGCCAGGACGTCCAGCCCCGGCCGGCCGCGGCCGACACGCGGTAGACGTCCGAGCCGGTGTAGGCGCCGAGCGGGCCGGCGGTCGTGGTGGCGCGGCCGGTGTTGCGCACCGGGATGCGGCAGCGCGCCCAGCCGGACGACGCCACGGCGGCGACAGCGGGGCCGGCCGCCACCCCGCGAGCCTGCGGTCCGGCGCCGTCCAGCGATCGGACCGCGACCGTGTACGACAGCACGCCGGCCCGGTCCCGCCGCACGTCCAGCACGTAGAAGTGCAGCCGGTTGGCGGTGTCGACGTACTCGTACTCGCTGCCCGAGCCGGTGCCGGCGTGGAACAGCGCGTCGGAGAGCTGCCGGTAGTCGCCGACGGTCATCTTCTGCGGGGTCCCGTCCGGCAGCACGAAGTCGACCTTGTCGATGTCCTGCGGGTTCGCGTCGACGGTCCAGATGAACGGGGCCGAGTCGGCGTTCTTGGTCTTGGCCAGCAGCACGCCGGAGTCGGGGGTGAACGAGTCGAAGCCCATCCGGTCGACCACCTCGACGGTGTAGTTGTCGTACTTCCCCCCGTCGCAGTACGGGTCCGCGGCGGTGTCGCAGGCCGGACTCCGGTCGCCGCCGTCCAGCGTCACGTTGACCCCCGACAGCCCCTGGCCGGGCTGGACCGCCCGGGCCTTCACCCGCGCCACGACGACGCCCGAGCCGGTCAGCGCGTCGCGGGAGAGCCGCAGCACCGCCGCGTCGTCGATGATGCCGAGCTTCATCTTGTTGCGCAGCATGTGCTGGGCGCCCATCGACGACCCGGCGGTGCCCGGGATGAGCCAGCGGCTGTGCGGGCCGCCGGGACCGTTGAACGTGCCCCGGCTGAGCATCTCCCACGGCCCGCTGTAGTCACGTCGCGCCGGCACCGAGTACGGGTTGTTGTAGTTGTCCCCCACGCCCAGGATGTGGCTGAACTCGTGCGCGTAGGTGGACATGCCCGAGCTCTCCGCCTGCACCGAGCTGCCGTTGGCGGCGTTCGGCCAGACGGTGGCCGAGGCCTGCCAGGAGGTCCAGTCGACGTATCGGGTGGCGTTCCAGTTCGGCAGCGCCTCGTCGGGCGGCCCGAAGGCATCGGAGACGCTGTCCGGGCCGGCGAACTTCATCTGGCCGAACTCCTGCCAGGTGGACGACTCGTCCTGCCCGGCGGCCAGGTAGAAGACGAAGTCGTACTGGGCGGCCACCTCCTCGCCGACATCGGCGAGCCAGGCGGCGCGGGCGTCGGCACGCAGGTCACGGCCGCACTTGTCGCCGGCCGGGCAGCCGAGGCCGCGCTGCATGGAGTTCTCGATGCCGTACTCGTGGCTCTTGGCCGGCAGCTGGTAGACGCCGAACGAGCCCAGGCCGATGCCGTAGCGACCACCGGAATCCTCCATCCAGTACTCGTGGATGGTGTGGCCCCGGTTGAGCTCGCCGGGCTTGTTGAGGAAGTCCCGGTAGAAGGCGGGGACGTCGGCCCGCGGCAGATCGTGCACGGTGGACGGATTGCCGAAGACCGTGGAGTTCGGCGGCTGGGTCACGACGAACGGCTGGTTGGGGAAGTCCACGAGCACCAGGGCGCCACGGAAGTTGCGCTCCGAGCCCGGCACGGCGGGATCCGACCAGTCAGTGCCCGGCACCGCCCGGTAGTCGTCCCAGGTCATGGTGTCCGGCAGCTCGTAGTTCTGCGGGTCGATCGGCTGCGGGGCGTCCGCGCCGGCCCGGCGCGCGGCGGGCTGGTCGCGCTGCCACGGCTGGGTCTGCGGCCAGTGCCGCATCCGCCAGGGATGATCCGGGTCGCCGCCCGGCGGGGCGGCCGCGGCGGGCGTCGCCGTCCACGCTCCGGCCAGCACCAACACCATCGCAGAGAACGCCGGGACCACGGCCCGCCGCACGGTTGCCACCACGCCACCAGTCACCTGAGCCATCCTCGCAGTCTGAGTGATACCTATCAATCCCTTCGGGACCCGCCGCCGCCATGGCAGGATACTGACCAGTAACCGGGAGACGGGTGATCGACATGGCGTTTCGGACGTGTCCGCTGTGCGAGGCGGCGTGCGGGTTGGAGCTGACCGTTCGCGACGACCGCATCGTCGCCGCCCGCGGCGACCGCGAGCACGTGTTCAGCCACGGCTTCCTCTGCCCGAAGGGCGCCACCTTCGGCGAGCTGTCCGCCGACCCCGACCGGCTGCGCCGGCCGCTGGTCCGCCGGGGCGACCAGCACGTCGAGGTGAGCTGGGACGAGGCGTTCCAGGCGGTCGAGCAGGGCCTGCGCCCGATCATCGACCGGTACGGACCGCACGCGGTGGCCCTGTACCTGGGCAACCCGAACGTGCACACGATGGCCGGCGGGCTCTACCTGACCCCGCTGCTGCGCACCCTCGGCACCCGCAACATCTTCTCCGCCAGCACCGTCGACCAGATGCCGAAGCACGTGTCCTGCGGCTACCTCTACGGCAACCCGCTGACCATCCCGGTGCCCGACCTCGACCGGACCGACCTGCTGCTGGTGCTGGGCGCGAACCCGTGGGAGTCCAACGGCAGCCTGGCCACCGCGGCCGACTTCCCCGGGCGGCTCAAGGCGATCCAGGCCCGCGGCGGCCGGTTCGTGGTGGTCGACCCCCGCCGCACGCGCACCGCCGAGCACGCCGACGAGCACCTGTTCATCCGGCCCGGCACGGACGCGTTCCTGCTGTTCGGCATCGTCCACACGCTGTTCGCCGAGGGCCTGGTCGAGCTGGGCGGGCTGGCCGGGCACGTGACCGGCGTCGACGAGGTGCGGGAGCTCGCCGATGCCTTCACGCCCGAGCGGGTGAGCGCGGTCTGCGCCGTACCGGTGGAAAGAATCCGCGGGCTGGCCCGGGAGCTCGCGGCCGCGCCCACCGCCGCGGTCTACGGCCGGATCGGCACCTGCACGGTCGAGTTCGGCACCCTGACCAGCTGGCTCGTCGACGTGGTCAACGTGCTCACCGGAAATCTGGACCGGCCCGGCGGCGTCATGTTCCCGCTGGCCGCGCACGTGAGCCCGCGCCCGCGCGCCGGTGGCAAGGGCTTCCGGACCGGCCGGTGGCACAGCCGGGTCCGGGGACTGCCCGAGGTCAAGGGTGAGCTGCCCGTCGCCACCCTGGCCGACGAGATCGAGACCCCCGGCGACGAGCAGGTCCGCGCGTTCGTGACGGTGGCCGGCAACCCGGTGCTGTCGACACCGAACAGCGACCGGCTGGACCGGGCGCTCGGCGGGCTCGACTTCATGGTCAGCGTCGACCCGTACCTCAACGAGACCACCCGGCACGCCGACGTCGTGCTGCCACCGACCGACCCGGCCCGCAAGGGGCACTACGACTTCTCGTTCCTGGCGCTGGCGGTGCGCAACTTCGCCGCGTACTCCCCACCGGTGCTGCCGGGCGACCCGGCGAGCATGGACGAGTGCGACATCCTGGCCCGGCTCACGCTCATCGCCGCCGGCCAGGGCGCCGGCACCGACCCGGCGGTGCTGCACGAGCAGCTGCTGGAGCAGGCCCTGCAGCGGGCCGCCGCGGCGACCGGACGCGCCGCGACCGAGCTCCGGACGCTGGTCGGTGGAGACCATCCGGCCGAGCGCCTGCTCGACGTCGCCCTGCGCATCGGGGCGTACGGCGACCGGTTCGGCGCTCACCCCGACGGGCTCTCCCTGGACCGGCTGCTCGCGAACCCGCACGGTGTCGACCTCGGCCCGTTGCAGCCCCGGCTCCCGGAGGTGCTGCAGACCTCCAGCGGCAAGGTCGAGCTGTCCGGCGAGCCGATCGCGGCCGACGTCGCGCGGCTGCGCGCGGCGCTCGGGCGCGACCACGCGGACCTGGTCCTGGTCGGCCGGCGCCACCTGCGCTCGAACAACAGCTGGATGCACAACGTGCCCGCCCTAGTGAAAGGCCGGGACCGCTGCACGCTGCAGGTCCACCCGGCCGACGCGGACCGGCTCGCGCTGACCGACGGCGGCGACGCCCGGGTCACCTCGCGGGCGGGCACGCTGTCGGCGCGCGTGGTAGTCACCGACCGGGTCATGCCCGGCGTGGTGAGCCTGCCGCACGGCTGGGGCCACGGGCTGGCCGGCACCCGGATGACGGTGGCGGCCGCCCACCCGGGGGTGAACAGCAACCTGCTCACCGACGAGACCGTCATCGACCAGCTCTCCGGCAACAGCGTCCTGAACGGCATCCCGGTCGAGGTCAAGGCCGAATTCGCGGTTACCGGCCGGGCCGGGGAGGTGCTGACCTAGAGTCGGATCCGGGGAAGCCTGAGCGGGGGGTGCACGGTGTCCGATCGGATGCGGGCCGACTGGGGTGGGCCGGACAAGGTCCTCGACACCTACGTCGCGCAGATGGACCGGCTCACCGAGCCGGTGGACCCCGGCGTCCAGCTCAGCCTGACGGTGCACGGCCTGCTGGTCAGCGGCGAACTGATCCCGCAGTGGCAGTGGTTCGCCGAGGTCAGCGAGATGACCAACAACGAGGACGCCTTCTACACCGGCATGGCCGAGCACGTGAAGGAGCAGTCCGACCTGGCCCACGCCGCCGTCAAGCTGCGCGACACCGGCGGCGAGGTGACCCACCGGCAGTACACGGCCCTGATGGCGCCGACCAGCTACATCCACCTGCGCAACGCCCGGATCCACTCCCCCGACCACGCGGGCCGCGGCGGCTGCCTGTGGCGCGGCCGGCTGTGCGACGTCTCGGGCTGGACCCCGGGCTACTCGCCCGCCGCCGACTGAGGCACGCCGGATCCGGCACCCGGCCGGGAAGCGATCACCACGGCCAGCACGACCAGCGCCGAGCCCGCCAGCAGCGTCCGCAGGCCGGGTCCGGCGGAGTCCGGGAACACGGCCGGGTCGCGCAGGGGCCAGGGCATCCAGGCGAGCGCGTCGTGCACCAGCGCGCCGGCGCCGAAGCCGTCGTCCCGGCGCAGAAAAATGACCAGGCCCTGGTAGAGCCGCGCGGCGGGCACGGCCAGGGTCACCGCCCCGAGACCCGCCACGACAACGGCCGGGACGCGCTGACGCGAGGCCGTCAAACGAAACGCCAGAGCCGCTCCCACGAGCCAACCGGCCAGCAGCCCCACCAGCAGACCACTGAGGACCAGGGGCAGGTACAGGGCCGGGCGCACCGGATATCCCAGCACCTCGACGGACGGGTCCGGGCCGGCGAGCCCCGATACCGAGACCCGCAGCCCGCCGGACTGAGCCCAGAAGGTCCCGTGCTCGTCGACCGGGGTGACACTCCAGCCCGTGCCGCCGAGGCGCTGGTGGATCTCCCGCACCCTGCGCTCCACCTGGGCCGGTGCGGCGAGCCGCTCGGTGACTTCCAGGTCGAATCGCGTCCGCTCGAGGCGGTCGGGCCGGGCATCCGGGCCCAGGATCTGGCGGGCCGCGGAAGCCGCCGCGGGCATCGACGGGTAGGTCTGCTCGCCCGCCCAGGAACCGGCGGCCAGGCCGAACGCCCCGCCGGCCAGCGCGGCCAGCACCGCGACGACCACGCCCAGCGGCCACCGCACCGGCAGCCGGAAGCGTTCGCGGAGCCCGTCGGCGATCAGGTGCAGGCGGTCGGCGCGAGACGGGCAGCCCTGTGTGAGCTCGGTCAAGGTGGCGATCAGCTCGGCGCCGTGCCGGCGGCGCAGGCGGGCCGGGTACGCGGCCAGGAGCACTCGATCGCGGAACATGGTTGCAGGCACGCGGCGATAGTACGGTGGACGATATATATCGTCAACTGTATCAATCCGCCCTTGGCCACAGTCCTCTGGGACGACTCGGCCCAGATGCCGGGCTCCTACCTCCGCCTCGGCACCACGGTTCTGGTGCCCTGCACATCGTTGCAACCGGGTGGCGGCTCATCGGCCCGGCCGGCGATCACGCAGTGCTCCATCCCGCGGCCCCTGCTGTTTCTCGGCGCGGCCGACGACAACCCGTCCCCTTCCGTCTCGCCGGCGGACTCGCTCAGCCCGTCCCCGGGCGTTGAGCCCACCCGGCAACCCGCCTCTCCCCCAGCGGATCGGCGGCCCAGGCCGTCGAGCCGGCCACCGAACCGCCCTTGAGCGGCTCAGCCCGCCGACGACTTCGGACGTTCGGTGCGGGTCGGGTCACCTCGCACAAGCTGGTCGTGGACCCGTCGGCGGTTACCGGTCGACGTCCGGTCCGCGGCACGGTCGTCGCGCCGCAGCCGGGCCCGGATGCGGTCCAGGGCCAGGCGGCGGTTCTGGCTGAACTGCCGCTCGGTGTCGACCACCACGACGATCCCGGTCGGCCGGTGGGTCGCCCGTACGGCCGTGCTCGCTTTGTTGCGGTGCTGGCCGCCCGGTCCGCCGGTGCGGCAGCCCACGATGTCGACGTCCGCCTCCGCGAAGGCCGTGTGCGCGGCGTCCACCTCGCACGGCTGCGCGATGACGTACCAGTTCTTGCGGCCGGCGCTCGTGCGGTAGGGACTGGGCGCCTGCCAGCACAGGGTGCCGGTCCACGACGCGGCGAACCGGGCTGTGCCCGTACCGGAGATCTGGATCAGGACCGAGCGGAACGTCCCCGGTCGCTCGCCCGGCACGGTCTCGACCCGGCGGGTCGTCAGGCCGTCCCGGCCGGCGCCGGCCTCCAGGCGGCGCGCGAGCTGGGCGACCGCCCAGGTGCACTCCTGCGGGCCGCGCCCGGCCGACAGCAGCAGATGCACACGCTCGCTCACGACCGGACCCGCCCGCGACGCTGGTCCCGGCGGGGTGCGCGGCCGAGGTCCGCGGTCTTGTAGGTGACCACCGGTACGGTCTCGGCCACGGGCGTCGCCAGGCCGTGCGCGACGAGATCCCCGACCACCCGCTCGATCCGCTTGTACGCCGTCGGCGCCTCCTCGAACAGCAGCTGCCGGTCGCCGCACACCACCAGCGACCCCAGCGGCGTACGGCGCAGCTCCTCGACCGTATGCTTGACCCGGCCCCGGACCAGGGCGTCGGCGCGCGACATCTTGCGCCCGGCACCGTGGGCGACCGAGTGGTTGGCCTCCGGTCCGGCGTGCCCCGCCACCAGGTACGACGGCGTGCCCCGGGTGCCGGCGACCAGGACGTCCCGGCCGTCGCCGCGGGCGGCGCCCTTGCGGTGCAGGTACACCCCGTCGCGGACCTCGACCAGGTTGTGGCACTCGTCGACGATCGGCGCGGTGGGCGCGGCTCCCAGGGCGAGTGCGACCCGGGCCGCCATCAGCCGGCGGTTGAGCGAGCCCCAGCGTACGGCCTCGTCGTGCCGGGCCAGGTAGTCGTCCGGGTCCGGGGCGGGACCGGCGCCGTGCACCTCGGTGTGCGAGCGCAGGATGCGTTCCCCCAGGCCGCGGTAGCCACTGTGCACGATCAGGACGAGGTCACCGGCGGCCAGCCCGAGCCGGGCGGCGTGGCCGGCGTCGAGCACCCCGCGAACCCGCGCGAGCTCGACGAAGTGGTTGCCGCGCCCGACCGTGCCCAGGCTCTCCGGGTGACCCGCCGGGATGTCGGCGTCCACGTAGGCCCAGGCCGGGTCGTCCGGCCCGACCGGTCGGTCGAGGTCCGGGAAGCGGCCGGCCAGCCGCTCCGGTACGGCCCGCTTGAGGTCGACGGGGAACACGGCGATGCCGCAGCCGATGTCGGAACCCACCAGGTGCGGGTAGAGGACGGTCGACGCCATCGCGGCGCCGATCGGGGCGCCCTTGCCGGGGTGCAGGTCCGGCAGGGCGGCGACGTGGAGCATGCCGTCGAGGGCGGCCACCTGGTGGCACTGCGTGACGGCGTCGGACTCGATCCAGCTCCCGTCGGAGGCGAACACCGTGACGGAGGCAGACTGGTGCTGAGACAAGGAGTGCTCTTTCTGGAGACGTACGGGCGCGGCAGGCTGGGCGAGGTGGTGCGCGTCAGTACGTCATGCAGGCAGCTTGCGGGAGACCAGCCATCGGCGGCAACCGCTTTTCCCCGGGTGCGCGGTCAGAGCGGGACCGGTCCGCCCCACAGGCGCAGGAAGAGGACACCGAGCACGTTCAGGATCATCAGCAGGAACGGGTAGCTCAGCGGGAAGAAGCAGCAGATCAGCAGGATCAGCACGCCGAGGTTCTTCTCCTCGAGCCACAGCCGCATCTGCTGCGCGCCGTTCCCGGGCCGCTTCAGCGCCGACCACAGGATGCCGAAGCCGTCCAGCGGCGGGATCGGGATCAGCGCCAGCAAGCCGAAGGCCAGCAGCCCCACCGCCAGGCAGAGCAGCACCTGCTCGCCCAGCGGCAGCGTGAAGCCCCGCAGCACGTCGGACATGTTCAGCACCGACAGCAGGTTGTCCGGGAAGAGCAGCACGTACGCCAGGAACAGCACCTGCGCGACCACGATGCACGCCACCGGCCCGGACGCGAAGACCGCCGCCGCGCGGCCCCGGCCGTGGTAGCGGGGCACCTCGTCCACCGAGATGGTCTTGCCCCAGCCCATGCCGCCCACGGCGGCCGCGACCGCGCCGAACGGGTCGACGTCCTCGCGCAGTCGCGGGGTCACCGGGTCGCGGCGTTCACTCAGGCGCAGCGTGCGCGCGGTGATCCGGATCGCGAAGGCCCGCACCAGCAGGCCGAGCAGGAAGGCGCCGACCAGCGCGACGAACGCGACCGGTTCGCCGAGGGCGAAGAGCAAGCTAGCCCCGTTCCGCCTTGGCGGCGATGACCTCGCGGGCGAGCTGGCGGTAGTTGCGGGCGCCCGAGCTGGCCGGGTCCAGGCTGGTGATCGGCGCGCCGGCCACGGTGGACTCCGGGAACTTGACCGTCTTGGTGATGACGGTCTGGTAGACCTTGTCGCCGAACGCCTCCACGACCCGCTGCAGCACCTGGCGGCAGTGGGTGGTGCGGCTGTCGTACATGGTCGCCAGGATGCCCTCGAGCTCCAGGTCGAAGTTGAGCCGCTCGCGGACCTTGTCGATGGTGTCCAGCAGCAGGGCCACGCCGCGCAGGCTGAAGAACTCGCACTCCAGCGGGATGAGCACGCCGTGCGCGATGGTCAGCGCGTTGATCGCCAGCAGGCCCAGCGAGGGCTGGCAGTCGATCAGGATGAAGTCGTACTCCTTGCGCACGGTGCGCAGCACCCGGGCCAGGGCCATCTCCCGGGCGACCTCGTTGACCAGCTGGATCTCGGCCGCCGACAGGTCGATGTTGGCCGGCAGCAGGTGCAGGCCGGCGACATCGGTCTTGATGATGACGTCCTCGGCGGTGACGTCGTCCTGCATGAGCAGGTTGTAGATGCTCAGGTCGAGGTTGTGCGGGTTGACGCCGAGGCCGACCGAGCAGGCGCCCTGCGGGTCGAAGTCGACGAGCAGCACCTTGCGGCCGTACTCGGCCAGGGCGGCGCCCAGGTTGATGGTCGTCGTGGTCTTGCCGACGCCACCCTTCTGGTTGGCCAGGGCGATGATCCGGGCGGGGCCGTGCCGGTCGGTCGGCATCGGCTCGGGGATCGGCCGGCGCATGGTGTACGCCGTCGGGTCGGCCGGGCCGAGGTCGGCGCCGAGGTCCAGCGAGCTCTGCTGATCGCGCAGGGCATTGGTCCACGCCTCAGCGCGATCATGATTTCCGCTCACGTCCCCAGCCCCCTCTCGACCCGCAGCCGGAGCCGATGCCCGACTGTACGCCAAAAGGTCCGCCCGACCGGGGTCAGCCGTTCGGCGTGTCGCAGGGACTGACGCTCACCTTCTAACGAGCGCGCGGGTGGGAGGTCGCGTACACCTCGCGAAGCCGGTCCACTGTCACCAGGGTGTAGAGCTGCGTGGTCGTCACCGAGGCGTGTCCGAGCAGCTCCTGCACCACCCGGACGTCGGCGCCGCCGTCGAGCAGATGGGTCGCGTACGAGTGCCGCAGTGTGTGCGGCGACACGGCGTGCGGACCCTCCACGGGCAGCCCGGCCGCCGCCGCGGCCCGGTGCAGGATGGCCCAGGCGCTCTGCCGGGACAGCGGTCCCCCGCGCTGGTTCAGGAACACCGCCGGCGTGCCGCGTCCCTTTGCGACCAGCTCAGGGCGGCCCTGCACCAGGTAGGCCTCCAGGGCGGCGCGGGCGTAGCGGCCGAGCGGGACCAGCCGGGTGCGGCCACCCTTGCCGTGCAGGGTGACCGCCGCGTCGGCGGAGAAGTCCAGGTCGTCGACGGCCAGCCCGACCGCCTCGGAGATCCGCGCGCCGGTGCCGTAGAGGAACTCCAGCAGGGCGGTGTCGCGCAGCGAGCCGGGAACGGCCAGCAGCCGGGTGACCTGGTCGATGTCGAGGGCCTTGGGCAGGCGCCTGGGCGGGGTCGGCGGTTTCACCTCGCGGCTCACGTCGTGCGCCACGAGACCCTCGCGGGCGGCGAAACGGTGCAGGCCGCGGACCGCGCTCACGGCCCGGGCGGCCGACGCGGCCGACAGCGCCGGATGCTCCGGCGACCCGGCCCGCAGCTCGGCCAGGTGCCCGGTGACCTGGGCCGCGGTGACGTCGGCGAGATCACCGACGCCGGCCGCGGCCAGCGTTTCGGAATAACGGTCCAGATCCCGGCGGTACGAGGCCAGCGTGTTGCGGGACAGGCCGCGCTCGACCGACAGGTGATCGAGATACGTCTGCACGGCCCGCCGCAGCTTGTCCGACGTCAGGTCAGTACCTCGGCCAGGGAGAGTGCCTGCATGCCGTGGGCCTCGGCGACCGGGCCGTAGGTGACGTGCCCGGCGTGGGTGTTCAGGCCCAGGGCCAGCGCCGGGTCGGACTTGACGGCGTCGCGCCAGCCACGGTTGGCCAGCTCCAGCGCGTACGGCAGCGTCACGTTGGTCAACGCGTACGTGCTGGTGTGCGGGACCGCGCCGGGCATGTTGGCCACGCAGTAGAACATCGACTCGTGCACCCGGTAGACCGGGTCGGCGTGCGTGGTCGGCCGCGAGTCCTCGAAACAGCCGCCCTGGTCGATGGCGATGTCGACCAGCACGCTGCCCGGCTTCATCCGCGACACCAGCTCGTTGGAGATCAGGTTCGGCGCCTTCGCGCCGGGCACCAGGACCGCGCCGATGACCAGGTCGGCGTCGATGACGGCCTTCTCGATCTCGTACGCGTTCGACGCGATCGTCTGCAGGTGACCGCGGTAGTCGGCATCGGCCGCGCGCAACCGGGCGATGTTCTTGTCCAGCACCAGCACCTCGGCCTGCATGCCCAACGCGATCGCGGCGGCGTTCATACCCGACACACCGGCGCCGATGACGACGACCTTGGCCGCGTACACGCCCGGGACGCCGCCCATGAGCACGCCACGGCCACCGCCGGAACGCATCAGGTGGTAGGAGCCGACCTGCGGGGCCAGCCGGCCGGCGACCTCCGACATGGGGGCCAGCAGCGGCAGCGAGCGGTCGGGCAGCTCGACGGTCTCGTACGCGATGCCGGTCACCTTGCGGTCGATCAGCGCGTCGGTGCACTCCTTGGACGCCGCCAGGTGCAGGTACGTGAACAGCACCTGGCCCTCGCGCATCCGGCCGTACTCCTCGGCGATCGGCTCCTTGACCTTGAGGATCAGGTCACCGGTGGCCCACACGTCGTCGGGCCCGTCGAGGATGGTGGCCCCGGCGGCGACATAGTCGGCGTCGGTGATCGACGAGCCGGCACCGGCGCCGGCCTGCACAAACACCTCATGACCGGCCCGGTTCAGCTCGAAAACCCCCGCGGGGGTGATCGCCACCCGGAACTCGTTGTTCTTGACTTCGCTCGGAATGCCGACCTTCATGAGTCGACACCGTCCTTTCCGGGAGAGACGTCGATGGCTCATACCCGAGACGGGCTGCTTAGCAGATTACCGTCCCACCAAGTGGAAGATACTGCCGATCCGTTGCGCGAAGATCAAGATTTGGAGCCGGTCGCCGGCTAACGCGGAAGCACTCCCGTGCCGGAGACGACGCCCCGCTGGAGGACCGCGGTCGTGCCGGTGAGCATGCCGGCCGGGCCCAGCTCGGTGTCCCGGACCAGGTACGAACGCTCGCCGAGGTACTCGAAGGTGACCGGGTCGAAGATCCACTCCTGCCGCTCGCCGTCCTCGCGGGTCCGCGCGACGGCGACCCCGTGCCGGCCCTGCGCGTCGACCGAATCGGCCACCAGCACCACCCCGGGGATCCGCGCGGCCGCCCGGTAGATCGCGGCGGCCACCGCCGGGGGCAGCAACGACTCCCGTAGTGCGTCACCGAGGAAACCGAAGGCGGCGGTGTCCGGGCCGCTGTCCTGGCCCTCGGTCTCGGCGTAGATCCGCCTGAGCAGCTCGGCCGGATCGGTGGGCAGCTCCGCGTACGTGCTGTTCGGCTCGGCGCCGGACAGACCGAACGTCTCGCCCCGCTCCCGGATGAGGCCCTCGTCGCCCCGCGTCGCGGGCAGCCAGATCTCCCGGTCGTGCACCCGGTCGAGGACGGCGTTGGCGGCACCGATCTCCTGGGGATCGGAGCCGGGATCTCCGTTGATCATCAGCCAGGCCACCCGGCTCCTGACGTAGACGTACTGGCCCTGGCCGAGCGGCACCGACGGCTCCCGGCCCGCGACCGCGGCCACCCGGTCCATCAACGGCGCCACGCCGGTCGCGTCGCCGACAGCGACGGCCACGCGCGAATTCCGGCCGGTGGTCGCGCCGCTGCCGGTACGACCGTTGAGCACCGCCACCCCGATGATCACCACGACCAGCACCACGGCCGCGACCGGCGCGGCGAGCAGGGCGAGCCGAGGACCGGACCGTACGGCCGGGGGCTCGGCCACGTGCTGCAGGAACGCGTCCTTGAGCAGGCGGTGCCGGACGCGGCTCAGCTCCGGGTCCCCCGGTGGCGGCAACAGGCGCGCCAGTTCGGCCCGTTCGGCCGGATCGAGCCGTGGTGACTGCTTCATCGCTTGTGCTCCTGGTTCGATCGGGTCGCATCGGTGCGGCCGAGGTGTTCCTGTCCACTGCCCGGCCCGGGGGCCGGGCGGCCCGGCTCCGCGGTCAGCTCCCGCAACTTCGCCCGCGCCCGGGACAGCCGGGACCGGACCGTGCCGACCGGTACGCCCAGCGCCTCCGCGGTCTGCGCGTAGTCGAGCCCGGACCAGACGCAGAGCGCGAACACCTCCCGCTCGGCCGGCCGCAGCCGCTCCAGGGCGGCCGTCGCGGCGGCCAGCTGCTCGCTGTCACGCATCCGGTTGACGAGCTCGTCGGCGAAGTCCGGCATCGCCTCGGCCGGAGGCAACCGGACCAGCGCGGCGGCGTGCCGGCGGGCCGCACGCCGGTTGTTGCGCAGCACGTTGACGGCGATGCCGAGCAGCCAGGGCAGCACGCTGTCCCCGTCGGGCCGCAGTTTGCCGCGCAGCCGCCACGCCTCCAGGAAGGTCAGCGACACGATGTCCTCGGCCGCGCTCCAATTGCCCGTGCTCCGCACGACGTGCCGGTACACCGCTTGCGCGTGGTCCTCGAAGAGCTGCCCGAACGTCACGGGATCGCCGGCGCGGATCCGGGCTCGGTGGGATGGGTTCACAACCACTACCTGTCCGCTCGCGTCGCCGGGTTCCCGTGGCGGTCGTCACGCCTGGTCGCCGCCGGTTGGCGGCACGACCACCACGACGGAGGATTCACCAATGGCTGCCTCTCCCCTGCCCCTGGCCCTGCTCGACCTGGCCCCGATCACCGCCGGCCAGGCCGCGCGCGAGAGCTTCGAGGCCAGCGTGGCCGTCGCCCGCGCCGCCGAACGCAGCGGCTACCAGCGAGTCTGGTACGCCGAACATCACAACATGCCGTCGATCGCCTCGTCGGCCACCAGCGTGCTGATCGGCTACATCGCCGCGCACACCGACACGATCCGGCTCGGCGCGGGCGGGATCATGCTGCCCAACCACTCACCGCTGGTGATCGCCGAGCAGTTCGGCACCCTGGCCACCCTGTTCCCCGGCCGCATCGACCTGGGCCTGGGCCGCGCGCCGGGCAGCGACCAGAACACGATGCTGGCCCTGCGGCGGGACCCCACGTCGGCGGACTCGTTCCCGCAGGACGTGCTGGAGCTCCAGGGTTACCTGAGCGGCAAGACCCGCGTCCCCGGCGTCCAGGCGGTGCCCCGGGCGCCCGAGGTGGTGCCGCTGTACATCCTCGGCTCGTCGCTGTTCGGCGCGCAGCTGGCGGCCCAGCTCGGCCTGCCGTACGCGTTCGCCTCGCACTTCGCCCCGGCCCACCTGCACCAGGCGGTGGAGATCTACCGCGAGACGTTCCAGCCGTCCGCGCAGCTCGAGCAGCCGTACGTGATCGCGGGCGCGAACGTCTTCGCGGCGGAGGACCACGACGAGGCGGTCCGGCAGATGACGGTGGCGTACCGGGCCCGGACCCGGGCGATGATCTCGCGGGGCGCGGTCGGCACCAACTTCACCGACGCGGAGATCGACGCGTTCCTGGCCTCACCGAACGGGCGCCAGCTGGCCGCGATGACGAAATACACGGCGGCCGGCACGCCCGAGGAGGTGCGGGCCTACCTGACGGACTTCGCGGCGTCGTGCGGGGCCGACGAGGTGATCGTGGCGCACTACGCCTCGGAGATCGACGATCGGGTGCGCTCGGTCGAGCTGACCGGCGAGGCCGTCCTCAAGGCCGCCTGACGCGGCCGGGGCTTCCGGCCCGGTCCTGGCCGGGCTTCGGCCCGCTGCTTTGCAGGTTCTGGCCTTCGGGCCGGCCCCGGGCCGGTACGCCCGCCGGGCGGGCGTACCGGCGGACGGCTCAGAGCGGCGGCGTGTCGGTCGGGCGCAGGGTGGCCCAGCCGTCCTCGCGGGCGCGGGCGGCCGCGAGCAGCCCGCTGACCGCCGCCGCGTTGGTGATCTCGCCGCGCAGCACCATGGCGACGGCCTCGTCGAGGTCACGCCAGACGATCTCGATGTCGGCCTCTTCGTCGGTGCGTTCGTGGCGCTGGTCCTCGGGTACCGGGGTCAGCTCCCGGGCCAGGAAGATCCGCACCTTCTCGGCGCTGAAGCCGGGCGACGGGTGCAGGTCCACCAGCAGGTCGAAGCGGCCGGCGTTGAGGTCCGCCTCCTCGGCCAGCTCGCGGGCGGCGGTGACGACGAGGTCCTCGCCCTCGACGTCGCACAGTCCGGCCGGCAGTTCCCAGAGCCGCTTGCCGACCGCGTGCCGGTACTGCTTGATCAGCACCACCCGGTCGACGTCGTCCAGGGCGACCACGACCACCGCGTTCTTGTTGACCACCACGTCGCGCCCGGCGGTGCCGCCGCCGGACATGGTGACCTGGTCGGAGTAGACCGTGAAGATCGGGCCCGCGTACCGCTCGGTGCGCGAGAGGGTCTCGTGGGCGAAGGCCGTCATGACGCCGCGACCGCGGCCTTGCCGGCCTTGCCCTTGCCGCCCTCGGCGACGTTCTTGCCGCCCTCGGCGACCTCGACCGGCAGCTCGTCGGCGGCCGCGTACTGCACCGCGGCCTTGACGAACGCCGCGAACAGCGGGTGCGCCCGGGTCGGTCGGCTCTTGAGCTCCGGGTGGGCCTGGGTGGCCACGAAGAACGGGTGCGTCTCGCGGTCCAGCTCGATGAACTCGACCAGCCGCCCGTCGGGCGAGGTGCCGGAGAACTTCAGGCCGGCCTTGGCCAGCCGGTCCCGGTACGCGTTGTTGACCTCGTAGCGGTGCCGGTGCCGCTCGGAGATCTCCGTGCCCTCGTACGCCTCGGCCACGATCGAGCCCTCGGTCAGCGCCGCCGGGTACGCACCCAGGCGCATCGTGCCGCCCAGGTCGCCCTTGCCCGCGACGATGTCCTCCTGGTCGGCCATCGTGGAGATGACCGGGTGCGGGGCCTGCTCGTCGAACTCCAGCGAGTTGGCGCCCTCGAGGCCGGCCAGGTTGCGCGCGGCGTCGATGGTCATGCACTGCAGGCCGAGGCACAGGCCCAGGATCGGCAGGCCGTTCTCCCGCGCGTACCGGGAGGTGTTGATCTTGCCCTCGATGCCGCGGATGCCGAAGCCGCCGGGGATCACGATGCCGTCGACGCCCTTCAGGGCGGAGGCGGCGCCGGCCGGGGTGTCGCAGTCGTCGCTGGGCACCCAGCGCAGCTGCACCCGGGCGTGGTTGGCGAAGCCGGCGGCCCGGATCGCCTCGCTGACCGACAGATACGCGTCCGGCAGGTCGACGTACTTGCCGACCAGCGCGACGGTGATCGTCCGGCGCGGGTGGTGGACCCGCTCGAGCAGGTCGTCCCAGCTGGACCAGTCCACGTCGCGGAACGACAGCCCGAGCCGGCGCACCACGTACGCGTCCAGGCCCTCGCGGTGCAGCACCTTGGGGATGTCGTAGATGCTGGGCGCGTCCGGGCAGGCCACCACGGCCTCGCGGTCGACGTCGCAGTAGAGCGACAGCTTGTGCTTGAGCTTTTCCGGGATCTCCCGGTCGCTGCGGCAGACCAGCGCGTCGGGCTGGATACCGATGTTGCGCAGCGTGGCCACCGAGTGCTGGGTCGGCTTGGTCTTCAGCTCGCCCGACGGCGCCAGGTACGGCACCAGGGAGACGTGCAGGTAGAAGACGTGGTCGCGGCCGATCTCGTGGCGCACCTGGCGGATCGCCTCGAGGAACGGCAGCGACTCCATGTCACCGACGGTGCCGCCGACCTCGGTGATGACGACGTCGGGGGTGCGGCCGTACTCGTCGGGATCGGCCATCGCGAAGATGCGCTCTTTGATCTCGTTCGTGATGTGCGGGATGACCTGCACGGTGTCGCCGAGGTATTCGCCGCGCCGCTCCTTGGCGATCACCGAGGAGTAGATCTGCCCGGTGGTGACGTTCGCCTTGCCGGCCAGGGCCCGGTCCAGGAACCGCTCGTAGTGCCCGACGTCGAGGTCGGTCTCGGCGCCGTCCTCGGTCACGAAGACCTCGCCGTGCTGGAACGGGTTCATCGTGCCGGGGTCGACGTTGAGGTAGGGGTCGAGCTTCTGCATGACGACCCGCAGTCCCCGAGCGGTCAGCAGATTGCCGAGGCTGGAGGCGGTGAGGCCCTTGCCCAGCGAGGAGGCGACGCCCCCGGTGACGAAGATGTGCCGCGTCTCGCGTGATGTTGCAGCCAAGGCCTGCTCCCGTGGTCGGTCAGATGCGATCGTGCAGACCGGCGCTCAACCCTCATCGGTAGATCGCGCCATCCACGGGATTCCACGGTAACACCATCGCCGGCGCGCGCACGTTCGGGCTGGTCGTCACGCGTGTCCGGGTCAGAGCTGACGCACCGTCACGCCCGCGGAGTCGGATTTGTCGCCCGCGGGCGGTGGCACCGGACCGGGCCGCATCGACAGGCCGGGCCCGCCGGGACCGTCGGTGCCTCCTTCGGGCCGGGTGCGGTCGGCCGCGTGTCCGAGCACCCGCAAGGTGGTCAGCACGGCCAAGGGCACGGCCACCGCCGCGGCGGCACCCGCGACCGCGAACGCCGCCCCGCCGAGCACTCCGGCGATCATCGTGGCGACGGTGGTGCCGGCCAGTGCCGCGCGCAGGGCCGGGTGCAGTCCGAAGACCCGGTTGAGGCCGCCCCACGGGGAGAACTGGCTGAAGGCCAGCATGAGAACGCCGATCACCGCCAGTAGCGTCAACGGGCTGTCCAGAGCGTGACCGTTGGAGGTGGCCGCGCGCTGGATGGCCGGGCCCGCCGTACCGTCGCCCAGGGCCGTCAGGGCCCGCCCCAGGCTGCCCTGCTCGAGCTCGGGCCGGCGCAGGTCCAGCACGGCGAAGCCGATGGTGACCGCGAGCCCGGCGAGCGCCGCCCAGGCGAAACGCGGGAACGTGAGCCAGCCGCCGGTGCTGATCGCCGCGGCTACGCACACCCCGGCGGTGACGGCGATCGCGCCGACCGGATCGGCGCCCAGGTAGGGGCTGCCGACCATGACGACGGCGAGCCCGCCGACCATCACGACCACGACCGGCCGCCAGGGCCGGCGCACCCACTGCGCCACGCAGCCGGCCAGGAACAACATGCCGGCCACAAAGACTCCCAGGCCGACGCTGCCCACCCCGGAATACCGCGCTCCCTCGATCGCCGAGTAACCGGCGACCCCGTTGAGCTGCAACTGCGCGCCGGTGAGCAGGTCGAACCCGACCACGGCGGCACCGACCGCGCAGACCACCCCCATCGGCCACAGCGTGCGCGGATAACGCGGCGCGAGCCGGACCGCGGCAGTGCCCAGCACCATCAACGCGAAGGTCAGCAACGCGAACACGATGCCCGGCCGCCCGGCCCGCCACCAGGGCGCCGCATCGGCCAGCAGGGCGGCCGGAATGGCCAGCGCCACCGCGACGAGCAGCACCTCGACCCCGAGCACCAGCAGCCGCGGCGCGGCCGCAGGCCCGGTCGGCCCGGCATGCCGCCGGGCCCGGATCATCAACGGCACCACGAGCAGGAAAACCAGCAACTGTACGGCGGCCAGCCCGGTGAAGAACGTCCCGGCGATCCCGAGCTGAGCACCGGCCCGCTTGTCGGCGTTGTTCTCGCCCCCGACGGCCTCGGCCGGATCAGCGGTACGCCCGGGAACCGACAGCGCGGTGAAACCGCTGAACCGCCCCTCCGGCGAGGGCCGGCCCAACGCGGTGAGCACGGTCGGCGCGAAATCGACAAGCTGCAGGTAGCCGTCCCGGCCGGTGCCGGCGGAGGTCAGCCAGCCACCCTGCCAGCCCGGCCCCTCGGCGATCGCCACATGCAGCCGCGAGGTGGTGTCGGTGTCGGAAACCCCCGCCACCATGATCAGCGACCGCTCGGGCCGCGCGGCGACGATCCGCGCCAAGGTGGCATCGGCCCGGGCGACCAGCGACTGCCGCGCGGCGCCGGAACCGGTGATCGTGCCCAGGTCGACCACGCTGAGCACACAGTAGGAGAGCAGACCGCGAGGATCGTCGGGAAGCGTGGCCGCGTACCGGTCGACGCGCCCGAACGGCCGCGCCGCAGCGACAGCGGCACCGGGCCCGACGGCCACGGTGCACCGGACGGACTCGGCGAGCGCACCCGGCAGGGCGCCGTAGGGCTGGTTGTCCTGATTGCCGCGCACGACACCGCCCAGCTCAGGCAGATTGGCGCCGAGCGCGTCGGGCTGGGTCAGGGTGGGCTGCACGGGCGGACACTGCCCGGTGACACGGGTGTTCGCCCAGATCGCATAGTTGCCGGCGCCGAGCGTGAGCCAGCCGTCCGCCGGGCAGGTGGTGGAGTGGGCGGACCGCACGGAGAGCCAGCCGATCGAGCCGCGGGTGGCCTCCTGCCAGAGGGCGGGGGTGCGCTGCGGGTCGAGATCCTCCCAGCGCAGACCGGCCGCGCCGGCCAGGATGACGTAGTCGGCGGTGTCCTGCGGGGCGCCGGTGGCGGGACGCACGGCGAGGCCGGCGATGCTGGCGGCCGCGGCGAGCACGATCAACAGGTACGGCAGCCAGGTCCGCCCCCGCCGCATCCGGGAAGGGGGCGCGGAGTCCGGCCTGATGCCCCGGCGCAGGGTGTCGCGGACCCTTCGCGGCCAGCTGCCCCGGCCTTCGATCGCGGTCCTCTTCGGCCCGGCGGATGGGCGTGCCTTTCGAGGGTTCGGGTCGCGGCCTGGCCTGTCGGGCTTCGCGGCCGGCGCGCCGCCTCCGCGGCTCACCGGGCCATCCGCGTCGCGGCCTGGCAGACCCACCGTCGCGGCGCGCGCGCCTTCGCCGCTCACCGGACCGTCCGCAACGCGGCCTGGCAGACCCACCGTCGCGGCGCGCGCGACCTCGCCGCTCACCGGACCGTCCCCATCGCGGCCTGGCAGACCCACCGTCGCGGCGCGCGCGCCTTCGCCGCTCACCGGACCGTCCGCATCGCGGCCTGGCAGACCCACCGGCGGCGATTGAGCGCCACCCTTCGGACTCGCCGAATTGTCCGGATCCAGGGCTGCCGGATCGTTCCGCGGAGTGACCCCGCTCTGTCGGTCTCCCACGCTCGCCAAGTCAGCCTCGACGGGGGCCGCCCCGGCGTGACCAGGGTCGGTGCGGGCCGTGGCTGCCTTCGCCGCACTCTCCTGGTCGGCTTCGGTCGCGGACTCCGCGCCATCCGGCGTCACCCCGGCCGCCGTGGCCGTCTCACCGGCTGCCGCGACGGATCCGGTCACGCTCACCCTGTGACCCGGCTCCGCGTCGCCGGCCGCCGCAGCGGGTCCGGTCACGCTCGCCCTGTGACCCAGCTCCGCATCGCCGGCCGCCGCAGCGGGTCCGGTCACGCCAACCGTGTCACCCGGCTCAACGCCCGATCCCGCCGCCGGCCCAGCGTTCGGCCTCGCCGCGCCCGCTTCGAGCGTCGACTCGTCGGCCGGCTCGGGTGCGGGGGTGCCGGAGCTCCGGTCCCTCACCCCTGACCTGCCCGTGCGCTCGTGGTCACCGACGCATATGCGGCGAGCACGTCCGCGACGGTGTCCTCCTCGGACGGCCAGGTAGCGGCCTGCCGCGGCCCCCGAGCCGCATAGTCCGCCCGTTTCGCCGGGTCGGCCAGCAACTCCCGCACCGCCGTGTCCAGCGCGTCCACGTCACCCGGCGGGATCAGCACCGCCGCGTCCCCCACCAGCCCCGGCAGCCCGCCCACCGCCGTGCTGACCAGCGGCACCCCGGCATGCAGCGCCTCCTGGGCGAACAGCTGACGCGCCTCCCAGTCGCTGGTGATCACGGCCAGGTCGGCCCCGGCCAGCAGGTCGGGCACGTCCTTGCGGTGGCCGAGCAGGAAGAACTTGGCGCGCAGCTCCGACGCGCGCTGGGCCAGCAGCATGTAGCTGGGCCCGGATCCCGCCACCACGACCATCGGCGCCGGCGTCAGGTCCCGCCAACGGGCGGCCGCTTCGACCAGGACGTCGTACCGCTTCTGCGGGTGCAGCCGGCCGACCGACAGGATCAGCGGGGTGTCCGGCGTGAGCCGGAACTCGGCGCGCACAGCGGCGCGGCTGCGCTTGGGCGCGCTCAGGGCCGGCGCGGCGACCGCCCCGAGGCGCGCGTTGCGGGCGCCCAGCGACGCGGCGCGCTGCACCAGGTCCTCGGACGCGCCCAGGGTCAGCGTGGCCGCCCGGGCGACGATCCGTTCGACCAGCGCCGAGGCCTGGCCGCGCAGGCCGCGGGCGAGGACCGCGTTGTGCCAGGTGACCACCAGCGGGGCGGCGGGCCGGGCCAGAGAGGCCACGAACGCCGCACGCAGCCCGTGCGCGTGCACGACGTCGATGTCGCGGCCGGTCAACGCCTTGCGGAGGGAGCGGACCGCGCCGGAGTCCTGCGGGCCGGGGTTGGCCGGGATCTCCACCGGGGCGAACTGGGCCCCGGCCGCGGAG
Source organism: Actinoplanes sp. NPDC048967 (assembly GCF_040649415.1). NCBI lineage: Bacteria > Bacillati > Actinomycetota > Actinomycetes > Micromonosporales > Micromonosporaceae > Actinoplanes > Actinoplanes sp. NPDC048967. Next base: position 1,433,908 of record NZ_JBEZFL010000001.1, read on the forward strand.
AAGCCGAACAGCTCGTCGGCCGCGGTGGGCCCGCACACGAGCACCCGGCAGCCGGCCGCGATCAGGCCGCGGGTCAGCGAGGCCACGTGCTGTCCGACGCCGCCGGTGCTGGAGCCCAGCACCAGCGCGACCGAGCCGTGCCACGTCGTCGCCCGCGCTGCGTCGGTCACGTTGCGCCTTTCTCGTCGGGTGTCGGCTTCCGGCGGATCCGCCCGGTCACGGTGGCGACCAGGGGCCGCAGGTCGTGGCGGTCCAGCGGGTAGGTCACCGCGAGGAAGACGACGACCACCACGACACCGCCCAGCATGCCCGAGAGCAGGCTCGCCCCGCCTGCCGGGGTGGCCCCGGACACGTGCCGCAGGCCCTCGACCACACCCCACCCGGCCAGTCCGGCCACGACCGCCGCCACGATACCGACGACGGTCGCGCGGGGCAGTCCCGTCAGTGCTCCGGGGCCGGCGCGGCGGCGTACGGCGGCCACCAGCAACGCCCCCAGCGCGAGCATGCCGACGCTGTTGGCCAGGGCCAACGCGAGCACCCGGCCGTCGCCGGGCAGCGCGGCGGTCAGGATGAGCGCGGCCAGCGCGGCGACCGCCCAGCCCGCCGCGGTGGCCGCAGCCGCGGACGCCGTCGCGCCGCGGGCGTAGAGGGCGCGCGAGAGCAGCGCGAACAGGGCGTAGCCCAGCAGGCCGGGCGCGAATCCCACGATGCCGGGCGCTGCCTGTGGGGTGCCGAGCAGCGCGGCGACCGGCTGGGCGACGGCGACCAGGGCCGCGCCGCCGAGGCAAGCCAGCAGCGCGACCGTACGGGCTGTCCCGGCCAGCGCGGCGCGGTAGCCGTCCTCGTCGCCACGCTCGGCTGTCGCGGACAACGTCGGATATGCGGCGGTGGCCAGCGGCACGGCCAGCACCGCCCAGGGCAGCAGATACAGCGCCTGGGCCAGGTTGAAGCGGGTCAGGTCGCCGTCGCCGGCCGCCAGGGCGAGCACGACCACGACCATGAGCTGCTGGGAGCCGACGGTGACGGCGCCGGCCCAGCCGAGCCGGACCACCTGGCGCCCCGCGTCGCCCGGGAAGCGCAGCGCCGGTCGCATCCGCAGGCGCAGGCCGCGCAGCGGGATCAGCAGGCACAGGCTGAGCACGACGACGCCCAGCGTGGTCCCGAGGGACAGGGCCAGCTCACCGCCGGTGGTCAGGCGGCCGAGTCCGCTGCCGCGGCCGTCGACCAGCGCGTACGTGAGGTACGCGCCCATCACGGTGACGCTGGACAGCAGGGGCGCGAGCACGGGCCAGGCGAAGCGGTGGTGGGCCTGCAGGACGCCGGTGAGCACGATGCCCACCCCGTACAGCGGGAGTTGCGGAGCGAAGATCCGCAGCATCCGCGTGCCCACCTCGTGGGCGTCGGGTGGCATGTGCGGCAGCAGGCCGACGATGTGCCCGGCGAACAGCGCGACCACCAGCGCCAGCGGCACGAGCAGCAGCAACGTCCAGGTCAGCAGGGCCGACGCGACCGCGTTGACCCGCTCCCGGTCGCCCGCCGCCACCGCCCCGGCCAGCAGCGGCACCACCAGGCTGGCCAGCGCCCCGCCCGCGACCAGCTCGAAGACGATGTTCGGCACGGTGTTGGCCGCGTTGTAGAGGTCGCCGAGCGAGTTGTCGCGGACGGTGCTGATGAACACCACCGTGCGGCCGAAACCGGCGATGCGGGCGAGCACGGTGAGACCGGCGATGAGCGCGGCCGCCCCGGCGATGCGCCCGGCCCCGGAACGCGGCGCAGGTGCGGTTTCGGTCATTCCGCCGGCCGGCGGCCCAGCGCGTCGAGCTCGCGCAGCCACGGCGTGTCCTGGATGACCTTGGTGAAGCTGACCTTTTCGCTGGCCGCGGTGAGCGCCGCCAGCACGGTCAGCGCGACGGCCCGCCCGGCCGGACCGGTGCGGGCGGCGAGGGCCACGCCGAGCAGCGCGCCCAGGGCGTTGGCGCCCGCGTCGCCGAGCATGATCTCCTCGCCCAGGTCGGCCGGCAGCAGGGCGGCGCCCGCCCCCAGCGTGCCGGCGGCGACCCCTCCCCCACGGCCGACGGCCAGCGGGACTCCGATGAGCGTGCCGGCCTTCAACGCCCGGCCGGGGCGCAGGTCGAGCAGATTGAGCAGATTGGCGGTGCCGGCGATGACGCCCGCGCCGAGCAGCACGTCGGTGGCGCCGCGCACGGCTCCGCCCTTGCGGCGGCCAGGATGGGCGCGCACCCGCGGGTCGGTGGCGAGCAGAGCTGCGGCGACCAATCCGGCGGCGCCGACGCCGGCGATCTTGACCAGGCCGCTCGTGACCCGGCCCTCGCGTAGCGCCCCGAGGTGCCCGGCGAAGCCCTTGGCGGCCTTCTGCTCCGGACGGTTGCCGACCACGTCGTCGTAGAAGCCCACGGCCCCGACCGTGACACCCGCGGTGAGCGCCGCGGCGGTCATGGCTGTGCTGGGCGCTCCCAGCGCCGCTCCGGCGGTGGCGCCCAGAGCGAGGGCAGGACCACCCGCCAGAGTGACCGTGCGGCCGTGGAAATTGGTCCGTTCCAGCCGCGCCGCGTACGGATCATGACGGATCCAGGCCAGCGCCGCGCGGGCCACCACAGCCCCGGTACCGAACGACTTCCAGACCTTGCCGGCCATGTCCCTGCACTCCCGCCTCGCCGGGCCGCGCCCCTCGGCGACCGATCGCCGAGTCTAGGCGGTCCGGGCCCGCGCCCGGCGCACCCTGTGGACGAACTCAGGCCGCTGCTTTGGGCACGAGCGCGCTGGCGCCGGCCGAGAGCCCGTACTGGCCGACCTTGCCCGCCACCATCCGCTCGACGACGGTCAGCGCCGTGGCCAGCTGCCCCTGCGCGGTGCTGACGTTGTCCACCGTGGAGATCTCCTTGACCAGCGTCGGGTCGGAGCGGATCTCGGCGACCAGGTTGCCGTCGCCGATGCCGTTGCCCCCGACGACCAGCGGCCGGTCCTTGTGGAACTGGTTGGCCAGGGTGACCGCGTTCTGGTTCTTCTTGGCGGCGTCCCGGTCGACCGGCGGCAGCCCGGAGACCACCACGGTGGCCTCGGCGCCGGGCACGATCTCGTCGGAGACGTTGAGGTAGCCGGGCTCGGTGTAGGCGGTCAGCACGGCGGTGAGGTCACCCGGCGTCACCGCCAGCGGCTTCTGCAGCAGGGCGACGGCGAGCAGCGCGCTGGACGTCTCGACGCCGTCGCTGTTGAGCGGGAGCCCTTCGGCGGGCACGGTCGGCTGCGAGGCCTTGTCGGCCAGGTCCAGCAGCTCGAACGCGTTCGCCGGCTCGAAGAACTTGTCCTGCACGGTGACCGTACCGGTGATCGCGGCCCCCGCGACCTTGAGCATCGCGATGGTGCCCTCGGCGTAGTCCTGACCGCCGGGCAGGACCACCACGAGGATCTTGCGACCGGTGAGCTTGCCGTTGAGCAGCGCGGGCGAGACCTGGGTGGCGAAGTCCTGGGTGCTGTTCAGTTCCTTACGGTACTGGTTCGCCTGCTCACGGTAGTTGGTGTTGTCGTTGCTGAGGGCGTCGACGCGGTCCTTGAGCGTGTCGACCACCGGCCCGTTGAGCGCGGCGGTGCCGACCACCAGGCCGATCGCCAGGGCGAGAAAGACCGCGGTGAGCGACACCACGTGGTACCGGAAGTTGATCACGCCAAAAGCCTCTTGGTCACTCGCGGATTAGAAGAGCTGTCCTAACTGGAAGACGAGATTGTCCCACCACTCGGACATCACGGAGAGATAGGCCTTGCCGACCGTGGAGACCGTGACCGCCGAGGCCATCGCCGCGATCGCCGAGAGCACGAGCAGCACCAGCGACGAACCGGAGATGTTCTGCTTGTAGAGCCGGCTCACGCCCTTGGCGTCGACCAGCTTGCCGCCGACCTTGAGCCGGGTCAGGAACGTCGAGGCCATGCCGCCGCGGCCCTTGTCGAGGAACTCGACCAGGTTGGCGTGCGTGCCGACGGCGACGATCAGGGTGGCGCCCTTGTCGTCGGCCAGCAGCATGGCGAGATCCTCGCTGGTCGCGGCCGCGGGGAAGGTCACCGCGGGCACGCCGAGCCCGTGCACCCGGTCCAGGCCGGGAGCGCGGCCGTCCGGGTACGCGTGCACGATCACCTCGGCGCCGCAGCGCAGCACGTCGTCGGTGACCGAGTCCATGTCGCCGATGATGATGTCGGGCGTGTAACCGGTCTCGACCAGCGCGTCCGCGCCCCCGTCGACGCCGATGAGCACCGGCTTGAACTCGCGGATGTAGGGCCGCAGCACGTCCAGGTCGGCCTTGTAGTCGTACCCGCGGACCACGATGAGCACGTGCCGGCCGGCGATCCCGGTCTGCACGTCCGGCACGCCGACGCCGTCGAGCAGCAGGTCGCGCTCCTGCTTGAGGTAGTCCATGGTGTTCGCGGCGAAGGCCTCGAGCTGCACGGACAGGCCCTCACGGGCGTCGGCCATGGCGGCGGCGACGGTCTGGGTGTCCTGCCGGATGCCGGTGGCGACCGGCTCGCCGTCGAGCAGCACGGTGTCGTCCTCGATGCTGACGACGTCACCCTCGCTGATCCGGTCGAAGACCTCTTCGCCGAGGTCGTCGATGAGCACGATGCCGGCCTGGATCAGCACCTCGGGTCCCAGGTTCGGGTAGCGGCCGGAGATCGAGGGCTTGACGTTGAGCACCGCCGCGACGCCGACGGCGACCAGCGAGTCGGCCGCGACGCGGTCGATGTCGACGTGGTCGATCACGGCGATGTCACCGGGGCGCAGCCGTCCGACCAGGCGCTTGGTCCGGCGATCCAGTCGGGCGGTGCCGGAGAACGCTCCCGGTTCGACGCTCCGGGTCCGGCGCAAGGTGGGAAGTCGCATCCCGGCCATCCTGACACGCCGTTTCACCCCGGCCGTACGCGACATGCACAAGGTCACCGACAAAAGGTATGAATTGCCCAGCCGGCCGGGCCCCAGGTCAGGCGCGCTTCTCCTTGTCGGCGACCGCCAGCAGCTCCTCGGCGTGGGCGATGCCCAGATCCGAATCCGGCAGGCCGGCCAGCATCCGGGCCAGCTCGCGGGCCCGCTCGGTCTCCTCGACGATCCGCACGCCGCTGGTGGTGATCGCCCCGCCGGTGTCCTTGGCGACCACGAGATGCCGGTCGGCGAACGCGGCCACCTGTGGCAGGTGGGTCACGACCAGCACCTGGTGGGTGCGCGCGAGCCGGGCCAGCCGCCGGCCGATTTCCACCGCGGCCTGACCGCCGACACCCGCGTCGACCTCGTCGAAGACCAGCGTGGGCGGGCCACCGGCCCCGGCGAAGACCACCTCTATGGCCAGCATGACCCGGGAGAGCTCACCGCCGGAGGCGCCCTTCTGCAGGGGCAGCGCGGGCGCGCCGGGGTGCGCGATGAGCCGCAGCTCGATCTCGTCGCCACCGTCCGGCCCGACGGCCACCTCGGTGCCGTCGACCGGGACGGTGGGCTCGTCGCGCCCGCCGGCCCGCGGCTGCACGACGATCTCGACCCGGGCGTGCGGCATGGCCAGCCCGGCCAGCTCGACGCTGACCTGGTCGGCGAAGCGGCCGGCGGCCTCGATCCGGGCGGCGGTCAGCCGGGCGGCCAGCTCACCGACGGTTGCGGCGAGCCGCAGGCGCTCCTTGTCGAGCTCCTCCAGCAGCTCGTCGGAGCTGTCCAGCGCGGCCAGCCGGGTGCGGGCGTTCTCGGCCCAGGCGATCACGCCCTCGACGTCGTCGGCGTACTTGCGGGTCAGCGCGCGCAGCGCGGCCCGCCGCTCGTAGATGACCTCCAGCCGGGCCGGATCCGCGTCCAGCGAGCTCAGATAGGCCGACAGCTCAGCGGAAACGTCGCCGACCAGGGTGGCGGCCTCCTCGACCCGGGCGGCCAGCTCCCCCAGCGCCGGATCGACGCCGGCCTGCGCCTCCAGCGTGCGCCGGGCGGTGCCCAGCAGCAGCGTCGCGTCCGGGGTCTCCTCCGTGTCCTCCACACCGCCGGCCAGCGCCTGGGCGGCGATCGCGGCCGCCGTGCGCAGACCCTCGGCGTGCTCCAGGCGCTGCACCTCGGCCCGCAGGTCGTCGTCCTCGCCGGGCTGCGGGTCGACCCGGCTGATCTCGTCGAGACCCAGGGTCAGCAGGTCGGCCTCCTGGCTGCGCTCGCGGGCGTGCCGGCGGCGGTCGGCCAGATCCTCGACCACGGCCCGCCAGCGGGTGAACGCCTCGCGGTAGCTCTCCAGCAGCTTCTCGTGCCCGGGGCCGGCGAAGCGGTCCAGCGCGGCCCGCTGCTCGGACGGACGCAGCAGGCGCAGCTGGTCGGACTGCCCGTGCACGGCGACGACCTGCTCGCCGACCTCGCTGAGCATGGCCACCGGCATGCTGCGGCCACCGACGTGCGCCCGCGACCGGCCCTCGATGGTCACCGTGCGGCTGAGCAGCACCGAGCCGTCGTCGTCCATCTCGCCACCGGCGTCGGTGATGCGGGTCTGCACCGCGTCACCGAGCGTCCCGTCGAGGCGCAGGCGGCCCTCGACCACCGCCCGGCCCGGATCCGCGCGGACCCGCCCGGCGTCGGCGCGGCCGCCGAACAGCAGCCCCAGACCGGTCACCACCATCGTCTTGCCGGCACCGGTCTCACCGGTGATGGCATTCATGCCCGTAGTCAGCCTCAAGGTCGTGTCGTCGATGACGCCGAGCCCGGTGATGCGCAGTTCCTCCAGCACAGGGCGAACAGTATCGGTGCCCACCGACAATTGCCCACCGAGCCCGGTCAGGCGGTCAGCGGCGGTTGCCGCGCCAGCCGTCGACCGGCAGGGCGAACTTCGCCACGAGCGTGTCGGTGAACGGGCGCGGGTTGAGCCGTACGAGCCGGACCGGCAGCTCCCCGCGCCGCACCGTGACCTGCGCACCCGGCGGCAGATCCCAGGTGCGCCGGCCGTCGCAGCAGAGCACCGCGAACGACGTGTACGGATCGACGGTGATCACGAATGTCGAGGTGGGAGCGGTGACGATGGGCTTGCTGAACAGGGCGTGCGCGCTTATCGGCACGAGCAGCAGGGCCTCGACCTCGGGCCACACCACCGGGCCGCCGGCCGAGAACGCGTACGCCGTGGAGCCGGTCGGTGTGGCGCACACGACACCGTCGCAGCCGTACCGGGACAGCGGCCGCCCGTCCACGTCGACGAGCAGTTCGAGCATCTGCGCCCGCTGGCCCTTCTCGACGCTGACCTCGTTGAGCGCCCACGAGTCGGCGATGAGCCGGCCGTCGTACTCGGCCCGGACGTCGAGGGTGAGCCGTTCGTCCACCGTGTAGTCGCCGGCCACGATCTCGCGCACGGTCTGGTCGATGTTGTTCAGCTCGGCCTCGGCCAGGAAGCCGACCTTGCCGAGGTTGATGCCGAGCAGCGGCGCCTTGGCCGGCCGGGCGAGCTCGGCGGCGCGCAGGAGGGTGCCGTCACCGCCCAGCGCGAAGACGATCTCCACACCTTCGGCGGCCGTCGGGTCGTCGACCGGCGTGACGCCGGGTGGCAACTCCAGGTCGGCGACCTCCTGGGCGATCACCCGTACCTCGAAACCGGCCGCGACCAGGTCGCGGGCGACGGTCTGGGCATGCTGGGTGCTCTGCCGGCGGCCGGTGTGGGTGACCAGCAAGGCGGACCGCGTCACGAATCCTCCATCAGGGGCGAAACCGGCGTCGATGCCGGCCCGGCGGAGGCTACCGCGCCGGACGGGCCGGCGGCGACCACGGTGTGCACGCGGGCCTCGTCGGCCGGCGGGGCGTCCCGGCGGAACCACAGGAAGAACTCCACGTTGCCGCTCGGGCCGGGCAGCGGGCTCGCGGCCACCCCGGCGACGCCGAGCCCCAGCTGGGCGCCGGTGGCGGCGACATCGAGGACGGCTTCGGCCCGCAGCAGCGGATCGCGGACGACACCGCCGGAACCGACCCGCTCCTTGCCGACCTCGAACTGCGGCTTGACCATCAGCGCGAGATCACCGTCGATGCCGGTGCAGGCGGCGAGGGCGGGCAGCACGAGCCGCAGGGAGATGAAGGAAAGATCGGCGACGGTGAGGTCGACCGGGCCGCCGAGAACGTCGGGCGTCAAGGTACGCACATTCGTGCGTTCCATCACGGTCACGCGCTCATCGGTGCGCAGCGGCCAGGCCAGCTGCCCGTAGCCGACGTCGACGGCGTAGACGTGCCCGGCGCGCCGCCGCAGCAACACGTCGGTGAAGCCGCCGGTGGAGGCCCCGGCGTCGAGACAGCGGCGGCCCTCGACAGCTAGCCCGGTGAAGGCGGCCAGCGCCCCGGCCAGCTTGTGACTGCCCCGGGAGACGTACTCGGTGGCCGGGTCGTCGCCGGTGACCACCACCGGATCGGCCGGGTCGATCATGGTGGCGACCTTCTGCGCCACGGTGCCGCGCACCTGCACCCGGCCGGCCGCGACGAGCGCGGCCGCCTGGTCACGGGAACGGGCGAGCTTACGGCGGACGAGCTCGGCGTCGAGACGCGCACGGCGGGCCATGAAAACCTTTTCTCCGGTACGGGGATCAGCGGTCGATGCCGGCCAGGGTCTCCTGCAGCACCTGGTGCGCAGCCTCGTACTCGGCGATCTGGTCGCCCGGGGCGAGCGTGGCCGCGTTGGCCAGCGACTGCAGCACGGCGTCGACGGCGGGGTGGCCGGTGCCGCCCGTGGCGTCCAGGCGGTACTCCGGGTCCGGCCGCACGGCCTGCTCGCCGGGCTGCCCGGCACCCTGCGGGGACGGGCCCGGGCGGAAACCACCGGGCGGCGGCCCCGGACGGAAGCCGCCGGGCGGCGGGCCCGGACGAGGTGCCTGGTTCGGGTACGTCACGGCGTGGCCTCCGGCGTGGCGGGGTTGGTCGTCTTCTTCGCGGCCTTCTTGGCCGGGGTGCTCTCGGCGGCAGCCGGCTCACCCGCGGCCGGCGTGGTCTTCTTCGCCGCGGTCTTCTTGGCGGCTGTCCTCTTCGCGGCTGTCGGCGGCAGCTCGGTCGCCGCGGCGGCCTCCTTCACCGGCGCGGTCGGCGCGGCCACGGTTCCCGGCGGGGTCGCCGGTTCCGCGGCTGCGGCCTTCGCCGCCTTGGCGGCTGTCGCCGGACCGGTGGTCGGCGCCGGAGCAGCGGCCTTCGCCGGAGCGGTCTTGGCCGGACCGGGCTTGGCCGGACCGGGCTTGGCCGGACCCGCCTTGCTCGGCCCCGCCTTGGCCGGACCCGCCTTGCTGGGCGCGGGCTTCGGCGGTGCGCCCTTGACCGGGGCGGCCCCGGGCGTCGCCGCCTTGACGGGTGCGGGCGAAGTGCCGTTGCTCGCCGGCGGGGCAGCCTTCGCGGCCTTGCGCCCCGGCGTCGCCCCGGCGGGCCTCGCGGTCGTCGTCGGTGCGGCGGCGGCCGGCATCGCGTTCGGGGTCGCCTTGACCGCCTTGCGCGCCACGGCCTTCTTCGCCACAGCCTTCTTGGCCGGCGGCACGACGTCGGCCGGGCCCGGCTCGGCCAGCGTCACGTCAGCGGCAGCCGCACCGCCGTCCGTGCCCTCGACCGTGCCGGCCCGCGCCTGCGCCAGGCGCAGCTGACGTTCCAGGTCGCGTACCCGGCTGTTGAGGTCGGACACCTCGTCGGCCGTCGCCAGGCCGACCAGGCCGAGCGCCCGGTCCACCTCGAAGCGCACGATGTTGGTCAGCGCCTCGCGGTTGGCCAGGCCGGTCGACATCAGATCCTCGACCAGGCCCTGCACCTGCGCGGCCGTCGCGCCGCCACGGTTCACGAGTTCGCCGGCCACCTGCTGCGCCCGCTTGCGCGGTGCCTCGGTCAGTCCGAGCGCCATCTCCAGATACGCCCGCCATGCGTCCTGCATGTTGCTCCCCTCCGGCTCGCGCCACACGTGTGCGGGTGCAACGCTACCGGGCGTACCCGCAGGTGCATTGCGGTACCGTGCGGAGCGTCGAGGTGGTGTCGTGGAGGAGGTCCGGAATTGGCCAGCGTGGACGAGTGCCGGCAGGCGTTGCACGATCTCGCCGCCCGGCTGGACGCGAACGCCGAGACCCGCGGCCGGCTCGACCTGGACCGGACGCTCGCCTGCCGGGTGAGTGACCTGGACACGGCCTTCCACGCCCGCCTGGCCGGCGGCCGCCTGGTCGACATCGCCGACGGCGACGACCCGAAGGCCAAGATCGCCCTGATCGCGGCCAGCGACGACCTGATCGCGCTGGTCACGGGCCGGCTCGACGTCACCCGGGCGATCGCCTCGCGGCAGGTGTCGATCAAGGCCAACCCCTTCGATCTGCTGAAGCTGCGCAAGCTGCTCTAGCCCCAGCCGTACGACCTGAGGCGTACGAGAAATGACGCCTCTGGACGGACGCGCGCAGTCCCGTCGCCGGCCACGATGGGCTCATGACAGCACCCGTCGAGGCTCGGCGACTCACCAAGCGCTACGGCACCCTGACCGCGGTCGACAGTCTGGATCTGCGGGTCGAGGCCGGCGAGGTCTACGGCTTTCTCGGTCCCAACGGCGCCGGTAAGACCACCACGCTGCGCATGCTGCTGGGGCTGATCCGGCCCACGTCCGGTGCGGTGCGTCTGTTCGGCCGGGCTCCGGGGCGGCTCGACGGGGTCGGCGCGCTCATCGAGGGGCCGGGCTTCTACCCGTACCTGAGCGGCCGCGACAATCTGCGGGTCATGGCCCGCCACGCCGGCGTCGGGCCCGGCCGGGTCGCGGCAGTGCTCGACCAGGTCGAGCTGACCGGCCGGGCCGGCGACCGCTGTGCGACCTACTCGCTCGGCATGAAGCAGCGCCTGGGGGTGGCCGCCGCTCTGCTCAAGGATCCGCGTCTGGTCGTGCTCGACGAGCCGACCAACGGCCTGGATCCGGCCGGCCTGGCGGACATGCGCCTGCTGGTGCGCCGCCTCGGCGCGGCCGGCTGCACGGTGCTGCTCTCGAGTCATTTGATGACCGAGGTGCAGGAGCTGTGCGACCGGGTGGGCGTCATCGCGGGCGGCCGGCTGGTGGCGGAGAGCACGGTCGCCGAGCTGCGCGGCGAGCCGGGCCTGCGGCTGGTCGCCGAGCCGCTGGAGGACGCCGCGGAGCGGGCCCGGAGGTTGCTCGGTGAGCGTGCCGTCCAGGTCACCGACGGCGCTCTGCGGCTCACCGTGTCCCCCGAGCGCGCCGCCGAGGTGAACGCCGCCCTCGTCGGCGCCGGCATAGCGGTCAGCGAGCTGCGCGCCGACGAACGCAGCCTCGAGGAGGCCTTCCTGGCCCTGACCTCCGGAGCAAGCCGTGCGTGACGCCATCCGGGCCGAGACGATCAAGCTGGTACGGCGCCCGGCGATCCGCGCGTTGCTGGCCATCGCGCTCGGTCTGAGCCTGACCTTCACCTATCTGATCCCCTATGCCGGCTACGCGGGCGGCACCGACGGCCCCCGCGCCGACCGCGGCCTGGCGGCGCTGCTGCCGGATCAGCTCGTCGGCAACTCCATCGGCGGCCTGCCGGTGTTCCTCGGGGCGCTGATGCTGATCCTCGGCGTGCTGGCGGTCGGCAGCGAGTACGCCTGGGGCACCTGGAAGACAGTCCTCACCCAGGATCCGGTCCGCCTGCGTGTCTACGCCGCCAAGCTGGTCACGCTCGGCCTGGCCGCGCTCGCCGGGGTGCTCGCCGTGTTCGCCGCGGGCGCGGTGGCGAGCGTCGCCGTCGCGTCCGCCGAGGACCGGGCGATCGCCTGGCCGGGCGCCGGCGACCTGCTCGCCGGGATCGCCGGGGGCTGGTTGATCGCGGCGATGTGGACGGTCCTCGGCGCGCTGGTGGGCATCGCCCTGCGCGGCGTCGCCCTGCCGGTCGGCCTGGGCCTGGTGTGGCTGCTCGCCGTGCAGAATCTGCTGGCTCTGATAGCCGCGCCTCTGCTCGGCTGGGTGGCGCAGCTGCAGAAGGCGCTGCCCGGCCCGAACGCGGGCTCGCTGGTCGCGGCCCTCGGCGCGGGCGGCGACACCCCCGGCGTCGAGGCGCTGGTCGGGGGCGGCCGGGCCGCGCTGACCGTGGGGGCATATCTGCTGGTGTTCGCGGCGGCGGGCGGCGCGCTGCTGCGTCGCCGTGACATCCTGTGAGCGTCATGAAACGGGTACGCGGATACCTGACGGACGGGCTGCTCACCGTCGCTCTGCTGGCGGTCGGCCTGGCCGGCACCGCGCCCGCGGGCCGCAACCAGGGCATCCCATCGGTGTCCGGCTGGGCGTACGCCCTGGTGGTCACCGCGGCTCTGGTGCTCGCGGCCCGGCGCCTGCTGCCCGTGACAGTCCTGGCCGTCACGACGGTGGCTGTTTCCCTCTATCTGCTGGGCGGCTACCCGTTCGGGCCGATCCTGCTGAGCCTGGCCATCGCCGTCTACACGGTCGCGGCCCACCGACCGCTCGGCCAGGCCGCCATCGCGGCAGCCGGCGCTCTCGGCCTGCTGATCATCGCCGGCCTGATCGGCGACGGGCTCGGCATGGAGGCCGTCGCCCCGCAGGTCGCCTGGGTGGCCGGCCCCCTGGCGATCGGCGTGACCGTGCGGGTGGGGCGCGAGCAGGTCCTGCAGAATCGCCGCGACGAGGCCCGCAGGCAGGCGGACGCCGAGCGCCTGCGAGTGGCCCAGGAGGTGCACGACGTGGTCGGCCACGGCCTGGCCGCGATCATGATGCAGGCCGACATCGCCCTGCACGTGCTGCCGAAACAACCGGAGCAGGCGGAGGCCGCGCTGACGGCGATCAGCCGTACCAGCCGCGAATCCCTCGACGAGCTGCGGGCCACGCTGGGCGCGGTCCGCCGGGGCGACGACCCCGACGACCGCTCACCCGTCCCGGGCCTGGCCCGCCTGGACGAACTCGTGGACCGCACCCGCGCCGTGGGTGTCCCGGTGGCGGTCGACGTGGCCGGGCCGCTGGGTTCGCTGCCCGCGGCGGTCGACCTGGCGGCGTACCGGATCGTGCAGGAGTCACTGACCAACGTCCTGCGCCACGCGGGGACGGCCACCGCCTCGGTCCGCGTCGCCCTGACCGGCGACGACCTGACCGTCTCGATCAGCGACACCGGCCGCGGAGGCCCGCCCCGCCCGGCCCGCCACGGCCACGGCCTGGCCGGCATGAAGGAACGCGTGTCAGCCCTCGGCGGCTCATTGACCGCGGGCCCCCGACCGGAAGGCGGTTTCGCCGTGACCGCGACCCTCCCGGTGCGCCGATGATCACCGGCCGGCCGATCAGCGTGGTGATCGCCGACGACCAGGACCTCGTCCGGCTGGGCCTGCGTACCCTGCTGACCAGCGAGGACGACCTGCTGGTGGCCGGCGAGGCGGCAGACGGGCTGGCCGCGGTCGAGCAGACCAGAACCCACCGCCCGGACGTGGTCCTGATGGACGTCCGCATGCCCGGCATCGACGGCATCGAAGCGACCCGCCGCATCGCCGCCGACCCGGCGCTGACCGGCACCCGGGTGATCGTCCTGACCACCTTCGAGATCGACGCCTACGTCTTCGACGCCCTCCGCCACGGCGCCAGCGGCTTTCTCATCAAGGACACCAAGCCGGCCGAACTCGTCCGCGCGATCCGCCTGGTGGCCGCCGGTGAAGCCCTGCTGTCGCCGTCGGTGACCCGGCGGGTCGTCCGCGAGTTCGCCTCCCGGCCGACCCGCGTGCTGCGACCGCATCCCCGCCTCGACGCCCTCACCGACCGCGAACGCGAAGTCGTCAGCCTGGTCGGCGAAGGTCTGAGCAACGAGGAGATAGCGGCCCGGCTGATTCTGAGCCCGGCTACGGCCCGGACCCACGTCAGCCGGGCCATGGTGAAACTGACCGCCCGCGACCGCGCCCAGCTGGTGGTCTTCGCCTACCAGTCCGGCCTGGTCGACTGACCACAGCGGCCCCGCACGGGCCGGGCGGCCGGGGAAACGTATTCAGCCCGGATCCGGCGCGGGCCGCTCAAGATGAATGCGTGACGCATTTCGGCGAGCTCGACAAATGTCACGGCCGCGGCCCGCATTATCGCCGGGACTCCGTCGCGCCGGACCCACCGAATGGCCGTCATCCACCCGGGTGAAGCTCACCGAATGCCCTCCGGACCACCATTCCGGAGGGTTTCTCTCATCAGCCATCCGAACCCGGCCCCCTCCACCCGCCCGACCTGCACCGCGTCGCCGATCCCGAGCCGGACAACAGCCGGACGGCCGACCACCTACCACCATCCACAGCCCACCCGCTCCGGCCTTTCCGCTTACCCCGGTCGTGGCTCATCACCCTTCCGAGCCCGCCCCGGGCCATTCGGCCGTTTACGTGATCGGCCGCCGCTGGCTTACCTTTTGTATCCCCGGCTGCGTCGTCCGCACGGTTCCGGAGGGAATTCCCGCTGAGCTGAGATACCCGGGCGGAGGTGTCGGCACATCGTCATCGTGGATCTTGTCACCGGGCCGGCTCTCGGCACGCTTGTTGTTCTTTCCGGTCTTCTCTGGGGCGTTGCCGGCGCCGGCCGGTGGCTGTTGCGGCCCGAGGTTGTCCGGGGCCGGGGGCTGCGGGACTGGCCCGCGCTCGCCCTCTCCGTCCCGCACGTTCTCGTCGCCCTGCCGTTTCTGCTGGCCGGTGCGCCGTACCCGTTCTGGGTCGGGGTCGTGGTCGCCGCCGTGGCCGGGCTCGGGCACGCCGGACTGCGGATGGGCGGGCGGCTGTCCGACGACGGCCGGGTCTTCAGCGTCTCCGGACCCCTGCTGGCCGTACTGGTCGTCTCGACGCTGCTGCTGGAGTTCGGCGCGCTGCTCGTCGTCCGGCTCGCCGTGGTGCGTGATCCGGGCGGCACGTTCGCCAGTGGTTTCGCCCCCGACGCCCTGCGGCAGGCATGGTCGGCGCTGGGTCAGCCGGCGCTCGGGATCGCCGTCGTGCTCGGACTCGTCGCCTGGCTGAGCCGGTCCGCCGGCCGCAGAGCCCAGCGGGTACGCCGGGCCGTCACCTGGACCACCCGCACCGACAGTCTGGAGCACATCCACTCCGCCGCCCTGTCCGCGGCGCTCGCCGGCGTTGTTCTCCTGCCGTTCGTCCTGCCGCTGTTCTTCGGCTCCGGGTCGGTCGCGCTCACTGCCGGGCCGGTCGCCACCCCCGAGTACGGGAAACTCCTCCTGCTCGCCGCCCTGGCCTTCGTGGTGGCCCGCGACAGCTTCCGGTTCCGGGCCGTCAGTGTCCTGGACACGTGGCGGGACATCCGTGACGGCGCCGGCAGCGTGTGGCGGAGCTCCACCTTGCGCGCCCTGTATCGCGCCGGTCGTTTCCTCGGTCTGCCGCTCGCCCTGTTCGGGCTGGTCGCCGTGGCCAGCGGGTTGCGGCACGACTTCGGCACCGTGGTGCCCGCCGCGCTGATGACGACCGGGGTGACCTGGGCCGCCACCCGGCGCAACGTGGAGCAGGACCGGGGCGGGGACCCCGGGCGGGCCGGGTGGGCGGTACGGATGCTGTCCGCGTACCGGATCTTCATTGCGCTTGCCGTGCTTTTCATCGTCGGGGCCGTGAGCCTCTTCAGCACCGACTATGTCGGGGAGCGGGGCCGGGTCTGGAACGATCCCTGGGTCTTCCGCTGGGACGCGCCCTGCATGGCCGTCGACACGCGCACGGAGTCCGGCCCGGCGGTCCCGGCCGGCCAGGTGCCCTGCCGCCGGTCACTGGCCGCCGATGTCGAGAGTGAGCGCTCGCAGGTCGCGCGGGCGATCGCGGCCACCGCCGACGGCGGGCTCTGGGGGCGCGGGCTGCGCGACACGGCCGCCGGGGCGGTCACCGCCGGGACCACCGACTTCGTGCTGGCCGTCGTCTGGAACAAACTCGGCGGCCTGGTCGTCATCGCCGTCGGGCTGCTGGTGGTCCTGCTCGGCGCCGGACTGGTACGGGCCAACGCGCCCCCGCCCGGCTACGAACGGCCACCGCTGGCCATGCTGTTCGGCGCCGGACTGGGCGCGATGATCGTCGGGCAGTTCCTGTTCGTCCTCGCCGCGACGGCCAACCTGGTGCCGCACACCGGTATCCCGGCGCCGTTCCTGTCCCGCGGCGGGCAGTCGACGCTCACGGTCGCGCTCGGCATCATCCTGACCCTGCTGGCCGCCCGCACCTCAGCGAACCGGGCAACCCGAACGACCGGCCCGGCCACCCCGAGCCGGCCGGCGCCCGGGACCGGAGCCGGACCGGGAGCCCAGGCGGCAGCCGGACCAGGAGCATGGGCAGGAGCCTGGCCCGGAAACCGGGCGGCCGGTCCCGGAAACCGGCCCGGAACCGGACCGGGAGCCCAGGCCCGACCGGGGGCCCAGGCCCGACCGGGGGCCCAGGCCCGACCGGGAGCCCTGGCCGGGGCCGGGACAGAGCCCGCCGAGCCGGCCCGCGTCGGCACCTCGCTCGTCACGGTCGGCGCGATGGTCGCCGTCGTGGCGGGTCTGACCCTCGTCCCCTACTCGGCGCCGCGGCTAGCCGGCCTGCGGCTGCCGGCCGTCTACGACCCGCATCGGGTCACGTGCCCAGCCCGTACCGCTGATCGCGCCGGACTCACCGCCCGGGCGCCGGACCCGGCAGCCTGCTCGACCGACCTCATCGCCCAGGCCCGCACCCGGGTCGAGCTGCGCTTCGGCGACCGGCCCGGTTTTGTCCTCGACCGCACCGGCGACGGCTGGCAGCCGGTGCCCGCGAGCCGGCCGGCCGGACTGACCCCGGCTGATCTCACCGGCCTGATCCGCGTCGCCGGCGGCCCGGCCGGGATCGTGGAACGCAGCTATCCCGCCGTGATCTCCGGTACCGCCGGGCCCGGTCTCGGGGACCGCCTGCTGCCCCCGCCGGCCGGCGGCCGCGTCGACGGCCGGGTCCGCCTCACGCTCGATCCCGGGTGGCAGCACGCCGCGGCCGAGGCGCTGCGCGGTGGCGCCCCCGCCGGCATCGTCGTCCTGGACGCGACCTCCGGTGACGTGCTCGTCAGCGCCAGCACTCCGGTCGCGCCCACCAAGGTCATGCCTGCTCGCCCCGAGGCCGCAGCCGCCGGTAAGTTCGCCGCTTCGCACAACTACTACGTGCGCCCGGATCCGGAGGGCCGGCTCGCGGACGGCCGGCCCGATCCGTGGTGCCCGCGGCGCAGCCGGGACGACATCGGCCAGGACTCGTGCTGGCGCTGGTCGCACGCCCCGCGACCGGCTCCCGCCGCCGACGCGGACGCGCAGGTCAACCGGGGCTTCGGTCGCCGCTACGGGCTCGGTTCCGCGTTCGACGTGGTGGTGGCCGCGGCGTATCTGGACAGCGACCGCGCCGGCGAGCCGCCGGCCGGAGACGACTGCCCGGGTACGGAGGTACCCGACGCCCTCGCCGCCTCCTGCCACGCCGTGTTCGTCGAGCTTGCCGGCCGTCTGGGCTGGCCCGCGATCGCCGCCCAGGCCCAGCGGTTCGGGCTGCAGACCGGCGACTGCCCCACGAACGATCCGTGGCCGGCCGGTCGCCTGGTCGGCACCGCCGCCTCCTGCGTGCCCACAGTGGATGGACTGGGCGCGTACGCCGGGGAGTCACCGCAGCTGGCCGGCACCCCGCTGGCCCTGGCGGCGGTCATGGCCGCTGTCGCCAACGGCGGCCGGGCCGTGCATCCGCGGCTCATCAGCAGCGTCACCGATCCGGGCACCGGCCGCACCACACCGGTGGCCACCGTCGAGCCGGAACAGGCGCTCAGCGCGGCGACGAGCCGGCAGCTGCGGGCTGCGCTGGCCCGCGGCAGTACCGGCGTTTTCGCAGGTCGGAACTCGTGGGCCGGCGGGTTCCTGGACACCCCCCGCGGTCCCCTCGGTTACGCGGTCGTCGTGGAGGCGGGCGACGACGCCGGGGGCGGCCCGCGGGCCCGGCAGCTCGCCGCGGTGATGGGCACAGCGATCGGAGAGACCCGATGAGTACGGCCGACGCCCGCTTCGAACGGGCTGTCCTCGATGCGTTCCGGCGTGCGGTCGGGCGCTACTGCACGATCGTCAACGCGGGCGGCCTGGACCCGGGCTCGTTGCGGGTCTCGGTGTCCGTGCTGACCCGGACGCCGATGAGCCGGGAGTTCGGCGGCAAGGTGCACCGGATCGTCCACCAGCACATCAACGCGCAGCTCCCGCGGGCCCGGGTCGTCTCGGTCGGTTTCGCGGTCGACCCGGCGCTGCCCGAGCCCGGCCACGAGTTCCTCATCCAGCCACCGGCCCTGCCCGCGCCGAAGCAGACGCTGCCCCTGACCAGCACAGATCCGCCGCCGATGGTCCCGTCCGCGACCGCGCATCTGACCCTGCGGTACGGCGCCGACTTCCGCTGGGTCTGCCACCTGGCCTCCGCCCCGGGCTGGGTGCCGCTGGGCCGCTGGACCGGACGGGCCGGCCCCGACGCCTCGGTACGCCTGCCCGAGTACGCCACCTTCCTGCCCCGCGGCGAGCTGCTGTACCTGCGCCACGACGGCCACCGCGTCGAGTTCGCCCGGTCCCGGATCCGGCCCGACTACCTGGTCACCATCGACGGCACCCCGCTGCACCCGGACGGCCGGCTGATCCAGGCCGGGCCGGCCGGCTCGATCGGTTACACGGACGGCACCGCGTCGTCCACCCTGCTCGACTACCACCTCGCCTGGGAGGGCGGCCATGGCTGATCCGGACGAACCCGCGATGGTCATCGACCTCAGCGGGCCGCAGTGGCAGGTGCTGCTGACCGTCGCCCCGCCCAGCGGGCGGGAACGCAAGAGCGTCGACTTCGACGTGCCGCCGATCGGTGGCGGGGCGACCGGTCAGCTGCGGCGCATCCACACGCAGGTCATCTTCACCACCGCGACCAACGAGCGGAACGGCTGGCCGGACTGGCACGTGAAGATCTACGGCTGCGCCGACCTCGGTGACGCCGAGGCGCTGCGCCAGCACCTGCATGAGCAGGCGACGGCGTTGCAGCGGGCCAACCGCTACCTCGGGGGTACGGACCGCCGTACCCCCGTCGAGCCGCCCTGGGCCGTGGTGCCGGTGCAGGTGGTCCGCGGTGACGGCCAGCTCGAACAGCTCTCCGGCGCGGTCACCACCCGGCTCGGCACCCCGTCCGATCAGATCGTCGCGCAGCTGCACCGCCGGTTGCCGTCGTGGATCGGCGAGGGCGCCCGCCCCGACCTGTACCTGCTGGCTGTCTCCCCGCAGATCGACCTGTTGCGCTGGGAGCCGGTACGGCGCTGGCCCGGCACCGAGCACCTGGGTGACTTCCGCCTGCTCGCCGCCGGCCTGGATCAGCTGCACCAGCTCAAGTGGGCGCACTGCGACATCAAGCCGGAGAACGTCTGCTGGTGCGCCAACCAGGACAGCAGCGGTTACGTGCTGATCGACACGGACGCCGCCACCCAGGCCGACCCGCCGCCGGCCGTCCTGCGCGGCACCGAGCTCTACGAGTACGGCGGCATCCGTCGCATGCGGCACGACACCGCCCGCGGCTGGAACCTCACGCCCGGCCTGCTCTACGCCCAGGACCGCTTCGGTTTCCTCATCGTGGTGCTGTGCGCGCTCGCCGGCCGGCACTGGGTGGAACACACGCTGCTGCACACGGATCCCGACAACCCGGCGCAGCGCGTGGCCGACAGCGAGGAGGCGGTGCTGAAGGCGCTACGGGAGCACTGGGCCGATCCCCGCTGGGAGCCGTTGATCGTCGTGCTGGCCCAGCCGTTCGGCACCGGGCCGCGCGGGCAGATCGCCATCGAGTCACCGCATCCGTGGGCGCAGTCGTGGCTGACCGAGGTGTTCGCGGCCGAGCAGCGGTGCGCGGACGAGCCGGCTCCGGTCGCGGCGGGCACCCGTACCGACCTGGTGTACGCGTTCGCCGGCGCCATCGAGCAGATCCGCGCGTACGCCCAGCACGGTCCGGCCACGCGACCCGAGCGGGTGCACCGGGCGTACGACGCGATCGGCCGCCAGGCGCAAGCGGTGGCCCTGCGCCGGGCCGCGCTCTGGTTGTCGATCTGGGTTGTCGGTTGCGTCGTCGCCGGGGCGGCGCTGGGAGTTCTGGCGGGCGGGGGATGACGTGAACCGTTCATGGCGTGAGGCGTTGGAGCAGCGGGTGGCCCGGCAGTGCGGCGAGCCCGACGAGCACTTCGCCGGGTACGGCCACCAGTTCGGCGACTGGATCGATGCCGCACCCGGCTCCGGGCAGCCGGCGTTCGTGGAGGTCGAGGCGGGCGTGGCCGGTTACCTCGGGGTGGCCGCGCGGACCGGGAGCCGCTGGGGCGCCGCCGCCGGCCTGGTGCTGGGCGGCGCCGCGGCGGTGCTGTCGTTCCTGGTCGTCTGGCTGGCCGGCTGATGCGCTGGTCGAAGCCGCCCCCGCCGCCGGAGGACCCGACCAGCCGCTTCGGCAGCACCTGCCCGGTGTGCCGGCAGCTGCTCGGCGCCGCCCAGCCGCCGCTGGACCCGGAGACCGGCCGGTTCATGATGCCGCCGTCGTTCCGGCTCGAGGTCGGCGCGCCCGACGGCCGCAACGGGATGCCGTGGCGGGTGACGATGCTGGCCGGCAACTACCGTCCGGCGGAGTCGCTGGATCCGGCCTTCAACGAGCATGAGGTCGACTTCGTCTACCTGCTCTGCGGCGGCGGGCACATCTTCCCCGACGCCACGCCCGTCTTCCGGGCCGGTCCGGCCCGCCGGCCGGACGAGGCCCGCCAGACCATCGACGAGTGGAACATGGTCGCGGCCATGGGCGCGCCGGCCAGCGGCAAGACGTACCTGCTGGTCCGGATGCTGAAGCAGAACCTCGACAACCTGACCCGGTGGGACGCCCAGGACGATCCGGGCCGGATCCGGCTGCGCAAGCTCAGCCCGCTGGAGGAGCTGCCGCTGACCTCGCGGATCGGCAAGTACAACGACACCCGGCAGACCGGGGAGGCGATCCAGCCCACCGGTACGGACGGCCAGGCGACCCCGGCCGGCATGCTCCAGGACCAGCTGCGGGACGCGCTCGCGGCGATCCAGGAGCTGGTCCGGCGTACGGTCGTCGACGGCGAACGCCGGGCTCAGCAGTGGGGCAAGCAGTTCCGCCAGCCGCTGGTGGTACGCACCGACAGCGCCGGCCGGCGCACCTGGACCGGGGTGGCCGACCTGCCCGGTGAGTTGTTCGACGAGCGCGGCAACAACCGCCGCGAGGCCGGGATGCTGCGCTCGTTCGACGCACTGCTGTGGGTCGTCGACCCGGCGGTCGCCCCGAACGCGCCCGAGTGGATGACGACCGAGTCGGTGGCCGAGGAGCGGCTGCTGCTCGACGGCAGCCTGCGGCCCGGCACGGTCAAGGCGTCCGGCGCCGACGTCGTGCGCGGCAACCGCGAGTCCATCCAGGACGACATCGGGTTGCAGATCACCATGGTCGACGGGCTGTTCGCGACCAACGAGGGCCGGCCGCTGCAGATGCTGGTGGCGATCAGCAAGTGTGACCTGATCCGCGCGGCGCTGGAGAAGCCCGGCCTGGACCTGCGGGACATCGGCGCGCCGGGCGAGGTCGAACGCGGCACGGCGACCTACCTGTCCGTCGCGATGGACCGCTGGTCGCGCGGCGCGGGCGCCGATCCGGGCGCCACCCAGCTGCTGACCTACATCTGGGGCGCGCACAACCCCGAGCCCGCCGTACGGCAGCGCCGCGCCGTGCAGGTGGCGCGCGGGCTGCTGGACCACTTCTCGCAGCCCGAGGAGTTCTGGAAGCTGGTCCACGTCGGCACCGACAACGAGGTCAGCATCCCGCGCGGGGACATGACCAGTGAGGTGCCGCAGCACGTCCGGGTCCCCTCGATCGACGAGCACCTCGACAGCGCCCTGCAGCCCGGTTCCGGCGCGCTGATCCTGCTGCGGGACCTGATCATGTCGGCGGTCGGCTGCGGGCTCGCCTACGGCCTCGGCCAGCAGAGCGCCCTGTTCCGGATGCACCGCGAACCGTGGATCACCCTGCGGTTCTTCCTGTGCTCGCCGCTGGCCACCGTACCGATCGCGGTGGACGACATCCGGCTCAAGCCGCTCGACCCCCGCGACCGTTTCCCCCGCGTCGACGACCGCGCCGCCGCACTGACCCAACTCCTGCTGGCCGTTCTTGGGAGGGCTCGTAGATGACCGACGGCATGATCATGGTGCAGTGGGCCGACCTGACCGGCCGGGGTTTCAGCCCGCACGACGTGGGCCCGGCCGCACCCCGCGAATACTGGGCGGCCGCCGAACGGCTGCTGCAGGCGGATCTGAACCAGCCACCCGAGGGCATCCGCTCGACGGTCGGCCATCCGGTGTGGACGTTGCGCCGCGTCGCCGTGCAGGGCCGCCGGCTGTGGTGCTTCGTCGTGCAGGGCCGCCGAGGGCCGTTCGGGGTCGCCGGCACCTGCCGCTTCGCGTTCGCGGCCGAGGGCATGTCAGCCCTGGACGCCTGGACCGCCGGCACCGAGCTGGCCGCGGAGGACCGGCCGGAGCTCCCGGACGACGAGCGCTTCCAGACCGTCGTGATGCAGGTGCTCGGCGGCATCGTGACCCGGCAGGCCGCCGTCCCGGTGGACGGCGACCCGGCGCAGACCGCGGCGATCATCCCGGCTGTTCTGCGCGTGCTGCCCGAACGCGAGCTGCGCTCCTGGTCCTGGTCGACGTGCATGCTGCAACGCCCGGACTCCCCCGAGCTGCGGGTCGTGGCCGGCGGCTGGCCGGCGGACTTCCGCCGCCAGGAACCGCACCGGGCGGACAGCATCGACCAGTGGTTCCGCCGCGGCCCGGTGACCGAGGAGGAGATCAAGACCAGGCTGGGCACTGCTGCCGTACGGCGGGGCTTCGAGTACCTGGTGCACTATGCCGCGACGGGTAAACGCCCCGACCCCGAGCTGTTGCGGGGCGAGCTCACTCTCGACGAGATGCTGGTCGAGCTGGGCCACGCCAACCACGTACCGGAGTGGCACGACGTACCGTCCATGGTGCAGACGCCCGGCGGTCGCCGGCGGCTG
Source organism: Actinoplanes sp. NPDC048967 (assembly GCF_040649415.1). NCBI lineage: Bacteria > Bacillati > Actinomycetota > Actinomycetes > Micromonosporales > Micromonosporaceae > Actinoplanes > Actinoplanes sp. NPDC048967. The sequence continues at coordinate 1,456,893 of NZ_JBEZFL010000001.1, forward strand.
GCCGAGGGCCACCTGCCGCTGGTCACCGAGTGGGCCGGTAAGGAACCGGTGGAGGCGGTCCGCGTGTTGCGGGAGGAGCTGAGTGCGCCGCTGGAGCAGGCCCTGCTCACCGGCGTGATCCGGGCGCAGGACGACCGGCCGGACAACATCCTGGGCCTGCCCACCGCGGAGCGGCCGGAGCTGACAGCCTGGCACGAGCGGCTGGCCACCCTGCTGTTGAGCGCCTATCCGCAGCCCAAGCGCCTGCGGTCGGTCACCGAGGGCTGGATCACCCGGTCCGGCGTGCTGGGCGACCTGAAGGACCGGGTCGCCGCCCGCGCGTGGCTCAAGCGGCTGGGCCTCACCACGCAGGCCGACAGCGAGTACTTCCCGCCGGACGCGGGCATCGTCGTCGGCGAGCTCAACGAGCATCTGATCTACACCCAGGCCGCGCACGACGAGGTGGTCCTGGCGGCCAAGCCGCTACGGTTCCTGAGCTCCCTGACGACACAGTTGCAGCCGCTGCCCAGCCAGGCCGTGGGGACCATGCTGTGGCTGTCGGCCATGGAGACGCCGCGGGCGGGCACGGATCCGGACGTGCTCCAGCGGCTCGCGCGGGACCTCACCCGTACCGCCCTGCAGGGCCGCTGCGACGAGCAGTGGATCGACGCCATGCTCGACACCGTGCAGCAACAGCTCGCGGGCGGCCGCTCGACCCGGCTGCAGCGGATGATGTACGGCGCCCTGGAAGCGCTGCTGGAACTCGATCCGGAGGCGCCCCGCACGAGCTCCCTCGTGCAGCGCTGCCGGGTCATCGGCTACGACAACAACGCCTCGTCCCAGGTCGCCACCGCGCTGAAGCTGGCCACCAGCGGACCGGCACCGGCGACCCAGCCGCTCAGCTGGGGCCAGGACACCGGCAGTTTCAAAACCATCTCCCGGCGTACTCCGGGGCCACAGGGCACCGGCCTGCGTCAGCGGTTCTCCGGCCGGGGACCCGTGTATCTCGCTGGGAGTGTCGTCGCCGTCGCGGTGCTCGTTTCCGCCGGCGCGTTCATCGCCACCCGTACCGACGGCGCCGCGCCCGTGCCGCCGCAGCCGACCCGGACGGCGTCGGCGCCGGCGCCGGCGCCGGCGCCGGCGAGCATCGTCCGCCTCCCACCGAAGACGATCACCATGCCGCCACTGGCGCCCGGATCCCGCACCGACGACGAGCGGACGTTCCGCCAGCAGTTCGACCCGCAGTCACCGGGTGCCGTCCCGGCCTCCGTCACGCTCGTGAACTACGGCAATGACCTGAGCCGGGCGGCCGAGCTGGAGAAAGCCCTCAAGCGGTCCCCGGACCTGAAGGACGTACCGTTCCAGCTGGTGGATGCCCGGGAAAGCTCACCCGGCGGCAAGTTGGTCGCCACCGTCTACTTCAACCGCTGAGACGCCGGAGGGGAGAGCCGCCCGGCTCTCCCCTCCGGTCACTTGAAGCGCCACCTCGGCATCGTGGCGTCGGTGCCGCCCTCGGCCTCCGGATCGGGCACGGCCACCGACGTCCCCGGGTTCGCCGGCCGGGTGGCCGACTCGTCCGCCGGCCAGTCGTTGTAGCCGCTCCGGTCCGGCTTGACCCGGCGCGGGCCCGGAAAACGCAGCGTACGGCGGGTAGCCGTCTCGTTCGCCGGGGCGCCGTTCAGCCGGTGCAGTTCCTCGCCGTGCCGCCGGTCCAGCTCCCGCTTACGGATCTCCGTCTCCACCTGCGTCTCCCGGCCGGCGGTCTCCCTGCGGATCTGCTCCTGCCGCAACGCCCGCGCCTCGAGCTCCTGACGTTCCTGCTCGCGCTCGAACTCGATCCGCGTCCGCGCCGCCTCCACGTCACTCTTCTCCGCGGTGGCCAGGATCTCGTCGTACGCGGTCGGCGGCCCGATGTTGAGCAGGAACTTGGTCAGCACCGGCAGGATCTCGATCGCGGTGATGAACAACAGCAGCGTCAGGTACGCGGTCTTCAGCGTGGTGTTGCTGTCCGTGATCTGGCTCAGCGCCTCCAGCTGAGCGAGCAGGCCCCGGTCGTTGCCGCTGTCGATCAGGTAGCGGTCCTCCTCGGCCTGCTTCTGGCTCTTGAGCCGGGCGAGCTCCGCTTCCTTGGTGGCCAGCTCGGTCTGCGCGGTCGCCTGTTCCTTGGTGCTCGTGGACGCCTGACGCGCCGCGGCGGCACTCCGGGACCGTTCCAGCTTTTCCTTGGCGGCGTCCCGCTGCTCCCGCAACTCACCGGCGGCCCGCAACTTCGTCTTGTACGCCGGCCCGCCACCCTTCTGCCCGGTGCCGTCGGAGCCGTCGAACTCGGCAATCGCCTTGGCCCGCGCCTCGCTGTACCGCTTCTCCAGCGCGTCGTACTCGGCCTGGTCCCGCTTGACCCCGGGGTCCTGACCGACCAGATCCTGCACCAGCGAACCGGCCGCGACCTGCTGCAGCTTGGTGACCTCGGCCTGCAACGCGGGGATGACGGCGAAGCGGGTGTCGGACCGCAGCTTCTGCTCGTAGGTGTTGCGCTCGACCTGCTGGGTGATGGTGAGCTGGGCCTGGATCTCCCGCTGGAAGATCCACAGCACCAGCGGCGTCGAAACCACGGCGCCGATGACCAGCGCCAGCAGGATCCGCGGTACGAGCGTGGCCAGGTTCTGCCACCACAGCTCACGCCGGCCCGCCGCGGCCACCAGCCAGCGGTCCAGGTTGGCGATGGCCAGCGCCCACAGGACTCCGATTCCGACGGAGACGGCCAGCGGGGCCCGCACCCCGGTGTGCAGGGCGAAGCCCGCGGAGAGCCCGGCCATCGCCGCCGTGGTCAGCACGACGCCGCCCAGCCCGGAGTATTTGCGTTTCTCGCGGGGGCTCCGCGAAAGGGTGTCGGGGTCGGCGCCGGAGAGCCAGATCAGCAACCCCCGCCGCGGGGAATTCATGTCCTTGTGTGCGCTTGCAGCCACTGACTGTCGACTCCCGTCGGACTCTGGGAGTCCACTATCTCCGGCCGTCCCGGACACGGAAATCCCCCGTAGGCGTGGTGCCCACGGGGGATCAACGACAGTTCACGAGCAGCGGTTACAGCCCCCAGGCGGCGAAGAGCTCCCGGGCGGCGCCCGAGCCGGCCTGCGCCTTGCCGCCGTCCCAGACGAAGCCGGTCAGCAGCCGCAACGCGTCAACCGGGTCACCGGAGCCGTCGAGCTTGCCGTCGGCCAGCCGCCAGCCGCCGAGCTCGTCGCTGCCGGCAGCGAGCCGGGCCGCGGGTGCCGGACCGAACAGACCGGACAGGTCCGCCGCCACGAACGTCGGCCGCCGCTCCGGCGGGGCCGCGAGCAGCTCCGCGGGCCCGCTGACGCCGGTGAGAACCAGCAGACTGTCCATGCCCGCACCGACCGCACCCTCGATGTCGGTGTCGAGCCGATCGCCGACGGCAAGTGGCCGCTGCGACTTCGACAGCGAAGCCGCGGTCTCGAACAACGCCGGCGCGGGCTTGCCCACGACCACATCGGGCTCACGGTTCAGCGCGGTCCGCAGCACCGACACCAGCGAACCGTTGCCCGGCAGCGGGCCACGCGGGCTCGGCAGGGTGCGGTCGGTGTTGGTCGCCATCCACAGCGCCCCGGCGCGGACCGCGAGCGAAGCCTCGGCCAGCACCTTCCAGCCGACGTCCGGGCCGTAACCCTGCACGACGGCCACCGGCTCGTCCTCGAACCGCTCGACCGGAACAAGCCCGGCATCGCGCACCTCGGCCCGCAACGCCTCCGCCCCGACAACCAGCACCGGGGCACCGGCGGGCAACCGCTGGGCCAGCAGGGCGGCCGCCGCACCGGCCGAGGTCAGCACCTCGTCGGCGGCGGCGGAAACACCCATGCCGGTGAGCAGCGCGGCGACATCGGGGGCCCGCCGCGACGCGTTGTTGGTCGCGTACGCGATGGCCGTGCCGGCCGAGCGCAGTCGCTCGACCGCCTCGGCCGCCCCGTCGATCGGCTTGTCGATCAGGTAGATGACGCCGTCCAGGTCAAAAATGACCAGGTCGTACGCCTCAACCAGACTCACGCGCGGTCCTTGTCGTTCTTGTCGGCGGTCTCGGCCTCCGCGGCGTCTTCCTTGTCCTCCGCCGTGTCGCCGGTGACGTCGGCGGCCTTGGCCTCCGGCTCGTCGGCCTCGGCCTCCGTCACCTGGTCTTCGTCGATGCCGGCGTCGACGTCCTCGATCAGGTCGTCGTCCTCGTCATCTTCGTCGTCCTCGTCGGCGAACGCCTCGTCGCGGTATTCCCCGTCCGCTTCGTCCGCGTCCGTCTCCGCCGTGGCGTCCGTCTCCGCCGCGGTGGCCGAGGTCTCGACGGGCTGGTCGTCGTCGTCCTCGGGCTCGTCGCCCTCGATCGTGACGCCGTCCAGCTCGAGCAGCCGCTCGGCCGCGTCGGTCAAGTTGTCCTCGTCAGCGGCCGCGGCCCGAGCGAACCACTCCCGGGCCTCGTCCCGCCGGCCGGCCGCGAGCAACGCGTCGGCGTAGGCGTACCGCAGCCGGACAGCCCACTCGGCGTCCTCGTCAGCGGTCAACTCCCGGACCTGCAACATCGCCACGGCGGCGTCGTGCTGCCCGAGGTCACCACGGGCGCCGGCGGCCACGATGAGCAGCTCGATCGCGCCCGCCTTGTCGAGGCTGTCCTTGTCCGCGCCACGGAACAGGTCAATCGCCCGTTCCGGCCGGCCCAGGGCCCGCTCACAGTCGGCCAGCTCGGCCAGGTGCGTCTGCCGCCCCGTCATCCGGTGGTACGTGCGCAGCTCGGCAATCGCGGTGGTCCAGTCCCCCACGGCGTACGCGGCGAGCCCGACGGCCTCCCGCACCACAGCGATCCGCGAAGCCATCCGCCGAGCGGCGATGGCGTGCTGAAGCGCCAGCTCGGAATCCTCGTCAATGATCTGACCGGCGGCAACAAGGTGCCGCGCGACCAGGTCGGCGGTGTCCCGGGACAGACTCAGCAGCTCGGCGCGAACCTCCTTGTCGAGGTCCGTCGCGACAACGTCCTCAGGCAGCTCGGGCGCCTGGAACGCGGGCTGCTGCAGATCGGGCTGCTCGAAGCCACGCTCACCCCGAGGGCCCCGGTCATCCCGAGGCGCGCGGTCGTCCCGAGGTGCCCGGTCGTCCCGGGGTGCCCGGTCGTCGCGGGCCGGGCGGTCGTTGCGGAAGTTGCGGTCGTCGCGCGGGCCACGGTCGTCACGAGGTGCCCGGTCCGGGCGAGGGCCGCGGTCGTCGCGGGGTGCTCGGTCGCGGAAGCCGCCGTCACGGGGGCCGCGGTCGCCGGCGGGACGGTCGCCACCGCGGTATCCGCCGCGGTCGCCGCCACCCTGGTAGCCGCCGCCCTGCGGACGGTCACCGCCGCTGCGGAAGCCGCCGCGGTCACCACCCTGGGGACGGTCTCCCTGCGGTCGGTCACCCTGGGGCCGGTCGCCTCGGTAACCGCCGTCGGGGCGATTGCCCGGCCGGTCGCCACCGCGGTATCCACCCCGGTCGCCGCCGCCCTGGTAGCCGCCACGGTCGCCGCTCTGAGGACGGTCGCCCCGGTAACCACCACCGGAACCACCCTGGAAGCTGCTGCGCGGGCCGCTGTCGGAGCGGTCGCCACCACGGTATCCACCGCGGTCGCCGCCACCCTGATAGCCGCCGCGGTCGCCGCCGCCCTGGTAGCCGCCACGGTCACGGTCGCCACCACGGAAGCCGCCGCCCTGGGGACGGTCACCGCCACTGCGGAACCCGCCGCGGTCGCCGCCACCCTGGTAGCCGCCACGGTCACGGTCGCCACCACGGAAACCGCCGCCCTGGGGACGGTCACCGCCACTGCGGAACCCGCCGCGGTCGCCGCCACCCTGATAGCCGCCGCCCTGCGGACGGTCGCCGCCGCTGCGGTAACCACCGGACGAGCCGCCCCGGTCGCCGCCACCCTGGTATCCACCACGGTCGCGGTCACCACCACGGAAACCACCCTGCGGACGGTCACCACCACTGCGGAACCCACCGCGGTCGCCACCCCGGTCACTGCCGCCCTGGTAACCGCCACGGTCACGGTCACCACCACGGAAACCACCCTGCGGACGGTCACCGCCACTGCGGAAGCCGCCACCCTGCGGGCGGTCGCCACCGCTCCGGAACCCGCCGCGGTCGCCGCCACCCTGATAGCCGCCACCCTGCGGACGGTCACCACCGCTGCGGTAACCACCAGACGAGCCACCCCGGTCGCCGCCACCCTGGTAACCACCACGGTCACGGTCACCACCACGGAAACCACCCTGCGGACGGTCACCACCACTGCGGAACCCGCCGCCTTGCGGACGGTCGCCACCGCTACGGAAGCCACCACCCTGGGGACGGTCACCACCGCTCCGGAACCCGCCGCGGTCGCCGCCACCCTGATAGCCGCCGCCCTGCGGACGGTCACCGCCGCTGCGGTAACCACCGGACGAGCCACCCCGATCCCCGCCACCCTGGTATCCACCACGGTCACGGTCACCACCCCGGAAGCCACCTCGGTCGCCGCCGGACGAACCTCCCCGGTCGCGGTCGCCGCCGCGGAAGCCGCCCCGGTCACCGCGGTCACCGCCCCGGTCACCGCCGGCTCGGAAGCCACCTTCGCGGCGCGGGCCGCCTCGGTCTCCCCGGTCACCGCGGGGGTTCGCGCCGGAGCCTCCGTCGCGACCGCGGCCGTCCCGGCCTTCGTCGTCGCGGTTGCTGGAGCCGCCGTCCTGCGGTCCTGGGTTCACGGGTCAAGTCCTTCCAAGTTCGGCGAGGCCCTCACAACATCGGCGGGGCCGCCGGAGCACATCAAGTACGGAGCAGATCACTACGGGTAGTACAAGATCGTTCAGGTGCCGGCCCAGCCATCAGGCGCGGGGGCGCGGGTCGAGCGCGCGTCCACCCAACGCTACTAGGGCCCTGACGCACAAAAGCAGTCGAGGGCCAACCCCTATGGGGAAGGCCCTCGACTGTACGTTGAGTCCGGCGGCGTCCTACTCTCCCACACCCTCCCGAGTGCAGTACCATCGGCGCTGGAGGGCTTAGCTTCCGGGTTCGGAATGAGACCGGGCGTTTCCCCTCCGCTATAACCACCGAAACAGCTATCAGCGACACAACCAACACCCCAGCACCCAGAAGAACCCCTCACGGGTCCCTTCCGGGCAGGGTGGTTGTTTGCTGTGAATCACACAGTGGACGCGGTCGAACATCAAGTTTGGTGTAGTTAAGCCCTCGGCCTATTAGTACCGGTCGACT
>NZ_JBEZFL010000002.1:0-136194 GCF_040649415.1 Actinoplanes sp. NPDC048967
GCGAAGGCGGCGCGGCGCACGGAGGCGGCGCGGCGCACGGAGGCGGCGCGGCGCACGGAGGCGGCGCGGCGCACGGAGGCGGCGCGGCGCACGGAGGCGGCGCGGCCCGCGGAGGCGGCGCGGCCCGCGGAGGCGGCGCGGCCCGCGGAGGGCGCGCGGGGTGATCGGCTAGCGTGCCCGCATGGCCTCGTATGCCGATGACCTCGCCCTCGCCCACCTGCTCGCCGACACCGCGGACTCGATCTCCGTGGCCCGGTTCCGGGCCCTGGATCTGCACGTCGAGTCGAAGCCGGACCTCACCCCGGTCTCCGACGCCGACAAGGCGGTCGAGCAGGCGATCCGCGCGACCCTGGCCCGAGCCCGCCCGCGCGACGGTGTGCTCGGTGAGGAGTTCGGCATGTCGACCCCGCCGGCCGGGCAGGGCAACCGGCACTGGGTGATCGACCCGATCGACGGCACCAAGAACTTCATCCGCGGAGTGCCCGTCTGGGGCACTCTGATCGCCCTGCTGGAGGGTGAGCGGCCGGTCGCCGGCCTGGTCTCCGCGCCCGCGCTGGGCCGCCGCTGGTGGGGCGCGCTGGGCCACGGGTCGTGGGCCGGTAAGCACCAGCGGGCCGCCGCCCGGATCTCCGTGTCCGCCGTGCGCCGGATGGCCGACGCCAGTTTCTGCTACGCCAGCCTGCCGAGCTGGGAGGAGGCCGGCCGGCTGGAGCCGATGCTGCAGATCATGCGGGACTCGTGGCGCAGCCGGGCCTACGGCGACTTCTACGGTTACATGCTGCTCGCCGAGGGCGCCGTGGACGTCATGGTCGAGCCGGAGCTGTCGCTGTGGGACGTGGCCGCCCTGATCCCCATCGTCACCGAGGCCGGTGGCTCGTTCACCGATCTGGCGGGTGGGCGGGCGCCCGGGGACGGGAGTGCCATCGCTACCAACGGTCACCTGCACGAGGAAATTCTCGGGCGGCTGGCGGCCGGGGTGCCCTCGACGCACCGTTAGTCTCCGGGCGGCGCCGAAGCTGGTCTATTCTCGCCGGGTGATGTCGCCGGGCTGGTTCTACCTCGCCGCGATGATTGCCGCGTACGGGGTCGCCAACCTGCTGCAGTCGATGGCCGCGGCCCGCACCACGGTGCATCACACCTTCGACCCGCAGCTGCTGGTCCGCCTCGCCTGTCACCGTACGTATCTGCTCGGGTTGGTCTGTCAGGTCCTGGGTTTTGTGCTGGCCTTCATCGCCCGGCGTGATCTTCCGCTGTTCCTGGTGCAGGCCAGCGTGGCCGCCGGGCTCGGGGTGACGGCACTGCTGGGCGTCCTGGTGCTGAAGTGGACCTTGCCCGTGGCCGAGGTCGCGCTGCTCGTGCTGCTGCTGGGTGGCATCACCGCCCTCGTCCTGTCCGCTCAGCCGGCCCATTCCCGCCAGCTGGGGACGGCCGGGGTGGTGGGCCTGGCCGTCGCGGTGGCCGTCATCGGCGTCCTGGGCTTCTTCGCGGTACGCCTGCACGGCGCCCTCGGCTCGGTGGCGCTCGGCTCGCTGGCCGGCATCGCCTTCTCCGCCGCCGCCATCGCCGCCCGCCCGCTGGCCGTGGAGCAGTCGTTCGGGGGCTACTGCAGCAACCCGCTGCTGTATCTGCTCATCGCCCACTCGATCGTCGGCCAGTTGCTGCTCGGCCTGGCCATGCAGCGGGGTTCGACGACGGCGGCGGTGGCCGCGATGGACGCCGCCGGGGCGGTGCCGGCGGCGATCGTGGGGCTGCTGTTGCTCGGCGACCGGATCCATCCGGGCCGCGAGTGGCTGGCCGCGGTCGGCTTCGTCGTCACGCTCGGCGCGGTGATCGCGATGACCCGCTACGCCGAGCCTCAGCACCATCACGCCACGGCCCGGGCGGCCTCGGGCCGGCGCCCGGACGGCGCGCGCCTGCATCCCGCCGGACGATGAGTGTGCATGAGCCGGCGCGCACGGGGTACGTCTCAGACCCATGCCCTTCTGCCCCGAATAGTGCAGATACCCGGAAGCAACGCACCCGTGGGTGGCCCCGTGCCGGAATGCGAAGCCCACACGCGTTAGGCACAATGGAGCGATCATGGCGAGCGAGGTCCGACACCAGGTCGACACAGGGCAGGCCTATCCGGTCGTCCGGGTGACCGGGGTGCTCGACGCCGTCACCGCCCCGCGCGTGCGGTCCTGCCTGCTCGGGCTGCTCGCCGATCAGCCCGAGGCCCTGGTGGTCGACGTCCGGCAGCTCACCGCCGGTGCGCCCGACGCGGTCGCCGTGCTGACCGACCTCGCCCGGGACGCCGCCGACTGGCCGGGCTGTCACCTGCTGCTGAGTGCCGGCCCGGGCGCCTCGGCCTGGCGCGACACCGGTCTGCCGGTCTGGCCGACGCCCGAGGAGGCCATCGCCGCCCTCGGCGCCCCGGAGCCGCGGCGCTTCCTGCGGGCCCCGCTCGAGCCGATCGTCGGGGCCGCCCGGCGTTCGCGGGAGCTGGTCACCGAGGCGTGCGCCCGCTGGGACCTGCCCGATCTGGCCGGCCCCGCCTGCATCGTGGTCACCGAGATGGTCAACAACGTGGTCGCGCACGCGCACACCCCGATGACGGTGCTGTTCGCCCTGCGCGGCGAGAGCATGTCGGTGGCCGTCCGCGACCACTCCACGCACGTGCCCCGCTTCACCGGCAGTCCGGTCCCGGTGACCTCGTACGGCGGCCGCGGCCTGCTGCTGATCGACTCGGTGGCGCAGCGCTGGGGCAGCCTGCCGCTGGACGACGGCAAGGTCGTGTGGGCCGTGCTGGACGCCGGCGAGTCCGGCGGCCAACTGCCCAGCACAGGCTTGGCGGGCCACGCGCGCGGGTAGATTGCGGGACATGCGAGACAACGACTACCCGACCGAGGTGTCCGACCCGGAGGCCTCCGGGCTGCCCGAGACCGCGGACGACGACTCGAACGCGTACGACTCGGTGGAGAGCACCCGGTGGGCCGACGGTGCCGATCCGGCCGCGCTCGCGGGTGTCGGCCCCGGCGGTTCCAACCGCTACGGCGACACCGCCGAGGAGGCCCGTCAGGGCGAGCCGCTGGACTACCGGCTGCGCCAGGAGGAGCCCGACGTCGGCGCCGAGGACCCGCTGCCGGTCGAGCGGGACCCGATCGACGAGACCGTCGACTCCTCCGAGCAGCGCCAGTTCGACGCGGACGTGTGGGGCGCGAGCCCGACCTCCGACCCGAATTCCGCGGTGTCGCTCTACGACGACGGCCAGCTCGACGCGGACGACCCGCGGCCGGTGGGCCGGCTGGTGGAGACCGACGAGGGCTACGGCAGCGACGACGAGGCCGACAGCATCGCGTACGACGCCGGCGCGTCCGGTGGCGGCGCCAGCGCGGAAGAGCTGGCCATGCACGAGACGAACGCGCCCGACTACCGCTAGTCCAGCCCCTGCTCGATGGCGTAGCGGGTGAGCTCGACGCGGTTGTGCAGCTGGAGCTTGCCGAGCGTGTTCTGCACGTGGTTCTGCACGGTGCGGTGGCTGAGGACGAGCCGGTCGGCGATCTGCCGGTACGACAGACCCTTGGCCACCAGCCGCAGCACCTCGGTCTCGCGCTCGGTGAGCTTCGGTGTCAGGCCGTCCGCGGCGGGCGGCTCGACGGCCAGCCGGCGGAACTCGCCGAGCACCAGTCCGGCCAGCCCGGCCGTGAAGACGGTGTCCCCGGCGGCGGTGCGGCTCACCGCGTCCAGGAATTCGGCCTGGGCGGCGGACTTGAGCAGGTAACCGCTCGCCCCGGCCTTGACCGCGTCGAGCACGCTCTGCTGCTCGCCGCTGGCCGAGAGCATCAGCACCCGGACGCCGGGCACCGCCTCCAGCAGGCCGTTGATCACCTCGACGCCGGACACGTCCGGCAGTTGCAGGTCGAGCACGACCACGTCGGGGCGGGCCGCCGCGGCGATCCGGACCGCCTGGCGTCCCTCGCCGGTGGTGGCGACCACGTCGTAGCCGGCCGCGGTCAGGTCGCGGCTGACCCCCTCGCGCCACATCGGGTGATCGTCCACGACCATGACCCGGGTCCTCGGTGCCTCTGTCACCGGCTCAGCCTATCGATGCCCGCGGCACGCTGAGCTCCACCTCGGTGCCCTGCCCGGGCGCGGAGGTGATCCGTACGGTGCCGCGCAGGTCGGCGATCCGGCCGCGGATCGACTGGGCCACCCCGAGCCGGCCCTGCTCCTCCGCCTGGGCGAACCGCTCGGGCGGGACGCCGCAGCCCTCGTCGCGCACGCTCACGGTCACCTCGGCGGGCTCGTCCTCGACCAGCACCCACGCCTTGGTGCCCGGCTCGCAGTGCCGCACCACGTTGTCCAGGGCGGCGCCGACGGCGGCCGCCAGCTCGGTCGCCACCCGCGAGGGCAGGCGGACCGCGCCGGCCGGGGCGGCGACCGACACCGTGGCCGACGCGTACGGGTCGAGCAACGTCATCAGATCCACCTCGGCGTGCTCGTCGACCGGTTCCGCCGTCCGCCCGGTGACCAAAGTGCGCAGCGCCGCCTCCTGTTCACCGGCCAGCCGGGCCAGCTCGCCGGCCTCCCCGTCCAGGCCGGCCCCGCGCCGTTTGACCAGCGCGAGCACCTGGAGCACCGAGTCGTGGATGTCGCGGGCCAGCCGTTCGCGTTCCCGGATGGTCGCCTCGAGCTGGATGGCTCGTTCCAGGCGCTGCTGGGACCGCTGGGCGATGCCGACGAGGTAACCGACCGCCGTCGCGGCCAGCACCATGAGCACCGTGCCGGTGAACGCGGCCTGGTCGTAGTGGGCGCGGACGGTCAGGTCGGTGGCGCCCATGGCCAGCGCCGCCGCGATGCCCCAGCGCCGGCCGCCGGCCACGGCCCAGGCGATCACCGGGGCCACGTGCCAGGCCACGGCCAGGGTCGGCAGGCCGGCCTCGAGCCCGGCCCGGCCCACCACCCAGAGGCTGGCGGCCATCACGCCCATGGTGACCAGCAGGTCGACCACCAGCAGGGGTGGCCGGCGCCGGGCCGGTACGGCGTACGCGTACGTGGTGAACACCGTCCAGGCGGCCACCACCGCGAGCGCCGGCCAGGCCAGCATGGGCCGTTCGTAGGCCCCGACGTTACGGACCACCAGGACGGCCACGTAGACCAGGGCGGCGATCCGGTACACCGCGATCGCCCGCCACAGCGGGTTCTGCAGCCCGCTCGATTGCGCCATGGGCCGACGATCCCACACCGCCGCCCACCCCCGTACCGGCGCTCGCCCAGCGGAATGATCAGACGTCGCCTACGGTCGAGTCATCGGTACGGAAGCATTGATCTCAGAGGCGTTCGACCGTGGCCGGATCACCGCGCTGCGGCATGCCGTCGCGGCCCGCGCCGAGGAGGCGGGCATGACCGGGGCCCGCTGGACGATTTCGTGGTGGCCGTCAACGAGCTGCTCACCAATGCCGTGCGCCACGGTGGTGGCACCGGACATCTCGGGCTCTGGGCCCAGGACGGTTCCGTTTTCTGCGACGTGACCGACCACGGCGCCGGCCTGGCGGCGCTGATCCCGCACAAGCCGCCACCGGACCAACCGGGCGGTTGGGGCCTCTGGCTGGTCCGGGAGCTGACGGACACATGTGAGATCAAAACCGGACCTGACGGTACGGCCGTACGCATTTCCAGCCGCACCGACGCGAAATCCTGAATCTTTTTTTAATTTCGGCCGTCCCGACTTGACGTTTGCCCGCAGATCTTCTTATGTCTCTGCTGACGCTTCAGCATCATTGCCCCCCGGAGGTTTCCCCGTGCCGCGACACAGCGCGCCGCAGCAGCCCACGTGGCTGCGCCCCCGACTAGTCGTCGCATTCGTGGTCGCGACCGCCGGACTGGTGACCGCCGTCTGGCTGCCGACCCGCAACGACAGCGCGGACGCCGCGGAGCGCAACCGCAGCACCGACCGGTTGAGCCGGTCACTGCCCGCCTTCGCCGACGACTTCTCCGGCCGGCGCGGCAGCACGGTCGACCCGGGCAAGTGGGCGCTGCGCACCGACCGGGTCAACGGCGGGGTGCAGTTCAGCCAGAGCGTGCGCAACGCCCGGCTGGACGGCGCCGGCAACCTCACGATCATCCTGCGCGACGAGGACCGGGACGCCTTCTCCACGGCCCGGCTCTACACCCGGGGAACGCTGCGCGGCACCGCCGGCCACGTCGAGGCGCGGATCAAGGTGCCCGGGGACCGGGGTCTGCGGCCGACCTTCGAGCTCGTCAGCGCGGTGCGGACCAGCACCGGCGCGCTGAACCTGCTGGCCGACCCGGTCACGGACGACGACTTCCACACGTACGCGGTGGACTGGAAGCCGGGCGAGGTGACCTTCTCCGTCGACGGCTCGCCGGTCCGGCGGGAGGCACTGCGCGGCGTGGACACCGGGCAGCCGTTCCGGCTGGCGCTGAGCCTCACGGTCGGCGACAACCGCCGCGGCGCCGACCTCCCGGCGCGGATGGTGGTCGACTCGGTCAGCTTCTCCGGGGCCGACGCCTCGGCCGAGCCGCCCGCCGCCACGCCGCCGACCAGCGAGGTGCCCACGACCCCGCCGACCAGCGAGCCGACGACCGCCCCCACGACCGAGCCGCCCACCAGCGAGCCGACGGCCCCGCCCACGACGACTCCGCCGGCCGCCACCACTCCGCCGACGACCCCGCCGACGTCGGCGCCGGCCGCCGCCCAGTGGGCGCCGTTCACGGACTATGTGGCCGGGCAGCTGGTGACCTTCAAGAACGTCGAATACCAGGTGCTGGAGACGCACACGTCGTTGCCCGGCTGGGAGCCGACCGCGCTGCCGGCCCTCTTCAAGAAGGTCTAGCCGGGACAAAGCGTTATCGGGGGTTCCGGAACCAGTCTCCCTTGACTGACACCGGCGAATCTGTAAACACTGCTAAAAGTGTTAACAACCTCTTCCCCCGGAGGCTCATCCCCCATGCGAAAAACCCGCATTCTGCTCGCGGCAGCCGTCGTCGCCGCGACCCTCACGAGTGGCCTCGTGGCCGCTTCCCGCAACGACACAGCTGACGCCGCCATCGGCGGCATCACCTGGCAGGACGAGTTCAACGGCGCGGCCAACAGCCCGATCGACGCCAGCAAGTGGAAGTTCGACATCGGCGGCAGCGGCTGGGGCAACAACGAGCAGCAGTACTACACGAACTCGACCAGCAACGTCCGGCAGGACGGGCAGGGTCACCTGGCGATCACCGCCCGCAAGGAGAACCCGGCCAACTACCAGTGCCACTACGGCACCTGCCAGTACACGTCGGGCCGGATCCTGACCGCCGACAAATTCTCCCAGCGGTACGGCCGGTTCGAGGCCAGCATCAAGATCCCCAAGGGCCAGGGCATCTGGCCGGCGTTCTGGATGCTGGGCGGCAACAACTGGCCGACCACCGGCGAGATCGACATCATGGAGAACGTCGGCAAGGAGCCGAACACGGTGCACGGCACCGTGCACGGCCCCGGCTACTCCGGCGCCGAGGGCATCGGCGGCGGCCGGACGATCGGCGGCGCGCTGGGTGACGCTTTCCACACGTACGCCGTGGAGTGGTCGCCCAACCTCATCGTCTGGTTCCTCGACGGCGCGGAGTACTTCCGGATCACGCCGGCCAACCTCGGCGGCGACCAGTGGGTCTTCGACCACAACTTCTTCATGATCCTGAACGTGGCGGTCGGCGGTTACTGGCCCGGCTACCCGGACGGCAGCACGCAGTTCCCGCAGACCATGCTGGTCGACTACGTCCGCGTCTCGGCGTGGACCGACGGCGGCACCACCCCGCCGCCGGCCACCGGTGGCACCGCGCTGCGGTCCAACTTCAGCAACCGCTGCATCGACATCCCCGGCGGCAACGCCGTCGACGGCGCCCGGCTGCAGATGTGGGAGTGCAACGGCAGCAACGCGCAGAAGTGGGCGCCGAACGGCGACGGCACGCTGCGGGGCCTGGGCAAGTGCATGGACCCGGCCGGTGGCGCGCTGACCAACGGCACCCCGATCCAGCTGGTCACCTGCAACGGCAACCCGGTGCAGCGGTTCACCCTGTCGGCCGCGGGTGACCTGGTCAACGTCTCGGCCAACAAGTGCGTCGACGTGAAGGACTGGAACAGCGCCAACGGAGCCCAGTTGCAGCTGTGGGACTGCGGCGGCACCACGAACCAGAAGTGGACCAAGGCCTGACGCTGTTTGCGTACGACCGTTACTCTGCCGCCCGGGCCGCTTCGGCGACCCGGGCGGCATTGATTGTCTTCTCACCGTGGAACGGATCTCCTTGATGCGCGGACGCGACCACCACTTCGTCACGAACGTGTCCTCGCTGCTGGTGTGCGGCTTACTGGCCGGCGTCGCCGTGGCCGCGGCCGCGTTCCCCGCCGTGGCCATGTCGGGCCTGGCCGCCAAGGCCGGCGGCGAAGCCTTCGAGAATCTGCCCAGCCAGCTCAAGCAGGCCACCGCCCCGCAGCTGACCCGGGTCTTCGCGGCCGACAACAAGACGCTGATCACGGTGTTCTACGACGAGTTCCGCAGCGAGGTCGGGCTCAAGAACATCTCGATCAACATGCAGAACGCCATCGTCGCCGCCGAGGACCACCAGTTCTACAAGCACAACGGCGTCGACCTCAAGGGCTCCGTACGCGCCCTGGTCAACAACAAGCAGGGCGGCGACAAGCAGGGCGCCTCGACCCTGACCATGCAGCTGGTGAAGATGTCCCTGGCGTACTCGGCGAGCACCCCGCAGGAGGTCGTGGACGCCACCGAGGACACCACCACCCGCAAGGTCACCGAGATGAAGTACGCCATGCAGCTGGAGAAGGAGCTGACCAAGCAGCAGATCCTGGAGCGCTACCTGAACGCGGCGCCCTTCGGCAACGGCTCGTACGGCATCTTCGCGGCCAGCCAGGTGTACTTCAAGAAGCAGCCCAAGGACCTCACCGTGGCCGAGTCGGCCCTGCTGGCCAGCATGGTCAAGGCGCCCAGTGGCTTCGACCCGACCACCCCGCGCGGCTATCCCCGGGCGCTGGACCGGCGCAACTGGGTGATCGGCAACATGCGCGACCTCGGCTACATCACCCCCGAGGCGGCGGCCGCCGCGATCAAGGTCAAGCTCGGCCGGACCACCCAGCGCACCGGCAACGGCTGCGCGTCCGTGCAGACCAATCACTGGGGCTTCTTCTGCGACTACTTCTACCGGTGGTGGCTCAGCCGGCCCGAGTTCGGCCGGACGGTCTACGACCGCGAGCGGCGGCTCAAGAGCGGCGGCTACCGGATCCAGAGCTCGCTGGACATCAAGGCGCAGGCGGCCACCCGCAAGAACATCACCGACAAGATCGGCATCAACAACCGCGACGCCCTGCTGCTGGCCGCCGTCCAGCCGGGCACCGGGCGGGTCCGTGCGCTGGCCGCCAACCGCCGCTTCAAGCTGGACGTCGAGCACAACAAGATGTCCTCGGACCCGAAGAAGGCCGCCAAGAACATCCGGGGTACGTATCCCAACACCACCAACCCGCTGCTCACCGGCGGTGGTGACATCACCGGGTACCAGGCCGGGTCGGTGTTCAAGATGTTCACGATGGTGGCGGCGCTGGAGAACGGCTACCCGCCCTCGTACCCGATCAACACCACGTACCAGTACAAGTCCGGTTACCGGGACACCGGGCCGGCCTCGTGCGGCGGCGGGTACTGGTGCCCCACGAACGCGTCGAAGAGCGAGAAGGGCCCGTACAACATGTGGACCGGGTTCGGGGCCTCGGTCAACACGTTCTTCGTGCCGCTGGAGGAGAGCGTCGGCGCGGACAAGGTGGTCGACGTCGCGCAGCGCTTCGGTGTGCAGTTCCGCTCCCCGAAGGAGAAGGAGATGGCCACCAAGAACGCCAAGGACTGGGGCGCGTTCACCCTCGGTGTGTCGGCCTCGACCCCGCTGGAGATGGCGAACGCGTACGCGACGCTGGCCGCCGACGGCAAGTACTGCTCGCCCACCCCGGTCCAGCAGATCTCCACGGCCAAGGGCGAGAAGCTCGACGTCGGCAAGCCCAACTGCCGGCAGGCCACCAAGCCGGACGTGGCCCGGATGGCGATCGACGCGGCCCGTTGCCCGGTTGGCGACTTCGCCCAGCTGGGCAGCTGCAAGGGCCGTACGGCCGGGGCGGCCCGGGGCGCGGTGGGTCACCCGATCTTCGGCAAGACCGGCACCACCGACAACGACAAGACCGCGTCGCTGATCATCGGGACGACGTCCATGGTCGTGGCCGGTTACCTGGTCAACCCGGACTACCAGGACCACCCGTACCGGCTGAGCCACTCCATCGTCAACCCGGCGGTCTGGGAGACCATGCACGACATCATGAAGGGCAAGCCGAGGGAGCAGTTCAAGAAGCCCTCCGGCGACAAGCTGCCCGAGGGGAAACAACGCTCGATCCCGGACGTGAAATGCCTCAGCGTCGCCGCGGCGACCAGCAAGGTCAAGGGCGCGGGCTTCATCGTGGGCCCGGGCACGGAGATCGCGTCGGACTGCCCGGCCGGTCAGGCCGCGGGCACCGCACCGGAGGGCCGGACCATCGAGGGCAGCTTCGTGAGCATCCAGATCAGCAAGGGCAAGGAAGACGCCGGCAAGGACCCGAAGAAGGACGACAAGAAGCCCGGCAACGGCTGACGCGGCCGGTCAGCGGGTCGTGAAGCTGTCGCCGTAGACGCGCCAGCTGAGCGGCCCGTTCAGGTCCAGGTTGCTGGCCTTCAGAAACAGCCGCTGCGCCGTCTCGACCCGGGTCACGTCGCTGTGCGCCTCCTCGGTGCGCATCTCCTTGACCCGGGCGTCCAGGAACGCGTTGAGCCACACCAGCTCATCGCCACCCTGCTTCGGCGTCTTGGCCTTGCGCAGGGCGTCGGCGCGGATGCTGCGCAGCCCGGACTGGCCGTGCATCACCGCCGCGTCGTAGTAGACGAACTGGCCCAGGGCGCGTACCCGGTCCGCCGAGGCCAGGGCGACCGCCGGATCGAAGTACATCCGGTCCCGCTCGTCCTCCTGGGTCTTCTGGAACGCCGGGTCGGCGGCGGCCGCCTTCCAGGCGGCCGGGAAGCCGGGGTCGAGCCCGGCGTGCGAGTCCGACCCGTCGACGGTACGCAGGGCCGGCAGATATTTCGCCAGCTTGTTGCCGGGCACCCGGCGGGTGTACTCGGTCACCAGCGCCAGCATGTCCGAGGTGCCGGAGCAGAAACCGACGATGCCGCCGGTGTAGCCGCGGCCGTCGCCGATGTCCTCCAGGTAGCCGAACTGGCCGCGCCAGTTCAGCGTCGAGTTCTCCGCGCTGGAGACCAGTTGCAGCGCGATGGCCTTCTTCCGCGGGTCGGCGAGTCCGGCGGCGAGCGAGGAAGCGGCCACCGAGGGCGTGCCCTCCTTGACCGGTGCGGCCGGGCCGGGCCCGAAGGCCTGCACCTCGTAGAGCGAGTAGCCGCTCGCGGCGCCCGGCTGGGTGGCGAGCACCCGCAGGTAGCGCCCGGTGCCGTTGAGCTTCCTGAGGTCGTCGGTGCCGCCGTCGCCGCTGCTCGTACGGTAGAGGTCACGCCAGGCGGCGCCGTCGCTCGAGACCTGGACGCGGTACGACTTCGCGTACCCGCCGTCCCAGCGCAGCCGCACCCGGCTGACGTCCTGGGCTTTGCCGAGGTCGACGCGCAGCCACTGGGAGCCGGCCGCACCGGCCGCCCAGCGGGTGCTCGCGAAGCCGTCCACCGCCTTGGTGGCGTCCTGAGCGGCGCCGGAAACCGTCGACGCGGCGACCGGACGGCCCTTGGAGAGCAACACGTCCGGCGCCGCGTCGGCGGTGACGGTGATGACCAGGGGCACGGTGCAGACCGCGGCTATCCCCGTGCCCAGCGCAATCGCTTTCGCCCGGATACCCACCCCTCCAAGCTAGGTGGGCGGGCTCAGCGACGTTTGCGGTTCCGGGAAATCAGCACGACGGCCAGCACGATGCCGCCGACCACGAGCAGGCAGCACAGGCCGCCGAAAATGGGAAAGAAACCGAAGCCGCCGCGGCGCCGGCGCGAACGCGCCGCCTCGACCGCGAGCTCGGCCGTGCCGTTGCTCGCCGCCCAGGCGTGGACCGGGATGACCAGCGTCAGGACGGCGCCCGTCACGGCGGCGCTGAGCCGTGACCACCACTTCACTGCAGAAGACATGCGCTCCATCTTGGCCGACACCCGCAAGACCCGCATGACCGGACTACCGCCGACAGGGCAGGGTATGACCCAGCGGAATCGAATGAGGGGACGGGGATGGACGCGGATCTGACTGCTCTGGCCGAGGCGCACGGCGTGGCGACCTGGTACGAGGACTGGCATCGCGAGCGCAAGGACGTGTCGCCGGAGTCGGTGATCGGCGTCCTCGGCCTGCTCGGTGTCGACGCCACCTCCCCGGCGTCGGTGGCCGCCGAGCTGGCCGAGATCCGGACCGCCCGTGAGCAGCACCGGCTCCCGGGCACCGTGGTCGTCCGGCAGGGCGGCACCCAGCCGCTCAGCGGCACGATCCAGTTGGAGGACGGCACCCGGGTGCAGGCCGACGGTGAGCTCCCCCGCGACCTGCCGCTGGGCTGGCACCGGCTGGTCACCGACGAGCAGGACGTGACGCTGGTCGTGGTCCCCACCGAGCTGCCCGAGCCGCCGGAGACCTGGGGCTGGATGCTGCAGCTCTACGCCCTGCACTCGGCCGCCTCGTGGGGCATGGGCGACCTCGGTGACCTGCGCACCTTCGTCGAGGGCAGCCACGGTGCCGGGCTGGTGCTGCTCAACCCGCTGCACGCGATCACCCCCACCCTGCCGGTGCCGGCGTCGCCGTACTCGCCGTCGAGCCGCCGGTTCGCCAACCCGCTGTATCTGCGGGTCGCCGACACCGACGCGTACCGCCGGGCCGATCCCGCCCTGCGGGAGCGGGTCGACGCCCTGCGCCCGGCACCGGCCGCCGACGGCCTCATCGACTACACCGCGGTCTGGCAGGCCAAGCAGTCCGCGCTGGAGCTGCTCTGGCCGCTCGCCGGCGAGGTGGACCTGACTGCCGATCCCGGGCTGACCGACTTCGCCACCTTCTGCGCGCTCGCCGAGGTGCACGGGCCGAACTGGCAGCAGTGGCCGGCCGAGTTCCGGCGCCCGGACTCCCCCGCGGTGCTGGCCGCCCGCACCGGTGACCGGGTCGCCTTCCACGTCTGGCTCCAGCAGCTGCTCGAGGACCAGCTCGGCGCGGCCAACCGGGCCGCCCGGGACGCCGGGATGCCGGTCGGCATCGTGCACGACCTCGCCGTCGGCATCGACCCCAGCGGCGCCGACGGCTGGCTGCTGCAGGACGTGCTGGCCGCCGGGGTGCACACCGGCGCCCCGCCGGACGCGTTCAACCAGCTCGGCCAGGACTGGGGGCTCGCCGCCTGGCGGCCCGACCAGCTCATCGAGACCGGCTACGCCGCGTACCGGGACATGCTCCAGCGGATCTTCCGGCGCGCCGGCGGCCTGCGGGTCGACCACGTGGCCGGGCTGTGGCGGCTCTGGTGGGTGCCGCCGGGCATGGGCGCGGCCGAGGGCACGTACGTGCACTACGACCCGGAGGCCATGCTCGGCATCCTGGCGCTGGAGGCGCACCGGGCCGGCGCGGTGGTGATCGGCGAGGACCTCGGCACCGTGCTGCCCGTGGTCACCGAGACGCTGGAACGCATGAACATGCTCGGCTCGGCGGTGCTGTGGTTCACCCGCGACTACGACGACCCGGCCGAGGGCTACCTCAGCGCGGCCGACTACCCCCGCAACGCGCTGGCCACCATCTCCACCCATGACCTGCCGACCGCGGCCGGGTTCCTGGTCGGCGAGCAGGTCCGGGTCCGCGCCGAGCTCGGTCAGCTGGCCGGGCCGGTCGAGGACGAGCAGGAGTTCGCCGACAAGGACCGGGCCCAGCTGCTCCTCCGGCTCACCGAGGAGGGCCTGATCACGCCGGACACCCCGGCCCAGGACATCATCGTGGCGATGCACGAGTTCCTGGCCCGTACGCCCTGCCGGTTCATCACCGCGTCGCTCTACGACGTGCTGGGCGAGCTGCGCCAGCCCAACCTGCCGGGCACCACGGACGAGTACCCGAACTGGCGGATCCCGCTGACGGCTAGCCTGGAGGAGATCCTCGCCGACCCCCGGGTGGCCCGGATCGCCGAGGTGCTGAGCGCGAAGAAGGGGACGGCCGCATGAGCTTCCTGGACAGGGCGAAGGATTTCGCCGACAAGCACGACAAGCAGGTCGACCAGATCCTCGAGAAGGTCGGCGACGAGGTCGACAAGCGCACCGGCGGAAAGTACACGACCCACATCGACAAGGGCGTGGACGAGGCGCAGAAGCGCACCGGCGAGGGAGACACCCGGGCCTGAGGTTTGCTGCCACCGAGCCCGGGCAACCCGTCCGTAACAACGGAAGGGATCTGACATGGGCTTCATGGACAAGGCCAAGGACTTCGCCGACCAGCACGACGAGCAGGTCGACAAGGGCCTCGACAAGGCCGGTGACCAGGTCGACGACCGCACCGGCAACAAGTACTCGGATCAGATCGACAAGGGCGTGGACCAGGCGCAGACCCGTACCGGTCAGGGCGACACGACCCAGCAGTGACCTTCGCCTTCGGAGCCGCTCGCAGCTCAGCTCGCGAGCGGCTCCGGCGGCGGGTCGTCGTCGAGCGCGAAAAGCATGGGATGCACCGCCAGGCGATGGTCCCGTTCGCGGCAGCGCGACGGCGGCAGCAAGGATGAGCGGTGCTCCGGGTGCTCCCCGCAGTGCCGCATCGCCCGGGTGACCGCGTCGCTGTGGTGCCGGCCCCCGCCGTACTCACCGCAGCTGTCGCAGTCCCAGCGCCAGTAGGCCGGCCCGTCCTCCGACTCGTGCCGCCGGATCTTGAGCGGCGGTCCCGCCCGGTGCTGGGCGGCGGCGAGGATGGCCGCCATGTCATCGGCCGGTGGCGGCCCGGCGGCCCGCACCGGCCCGTTGCCGATGATCTCGGCCAGCGCGCTGGTCCCCGTACCCGACACCACTCACCTCCACGTTGGTTGGTCGGGCCCAGTGTGGACCGCGGCCCACCGTCCGTATGACGGTTTCACGTATAAGGGCGTCTTCGTTCACTCGCAGTGGTGCACCGGAAACGCTCGGCATTTCCGGCCTGCCGTCCCGGTGTTACCGTGGTCGATCGGCGGTGCTCGGAGGTGGGGCCAGGTGCAAGGAAGCGGCGCAGCCGCCGACGCGCGTCCGGCGTTCACCCACTCGGCCTTCTTCTACGACTCCGACACCGCGTACGGCAGCACCCTGGCCGCCTTCGTCCGCGACGGGCTGGCCCGGGACGAGGCCGTCGCGGTCGCGGCCAACGCTCACTGCACCGGCCTGCTGCGCGACGCCCTGGCCGCTGACGCCGCCGAGGTGCGGTTCCTGCCGGCCGACGAGTGGTACGTCCGCCCGGTCCGCACCATCGCCGGCTGGTCCCAGCTGCTGCGGACCGCGGCGTCGAACGGCCGGCCGTTCATGCGGCTGATCGGGCACACCACGCCGGCGCACGGGGCGCGCAGCTGGGTCCGCTTCGAGTCCGCGCTCAACGAGTCACTGGCCGGGCTGCGCGGGCATCTGCTGTGCCCGTACGACCGCAGCAACCTCCCACCGGCAACCGTCAGCACGGCCGAACGCACCCACCCCCGGCTGTACGACGACGGGTGGCTGGAGAGTGTGGGCTACGAGCCGCCGGAACGGTTGCTGACCGAGCTGCCCGAGCCGCCGTACCCGGTCACCGGGGAGCCCGTCATCGCCGTACCGGTGCACGACTCCGTGGCTGGCCTGCGCGCGCAGGTCCGGGCGCGGGCCGCCGCGGAGGGCTGGCTGCCGCCCGACCGCGTCGAGAATCTCCTCCTGGCGCTCAGCGAGGTCGCCACCAACGGCATCCGGCACGGTGGCGAGCATCGGGAGCTGCGCGTCTGGCTGACCGACGACGCGGTGGTCTGCGAGGTCACCGATGACGGCCGGGTGCCGCCCGGACCGCTCGCGGGCTATCTGCCGCCGCGGCCCGGCCGGATCGGCGGCATGGGCCTGTGGCTGGTCCAGCAGCTCTGCGACGCGATGGCGATCCGCTCGGTGGACGGGCTGACCCGAGCCCGCTTCGCGCTGCGCCGCAGCCCCGCCTGACCGGGGTAACCCCCGCCGTTTCCCGGGCACGACGCGCCACCCTGTGTCCGAATAGTACGGATAAAGCCGTCCTATTCGAGGAGACTTCCCGTGCCCCCTACCCCGCACGTCCCCCAGTCCGCCGCGCCCGTCTCGGCGGCGCCGGCGCAGTCCGCCGACCCTCCCGGCTGGGAGACGCTGGAGCTGGCCCGGCACAGCGCGGAAGCGCACGCGACCTTCCAGCGGCTGATGACCGAGGCGCACCTGGAGTACCTGCGGGTCATCGAAGCCCTCACCGGCCGCCCGGCGGAACCGGACCGGGCCACCCGCCCGGCCGCACCGTCCAATGCGGCGGCCGGTCGATGGGCAGCGCCGGCGCCGAGCCCCAACCGGCGGGCCTGGCCGGCAGCCGCCGACCGCCGGACCGACCCGGTCACGGGCGCGGAGCACCGGGCCGGACCACCGGCGCCGGCCACCGACGCCGGACGCCAGGCCGGGCTGCTGCCGCCGCGTCCCGAGCACCGGGCCGGAACGCTCCATCCGGGCGCCGAGCACCGGGCCGGAACGCTCCATCCGGGCGCCGAGCACCGGGCCGGAACGCTCCATCCGGGCGCCGAGCACCGGGCCGGAACGCTGCCGCCGGCTGCCGGTGCGGACCACCGCGCTGGGCCGGTGCCGCCGGCCCCGGGAGCGGAACGCCGGCCCGGGGCGCCGGCCGAGCCGCCGGGACCAGCGACGTCGCCCACGGCCGTCCCGGCCCAGCCGGACCGTCAGGGAACAGCCACCGACGCCGCCCCACCGTCCGCGACCACCGGGCCGGATCTCGGTACGGCCGCACCGGCAGCCGACACCACCGGGCCCACCCGGACCGCACCGGAGGACCGGACACCCGCCACGGTCCCCGGCGAAGCCGCCGAACCCGGAACGATGGATCCCGGAACGACGGATCCCGACCCGGCCCACACCGACCCGGCCGACACCGGCTTCATCGAGCCGACCTTCCCAGGTCTGGCCGGCTTCGACTTCGGCGCCACCCCGGCCAACCCGGCCGCCCTCACCCCGGCCGACCCGGCCGCCCTCACCCCGGCCGACCCGGCCGCCCTCACCCCGGCCGACCCGGCCGCCCTCACCCCGGCCGACCCGGCCGCCCTCACCCAGACCGGCCCGCAGGAGATCGACGTGGTCCGGCTGACCATGTCCTGGGCGCAGACCCCGCTCGGCGGCCTCGCCCCGCCCGGCCTGCACGCCGGCCCCGTCCACGTGGTCGACGGCGGCAGCGGCCTCGCCACCGCCGTGGCCGCCGAGCTCACCGCCCGCGGCCTGGCCGCTGAGGTGGCCACCCACCCCGGCCTGGGCGGCGTCATCTTCCTGGGCGGCATGGCCCGCCCGGCCTCCCCCGACGCGGCGCTCGAGGCCCAGCTCACCGCTCTGTGGCTGGCCCGTAACGGCAAGGACCGCGGGATCTTCGTGACCGTCGCGGACACCGTCAGCGGCCGGGCCGGTGCCTGGCTGGGCGGCCTGGTCGGGCTGGTCGGCGCGGTGGGCCGGGACCGGCCGGCGGCGTCCGCCATCGCCATCGAGTGCGAGCGCGGGGACCGTGACCCCGCTGACGTGGCCGTGCTGATCGCCGACGAGCTCACCCGGGGCGCGGGCGCGCAGCGGGTGCGGGTCGCCGCGGACGGCACCCGTTCGGTGGGCCGGCTGGTGTCGGCCGGGGCCGGGGCGCCGCGGGAGCGCATCATCGGGCCGGATTCGGTCATCGTCGCGTCCGGCGAGGCCCGCGGCTTCTGCGGTGCGGCGCTGGTGGAGCTGGCCCGTTCGGCGCAGTGCCGGCTCGTACTGCTCGGCCGTACCCCGTTGGCCGCCGAGCCGGAGCACCTGGCCGGCGCGGCCGACGAGGTGTCGCTGATGCGCAAGTTCGCCGCCGGTACCGGCGGACCGGACGGCCTGGCCGGGATGCGGCTGCGGGCCCGGGCGGTGCTGGCCGCCCGGGAGATCCGGCAGACGATCGCGGCCTGCGTGGCCGCCGGGGCCGAGGCCCGGTACGTGCACGCCGACGACCGCGACGCCGACCGCCTCACCGCCGAGCTCGACGTGGTCCGCTCGGAGTGGGGCCCGATCACCGGATTGCTGCACTGCGCCGAGGTCGTCGTGGACCGGCGCCCGGGTGAGAAGTCCGCGGCCGACGCCGACCGGACGCTGAGCACGCACCTGGCCGGGCTGCCCGCCCTGCTCGCCGCGACCGCGCAGGATCCGCTCGACACCCTGATGCTGTTCTCCTCGGTGGCCGGCTGGTCCGGTGATCTCAGCCAGGACACCCAGGCGCTGATCGGCGCCACCCTGGACCGGATCGCCGAGGCGGAGCAGCGCCGCCGTCCCGGCTGCCTGGTCCGTTCGCTGGCCTGGGATCCGGCCGGCGAGGCCGGTCCGGTGCCGGGCGACGCCGACCGGGGCGACGCCGAGACGGTTCCGGTCCGCGCGCGGGCGGCCGCGTTCGTCGCCGAGCTGGCCGTCGACGGGCCCGCCCACATCGTGCTCACTCCCCGCTCGACGGTCCCGGACCGGGCCCAGCCGGCCAGCGTCGCGGTCGACGCCGGTACGCACCCCTGGCTCGCCGATCACCGGCCGCAGGACGTCGCGATCCTGCCCCTGGCGGCCGGGCTGGGCTGGATGGCCGCGGCGGCTCGGGTCCGGGAGCAGGACGCCGTCCTGACCGGCGTCCGGGTGCTGCGCTCGGTGGCCACGGAGCATCCGCAGACCATCGGCGTCACGGTGTTCGGCCGGGAGGTGTGGCTGAGCAACGACGCGGGTGAGCCGTGCTTCCGGGCCGGCTTCGGCGAGCCCGGGCCGGACCGCGAGTGGCGGCCCGCCGGCGACCCGGCGCGCTTCCCGGGCAGCTCGGTGTACGCCGGCCGGCCACTGTTCCACGGTCCGCGGCTGCACGTGGTCCGCTCACTCGGCGAGATCGGTCCCCAGGGGGTCGTCGGCACTGTCCTGGGCGCCCGGGCGATGGGCTGGCCCGACGACGACCTGCCGGTGGACCTCGCCGCCCTCGACGGCGCCCTGCAGCTCAGCGGCGTCTGGGCGATGGACGAGCACCGCCCGGTGCTGCCCATGGGGGTGGCCGAGTGCCGCATCCACCGCTGGGGCCGGTTGCCGGGCCCGGCGCTGTGCATCGTGGCCGACGGTCACCGCGACGAGCGCGGCGCACGCTGCGACGCGGCCCTGGTCGGCCCGGACGGTGAACTCTGGGCCGAGCTGCTGGGCATCGAGTTCATCGCCCCGGCCGGTCCGCTCAGCGTGCGCTGACCAGCCCCAGACTGCTGGGCCGGACGCCGGGGAAGACGCTCGCCACGTCGCTGATGCCGCACCGGGCCCGCAGGATCTCCCCGATGACCGCGCGGTAGTCGGTCGTCACGGCCAGGTCGCCGTCCACCAACTGGGCGGCGGCCAGGCCGGGCCAGCGGCCGTGCACCGTTCCGCCGCGGACGCCCCCGCCGAGCACGAGCATGGCGTTGCCGTAGCCGTGGTCGAGGCCGCCGGACCCGTTCTGGCCGACCCGCCGGCCGAACTCGCTGATGGTGACCAGGGTGACCCGGCCCAGCCCGGCCGGCCCGAGGTCCGTGGCGAACGCCGCCAGCGCCTTCGCCAGGTCGGCCAGGTGGTCGTACATTTTCTTGCCCGGCGCCGCCGCGCCCAGGTTCTCGTGCATGTCCCAGTCGCCGGAGTCGACGGTCGCGCTGAGCAGGCCGACGTCCGCCTTGATCAGCCGGGCCACGTCCCGCAGCGCGGCCCCCAGCTCGGTGTCCGGGTACGCGGCCCCGTCGGCCGGCTGATACCCGGCCGCCTTGAGCTGTCCCGCCGTGGCGAGCGCCCCGGTGGTCATCGCCGTGGTCTGCGCCAGGGCGTCGGGTGCGCCCGCGTACAGAGCGGCCATGGTCGCGGCCATCGGGCGCTTCGGGTCCTCGCCGGAGAGCTTGAAGTCGTCGATCGAGGTCAGGCCGAGGCTCGGCGCCGGACCGGCCAGCACCCGGGCGGGCCGGGCACTGCCCACCGAGACCGCGTCGAACGGATGGTCCGCGCCCAGCCGGCCCGTCATCCGGTCCAGCCACCCGGTGCGCAGCGTGGTGCCGGGCGCCGCGCGTTCCAGCTCCTCCATCGCCGAGAAGTGCGAGCGGTTCGGGGCCGGCTGGCCGACAGCGTGGACCGCGCCGAGCGTCCCGGCCTTCCAGAACGGCAGCAGCGGCGCCAGCGCCGGG
Source organism: Actinoplanes sp. NPDC048967 (assembly GCF_040649415.1). Taxonomy (NCBI): domain Bacteria; kingdom Bacillati; phylum Actinomycetota; class Actinomycetes; order Micromonosporales; family Micromonosporaceae; genus Actinoplanes; species Actinoplanes sp. NPDC048967. The sequence continues at coordinate 20,423 of NZ_JBEZFL010000002.1, forward strand.
TTCAGCCCGAAGTACGTGCCACGCCCGATGAGCTGGGACTTCGGCACGGCGATGCCCGGCCTGGCGGCGTAGTAGCCGGGGTCACCGGCCGGCACCACGGCGGACAGTCCGTCGAAGCCACCGCGCAGGGACAGCAGGACCAGCACGTCGCCGGCGTACGAGCTGTCGGCGGCGAAGGCCAGCTGGGTGGCGAGCTGGTCGCCGACCAGCCCGGCGAAGACCCCGGCGGCCCCCGCGGCGAGGAGTTTGCGACGGGTGACCGGCGCACAGCCACAGGCCTCGACAACGGACATGGTCACCTCAGCGCGAAGTAGGGAGAGTTGAGCAGCAGGGCGACCAGGTACGGGAACGCCCACCCGACAGCGGCGTCGTTCGCCTTCAGGGCCGAGGCGGGCGTCCTGCCGTAGTAGGCGGCGATGGCCGTGGTGTGCGCCGGGGCGAGGGTACGACCGACCAGCCTCAGGGCGACCGCGTCGATCAGCGCGCCGTACGTGGCCGGCACCGTACCCGCGAAGGCCGTGACCAGCGACGCCGGTCGTTGTAGCGTGCTGGGCCACCAGCCGGCGGCGATGTTCAGGTGCGCGTTCCAGCGCACGACCTGCCCGGACGGGGACGCCCAGGCGGCGGCGACGTCGGGATAGCCGTTCGGCGGCGCCCAGGCCATCGGTGCCTGCCCGGCGGACTCGGTGATCCAGTAGAGCGCCTTGAGCGCCTGGGTGCCGGACTTCTCGGGCGCGTAGCCGAGGGTGCGTACCGTCGCGACGATGTCCTCGAGCGGCGTCCGGGTCTTGGCGCCGACCGACGCGGCGAACTCGGCCGAGCCGAAGAGGGCGCGCAGCACCGGGGCGATCGCCGTCCGGTTGTCCAGGTAGACCTGGGCCAGCCGGGTCACCAGCGCGGGCGGCGGGTCGTCGGCGACGAAGCGGACACAGAGCTTGGTGGCGATGCGCCGGGCGGTCGCCGGGTGCAGGGCCAGGTGATCGAGCAGGGCCAGCGCCGCGGCCTCGCCGCCTTTGGCACTCGTGTTGGTGTGGCGGAAGCCGAGCACCTTGACCGCGCCGGTGGCGTGCCGGCCGGCGTCGTACCGGTAGCGCCCGTCGTCCCAGCTGACGGTCAGGCCGGTGAGCAGCCGGGCGGCGTTCTTGACGTCGGACTCGGCGTAGCCCAGCCCGACCGTGTGCAGTTCCAGCAGCTCACGGCCGTAGTTCTCGTTCGGCGCGGCCTTGCTGGAGAAACGGTTGTCGAGGTACGTGAGCATCGCCGGATGCCGGGCCGAGGCCTTCAGCAGGTCGGCGAAACGCCCCAGCGCGTACGGCCGGATCACGCTCCGGTCGTAGTCCTGCCGGCTGTCCCAGACGTCGCCGGAGGGGTTGGTGACGTTGAGGTGGTTGGACCAGAAGTCCACCATCACCTCGAACAGCTGCCGCTCGCTCCAGATCGAACGGGCCAGGGTGGCGCAGCCCAGCTCGTACATGGTGTCCCAGCCGTACATCTTGAGCGCGCCGCTGCGCACCTTGGCCCGGACGCCGTCGATCGTGAGCCGGCTCAGCGGCAGCCGGGCGACCAGGTCGTCGGCGACCGGGTCGGCGATGGCGGCCGGCTTGAGCTGCCGCTCCAGCCAGGCCGGCGCACCCAGCCGGCGGATCTCGGCGGTCGACTCGGGGGTCGGACCGTACGTCGCCCGGCGCAGCAGGTGCAGCAACGGGTCACCGGGGAGGAAATCCGCAGTCGCCGTCACAACCGTCGACGTCGGCCCGCGGACGTCCGATCCCAGGGTTCCCGCCGCCGTGCTACCGGACCGCAACCGACATACTGCTGCCATGGCGCAGCGCAGGCGGGGTGAGCGGCGGGTCGAGACCGTCGGCTCGGGCGTCGCCGAGCTGGTCGGGGACCCGGACCGGGCGTCGGGCTGGACGCTGCTGCTCGACGGGGCTCCGCAGTCCCACGTCGACCTGGCCGATCCGACCCACCTGGAGTTCGAGTACATCCGCCGGATGGCCGCGGCCATCGACCTGATCGCACCGGCCGGTGAGCCGCTGCGGGTCCTGCACCTGGGCGGCGGCGCGCTGACGCTGCCGCGCTACGTGGCCGCGACCCGGCCCGGCTCGCCGCAGCGGGTGGTGGAGATCGACGGGCCGCTGGTCGAGCTGGTGCGCCGGGAGCTGCCCTGGGACGCCAAGGCCAAGATCCGGGTACGCGTCGGCGACGCCCGCGAGGCGGTCACCGGCATGCGCGACGACGGGTACGACCTGGTGGTGGTGGACGTCTTCGCGGGTTCGCGCACCCCGGCGCACCTGGCGTCGGTGGAGTTCATCCGGGAGGTGGCGCGGGTGCTCGCGCCGCGGGGCTGGCTGATCGCCAATGTGGCCGACGGGCCGCCGTTGCGGTACGCCCGTACCCAGGTCGCCACCATCCGGGCCGCGCTCCCCCAGGCCTGCCTGGTCGCCGACGCCGCGGTGCTGCGCGGCCGGCGCTTCGGCAACCTGGTCGTGCTGGCCGGGCGGAGCTCACCGCCGGTGCCCGAGCTGAGCCGGCGCGCGGCCGGGGACTGGTTCCCGGGGCGGGTCGAGACTGACCTCGATCGATTCACTTCCGGTCAGCAGCCGGCGACGGACATCGACGCTCTTCCCTCTCCGGCCCCTCCCGAGGGGCTGTTCAGCGCGCGACCCTAGACAGCAGTACGGACCCCGCCGCCCAAAGGTTCACCCGCTCCCGGCCGGGGGTGCCGTCGTTCCACGATGAGCCAATTTCACGTCCCCGCGACTTGTCCGGCCTCTGCTGGATCGATCTAATCGAGGTATGCCGGATTCGCATTTTCTCCCCACTGCGCTTCCCACCGGCCACTCCGACGTCTTCGGCCCGCTGCAGGGCGGTGAGCGCCCCCTGTGGCAGGGCCGGTGCGCTGTCGCCGAGTACGCCTTCGACCAGGCGGCGTCCCTGCCGCGCTGGGCGCTGCCGGAGAGCACCGAGGTCCTCGTGACCGACAACCGGGTGCTGTACGCGTACACCCGCTCGGACTCCCCCGACGATCTGGAGGTCACCTCGGGGGAGCTGCGCTGGCTCTATCCGCAGCACCTGCGGGTCCAGCCGGGCGCCCGGACGACGGGCCGGGCGGCCGCGGCGGCGCAGATCCAGCTCGTGTGCGCCGCTTCCGACGGCTCGTTCCCGGCGCTTGTCTTCGCGGGCGGCGACCTGGCCACGGTCGGCGACGCGGACAAGCTGGCCAACCTGATCCGGCAGTCGATCGCCCGGTTCCGGGTCGACCACGCGGACCAGCTGAGCCTGTCGACGCCGCAGTCCCGGATGCTGTCGCGGCTGCTGATCGGCCCGGAGTTCAGCAACTTCCAGGGTGGTGAGGGCCAGACGGTGACGCTGCTCGGCGCCCTGTCGGTGCACCGGCCGGCCGACCCCGGCCCGCCGGCCGGCTACGAGCTCGAGGTGGCGGTGCCCGAGCCGCACCGGCTGGTGATGGACGAGGCGGACCACGACAGCCTGCTCCTCGCCTCGCTGCACCAGGACTTCCCGCCGCGCTACGAGCCCCAGCCCGCTCAGCCCCAGCTCGCGCCACCCCAGCCCGCTCAGCCTCAGCCCTACGAACCCCGGCCGGATGAGACCCAGTCGCAGGACGTGCCCTATCCGCCCTCGGTCAGCGGCACCCGGATGCGGCTGCCGGGCCACCGGCCGGGGCTGGCCGCCGACGAGGCACGGGCCCTGCAGGCGGCCGCGGCCGAGCAGGCCACCCACGTCAACCAGCCGGATCTCGCCTCCCGCGCGGCCGAGCTGGCCGCCCGGATAGCCAACCTGGTCTCCACCGCCGAGGAACAAGCCGCCGACCAGGCCGCCGCCGACCGGGCCGCCGCAGATCAGGCCGCCGCCGAGCGGGTCGCCGCAGATCAGGCCGCCGCCGAGCGGGTCGCCGCGGCCGAGCGTTCCGCCGCGGAGCAGGCAGCGGCGGAACGAGCGCGGGCCGAGGAGGAAACCGACCTGTCCGAGGTGCCGACCACCGACCTCACTGCCCGGGCCGCCCACGTCCGGCGGGCCGCCCGCTTCACGACCAACTCGGCGGCGGGCAAGGCCGGGGCACGCCGTCCCGAGCCCGAGATCGGCTCCACCTCCCGGGGCCAGCGCCCGCGCTGAGCCTTTCCGCCGCCCCGGCGCGCTCCGATCGCTACGCTGAGCAGGACAAACATGCCTGTCAGCGCAGATCGGACAGCGTCACCATGGCCCAGCTGCTGTACCGCCTCGGCCGTTTCTCGTTCCGGCGCCGGCGGTTGGTCGCCGGCCTCTGGGCGCTGATCCTGCTCCTGCTGGCCGCCGGTGCCCTGACGCTCGGCGGCAAGACGGTGGACACCTTCACCATCCCGGGCACCGAGTCCCAGGAGGCTCTGGACGCCCTCAAGCGGGACCTGCCCGATGCCGGCGGCGCCGCGCTCACCGTGGTCGTCCAGGCTCCCGCCGGGACCCGGCTGGCGGACCCGATCAGCCGGGCCGCCGTGGCCGACGTGGTGGCGCAGGCCGCGAAGCTGCCCGGTGTCGTCGCCGTGGTGGATCCCTACGCCTCGGCGCGGATCGACCGGTCCGGCACGATCGGCCTGATCAGCGTGCAGTACGCCAAGGGCGCGGACGACCTCTCCCCCGCTGACCGGAAGTCCTTCGACTCGCTGGCGTCCGAGGGCACGGATCAGCGCCCGCGGGTGGTTCCGGGCGGGGTGAGCGGCGGCGGACCGGAGATCGGCGCCACCGAGGTGATCGGAGTGGCCGTGGCCGCCCTGGTCCTGGTGGTCACCTTCGGCTCGCTGGTGGCGGCCGGGATGACGCTGCTGACCGCCCTGATCGGGGTCATCGCGGGCATGTGCGGACTGCTGCTGGTGACGGCCGTGGTGGAGGTGTCGTCGACCGCCCCGGTGCTCGCGCTGATGCTGGGCCTGGCCGTGGGCATCGACTATGCGCTGTTCATCGGCTCGCGGCACCGGACCCAGCTCGCCGCGGGGATGGCCGCTGAGGAGTCGGTCGCCCGGGCCACCGCGACCGCGGGTTCGGCGGTCACCTTCGCCGGCGCCACGGTGGTGATCGCGCTGGCCGGGCTCAGCCTGGTCGGGGTCCCGTTCCTCACCGCGATGGGTCTCGCCGCCGCCGGGACCGTGCTCACCGCCGTACTGGTGGCGCTCTCGCTGCTGCCCGCCATGCTGGGCTTCGCCGGTGGCCGGATCCTGCCGCGCGGTCTACGCAACCGGGGCGTGCACGCGCGGACGGCGGGCGAGGACGGCTTCGGCTTCGCCTGGGCCCGTTGGGTGATCAGGTTCCGGGTGCCGGTGGTGATTGTGGTCGTCGGCGGGCTGGGCGTGCTCAGTGTGCCGGTCCGGGACATGCGGCTGGCGCTGCCGGACAACGGGACCGCACCGGCCGGCTCCCACCAGCGGGTCGCGTACGACCTGACCACCGCCGCCTTCGGGGCCGGCGCCAACGGTCCGCTGCTGGTGGTGATCCGCGGTCCGCGCAAGGACACCGTCTCGTCGCTGGCCGGCCGGGTGACCGCCGGGGTCCGCAAGCTTCCCGGCGTCGCCGCGGTCAGCCCGGGGCCGGCCAACGCCGCGGGCACCACCCAGGTCGTGCTGGTCACCCCGGCCGGCGGTCCGAGCAGTGCGGAGACCGCGCAGCTGGTCCGCGCCCTGCGCGACTCGGTCGCCCTGCTGGCCGGTGGCAGCACCAGCGTGGCCGTCACCGGCGCGACCGCCGTCGGCGTCGACGTGTCTCAGAAGCTCACCGCGGCGCTGCCCCGCTACCTGGGCGTGGTGATCGGGCTGTCGTTCCTGTTGCTGCTGCTGGCGTTCCGCTCGGTGCTGGTGCCGTTGAAGGCGGCCGCCGGTTTCCTGCTGACCACGGGGGCCACCTTCGGCATCACGGTCGCGGTCTTCCAGCTGGGCCGGGCGGCGGACCTGTTCGGCGTGGACCGGCCGGGGCCGCTGGTCAGCTTCCTGCCGATCATCATGACCGGGGTGCTCTTCGGGCTGGCCATGGACTACGAGGTGTTCATCGTCTCCCGCGTACGCGAGGACTTCGTGCACGCCGGGCCCCCGAGTGACGCGACCGCGACCGCGGCGACCGTGGCCGGGGTCGGGCACGGCGCCCGGGTGGTGACCGCCGCGGCGCTGATCATGGCGGCCGTCTTCGGCGGGTTCGTGCTGATCGACGACCCGACCATCAAGGCGATCGGCTTCGGGCTGGCGCTCGGGGTGCTCATCGACGCGTTCGTCGTACGGATGACGCTGGTGCCCGCCGTGCTGACCCTGCTGGGCCGCCGGGCCTGGGCCTTCCCGCGCTGGCTGGACCGGATCACGCCGCGGGTGGACATCGAGGGCGACAGCCTGCGCCGGCCGGAGCCGGCCGACGCCCCCGAGCTGGTCAGACTCTGACGAAGCAGGTGCCGGCGGTGACCCGCTCGTCGTGCACCCGGTGCGCCCGGCGCAGCAGGTCCATCAGCGAGTCCTCCTGGCGGATCCGGGCCCGGTACTTCTCCGGCAGCCGCTTGAGGTGCGCCTCCTCGTCGAGCAGCTTGTGGTAGATCTCGTCGCAGTAGCGCGGGTCGGTCTCGATGTCGAGGAACTCCGTCGCGTGCCGCCGCGCCGCCGCGACGTACGTCTGCGCCCGGCCCTTGGGGCTGAGCAGCGACGCGATCACCGTGATGATCAGCACGCCGATGATGAAGGCCAGTGAGGCCCCGGTGCTGATCTCGACCACGTCGATGTGCTCGCCGCCGTTGATGAAGGGCACATTGTTTTCATGGAGGGCGTGCAGGATCAGCTTCACGCCGATGAAGGCCAGGATCGCGGCCAGGCCGTACGAGAGGTAGATGAGCCGGTCCAGCAGCCCGTCCAGCAGGAAGTAGAGCTGGCGCAGGCCCAGCAGCGAGAACGCCGTGGCCGTGAAGACGAGATAGACGCTCTGGGTGAGGCCGAAGATGGCCGGGATCGAGTCCAGCGCGAAGAGGATGTCGGTGCCGCCGATCGCCACCATGACCAGCAGCATCGGGGTCAGCACCCGCTTGCCGTCCTGGACGGTGAACAGCTTGTCGCCGTCGTAGTCGTCGGAGGTGCGCAGGAAGCGCCGGGCGAGCCGGATGATGACGTTGTCGGCCGACCGGTCCTCGCTGTCGTCGCCCTTGAGCAGGTTGCCCGCGGTGATCAGCAGGATCAGGCCGAACAGGTAGAAGACCCAGGCGAACGAGTTGATCAGCGCCGCGCCCAGGAAGATGAAGCCGGTCCGGGCGATCAGCGAGAAGACGATGCCGAAGAGCAGCACCTTCTGCTGGTCGGCCCGCGGCACCTTGAAACTGTTGAGCAGCACCAGGAAGACGAAGAGGTTGTCGACCGACAGCGCCTTCTCGGTCACCCAGCCCGCGAAATACTCCGCGCCCATGTCACGGCCGCCGAAGATGAGCACCCCGAGGCCGAAGACGATGGCCAGGCCGACGTAGACCGCGGACCACGCACCGGCCTCACGCAGCGTCGGGATGTGCGCGCGCCGCACGTGGAAGTAGAAGTCGAAGACGACGAGCCCGAGGATCGCCACCACGGTCAAGGCCCAGACCAGACCGGACACCTGCATGCCACCACGCTCCACGGAGTCTCGGTCGATCGGCGAGATCCATCATCCTAGGGGGACGACCGGCGTCACCGGACCTTGGTCGTGGCGTCTGTCACGGCCGCTTTCAGCTGGGCCTCGGTGAGGAACAGCGCCCCGGTCAGGTCGGCGCCGCGCAGGTCCGCGCCGCGCAGGTCGGCGCCGGTGACGTCGGCCCAGCGGAGATCGGCGCCGCGCAGGTCGGCACCGATCAGCAGAGCTCCGCGCAGGCTCGCGCCACGCAGATCGGCGCCCTTGAGCCGGCGACCGATGAGGTTGGCGCCGCGGTGGTCGGCGCGGCGCCCGCCGACCCCGGCCCGGGCCAGCTCACTGGCCTGCTGCAACAGCGGGTTGACCCGTCGCCGGTGGGCGTCGACGTCCAGCGCGAGCAGCTCCTGCGGCGTGCCGGTGGTGAGTGCCGTGGTCTCGTCGAGAGCCGTGCGCAGTTTCGGGTGCAGCCGGCGCGCCGCTGGGAGCTCGAGCGCCTTGGTCACGTACCAGAGCAGCTCGTGCAGCTGGCGCATGACCGGCAGCACCGCGAACATCGGCCCGGCGATGCCGGGCGTGCCGCGCCACTCGCGGCCGCCGAAGGTCACCTGGGTGACCTGCTGGCCGGCGCCGAAGCAGTCGAAGACGACGCAGCCGGGGAACCCGCGCTCGGGGAGCCGGTCGTGGATGCCGCAGCGGAAGTCGTCGGCCAGATTCGGGCACGGCTTGCCGGCCGGCTTGTTGATGGCGAAGTCGGACGACTTGGCGAAGGCCGGCGCGACGCAGCACAGGCCGGCGCACTGCCCGCAGTCCGCCCGCAGCTGTTCGGGGGTCAACACGGCTCCGACCGTATACCGAGCCGTCTTTGGGCCGCCGAGTCCGACATGGCAGTTACCTGCCGTCACTGCGCCACTTGACCGAAAGTAACTCAGAGTTGCTGTCCCACTCATACGTCCAGGTGATAACCAGGTCCGTCCGTACGGGTGACTACCCTTTGTCATCTTCACTACGCTGCGTAAATCCCCACAGCTACGAGGAGAACTTGCTGATGCGTGCACGGAAGACGGCGGCGCTGACCGCGATCGGCTGCGCGGCCGCCCTCGGCCTGGCCGCCCCGGCGAGCGCGGCCGGCGCCACGCCGACGATCTCGGCCCCGGCCAGCCGCAACGGCTACGGCCCGATCACCATCACCGGTACGGCGCCCGCGGGCTCGACGGTGGAGCTCTACGAATCGGCGTACGTCTTCAACGACTTCTACCAGTCGCCGGACTACGACCACGGCGGCTACGTGTCGACGATCGCCTCCGGCTCGGGCACGTACCAGCTGAGCCGCGTCCTGGACTCCGGCTTCCGCTTCTACGTCGTGGCCAACGGCGTCGCGTCCAGCCGCATCTCGGTGGCCATGGGCATCGTGCCGACCATGACGATGAGCGCCTCGAACGGCACCGTCGACGTCACCGTGTCGGCCAACCCGACCCAGCCGGGCCTGGCGGTGCACATCCAGCGCAACAACGACGGCACCTGGACGGACATCGCGGGCGGCCAGACCGTCGGCGACGCCTCGGTCTACACGACGACGCTGACCGGTCAGGGCACCGGGACCAAGTCGTACCGCGCGGTGATCGACGCCGAGCCCGACAACAACCTGCTGGCCGGGCGCACCGAGACGGTGTCGCTGAACGTCGGCAGCGGAAGCGGCAGCGGCGGCGGGTCCACTCCGACCACGCCCACCCCGACTCCCAGCACCCCCAGCACCCCGAGCACCCCCACGACGCCCGCGCCCAAGGCCGGCGACGTGCAGTTCACCAAGATCGTCTACAACTCGCCGGGCACCGACAACGGCAGCAACACCAGCCTCAACGCCGAGTACGTCCGGCTGACCAACCGCACCGGCAAGACGGTCAACCTCAAGGGCTGGACGATCCGCGACGCCGCCGGGCACGTCTACACCGTGTCGACCGACCACAAGCTCGGCGCCGGCAAGACCGTCTACGTGCACAGCGGCAAGGGCACCAACGGGCGGCCGGACAGCGGCCACCGTTACTGGAACCGGACCAGCTACGTCTGGAACAACTCCGGCGACACGGCGTACCTGCGCAGCCCCAGCGGCAAGTCGATCGACTCCTGCCGGTGGACCAGCAACAAGAACCAGACCTACTGCTGAGCCCCCGTACGCGCTGACGGCCCTCCGGCTTCCCCGCCGGAGGGCCGTCGTGCTGGGTAGGGTGCCCGAGTGCCTGATCATCTGCCCGACTGCCCCTGCTGCGGGGGAGCCCTGTCCCCGGTCGACTTCGCGGTCCGCTCCACCTGGCCGGACCCGATGCTCGCGCTCACCCCGCCGGAACGCGAGGCGACCTGGGGCAACGAACACCTGCGGGCGGCCGAGGGCATCGGCGCGTTCGTCCGCTGCCTGATGCCGGTCAGCCTGACCGGCGGCGGCACCCTCGAATACTCGGTGTGGCTGCGGGTCCCGGCGCCGATGCTGCGGCACGCGAGCGAGATCTGGGAGGCCCCGGAGTACGCGGACCTGCGCCTCGAGGGGACGGTGGCGAACGCCGTACAGCCGTGGGCGGAGATGCTGGGCGCGCCGGCCCGGGCCGAGGTTCGCGAGCCGGATTCGATCCCGTACCTGGTCGCCGACGAGGGCACCCTGATGCACCGGATCCTGCACGACGAGTGGGACCGCGACGACGTACTGAGCCGGCTCACGTACGCGCTGCCGACCCCGGTCCGGCAGCGGATCACCACCCGCTGGTCACTGGACCGCTCGGCGGGCCTGGAGCTGCGCCGGCACGAGGACCGGATCTACTTCACCGGCCCCGGCCGCACGGTGCACCTGGACCCGCTGGGCACGCCCGCCGGCTCGCCGCCGGCCGACGTGATCCGCGACCTCACCGCGGACGCGCCCCGGGACCGCGACGGCGAGCTCACCGAGACCACGGACGGGACCCACCGGTACGCCTTCTGGCGCCCGGCCCTGGGCGACGGCCGCATCCTGCACAACCTGCACGGCTATGTCGCGGTCCCGGGCGACGTCCTGCACCTGGTCTGCGTCTTCGACGACCCGGCCGACCTGCCCTGGGCCCAGCACGTGTGGCGCTCGGTCCGCCCCGAGAAAGGCTGACGTCCGGCCCCGTGCTAGCTTTATGAAGCCGACGCGGGGTGGAGCAGCTCGGTAGCTCGCTGGGCTCATAACCCAGAGGTCGCAGGTTCAAATCCTGTCCCCGCTACAAAGCAGAACGGCCCGTCAGAGATCATCTGGCGGGCCGTTTCGCATGAGAGCCTCTTTTTGGGAGTCGGTTTGTCGAGCTGGCAGATGAAGGGCGTAGCGGCATTCGTCCGCGTCGCCTACAAGCGCAGATTCGCCACCGAGGCCGCCGGCCGCGCGGTGCTGGCCAAAAAGAAAGGCCCCTCAGCCCCACCGCCCGGGATCCGCAAGCGCTGCGTCGTGGCTCACCGCACGGTCGACAACCATGAGGTGTACGTGGTGCGCTCCCGCCGAGCCGCCACCGGCCCGTCGGAACACGCCGTGATCTACCTGCACGGCGGCGCGTACACCAGCGAGATCGTCCGCGAGCACTGGACGCTGGTGGCCCACCTGGCCGAGCAGACCGGCCACGACGTTCACGTCCCGATCTACGGCCTGGCCCCGCAGCACCACGCCCTGGAAGCCCTGAACCTGGTCACGACTCTGATCAAGGACCTGTCCCGGGAAGGCCGCCACTGCTACCTGGCCGGCGACTCAGCCGGCGGCGGCCTGGCCCTGCTGGCCGCCCAGGCATTCGCCGACGACCCGCGACGCCCGGTGGCAGGCCTGACCACGATCGCCCCCTGGCTGGACCTGACCATGTCCAACCCGGACATCCCGGCAGTGGAACGCACCGACCCCTGGCTGACCCGAGCCGGCCTGCACCCGATCGCCGCCTCCTGGGCGGGGGACGTCCCGCTGACCGACCCTCGCCTGAGCCCCATCTACGGCCGCGTGGACGACCTACCGCCGATCCAGATCCTGGTAGGCACCCGCGACATCACCCTGCCCGACTGCCGCGCCTTGAAAGACCGCATAGCCCCCGGAACCCCGCTCACGTACCACGAAGAGCCCGGGGCCATCCACGTCTACCCGCTGCTACCGGTCCCAGAAGCAGAAGCCGGCCGAGAGGCGATCGCGGAACACATCCGCAAATCCCTCGCCTGACTGCTTCTGCCAGGTACTTCGACACTTGGTCGCCGAGGTTCCACCGGCTCCGGCGGACCGACGTCCGGTCTACGTCACTGCACAGGGGATCGCCGGGGGTTCGTACCTGCGGGGAGGCGACGGCGACCGCCATCTGACCGAGGCGGAGATCGCGATGCTGGTGGCGGCCAGAGTGCAACCCCTGTACGACCGCGAACCGGTCGCCGGATCCTCGACAGAAGACCCGGACGACGATGCAGTACGCCGAACCCTGCGAAGGATGCGGTCCGGGTTCCCGAGACTTGCGCAGTCCGACGACGCAACCGTCCGCTTTCGGCTCGGAATCACCGCTGCAGCCTCGCCCGACTCCCCGTTGACGCTCGCCGGGCTGCTGGCCTACAGGCAGTTCAGGGCGAAGCGACCGCCGGCGAACTCGCCGACCTCACCGGATTGTCACGCACCGCGGTCCTCAACCATCTACGCACCCTGACCGAGACAGGAGCCGCCGTCGCCGTCGGAGCGGCCCGAAGTCCCAAACGCCGTTACCAATGGATCGCCCCCACGGCACCACCCCAGTAACCCACCACCGATCGGCAACGTGGGTTGTGGGGGTCTAGGGGCAAGGCCCCAGAAAAACCCACACCGAAGCACGCACAGCGACCACCGCACCGTGGGGGTCTGGGGGGCTCGGCCCCCCAGGCAGACATGCGAAAGAGTCCCCCATCCGCGCAATATGCGGATGAGGGACTCCCAGACTCGTAGCGGGGACAGGATTTGAACCTGCGACCTCTGGGTTATGAGCCCAGCGAGCTACCGAGCTGCTCCACCCCGCGTCGGTAGCTCAACCCTAGCCTGCGCCCCGACCGACATGCAAAACGACCCCCCGTAACCTGCCCCACACATGCGCGCGGCCCGCCGGTAACCCGGCCGGCCGCGCGTCATGTCACCTGGTCAGCCGCTCGGTGTCGGGGCCGGCGCCGATGGTGCGCCGGACGGTGGTGTCGACGGCGGGACCGAGGGTCCCGTGGTCGGCGTCGCCGTCGGGCCCGCTGACTTCTGCGCGTTCTGGAAGTTGGTCATCGCCGTGTCCAGGGCTTGCAGGGCCTGGCCGTACCGGACGAAGTCGCCGGATGCCTGGGCCGTCTTGACGTCCGCGATGGCCTTGTCCAGGGCGGCCGCCGCCTGGGCCAGCTGACCGGTCAGCACCGGCTGCTGCCCGTTGCCCGTGTTCGGGGGCTGGTTGTTGGCCGGCGGCGTGTTCGTCGGGGGCTGGTTGCTCTTGCCCTGGGCGACCAGCTTGTCCAGGCCGTCCTTGAGGTTGTTGGCCAGCACCACGTACGTGCCGCCGTCGCCGTAGGACATCAGGACCTTCTGGAGCAGCGGTACGGCGTCCTGTTGCCCGCTCTTGACGTACACCGGCTCGACGTACAACATGCCGTCGCCGACCGGTAGCGAGATCAGGTTGCCGAACAGCACCTGGGACTGGTTGCTGTTGGACAGCAGGGTCAGTTCCGAACGCACCGTCGCGTTGTTGGTCATGCGCTGGTGCACCTGGACCGGGCCCTGAATGGCTGTCTGGTCCGGCAGTTCCAGGACTTCCAGCCGGGGTTTGTTGTCGACGTACGACCCGGAGATCAGCGCGGCCAGGTTGTCCCGGTTGTTCGGGGTGACCGCCGAGGTGAGCTGGAAGCGGGTGCTGTCCTGCCCGGGCAGTTGCACGTTCAGGTAGAACGGTGGCTGCTTGACGCCGCTGTCCGGGTCGTCGGGCACGTTCGGTACCTGCCAGAAGTCCTGGCCGCTGAAGTACTCGGCCGGCTGCGTGACGTGGAACCGGGCCAGCAGGTTGCGCTGGACCTTGAACATGTCCGCCGGGTAGCGGAAGTGCGCGGCGAGCGAGGCCGGTGTCTGTGCCTTGGGGGTGATCAGCTTGCCGCCGAACGCCTTGTTCCAGGCCTTGAGGACGGGGTCCTGCTCGTCGAACTCGTACAGGGTGACCGTGCCGTCGTACGCGTCGACGGTCGCCTTCACCGAGTTGCGCATGTAGTTGATGTTGTCCCGGGCGAGTGCGACCGTGCCCCGGTTGGTGAGCTCGTCGGTCGTCTCCTCCTGCAGGTTGATCCGCTGCGCGTACGGGTACGTCGCCGCGGTCGTGTACCCGTCGAGGATCCACTTGATCCGCCCGTCGACCACGGCCGGGTACGGGTCGCCGTCGATGGTCAGGAACGGCGCGACCTTCTCCACGCGGGAGCGGGGGTCACGCACGTACATCAGCCGGGAGTCCTTGTTGACCGCGTCGGAGAGCAGGAAGTTGCTCTCGGTGTTCTTGATCGCGAAGACCAGCCGGCGGAAGAAGGACCCGATCGGCACGCCGCCGGTGCCCTCGTAGGTGTAGCGCTCCTCGGCGTTGTTGTTGTCGGGCTGCGGACGGTCGAACTCGGTCTTCTTGTTCGCGTCCGCCTGCCCGACGATGGCGTACTCGGTCGACTGCTCACCGAAGTACACCCGGGGCTGGTCGACCTTGATCTCCTCGGAGCTCGAGGCGCAGCCCGGCTGCTGGTCGTCGCCGAGGAAGCCGGAGACGAAGTACGGCAGGCCGCCGCAGACGACCTGGTTGGCGGGGGCCGCCACCATGCCGTACCCGTGGGTGAAGACCGTGTGCCGGTTCAGCCAGTTCTGCTGCTGGGTGGTCAGCGCGTTGTCGTTGATCTCGCGGACGCCGACCACGTAGTCCTGCGGCTTGTTGTTGGTCAGCGTGTAGCGGTCCACGTCCAGCTTGGGGCCGAAGTCGTAGAAACCCCGGACCTGCTGCTGCTGGGTGTAGGCCTCGGAGACCAGCTGCGGGTCGATCAGCCGGACGTTCTGCGCGCTGGTGTCGGACGCCAGCGTCGCCGGCGGCACCGTGGTGGACGCCGCGTACGGCCGGATCTCCGTGCCGGCGATCCCGAACGCCGCCCTGGTGGCCTCGATCGACCGGGCGATGTACGGCGCCTCCTTGTCCGCCAGGCTCGGCTTGACCTGGAAGTTCTGCACCGCGAGCGGGTAGATGCCACCGATCGCCACCGCGGAGATGGCCAGCAGCGCCAGCGAGACGCCGGGCCAGACCAGATTTCGCATCACCGCGTTGGAGAACACGACGATCGCGATGGCTACCACGATCGAGATGTAGGCCAGGATCTCCTTGGCCGGCAGCAACGCGTTGACGTCGGTGTAGCCGGCGCCGTACAGGCCGGGCGAGACGTGCTGCTCCAGCAGCAACGCCCGCTGGTCCAGGATGTACGCGACCGCCTTGAGCAGCACGAAGAACGCCACCAGGGTGGTCAGGTGGGCCCGCGCCGCCGCGGTCATCCGATCGCCGACACCCTGCAGGCGCACCCCGCCGAAGATGTAGTGCACGGCCAGCGCGCCGAGCACCGACAGCACGATCGTGGTGAAGCCGACGCCGAGCACGTACCGCCAGAGCGGGTACTCGAAGATGTAGAAGCCGACGTCCACGTTGTGCTCGGGGTCCCGCACGCCGAACGGCTGGGAGTTCTGGAAGAGCATCCAGTCCTTCCAGCGGCTCTGCGCGGACAGGCCGGCGAAGAAGCCGATCACCACCGCGATGATCGTGATCCAGGTGCCGAGCCGCGGCTGGATCACCATCCGGTAGCGCTCGAGGGTGGCCTGCTCGGCCGAGTGCGGCCGCAGCAGCGGCCGGAGCCGGTAGGCCAGGTAGAGGTTGGCTGCGATCACCAGGGCCATCAGGAGTCCGATGGCCAGGAACAGCAGCAGCCGGGTCACCAGTACGCCGGTGAACACACCCGTGAAGTCGACCTCGTCGTACCACAGGTAATCGGTGTACGCGTCGATGCCCCAGCCGAGCAGCGTGAAAAGAAGGAAGACCCCGACGAGGACGCCGACGGTCACGCGACCGCGCCGGCTCATCCTCGGTAGAGGACTGTTACGCATGACCAACGTGAACCCCACAAAGTCGGACCGGTATTTCACATTACGGTGTTGCGTTGTTCCGTCCGGGGCAGGTGCGCCGATTGTTACTTCACGGGGCAGGGTTTCGGCGCGCCGCCGGAGGTGAAGGTCTGCAGGGCGGTCAGGGCGTCGTCCACCGTGGCCACCTCCGCCATGGTCAGACCGGGCACAGCGTTGCGCATCGCCTCGGCGCAGTTGTCGGCGGGCACCAGGAAGAGCTTGGCGCCCGCGTCCTTCGCGCCGACCAGCTTCTGCGGGATGCCGCCGATCGGGCCCACGTTGCCCTCGTCGTCGATGGTGCCCGTACCCGCGATGATCTTGCCGCCGGTCAGATCGGCCGGCCGCAGCTTGTCGATGATGCCCAGGGTGAACATCAGCCCGGCACTGGGCCCGCCGATCTCGTCCAGGTCGATCTCGACGGTGAACGGGTGCGGCTGCTTCTTGTCGATGGCCACGCCGATGCGCGGGGTGTTGCTGCCCGCGGCAGCCTTGGTCTTGATGGCGGCGGTGGCGGCCTTGCCGGCGCGGGTGTAGCCGACCGTCAGCGCCGTGCCGGCCGGCTTGGCCTGCACCAGCTGGGTCAGCTTGTCGGGGCTGGTCACGGGGGTGCCGTCAACGGTCGTGATGACGTCGTCCTTCTGCAACACGCCGACCGACGGTCCGTCCTTGGTCACCTCGGTGACGAAGGTCTGCACCGGGTAGCCGAGCTCGCGCAGCGCCACGGTCACCGCGCTGTACTGCGACGACTTGAACTCCTCGGCGTTCTGCTCCTCGACCTGCTGCTCACTCTGGTCCGGCGGGTAGATCAGGTCACGCGGCACGACGGCCTGCTCGTCGCTGAACCAGCCGCGGATCGCCCACACCAGCTCCACGCTCGGCTGGACCCCTACGGTGGTCAGCCGGAGCTGACCCGCAGAGGTCGAGGTGTCCGCCTTCGTCACCTGGATGACCTCTTTGCCGTTGTCCGAACCGAGCGTGTTGACGGTCGGTCCCGGCTTCAGCACGACGTAGGGCAGGGGGAAGGCCATGACACCAACTGCCAGCAGTGCGGTGATCAGGGCGCCGAGGATGACCGTGACACCGCGACGTCTCATGCGCGTGACCGTACCAACCGACCCTGAGTTCTCTCTGAGCTGACACCGGCATTGCTCACCAGGGGCCCTGACACGCGTACGGTTGGGGTGTGCCTGATATCCCGTTCGGCTTCAGCCTGCCGGGCGCCCAGCCGCCCGACCCCTCCGACCCGCAGCAGATGCAGCAGTTCATGAATCAGCTGCAGCAGATGTTCGCCGCGCCCGGCAGTGGCCCGGTCAACTGGGATCTGGCCCGCCAAGTGGCGGCCAGCCAGCTGAGCGCCACCGGCGATCCCGCGGTGAACATGTACGAGCACAATGCCGTCGCCGAGGCCCTGCGCCTCGCCGACCTGTGGCTCGACCCCGCGTCCGCGCTGCCCTCCGGCATCCGCGACGCCACCGCGTGGAACAGAAACGAGTGGGTCTACAACACCCTCGAAGTGTGGAAGAAGCTGTGCGACCCGATCGCGGGCCGCATGGTGGGCGCCATGGGTGACCTGGTCCCCGAGGAGGCCCGCGCCCAGCTCGGCCCGATGCAGTCGATGGTGGCGACCCTCGGCGGCGCCCTGTTCGGCGGCCAGCTCGGCCAGGCGCTCGGCCAGCTCGCGGCGGAGGTCCTCTCGGCCGGCGACATCGGCCTGCCGCTCGGCCCGGCCGGCACCGCGGCGCTGGTCCCGGCCAACATCAAGACCTACGGCGACGGCCTGGAGCTGCCCGAGGACCAGGTCCGGCTGTACGTGGCGCTCCGCGAGGCGGCCCACCAGCGGCTGTTCCAGCACGTCCCGTGGCTGCGCGCGCACGTCCTGAATGCGGTCGAGACCTACGCGAACGGCATCACGGTCAACCGCGAGGCGATCGAAGAGGCGATGAGCCGCGTCGACCCGTCCGACCCGGAGTCGATGCAGCAGATGGCGCTCGAGGGCATCTTCACGCCCGAGGACACCCCGCAGCAGAAGGCCTCCCTGGCCCGGCTGGAGACGGCGCTCGCGCTGATCGAGGGCTGGGTGGGTCACGTCGTGGACAGCGCGGCGGGCGACCGGCTGCCGTCGGTGGCCGCACTGGGCGAGGCGTTCCGGCGCCGGCGCGCGGCCGGCGGACCGGCGGAGCAGACCTTCGCGGCGCTGGTCGGCCTGGAGCTGCGGCCGCGCCGGCTGCGCGAGGCCGGGGCGCTGTGGGCCGCGGTCACCGAGCACCGCGGGGTCGCGGGGCGGGACGCCCTGTGGGATCACCCCGATCTGCTGCCGACGGACGAGGATTTCGCCGACCCGCAGAAGTTCGCCCGGGCTCAGCTGGACTGGGACATCTCCGAGCTGGACAACCTGGGCGGGACCGACGAGTCGGGGTCCGAGGAAAAGAACGAAT
Organism: Actinoplanes sp. NPDC048967; assembly: GCF_040649415.1. NCBI lineage: Bacteria > Bacillati > Actinomycetota > Actinomycetes > Micromonosporales > Micromonosporaceae > Actinoplanes > Actinoplanes sp. NPDC048967. The sequence goes on from NZ_JBEZFL010000002.1 coordinate 38,606, forward strand.
AAAGAGCAAAATCCGGTCGTGCCTGATTGCATGGCGCTGACCGTCGCTCCCGCCGATTGCCGGGTGGTTGCATGGCTTCCATCCGGCTTTCTGCTGTCTGCCCTTCTAGCTGGTTGCATGGTGGGGCTTGGTTCGTGCCGTCTTCCCGGCCGCCCTCTTCCGCCGCCCTCTTCAGCCGCCCAGGATGGCTCGGGTGTTTTCCCAGCCTTCGAGGGCCGGGTCCAGGGTTGCCAGGTCGTAGGGTCCCCGCAGCCGGCGCCAGTCCGCGGTCGACTCGACGAGGCTGGGCTGCGGCGCACTGCGGCGCACTGTCATCGGTGTTGCCGTGTCCAGGTCGGTGTCCGTGAGCCATTCCGGGGCCGGGAGGTTGGCGGCGAGGGCCAGCAGGCCGCTCTCCTGGCCGGTGGGGGCCACTGCCACGGGTTTGCTGCTCAGCGGGCGTAGAAGCTTGCCCAGGATCATGCCGGGGACGTCGGCGGCGTCCGCGGCCAGAACTGCGGCCTGGTTGTAGCCGTCCTTCTCGGCCGCTCTGAGCACGGGCAGCACGGTGGCCGTGGGGACCTCGTAGATCGGCATGCCCGGCCAGGCGATCTCCCGGGCCAGGTCCAGATCATCGGCGGTGGCGGCGATGGCCGGCTCAGCCTGGGCCAGCCGGGCCAGCAGGTCGACGACGTCTTCGGCCAGCGCGGCGCGCCACTGCCCGAGCCCGGTTCCGGGCGGGCTCCAGGTCACCGGATTCAGCAACGCCACCACGACACGTTTGGTCACGACTCGAAGGCTAGCCCCGGCACACCTCGGTCCTAGCAGTCCTGTGGCCCGGCCGATGCCCGGCGGCCTGAAGCCGCCGCTTATCCAGCAGACCGTGGCCGGGCCCACGCCCAGCAGCCGACCCGTGCTCCGCAGCCAGCCCATGCCCGGTGGCCGACCCAAGCCCCGCGTCCCGCTCCAAGCCCTGCGACCTGGCGGCCCGGTGGCCGGCCCGGCGGCCCGACGCAAGCCCGCGGCCCGGCGGCCTGGTGCAAGCCCAGCGGCTCGGCCCAAGGCGCGCGGCCCGGCGGAGACCCGGCAGCCCGACACAAGCCCGCGGCCCGGCGGCCCGGCGACCCGACTGCCCGGTGCAAGCCCAGCGGCCCGACCCAAGACGCGCGGCCCGGCAACCCAGCGGAAACCGGCGGCCCGGCCCATGCCCCGCGACCCAGCCCGCCGCCTACCCGTCACGCCGCTGCGGGGTGCAAGTCCGCCAGCCCGGCCCATGCTCTGAGCCCGGCGGCCGACTGCTGATCAGTCGTCGGCGAGGACCAGGCCGGTTGCGGCCGAGATGCCTTCCAGGTAGCCGCGGGCCCGTTCGGCTTTCGGGTAGCGGTTCACCAGGTCCCAGAACTGCGTGTTGTGGCTGGGGACGACCAGGTGGGCCAGTTCGTGCAGGAGCACGTAGTCGATCACCCAGTCCGGCATCTCCTGGATCCGGTGCGAGATGCGGATCGTGGCGTCGTCCGGGGTGCAGGAGCCCCAGCGGCCGTTCTGGTTGGTCACCCATCGGACGCTGGCGGGCACGATGGCCCCGGAGTGGTCCGGCAGGTAGCGGGTGATCAGGCGGCGGGCGCGCATCAGGAGTTCGCTGTCCGTGCGCCGGATGCGTTCCTCGCGGGCGGCCAGGCGCTCGAGCATCCGCGCCACCCATTCGGTCTCCTCGGCCCGGGAGAACCGGTCGGGGATCAGGACGACAACGCGCTCGCCCTCCCGGTACGCGGACACTGTGCGACGCCGGCGCTGGCTGCGCCGCACTTCGACGACAGGCTTGCGCGTCCTGGCCATTACCGGCTCGCGCGGCCCAGCTCGGGGTTCACATTGCGACGTTAATGTGTCAGGGCCAGGTCAGCGCAAGGGTACGAGAAACGACACGCTCCCAAAATGTGACCTACGCCCCAGTAAATCCGAAAAATATTTCTCCGCACGCGCCGGGGCCGCCGGAAACGCCCACGGTATCCGAAGAAACGACCATACTCCGGCCGACCCAAACGTCCTGTTTCAGGCGATCTGGAGTAAATCGTCGGCGTGTCTACCCGTATGTGCCTAAAAAGGATCATCTCGCCCGGCACACTCAGGCCGTCGACGACACAGTCGACGCTGCGCTGACATGGAAAGGCCCCGACCTGGGTAGTGACCGCCCCGAGCGGGTGGCCACATTCACGTGGTCGCGGAGCGGTCCAGCGCCGAACACAGATCGCGGCCTGACGCCGCGAGCCAGGCACCGGGCCGACCCGGCTGACAACATGACGAGGAGGAATCGTGGCCGACAACACGTACAACGGCTACTGCGTGAAGTGCAAGGAGAAGCGCGACTTCCAGGGCACCGTCGAGGTCTCGAAGACCGGCATGAACATGGCCAAGGGCAAGTGCCCGGTCTGTGGCACGACGGTCAACCGGATCCTGGGCAAGGCCAAGGCCTGACCGCGCCTGACAAGCAAGGACGGGGGCGACCATTTCGGTCGCCCCCGTCGGCTTTCGCACCCCGTGTCACCCGTACGGGTCCGTAACCAGTTACTGCCTCAACACGTTAAGTGATTGAGCCGCTCCCCCACCTGCCTGTGGATAACTCGCGGAATCCTGTGGATAACCCTGCCCTCAGGCGGTATTGGCCTGTGGACAACCAATCCGCTGTGCGCCGAAGTCGTGACACCGTGTCATGTCATGAGCCGTACGCCGCTACCCCGGCCCACCCTGCTGCCAGGGCTCCCCCGCATCTGGCGCACCCCGCACACGCTCCAGCTGGGCCTCGATCCGGCTCACGCCGTACTCCTCGATCTGCCGGAGCCGAGAGCGGCCCGCCTGCTCGACCTGCTCGACGGTTCCCGCTCGGAGCGGCTCGCCGTGGCCCGGGCCGGAGCTGTCGGCCTGCCTCCCGACGAGGCCACCGCCCTGCTCGACACCCTGCACGCGGCCGGCCTGGTGGTGCCCGCCCAGAGCCTGTTCCCGCCGGCGATGCCGGCCCGGCTGACCGCTGAGGCCGCCGCGCTGGCCTTCTCCGGGGCGACCACCTCACCGGCCCGCACGCTGCGCCGCCGTGCCGCGGCCCGGATCGTGGTCACCGGCCCCGGCCGCCTCGCCGCCGGCGTCGCGGTCGCCCTGGCCGCCGCCGGCGTCAACCACGTCCACCCCGACCTGTCCGGCGCGGTGTCCGGCCACGAGCTCCCGGGCGGCCCGCTCAGCGAGGCCGACCTGGGCAAACCCCGGGCCGAGGCGGTGGCGGCCGCCATCGAACGCGCGGCCCCCAGGACCAGAACCCGTCCGGTACGCCGGGGAGCAGCATCACTGGTGATCCAGCTGGCTCACGATCACCCGGCCACCCGGCCGCTCGTCACCAGCGCCCACCGCAACCGCCCCCACCTGACGGCGACGATCCGCGAAGGCACGGTGATCGTCGGCCCGCTGCTCCTGCCCGCGGCCACACCCTGCCCGACCTGCATCGCCCTGCACCGCGCCGACCGCGACTCCACCTGGCCGCGAACCGCCCCCGACCCGACGCCGGTCACCGTCGAGCCGTGCAGCGTCGCCACTCTGCTCGCCGCGATCGGCTACCTCACCGCGGAAGCCCTGACCCACCTCGACCAGGGCACCCCCCAGACCCTCGGCGCGGAGGTGGCTATCACCGCCCCGGGCCACCTCCGCCGCCGCACCTGGCCACCCCACCCGTCCTGCCGATGCAGCCGCCCCCGCTGACCTCACCCACTCCACCCCTCCGGCCGACGCACCCGCCCCGCTGACCCGGACAATCCACCCCGCCCACCCAGACACCCGACCGCCGCCGCGCCCGGACAGCCGGTCCCATCGATGCAGAGAGGCCATCACCGCCCCGGGCCATCTCCGCCAACCAATCCACCGCCCAGACACCCCCACCCCCGCCGCGCCCGGACAGCCGGCCCGATCGATGCAGAGAGGCCAGCTCCGCCATCCACTCCACCCGCCCGGACACCCGACCCCCGCCGCGCCCGACCGGCCAGCCCATCGACGCAGAGAGGCCATCACCGCCCCGCCATCCACTCCACCCGCGGACTCACCCCCACCGCCCCTCCCGGGCGGCCGATACGGTCGGCCCGGGCGGCGCCGAAAGGAGGCGTGGGTCACAGCGGGACCTCATTGATGGGCAGTGATCGGACTTTTGGCACGTCCCGGCTCGAACAAGAGCCGCGGGAGCGGTTGATCCGCCCCGCGTCGGTCACAATGATCTGGTGACCGACATTCCGCGTCGTGCAGCGTCCCGCACCGCCAAGCTCGCCGCACTGCCCCTCGGCTTCGCCGGGCGCACCGTGCTCGGCCTCGGCAAGCGGGTGACGGGCATCGCGACGGACGTCATCTCCGCCGACATCCAGCAGCGCACCGCCGAGCAGCTGTTCAGCGTCCTCGGCCAGCTCAAGGGCGGGGCGATGAAGTTCGGGCAGGCGCTGTCGGTCTTCGAGGCCGCGATGCCCGAGGAGATGGCCGGGCCGTACCGGCAGGCGCTCACCAAGCTGCAGGAGGCCGCCCCGCCGATGCCGGTGGCCAACGTGCACAAGGCGCTCGCCGAGCAGCTCGGTGCCGACTGGCGGGACAAGTTCGCCGAGTTCGACGACAGCCCGGCCGCCGCGGCCAGCATCGGTCAGGTGCACCGGGCGGTGTGGAAGCTGCCGCCCAGCCGCAAGGGCGCCAAGCCCAAGACGCTCGACGTCGCGGTCAAGGTGCAGTATCCGGGCGCCGGTGAGGCGCTGCTGGCCGATCTCAAGCAGCTCGGCCGGCTGGCCGGCATGTTCAAGATCATTCAGCCCGGTATGGACATGAAGCCGCTGCTCGCCGAGCTGCGCGAGCGGATCACCGAAGAGCTCGACTACGCCCTGGAGGCGGAGGCACAGACCGCCTTCGCCGCCGGCTACGCCGATGACCCGGAGATCTTCGTGCCGCGGGTGGTCGCCTCGGCGCCCCGGGTGCTGGTGACCCAGTGGGTCGAGGGCGTCCCGCTGTCGAAGGTGATCAGCGAGGGCACCCAGGAGGAACGCGACGAGGCCGGCCGGTTGATGGCGACGCTGCACTTCTCGGCGCCCGCCCGCACCGGTCTGCTGCACGCCGACCCGCACCCCGGCAACTTCCGGATCCTGCCCGACGGCCGGCTCGGCGTCATCGACTTCGGCGCGGTGGCCCGGCTGCCCGGCGGCCACCCGGAGCCGATCGGCCGGCTGGTCCGGCTCGCCCTCGACGGCGACGCCGACGGGGTGGCCGAAGGGCTGCGGGACGAGGGCTTCATCAAGCCGGACGACGAGCTGGACGCCCAGGCGGTGCTCGCCTTCCTGCGCCCGATGATCGAGCCGGTGGCGGTCGACGAGTTCCGCTTCACCCGCGCCTGGATCCGCGGCGAGGCGACCCGGCTGTCCAGCCCCAAGTCACCGGCCTTCCAGCTCAGCCGCAAACTGAACCTCCCGCCGTCGTACCTGCTGATCCACCGGGTGACGCTGGGCTCGATCGGCGTGCTGTGCCAGCTGGAGGCGCAAGCGCCGTACAGGTCGATCCTGCAGAAGTGGCTGCCCGGCTTCGCCCCGGTCGCGTGACACGCCCGCGCTGAGCGCCGCCCTGCGGAACAACCGGAAGTTCCTCGCCCCGTGGGGGCCGGTACGGGCCAGCAAGAGGTGATCACCTCCCTGCTGCGCCGCTTCGGCACCGCCCCGAAATACCTGAAGATCGCCGGTGAGTGGCAGGACCACGCGATGTTCCGGCTCCTGACCGACAACACGGCCTGACCCGGCGAGCGCGACCATGCAAGCACCTGGCAGGGAGCGAAGCGACCGGTCCCCGCGGGAGCGACGGCCCGAACCCCGACGGACCGTGGCAACAAAGCACTTGATCTGAAAGCGAGCAAAAGAAAGGGGGCCCGCCCGCGGGTTGCGCGGACGGGCCCATCGGGTTCATTGCTCAGAGGCGTCCACCCAGTTCACGGGCAGCCCGGTGCCGGGCCTCCATCGCGATCTGACGGGCGGGTCGGTGTGCCTCAGGGTGAAGGTCGGCCTGAGGCCGACGCATTCGTGCGCGTGAGAGCGCTTCGTGGATGAGTTTCACCTTCGAGGTTCCATTCGTGTTCACGACTTTGTTTTTCCGTCTCTACGTAAAGGAATGTGGTCTCAGGCCGCGAGGCGGACCGAGTTGCGGGACTCGAGGCCGTTCGCGGCGAGCCGCTCGTCGACCTCGACCTGGAGCTCGGCGTCGCGGGCGACGTCGACCTTGCGGGGACGGCCACGGGGCCGCTTGCGCGGCACGACGGCGCCACGCTCAAAGATCTCGCCGCCCCAGACACCCCAGGGCTCGTTCCGCTCGACCGCGCCGGCGAGGCACTCGACGCGCAGCGGGCAGTCCCCGCAGAGCGACTTGGCCAGTTCCAGCTGGGCCGGGGAGTCCGAGAACCAAAGGTCCGGGTCGAACTTCCGACAGGGCAGGTTTGCCTCGAGCTCGACGCTCACGTCGAGTGGGGCCAGCGCCAGACTCATAAAGCCCGGTCACCTCTCTCTTCTTCTCGATCTTCTGGATCGCGATACAGGTCGTGCACCGGCCGGTGAGCCGGCAAAAAAAGTAGGCCGCGGATCCCGGTTACGGGTTCCGCGGCCTCGAGGTGAGCCGGATGGTCTTTTCAGACCGGCCTTCCTCGAGGCGGGACACCGCTGGCACCAGCCGTCATGCGCTTGGCGACGCCATTGCTGCCCACGAACCCAGTGGTCCCGTTGCTTCCGTCGACATCAACCAGGATCCGGACCAGCTCGGCCTGGATCTGGACCTGGTGCGCCTGCGAAACGGGAGCCCGCTCAGCGGTCAGCAGCGCCACGGGGGCGGATGCCGGCAGCCACGAGACGGACGGAGCGCAGACAGCAGCAAGCAGCGTCGACGGTCGCTCGATCGTGTAGTTGAGCTTCACCGGTGCCACCTCCTCCATCGTCTTGCGCTCGAGTCGTGCTCTTCAGACCCTTGATGAGCATGGTTGTAACCCGTGCTCGTCAAGGTGTGCACTGAGGCTAAGCCCGGCCGCGGGGCGAGGGCAAACGAATTAACGGACTAGTTTTCAAAGTTTTCTGACGGCGGCTCCGCGAGGCTCTCGCCGCCCACCAGAGCGAACACCGCGGCACCGTACTGGCCCAGCTTGCGGGGGCCGATTCCGGCGATGGCCAGCAGCTCCGGCGGGGTGGCCGGCTTGCGTTCGGCGATCGCCACGATCGTGGCATCTGTGAACACCACGTAAGCAGGAACTTTCTGCTCTGCGGCGGTGCTCGCGCGCCAGGCCAGCAGGCGCTCGTACAGCTCCTCGTCGAGGTCCGAGGGGCAGGTCGGGCAGCGGCCCAGCTTGCGGTCGGCGCCGGCCATCAACGTCGCCCCGCAGATCCGGCAGGAGACCACCGTGCTGCGGCGATTGACGGGTTTCCGACTGCCGCCCGCGACGCTTGCTTTTTCCAGGCCGGTGCGGGTGCTGCCCAGCTGCGGCAGGAACCGGCACGGGCGCCGCGCGCGGCCGCCCGGCGACCGGCTCTGGCCGTAGGACAGCCAGAGCCACTGCCGGGCCCGGGTCACTCCGACATAGAGCAGGCGGCGTTCTTCCTCGAGCTGCTCGGGGGTTTTCGCGTACGTCGTCGGCAGCGTGCCCTCCGCCAGCCCGACGAGGAACACGGCGTCCCACTCCAGGCCCTTGGCGGAGTGCAGCGAGGCCAGCGTCACGCCCTCGACGGTGGGGGCGTGCTGCTGCTCCGCGCGGTGGGCCAGCTCGGCACAGAACGCCGACAGGGACACGTCGTGCTGCACCGCGCCGGCCTGGCCCAGCGGCAGCAGGTCGGGCGTGCGGGCGTACTCCTCGGCCAGGGCGACCAGCGCCGCCAGGGCCTCCCACTGCTCACGCTGCGCCCCGCCCGGCGGGGGCTGGTCGGGGGCCCAGCCGGCGGCCGAGAGCGCCTCGACGACGGCCTGGACCAGCGGGGTCTCCCCCGGGGTGGACCGCACGGCCGAGCGCAGCGCGATCATCGCCTGACGCACCTCGGTGCGCTCGAAGAAGCGCTCGGCGCCGCGCACGACGTACGGCACCTCCAGCTCGGCCAGCGCCTTCTCGTAGGCCTCGGACTGCGCGTTGGTGCGGAACAGCACCGCGATCTCGCTGGCCGGGGTGCCCGCGCCGATGAGGTCGCGGCAGCGGCGGGCGACCGCGACGGCCTCGGCCGGCTCGTCCGGGAAGATCTTGAGGTCCGGCTCGGCTCCGGGCGGGCGCTGGCCGACCAGTTCGAGGCGCAGCTTGGCCTCGGTGCCGCGGGCCTGCTTGATCACGGCGTTGGCCAGGCCGACGACCTGGGGGGTCGAGCGGTAGTCGCGGACGAGGCGGACGACCACCGCGTGGCGGCGCTGGCGGGGGAAATCCACCAGGTACGCCGAGGTGGCGCCGGTGAACGAGTAGATGGTCTGGCTGGCGTCGCCGACCACGGTGATGTCGTCGCGCCCGCCCAGCCAGGCGTCGAGCAGGCGCTGCTGGAGCGGGTTGACGTCCTGATATTCGTCGACGACGAAATGCCGGTACTGCGCGCGGACCTGCTCGGCGACGTCGGAGTGCTCCTCGATGCCCCAGACCGCGGCGCGCAGCATGTCCTCGAAGTCGATGACGCCCTGGCGGCGCTTGAGTGCCTCGTACGCGCCGAACACCTCGGCGACCTTGGCGGCCTCGTACGGCGGCTCGCGCAGCGCCTTGGCCGCGGCGACCACGTACTCCCCCGGCTCGACCAGGGACGACTTGGCCCACTCGATCTCGCCGGCCAGGTCGCGGGCCGCCGTGCGGTCGGCGCGGATGCCGACCCGGTTGGCCGCCAGGGCGACGAGGCGGGCCTTGCTCTCGACCAGCTCGGGCATCGCCCGGCCCTCGAGCAGCCGGGGGGCGAAGTAGCGCACCTGGCGCAGCGCCGCCGCGTGGAACGTGCGGGCCTGCACCCGGCCGGCGCCGAGGGCGGTGAGCCGGGCGCGCATCTCGGCGGCGGCCCGGGCGGTGAACGTGACAGCGAGGATGTGCCGCGGGCTGATCTCGCCCTTGAGGGTGCGGTAGGCGATCCGGTGGGTGATGGCCCGGGTCTTACCCGTGCCGGCCCCGGCGAGGATGCAGACCGGCCCGGCGGGGGCGGTCACGGCCCGCCGCTGATCGGGGTCGAGCCCGGCAAGCACGCGTTCGGCTGTCACAACCGGGAATCATGGCACCCCGGTCCGACGTTTCACGTGATGGCGTACCGCCATGTGATGTCTCCGAAGGGATCCCGCGCGATGTTGACCATGTACTCGACGTCCTGGTGTGGTTACTGTCACCGGCTCAAGTCGCAGCTCGACCGGGAGGGCATCCAGTACGACGTCATCGACATCGAGCAGGACCCGGCCTCGGCCGAGTTCGTGATGGGTGTCAACGGCGGTAACCAGACCGTGCCCACCCTGCGCTTCGACGACGGGTCCGCGCTGACGAACCCGTCGATCGTGCAGGTCAAGGAGCACCTGGCCGCCATCTCCGCCTAGCGGAGCCAGGGCGCGGCGGGGGCCGGTCGCAACGCGACCGGCCCCGTCCGCGTCACGGGATCAGCGCGGGGACGCTCGAGTCGAGAAGACCCTGGCGCTTGAGCTCGCCGTACAGCGGGGTGGTCTCGGGGTAGTGGCCCCAGGCGTGGTCGCCACTGCCGTCGCCGGCCCCGCCGAGCAGCTGCTTCTGCACCGGCGTGAACGACGCCCACTCCGGCGTGTTGGGCAGGTCCGCGACCTCGTCGCGGCCGGCCACCCAACGGTAGGTGTAGCCGAAGAAGGCGCCCACCCGGGTGATCGACGAGTAGTTGTCCGAGCGCGCGTGCCACAGCCGCCGGTCGAAGACGACCAGGTCGCCCGGGTTGGCGGTGATCTGCAGCGCACCCTCGGGCTGCGGCCACGGGACGCCGCGCGACGGCGGGCCCGGCAGCCAGTTGGTCAGGTGGCTGCCCGGCAGGACGGTGAAGTTGCCCCGGCCGGTCTCGCTCACGTCGGACAGCCAGTAGGCCAGCTTCACCGACATCCGCGGGCGCGGGTCGGTCTCCAGCTCACGGTTCTGCCGGCCGCCGTCCTGGTGCCAGTGCCACCAGTCCTTCTGCTGCTCGTGGATCTGCGGGTGCACATCCACGTGCGAGTGGTAGACGTGCACGTTCCAGCCGAGGATCGACCAGATGTACTTGAACGCCTTGGGGTGATCCAGCAGGAACGCGAGCTCCGGGTTGTTGGTGACCGCGGAGAGCTGGTGCAGTGCGCCGTTGGCGCCGAGGCCGCCCTCGTGGGCCACCTTCTCCTTGGTGCGCAGGATCGCGGTGCGCGCGATCGCGACCTCGTCCTCGGTCAGCACCGCCGGAATGACCAGGAAGCCGTCGCGGTCGAACTGCGCCCGTTCCTCGGCCGTCATCGGCGTCCAGGTCTGCTCAGCAAGCAGGGACATCTATCTACCTCTTCCTCCGTGTCTGCTCTACCAGACGCTGGAGTGTCCCCCCTTCGTTGCTAAGTGAGTGTGAAGAATCCTTTGATTAGAAAAATGTGAATCCCTTAACGGGGGAAATCGCCCAACCATCGCTCAACGAGATAAAACGCGATCGACGACCGCATGGGCAGATTCATCCGTACGCCGCTCTCCGGCTCCACGTAGTCGCCGGCGATCATCCGGGAGACGTCCTCGCGGGTGAACCAGCGCGCCTCGTCGATCTCCTCGGGATCGACCGTGATCGCCTGCTCCCGGTCCGCCACGGCGGTGTAGCCGAGCATCAGCGAGCCCGGGTACGGCCAGGACTGGCTGCCCTCGTACTGCCAGGCCCGCAGCCGGACGCCGACCTCCTCCTGGACCTCGCGCACCACAGCGGCCTCCGCGGACTCGCCCGGCTCGACGTATCCGGCCAGGCAGGAGAACCGGCGGACGCCTCCGGTCTCGGGCCAGGCCGCGTTGTGGCCCAGCAGGCAGCGGCCCTGGGCTCCCGGCACACCGTCGTGCACCAGCACGATCATCGCCGGGTCGGTACGCGGCCACATGGCCCGGCCCTCGGCATCCACCCGGGACCAGCCCGCCTCGATGACCGTGGTGGGCTGGCCGTTGCGCGGCGAGAAACGGTGACTGGCATGCCAGTTGCCCAGAGCCGCGGCGGTGGTCAGGATGCCCGCGTCCCGCGGGTCCAGGCGGTCACCGATGTCGCGCAGGGTGCGCGCCTGGGCGTCCTCGGAGGCGGGCAACGGGGCGTCGATCGCGAAGATCGGCACGCCGGCCGGGTCCACCCCGAGGAACAGGCGCTCGCCCTCGGGGGCCGCGTCGGCGCCGACGAGCACCAGCGTCGGCGTGCCGTCCGGACGCTCGGCGACCAGCGCCCGGCCGCCCTGGGCGATGTCGATGACCAGCACCAGGCCGGTCTTCCAGGCCTCGGCCAGCCAGTCGGCGTCGGTGCGGTGGTGCGCCGCCCGGTCCAGGCTGGTCCGGGCGAGCGGCGGTACGGCCGGCCCCGGTTGCTCCCCCACGTCGGGTTGCTCGCCGGAGCCGGACGTGGCCACGGACTCGCTCACGCGGCCCCGCGTTCCACCGGGGTCAGGGCGGCCAGCGGTGCCTCGACCTTGTCGGCGTCGCCGAGCACCACCGTGACCGCCTGCGAGGGCGCCAGATACTTGGCTGCCGCTTCGGTGACCTGCTCCCGGGTGGCCGCGGCCAGCGCCGCCGAGTGCTCGCTCAGGTAGTCCAGCCGCAGGCCGAAGCTCGCGTAGATGCTGGCCAGCCCGGCCAGCCCGGCCTGGGTGGACATGCCCAGCCGCAGGGTGCCCAGGGCATAACGGCGGGCCTGCTCCAGCTCCTCCTCGCCCGGGGGCAGGCTGGCCACCCGGCCCAGCTCGTACAGGGTCTCGAGCATCGCCGGGCCGGTCACCTCGGTCGCCACCTCGGCCGCCACCACCAGCGCGGAGCCGGCCACGAAGTGCTCGATCGAGCTGTGCGGGCCGTACGTGTAGCCCTTGTCCTCGCGGATGTTCTCCACCCAGCGCGACGAGAAATAACCACCGAAGACCATGTTCGCCAGCTGCAGCGCCGCATACTCCGGGTCGGTGCGGGACACCGCCGGCAGCGCCATCCGCAGCGACGACTGCACCGCGCCGGGCCGGTCGACCAGCAGCAGCGGGCCGGGCTCCAGCTCGGGCGTGGGCGGCACGTTGCCGTCGCGGCTCGGGCCGATCCAGCCACCCAGCGCCTTCTCGGCGGCGTCGATCGCCTTCTCCGGGTTGAGATCGCCGACCAGCACCAGCACCGCGCCGTCCGGGCGGACCCGGTCGGCGTGCAGGGCCCGCAGCTGCGCCGGGCGGACACCCTTGACCTGCTCCGGCTCCGGCGTCTGCACCGCGTACGGGTGCCGGCCGTACATCCGGTGCAGCAGCGCCGTCCGGGCCAGGTGGGCCGGCTGGCTCTGGGCGACCTGGATGTGGTCGACCAGGCGGTCCCGCTCGGTGGCCACCTCCTCGGCCGGGTACGTCGGGTCGGTGAGCACCGCCGCCAGGATCTCCAGCATCCGGTCGAGGCCGGCGGCCAGCGAGTTGCCGGTGACGAGCAGCCGGTCCGGGTCCAGCCCGGCCGACAGTCCGCCGCCGACGGCCTGGAGCTCGGCGGCGATGTCGATGCTGGACATCGTGGCCGTGCCGGTGAACAGCGCCTGGGACAGCAGGGTGGCCCGGGCCAGCGGGGCCCGGCCGAACGGCACCCGCAACCGCATCTCGATCAGCGGCACCGCCTGGCGCCGGATCGCGATGACCGTCAGGCCGCTGCTGAGCTTGCGTTCGGCCTGCTTGGGCAGCTTGAGCTTGGAGTCCGGAATCAGGTCCGGAAGTTCACGCGCAGTCACTGGTTGGCTCCCGGGATGACCTCGATGGTGGAACGGCGCTCCGGCCGCAGGGTGGCCGCGGCGGCGACGATCTGCGCCTCGGTGACCTCACCGACCAGCCGGGGCAGCTCGTTGAGCAGCTGCGGGCGGCCGCGCTGGGTCTCCAGGACGGCCATCGGCAACGCCCGGCCGAGCACGGCGTCGGTGTCGCGCAGCAGGTGGGTGGCCATCCGGGCCTGGGTGCGGGCCAGCTCGCCCGGTGCCATGCCGCCGGTGGCGAGCCGGTCCAGCTCCTCGTCGATGGTGCGCAGCACCTTGTCCGCGTCGCCGCCGGGCGGCATGTGCGCCTGGAGCAGCATCGCGGTGGGGTTGCGGACCTGGTACTCGTCGCCCATGAAGCCGATGTAGCCGCCGACACTGGTGACCGTCCGGTCGCGCTGCACCAGCCGCTCGACCAGCCGGGACGCGTCGCCGTCGGTCAGCACCTCGGCCAGCACGACGTACGGCAGGTAGGCCTCGAACTCGGCGATCGGGTCGGGCAGCCGCCAGCCGCTGGCCACCGCGGGCAGCGGGGCGAGCCGGTCGGTGTACGCCTCCCGGCGCTCGCCGTCGATGTCGGGCTCGGCGAAGTCGGGCAGGTCGGGCTTGCCCCGGGCCGGCACGTCGCCGAAGTGCCGCTCGATCAGCGTGGTCGCCTGGGCCACGTCGAAGTCACCGGCGACCGCGAGCACCGCGTTGCCACTGGCGTAGTACTTGTCGAAGAACTCCTCGGCGTCGGCCACGGTCGCGTGGTCCAGGTCGCCGAACGAGCCGTACCCGTCGTGGGCGTTGGCGAAGGTCTCGAACATCACCGGGGGCAGCCGCAGCCACGGGAAACCGCCGTACGGCCTGTTCATGACATTGACCCGGATCTCCTCCTTGACCACGTCGACCTGGTTGCGCAGGTTCTCCTCGGTCAGGCGGGGGCCGCGCATGCGGTCGGCCTCCAGGAACAGCGCCCGTTCGAGGGCACCGGAGGGCAGCACCTCGAAATAGTCGGTGTAGTCGAGGTGGGTCGAGCCGTTGAAGCTGCCACCGGCTCCCTGTACGTGCCGGAAGTGCGCCAGCTTCTCCAGATTCTCCGAGCCCTGGAACATCAGGTGCTCGAAGAGATGGGCGAAGCCGGTGCGTCCCTCCGGTTCGGAGCGGATACCGACGTCGTAGACGACCGCCACCCCGACCACCGGGGCGCTGCGGTCGGGTGTGAGGACCACCCGCAGACCGTTGTCGAGGGTGAAGCGTTCCACCGGATACTTCGTCGCGGGAATCTTCATTTTGCGCGCCACACCAGAGAATCTAACCCCCGGAGCGGCGCGTGTCCGATCCGTGGTCCGGCGCCCTCGATCGGCGGTGCTAGCTTTCGCGTAGTGAGTCCGTGACGCGAGGTAAATGCTTCGATATCCTGTCGCGTCCGATCCACCACCACCACGGGGAGACAGACCAGTGCCGGTACGGCTGCGCCTGGAGTGCGATTCGACCGCCGACGCGGAGTCGCTGCATCGCTGGTTGCGCCGGGAGCAGGCGGTCCGCGTCGACGGCGGCCTGGCCCTGGGCGGCGGCGACGATCCCGAGCTGATGGGCACGCTCCTCGACGTGCTGACCCTGATCATCGGGAGCGGGCTGTCCGCCGGCCAGCTGGCCCTCGCCGTGGCGAGCTGGCGGGACTCCCGCCGGCCGGCGCCCAAGGTGACGATCACCCACACCGCGGCCGACGGCACGGTCACCCGGATCGACGTGGCCGATCACACGTCGCTGGCCGTCGCGCTGACCGAGCTCGAGCAGCGCGAGCAGAAGTAGTCGCATGACTGACGTCACAGACCCGGCCGCGGCCCAGCTCGTCCTCATCGGGGTGTCGGCCTACCGGCGGCTCTTCGAGCTGCCCGCCGCCCGGCGCAACGTGACGGATCTGCGCGACCTCTTCCAGCACGAGGACCTGTGGGGAGTGCCGCCGGAGAACTGTCACGTGTTGCTCGACCCGGAATCCCCGGCCGAGGTGAGCCGGGCGATCCGGCGGGCCGCGGCGGCGGCCGGCCGCGACGGGATGCTGCTGGTCTACTTCGCCGGCCACGGACTGGTCGACGTGGACGATGACAATCTGATCCTCGGGCTGCCCGGCTGTGATCCCGAGGCGCCCTACGAGCGCGGCGTCCCGTACGACTGGATCCGCCGGGCCGTCGCCGACACCCGGGCCCGCCGCCGGGTCGTGATCCTCGACTGCTGCTACTCGGGCCGGGCCGGGTCCGAGCTCGGTGGCGACGGCAGCGGCACGGACGCGGTCGCCGACAAGGCCGAGACCGAGGGCACCTGCCTGCTGGTCTCCGCGCCGGCCAACCGCCCGGCCATGGCGCCGCGCGGTGAGGTGCACACCGCGTTCACCGGCGAGCTGATCCGGTTGCTGCGCGACGGTCTGCGGCCCCCGCCGCCCGAGTCCGTGCCGGCCACGCTGACCGTCCACACCGTCTGGCGCACGATCCGCCGGGCGATGCTGCGCCGCGGCTTCGAGCGTCCCGAGCTGCGGGCCCGGGACGCCGGCGGCGAGATCGCCCTGGTGCACAACCCGGCCGCGCCCCGGCACAACCTGGCCGGCAGCGTGCTCTACGCGGCGCCCTGGTTCGTCGACGAGGACCTCGGCCAGCGCGCGATCCTGGTGCTGCGGCACAACCAGACCGGTGCGCTCGGCGTGTGCATCACTCAGCCCGCCGGCGACATCCCGGACGAGTTCCCGGATGCCTGGCGCGCGCTGCTGCGCAACCCCGCGATGCTTTTCCACGGCGGTCCGGTGGCCCGCGACGGCTACATCGTGGTGACCCTGCTGCGGGCCGGCGCACCCAAGCCGCTGCGGTTCACCCCGATCCGCGAGCGGCTTGGCACCCTGGCGTTGTCGGCGGTACCGGAGGACGTCGCCGCCACGGTCGACACGATGCGCGTCTTCGTCGGCTACCTCGGCTGGCGCGCCGGTGAGCTGGAGGAGTTCCTCGACCGCGGGGCGCTGGTGGCCAGCCGGCACACCGCCCGGCAGGTCTTCACCGAACGGCCCGGCGAGCTGTGGCAGTCCCTGCAGGCGGCCCGATGACCGACCCGGCGGAAGGACTCAGCGCGGGTGAGGTGCTGCTGCTGGACCGGCTCACCGCCGGGCTGCGGGACGTCGACCAGATCACGCTGCTGCTCGGCTCCGGCGTGACAGCCGGCGTCATCCCGCGGGTGCAGGGCGTCCTGGACATCGCGGACAGCTTCGCGGCCGGGCGCAACGACGACGGCGCCCTGGAACGGGCTCTGGAGCAGGCGCGCTCGGAGCTCGTCGGGGCCCGCCCGATCGACGTGTACCGCGCCTACCGGCGGGTGTTCACCGACTGGGTGTCGGCCGGGGCGTTCGACGTGATCGCGCAGCAGGCGGTGCTGAAGGCGTACGCGGCACCGGACCCGATGGAGTCCCCGCTGGCCACCCACGGCCTGGGCCAGCGGCTCGAACGCGGCGTCGGCGAGGGTGTGGAGAACGACCGGTTCTCGTGGCAGCTGCCCCGCGGCGTCGAGGCGCTCGGGCACCTGCTCGCCCAGGTCCCGGAGGCCTTCGACCACCGGGTGCTGACCACGAACTTCGACCCGCTGCTGGAGATCGCGATTCGCTCGGCGGGCGGCCGCGCGGTGAGCCTGCCGATGGATCCGCGCGGCACGACCGGGACGACCCGCGGTGCCGACGGCGCGGTCCGCGTCTTCCACCTGCACGGCTTCTGGCGCCCGACGCTGCACGTCCGGGGCCCGCAACTGCTGCACGACCCGGCCCGCATCGCGGAGAACAAACTGCTCATCGCCGCGACCGCCGACCTGATCCGCGGCGACACCGTCTGCGTGATCGGCAGCAGTGACTGGTCCGGCACGCTGACCGCCGCCATCGCCGCGGCCGCGCGCACTCGGCCCGTACGCGTGCTCTGGGCCCTCAACGACCCCGACGCGGCCGGCGCGCTGAGCACCGCCGAGCGCCTGCGCGAGGCGACCGGCCTGCCGGTCGAATGCTTCCCCGGCGTCGACTCCGAACGGCTCTTCCCGGCCCTGGCCGAACGCGCGCAGGTGCCGGTGCCGCCGCGGGCGACCGGCCTGCGGCACCGGGTACGGCACCACAGCTGGGAACGCCAGCTCGTGTCCCAGCCCGGCACCCAGCCCCCGCGCGACGTGCCCGGCCTGCTGTTGCAGCTCGAACGGCGGTTCGGCTGGATCAACCAGCAGCGCGGCACGGTCGGCCCGATCCGGCTGCTCTGGCCGGTCCGGCTGCGCCCGCGCGCCTCGGTGATCCACATGGTCCAGGCGTTCGTGGCGGGCGCGCTGGCCCGGCTCGGGGTCGAGGTGCGGGTCTGCATCGACGACGTGGGCTCGCGGGACATCGACGCGGCGGCCGCGTTCCGGGCCGACCTGGATCGCTGGATCGACCACACCGGGCACGGCGCGGTCCGCGAGTTCGTCAGCCTGTCGGAGTTCCTCGACCAGGTGCAGCGGCAGCCGGCGGACACCTCGCCGGAGTCGCTGTTGCGCCCGACGGACCCCTGGTCGGTGGCGCGCACCTTCTACGGCGAGCACAACCCGTCGCTGTACAGCCTGCTGGCGGCGGTCAAGGCGGTGCCCAACCTGACCTCGTGGGACGAGCTGGAGAAGAACGCGTGGCCGATCGTGCAGTCGGTGCTGCGGACGGACGCGAACAGGCTGCTCACGCCGTTGACGCTGTGGCCGTACCTGAACAGCATGCTGCTGGAGAGCGCGACCAACGACGTCATGACGCTCGGCGGGCGCGACGAGGCGATTTTGTGGGCACAGTGGCGGCAGACCTTCGGCTTCGGGCCGGGGCATCTCTACAACCCGTACATCAAGAGCCTGAAGCACGACGCGCACATGCTGCGCTGGTCGTCCGAGGAGGAGCTGCGCCAGCACCTGCTCCGGACCCGGGAGCTGCCGGGCTGGGACGCCGAGGGCAGTTATGTGCCGTGGCTGTTCCAGAACGCGTTGCTGCTGCCCGGCTACCTCAACAACGAGCCGGTGCCGGAAACCGAGGACTTCCCGCTGGACTCGTGGGCGGCGTTCGTCGCGGCGATCGAGGACGGGCGCCCGGTGCTGGACCTGCTGGCGGCCCGGGTGACCGAGCTGTTTCTGCGCCCATGAGCACGGTTGCCCGTTCGGAGGTCGCGGTCTTGGCGCGGCCGAGTTAGCGTCTCAGGTATGACTGCCACAGTTGTGGAGCGCGTCGGGCACACCTCCGTCCCCTCGTCCGTCGAGGACGACGCCGCACTGTGCGTCACCGCCCTGGGCGTGGAGCTGACGGCGTACGTGGCCGGAGCGGCTTCCGTCGCGGAGTTCGAGTCCTGGTTCGCCGGTGGGCAGCGCCCGGCCGGGCCGGTCCGGCGCCGGCTGGCCGCCGCGGCCGAGCTGGTCAACGTCTTCGCGGCCGCCAATCAGAGTGCGCTGGCCGCGGCCTGGCTGCGCGAGCTGGATCCGACCGGGTACGTCCCGGCCCGGGTGCTGAGGATCTGCTCCGGCGACGAGGCGAGTGTGAAGTCGCTGCTCGAAGCGGCCGCCATCTGGGCCCTCACGCCCGCGGGAGAGTAGCGCCGACCGCCTCGGCCCACGGCGCCTGTGATCCGTTGAGGTAGCGGCCGGCGTGCCCGGCCAGGTCCACGTGGGCCCGGAAGTGCTTCAGCACGGCGCCGCGGACCCCGATCCGGGGCAACGCGAAGAGACTCTTGCCGCCGTCCGCCACGTTCTCCACCGCGAGCTCGCCCTTGGCGCTGATCAGCAGCGTCGAGTTCGGCGCCCGGTGGGTGCTGGTCAGCCGGATGTCGATCGCCACACCGTCCGCCGCGGTCCGCCGGACCAGGTCGTCCAGGACGTCCTGCACTCCGGCCGGCGCGAGCAGCGCGGCCCGTTGCGGGTGGGCAGCCTTGCCGACCGGCACGACGACGTGCAGGACCCACGTGGTGACCCCGAGACCCACGAGTTGATCACGCAGCGCGAGCAGCGTCGCCAGATCGCCGTTGCGCGCAGTGACGACCGTCTGGACGCTGCACGGCACGTCGGCGCGGACTGCGCGCCGGATCGCGTCCACGGCGTAGACGGCCGAGCTGGCGCCCGGGGGCAGGTGCTGCCGGTTGGCCGGGCGCAGCGCGTCGTTGCCGGCCGGATCGGCGCTGTCCAACGACACCCGGACGTGCACCTGGTGGCGGCGCAGGGTGGGCAGCAGCCGGCTGAAGTCGCCCACGCCGGAGGTGTCCAGCACCACCGCCTTGCCGGTCCCGGCCAGCCGGGCGATGAGCCGTTCGGCCCGCTCGGCCCGGGCCAGCGGCTCCCCGCCGGTGACCACCCCGACCATCGCCGGGGTCGCCGCGGCAGCGCGTAGCACCCGGGTGAACCAGGCCTCGTTCTCCTGCTCGCGATAGCCGGTCATGAGGTCGTCGGCGTGGCAGTAGAGGCAGCGCAGCGGGCAGTGGGCGGTGGCGAAGCAGTTCACCACCAGCGGCGCGGTGATCCGCGGGAGGACGTCGAGCTGCCCGACGACCGACCGGCCGAAGAACGCGCGCCGCGGGGTGTCCGGGTCGGTCTCGCAGATGCCCAGCTCAGCGAGCGCCCTGGTCTCGGCGTCGCCGCCGGCCCGGCCGGCCCGGACCCGGCGCAGGGCGTGCAGATGGGCCGGGTCGAGCGCGAAGAAATGGTCACGGCGGGGCACGTACGCGATGGAGTCCCGCACCCGTACGCCGGGCGCCAGGCGGACGGTCGTGGACGTTCGGCGGCGCTCGGACAGGGCGAACACGGGGCGATATTGCCACAGTCAGTAGTCGTTCATGTTTCGCCGCACCGTCACCTCCGGTCGCCGGCTTCTCACTATCCGGTCGGGGCTTGACGACCATCCCCTACCTCATCCACTATTCCCATCCATCAGATAGAGAAAGCAGAGTTTGGGCTCGCCGGACCGAGAGGACATGCCCCGTGTACGTCTCGGCACGCACCGACTACGCCGTCCGGGCCATGCTGGCGATCGCCGCCGACCACCCCCACCTGGTCAAGGCGGCCGCGCTGGCCGCGGCTCAGGACATCCCGCTCAGCTTTCTCCAGGGCATCCTGCTCGACCTGCGCCGCGCCGGCCTGCTGCACAGCCACCGCGGTGTCGACGGCGGCTATTCCCTGGCCCGCCCGGCCGAGGACATCACCGTCGGGGACGTGGTCCGCTCCGTCGGCGGCGCCCTCACCACGGTGCGCGGCCTGCCCACCACGACCACGACCTACCACGGTGTCGCCACCGGGCTCAAAGACGTCTGGCTCGCGGTGGAAGAAGCCATCGAGGGTGTCGTGAACCACCGCACGCTCGCCGAACTCACTGTTTCCGCGATTCCCACCACCTTGAGAACGAACTAGGAGTGAGCATGAGCTCCCGCACAGTCCGTGCGCTTGCCCTGGCCGCCACCGCCCTGTTGTCCGCAACCGTCCTGGCCGCCTGCGGCAAGAGCGACGACGCCGCCTCCGCGTCGGGCGAGGCACCGGCGCTGCGGCTCGGCTACTTCCCGAACATCACCCACGCGCCCGCCCTGATCGGGGTGAAGAACGGCCTGTTCCAGCAGTCGCTGGGCAGCACCAAGCTGGAGCCGAAGACCTTCAACGCCGGCCCGGCCGCGGTCGAGGCACTGTTCTCCGGAGCGATCGACGCCACCTACATCGGCCCGAACCCGGCCATCAACGCCTGGGCCACCTCCAAGGGCACCGCGATCAAGATCATCGCGGGTAGCACCTCGGGCGGCGCCGGCCTGGTGGTCAAGGAGGGCATCAACGCCCCGGCCGACCTCAAGGGCAAGAAGATCGCCACCCCGCAGCTGGGCAACACCCAGGACGTCGCGCTGCGCGCCTGGCTGAAGTCCAACGGCCTCAACGCCGACCAGCAGGGCGGCGGCGACGTCTCCGTGCTCCCGCAGGACAACGCGACGGCGCTGCAGGCCTTCGCCCAGGGCGCGATCGACGGCGCCTGGGTGCCCGAGCCCAACCTGAGCCGGATGATCCTGGAGTCCAAGGGCAAGCTGCTGGTCAACGAGAAGGACCTGTGGCCGAACGGGCAGTTCGTGACCACCCACCTGATCGTCAAGCAGGAGTTCCTGAAGAAGTACCCGGCGACGGTCAAGAAGCTGCTGCAGGGCCACCTCGCCGCGGAGAAGCTCATCGCGACCGACGACGCCGGCGCCCAGAAGGCCGCCAACGAGCAGCTCGGCGCCCTGTCCGGCAAGCCGCTCAAGGACGAGATCCTGGCCTCGGCGTTCAAGAACCTGACGTTCACCAACGACCCGGTCGCCTCGTCGCTTTACACGAGTGCGCAGCACGCTCAGGACGTCGGCCTGCTCAAGCCGGTCGACCTCAAGGGCATCTACGACCTCGGCCCGCTCAACGAGCTCCTCAAGGCCGACGGCCAGCCCGCGGTCAGTGACGCCGCAGCCTCCTGATCCGCCTCCGGCCGGGTCCGCCGACGCGGGCCCGGCCGGCTCGACCTGGGAGTTCCCATGAGCATCCTGCAAGCCACGGAAGCCCGGACCGACCGCGACGTGGTGGTCCGCCTGGACAGCGTCTCCAAGCAGTACGGCTCCGGCAGCAACACCCTGCTCGCCCTCGACCGGGTCTCCCTGACCGTGGCCAAGGGCGAATTCGTCTGTCTGCTGGGCGCCTCCGGCTGCGGTAAGAGCACCCTGCTCTCCCTGGTCGCCGGGTTGGACCAGATCAGCGGCGGCACCCTCGACATCGGCGGCCGGCACGTCTCCCTGATGTTCCAGGAGGCCGCCCTGTTCCCGTGGCTGTCCGTCCTGGGCAACGTGGAGCTGCCCATGCGCCTGCGCGGCATGGGCCGCGCCGAGCGCCGGCAACGGGCCGAGGAACTGCTCGAGGTCGTCCGGCTCGGCGGCTTCGGCCACAAGCGCCCGCACGAGCTCTCCGGCGGCATGCGCCAGCGCGTCGCCCTCGCCCGGTCCCTGGCCCAGAACGCCGACGTCCTGCTGATGGACGAGCCGTTCGGCGCCCTGGACGCCATGACCCGGGACATCCTGCACGACGAGCTGGAGCGGATCTGGCGCGAGCAGAACCTGACCGTTCTGTTCGTCACCCACAACGTGCGCGAGGCCGTCCGCCTCGGCGACCGGGTCGTGCTGCTGAGCAGCCGCCCGGGCCGGGTCATCGAGGACTACAAGATCATGCACGAGCGCCCCCGGCGTATCGACTCCCCCGAGGTCTCCAGCCAGGCCGCCGAGATCACCGACCGGCTCCGCGCGGAGGTCGCCCGCCATGCAAGCTGAGGTTCCCGTCCAGGACAACCGCACGGCCTCGGACACCGCGGCCGCGGACCGCATCACCGGGCTCGACGCGCTGGAGCTCGGCCCCCGGCGCAGCAAGGCGGCCCTGGGCGGCCGCGTCTGGCGCAGCGCCTGGCCCAAGCTGCTGGCCATCGCGATCGTCATCCTGGCCTGGCAGATCGTGGTCTGGGCGCAATGGAAGCCCGAGTATGTGCTGCCCGGCCCGGCCACCGTCTTCGGGGACCTGGGCACGCTGATCACCACCGGCGACTTCTGGGACGGCGTCCGGCTGACCATGCTGCGCGCGGTGACCGGCTTCGCGCTGGCCGTGCTGATCGGCACCATCGTGGGCGCCGCGGTGTCCCGCTTCGCGCCGCTGCGGGCAGCCATCGGCTCGCTGATCACCGGCCTGCAGACGATGCCGTCGATCATGTGGTTCCCGCTGGCCATCCTGCTGTTCCAGATCAGCGAGAGCGCCATCATGTTCGTGGTCATCATCGGCGCCGCCCCCTCGGTGGCGAACGGCCTGATCAGCGGCATCGACTACGTGCCGCGTACGTGGCTGCGGGTCGGTCAGGTGCTCGGCATGAAGGGCTTCGCCAAGTACCGCCACCTGATCCTGCCGGCGTCGCTGCCCTCGTTCATCTCCGGGCTCAAGCAGGGCTGGGCGTTCTCCTGGCGCAGCCTCATGGCCGGTGAGCTGCTGGTGATCGTGCCCGGCGCGCTGTCCATCGGCGTACGGATGCAGCAGGCACGCGACCTCAGCGAGTCCAGCCTGGTCATCTCGTTCATCATCGTGGTGCTGGTGATCGGCATCCTGATCGACGTGCTCTTCAACGCGGCCGACAACGCGCTGCGCAAGCGCTGGGGCCTGACCGGTAACTAGAGCGGCCGGACCGACTCCAGTACGTCGTCGATCACCGAGTCGAACTGCTTGTGCGTGCCGGGGATCGACACGTACAGCACGGCCGCGGTCGGCTTGCCGACGTCGATGACCGCCACCGCCGACAGCTCGTCGGTGGCGGTCAGCCCGGCCGCCTTGAAGTGCAGCCGGAACTCGCTGACCCAGGCCGGCCGCCCGCCCAGCGTGGTCATCTCGTCCCGCAACGGCTCGACCGTGTTCGGCTGCGGGTAGTACTCCGCGCGTACGTCCGCGGCGACCTGGCGGCCGACGCACTTGAGATCAACCGTCACCGCGTCGTTGTCGGCCGCCGGGACCGCCGCCGACAGGATCGAGGCGTGGTACGAGCCGCCGCTGTACTGCTCCGTCACGAAGTGCTGGCCGACCCGGTAGGGCACCTCGAGCGTGCCGGCCCGCCAGGTGGTGTCCCACGGGACCCACGGGGCGCCGTACTTCTTGTAGGAGATGCCCGCGTCCGGGTCGGTGGTCCGTTCCCCGGGAGCGGCCGGCGGCGGGGCGCTGGGCCGCCCGGTCGGGTCCGCACTGGGCGCCACGGTCGGCGCGGGACACATCTGCGCCAGCGGTGGCCGCAGGTCGGTAGGGGCGGAAGCTTTCCGGTCGAACGGGTTGCCCTCCGAGCTCAGGGCCACGATCAGGATCACCACCAGGCCGACCGCGAGGATCGCGCCGGCGATGCCGCCGAAGATCAACATCTGGCGCCGGCGCCGCTGCGGCCCATCGGCGGGCGGCGACTCCGGCGGGGCGGGCGGCGGCACCAGCGGGGGTACGCCCGGACTGGTCACGGTGCCCGAACCCCACGCACCACCCGGCCGCGACCAGACGGCGGGGGTCTGTGTGCTCTCGGACATCATCCCAGTGAACACCACCGGGACGCGTCATGGGTTACCGGCCGAGCGCGGCAGTGGCGTCCGGCGGGAGGGTCTGCACCACAGATGCCCCGGCATCGCCCGGCACGACCGGTCCGTACCACGGGGCGAATGCGACGACGAGGACCAGAGCGAGTCCGAAGACGGCCAACGCCAGCACGAGGCCCAGCTCCCGACGGGCGGACACGGTCTGCATGCGAAAGCCTCCCCAGCGAAGTCGGACCCCTCCCGGGATCCGGCACAGTCATCTCTAAGACGCCGCTGGAGCCGGATCGGTTGCATTCCTGCCAGGCAACCTTCACCCTGCCCCGGTACCGTAATCGGATGGAAATCGTTTATCCCCCCGTCATCGGCCTCGCCAAGACGATGTTCCGTGCCCTTGACCTGCGGATCCAGATCGAAGGGGCGGAGCACATCCCCGCCACGGGCGGGGCGGTACTGGCGAGCAACCACGCCAGTTACCTCGATTTCATCTTCTGCGGCCTCGGCGCCCAGCCGGCCAAGCGACTGGTCCGGTTCATGGCCAAGAAGTCGGTCTTCACCCACAAGGTCAGCGGGCCGCTGATGCGCGGCATGCACCACATCCCGGTGGACCGCCGGGCGGGCACCGCGGCTTTCAACGAGGCGGAGAGGGCTCTCAAGAACGGCGAGGTGGTCGGCGTCTTTCCGGAGGCCACGATCAGTGAGTCGTTCACGGTCAAGGCGCTGAAGTCGGGCGCGGCCCGGCTGGCCCGGGCGGCCGGGGTGCCGCTGATCCCGATGGCGGTGTGGGGACCGCACCGGCTCTGGACCAAGGGCCACCCGAAAGATCTGACCAAACGGCACGTGCCGGTGATCATCAAGATCGGCGAGCCGATCCGGGCGGCGGTCGGCGCCACCGCGGAGGCGACGACGGTGGTCCTGCGGCAGCGGCTGAGCGCGCTGCTGGACGCGGCCCAGCGGGAATACCCGGAGCAGCCGTCCGGGCCGGACGACCGCTGGTGGCTGCCGGCCCACCTGGGTGGCACCGCGCCGCGGCCCGAGGGTGTCGGTGACGCGACCCCGGCGGGGGCCTGAGGACCACCACCGCGCCGGGGCGGAAACGTCACCGGCGCCGACCCCCGAGGGGACCGGCGCCGGTGGTCAGCGTGTTGCTGAGATCAGAGCGGGCGGATGTTCGCGGCCTGCGGGCCCTTCTGGCCCTGGGTCACCTCGAACTCAACCCGCTGGTTCTCGTCCAGGCTGCGGTAGCCGGAAGTCTGGATGGCGGAGAAGTGGGCGAAGACGTCGGCACCGCCGTCGTCCGGGGTGATGAACCCGAAGCCCTTGTCCGCGTTAAACCACTTCACTACGCCGGTAACCATGCTCGTCTCCTCGACGGTCGATCGTTCCCGTCCATTATGGCCAGGAACGAGGTAGTAAGACCCGCACTTCGCGGGACTCGTGTCGCCGTACTGATCGCCCGTACCGGAGAAACCCGGGTTACGACAAAGAGCGCCTGGGGCAGAATCCCCACAGGCGCTCCTAGGTACTTGGGAACCAAACTGACAACGCGATGGAGCCTAGCACGACGAAGGGAGCGCACCGGTGATCGGCGTGCAAGTGGCACAGGAGCTCAGGGAAGCCGGCCTGATCTGGAAACCGGGGCCGGGTGACCGCTTCGCGATCCCCGACCGTGACCTGGACGAAGACGTGTTCGTGCTGAGCAACATGACCATTGAGGTGTACTCGTTGCCGGAGGGCCGGGTGATCGGTTTCAACGGCACCACGGAGTGGGCGATGGACGACGTGGAGCTGGACGAGGCACTGTGGCTGCCCCGCGAGGACCAGCTCCGGGAGCTGCTCGGCCGGACCCTGCGGGCCCTGCGCCGCACGGACCGCGGCTGGGACGTGGACATCACTCTGCTGGGTGAGGACCGGACGTTCACCGCGCCCACGCCGGAGGAGGCGTACGCGGCCGCCCTGCTGCACCTGTTGGCCGCCGCCACAACCTGATCCATCGTTCAGCCGGCCTGCTCAGGCACCTCTTCGATCAACGCGGCCAGGCCGTCCGCGTCCAGCAGGTCGACCGGCCGGACCGTCACCCCGTCGCGGACGTAGTGGAAGCCGGCCCGGACCCGCGACACCGGCACCCCGGCCAGGGCGGCCCAGGCGATCCGGTACGCCGCGAGCTGCACCGCCGCGGCAGCAGCGTCCGTGGCAGTGGGCCGGCGACCGGTCTTCCAGTCGATGACGTCGAACCGGTCGCCCGGATCGGCGAAGACCGCATCCATCCGCCCCCGCACCACGACCCCGGCGACCGTGGTCGCGAACGGCACCTCGACCTCGACCGGAGTGCGCTCGGCCCACTCCCCGGCCAGGAACGCCTCCTGCAACGCGGTCAGCTCCTCGTCGGCGGCCGCGTCGTCGTCCGCCGCGCCGGGCAGCTCGTCCACGTCCAGCAGGCGAGCCGAGCCGAAGCGCTGCTCCAGCCAGGCGTGGAAGGCGGTGCCGCGCCGGGCGTAGGGGGTGGGGCGTTGCGGCAACGGGCGCCGTAGGGACCGCGCCAGGGCCTGCGGGTCGCGGCGCAGCACGACCAGCTGGGAGACCGAGATGTGCGGCGGCAGGGCGACTTCGAGCGGGCCGTCGTGGCGGGCCCGCTCGTCGCGTTCGGCGAGCAGGATCCGGGCCTCCCGCCGCCAGCGGGCGATGTCCGGATCGTCCGCGGCAACATCCGGCTCCGGACCGCCTTCCTCGGCGCCTGGCGTGGCTTCGGCGTGGCGCCGGGAGCCCGCCGGCGGTTCGGCCTCTGACGAGGCGGCGTCGCCGCCCTCAGGCGAGGCGCCGCCCTCGGGCAGGGCGCCATCGCCGGCCTTGGGCGGGGTGTCGGCGCCGGCCCTAGGCGGGGTGTCGGCGCCGGCCTTAGGCGGGGTGTCAGCGCCGGCCCTAGGCGGGGTGTCGGCGCCGGTCCCCGGCAGGGTGCCGGCGGCCGGGAGGCCGATCAGGTCGGCGGCCAGGCCGGCGCGTGCGGCGATCTCCGGATCTCCCGCGGCCAGCTCCACGAAGGCCTCGGCCGCCATCGGGTCAGGGCTCACCATCATCCGGCGGATCAGATCCGCGGCCGCCGCCATCGCCGGCCGGCGAGCCCCCAGCGGATCCGACGGCCATTCCGCGGTGGCCACCAGCTCAGCGCTCGGGTTGGTCGCGTCGGCCGCCGGCTCCGGGGTCCATTCCTCGACCACCCCGGCACCGTCCAGGCAGGTCGCCCGGATCTCCTGGAGGAAGACGGACGGACCGCGCGGCTTCTTCACACCGTCGCCCCACCAGTAGCCGGAGCAGAGCAGCAACCGCCGGGGCCGGGTCACCGCCACGTACGCCAGCCGGCGCTCCTCCCGCTCGTCGTGCTCACGCCAAGCCTTGCTGAACGTCGTCAGCGCCCCCGCCACGTCCTTCTGATCCGCCGCCGCGGAGAGGTCCAGCGCCGGCAGGCCGTCGGAGTCACCCCGCAGCGGGAACGGCAGCACCCCGATGCCCATCAGGTAATGGTCGGAGCCTCGGGTCATGCCCGGCCACACGCCCTTGGTCAGGCCCGCGACCGCCACCACGTCCCACTCCAGGCCCTTCGCCGCGTGCGCGGTCAGGATCTGCACCGCGCCCTCGACCACGTCGACCTGGCCCGGGGTGAGGCCGCGTTCCTCCTCCTCGGCCGCGGCCAGGAAGGCCAGAAAGCCCGCGAGCGTGCCGCCGTCCGTGTCCCCCGCGTACCGGGCCGCCACGTCACCGAGGGCGTCCAGGTGGCCGCGGGCCAGGCCCGCGTCGCCCGCGCCCCAGCCGCGGACGGCCACCTCGACGTCGAGACCGATGGTGCGTTCGATGTCGGCGACCAGGTCCGGCAGCGGCTGGTCCAGGCGGTGCCGCAACTCGGCCAGCTCTCTGCTGTACGCCCGCAGCCGCGCATATCCCTCCTGCGAGTACTGCTGGGGCGCGCCGAGGTCCGCCATCGCCTCGACCAGGGTGGCGTCGTCCAGCCGGTCCGCGACGATGTCCTCGGGCTCGTCGCCGGTCGTCGCGGACACCCGGGCCGCGGCGATGGCCCGGGCGCGCCGATGCAACGCCACCAGGTCACGCGGACCGATCCGCCAGCGGGCCCCGGTCAGCAGGCGCAACAGTGCGGCGCCGTCCGTCGGGTCGGCGAGCACCCGCAGCGTGCAGACGACGTCGCGTACCTCCGGGGTGTCGAGCAGGCCGCCCAGGCCGACCACCTCGACCGGCAGGCCGCGGGCGCGCAGCGCCTCCTCGATCGCGGCGATCTGGCTGCGGACCCGGACCAGCACCGCGCTGGTCGGGCGTTTCTCCAGCGGGATGTCACCGGGCAGGGCGTCCGGCAGCCGGGCCGCGGCCCGCCAGGCGGCCAGCATGGAGTCGGCGATCCAGGCGGCCTCCTCCGCGTACGTGGGCAGCAGCGCACACGCGACCGTGCGCCCGCCCACCCGGTCGGCCACCCGCTGCGCCGGGATCAGCTCGGCGACCCGGGCGCCGGCGGCCCGCAGCGGCCGGGACAACGCGTTCGCGACCTGGAGGATTTCGGGACGGTTGCGCCAGCTGCGGGTCAGGTTGAGCACCCACGCCTCGCGCCCGCCCGGGCCGGTGAACTCCGTGGGGAACCGGTCCAGCGTGCCGGCCGAGGCGCCCCGCCAGCCGTAGATCGACTGGCACGGGTCGCCCACCGCGGTGACCGGGTGACCGCCGCCGAAGAGCGCGTTGAGCAGGACCACCTGGGCGTGGCTGGTGTCCTGGTACTCGTCCAGCAGCACGATCTTGAAGCGGCCGCGCTCGATCGCCCCGACCTCGGGATGATCCCGGGCGACCCGGGCCGCGCGGGCCATCTGGTCGCCGAAGTCCATCGCCTCGATGTCGAGTTTGCGCTGGTCGTAGAGGCGTACCAGGGGTAGCAGGGTGAGCCGGTGCCGCTGGCGCAACAGCATGTCGTTGACGTCCTTGTAGACCCGGCCGGGCAGGGACTGCACCTCGGCGAAGAACCGGCCGGTCCACGCGGCGAGATCATCGGGCGTGACCAGATGCTCGGCCAGCTCACCGGAGAGCGCCAGCACGTCATCGGTGACGGTGCCGGGCGCGCGGTTCAACCCGGTCATCTCCCCCGTGTACGAGCGCACCAGCGAGTCCACGATCTGCCAGCGGGCGGCCTCGGTGAGCAGCCGGGCCGACGGCTCGTATCCGGCGCGCAGACCGTGCTCGGTGACCACGCGGGCCGCGTACGAGTGGTAGGTCGAGACGGTCGGCTCGCCGGCCAGGGCGTCCTGCTGACCGAGGCGCCGGACCAGCTGCCCGAGCCGGGTCCGGACACGGTGCGCCAGCTCGCCGGCGGCCTTGCGGGTGAAGGTGAGGCCGAGGATCTCGTCCGGGTGGGCGTACCCGTTGGCGACCAGCCAGACCACCCGCGACGCCATCGTCTCGGTCTTGCCGGAACCGGCGCCGGCGACCACCAGGACCGGCTCGACCGGCGCCGCGATGATCGCGGCCTGCTCGGGGGTCGGCGCGTGCAGCCGCAGCAGTTTCGCCAGCTCGACCGGGGTGTAACGCGGCCCGGAATCAGCCCGGCGGCGCGGCCGGGCGGGGAGGTCGGTGAACAGGCTGGGCTGGGTCACGGCTCGACGACCTGCCGGCCCTGACCGGAGATGGGACAGCTGGTCTTGACCGGGCAGACCCGGCACTTGTTGTTGGCGACGGCCGAGAACGTGGAAGCTGCCATGGTGTCGGCGGTGCGCCGGACCATCGCGTACGCCCAGTTCGGGTCGGTGGCCTCGGCCAGCGGCAGCTGCATCTGCTCGCGGGCCTCCTTGGTCGGGCCGAGCTGGACCAGGGCGGCCCCGCCGCTCTCATCACCGAACTCGTCGAAAGCGCCGGCGTCGACGGCGGCCTGATAGCCCGCGAGCTGGGCGTGCTCCTCGACATCACCGGTGGTGACGGTGGTGCTCTTACCGGTCTTGAGGTCGATGACAACCAGCCGGCCCTGCTCGTCCACCTCCAGCCGGTCGACCCGCCCGGTGAGCTGGATCGGCCGGCTCGGATCGTCCAGCCGCACGGTGAACTCGTGCTCGATGGCGAGCAACCGGCGCGGGTTCTTGGCCAGCCAGCGCAGCAGCTTGTCCACCATGCCCTGGGCGCGTTCCTGCTCGGGGCCGGCCAGCCAGCGCGCGGCCAGCTCGATCGCGTCGAACCGGGCCGAGACGTACTCGACCAGCCGCTCCCGGTCGGCGTTGGCGTCCTCGGCCAGCATGGCGGCGGCGTGCACCAGATTGCCGACACCCTGAGCGGGACCGGCCGGGGCCGCGCCGCCGTGACGTTCCAGCAGCCAGCGCAGGCTGCAGCGCAGGGCGCTCTCCATCGAGGACGGGGTGACCTTGACCGGTTCGCCCTCGTCGACCAGCGGCCGGTCGTCGGAGAGCGAGCGGAGACCCCACCACTCGTCGGGATGGGCACCGGGGACGCCGGCGGCGGCGAGGCGGGCCAGCTCGGCCGCGGCGGCATGCCGCCGGGCCGGGGAGGCGTCGGGGGCGACGACGGCGGTACGGAGCTCAGCCACGAGCGCGGAGAGGGTGAGGGCGCGGGGCGGGCGGCCCACCGGGACCTCGACGTCGGACTCGTCGAATACGGGCTCGGTGTCTTCCGTCGGCGTGCCGTCCTCGCCGGGATCGTTCGGGCCAGGATCGCTCGGGTCGAGGTTGTCAGGGCCGGCGTCTGCTCGGCCGCTGGTATCCGGGCCGGCGCTGGCTCGGCCGTTACCGTCCGGCTCTCCGCTGCCCCGAGCGTTACCGTCCGGATCTCCGCTGCCCCGACCGTTATCGTCCGGGCCGAAGTCGGCCGGGCCCGGATCGTCGGGGCCCGGGTCCTCGGGGCCTGGATCGTCGGGGTCCGTGGGGCCGGGGTCCGGAGGCAGGTCGGGGTCGGGGCCGCTGCGGCGGTCCGGCAGGGCCAACTCGGCCAGGAAGCGGCTCGGCTGTTCCTCCCCGTCCGAACCGCCGACGCTGGCCGAGGCCACAGCGGTCACGATCAGTTGCCGCCGGGCCCGGGTGGCGGCCACGTAGAAGAGGCGGCGTTCCTCGTCGAGCAGTGCGGAGGTCTGGCCGACGACGGCTGCCGCGCCCGCGGCGGCGCGGCCGGCCAGGAAGTCCACCAGTCGTTCCGAGCCGAGCAGGCTGCCCCGGAGCCGCAGGTCAGGCCAGATGCCTTCCTGGACGCCGGCCAGGACGACCACGTCCCACTCCAGGCCCTTGGCCGCGTGGGCGGTGAGCAGCCGGACCGCCTCGCCGCGGTCGGCGCTCGGGGCGATCGAGTCGGCGGGCAGGTCCTGGCCGAGGACGTGGTCCAGGAAGACCTCGGTGCGCGCGCCGGGCAGCCGGTCGACGAACCGGGCCGCCGCATCGAAGAGGACCACGATCGCGTCCAGGTCACGGTCGGCTGCCTCCGCGCGCCACTGCCGGGCCCGGCCACCCTCGCCGCCGGGCTCCACCGGGGCGCCGCGGGTGCTGAGGGCGTACCAGCGTTCGGCGAGGCCGCTCGCTCGCCAGACCGCCCACAGCACCTGCTCGGCGGTGGCGCCCGGCGCCGCGGCGGCCTCCCGGGCGACGGCGATCAGCCGGGCCACGGTCTGCGCGGGCACGGCCCAGCGGCGTTCCACGACGTCCAGTCCGGCCTGGTCGCGCAGCGCGTCGACCAGCAGCTCACCGGACGGCCGGCGGTCACCGGCGGCGAGCGCCAGGGCCCGCAGGCCCTGCCGCAGCCGGCGTTCGGCGAGCGGATCGGCGCCACCGAGCGGCGAGTGCAGCAGCGCGACGGCCGCTTCCTCGTCGAGGACGTCCGGCTCGAGCGCACAACGCAGGAGCAGCAGGAACGGCGCCACGGCGGGCTGGAGGTGCAGCGGGAGATCTTCGGAATGGGTGACGGTCGGCACGCCGGAGGCGGCGAGGGCGCGCTGGATGGACGGCAGCTGCAGGGTCGTCGAACGCAGCACTACGGCCATCCGGGACCACGGGACACCATGCAGAAGGTGCGCCTCCCGCAAGGCGTGAGCGACATAAGCGGTCTCGCTGGTCGGCGACCGGAACGTCCGCACGACAGCACCCTCGACGAGCCGCCCGGCGTCGGGATCATCGCTGCTCGGCTGCCGGTCACCGGCCGAGCCCGCCTGCTCGCTCCCGGCCGGGGAGCCGCTGAGCTCTGAATCCGCCGCATCACGGGCGGCCGGCCCGGCACCGGCGAGCCCGGCTTCGGCCTCGCTGACCAGCCCGGTGCCGGCTGTGCCGGTCGGCTCGATCCCGGTCGGCCCGATCTCGGCCGAACTCGGGCCGGTCGGCGCGCTCCCCGCAGCTCCCAGCCCGGCCGGGTCGGTTGCCGCAGCGCCCGGCCCAGCCAGCCCGCTTCCCGCCACGCCCGGCCCGGTCGGGTCGGTTGCCGCAGCGCCCGGCCCGGTCGGGTCGGTTGCCGCAGCGCCCGGCGCGGTCGGCCCGCTCCCCGCAGCATCCGGCCCAGCCAGCCCGCTCCTCGCCGCACCCGGCCCAGCCGGCCCGCTCCCCGCCGCACCCGGCCTGGTCGGCTCGATTGCCGCAGCGCCTGAGCCGGCCGCGTCGTCGGTCGGCGACCCCTCCCGGCTCGGCTCAGACTGCTCCGGATCGGGCTCGGCCGGCGCGGGAGGCGGCGGGTGCAGGAAGCGATGGCGCGACGCACCCCGCATGCGCCGCGAGACCCGGGCCGTCGCTGCCAGCACCGGCGGCTCGGCCCGGTAACTCGTGTGCAGCGTGATGACCTCGGCCAACGCCCCCGAGGCCGTGCGGAAGCGCTGCGGGAAGGAGCTCACCGCCTCCGGGTCGGCGCCGCGGAAGCCGTACACCGACGAGTCCGGGTCGCCGAAGGCCACCAGTGGGGTGCCGCCGCCCGCGACCAGGGACAGCAGCTCTATCTGGGCCGGGTCGGTGTCGGCCAGCTCGTCCACGTACACATAGGCCAGCCGGCGGCGTTCCGCGGCCAGCAGCTGCGGGTCGTCGGCCAGCAGGCCGGATGCCGCCCGGACCAGCTCGGCCGGGTCGTAGGCCGTCGAGCCGCGGGTGGTCGCGTCGCGCAGGGCCAGCACCGCGACGTACTCGCGGATGAACCGGGCCGCTGCCGGCCAGTCATCGCGGCCCAGGCGTTCACCCAGGCGGGCCAGCTCGACCGGGCCGACGCCGCGCTCGGCTGCGCGCTGCATCAGGTCGCGGAGCTGTTGGGCGAAGGCGCGGGTGGGCAGCGCCGGGCGCAGCGCGTCGGGCCAGCGGACCGTGTCCCCGGCGTCCGCCTCGCCGACCACGGCGAGCAGCTCACGGATGATCAGGTCCTGCTCGGGGCCGGTGAGCAGGCGCGGAGACGGTTCTCCGCGGTCGGCGGCGGCGCGGCGGAGCAGACCGAAGGCGTACGCGTGGAAGGTGCGTACCAGTGGCTCGTGGTAGGTCGGGCCCGCGATGCGGGCCTCGATCCGGTCCCGGAGCGCGCCCGCGCCGCGGCGGCCGAAGGTCAGCACCAGGATGCGTTCCGGGTCGACGCCCTCGGCGATGCGGGCCGCGACCGCCTCGACCAGCACCGTCGTCTTCCCGGTGCCGGGGCCGCCGACCACCAGCAGCGGGCCGTCGGTGTGGCCGACGACATACCGCTGCAGCGGGTCGTCGCGCAGCGTGTCCGCCGGGGTGGCGGCCCGGCGGACGAGCCGGTACGCCGGCCGGCGCACCGCCGCGGGGGTCGAGGTCACGGCACCAATGAGACCACGCGGGTACGACGGAATCCCCTCAGGGCTGACCCATCGACGCCCGGAACCGGACCGGCATCGGCACCCGGCGCACTTCGGGCTCGTTCAGGCCCGCCGCGTCCAGCAGCGTCTCCACCGCCTGCCAGCCCAGCTGGTAGTGCGGCAACGAGATGCTGGTCAGCTGCGGACGCAGCCAGGCGGCCAGGTCGGAGTCGTCGAAGGAGAGCACCGAGACGTCGCCGGGGATGCTCAGGCCGGCCTCGCGCAGCGCCTGGTACGCGCCCAGCGCCACCCGGTCGTTGAGGCAGATCAGCACCTTCGGCCGCGGTCCCTGGGCCAGCGCCGCGCTGACCGCCTCGTACGCCGAGTCCGGCCACCATTCGCAGTCGATCGTCCCGGCCAGCTTGATGCCGGCCGCGCCGAAGCCCTCGCGGATCCCGGCCAGGCGCTCGCGGGCGGCGAAGACGTGGTGGGCCAGGTTGCCGACCAGGTGGATGCCCTCACGGTGACCGGCCTCGATGACCACCTTGGCCGCGCTCCAGCCGGCCCCGACCTCGTCCGGGATGATCGAGTGGTGCGCCGGTTTCGCGGCCCGGGTCAGGCAGTTGAGCAACACCACCGGCCGGCCCTTGAGCAGCTTGGGCACGCGCACGTAGCGGGTGAACCTGCTCGCGTACACGAAGGCGTCGACCTGCCGGTCCAGGAAGTCGGAGATCAGCTTCTCCTCGATCACGGACTCGCCCTCGGTCTCGCCGATGAACAGCAGGTGGCCGTGGGCGACGGCGGCGGCGAGGGCGCCGTGGATGGCCCGGCCCGCGTACGGGTCCGAGGCGAGCGTGTCAGAGACCAGCGCGATGGTCCTGGTGACCTTGGTGCGCAGGCTGCGGGCCATCAGGTTGGGCCGGTAGTCCAGCTCCTGGGCCGCCCGCAGCACGCGTTGCCGGGCGTCCTCGGAGATGCGCATGTCCACGTGGCGTCCGGCGAGGACGAACGACGCCGTGCTGCGGGACACGCCGGCCCGTTGTGCGACCTGCAGCAGGGTCGCCCGTTGCGGCGGCATGACCGAAGTCTTCCACGCGCCGGCCAACTGACGGCCGCCGATGCGCGCCTTTGGCGAAATCGGTCCCTTGACGGGCGGCGCACGGAGGAGCAACGTCACGCTAAACCCATCTAGCAGCTGGTTCCGCCCGGAGCCCCCTGCCGGACCGGCAGCCCGTGTCGCACCGGTCCGGCAGGGCCGGGACACCGGGTCTGCCTCGGCAGCATCGAAGTCGCCGCGCGGTCCCCGGGGCGATGCGCGGACGCCGCGCGCGAGCGGCGTGCCTCGGCGTGCCCCCGAGTCGCCCGGCGGGCTGCCGAGGTCCTGGTCACGCCGGGGCGGGTCGTCCCGCCCCGGCGTGACGCCTCCCGGATCCGTCGGTCACGCCCGGGCGGCGGCCTCGATCGTGTCCAGCGCGGCTTCGATCGAGCTCACCACGGTCACCTGGGCCAGGGCCGGGCGGCGGACGAACTCCGTGTCGGCCAGGCCGGACAGCCAGCTCCACAGGCCGTCGTAGAAGCCCGTCGGGTCGAGCAGGACGATCGGCTTGCGGTGCAGATCGAGGGTCGCGGTCGTCCAGACCTCGAAGAGCTCGTCGAGCGTGCCCAGGCCGCCGGGCAGGGTGATGAACGCGTCCGAGCGCTCGATCATGATGTTCTTGCGGGCGCCCATGTCCGTGGTGACGACGAGCTCGTCCGAACCGGTGTCCGCGACCTCCAGGTCGACCAGCGTCTGCGGGATCACGCCCAGCGTGTGGGCTCCTCCGGCCCGGGCACCGTCGGCGACCGCGCCCATCATGCCGACGCAGCCACCGCCGGAGACCAGGCTGTGGCCGCGGGGGCCGAGGGACTTGCCGAGCTGGGTCGCGAGGTCGAGCCACTGCTGGTCGAGGGTGCTGGACGAAGCACAGAAGACGCAGATCGCCGCCACGTCACCTGGTCCCGTTCTCGGCCAGTGCGGCGTCGGCGTCCACGATGAACTGCACGGCCTCCTCCACGTCGTCGGTCAGCATGATCAGGTCCATGTCCTCCGGGCTGACCTTGCCGTCGACGAGCAGCCGGCCCTTGATCCAGTCGAGCAGGCCACCCCAGTACTCCGTACCGATCAGAATCACCGGGAAGCGGGTGACCTTCTTCGTCTGCACCAGCGTGATCGCCTCGAACAGCTCGTCGAGGGTGCCGAAGCCGCCGGGCAGCACGACGAACGCCTGCGCGTACTTGACAAACATCGTCTTGCGCACGAAGAAGTACCGGAAATCGATGCCGATGTCGACCCAGTCGTTGAGGCCCTGCTCGAACGGCAGCTCGATGCCCAGCCCGACCGACATGCCACCGGCCTCGGTCGCGCCGCGGTTCGCCGCCTCCATCACGCCCGGCCCGCCGCCGGTGATCACCGCGTAACCGGCCTCGGCCAGGGCCGCGCCCAGGTCCGCGGCCAGCTCACACTCGGGGCTGTCCGGGGTGCTGCGGGCCGAGCCGAAGACACTCACGGCCGGTGGCAGGTCGGCGAGGGTGTCGAAGCCCTCGACGAACTCCGACAGGATGCGCAGCGCGCGCCACGCGTCCTTGGTCTTCCACTCACCGCGATGGTGCGAGTCGAGCAGTTTCTCGTCGGCGGTGCTCAAGGGCATCGATTCACGCCGGAGCGTGACGGCGCCGCGATGACGCTCCGGGGGTACGCGCCTGCGACCGTTGGTGCTGTCCGTCATGGCAACCACGGTAGTGCGGACGGTCCGTAACCGGTGAATAACCGGTTGGGTTTCGGCAAGAGGATTGCGACGAGGCGGCCTTTTTGCCAGATTGAAGCAACGGACGGTAGCTCTGGAGCGTCTGTACAGTTACCGAACCCCGCACGGCGCAGGCACGGCGCCCGGCTGACCGCCGGGCATCTGGGCAGAGGAGCCACCGTGATGACCCGTTACGAGCGTATGAAGATGCAGCGCCGCATGCAGCGGCGCATCCGGCTGGTGGTCGAGGAACGCCGGATGGCCCTGGCCCTGCCCCCGCCGGGGGCGGACCCGGCCTTCGACCCGGAGACCACCGTGGAAATACCCCGGCCCGCCGCCGACCCGGCCTGACCCTACTCGTACGCGGTGAGCCATCGGTGCAGCGTGGCAGCACCGTCGCGGATCTTGCCGATCTCGACATGCTCGTCCGGCGCGTGGGCCAGCGCCGGATCCCCGGGCCCGTAGTTCAGTGCGGGGATACCCATCGCGGCGAACCGCGACACATCGGTCCAGCCCAGCTTCGCGGCCGGCTCCGCGCCGACGGCGGTGAGGAACTCCCGCGCCGGAGCCGCCCCCAGCCCCGGCAGTGCGCCGGGCGCCGAGTCGGTCACCTCGATGTCGAAATCCGCGAAGACCTCGTGCACGTGATCGAGCGCCTGCTTCTCGGAACGGTCCGGGGCGAAGCGCAGATTGACCTCGACCTCGCACTCGTCGGGCACCACGTTGCCGGCCACACCGCCGCTGATACGGACCGCATTCAACCCCTCACGGTACGTGCACCCGTCGATGGTCACTGTGCGCGGCCGGTAATCGGCGAGCCGGCGCAGCACTTCACCGGCCGCGTGGATCGCGTTGACCCCGCGCCACGCCCGCGCGGTGTGCGCCCGCCGTCCGTGGGTCCGGATCCGGGCCGCCAGCGTGCCCTGGCAGCCGGCCTCGACCACCCCGTACGTGGGCTCCAGCAGCACCGCGAAGTCGGCCCGCAGCCACTCCGGATGCTCCCGCGAGACCAGGTGCAGCCCGTTGAACTGCGACTCGATCTCCTCCGCCTCGTAGAAGAGATAGGTGACGTCGTAGCCGGGCTCGGGCAGGGTCGCCGCCAGGTGCAGGGCCAGGGCCACGCCGGACTTCATGTCGGAGGTGCCGCAGCCGTAGATCAGGTCGTCGACCACGGTGGACGGGAAGTTGCCGTTGATCGGCACGGTGTCCAGGTGGCCGGCGAGGATGACCCGCTGCGCGCGGCCCAGCTCGGTGCGGGCCATGACCGTGTTGCCGTACCGCTCGGTGCGCAGGTGCGGCGCCTGCCTCAGGACGTCCTCGACGCAGTCGGCGATGACCTTCTCGTCGCGGGAGACGGACTCGATGTCGACCAGGGTGCGGGTGAGCACCACGGGGTCGACGAGCACGTCAGGGGTGAGCGGGTTCGCCATGAGCGGCACATTACCGCCCGGACATGAAGCCGTACGCCGATGCGCGGAGTGAGACCGGACGGACACGGGCGGTGTTTTCCCACTAGGCTTTCGGGTCCGGAACCTGGGGAGGCGCACGGACGATGCAGGTCGACACGACACAGCTACGGGCAGCCGCGACGAAGCTGCGGGACGAGGTGGCCGAGCACCTGCGCCGGGCCGGGATCCAGGCCGGTGGACCCGAACGGGACTT
Organism: Actinoplanes sp. NPDC048967; assembly: GCF_040649415.1. Classification (NCBI taxonomy): domain Bacteria; kingdom Bacillati; phylum Actinomycetota; class Actinomycetes; order Micromonosporales; family Micromonosporaceae; genus Actinoplanes; species Actinoplanes sp. NPDC048967. Next base: position 76,773 of record NZ_JBEZFL010000002.1, read on the forward strand.
CCGGGTCGCCGGGGCCTTCGACACGTACACGACGGCGGGCCCGTACCGGTCGGCGATCGCCGCCTGGGAGAAGGAGACGGAGGTCCTGGCCGAGGCGGCCCGCCAGCTGGCCGACGCTCTCGACGCGGCCGCCGCCGACTACGACGCGGCGGACGCTCGCGGCGCCGGCCGGCTGGCCGGCAGCCGATGAGCGACGAGCTGGACCGGCTGCAGGACCTGCAGGACGACATCCACGACGCGCACGGCGTGTGGGGCGCGAACGAGCTGGCCGAGGCCTGCGCCGCCGCCGCGGCCGTGCCGACCTTCGGCGGTGACGCGGACGCGCTGCGACTGATCGCGGACGACTGCCGGACCGTGGCGCACTCGGTGGAGAAGGCCCTGGACGCGGCCGACGTGCTGCGCGAGCAGGGCATCAGCGACGTGTGGGCCGGCGACACCCACGTCACCGCGAACGAAGCGCTGCGGGCGCTCGCCGACGACATGTTCCGTGCGCTGACGGCGTTCCGGCAGATCAGCGACCAGGTACGGCAGCACGCCGAGCTGGTCCAGCAGGAGCCCGGCGACCGCGGCAACGCGGCCTCGCTGGCCGAGATCGCCGCCACGGTCGGGGCGATGAGCTGGGGCCCGGTGCCCAACCTCGAGTACGAGGGCGACATCATGCGCGACCAGCACGCGTCGGCGATCGCGCACATCGACGGCCGGGTCGACAAGCACATCTCGATGCGCAACGCGGCGGAGGACTTCGCGACGGCCCTGCACGAGATCGAGACGCAGGCCCGCACCGGCCGGCTCAGCGACTCCCCGCTGTCGGCGGTCGACGAGGTGGTGATCGCGGGCGCCGGCTGGACTCGGACCATGGTGCCGCTGACGACGGTGCTGACCCCGGCGATGGACCAGCGGGCGGCGGAGGCGCTGGCGGCGCTGAACGACGAGGACCGGGAACGGATGACCGGGCTGCTGGCGACGGCCTACTCGCCGGAGCATCGGGCGTACCTGCTGAAGACGTTGGCGGCGGGGTATTCGGTGGCTGAGGTGGCCGGGTTCGACCAGTTGATCGCCGGGCACGGTGGCGATCCGGGGTGGCTGCGGGAGCATCTGAGTCCGCTGTCGCTGGACGTCGAGAACCCGATGCCCGGCACGCAGTCCAACCACTTCGGTGCCGCGGAATGGCAGCAGGGTCCGCTGCCGACCTGCGTGGCCTCGTCGACAGTGACGGCCCGGGCCCAGGTCGACCCGCTCTACGCCCTGCAGCTCACCACCGGCGGTCATCCCGGCGACCCGCAGTTCGACAATCCCGCCGCGTTCGCGGACCGGCTGCGCGACGAGCAGGTTCAGGTCTACGACGACGGCCGCGCCTGGTGGCAGGAGACGTTCCACAGCGCGGGGATGACCGACGAGCAGTCCGAGACGATCGCCAACGAGGAGATCGCACCGCGCACGGGCACCCACTACGAGGACGTGCAGATCCGGGACTCCGAGTCGCGGGCCGGCGTCCTGCCGCAGATCGAGCGCGCGGTGGACGAGGGCCGGCCGGTCCCGCTGTCGGTCGATGAGGGATCGGAGGGCCACCAGTTGCTGGTCATCGGGCATTCGGGCAACCAGCTGCAGATCTACAACCCCTGGGGTTACACCTACTGGATCACCGAGCGGGAGTTCACCGACGGCCACGTCGATGCCATCGACCCGGAGATCCCGCGCGAGCCGACCGCAGTGCGCCTGCCCGCGGTGGCCGGCCGATGAGCCGCGCCGGGGTGCGGACCGATGACGACCTGCTGACCGTCGATGTCGCTGAAGTGGTGGCCGCGGCCCTGCGCACGGCCGATCCGGCCCGGCAGCTGCTGATCGGCGCGGCCGTTCCGGCCGCCGTGCAGGTCGCGCGGGCGGGCGGGCAACCGGCGTCCGTGCGTTTCCTGGCCGAGGTCGTGCGGCGCGGTGGCATCGCCTTCGCCGCTGGACTGCCCGAGCCGATGCCGACGGCGGGGCAGACCGAGGTGGTCCGTCCCTGGCTGGTGGTCGCGCACGGCGACGATCAGCTTTTCGCCGGCTGGCTCGACGCCGTCGCGGCGATCATCGAGGCCCGCCTCAGCCGACCGTGACCGTCCAGGTCACCTCGCGGGAGAGGCCTCGCGAGTCGTCGTCGCGACAGCCCTGGAAGCAGTTGGCCAGCGTCACCCGCACCGTGCCGGGCGTCTCGGCGGTGTAGATGAAGTAGCGGGTCCCGGCGCCGCCGCCTGCTTCGGGACCGAAGACGCGATCCCAGACGTTGCTCATGACCTTGCGGTCCTCGACAGCGGCCACGATCCCGTCCGGCGTGGCGGCCGCCGACCACGCGTCGCCGACGGAGGCGCCGCGGTCCGGGACGGCCAGGGAGAAGCGGTCGCCCTCGTCGACCTCGACGGTCAGGTCTTCCTCATTGATCTTGGTGCCGAAGGTCGCGCGCTCGCGCAGGGTCAGGCCGCCCCAGACCGCGGCGGCCAGCAGGATCGCTACGGCGAGCGACCACGACAACACCCTTCTCACCGGCCGGACCCTACTGAACCGGCGCCACGGGCGCTGCCCCCTCCTAGTAGGGTTCGCTGCGTGAGTACCGCGATCTCGACCTCGCCGGCCTGGGGCATCGGCCTCGCCACCGTCACCGCTGAAGGTCAGGTGCTCGACACCTGGTTCCCGAGCGGTTTCCTCGGTCTCGGCACCGTTCCGGACGAGGCGCCTACGCTGCCCGCCGGTCTCACCGGGCCGAAGGCGCTGGCCGGGCTGGCCACGGTCGAGGTACGGGTGGAGGTCGGCTCGCTGGCCGACCCGATCAAGGACGCCTCGGACGCGTACCTGCGGTTGCACCTGTTGTCGCACCGGCTGGTGCGGCCCAACGAGCAGAATCTCGACGGCATCTTCGGTCTGCTGGCCAACGTCGCCTGGACGTCGGCCGGGCCGTGCCCGCCGGACCGGGTGGACGAGCTGCGCTTCATCGAGCGCGCCGCCGGCCGGCACCTCGCCGTCTACGGGGTCGACAAGTTCCCGCGGATGACCGACTACGTGACGCCTTCCGGGGTGCGCATCGCCGACGCCGACCGGGTGCGGCTCGGCGCACACCTGGCCAGCGGCACGACCGTCATGCACGAGGGCTTCTGCAACTTCAACGCCGGCACGCTCGGCACCTCCATGGTCGAGGGCCGCATCGTGCAGGGTGTGGTCGTCGGTGACAGTTCCGACGTCGGCGCCGGATCGTCGATCATGGGGACGCTCTCCGGCGGCGGCAAGGACAAGGTGTCCATCGGTGAGCGCAGCCTGCTCGGGGCCAACGCCGGCATCGGCATCTCGCTCGGTGACGGCTGCGTCGTCGAGGCCGGTTGTTACATCACCGCGGGGTCGAAGCTGACGCTGCCGGACGGCCGGGTGGTCAAGGCCCGCGAGCTGTCGGGCGTCAACGGCCTGCTCTTCTGGCGCAACTCGGTGACCGGCGCCCTGGAGGCCCGGCCGCGCAAGGGTACGGGCATCGAGCTCAACGCCGCCCTGCACGCCAACGACTAACGCAACGCTCGGGCCGCGACGGCCTTGACCGCGCTGGTCAGGGCCGTCAGCACCGTCGACTCCATCCGCCAGTACTGCCAGTAGAGCGGGATGTCCAGGTGCCGGCCCGGCGCCAGGTCCACGCCCCGGCCCGCGGCGATGTCCTCGCGGGCCGTCTGCTCCGGGATCATGCCCCACCCGAGGCCCAGCCGGATCGCCTCGACGAAGGCGTGCGCCGCCGGGATGTAGGTGATCGGCGGTTCCAGGTCGCCGCTGCCCAGCGCCTCCAGGAAGCGGTGCTGGAGGCGGTCCTTGCGGTTGAAGACGAGCATCGGCGTGGTGGCGAAACCGGTGAAGTGGCCCGGGGCGGCCACCGCCAGGTAGCGCATCGCGCCGAGCTTCTCCACCCGGCAACCCTGCACGGCCACGTGTTGTGCGGTCACCGCGGCCATCGCCGTACCCGCGCGCAGCAGCTCCGCGGTGTGGTCCTGGTCGTCCTGGTGCAGTTCGAAGCTCAGCGCCGGCTGGGCCGGCAGCGCGGCCAGCGCGGGCAGGAACCAGGTGTGCAACGAGTCGGCGTTGACCACGACCGAGATCCGGGTCCGGCCGTCGCCGCCGGGCACGCCCCGGGCCGCCGAGAGGGCCTCGCGTTCGAGCAGCGCGATCTGGCCGGCCAGCCGGACCAGCGCCTGTCCCGCCTCGGTGGCCTCACAGGGTTTGGCCCGGCGGACCAGCACCTGCCCGACGGCCTGCTCGAGAGCCTTGATCCGCTGACTCACCGCGGACGGGGTGACGTGCAGCGTACGGGCGGCGGCCTCGAAGCTGCCGCCCTCGATCACCGCCTGGAACGTCGCCAGCTGCACCGCGTCCACGTACAGAATCCCTAATGTTCGTGAAGGATCTTTAGCTGGAGTACATCACGCATCGGTCCTAGCGTCGACGGTGTGCTCACTTCCACCGTCGCCGGCTTCGCTGCCTCGCTCGTGCTCATCGTCGCCATCGGCGCCCAGAACGCGTTTGTCCTGCGCCAGGGACTGCGCCGTGAGCACGTACTCCCGGTGGTTCTGACCTGCGCCGTCTCGGACCTGATGTTGATCTCGGCCGGGATCGCCGGGCTGGGCGCGGTCGTGACCGCGCGGCCGACGGCCGTGACCGTCATCCGCTGGGCCGGGGCCGCGTTCCTGTTCACCTACGCCGCGCTGGCCGCGAAGCGGGCGTGGCGGCCCGGCACGCTGAAGCCGACCGGCCAGGCTCCCGCCACCCTGCGCGCGACCCTGCTGACCTGCCTCGCGCTGACCTACCTCAACCCGCACGTGTACCTGGACACCGTGCTGCTGCTCGGCTCGGTGGCCCAGCAGCACCCGCACCGGTGGCTGTTCGGGATCGGCGCCGCGGTGGCGAGCGGTGTGTGGTTCTCCGCGCTGGGCCTGGGTGCGCACCGGCTGGCCCCGGTGCTGTCCCGGCCGGCGGCCTGGCGGGTGCTGGACGGCCTGATCGCCGTGGTGATGGCCGGCGTGGCCACCACCCTGCTTGTTTAGCCATCAATCGAACCATTTGCATGTATTCGGTATACACGGGGCATGCGAAGACTCCTCGTATCGGCGGCGCTGGCCGCGGCATTACTGGTGAGCGGGGCGGGGCAGGCCTGGGCCGCGCCACCCGCTCCGGCGGCCGACGACGGCTGGTCGGTGACCGACGGCCAGCTGACCTGGCGGTCCGGCGAGCGGATCCCGATGGGCGACGCGGCGGTCGAGTTCTACGCCGGTGACCGGCTGCTGGGCCGGCCCCGCGCGGCGGCCGACGACCGTACGTTCCGGCTGCCGCTGGAGCACGCCAAGGACCTGCGGGACCTCCAGGTACGCGCGGGTGGCAAGCGGCTCGACGTCGACGCCCCGGCACCGGCGCGCAAGCGGGCGGCCGCGGTGCCGGCACCCCGGGCGCTGCCCGCCAACAAGGTCGATCCCGGCGTCAAGGGGCCGTACCGGACCGTCACCGGCGAATACTCGCTGGCCGGGGTCAAGCTGCCCGACTTCCCGGAGCCCGTGGAGATGCAGGGCGTCGTGGTCGCCCCGCAGGGAGCGCCCGGCAACCGTCCGCTCGCGTTGTTCCTGCACGGGCGGCACTACACCTGCTTCAAGGGTGCCGACGAGGAAGCGCTGACCGGCGACTGGCCGTGCGGTGCGGGCACCGAGCCGGTGCCCAGCCACCGCGGCTACCTCCAGGCCCAGCAGCTGCTGGCCTCGCAGGGCTACGTCACCGTCTCGATCTCGGCCAACGGCATCAACGGCCAGGACTTCGCCGCCGCCGACGGCGGCGCCCAGGCCCGCTCCTCGCTGGTCCGCCAGCACCTCGCCCGCTGGGCCGACTGGGCCGGCGCCGGACGGGCGAACGCCCCCGCCATCGTGAAGTCCGCGCCGCGGGCCGACCTGTCCAAGGTGTTCCTGATGGGTCACTCCCGGGGCGGCGAGGGCGTCAGCCGCGCCGCGATGGACAGCCTGACCCCGCCGCCGGCCGCCGCCGACGGTTACCACGGCAAGGTCCGCTGGACGATCCGCGGCCTGCTGTTGATCGGCCCGACGATCTTCGGCCAGAACCCGGTGCCGGACGTGCCGTCCGCGACGATCCTGCCCGGCTGTGACGGCGACGTCTCCGACCTGCAGGGACAGATCTTCGTCGACGCCACCCGCGGCGTCAGCCGGGGCAAGGCACTGCACAGCTCCCTGTACGCGATCGGCGCCAACCACAACTTCTTCAACACCGAGTGGACACCGGGACAGTCGCAGGCACCGTCCTTCGACGACTTCTTCAGCGGGGACGACCCCGACCCGGTGTGCTCGCCGGGCACCGCGACGCGGCTCACGGCCCAGCAGGAGCAGACGGTCGGTGCGACGTACATCGCGGCCGCCGCACGGCTCTTCGTCGGCGGCGATGACCGGGTCCGGCCGCTGCTCGACGGCACCGGCGTACGCGCCCCGTCGGCCGACCCCGCCCGGGTGCTCAGCCACGCCATCGGCGCCGGACGCACGGCGGCACTGATCCCCGACGAGTCCGTCAAGGTCACCGGCGGCCGACTGTGCGAGCAGGTCACCGACGACGCGGCCAAGGCGTGCCTGACCACGGAGAGCTGGTTCAGCCCGTCGCCACACTTCGTCCCGTTCGGCTTCGCCCGTGAGCCGGGCCGCTACGCCGTCGACCTGAAGTGGTCCGCCCCGGGCCAGGCGGTCACGCTGCGGCCCAGCCGGCCGGTCAGCGTCTCCGGCGCCCGCGACCTGGCCATGCGGCTGGTGGTGCCGCCCAACACGACCGGCAACCGGTTCGGCGTGGCCGTCACCGACACCGCCGGCCGCCGCACCGCCCTCGGTGAGGTAAGCCTCGACGGCCTGCCCGGCAGCCAGAACACGACCTCGTACTGGGGTCAGGAAGTGCGGGTGCCGCTCAAGCAGGTCCGCGGCAAAGTGGCGAAGCTGGAGCTGATCCCGCGCAGTGCCACCGGCGAGGCCTGGCTCATCGACGCGTGGGGCTGGCGGCCGGGCACTCCGGCGGCACGTCCCGTCGCCCTGCCCCGCATCGACATCGGCGAGCTGAACGTCGTCGAGGGTGACTCGGGCAGCCGCACGTACGAGGTGCCGGTCAAGGTCACCGGGCGCGGCAACGGTCAGGTGCGGCTGTTCCTGACCGACCCGGCCACGTACGAAACGAAGTCCTGGCTGGCCACCGTCCGGCCCGGCAGCAGCACGATCCGGGTCCCGGTCAAGGTCAACGGGGACACGCTCTTCGGCACCGGCGACGCCACCACCCTCAACGCCAAGGCCGTCCGCGGCACGGTGATCGGCGACTACCAGGGCGCGGTCATCGCCGCCAACGACGACCCCGCCCCGAAGATCACCGTCGAGCCGGTCGCCGACCGGGTCGCCGAGGGCGGAACGCTCACCTGGCGGATCCGGCTCTCCACCATCGCCGAGACCCCGATCTGGATCGAGGCCGGCGTCGAGCCGCCGGCCACCGGGACCGAGCTGTCCAGCACGGACGTCGACCCGACCTGGTTCACCGACAACTCGGGCGAGGACCCGCTGCCGTCCCGGCCGCTGTCGGAGACCTATCTGCTGCCGTGGACCGGGGTGCAGGCCGGTGAACTGACCGCCGACCTGACCATCCCGACCGTCACCGACTCCGCGGACGAGCCGGACGAGGTGGTGCAGCTGCACCCGACGGTGTTCGGCTGGGAAGAGGAAGCGCCCGAGCTGGGCACGGTGACCGGAACAGTCACGGACTGACGCTGGTTCCGCTACCCCTCGGAGAACCTGACCATGTTCCCCGAGGGGCAGCGGGCGCGGCGCAGGCGGGTCAGCTCGTCCACAGGGCAGCCCGTACGTCGTCGGCGAGGGCGCGGATGTCCACCGTACGAGCGGTGTCGACCCGGATGACCGGGCCCAGGGCCAGGGGTACGGCGGCCGCCGCCCAGCCGGTCCACTCGGTGGCCAGCTTCTCCGCGTCGGCGTGCACCGCGTGCCGCTTGCGCGCGATGTAGCGGGAGCGGGCCAGCTCGGCGGGCACGTCGCACCAGATCTCGACGGTCGCCTTCGCTCCCGTCCGGGCCAGGCCGGCCCGGGCCTGCTCCAGGTCGCGCGGCCGGAACCACCACGAGTCCACGACGACCATGCCGCTCACCGCCGCGGCCAGGGTCCATACCGTGTCCATCGCCACCGCGCCGAGCTCCGGCACCTCGGTCACCACCGCGTCGGCCAGGGCTTCCTTGATCCGGTCCTTGCCGAGGCAGGCGCCGTCGAGCGCGGCCGCGAGCCGGGGGGCCAGGCTGCTCTTGCCCGATCCCGGCAGACCGTTCACCATCACCACGTCACGCGCCATGCCTGCACGATCGCACAGGCGCTTGACCCTCGAGCAGGTCGAGGCAGCAGGGTTCCAGGTGTGGAGAGCGACGACATGTACGGCATCGGGGAGATCTCGCGGGCCAGCGGGCTGAGCATCAGCGCGCTGCGGTTCTACGACGGCGCCGGGGTCCTGGTGCCGGCCGAGGTCGACGCCCTGACCGGCTACCGCCGCTACAGCGACGAGCAGCTGCGGGCCGCCCGCCTGGTGGCCGGGCTGCGCCGGGTGGGGATGCCGGTCGCCGGGATCACCCGCGCGGTCGCCGAGCTGAGCAATCCCCCGGCGGTCCGCAAGCTGCTCGACGAGCACCTGCGCCGGCTGGAGGACGGCCTCGCCGACGCCCGTCGTGAGCTCTCCCGCGTCCACGCCCTGCTGGATCCCGAGGAGACCACCATGACCCGGATCACCCTGCCCGCCGCCGCCTTGGCCGCCGCGCTAGACGCGGTCCGTTTCGCCGCCTGCACCGATCCCGAGCTGCCCATCCTCGGCGGTGTGCTGTTCGAGACAGAGACCGCCGCGCTGACCGTGGTGACGACGGACCGCTACCGGCTGGCCGTTGCCGAGGCCGCCGCCGCCGTCTCGGGGCCACCGGCCCGGCTCGTCGCTCCCCTGCCGTTCGTCGACGAGCTGCGCCGGCTGCTCACCCGCGACGACGAGGTGGTGCTGTTGCTGACTCCCGAGCTGCTCGGGGCCGAGGTCGGCGGCCGGCGCATCGAGGGCAAGCCGCTGGACGTCGGCTTCCCCGACCACCACCGGCTGGTCGACCTCGGCGCGGCCGGCAGCCGCCAGGTGACGGTCGACGTGGCGGCCCTGCGCGCGGCCGTCGAGGAGGTGCCGGCCGTGTCGCGCGAGCACAACGGCAAGCCGTTCGACCTGACCGTCCTGGCGGTGGATCCGGCCGGTTCGCTGCGGGTGGCGGCCGAGGCGGAGTGGGCCGCCGACGAGGAGGCGCACGTGGCGGTCAACCGCGAGTTCCTGCTCCAGGCCCTCGACGCCGGCGGCGCGGGCCAGCTGGTCCTCGAACTGGACGGACCGATCAAACCCCTGGCCGTACGAGGCAGCGGCACGTTCTCGATCCTCATGCCGGTGCGCCGCTAACCTGCCTGACACCAGCACGGGAACACGACACACTGGCCCGGTGGAAGACGACATCAGCGCAAGGCGGGCCGCCTGCACCGACTCCCTGCTCGGCAACGGGCTGGTACGGCCGCCGGAGCTGCTCGCCTCGATCGATCCCGAAGCTCGTCCCGACCTGTACGGCGAGGGTGGCGTGGTGGCCGAGCTCGAGGAGCACGTCGCCGCGCTGCTGGGCAAGCCGGCCGCCGTGTTCCTGCCCAGCGGCACGATGGCCCAGGGCGCCGTCCTGCGGGTGCACGCCGATCAGCGCACCAGCCGCACGATCGTCTGGCATCCGTACTCGCACCTCGAACGGCACGAGGGGCAGGGCTACGCGCGGCTGCACCAGCTCGTCGGGCGGCCGGTCGGCGACTTCGAACGGCTGATCCGCCGCAGCGACCTGCTGAGCGTGGCCGAGCCGGTGGCGGCGCTCGTGCTGGAGTTGCCGCAACGGGATCTCGGCGGGACGCTGCCGCCGTGGGACGAGCTGGTCGCGCAGACCTCGTGGGCCCGCGACCGAGGCGCGGCCGTGCACCTCGACGGCGCCCGGCTCTGGGAGGCCGCCGCCGGCTACGAACGGCCGCCCGCCGAGATCGCCGAGCTGTTCGACACCGTGTACGTCTCGTTCTACAAGGACGTCGGGGCGCTGCCGGGCTGCTGCGTCGCCGGGCCGGAGGAGGACATCGCCCAGGTGCGTGAGTGGCGTGGGCGGCTGGGCGGGACCCTGTTCGCGATGTGGCCGGCGGCGTCGTCGGCGCTCGGCCTGCTCGACGCGACGCTGGCCGAGATGCCGGCCCGGCTGGCCCACGCCCGGGCCATCGCGACGGCGCTGGGCGGGGTGCCCGAGGTGCGGGTGGTGCCGGATCCGCCGCAGACGCCGATGATGCATCTGCTGTTCGCGACGACGGCGGAACGCTTCCGGATGAACGCCAAGCGGATCTCGGAGGAGACCGGGCTGTGGGTGTGGCCGAACGCGGTCGAGACGGGTGACCCGGAGGTGGTGCGGTGCGAACTGCCTATCGGGCGGGCGACCCTGCGGCACAAGCCCGAGACGATCACGGAGATCCTGGCCGGCCTCTGCGGCTGACGCCGACCGGCTCGGCGGTCGCTGACCCGGTCGGCCCCGGCATGACGGGCCGACCACCTCCGCGGTACGGACCTGGCCAGCCCCGGCGGTCGCCGACCCGGTCGGCCCCGGCATGACGCGCCGGCCGCCTCCGCGGTCACGGACCTGGCCAGCCCCGGCGGTCGCCGACCCGGTCGGCCCCGGCATGGCAGGCCGGCCGGCCTCGGCGGTCGGACCTGGTCAGTCTCGGCGGTCGCGGATCGGGGTCGGGCATTTCGGCGTCGCCTGGCGGAATCGGGTGGGAATCGTAGAGTGAGGGTCGTGACTGATGACACCTTTCCGCTCGGCGACCGTTCGGTGCGACGGATCGGCTTCGGCGCGATGCAGCTCGCCGGGCCCGGGGCCTTCGGGCCACCGCGTGACCGCGACACCGCCCTCGACGTCCTCCGCAAGGCTGTGGAGCTGGGCGCCAACCACATCGACACCGCGCAGTACTACGGGCCGGACGTGGTCAACGACCTGATCCGGGAGGCGCTGCGGCCGTACCCGGAGGATCTGGTCCTGGTCAGCAAGGTCGGTGCGGCCCGTGACAGCACCGGGCGCTGGCTGCCCGCGATGGAGCCCGAGCAGCTGCGGGCCGGCGTGCTGGACAACCTGCGTTCGCTGGGGGTCGACCGGCTCGACGCGGTCAACTTGCGGCTGATGGACGGCGGCGGCGCGTTCGACGAGCAGCTCGACGCGATGATCGCCCTGCGGGACGAGGGGCTGATCGCCGGCATCGGGCTGAGCAACGTGACCCGCGAGCAGCTCGTGCACGCGGTTCAGCGCACCGAGATCGTCTGCGTGCAGAATTCCCTGAATCTGCTGGCCCGGGAGTCGCTGCCGCTGCTGCGCGAGTGCCAGGAGCTCGGTATCGCGTTCGTCCCGTTCTTCCCGCTCGGCTCGGCCTTCGGCGGGGTCAACCGGCTGCTCACCCACCCGGACCTGATCGCCGTCGCGGAGCGGCTCGAGGCGGAGCCCTCCCAAGTGGCGCTGGCCTGGCTGCTCGAGCTGGCCCCGAACGTGCTGCTCATCCCCGGCACCTCGTCGCTGGGCCACCTGATCGACAACATGACGGCCCGCCGGGTCCGCCTGGACGACGACGCCCGCAAGATCCTCGACACGATCAGCGAGTGACCCCCGCGGCGGCGCGGAACTCGGCCGCCACCAGGTGCGACGGCCTCGGGTGGTGGCCGGTGGGCAGTTCCGCCGTACGGCCGGCCCGGGTGCGCTGCAGCTCCGGCGGGGTCGCACGGTCCTCGGCGCGCACCAGGTAGGTGCTGGGGATGTCCTGCCGGGCCGCGACGGTGACGGGTGTAGCCGCCCCCGACGCCGGCTGGCGAGTCAGCCGGGCCTGCGCCCCCGACCGCCGCGGCGTCGCAGGCCGGCAGGCACAGCTCCCCGGTCAGCTCACGGCGGACGCCGAAGGTGCCGTCAGCGGCGAAATCCAGGAACGGGGCCGGCTCGCTGCCGGATGGCGCTGGGCATGCCGTTCAGGGACACCACCGGGGGCTACCGGCGAAGGTCGCCAGGGACTCCCCGGCCTTCGGCACGAACGACGTGATGTGGACGAGCTGGGGAACGGCAGCAGAGCAGCCACCCGGGACCACCACCAGGCGCCGTCCGCGATGCCTACCCGACCAAGATGTGTCGGAGATTGTTGACATGTCGGGGATCTCCGACGCATCATGGGCGGCGTGCCTGACGGTGACGTGTTCGCGGCGCTGGCCAACCCGGTCCGGCGCCGGCTGCTGGTCGCTCTCCGGGACGGCCCCCGCGCCGCCGGGGAGCTGGCCGGGCACTTCGAGCTGAGCCGCCCCGCGGTTTCCGAGCACCTCGCGGTCCTGCGCCAGGCCGGCCTCGTCCGCGAGGAGCCGCGCGGCCGGCACCGCTACTACCACCTGGCCGCCGAGCCGCTCGCCGGCGTCCAGGAGTGGCTGCATCCGTTCGAGCGCTACTGGCGGGACCGCCTGGTCGCGCTGCGTGAGCTCGTCGAGGAAGAGGGAGACGACCGGTGACCGACAAGACCGACATCGAACTGGACCAGTTCATCGCTCGGGAGCCCGCCGCCGTCTGGCGTGCGCTGACGGAGCCCGAGCTGCTGGCCCGGTGGTGGGCCGCGGGCGACATCAAACCGATCGTGGGACACCGCTTCACCATGGACATGGGCAGCTGGGGACAGCAGCCGTGCGAGGTGCTGGAGGTCGAGCCGGAGCGGCTGCTGGTGTACACGTTCGCCGAGGGCAGCCTCGACACCACGATCACGTGGCGGCTCGAGCCCGAGGGCTCCGGGACCCGGCTGTTCCTCAAGCATGCCGGTTTTGTCCCGGGCAGCATCTCGCTCAAGGGCATGGGCAGCGGCTGGCCGGGCCTGCTCCGCCGCATCGAGCCCGCCCTGGCCTGATCGGCCGCGAGCAGCCAGACCAGGCCGGCACGGCCGGGTCAAGCCCGCAGGACCAGGCGCCATCAAGCCCGCAGGGCCAGGCCCGATCAAGCCAGCAGGGGCAGGCCCGATCAAGCCCGCAGGACCAGGCCCGATCAAGCCGCAGGACCAGGCCCGATCAAGCCCGCGAGGCCCGGCAGGTCAGGCCGGCGCGGGGACGGTGGTCGGGATAGCGGAGACCAGGTCGGCCAGCACCTGCCCGCCCAGCGTCCGCGGATCCGGCGGCGTCGGATAGCGCGCCGTGATCTCCCTGTTCAGGGCCTCGAACCGCCCCGGCAGCCCCGCCAGGAAATCGTCCAGCCCGCGCTGCACCGGCCCCTTGACCAGCGGCGCGAGCAGCCCGACGAGCGGCCGCAGCCACCCCACCCCGCGAGCACCCGCCCGGGCGGTCACCGACCAGCGGCCCGGCTCGGCCGCGGCCACCGTCAGCTCCCCGCTGCCCAGGGCCCGCGGGTGGGTCACCGTCGCGACCAGCTGCGGCTCCTCGTTCCCGTACGGCGGCAGCCGGCTCGCATCGACCGACATCCGCACGGTCACCACCCCACTGAGCAGTCCCCGCGCACCGAGCCAGTCCGGCACCTCCAGCAGCAGGCCGATCGGTCCCGGGGACAGCTCGACCCGCGCCCGGGTGTCCGTGTCGGTGTGGTGCACCGTGAAACGCGTCCGTTCCTGCTCGTCGGCTTCGAGCGTGATCGCGTACGTGTGCCAGGTTGTCGCCACCCGCCCGGTGGCCCGGGCCGCCGCGATCCGGCCGCGTTCCCATTCGGTCGCGGCCACCGCGTCGGCGTGCACCAGCCGGGCCGCGACCGCCGCCTCCTCCGCCGTCGGCGCGGGCACCTCGTCCTCGCGCAGCACCAGCCGGTAGGCCACGCCCGGGTACGGATGCCGGCCGTCGACCACCCGCAACCCGCCGTGGGCCCGCTCGGTGACCGGATGCCGGACCACGCCGTCGACGAAGTTCAGCGCGCGCCACCCGGCCAGCAGCTCGGGCAGGGCGGCGAGGAACGGTCGCGCATCGATCGCTGCGACCTGCGTCCGACCGCCGAGGCGCACCATGTCCGGATCGTAGACCGGGTGTATCCCGGTCGCGCGGGCCGGAGCCACCCGGTTACCGTCGGGCATGCGTTCTGCTGCGGAGTACGACCACCTCGTCGGCGAGGCCGCCGGGGTGCCGATCACCGGCTGGGAGTTCGCTTGGCTCGACGGCCGCGCGGTCGGCTCGGATCCGTCCTGGTCCTATCCGGACCTGGCCCGTCCCCTGCTGCGGCCGGCGGACAGCCTGCTGGACCTGGACACCGGCGGTGGTGAGCTGCTCGTGGAGCTGGCGCCGCTGCCCGCGCACACCGTCGCGGTGGAGGGCTGGGCGCCGAATGTGCCGGTCGCGCGGGACCGGCTGGCGCCGTTCGGGGTGTCGGTGGTCACCGAGCTGCCGGGTGGGGAGGACGAGTTCGACGTGGTGCTCAGCCGGCACGGCCGGTTGCCCACTGAGGACATCGCTCGCCTGCTCAGGCCCGGTGGGACGCTGCTGAGCCAGCAGGTCGGCAGCGACGATCTGCGGGATCTGAACGCCGAGCTGGGTGCCCCGCCGCCGTACGCGACGAGCTGGACGGCGACGGAGGCCGTCGCGGCGCTGGAGGCGGCCGGACTGGTCGTGACCGACGTCCGCGAGGAACGCCCGCCGCTGACCTTCCACGACATCGGGGCACTGGTCTATCAGCTGCGCGCGGTGCCGTGGCAGATCCGCGATTTCACTCCCCAGCGGTACGAGCGCGCCCTGCGCCGGATAGACGCGCTGATCCGCACCCATGGCCACTACACCGCTACCGCGCACCGGTTCCTGGTGCAGGCGACCCGCCCCTGAACAATCGATGAAAGTGGTGCAGCCCACCTATCCGGACTGATCCGTTGTGGGTAATGTCCCCAAGGGCTGACTACTCGGGGGAGGGGCATGGCTACCTTCAGTGCGAACCGCCCACTGTCCGAAGGCGTCCTACGGCATCTCGCTCAGGCCGCCGATCACATCTCCGGCATCTGCTTCAAGACCGGCCCACCGCAGCGCATCGGCGTCGAGCTGGAATGGACCGTTCATCGTTCGGACGCCCCGGCGGCCTATCTGGAAGCCGCGGACCTCCGCACAGCCCTAGGCACGCACGCACCACCCGCACTCGGCAATCCCCACCCCGGCGCACTGCTACCCGGCGGTGGCGCGGTGACCGTCGAGCCCGGCGGCCAGCTCGAGATCTCCTCGGCGCCGGCCGGCTCCCTCACCGAGTTGTACGAATCCCTCAGCGCCGACCAGGCGCACCTCACTGCCCTGCTCGCCCGTTCGGGCCTGGTCCTGGGCGACACCGGCCTCGATCCGCACCGGGCACCCCGGCGCATGCTGCAGACCCCGCGGTACGCCGCCATGCAGCGCAGCTTCGACGCCCGCGGCCGGCACGGCCGGACCATGATGTGCAGCACCGCCGGCCTGCAGATCTGTCTCGACGCCGGCACCGAGCAGCAGTTACCGCACCGTTGGGGAGCCCTGCACGAGGTGGGGCCGGCGTTGCTGGCCACCTTCGCCACCTCGGGACGGCACGCGGGCCGCGACACCGGTTGGGCCTCGGCCCGCATGGCCACCTGGTACGGCATCGACCCGCGCCGCACCAGACCGGTCGGCACCCCCGGCGATCTGGCCACCGGCTGGGCCGACTACGCCCTCGCCGCACCCCTGCTCTGTGTCCGCCGCGGCGAGGAGCCGTGGGACGTGCCGGCGAAGTTGACCTTCGCCGACTGGATCGACGGCGCCCTGCCCGGCCCGCCCCGGGTGGACGACCTCGACTATCACCTCAGCACGCTGTTCCCGCCGGTCCGCCCGCGCGGCTATCTCGAGGTCCGCTACCTCGACACCCAGCCCGGCACGGAGTGGATCGCCCCGGCCGCGGTCATGGTGGCCCTGCTCGCGGACGACGCGACCACCGACGCGGCCCGGGCCGTCGCGGCCGCCACCGCCGGCCAGTGGGTGACCGCCGCCCGCGCCGGGCTGGCCGACCCCGACATCCGGCGCACCGCCACCGACCTGCTGGATCTCGCCTGCCGCAACCTCGACAGCACCGGCCTGCGGCCCGCGCTGCAGGACGTGGTCACCGACATTCTCGACCGGCGCCTGCACCGCGCCGGCACCCGGAAGGACGCGCACCGATGACTCAGGACCTGCGCCTCGCCGTCGCCGCCGAGCTGGAGCGCGCCCGCGCCCGCACGGCGCTGCTGACCGACGCCGTGGACGACGCCGATCTCGTCCGGCAGCACTCACCGATCATGTCCCCGCTGGTCTGGGACCTCGCGCACGTCGGCAACCAGGAGGAGCTGTGGCTGGTCCGCGACGTCGGCGGCCGCGAGCCGGTACGCCGTGACATCGACGAGCTCTACGACGCGTTCAAGCATCCGCGCAGCGACCGGCCCGCGTTGCCGCTGCTCGGTCCGGCCGAGGCCCGCGCGTACGTGGAGCAGGTGCGCGACAAGGCCCTCGACGTGCTGGACCGGGTCCGGCTGGACGAGAGCCGGCCGTTGCTGGCCGACGGGTTCGCTTTCGGCATGATCGTGCAGCACGAGCAGCAGCACGACGAGACGATGCTGGCCACCCACCAGCTGCGCACCGGCGCGCCCGTGCTGACGGCCGATCCACCCCCACCGGCCCGGGTGCCCGTCGCCGGCGAGGTGCTGATCCCGGGCGGCCCGTTCGCCATGGGCACCGACACCGAGCCGTGGGCACTGGACAACGAACGGCCCGCGCACACAGTGGACGTGCCCGCCTTCTTCATCGACGCGGCCCCGGTGACCAACGGCCGGTACGCGGAGTTCATCGACGCGGGCGGCTACGACGATCCGCGATGGTGGAGCGAGCGGGGCTGGGCACACCGGCAGACGGCCGGGCTGACCGCGCCGCTGCACTGGCGGCGTGACGGCGACGGCTGGGCGGCCACGGCGTTCGGGCGTACCGGGCGGATCGTGCCGGACGAGCCGGTGGTGCACGTGTGCTTCTTCGAGGCGGAGGCGTACGCGGCGTGGGCCGGACGCCGGCTGCCCACCGAGGCCGAGTGGGAGAAGGCGGCCCGGCACGACCCGGTGACCGGCCGCTCCCGGCGCTTCCCGTGGGGCGACGAGCCGCCGGAGGCCCGGCACGCCAACCTCGGCCAGCGCCACCTGTCGCCCGCGCCCGTCGGTGCCTATCCGGACGGTGCCTCACCGCTGGGCGTGCACCAGCTCATCGGCGACGTGTGGGAGTGGACGAGTTCCGGCTTCCACCCGTACCCGGGTTTCGCCGTGTTCCCGTACGAGGAGTATTCGCAGGTGTTCTTCGGCGGCGACTACCGGGTGCTGCGCGGTGGCTCGTTCGGCACCGACCGGGCCGCCTGCCGGGGCACCTTCCGCAACTGGGACCACCCGATCCGGCGGCAGATCTTCAGCGGCTTCCGCTGTGCCCGCGACGCCGGGCCCGGCGCCCACTGATGTGCCGGCACCTGGCCTATCTCGGATCACCCGTACCGCTGGCGGAGCTGCTGTTCGAGGCGCCGCACGCCCTGGCCCGGCAGGCGTGGGCGCCGCAGGACATGCGCGGCGGCGGCACGATCAACGCCGACGGCTTCGGCGTGGCCTGGTATCCGGGCGGCAACGCCGATCCGGTGCGCTACCGCAGCGCGGCCCCGGTCTGGTCGGACGCCGCCCTACCGGCGCTCGCCGCCCACACCGTGGCGGGCGGGGTGCTGGCAGCGGTCCGCTCGGCCACGGTCGGCATGCCGGTGGTCGAGACGGCGGCGGCGCCGTTCGCCGAAGGACCGTGGTTGTTCAGCCACAACGGCGTCGTGCGGGGCTGGCCCGACTCCGTGGCCGGGCCGGCCGGCCGGCTGCCGGTGCGCGACCTACTGACCCTCGACGCCCCCACCGATGCGGCGCTGCTCTGGGCGCTGGTCCGCGACCGGCTGCGGTCCGGGGTGCCGGCCGCGCGGGCGCTGGCCGAGACGGTCGTGGAGGTCTCGGCGGCCGCGCCCGGCTCCCGGCTCAACCTGTTGCTCACCGACGGGCAGCAGATCGTCGCCAGCACCGCCGGCCACGCCCTGTCCGTGCGCACCGGCCCCGCGTCCGTGCTGGTCAGTTCCGAACCCCTGGATCCCGGCCCGGCCTGGCGAGCCGTGCCGGACGGCAGTCTGCTCGTCGCCACCCCGTCCGGTCTGGACATCACCGTCTTAGGGAGATCATGAGCGCGCTGGAGATCCATCTCGACGATCAGGACCTCGACCGTACGCTGCGCAGCGACGTGGCCGCCGGGCTGACCGCGACCCCGAAGTGGCTGCCCCCGAAATGGTTCTACGACGCCCGGGGCAGCGAGCTGTTCGAGGACATCACCCGGCTGCCCGAGTACTACCCGACCCGTACGGAACGCGCGATCCTCACCGAGCACGCCGCCGCCATCGCCCGCATCACCGAGGCCAAGACCCTGGTCGAGCTGGGCTCGGGCTCCTCGGAGAAGACGGTGCTGCTGCTGGACGCGCTGCTCGCGCACGGCACGCTCGGCGCTTTCGTCCCGCTCGACGTGTCGGCGTCCGCGCTGGGCGAGGCCGTCGACCGGCTCGCCGTGCGCTACCCCGGGCTGGCGGTCCGCGGTGTCGTGGGCGACCTGACCCGGCACCTGGCGCACATCCCGGACGGCGACAACCGGATGGTGGCGTTCCTCGGCGGCACCATCGGCAACCTGGTCCCGGCCGAACGCGCCGAGTTCCTGTCCCGGCTGCGGGCCGTGCTGCAACCCGGGGAATGGCTGCTGCTCGGCACCGACCTGGTCAAGGACCCGGCGGTCGTGGTGCCCGCGTACGACGACGCGGCCGGGGTCACCGCCGAGTTCAACCGCAACGTGCTCCGGGTGGTCAACCACCGGCTCGGCGCCGATTTCGACGTGGATGCGTTCGCCCACGTCGCGCTCTGGAACGCCGAGCAGGAGTGGATCGAGATGCGGCTGCGGGCCGGCTCGGCGCAGCGCGTGCACATCCGCGATCTGGACCTGACCGTGGACTTCGCCGCCGGCGAGGAGTTGCGCACGGAGATCTCGGCGAAGTTCCGCCGGGACGGGCTCTCCGCCGAGCTGGCCGCGGCCGGCTTCGCCCTGCGGCACTTCTGGACCGACCCGGCGGACCTCTTCGCGGTTTCGCTGATCCAGGCGGCCTGACCGGAGCGGTCCGGCGGCCTAGTCGAGCACGGCGCCGCACGTCATGTTGAGGGCGGCGCCGGTGATCGTGCGGGCCCAGTCCGAGGCGGCGAAGACCGCCACCTGTCCGACGTCGGCGAGGGTCGCCGTGCGGCCGAGCAGAGTCTGCCCCGTCAGCTCCGCCTCGATCGCCGCGCGACCCTCGAAGGCCGCCGGGATGGCCTCCGGCACCCCGCCGGTCTGCAGGGTGAGCACCCGGATCCCGTACGGGCCCAACTCGGTGGCGAGCTGCCGGCGCATCGCCTCGATCGCCTCGAAGCCGGTCACCAGGCCGCCGAGCTGATACCGGCCCGCGGCGGCGCGGTCGCCCGAACCACCGAAGGTCAGGATCACCCCGGAGCGCCGGGGCTTCATGTGCCGGGCGGCGGCCCGGGCGGTCAGGAACTTCGAGCGTACGGAGGTGACGACCGGGCTCAGGTAGTCCTCGACCGGCATGTCGACCATGGCCGTACCCTGCACGTCGCTGTCGGCGATCACGTTGACCGAGATGTCGATCCCGCCGGTGGCCGCGGCCACTTCATCGGCGTGCGCGTCGACCGCCCGCTCGTCCAGGGCGTCGACCTCGGCGATCTCCGCACCGATCGGATCGGCCACCGCGGCGAGGGTGGCGCGGGTCCGGCCGGCCAGGAAGACCCGGGCGCCCTGGGCCGCGTACGCCCGGGCGATCGCACCGCCGATGGATCCGCCGCCGCCGTAGATGATCGCTGTTCTGCCGTCGAGCATCATGTGTCGTCTCCTTCGTTCTCTCCCCTCTACAACCCGGGCCGGGCCGCGAACTCATCGGGCAGACCGAATTCGCGGTGCAACCCGTCGGTGAGGAACGAGACCACCTCGGCGACGCCCGTCCCGTCGAGCCGCAGCACATCGAGTCCGGCCCAGACGTACGCCTGCCGTTTCTCGTCCCACAGGTAGGTGCCGAAGGCGAGCTGACCGTTGGCCTGCGCGGGCCGGAAAAGCCACTGCTGGTGCAACGGGCCGGCCAGCAGGAACTCGCGGATGGCGGGCCGGCCGCGGTACCACTCGGGCAGGGGTGGCATCGAGTACGTGGCGTCGTCGGTCAGCAGGCTCACGATCGTGTCGACGTCCGCGGCCTGCCACGCGGACGCGTACCGGTCAGCCAGGTGTTTGATCTTGTCCTCCGGGACCGGATCGCCGGGCGCGGGCCGCCGCTCGGCCAGGGCGGCGCGGGCACGCTGCAGGCTGCTGTTGACGGCCGCCACGGTGGTGTCGAGCTGGGCCGCGACCTCGGCAGCGGAGAAGCCGAGCACCTCACGCAGCAGCAACGCGGCCCGCTGCGGCCCGGAGAGATGCTGCAGCGCGGCGACGAACGCGAGCCCGA
The DNA here is from genome assembly GCF_040649415.1 of Actinoplanes sp. NPDC048967. Classification (NCBI taxonomy): domain Bacteria; kingdom Bacillati; phylum Actinomycetota; class Actinomycetes; order Micromonosporales; family Micromonosporaceae; genus Actinoplanes; species Actinoplanes sp. NPDC048967. The sequence goes on from NZ_JBEZFL010000002.1 coordinate 97,411, forward strand.
TGCTTTCCCGCTGCTCGGCGGTCGCCGCCGGGCCGAGCCGCCGGTCCGGGTACGGCTCCAGCCAGGCCACCTCGGTGAGCGGCGCCCCCGGCCCGAGGTCGGCGGGCAGCTCCCGCCGGGCCCGCTGCTCGATGAGGGTGAGACACCGGTTGGTGGCGATCCGGAAGAGCCACGGCCGCAGGGCGCCGGCCCGGAACGTGGACAGCCCGCGCCACGCCCGCACGAGCGACTCCTGCAGGGCGTCCTCGGCGTCGTGCAGCGAGCCGAGCATCCGGTAGCAGTGCGCGAGCAACTCGGCGCGGTGTCCGCCGACGAGCCGCCCGAAGGCGTCGGCGTCGCCCGAGCGGGCGGCCGCGAGCAGGGCCGTCTGATCCATCCGACCATGGAACCAGAGCTCAACGAGCGGACGGCCGGCCGCGTCGCGCCGAAAGAGGCCAAATCTTTTTGGTTCTTTCACCGATCGACCCCGGCGCCGCCCGCCACGAGACTGGACCGGTGTCGGAATCCTCATGGTACGACCCCGAGCCCGTCCGGCCGCGACACCACGTCCGCCGGCGCGACAAGGTGGAGCTCGCCGTCGCTGTCCTGCTGCTCACCAGCCTGCTCGGCCTGCTCGCCGTCGGCGTGGCCTGCGACCGGCCCGGTCCCCCCAGGCCGGTCCCGAGCCCCTCACCCTGAGCCGAGGACGCCCTGGCCTGGCACCGGCCGGACGACGTGGCGGGCGGGACCCACCGCATGACCCCGCCCCCTCAGCCGATCGGTGCTCAGCGGGCCGGCAGCCACTCCTGCCAGGTGGCGCGGTTCGCGTCCAGCCAGCGCTTGGCCGCGTCGTCGCGGGACAGCTTCTTGACCGTGATGTCCCGGGCGACCTCGTTCTGGTCGTCGTTGGTCCACCGGAAATTCTTGATCAGGTCGGCCGCCGGGCTGCCCGAGTCCACGAACGCCTTGCGGGCGATCTTGTCGAGGTCGTACGGCTGGTAGTCGCACGCCACCGTCTTGGGATCGGAGTCACAGCCGGGCTTGTAGATCGGCAGCGGGATGTGCACCAGCTTGATCTCCGACAGCAGCCACTGCGGCGTGTAGAAGTAGCCGATCAGCGGCTTCTTGTCCTTCTCGGCCCGCTGGAACTCCGCGATGAGCGCGTCCTCGCTGCCCGCGTAGACCACCGAGAAGTCCAGCTTCAGGTTCTTGATCAGCGCGGCGTCGTTGGTGACGAACGACGGGTCACCGCCGAGCAGCTGACCCTTGCCGTCGGACTTGCTGGTCTTGAACTTGTCGGCGTACTTGTTGAGGTTCTTCCACTTCGTGATGTCCGGGTATTCCTTGGCCATCCACGGCGGCACGTACCAGCCGATGACGCCCTTGTTGCCGGTGAGACCCTGCTCGACCGCGACCTTCTTGTCGTCGATGTAGGTCTTCTTGAGGTCGTCGTGACCCCAGTTCTCCAGGATGGCGTCGACCTCGCCGCTGGCCAGGCCCTCCCACGAGGCGTCCTCGGTGAGGTCCTTCTCCACCACCGTGCAGCCCAGCTCCTGCTTGAGCAGGTAGCTGACCACGGCGACGTTGGCGGCGTACCCGACCCAGGGGTTCACCGCGATCGACACGGTGCCGCAGGGGGTGCGCTCGACGCCGGGCGGGGCGACGATCGCCTCGGACGAGTTGCCGCAGGCGGTCAGGGCCAGCACGCTCACCAGGGCGGCCGCGGTGCGTGCGCGCATCGTTCTCCGTTTCACAGTCATCAGCGGCTTCACCACGTCGGCACCGGCCGTTCCCGGCTCAGCCGCTTGGCCAGGACCTCCTCGGTCAGGGCGACCAGGATGTGCTTCACCGACTCGCGGTAGCGCGCGTCGCACTCCAGCACCGGCACGCTCGGGTCGATGCCCAGCGCGTCGCGGACCTCCTCGAGGTCGAAACGCTGCGACTGGTCGAAGGTGTTGACCCCGATCAGGAACGGGATGTCATGCTCCTCGAAGTAGTCGATCGCCGGGAAGCAGTCCTCGATGCGCCGGGTGTCCAGCAACACGATCGCGCCCAGCGCGCCGTCGACCAGGTCGTCCCAGAGGAAGGCGAAGCGGTCCTGCCCGGGCGTGCCGAACAGGTAGAGCAGCAGCGCGTCGTCGAGGGTGATGCGGCCGAAGTCGAGGGCCACCGTGGTGGTGGTCTTGCCCGACACCGCCGAGGTGTCGTCGATGCCGATCGACCGCTCGGTCATCTCGGCCTCGGTGACCAGCGGCTCGATCTCCGAGATGGCACCGACGAAGGTGGTCTTGCCGACACCGAAACCGCCACTGATGACGATCTTGACCGCCACCGGCGGCAGCGGCGCCGGCTCACTAGAGCGCCCGAACACGATCCCTGATCCTCTCGATCAATGCGATGGGGAGCTCCCCGAGCTGCTCCTCGATCCGCAGGTAGCCGTCCGTCACCAGGTCGGCGACGATGACCCGGACCACGCCGAGCGGCACCCGCAGAGCCACCGAGAGGTCCGCGATGGACATCGGTGCCTGACACAGTTCGACGATGCGCCGCGACTCGAAACGCAGCGGAGCCGACAGCGCGGCCGGGGCCGCGTGCAGCAGGGTCTCGATCCGCAGCCCGTCGTGCAGCGGGCGGGTGCGCCCGCCGGTCAGCATGAAGGGGCGGACGACCAGGTCGTCACCCGGCTCCTCGGCCGCGTGGGCCGGCGCGGGCGGGGGCTCCCGATGGGAGGGCACGACCGGCTCCGCGTACGGGATCATGCGAGGGTCCGGCCCCCACTCCCCCCGGTGACTCATGCCATCGCCTCCGCTGGCGCTCCGGCGATGACATTCGTCGGGCGCAGAGTTGATGATTCGCTCGCAAGCTCGCTCATCGGGGTAGGTACTGCCGGGATTCGGAGATCAGCGCCGGGGTGAGCAGGGCGCCGAACCTCTCCGCCAACAGGGATATCTCGTAGCCGACGAGACCCACGTCGCTGTCGCCGCCCGCGACGACGCCCAGGCAGCTGCCGCCGGCGATGACCGACACCAGCAGGAAGCCCCGCCGCATCTCGATCATGATGAGCTTGAGCCCGTCGAAGTCGTAGCGCCGGGAGGCGCTGCGCGCGACGCTGGCCAGGCTCGACACGATCGCCGCCAGATGGTCGGCCTCGGCCCGGCTCAGCCCGTCGGAGCTGGCGATCAGCAGGCCGTCGGAGGACACCGCGACCGCGTCGCGGACCCCGTCGGTCTGGTGGACGAAGTTGCCCAGCAGCCAGTTGAACTGGTGCCGGTCGGCAGACGTGTCAACGCTCATGGGAACTTCTTTCGGCCTCGTCGCGGGGGTGTGGAGGGGCGGCGGTCATGGTCGGTCGGTGGCGTCGTTGCTGCCGCGCTGCATGCCGCTGCGGAAGGCGGTGAGCCGGGCGCGCACCTCGTCCGGCGAGTCGCTGACGGGAGCGGGTCGCTCGGCCGTCCGGGTGGGGACCGCGCCGGCGGGCTGAGCGGGTGCCGACGCTTGCTTGCGGGCGCGCGGTGCCCGCTTCTTCAGGCCGTTCGGGGTGCGGTCGGCCTGGTCCGGCGGTGGCGCGAAGGAGTACATGTCCATGCCGAGCGTCGAGGCGGTCATCGCCTCCTCGTAGCGCGCGGTCGGCGAACCCGCGGCGGCCGGCTGCTGCTCGGCGGGCGACGGCGGCTGACGCCGTACGGCTGGGCTGCCGGGCACCGTGACGTACTCGATCTTTCCGGGCCGGATCCGGCCGTCCGTCGCGGGTGGCGGCGGCGGCGCGGCCGGCGGCAGGGTGAGGACCTGCGTCGCCGCCGGGTCCGACGCTTCCAGTGCCCGCGGCGCCTCCAGCGGCCGGCGCTCCTCCGGGGTCAGCCGGGGCTGCGGCGCCGGCGCGCTGACGGCCTGGACACCGGCCACGATGGACGGCGGCAGCACGATGCGAGCGGTCACACCGGTAACCGGGGACGGCGCCAACTGCACGTCGATGTCCATGTCGGTGGCCAGCCGGCCGACCACGTAGTGGCCGAGGAAGCGGGTCGGTGCGGTGATGAAGTCGCCCTCGCCGCGCAGTCGCTGGTTGGCCAGTTCCAGGTCGGCGCGGCTCATGCCAATGCCCTGGTCGGTGATGGCGATCAGGTAGCTGTCGCCGATCCGCCGGCCCTGGATCTCCACGTCGGCGTCCGGCGGGGAGAAGGCGAGCCCGTTCTCGACCAGCTCGGCCAGCATGTGGGCGACACCGCTGACGACCGCGCCCGCCACGAGCGCGTCGTCGACGCGGCGCAGGGCGACCCGGCGGTACTCCTCGACCTCGGAGACGGCGGCGCGGATGACGTCGGCGATGGGCAGCGGCTCGGACCACTGCCGCGGGCTGGCCGCGCCGACGAGGACCAGCAGGCTCTCCGCGTTACGGCGCATGCGGGTGGCCAGGTGGTCGAGTTCGAAGAGGTTGGCCAGCCCGGTCGGATCCGACTCCTCGCGTTCCAGGCTGGTGATGAAGCCCAGCTGGCGGCGCAGCAGGTTCTGGTTGCGGCGGCCGAGGTTGGCCAGCGACTCGGTGGTGCTGCGCCGCAGCATCGCCTGCTCGGTGGCCAGCGAGTACGCGGTGGCCTGGACCCGGTCCAGCGCGTCGGCGACGAGCCGGACCTCGTCGCTGGCGCCCGCGGGCACCGCGACGGTCAGCGGCGGCGCGTCGTCGTCGCCGGAGGTCGCCTTGCGGACCGCCTCGGGCAGCCGCTCACCGGCCAGCCGGTTGGCCTCGTCGGCCAGGGTGGCCAGCGGCGCGGCGATCGAGCGCGACGCGATCGTGGCCAGGTACACCGAGCCGATGAAGCAGATGATCACGGCGCCGAGCAGCAGGCCCATCCGCTGCGTGGCGTCGTCCTGCAGGGTGGCGGCCCGGGCCCGGATGACCGAGCCGACGTGCTGCTGCAGCTGGAGCATGTCGTCCAGCACGGTGGTCTGCGACGACCACCAGGACTGCGGGTTGACCTGGAGGTTGCGGCCGTCGCCGGCGTTGAGCGCGACCTGCTCGAAGTAGGTGGCGGTCTGCGCGGCGCCGGTGCCGAGCACGTAGTCCTTGGCCTTGCGCTGGGTGTCGTCGGCGTAGCGGGTGAACGTGGCCAGCGCCGCGTCCTTGGCCGAGCGCATCGTGACGAACTGCAGGAACTCGCCGCGGTTGAAGCCGCTGGCCGAGAACACACCGTTGAGGAAGGCCCGCTCCTGGGCGGTGCTCTCCTTGGCGTCGCCGAGGGCCTCCAGCGCGGAGACACCGCGGCGCAGGGCGGGGTCGGCCGAGCTGTCCAGGCCGTAGTCGACGTTGCTGAGCTCGGCGATGCGACCGGTGTAGAAGGTGAAGGTCGGGGCGCGGTCGGCGGCCCCGGCGTCCGTGCCGGCCCGGACGCCGGCGAGGCCGTCGAGCTCACGGACGGCGGTGGCGACCCGGTCCTGGGCGACGCCGCCCTCGGAGATCAGATCCTCGACCTTGGCCCGCTGGTCGTCGACACGCTTGCGGGCCGGGGCCAGCTCGGCGCGGAAGCCGACGTTGCCACCGAGCAGACCGGCGGTGAGACCACGCTCGGTCTGCAGCTCCTGCACGAGGTCCTGCACCGCGAGGACGAGGGTGACGGCGCGCGCGGAGGCGGCAGCCGTGCGGTAGTTGTCGACCTCGGTGACGGTGATGACGCCCAGCAGCACGAGGACCGCGACGACGGGCAGGGTCAGCGTACGGACGACGCGGCGGCGGATCGTGCCGCCGGAGCGGGCCGGCCGGGGGGCCGGAGCGCCGGTCTCTCCCCCGGTCACGGGCGCGACGGAGTCGGCGTCGTGGTGGGCCTGGCGCGGGCGGGGGATCTTCATCGACGATCCGTTCCAGGAGCAACGCGGCCGGCGGTGAGGTCTACGACCGGACGACTCCGTGCGGACACGCGATTTCTCCTTCGTCGGGTGGCGGCGGTCTCTGTCTGCCGCGATGGGGGGAACCGTAGCGATGAGCTGAGTCGTAAGTCCACTATGTACCGCCGCGGAATGCGGAATTCCCGCATTCGTACCGGCGCAAGATCAGCTTGAGGACCGGTGGGTAGATCGGATCATTGATGAAGGGCATCAGGGTCCTGCCGGAAGGTTGCAATCAGATTTCGATCACGAAGCAAAGCGACGTCGTCACTCCGGCGGGGCCCATCGGGGGTCGCGAGTGAGCACAGCACAGCACCCGCGGCCCCCGTCGGACAGTGCGTCTGTCAGCTGGTCGCCGGAATCCACGGCTTCCAGGTGGCCTCGTGCTCGTTGACCCATTTCTCGCCGGCGGCTTCGGCGGTCATGCCCTGGTTGGTGATGTAGTCCGAGACCAGGTTCTGGTCGTCATTGGTCCACTTGAAATTCTTGATGAGCTGGAACGCCGGGCTGTTGGTGTCGGCGAACTTCTTGCTGACGATCTTGTCCAGGACGTAGTCCGGGTAGTCACAGGCGACCTTCTTCGGGTCGGCGTCACAACCGGGGGTGTACGCGGGCAGCTTCACCCGGGCGTACTTCTCCTTGGCGAACAGCCACTGCGGCTCGTAGAAGTAGAAGAGCAGCGGCTTCTTCTGGGCCGTGGCCTGCTGGGCGGCCTTGATGATGGCGGCCTCGCTGCCGGAGTAGACGACCTTGTAGTTCAGCTTCAGATTCGCCACCAGGGCGACGTCATTGGTGACGAACGACGGGTCGCCCGCGAGGAACTGGCCCTTGTCGCCCGACTCGGAGGTCTTGAACAGATCCGCGTACTTGTTCAGATTCGCGCCGTCGGTGATGTCCGGATATTTATCCACCATCCACTGCGGCACGTACCAGCCGATCACGCCTTTGTTGCCGGTCGGCCCGAGGTCGACGGCGACCTTCTTGTCGGTGATGTAGGTCTTCTTCAGGTCGTCGTGGCCCCAGTTCTCCACGACCGCGTCGACTTCACCGGTCTCGAAGCCCTGCCAGGAGATCTCCTCCTTGAGGTTCTTCTTGTCCACGGTGTAGCCGAGCTTCTTCTCCAGCAGATGACCGAGCACGGCCGCATTCGCCTCGTAACCCACCCAGGGGTTGATGGCGAGCTTGACCGTGCCCTTCGAACCGGCCGCCGGCGCGTCCGAGGAACCGGCGTCGGACTTCGCACCGCCACAACCGGCCACGGCCATGCTCAAGGCCGCGGCCACCGCGGTGAGCCGGAGCAATTTCGGGTGTCTCATCAGGATTTCCTTCCGGATGGTGCTTACCGCCGGACGGCGGCAGAGGGGAGAGCAGAAACTCAGGTCGCCGGCCGGCGCAGGCGGTTGCCGTCGGCGCGCCGGCCCGCGCCCTGGGTGAGCCGGTCGAGCAGGATGCCGAGCAGCACGATCGCGAAGCCGGCGGCCAGGCCCTTGCCGAAGTCCTCGCGCTGGGCGAACCCGGCGACCACGTCGTAGCCCAGGGCGCCGGCACCGACCAGGCCGCCGACGACCACCATCGCCAGGACCATCACGATGCCCTGGTTCGCGGCCAGCAGCAGGCCCCGGCGGGCCATCGGCAGTTGCACCTTCCACAGCAGCTGGCGTGGCGTCGATCCCGACGACACGGCCGCCTCGACCACCGTCGCCGGCACGTCGCGCACCCCGCGTTCGACCAGGCGCACCACCGGCGGTACGGCGTAGATCACCGCCGCCACGATGGCCGTGAACCGGCTGGCCCCGAACAGGGCCACCGCCGGCAGCAGGTAGACGAACGACGGCATGGTCTGCGCCGCGTCCAGCACCGGACGCATGACCAGGGCGAAACGGTCGTGCCGGGCCCCGAGCACGCCGAGAACGACGCCGAATGCCATCGTGGCGACGGTGGCGACCAGGACGGTGGCCAGCGTCTGCATCGCGTGCTGCCACAGACCCAGGCCCACCAGCCCGGCCACGGCCACCCCGGCGATCGCGGCAGCCCGCGGGCCGCTGCTCAGCGTGCCGAAGATCAGTACGGCCACCAGGAACAGCCACCACGGCGTCGTGGTCAGGACGGTCTCGATCGGGTCGAGCAGGACGGCGCTGACGACGTTCTTCAGGGCTTCGGTGGCGTCGTACCAGTGGAACTCGACCCACCGCGTCGCCTCGTTGACCGGGACGGCGAACGACGCCCGCCAGCCGGCCGGGAACTCCGTGCCCCACGACGACATCCGGCCCAGCACCGTCACCGCCACGACCGCGACGACGGCCACCAGCGGCCCGAGCGCCCGCAGCCGGGCGGACCGGTGGTTGGTCGGTACGGCCCGCTTCGCGGCGTGGGTGGTGATCCGGTCCAGCACCACCGCGAGCACGACGATCGCCAGTCCGGCGTCGAAGGCGGCGCCCACGTTGACCCGTTCCAGGGCCTGCACGATGGTCTGACCCAGGCCGGGTGCGTCGATCAGCGCGGTGATCACCACCATCGACAGCGCCATCATGATCGCCTGGTTGACGGCCAGCACGATGGTCGGCCGGGCCAGCGGCAGGCGTACCTTGCCCAGCAGTTGCCAGCGGGTGGAGCCGAGCGCGGTCGCGGCCTCCACGGTGGACTTCGACACCTCGGTGATGCCCAGCGCGGTGATCCGGATCGCCGGCGGGACGGCGTAGATCAGGGTGGCGATGGTGGCCGCGGGCGAGCCGATCAGGAAGAGCAGCGTCATCGGGGCCAGGTAGGCGAACGTCGGCATGATCTGCATGACGTCGAGCACCGGCCGCAGCGCCGAGCCGACCGCCGGCACCCGGGCGGCGAGCACCCCGAGCGGTACGCCGATCAGCACCGCCAGCAGCACAGCGGACAGCGTCAGCACCAGCGTGTCGACGCTCTCCTCCCACAGCCCGAGCACGCCGAAGCTGAGGAAACCGGCGACGGCCAACAGCGCGATCCGCCAACCGGCCACCACCGCGGCGAGCGCACCGGCGGCCGCCACCAGTCCGGCCCAGCCGAGCCCGTACAGCGCGCTGTGGACGGTGTCGACCAGCAGCGAGACGCCGAGGCGGAGGTAGTTGAAGCCGTACAGGAAAAGCGGGCTGGTGTCCCGGTTGGCGTCCACCCAGTCCCGCAGCTCGCCGAAGAACCGGAACGCGAGTGCGTTGTCGTCGTCGGCCGGGGCCGACGTCCGCACGACCAGATACCCGGCCGCGGTGGCCAGGGCCAGCAGCAGGACCAGCATCCGGCGGCCGGGCAGCTTGCGGCGCGGCCCGCGGGCAGCGGCGTCCGGCGCCGGGTCGGCCGCCTCGGCCGGCACGGAAACGTCCGTGACCGCGGTGCTCATGCCGGCACCGGCGGACGATGCCCGATCAGCGCCGGCAGCAGCTGCTCGGCGTCGACGACCCCGATCCGTTCCTCGCCGTCGACGACCGGGATCGGATGCGGGGCCCGTAGCACCCGCTCGATCGTGTCGCGGATGACCGTGCCGGCCGGCAGCGGCTGGTCCTCGAGCACCTCGTCCGGTGCGGCGGTCCGGGTGATCCAGCGCAAGGTCAGCACGTCGGCGCGGGGCACCTCGCGGACGAAGTCGGCCACGTAGTCGTCGGCGGGCGCACCGACCAGCTCCTCCGGGGTGCCGACCTGCACGAGTGCGCCGTCGCGCATGACCGCGATGCGGTCGCCGAGACTCAATGCCTCGGCCAGGTCGTGGGTGATGAAGACCAGCGTCTTGCCCACCTCGGCGTGCAGCCGCCGCACCTCGGCCTGCATGTCCCGGCGGATCAACGGGTCCAGCGCGCTGAACGGCTCGTCGAACAGCAGCACCGCCGGGTCGGTGGCCAGCGCCCGGGCCAGGCCGACCCGCTGCTGCATGCCACCGGACAACTGGTCGGGGTACTGGTGCTCGTGCCCGTCCAGGCCGACCAGGGTCAGGACCTCGGCGGCCCGGCGGTGCCGTTCGGCCTTGCCGACCCCCTGGATCTCCAGCCCGTACGCGATGTTGTCGACCACCTGCCGGTGCGGGAGCAGTCCGAAGTGCTGGAACACCATCGCGACCCCGTGCCGGCGCAGCTCGCGGAGGCGTCTGGGGCTCATCGCCCGTACCGCCTCACCGTCGATGTGCACCTCGCCGGCGGTCGGCTCGATCAGCCGGGTCAGGCACCGCACCAGCGTGGACTTGCCGCTGCCGGACAGTCCCATCACGACGAAGACCTCGCCGGGCTCGACCGCGAAGCTCACGTCCCGGACGGCGGCCAGGCAGCCGGTCTTCGCCCGCAGCTCGGCCCGGGACAGGTCCGCCAGTGGCGTGCCGACGACCTTGTCGGCCTTGGGGCCGAAGACTTTCCACAAGTGGTCGACAGCAATCGTGGGCGGCATGGCGGGCCTCGCTGTTCAACTAGAGGATTCGGCGATGAGGTCGGCGGCGCGTTCGCCGATCATCAGCACGGTCACGACCGGATTGACCGAGGTCATGGCCGGGAAGACGGACGCGTCGGCGATCCGTACGTTAGCCAGGCCGCGCACCCGCAGCTGCGGGTCCACGACGGCGCCCGGATCATCGGCGGCGCCCATCCGGCACGTGCCGGCCGGGTGGTAGACGGTGTGGTGCGCGGCCCGCCCGTACGCCGAGAGCTCCGCGTCGGTCTGCAGCTCCGGGCCCGGCGCGATCTCCCGGGCGATCCACGACTTGAACGGCTCGGTGGCCGCCACCTGCCGGGCGATCCGCAGGCCGTCGACGATGGTCTGCTCGTCGTAGCCGTCCGGGTCGGTGAAGTAGCCGAAGTCCAGCGCCGGCTTGACCTCGGGATCGGCGCTGGTCAGCCACAGCCGGCCGTGACCGCGCGGGCGCGGGATGTTGGGCGTCATCCCGAAGCCGTGCGCGGGCACGTCGTAGCCGAGCCGCTCGGTGTTGGTGGTGAACGGGATCTGGTAGAGGTGGAACATGAGGTCGGGTCGCGGATCACTCGCGTCGCGGCGGACGAACAGACCGGCGTCGGAGTCCATGGCGGTCTCCGGCGGCACCGGCCGGGCGGCCTCCCAGAGGATCAGCGACTCGGGATGGTCCAGCAGGTGCTCACCGACCCCCGGCAGGTCCAGCGCGACGTTGATGCCGAGCGAGGCGAGCTGGTCGGCCGGCCCGATCCCGGAGAGCAGCAGCAGCCGCGGGGTGTCGATCGCGCCCGCCGACAGCACGTACTCGCGGGCGGCGGTCAGCGTGCTCTCGACACCGTCCTTGTCCCGGACCCGCACGCCGGTGACCCGGCCACCGTCGGTGTCGAGGTGATGGGCCCAGGTGTCGGTGAGGACAGTCAAATTCGGGCGATCCAGGTACGGGTGCAGGTAAGCCACCGACGAGGACGACCGCACACCCGTCTCGGGGTAATAGGCCACCGGGAAGAAACCGGTGCCGTCGGCGAACGGCTCAGCGTTGAAATCGTCGCGGACCGGCACGCCCAGCGCGGTGTGGCAGGAGGCGACAAAAGCTTCGGTCAACGCGTTCCGGTCCTTGGCGGCGACCGGCTGAATCTGGATCAGCAACCGCTTCCAGAGGGGCAGCATCTCCTCGTAGGACCACCCCTGCGCCCCGGCGTCGACCCAGTCCCGGAAGTCCTCGGGCGGCGGCAGGAAACTGATCATCGTGTTGTGCGAGGAGCATCCGCCGAGCACCTTGGCCCGCGAGTGCCGGATGAAGGAGTTGCCGCGGGGCTGCTCGACCGTCGGATAGTCGTAGTCGTACTCCGACTCCAGCAGGCTCAGCCAGTTCCTGAGCTGAAGCACCCGGTCGTCACCGACGTCGGACGGGCCTCCCTCGATCAGGCACACTCGCATCCCCGGGTCAGCCGACAGCCGCGACGCGACGACCGCGCCGGCCGTACCGCCGCCGACAACGACCACGTCGAAATCCTGTGGTGCCGAGGTCTCCAGTGCCCTGCTCCTGCCGCTCACTCACAGTGGATCACGGATCCACCTGTATCGACGGCTGAGAAACGGCACAACCGCCGAACCGCCGCCATAGGATTGAGGGGTCGGCCCACAGTGGTCAATGCCGACGCGAGAGTTTTACCAGAGCGCAATGAGTGTTTCGGCCCTTAACATGGCCGAATCAAACCGATAAACCGGCCCTGAGCTGGGCCTGCGTCAAGATCCGGGACCACCCGGCAGCCCCGGCCGTAGCGGCGGCGACATCTTTCACCATGCGCGCGGGCGGCGCCGGACGGCCGCCCCACCGGGCCGGCCGCTATCGTTGAGCAGGCTTCCCCCGCCGGTGTCCCGCCCCGGCTCCCCTCCCCAACAGAACCGTCCTCGTGACACCTCTTTCAGGTGACGACCCGGTCAACCAGGCTAATCCGTTGGTGAAAAAGCGCGCGAGAATGCCGCGTCGGAGCACCTGAGTAGGGCTGGAAAAATTACCGATACGGTCCCTCGGCGGCGGCCCGGCCGGCCGGCCGAGTTGTGATCTACGGCAGCGCCTGATAGCCACAGCAGGTTCCCAGGTAAGGCGCGTAGTCGCAGGTAGCAGCGGGGATGAGCTGGTTCGGTCCTTCACGTTGCGGTCAGCCGTTGGGATTAGCCCGGATGGCGCGAACCAGCGGTATCGCCGTCTCGGATAGGACAAACGGAAGCACTATCGCCGCGCTGCCTGGAATCGGCCATCTTTGTCGCAGCGCCGGAACGCCACTGGTTCGGCGCCACAGACAATCAACAAGTGCACCGGACGTCGACTTTCCGCGACGTTGCGGAAGTCGCACGACCAGCCGTTCCAGGAGGAACCCCCCATGCGCAAGATCACCAAGCGTTCCGCTGCCATCATCGGCGCCACCGTCGTGGCCATCGGCGGAGGTGCCGCCTGGGCCGCCACGAACGGCTGGGACATCAAGGGCACCGGAACCGCCGAGGGTGACGCCGCGACCGTCGTCGAAATGGAGGCGTCGGCGGACCTGGGCGCCAAGAAGGTCTACCCGGGCCTCGTCACCACGGTCAACACCGTGGTGAAGAACGCCAACGACTTCCCCGTCAATCTCAACGCCACCAACTTCACGCCCACCGCCGTGAAGGTCACCGGCGGACCGACCGCTTCCGCCTGTGAGACAGCGCTGAACGGGGCCCCCAACACCCTGGTCGCGTCGTTCCCCGCCGGCGCTCCGAAGATCGTGGCGAAGTCGACCGGGCAGGGCGTGACCACGAACATCGCGATCGCCAACACCCTGCCGCAGTCGTGCGCCGGCACGCACATCAAGGTCACCTACACCTTCACCGGCGTCAGCACGGTCTGACCAACCTCGGTGGGCGGGGCTTCGCGCCCCGCCCACCCGCGGACACCTCATCGAACTGACAGGAGCGTCGTGGCCAAGTTGCGGACGATCATCGGGACCGGCATCACCGCTGCCCTGGCCGTGTCGATCGCCGGCGGCCCGGGGCGGCCGGCCACCGACACTATCGAGTTGGTCTCCCGCGACCGCGCGCACGACCATCCGTCGGAACCTTTCGCCATCATGGTGAAAGGCCGCCCGATGAAGCACCTGTATCCCGGAATCACGCGGGAGCTGCAACTGACGCTCCGGAATCCCTACGACTTCGCACTCAGCGTCAAGTCGCTGCGGGCCGACGTCGTGTCCTCCTCCAAGCGCCGATGCAAGCCGGTGCCCGCCAACCTCGTGGCTCGGGCCTACACCGGGAAGCTTCCGCTCCTGATTCCGCCCCGAAGCAGGACCGACGCCAAGACCATTCCGCTCACCATGCCACCGGGAGCCGCACAGGCATGCTCGGGCGCGACGTTCACCATCCAATTGCGCGGCACGGCGACGAAGGCCTATCGATGAAGCACCTCACCAAACTGTCACTGGTCGCGGCCACGGCCGCCGCCATCACCTTCGGTGGCAGCGTCTACGCCTTCGCGGGCTGGATCATCGACACTCCGGCCACCGAGCTGAAGATGACGGTGGCGAAGATGCCCGCGGGGAACGCCCCGAGTGTCGGGGCGAAGAACAAGAACGCGGAAATCGACTGGGTGGGTAACACCATCGTCGCCGGGGTGAAGGTGGAGAGCTACGTCGTGACCAGATTCGGTGCCGGCGACCCGGTGGTGGTCTGCGATCACGTCACCGCCACCGCGTGCAAGGACAAGGCGGTTCCCCAGGGCACCTGGACGTGGAAGGTGCGGCCCGTCTTCAAGAGCTGGATCGGTGACTACAGCCCGGACAGCGTCGCGCTCACCTTCGCCAAGCCGCCGCCGAACACCGCCGAGCTGGTCAGTGCCGACTCCCCGGCAGTGCCCGCCACACCAGAGTCCCCTGCGTCAGCACCGGCCCGCGGTCGGGCCGTCGCGACACCGCCGACGACCGCTGCGCCGACCGCCAAACCTCCGGCAAGCCCCAGGCCAGAGACGGAAGAACAAGATCCTCCGCCCTCCGTGCAGGAGAGTGCCTCCGCCGAGCCGTCCGCGTCACCATCCGGCCCGGCGCAAGACCAGAAGTAGTTCATGAGTTCCCGTGGCCCTCGGCGTCGTACATGGCGTCGGGGGCCACGTGCGTTTCGCCGGCCGGACACGGACGGATTAAGCCCATTCCCCCGCGGCGGTGGACGGTTGTCCCATTCCCCGACGCCCCCTTCTGCGGCATGGTGGACGGGCGGATATGAACGGCTTTCCGGCATCCGGCGGAGACAGCGACGGTCGGCGGTTTGCTGTGGCGCGCTTCCGGTGCTAGCGGCGCATAGTTCCTGACCTGCGCGTTTACCGATCTTTGCGGGATTCGGGACGGCGGGCGGTTTCGCGTTCCGGCGTACCCCCTGCGGGTTAAGCCGGACAGACTCTCCTGCCCGATTTATGCGCCGGGAACGGCGGACGGATCACCGATCACGGCGCACCGGTATTTGCGGGAACGTGGTAACTGCAATTGAGGCTCTCGCACCATCGCAGGAGGATGCTCCGTATGCGCAAGCTCAGCAGACGGTTCGCCGCCGCTCCGATCGCCGCTGTCCGCAGGTTCGGCGCCGGCGAGGTGACGCCGTGATCCGTGATGAGCTGACCAGGCGCGAGGTTTTTCACCGGCGCGAGGACGACGTCCGGCCGCCGGACGTGATGCCGGTGGAAAGCTCCGCCATCGAGGAAATGCGGGCCGTCGAGGCGATGCGGGCCTTTGATGACGAGCCCACCGATGACGTGGCCGCCGCCGCCCGGCCGCGGGGGTTTCTGAGCCGGCTCGACGCGCGTACCCGGTCGATCCTCACCGCCGCCGCGGCTGCCGCCGTGCTGGTCAACGCCGGCGCGGTCTGGGCCTACTGGCAGATCACCGGCTCGGAGACGGGCCGGGCGAACGCCGGTGCGGTCGTCGAGCTCAACCTGCGCGGCCGGTCCGATCTGAACAAGCCGCTCACCCCGGGCAGCACCGGCAACCTCACGGTGACGCTGACCAACGACAACGATTTCCCGATCCGGATCACCTCCGTGTCGCCCGCGCCGGGCACCATCATGGCCGACGACGAGCACCGCGAGAACGGCTGCGTGGACCACGGCGTCACGGTCGCGCACGATGCGGTCGCCGTGCGCTGGGACGTCGAGCGCAACCACGTCGGCGCATTCATCGTGCCGGACGGGCTGGCGATGGCCGCGACCTCCAACCCGGCCTGCGCCGGGGCCGTTTTCACCGTTCCGGTGGTGGTCAGCGGCGTCGCGGGAGTCAGCTGAGCGCGGTGACCGTACGCGTGGCACTGTCGTAGGTCCGGGCCTGCACGAAGCGTCCCCGGGCGACCGGCAGGTCCCGCAGCTCGGCCGCGTAGCGGGAATGGTCCTTGGCCCGCAGAGCCAGGCTGATGTGCGGCGTCCAGGCGTCCGGCGCATGGTGCGGATTACGCTCCGTACCGGTCAGCGCTCGCCACACCTCGGCCTGGAGGTCACGCAGCGCGTCGGTTGCCGTCACCCGCCACACCACCGCGCGTTCGAAGAAGATCAGGCCGTCGAGCACCGCCTCGACCGGCAGCCCGGCGAGCGCGGTCGTGACCTCGGGCGGCAACCGGTCGGCCGCGGCCAGCGTCAGGTGCGGCCGGTTGGTGGGGTGCCGGTGGGTGGCCAGGCTGGGCAGACCCGCTGCGTGCAGGCGCTGCCAGACCGAACGGATCTGGCCGTCGAGGGCGGGATCCAGGGTGAGCTCGACCGTGTGCATCACGCCACGGTGTCACGGCGGCGGCGGCGATCAACCCGCCGCCTCCGCCGCACCTGATGACACCCGGGCCGAGGCCCGGTCGGCGCGCCGCCGGTAACAGAGCGTGGGCAGGCGGTACGCCGGAGTGAAATAATAGCGCCGATCTGCAACACGCACTACGCCCGCAGCCGGTCCACGTTGCGCAGCGTGCGCGGGGCCGCCGGGTGCCGCTCGATCAAAGGGACCGGGGGCAGGGGCGGCAGGGCGCTACCGGTGACCGAGTCGTAGAGGTGCGCGCGGGCGCGTTCGATCGCCACGTCGGTGAGCTGCTCGTCGCGGGACGCCTTGCCGATGCCCTCGGCCATCACCCGTGAGGTGGCCTCCGCGTACCGGCGCATGTCCTTGAGACCCTGCTCGTAGCCGATCGCCGCCTCGTGCTCGTGGCCGCGGGCCTGGCGGGCCTCCTCGCGCTCGTACGCGTTGCCGTGCGAGACGAACTTGAGCCCCACCGCCGCACAGTCCAGGGCCACCAGCAGCAGCGCGATGCCCAGGTAGAACACGCCGATGCCCCAGAAGTCGCTGGTCACCAGGTACCACATCGCCTTGGTGCGGGCCCCGAAGCCGGCGTCGGCCCGGATCGCCTCCGCGTTGGCCGTACGCTGCTCGGCGATCTTGGCCGTGAGATCGGCCTGTTCCGCGGCGCGCGCGGTCCGGGCGGCCTTCTGGGTGTCCTGCAGCCGCGCGGCCTGCGCGTCCAGCCGGGCGGCCTGATCGTCCAGCCCCCGCGAACGCTTGACCAGCGTGTCGCAGTAGCCGCCCACCGGGCAGCCCGCCTTGCGGGAGACGCCGTCACCCTCGGAGTCGGCGATGGCCTGCTGGTAGAGCTTGCGGGCGTCGCGGCGCTTCTCCGCCGCCCGGGTGTTCAGCGCCTGCACCGCCTGGTCCTCGGCGACCGTCTGCTTCTTCAGCTCCTGCAACCGGGCGTCGTACGCGGCGATCGCCCCACCGACCTCGATCACACTGATCTGCTGGTTGTGCACGTCGTTGAGCCGGTTGTCGATCTCGCCCTGGTAGCGCGCCAGCATCAGCGGCTCGGTGATGATCACGGCGAACAGCAGGGCCAGCGTGACCCGGCCGGCGTACAGGCCGAAGGTCGGGCGGCGCAGCAGGTCCTTGGGGTCGGGCGAGTCCAGCCGCTCGTAGTTGATCGCCACCCGGCCGACCACCGCCCGGTCGTACGCCACCACGCCGGTCGCCACCAGCGGCCCGACGAGCCACTGCCACCAGGGATGGGTGTAGTTCGCGCTGGCGTCGACGAAAGCGGCACCGCCCACGGTCGCGTACACGAAGTACAGCACGATGAACACGCCGATCGAGCTGTACAGCACCCGGTCGGAATGGGTCGTCACGCTGTCCGGGTTCACGTTGGCGATCCGGAGCAGCAAGCGACGACGCATAGAGCCGAGTCTCGCCGATCACAGTGGCGCGCGGGCCGAAACGGGTGGATCGCGGCGGACCGGGGGTAAAGCTGGTAGTACGCAACGGCCGACCCTCCCGAGGAGCAGCATGGCTTCCGCAGTACCAGACATCACTCTCAACGACGGCCGTACCATCCCCCAGCTGGGCTTCGGCGTCTTCCAGGTGCCGCCGCCGGAGACCCAGGCGGCCGTCGAGACGGCCATCGAGATCGGCTACCGGCACATCGACACCGCCCAGATGTACGGCAACGAGCACGGCGTCGGCGCGGCCCTCGCCGCGTCCGGGCTGAGCCGCGACGAGTTCTTCGTGACCAGCAAGCTGAACAACGGCGCGCACCTGCCGGACGACGCCCGGCGCGAGTTCGACGCCACGCTCAAGGCGCTGGGCAGCGACTACGTCGACCTGTTCCTGATCCACTGGCCGCTGCCGGGCCGCTACGACGGCGACTTCAGCCAGACCTGGCGCACGCTGGAGGAGTTCTACCGGGACGGGCGGGCCCGCTCGATCGGCGTCTCCAACTTCACCCAGCACCACCTGGGCCGGCTGTTCGCCGAGACCACGGTGCGGCCGGCGGTGAACCAGATCGAGATCCACCCGTACCTGAACAACGACGCGTTGCGCGCCTTCAACACCGAACACGAGATCGCCAACGAGGCGTACTCGCCGATCGCCCAGGGCGCGGTGCTCGACGACCCGGCGATCGTGGCCATCGCCGACGAGGCCGGCAAGACCCCGGCCCAGGTGGTGCTGCGCTGGCACATCCAGCGCGGCGACATCATCTTCCCGAAGTCGAACACCGCCGAGCGGGTCCGGGAGAACTTCGAGATCTTCGACTTCGAGCTCGACGGCGGCGCGATGGGCACCATCACGGCGCTCGACCGCGGCGAGCGCGGCCGCACCGGCGCCAACCCCGACACCATGAACTGGGTGCCGGAAAGCTAGGACCGGACCGGGGCTGGGCGGGTCCGGCCCAGGCCGTGGGCCCAGCTGCCCAGACCCGATGAGAACGCGGTGTTGAGCCGGGCACGGGCGTCTGCGCGCAACGCGTAGACCTCGTGCCGGCTCAGCGGCGATCGCGGTCCAGAAGGCGCTGAACGCCCCCCGAGCATCGCCGCCTGGCAGACCGCCCGGCGCCGCAGCACCGGTTCGTGCCGGATCAGCTCACCGAGGCTGGCCGGCAGCGACCGACAGCCGGCCGGATGATCGGGGCGGCGCACCGGCGGCACTCGGCGCAGCACGAGGGCGAGCCCGAGCTTCAGGACCGCCGAGATGACGTAAACGGCGCGCCGGCCCCCTCGGCTCCGCGACCAGGAACCCGGCGAGAACGCGGCGTGCAGCGGTGTGGATCGTCATGCTGAGGCGGCTACTTCAAGGCGGTGGGCTCGGTGATCGTCACGCGGACCAACACCGACGCGAGCACGGTCTGCACCTGCGGGTCGACCTCAAGGGCCAGGTCGGCCTCCGGGGCCCCACCGAACGCGGCCATCCGCATCATCGGCTGCCCGCCCCCGCCGGCGTTCTCATCGGCGATCTCGACCAGCCGATCCACCTGTGCGCCGACGGCCTCGGCATACTCCCGGGCGCGACCGAGCGCGTCGGCGATGGCCGCCCGGCGCACCTCCGCCCCGGCCCGGCTGCCCGGCCGCAGCTGCCACCAGGGCCCGGACAGCGAGGTCTGATCCCGGTCGGCCAGGCGCAGCAGCAGCTCCCCCAGCACAGTGAAGTCGGTCACGGTCACGGTCGTGGTGACACTGCCCGTGTACGCCGAGATGCGCTCGCCGCCGCGTTTGAGCTCGGGATGGACCTGCACGCCGGAGGTCTCGCGCCGCTCGATCGCGTCAGGGAAATCGTCGAGGTGGCTGCGCAGCTCGGCGGCCCGCTCGGTGAGCCGGGTCAGCGCGGTCTGCCGGTCCTTGTCCCGCGCGGAGACGGTCACGGAGAAGATCGCCAGCTCGGGGGGAACCTCCCGGGTCGCTTCACCACGGACGACGATCATCGGTTGCTCGGCCATGCCCCGACGCTACCCGCCGGGTCCGACATCCCGGCCGGATGCGAGCGCCCGCCCTGGCTCTGGCTCCCGGCTGTGCTTCAGTCCTGCCCGCGGGCCGGCCCCGGACCCGGCCTTGACCCCGGCCGCCTGGTGACCGCCGACCTGGCCGCTCGGCCGGCCGGTGGCCGGCCGGTGGCTACCCAGCAGTCCGGCGGGATCGGGCGAGCACAGCAACCCCCACCCCGACCGCGCCGAGGAGCAGCACCAACCCCGCGGCCACGAACACGAGCGGCGGAACACCACTGTCCTCATCGGCCGGTGCGGCCTCCGGGGCCGCCACCGGAGCCTCGGCCGCCGGCGGCGTACTGGCCGAGGCGCCGGGCTGCGGTGCCGTCAACGCAGCCAGCAGATCGAGCTGCCCAGCCCCGTAATAGTCGTCCCGGCCCTTGTCTCCCCGGTCGATCGCCGTCGCGGTGAGCCGCTGTACGACGTCCGCGGCCGAAAGGTCGGGATACTTCGCCCGGATCAGCGCCACCGCACCGGCCACGATCGCGGCCGCACCGCTCGTGCCGGTGCCGGTCACGTACTTGTCGTCGGGGGCGGGCGCCGGGATGTCGACGCCGGGGGCCACCAGGTCGACCTGTGGCCCGTGGTTGGAGAACTTCGCCACCTTGTTCGCCCGGTCCACCGCGCCGACCGTGAGCACCTGCGGGTAGGCCCCCGGGAACTCCACCTCGTTGCCCTTGTCACCGCTGTTGCCGGACGTGCCGACCAGCACCACGTCAGCCGCCGCGGCCTCGCTCACCGCGGCCCGCAGGCCTTCGCCGTCGGGGATCCCGAAAGCCAGGACGATGACCTTGGCGCCGTGGTCGGCGGCCCAGCGGATGCCCTGCCCGACGAAGAACGTGTCGTTGGCCGGGGAGATCGGCATGATCTTCGCCCGTGGCGCGATCCCCAGCACGCCAGCGCCCTCGCCGTGCCCGCGTCCGGCGATGATGCCGGCCATCCCGGTGCCGTGCCCGTTGGTGTCCAGGTCGCCCACCGGCTTGTTCTGCACGACCTGCCGGCCGGGCAGCACGGCACCGCCGAGGTCCTGGTGGGTGCCGTCCACCCCGCTGTCGAGCACCGCGACGACGACGCCGTCACCCTTGCTGATCTTCTGCGCCTGCGCGACCTTCAGCGGCGGGAAGAACCACTGCTTGTCCCGGGCCGGGTCGGCCGAGGCCGGGACGGCCGAGCCCGACGTGACCGCCAGAGCGACCAGACCGGCCAGAATGCCCTGCGCGGTACGGCCCCCGGCCAGGGTCACCCGTGCCGTCCGATGACGTTCGGGCCCGGGTCGTGCCGCGCGGTGTCGGAGCCGGGTGCGATCACCGGGTCGACGCCCTCGGCCACGCCCCAGGGGTTGTCCGGGTCGAACGGCGGCTGCTCACCGTCGCCCGCCCGCCGACCGCCACGGGCACCGCCCGGCATTCCGGGCAGGCCACTCGCTCCGGTCGTCCGGGCCGTGCCGACGGGCTCGTCCGGCAGCCAGGACGGCCGCGGCGGCCGCCCGGGCTCGGCCCCGCGCCGCTGGCCGGGAGCACGCCCGGCCGCGCCTCGGGCAGCACCACCCGGTCCACCGACCCCGCCCAGGCCCGAGCCGCCTCGCCCGGCCCCGCCCACGCCCGAGCCGCCTCGCCCGGCCCCGCTCACGCCCGCGCCGCCTCGCCCGACCCCGCCCACGCCCGCGCCGCCCAGACCCGTGCCGCCTCGCCCGGCCCCGCCGCCGGCGCCCCGGCCCTCGCCGGCCACCGTCTCGCCGATCACCGCACCTGAGGGCAGCGCCTGCCGCCCAGCAGCTCCCGGACGAGCACCCGCCCGAGCTCCCCGGCCGATTCCACCCGGGCCGAGGCCACCGGCGCCCAGTCCGCCGGCGCCCGGTCCGCCCGGGCCCCCGCCGGTGCCGGTGGCACGCATGCCCGGCTCGATGCCGCCCACACCCGTACCGCGCACGCCGGCCGGGCCACGGCCCGGTTGTCCGCCCGTGCCCAACGGCCCCACGCCGCCGACACCTGGGCCGGCTACCGGACCCACCGGCGGCACGAGGCCCGGGCCGCTGCCGCCGGGCGGAAGCACTCCGGGCGTACTCACCGGACCGGGACTGACCGCCGGCGGGCTGATGACCTCCGCGAGCCCAGGACCGCTGCCGCCGCCCGGGGAGCCCTCCGGAACGATCGGATCCCGACCGGGCAGCGGCGGCACCGGATCGTGCGGCACCGGCACGCCCACCCCGCCGCGACCTCCGGACGATCCGGTCGCTCCAACGGCGCTCGAGGAACTGGCGCCCGACGAGCCGGTGCCCGAGCCGTCGTCGTCCGGGAGCGTCTCCCGCTCATAGCGGGGATCGATCGGATCCAGGACGTACGGGTCCGGGACGCGCAGCCGGCCCACGTTGTCCTGCACGACCTGCTCAGCCGTGATCATGTGGGACTGGGCCTGCTGGTCCAGCTCCTCCTCGGCGTTGTCCCACCACGCCGGAACCAGGTCGTCGCTCTTCTGCTTGTACTGCTCCCAGAGCGGCTCGATGTTCCTCTTCGCCTGGCGCAGGGCCTCCAGGATGTTCGCCAGCCCGGTGGCCGTGTCGTCGGCCTCGGTCCTGGCCGCGTCCATCCGGCCGATCAGCTTGTCGACCTCGGCCACGAACGCCGCCGCCGACTTGTTCTGCTCCGGCGGCCAGGCGGTCACCAGTGCCTCGCGGGCCTTGAGCAGCAGCGCCCGCTGGTCCTTCATGGCACCCGAGATCTCGCCCCAGGCGGACACCTGGCGCCAGGCCTCCGGGTCGTCCTCGTCCTTGACCATCGCCCACAGCCGGGGCGTGTTGTACGACCCCCAGGCCGTGCACCAGCTGCTGGTCAGCACCGGCTCGGTCACAGCGCCACCGCCTTGCCGTTCGGGTGGCGCGGATGGGCGGCCTGCTCGGCGGCGATGCGGGCTCGGCGGGCCTCCTCGGCCGCGCTGAACAGGGCCTGCTCGACGCGCTTGGTGCCCTCGGCCGAACGGGCGTCGATGGCGTCGAACTCGGCGGCCACCTTCTCCGCCGCGGCGGCGAGCAGGCGGGCGGCGGCCAGGAAGTTGCTGAGGTTCTCGGTGGACGCGGTCAGGCTGCGGGCGTACCGCTCCTTGGCTGCGTGGACGCCGCCACTGGCGTTCTGCGCGCCGAACGGCACGCTGTCGAGCGGGAGGGTCGCCCGGCCCACCGCCGGCTCGGTGATGTTGTCGACATCCGCCCGTACGTCGGTGGCGAACCTGGTGAGCCCGCCCGTCTCCACATCGATGCCACGATCGCCCACGACGCCTCCCCGTAGCCCCGTCGTCACAACGCCATGAGCGTAGCGACCACGAGCGATGCGTGGGACCCCTGATCCGGCCGGGGTCAGCCGGCGGTGAGGCGGGTGACGGCCGCGGCGACGCGTTCGTCGGTGGCGGTCAGGGCGATCCGTACGTGCCGGGCCGCGGCCGGGCCGTAGAACGCTCCGGGGGCCGCCAGGATGCCGCGCTGGGCGAGCCAGTCCACTGTCGCCCAGCAGTCCTCGCCGCGGGTCGACCAGAGGTAGAGACCGGCGGCCGAGTGCTCGATCTCGAAGCCCGCCTTGAGCAGCGCCTCCCGCAGCGACTCCCGGCGGGCCGCATAGAGCGCACGCTGGGCCGTCACGTGTGACTCGTCACCGAGGGCTGCCACCATCGCCGCCTGCACGGGGGCGGGCACGATCATGCCGGCGTGCTTGCGAACCGCCAGCAGTTCGGCGATCAGGGCCGGGTCACCGCCGAGGAAGCCGGCCCGGTAGCCGGCCAGGTTCGACCGTTTGGACAGCGAGTGCACGGAGATGACGCCCGTGTAGTCGCCGCCGCAGACCTCGTCCGAGAGCACCGACACGGGCTGCTCGTCCCAGCCCAGCGTCAGGTAGCACTCGTCGCTGACCACGACAGCACCGCGCTCGCGGGCCCAGTCGACCACCTTGCGCAGGTGGTCGGCCGGGAGCACGCGGCCGGTCGGGTTCGACGGCGAGTTGATCCAGACCAGCTTCACCCGGGGGTCGGGCCCCAGGGCGAGCGTGGAGTCGGAGCGGACCACCTCGGCACCGGCCAGGCGCACCCCGACCTCGTACGTCGGGTAGCAGACCTGCGGGATCACCACGACGTCGCCGCGGCCGATCCCGAGCAGCGTCGGCAGCCACGCCACCAGCTCCTTGGAGCCGATCGTGGGCAGCACGCCGAGCCGGCCGGTGGCACCGCAGGTGCGGGCCAGCCAGTCGGCCATGGCCGTGCGCAGCGCCGGGGTGCCGGCCGTGAGCGGATAGCCCGGCGCGTCGGCGGCCTCGGTCAGCGCCGCCCGGATCAGCGGCGGGACCGGGTCGACCGGGGTGCCGATCGACAGGTCCACGATGCCGTCCGGGTGGCCCGCCGCAACCTGCTTGGCGGGCTGCAGCAGGTCCCAGGGGAAATCGGGCAGCGAGGCCGACAGCACGGTCAGTGCGCGTCCCCGCGCGGCGGCTGCGCCGTCACGAACGGGGTGTCCTTGTCGATCTTGCCAACCTTGGAGGCGCCACCCGGCGAGCCGAGATCCTCGAAGAACTCGTAGTTCGCGTTCGTGTAGTCCTTCCACTGCTCCGGCACGTCATCCTCGTAGAAGATGGCCTCCACCGGGCAGACCGGCTCACAGGCTCCGCAGTCGACACATTCATCGGGGTGGATGTAAAGCATCCGATTGCCCTCATAGATGCAGTCGACCGGGCACTCTTCGATGCATGCCTTGTCGAGCACATCGACGCAGGGCTCAGCGATGATGTAGGTCACGGGTCTTTCCCTTCCAGAGCCACGCCGCGGGACACCGCGGCGTTACGGGCAGAGCCTAGTATCTCGCCGGGAGGAGGTGGCACGTGCTCCGACGGCAGGATGTGGGACACCGGGTGGTGGTCCGCCGAATTGTAGGCGTTTCCCAGGATCGCCCACTTTTCACGGACGCGCTCGGCGAGCTGGTCGAATTGACCGAGACGGAACTCACTCTGGCCACCGCCCAGGGCACTCTGCGCGTACCGCTGCGGGAGGTGCACCGCGCCAAGCGGGTGCCCGCCGCCCGCCGCCCGCCCGCCGCCGATGTGATCGCCCTCGAGCTGGCGGCCAACGACGCCTGGCCCGCGCCGACCCAGGCCCGGCTGGGCAGCTGGATCCTGCGCGCGGCGGACAACTGGACCGGCCGGGCCAACGCGGCCCTGCCGATCGGCGACCCGGACCGCACCCTGGAGGCCGCCATCGACGCGGTCGAGCAGTGGTACGCGGCCAAGGGCCAGCAGCCGATGATCAACACCCCGATGCCGCTGGCCGCCCCGGTCAACGCCGCCCTGGACGCCCGCGGCTGGACCTCCCGCCCACTGGTGCTGGTGCAGACCGGCGCGGTGCAGTCGCTGATCAGCGAGGTCGAGACCCGGCGGGACCTGCCCCCGGTGGAGCTGGCCGACTCCCCCACGGACGCCTGGCTGGCGATGGTCTCGGCGCACAAGGGCCGCCTTCCCGCCGCGGCCCGGCACATTCTCACCGCCGTGGAGGATGTCGTCTTCGCCTCCGTGCAGGACGAGGACGGCACCCTGCTCGGGGTCGCCCGCGGCGCGGTGACCGGTCCCGGCCCGGGCCGCTGGCTCGGCGTCTCACTGGTGCAGACGGCACCCGCGGCCCGCCGGCGCGGCCTGGGCCGGCACGTGATGCGCGCGGTGGCGCAGTGGGCGACCCAGCGCGGCGCCGTGCGCGCCTACCTCCAGGTGGAGGAGCGCAACACGGCCGCGGTGGCGCTCTATCAGGGGCTGGGCTTCAGCACCCACCACACCTACCTCACCCGCGAGGCCCCGCTCTAGCGGCGGACCACCCGGCGCGGCTTGGTCAGCTTGGCCTTGGCGAAGGCCGCCAGCGACTTCGAGCGGTAGTCGCGACCCAGCATCGTGGCCAGCCAGTAGCCGAGCAGCGTGCCCACGATGGCGAAGCCGCCGTAGAGCCACACCTGGGAGAAGAAGTTGCCGGCTCCGCCGGAGAACGGGCCGTCGCCGCTGACGAACGGGCCGACCAGGATCGTCAGCAGCATGCCGCCGATCGCCGCGGCCGCCAGCTCGGGCAGCCAGCTGCTCGGCGGCACCCGCTGGGACCGGAAGAAGGTGACGGTCGCCAGCACCAGCCCGATCACGGCGAACATGACGATGGAGACCCTGTTCTGGGCCGTGTCGTCCTCGTTGAACCCGATGCGGATCACCACTCGCGCGATCACGTTGATCGCGAACAGAGCCGCGGCCAACGAAGCGATCTGCACCCAACGCTGCCTCATTGCGTCCTCCCCGGACGTGCTACGGCTTCGCGCCGCAGATGAATCTAGGCTCGGGATCGTAGCGCCAGGTGAACTTCTCGCGCTCGACCTCTTTCCCATCCTTGCGGATGACGCGCCATGCGTCCTGGGTGAAACCTGGGAGTCCGCTGGAAGTGATGCACTTCGGGCCCGGCTCGCGGTAGACGGTCGGCGGTGCGGTGATGTTGCGGCGCGGGCTGCGTACGGTCTTGACGCTGTCGTAGACCTTGGTGCTCCACATCGACACCGTCACCGACTTGCTGGTGTACGAGGTGTCGACCAGGATCCCGTACGGCGTGGTGTTCTTGAACTTCAGATCGAGGGTCGGATAGAAGATCGTCGACTCGATGACCGCCGGATAGCGGGAGAAGTAGAACGAGTGCGGCTTGTGCTCGACGTCCTCGAGCCCCGCGTAGTAGGCGGCGTTGAACAACGTGGTGGTGAACTGCGAGGCCCCGCCGCCGACGCCGGGCTCCAGCTTGCCGCCCACGATGACCGGTGCGTCCTTATAGCCGGCGGCGTACGTCCGCTCGCCGGTGTGTTTGTTCAGCGAGAAGGTCTCTCCCGGCTGGACCACGGCACCGTCGACCGCCCGGGCGATCGTCATGATGTTCTGGCTGCGCGGGGACTTGCTGCCACCGGTGAAGTAGGTGGTGAAGGTCGAGACCTTCTCCTTGACGCCGAGCTCGGCCAGGTCGCTCTCGGTGGTGGCGCCCTCCTGCCGGGACAGCTCGGCCTCGACGGTACGAGGCGCCGGGTTGGGCAGCACGGCGAGCAGGGCCGGACCCAGCTTGGCCAGGTCGACCAGGTCACCGGGCGTACCCGCGACGATCTTCGGCTTGCCGCCGGCGACGGTGATCGTCGCCTGCTCCGGCTCCCGCTCGACCGCCGCGAAGGCCTTGGCCGCCGCGGCGTGCAGCTCGGGGCCGTCGATCGCCGGGGTGAGCCGGCCGTCGTCGTCGGCCCGGAAGACCAGGCCCCGGGCGATCGCCTTCGGGCTCAGCGTCAGCGACTCGTCCCCCACCGTCACGGTGACCGGCGCAGCGACGGCCGGGACGGCCAGGTCCGCGACCAGCGCGTCGACCTGCTCCCTGGTGGTCGCCGGCGGCCGGGACACCAGCCCGATCGTGGCGATGCCGCCGACCAGCCAGGACTGCCGGACCGCGGCTGCGGCGGCCGGCACGTCCAGGCCCTGCCCGGCCGCCGGATAGGTGGGCTTCGGGACCAGCCCCGCGTACGTGATGCCGGGCTTCTTCAGGGTGATCTTCTTCGGATCGAGGCGCTCGCGCAGCGCCTTCTCCAGCCTCGCCTCGTCCAGCTCGATCACCGGCGGCACGCTGCGGGTGCCGGTCAGCCGCGGGCTGCCCTTGATCGCCCTGCCGACGCTCAGGTCCACGTTCAGCCGCAGCGCGAGGTCGGCCGCCGCCAGCGAGAACCGCTCCCCGGCCAGATCGATCGCGACCGGGGCGCCGGTGCGCGGGCCCACCGCGTCGGTCAGCGCCCGTTCGGCCTCGGTGCGGGACTTGCCGCCGAGCTCGACGCCGAGGATCTCGGTGCCCCGGGGGACGTCGCCGCCGTACACCCAGGCGGCCGCACCGGCCCCGGCGATGAGCACGGCGGCCACCGTGCCGACCGCGACGATCCGCTTGCGGTTGACCGGGCCGTCCGCCGGTGGCACGGGCGGCGGGGACACCGTCGCGGAGGCCTGGCCGGTGGGGGTCTCAGAGGCGAACACGGCGCAAGTGTGCAGGCCGGGGCGCCGCACCGACAACCAACACGAGTGGTCGTCACTGCTTTGTGACAGGCGGCCTCTGCAAGATCAAACGGTACGTGTAGACCGCGAAGGTCAGGCTGCCGACCAGGATCATCACCAGCGCGACCCAGTCCTCACCACTGATCAGATAGTCGCCCTCGGTGGTCCGCGTGCCCGCCGCGAAGAACATGATCAATGTCCAGAGCGCCCACGGCACCGCCAGCGCCCAGCGCCGGCCCACCGTGGTCACGGCGAACCAGCAGAGCGCCAGATTGGCCAGCACGGCCGCCGGGACGGCGACGCCGATCGGCACCCCACCGAGCCGCAACGGCGACAGGAAGATCTCCAGCGCCGCGGTGAGCACGGTGGCCGGCGCGGCGATGAGCAGTCCGGCGACCCGGAAGGTCAGCTCCAGCGCCCGGCCGGGCGGAGCGGGCGGCGGCGGGTCGGCCGCCGGGGAGACCGAGGGGGCTTCGAGAGTCATCGCCCCACCACGTTGCTGAACAGGTCGTCCTCCCACTTGTGCGGGCCACTCACCTCGCCACGCTCGCCCTTGACCAGGGTGAAGTACTCCACGCCCATGAACTCGCCGCCGAAGTCGCCGGCGATGCCGTACAGCCAGGAGTTGTCCGGGATCTGGGTGGCGTGCGCGCGCATCGCGGCCACCTTCTGCTCGTAGCAGTCGGTGCCGTCGATCCGGGCGGCGATCTCGTCGTCCGGGTGGCCGAACGGGAGGTCCTCGACGTTCTCCACGTCGGCGAACGGGTTGTCGTCCATCCCCTTGAACGCCTCCATGCCGCCCTCGAGCACGCTGCGGGGCATGGCGGTCCAGTAGATCTTCTCCGGGCCGAAGCCCTCGGCCTCGGCCAGCTCGGCCGCCCGCATCGCGACCCGGTGCGCCTGGATGTGGTCCGGGTGACCGTAGAAGCCGTTCTCGTCGTACGTGATCAGCACCTGCGGGCGTACCTCCCGCATGATCTCCAGGCACTGCCGGGCCGCCTCCTCCAGGTCGGCCTGCCAGAACGCCCGGGGATGGTTGTTGGTCTCCAGACCCATCATCCCGGAGTCGCGGTAGCGGCCCGCCCCGCCGAGGAAGCGGTGGTCGGTGACGCCGAGGGCGGCACAGGCCCGCTCCAGCTCGACGATGCGCCAGCCGCCGAGCTGGTCGGCCTGGCGCGCCTCCAGCTGCGCCAGCGCGGGCACGTGGATCTCGCCTTCCTCACCCAGCGTGCAGGTCACCAGGGTCACCAGGGCGCCCTCGGCGGCATATCGGGCCATGGTGGCGCCGGTGCCGGTGACCTCGTCGTCGGGATGGGCATGCACGAGCATCAAGCGGCGTGCGGGCAGCGCGTTCGTCACGCGCGCCACTCTACGCGCGAGCGCCCGGCGGCCTCGCGTGTGCGGTTTGCCGGGCGCGAGGGGCCGGTGATCAGCGATGCTGGTCAGCGTGGAGTATCCCGAACTCGCGGACCGCACCGGCCGGTTCCGCTTCGGCGCCCCGCACGCCTTGACGGTCGGTGACGACGGCGCGCGGGTGGCCTTCCTGCGCTCCGCCGGCCCGTACGACCCCGCACCGGCGTTGTGGGTGCTCAACGTGGCCACCGCCGCCCTCACCGAGGTGACGCCGGGGCCGGTCGACTCGTACGCCGGGTCGGCGACGCTCGACGTGCTGGCCTGGGCCCACCAGGGGCAGCTGTCCAGCACGGCGGGCCCGATCGTCACCGCCGCCGCGGTGCGGGACCCGCGGCCGGACCCGACCGGGCAGCACATCGGCTACGTGACCGCGGACGGCAGCCTGCGCGTGGTCACGGACGGCAACGACGAACTGCTGGCCGGTGAGCCCGGCAGCGGCGTGACCTGGGGCGTGGCCGGGCCGGTGGCCGGGGAGTTCGGACGCGACCGCGGCTGGTGGTGGGCCCCGGACGGGACCCGGATCCTGGCCGTACGCGGTGCCGGCCCGTCGAACAGCCTGCACCTGCTGGACCTGTACGGCGGCTGGGTCGACGTGCACTGGGACCGCGAGACGTACCCGTACCTGGTCGACGTGCACTGGCACGGCCCCGGCAACGCCCTGATCACCGTGCTGCGCCGGACCCAGCAGCACGGCCTGGTGCTGTCCGTCGACCCGCGCACCGGCGAGACCCAGGTGCACGCCGAGCTGGCGGACGCGCGGTGGGTGGAGCCCGTACCCGGCACTCCCCGGCAGCTGCCCGACGGCCGGGTCCTGGTCGGCGGCGAGCTGGCGCACGACGGCTTCGACGCCCGCTGCCTGTTCGCCGACGGCAGCCTGATCACCCCGCCCGGCCTCTACGTCCGGCGCGTCGCCGGGATCCTGCCGCGTCCGTCCGGCGGCCCCGAGCTGATCATCGAGGGCACCGACGGCGAGCCGTCCGAGCAGCACGTCTTCGCGGTCCGTACCGCTCTCGGCGGCGGCAGCGCGAGCGCCCGCCGGCTCAGCACCACGCCGGGCTGGCACACCGCCGCGGTCGGCGGCGACGTGCTGGTCCTCGACCGGACGGTCGTCCGCGGCGCCGCGGACGTGGCGGCACTGCCCTCGCTGGCCGAACCGCTGCCCTACCACCCGGAGCCGCTCCTGGAGCGGGTGACCGACCGCCGGCTGCCGGCCGCGGTGCTGTATCCCGCCGGCCACGTCACCGGGACCCGCCTGCCGGTCCTGCTCGACCTGGGCGCGGGGCCGGGCCACCAGCACGTCGTGGCCGACGCGGCCGCCTGGCAGGACCGGCAATGGTGGGCCGACGCCGGCTTCGTCGTGGTCAGCGTCGACTCCCGGGGTACGCCCGGAGTGGCGCCCAGCTTCGAGAAGGTGGTCTACCGCCGGCTCGCCGACGTGGCCCTCACCGACCAGATCGACGCGCTGCACGCCCTCACCGGCAAACACCCGGACCTCGACCTGACCCGGGTCGCGGTCCGCGGCACCGGCCTCGGCGGCTGGCTCGCGGCGCTGGCCCTGACCCGCCGCCCCGACCTGTTCCGCTGCGGCGTCGCCCGCGACCCGGTCACCGACTGGACCACGCTGCCGCCCGCGTACGCCGAGCGCTACCTGGGCAGCCGCACCGACAACTCCGATGTCTACGACCACCACAGCGTCACCTTGCCGGCGACGCTCCTGATCTCCCCCGACGGGGACCTGTCCGCAGAACTCGCATTCGTGACCCGGGAGTGTGCATGACGTCAGCCCTGATCGGCCGCAGCCTGCCCATGGAAGCCCTGGCGACGACCGAGTCCGACTACCTCCAGCTCGGCGAGACGTCGGCGCGCACGGAGCTGTGGGACGGCGGCGTGCTGACGTGTCCCAGAGACACGCCGCGCCACCAGCTGATCCTGAACGCCCTGGCCAACGCGCTGCGGGCGAACCGCACGGACCTGAACGTGATCTCCGGCGTACCGGTGCGCCTGGGCCCGGGCCGGATCGCGGTCCCGGACCTGATCATCGCGGGCACGATCGACCTGGACCAGCCGCTGGTGGAGGCCCAGTCGGTCCGCCTGGTCTGCGAGATCACCTCCCCGGCGAGCGCGACGGTGGACTGGACCCTGAAGATGCACGCGTACGCCCAGGCCCGGATCCCGTGCTACCTGGTGGCGGAACCGGAGCGGGGGTTGCTGCACAGCAACATGCTGTCGGCCCAGGGCTACGTGGAACAGTCGGTGATGCAGCTGGTCCGGGTCACCGGCCTCGATCTCTGACCGGTCTGATCATGGGTCCGATGTGGGAAACCCAGGCCATGACGTCCGTCATCATGGGCCAGGGAACGCCGGTGACAGAGGAGGAGTTCTTCGCGCTCGGTGAGACATCCAGGCGCATCGAACTCTTCGACGGGAGCTTGTTCGTGACTCCCGCCCGCACTCCTCAACACCAGCACATCTCGAGTGAGCTCGCGTTCGCACTTCGGACCGCAGCACGTAAAGCCGGCCTCTACGTCCACGAAGCGGTCAACGTGCGACTGCTGCCGGGCCGGATCCCGATCCCCGACGTGGCGGTCACCGAAAAGATCAACTTCAAGGAACTCGTCATCGACGCCGAAGCTGTTCGGTTGATCTGTGAGATCGTCTCGCCGTCGAACGCCTCCGCCGACAAGGTCCTGAAAATGCACTACTACGCGGCGGCAGGCATCCCCTGGTATCTCCTGGTCGAGCAGGAGAGTGCCACGCTGCACCTCTATCAGTTGCGCGGTGACCACTACGTCGAGCATTCCGTCACCAGGCCCGGTGAGGTGCTCCATCTTGAGGAGCCGGTGACCGCCGATCTCGTGCCCGAGGACCTTCTTCCGCCGGATTGAGAAAACCGGACGCCCGCTGTCAGGTTTTGCGGTCAGGCTCGGTGGCATGACGAAGCAACCACTGACCGGAAAGGTCGCCCTCGTGGCCGGGGCGACACGCGGCGCCGGACGGCAGATCGCGGTGCAGCTCGGCGCCGCCGGCGCCACCGTCTACGCCACCGGGCGCAGCACCCGCTCCCAGCGGTCCGAGATGAACCGCCCCGAGACCATCGAGGAGACCGCCGAGCTGGTCACGGCCGCCGGTGGCACCGGCATCGCGGTGCCCGTCGACCATCTGGTCCCGGAGCAGGTCGAGGCCCTCGTGCAACGTATCGACACCGAGCAGGGCCGACTGGATGTGCTGGTCAACGACGTGTGGGGCGGCGATCCGCTGGCCACCTGGCACAAGCCGGTCTGGGAGCAGCAGCTGGACCCGGGGCTGCGGCTGCTCCGGCTGGCGGTCGACACGCACATCATCACCAGCCACTTCGCGCTGCCGCTGCTCATCCGTACGCCGGGCGGCCTGGTCGTGGAGATGGGTGACGGCACCACCGCCTACAACACGGTCAACTACCGGCTGTCGGTCTTCTACGACCTGGCCAAGTGGTCGGTGAACCGGCTCGCCTTCGCCTGGTCGCAGGAGCTGGCGGAGCACGGCGCGACCGCGGTGGCGCTGACCCCGGGCTGGCTGCGGTCGGAGATGATGCTCGACAACTACGGCGTCACCGAGGAGAACTGGCGCGAGGCCACCGAGCGGGAGCCGCACTTCGCCATCTCGGAGACCCCGGCCTTCGTCGGGCGCGCGGTTGTCGCGCTGGCCGCCGACGAGGACCGGGCCCGGTGGAACGGCCGTTCCGTGTCCAGCGGTGAGCTGGCCCAGGTGTACGGCTTCACCGATCTCGACGGCAGCCGGCCGGACGCGTGGCGTTACCTGGTCGAGGTGCAGGATCCCGGCAAGCCCGCCGACGTGACCGGCTACCGGTAGAGCGAGCGCGTCCGCTCCGCGGCCGCGGCGACCCGGGACCGCAGCTCCGGCGGGTCGATCACTTCCACCTCCGGGCCGAGGCTCAGCACGTACGTGTACGCCACGTCCGGCGACTCGACCGGCAGCCGGGTCCGGATCCAGCCGTCCGGGTCCGGCTCGCCGGCTGCCTGCTCGGCCTCCTGGCGGGCGATGGGCTCGACCACGTGCCGCAGCAGCCGCCGGCCGTCCGGACTGAGCCGGACCGTGATGGTCTCGCGCAGCATCTGCCGGACGAAGTCCGCGGCCCGGTCCGCCCAGAACGACGGCAGGTCGAAGTCCGGATCCCGCTCGAAGGTGTCCCCGGCCGGCTCCGCCGCGACGACCCGGTCCGCGCGGTAGACCCGCAGGTCGGCGCCGACCTGGCCGACGAGGTACCAGACGCCGTTCTTGAGGACCAGACCGTACGGCGCGACGGTGCGGGTCACCTCGTCACGGCTGCGGTACCGCAGCGTCAGGACCTGGTCGTGCCAGACCGCCCGGGCCAGATCGGCCAGCAGCGGTGGCGGGTCGGTGTCGCCGAACCAGCCCGGCGCGTCCAGGTGGAACCGCTGGCCGGCGCTCCGCGAGGCGTCCCGCAGCACCGGGGGCAGGGCGGCGAGCACTTTGCGCCGTACCGTCCGGACCGGCTCGGCCAGGCCCATGTCCCGCGCCGGACCGGGGAGCCCGGCCAGGAACAAAGCCTCGGCCTCGGCCGGACTCAGCCCGGTCAGCCGGGTGCGGTAGCCGCCGACCAGGCGGTATCCGCCGGTGCGGCCCTGCTCGGCGTAGACCGGCACACCGGCCGCCGACAAGGCCAGCACGTCGCGGTACACGGTCCGCTCCGAGACCTC
The DNA here is from genome assembly GCF_040649415.1 of Actinoplanes sp. NPDC048967. Classification (NCBI taxonomy): domain Bacteria; kingdom Bacillati; phylum Actinomycetota; class Actinomycetes; order Micromonosporales; family Micromonosporaceae; genus Actinoplanes; species Actinoplanes sp. NPDC048967. The sequence continues at coordinate 131,144 of NZ_JBEZFL010000002.1, forward strand.
CAGCTCCGCGGCCAGTTCGGCCGCGGTCAGCATGCCGCGCGACTGCAGCAGCAGCACGAGGTTGATCAGCCGGGCAGCACGCACGGACCGATTCTGCACCCGGCACCGGGGCGCCGGGGTGACTCAGGCGGCGGCGAGCTGGTTCCGGCCGGCCCGCTTGGCTGTGTAGAGGTGGGCGTCCGCGCGGTCGTAGAGGTCACGGCCGCGTTCGCCGCTGTGGCAGGCGGCCAGGCCCATGCTCAGCGTCACCGTCAGGCCGGACGCGATCGTGCTCCAGTCCCGGGCCAGGATCACCCGGCGGATGCGTTCGGCGATCTGCCGGGCCTCGTCCTCGCCGGTGGTCAGGAACATGGCGAACTCGTCCCCGCCGAAGCGGATGGCCACCTCGTCGTGGCGGCAGTGGGCGCGCAGCACCGCCGCGATCTCGCCCAGCACCCGGTCGCCGACGCCGTGCGAGAACCGGTCGTTGATGTCCTTGAAGCGGTCCACGTCGATCAGCAGCAGGGAGCCGCCGGCCGCGACCGTGTCGATCCGGCGGTCGAACATCCGGCGGTTGCCCAGCCCGGTCAGCGCGTCCGAGGTGGCGGCCAGGTCGGCGGTCGTGCGCGCCGCCTCCAGCTCCACCCGGCGGTACGCCTGCCGCAGCATCGTGCGCCGGTCCAGCCGCAGCTGCCACAGCGCCTCGACGTGGCTGCGCAGCGATTCCAGCGCCGCCTGCGTCGCGTCGCCGGGGAACTCCTGCACGGCGGTGATGGCCAGCTCGTACTGGAACAGCAGCCGCTGCGACCGCAGCACGGACAGTTCCAGGGCGGCCCGGAACTCGCGGCGGGCGGCCCGCCACTGACCGGTGGCCCGCAGGGCCAGCCCGTACGCGAGGTGCAGCAGGCGGGCCTCGTGCTGCTGACCGGCCTCCCGCATCTCCAGCAGCAGCTGGTCGACCAGGGCGAACGCCTGCGCGACCCGGCCGCTCTTGGCGTGGCAGACCGCGAGCAGCGCCATCCCGACCGGGGAATCGATGCCCTGGTCGACCCAGTACTGCAGCACGGCCCCGCTCTTGTCGACCAGCGCGGACGACTCCTCGGTCCGGCCCACCTGCTCCAGCCGCAGCGCCCACTCCAGCCACGTCTCGGCGTGGGTCAACTCGGCGGCGGACCGGTACAGGTCGTCCGGCGACTCGAACGACTCCACGCACAGGCGCATGGCGTGGTCGGCGAGCTCGAAGAGTTCCGCGCTGCGGGCGGCCTCACCCAGCGACGACATGGCCGAGAAGTACCGCAGCCCCTTGCGCGGCACCACGTCCAGCACGGCCATGGCCCGGGCGACGTAGTGCAGGCCGTCGTCGATGCGGCCGAGGTGGATGAGCACCTCGGCGGTGTCGGCCATGATCTTGGCGTCGGTGGCCCGCGGGCCGCTCAGCTCGGCCGGATCGCTGACCAGCTCCTCGGCGATGGCCAGGGCCTCGTCGAGGCGGCCGAGGGCGCTCAGGGCGTACATCCGGCCCAGCCGGCTGACCCGGAAGGTGCGGCGGTCGCCGAGCAGCAGCGTGACCGCTTCCGCCTCGTCGGCGGCGAGCAGAGTCTCCGTGTGGTGGCCTCGGATGGTCAGGTCGTGCACGTGCAGCGCGAGGCCGGCGAAGGGACCGTACGGCGAGACCAGCACCGGCAGGCGGTTCATCGTCGTTCCCCGTTCCCCATGGCCCTATGGTCGGCTGATCCGCCCCTGATGTGAGGGGTCCGCGCCGGACCGGGCAGAGAATGTCGGAGGGTTCGCCTAGGGTCTCGGGCATGAGCGTGGATCACTTCGACGAGGCCGGCACGGCGGTCCAGGCCGCTCTCGACGCCGGGGCCCGATACGCGGACGCACGGGTGATGCTGCGGCGCACCGAGACCATGAGCGCCCGTGACGGCGAGGTCGAGGACCTCAGTTCCGACGAGAGCGCGGGCATCGGCGTGCGCGCGCTGGTCGGGTCGAGCTGGGGCTTCTACGCCGTACCCGACCTGTCCGACGCCGCCGCCCGCGCGGCCGGCCGCCGGGCCGCCGAGATCGCCGCCGCCAGTGCCCTGGTGCCCGGTCCGGCGATCGACCTGGTCCCGACCGGCGCCGGCACGGCCAGCTGGGCCAGCCGGTGCGAGATCGACCCGCTCTCGGTGCCGCTGTCGGTCAAGGGTGACCTGCTGGTCGCGGCCACCGCGGCGGCCCGCGACGCGGGCGCCGACCTGGCCGAGGGGATCTACCAGATCTGGGACACCCGCAAGTGGTTCGCCTCCAGCGACGGTCACCGCATCGACCAGCACATCCGCGAGTGCGGCGCAGGCATCACCGCGAGCGCGTACGGCGACGGCGAGATCCAGCGCCGGTCCTGGCCCTCGCACCGTGGGCAGTACGGCACCCGCGGCTGGGAGCTGGTCGACGAGCTGGCCCTGACCGACAACGCCGCCCGGATGGCCGACGAGGCGCGGGCACTGCTGACCGCCCCGCTCTGCCCGTCCGGCGAGACCACCCTGATCCTCGGCGGTGAGCAGCTCGCCCTGCAGATCCACGAGTCGGTGGGCCACGCCATCGAGCTCGACCGCATCCTCGGCTGGGAGGCGGCCTTCGCCGGCACCTCCTGGCTCGACCTGGACCAGCTCGGCACCCTGCGGTACGGCTCCGACCTGATGAACATCACCATCGACCCGACGATCCCGGGCGCGCTGGGCAGCTTCGGCTACGACGACGAGGGCTCACCCGCGGTCAAGCGCGACGCCGTCCGCAACGGCCGCTGGGTGGGCGTGCTGGCCGGACGCGACTCCGCGGCGATGGCCGGGCTGGACTACGCCGGCAGCGTGCGCTCCGACGGCTGGGCGCGGCTGCCGATGGTGCGGATGACCAACGTCGGCCTGGAGCCGGGCCCGCACACCCTCGACGAGATCATCGCGGCGACCGACGACGGTGTGCTGATGGACATCAACCGGTCCTGGTCGATCGACGACCGCCGGCTCAACTTCCAGTTCGGCTGCGAAATTGGATACGAAGTGAAGAACGGCAAGCGCGGGCGGATGTTGCGCAACCCGACGTACACGGGGATCGGCCCGAAGTTCTGGCAGTCGATGGACATGCTGTCCTCCGAGACGGTCGCCTGGGGCACGCCGAACTGCGGCAAGGGCCAGCCCGGTCAGATCGGGCACACCGGCCATCCGGCCGCTCCGGCCCGCTTCACCGGCGTACGCGTGGGGGTGCGGGGATGAGTGCCGAGCTTGATCTCGCGGCCCGGGTCGTCGAGCTGACCCGGCGGCTGGCCGGCCCGGGCGCCGAGGCCGAGGTGGTCGCGGCTCACTCCGCCGAGGCCCTGACCCGCTTCGCGAACTCGGCGATCCACCAGAACGTCGCCGACGCCACCACAACCGTGCGCCTGCGGCTGCACCTCGACGGCCGCACGGCCGGCGGCTCCACGACGGTGACCGACGCCGGCGGCCTGCAGTCGCTGGTCGAACGCACGATCGCCGCCTCCCGCCTGTCCCCGCCCGACCAGGCCTGGCCCGGCCTCACCGCACCCACGCCGCTGCGGGATTCACCCGCCTTCGACGAGGCCACCGCCGCCGCGGGCCCGCACGAGCGCGCCGCCCGCGTCCGCGACTTCGTCCGGGCCGCTGACGGGCTGGAGACGGCCGGCTTCTGCCGCACGACGTATTCCTCGGGCGGCTTCGCGAACACGGCCGGCCAGGCCGTCGAGGGCCGGGCCGCCGAAGCCGCGATGGACGGCATCGCCCGCCTCGCCGGAGCGGACGGCGTGGCCCGCCGCGCGAGCAGCCGCCTGACCGACCTGGACGGCACCGCGCTGGGCACCCGGGCAGCGGCGAAGGCCCGCGCCGGTGGCCGCCCGATCGAGCTGCCCCCGGGCCGCTACGAGGTGGTCCTGGAGCCGACCGCGGTCGCCGACATCCTCGACAACCTGGCGACCTTCGGCTTCAACGGCAAGTCGTTCGCGCAGCACCAGTCCTTCGCGAAGCTGGGCGTCCAGCAGTTCGACCGGGCGGTGACCATCCTCGACGAGCCGCTGGGCGCGACCCTGCCGTTCGACCAGGAAGGCACGCCGCGCGACACCCTGATCCTGGTCGACGCGGGCACCACCACGGCGGTCAGCCACGACCGCACCTCAGCGACCGAAGCCGGCTCGACCTCCACCGGCCACGCCAGTGCGGCATCCCGCTCCTGGGGCCCGATCGCGTCCAACCTGCGCCTGGCCTCCGGACCGGGCGGTGACGCCTCGTCCCCGGAGAACGGCGAAGGCCCGACGGCGGCATCGGCCCGCGCTCTGGTCAGCGGCATGCGGCGGGGTCTGCTGATCACCGACTTCTGGTACACCCGGGTGCTGGACCAGAAAAGCCTGGTCATCACCGGCCTGACCCGCAACGGCGTCTGGCTGGTGGAGGACGGCGAGGTAACGGCGGCGGTGGGGAACATGCGGTTCACGCAGTCCTATCCGCAGGCTCTGGGGCCGGGAGCGGTGCTGGGCGTGGGGGCCGAGGGGGTGTCGCTGCCGGATCGGTGGTCCGGGGTTCGTTACACGGCACCGGCCCTGCACCTGAAGTCCTGGAACCTGACCGGCAACGCCTCCGGCTGACCGGGCGCCGACGCGGTTCGTGACGCTGTTCCCGGCGCCGGGTTGACCTGACCGCCGCCGCCCGCAGCGAGACGCCACACCGCGAGGTTCTGCCGTCTTGCTCGCGAGTGGACCCGCGGGCGGGAGCTCCATCGGCTCGGCCGCGCCGGGCTGGCCGGCCGCGGCGGGCTGGCCGGCCGCGGCAGTCGGGGCCGGAGACCCGCTGGGTTACCCAGCCGCGGTCGCCGCGGCGGTCAAAGCCGGAGACCCGCCCGGCTACCCGGCCACGGTCGCCGCGGCGGTCAAAGCCGGAGACCCACCGGGCTGCCCCGGCGCGGTCGCCGCGGCGGTCAAAGCCGAAGACCACCGGGCTGGCCGGCCACGGTGGGCGCAGCGGTCAATGCCAGAGAACCATCGGGTGGCCGGCCTCGGTCGCCGCAGCGGTCAAAGCCAGAGAACCACCGGGCTG
>NZ_JBEZFL010000002.1:136293-155583 GCF_040649415.1 Actinoplanes sp. NPDC048967
GCCCGGCCACGGTCGCCGCAGCGGTCAAAGCCAGAGAACCACCGGGCTGCCCGGCCACGGTCGCCGCAGCGGTCAAAGCCAGAGAACCACCGGGCTGCCCGGCCACGGTCGCCGCAGCGGTCAAAGCCAGAGAACCACCGGGCTACCCAGCCGCGCTGGGCGCAGCGATCAAAGCCAGAGAACCACCGGGCTGCCCGGCCACGGTCGCCGCAGCGGTCAAAGCCAGAGAATCACCGGGCTACCCGGCCGCGGTGGGCGCAGCGATCAAAGCCAGAGAACCACCGGGGCTGGTCGGCCGCGGTGGGCGCGTGGTTCGAGGATGGAGCGTCGGCGGGCCGCTCGGGCCCGCCCTGGGCGGAGAGGTCCGCGTCGCGCCACTGGGCGGGGCATTGACCGGCGTGTTTCACTGGGCCGGTGAGCGCTGGATCGATGAGTGACGGGCCGCGTGACCAGGAGTCCGACGGCTACCGCACGGCCGACGAGCCGACCACCGGCCCGCCCGCCGGTGCTGTCTCCGCGTCCGCCTTCGACACCGACACGACGTCGGACACCCAAGCCGTGCCCCGGGCCACGAGCGGAACCGGAAGCCCGAGTGGCGCTGGCAGCGCCAGCAGAGCCGGGACCGGGAGCGGCGCCCGGAGCGCGAGCGGCACCGGGAGCGCGAGCGGCACCGGGACGAGCGGCACCGGGACGAGCGGCGCCGAGCCGGCCGATTCCAGGGCGGACGCCGGCCCAGACGTAGCGTCGGCTGGACGGGACAGCCGGCTCAGCTCCGGAACCAGGCCCCGGGCGAGGACGACGAGGACGCCGGGCAGCCGCCTCAGTGCCGGGCAGCCGACTGAAGCCGAGGCCAAGGCAGAGGCCAAGGCCGAGGCCGAGACCAAGAAGCGGCGCCGGCGCCGGCTCTTCGTGGCCGGGATCTCGGTGGCCGCCGCCGTCATCGTCATCGTGCTCTGCGCCGGCGGGCTCGCCGTGCTGCGGGCCGTTTCCGGCTTCCGGGACGACGCCGCCGATGCCCGGGAGGATCGGCGGCTTCGCGACGGCGCCTGCCTCGAGCTCGAAGACCGGCTCAACCGGCTCGTCCCGCCCGGCGCCACCGCCACCCCGCAGGCGCGGGCCGTCGCGGTCCGGGATGAGAACGCCGCTACCCGGATCTATGTCGGGCGGTTGGACGATCAGCGGGTCGAGGACAGCTGGCGGGAACTGCTCGATGCGCGTACCGCCTTCGCCGAGGCGCTTGATGCGCAGGTCAAGTCCCGTACCCCGGCGTTTTTTGTCGCTCCCGCGCCCCGCGACGGGGTCTCGCTGACCGATCAGCTGGCCCGGTGGTCGCCCGTCGCCTGCGCCGGGCCGATCCGCCGACTCGCCGCGCCCGACCTGTAGCCGGTGGTAAGCCTTCCCTTACACGGCAGGAAGCTGACCTTCGTTGTAACGTGTGCCACACATTGCGGACGCACACCCCAAACAGGCGCGCCCGCCGGCAGATGCAGGCCACTGTCAGCACCGTCAGGGAGACGTCAATGACGACGACGGCAACGAGGTCGGATCCGGGGCGCTCGCGCGCTGCGATCGCGGCGAAGACGTTGCGTACGGACCGGTGGTGGTTCCCACCGCTGATCACCTTCGTGGGGTTGTCGGCGTGGGTGATCTACGCCACCGTCCGCGTGTTCATGCACAAGTGGTACTTCATCGAGGAGCACCACTACCTCACCCCGTTCTACTCACCGTGTCTGACCGACCGGTGCGTCGAGGGGTCGGCCTTGTTCGGCACTCCGCTGCCCAGCTTCTGGCTCCTGCCGGAAGCGGCGCTCACTCTGCCGTTCCTGCTGCTCTTCCGCCTCACCTGCTACTACTACCGCAAGGCCTACTACCGGGCCTTCTGGTTGTCGCCGCCGGCCTGTGCCGTCCCCGACGCGCACGAGAAGTACACCGGTGAGACGCGGTTCCCGCTGATCTTCCAGAACCTGCACCGGTACGCGTTCTACGCCGCCGCCATCATCTCCGTCATCAACACCTGGGACGCGATCATCGCCTTCCGGTCCGGTGACGAGTTCGGCTTCGGGCTGGGCAACGTCATCCTGGTCGGCAACGTGGTGATGCTGTGGGCGTACACGTTGTCCTGCCACTCCTGCCGGCACATCGCCGGCGGCCGGTTGAAGCACTTCTCCAAGCATCCGGTGCGGTACCGCTTCTGGACCTTCGTGTCCAAGCTCAACGCCCGGCACATGCTGCTCGCGTGGATCACGCTGGGCACCCTCGCCCTGACCGACTTCTACATCATGGCGCTCGCGGCCGGCTGGTGGCCCGACCTGCGCTTCATCAACTAGAGGGCCCCCCATGACAACCCGAATCGAACGACACCACTACGACGTCGTCGTGATCGGCGCCGGCGGCGCCGGGCTGCGGGCGGCCATCGAGGCCCGGCTCGCCGGCAAGCGCACCGCGATCATCTCCAAGTCGCTGTTCGGCAAGGCGCACACGGTCATGGCCGAGGGTGGCGCGGCCGCGGCCATGGGCAACGTGAACAGCCGCGACAACTGGATGGTGCACTTCCGCGACACCATGCGCGGCGGCAAGTTCCTGAACAACTTCCGGATGGCCGAGCTGCACGCCAAGGAGGCGCCGGAGCGGATCTGGGAGCTGGAGACCTACGGTGCGCTGTTCGACCGCACCAAGGACGGCAAGATCTCCCAGCGCAACTTCGGCGGCCACGAGTACCCGCGGCTCGCGCACGTCGGCGACCGGACCGGCCTGGAGCTGATCCGCACCCTGCAGCAGAAGATCGTCTCGCTGCAGCAGGAGGACTTCGCCGAGACCGGCAACTACGACGCCAAGATCCGGGTCTTCTCCGAGACCACGATCACCGAGCTGCTGCTCGAGGGCGACCGGATCGCCGGGGCGTTCGGCTACTACCGCGAGTCCGGTGAGTTCATCCTGCTCGAGGCGCCCGCGGTCGTGCTGGCCACCGGCGGTGTCGGCCGCTCGTACAAGGTGACCTCGAACTCGTGGGAGTACACCGGGGACGGGCACGCGCTGGCCCTGCGGTCCGGCGCCACGCTGATCAACATGGAGTTCCTGCAGTTCCACCCGACCGGCATGGTGTGGCCGCCCAGCGTCAAGGGCATCCTGGTCACCGAGTCGGTCCGCGGTGACGGCGGCGTGCTCAAGAACACCGACGGCAAGCGGTTCATGTTCAACTACGTCCCCGACGTCTTCCGCAAGCAGTACGCGGAGACCGAGGAGGAGGCGGACCGCTGGTACAAGGACCCGGACAACAACCGGCGCCCGCCCGAGCTGCTGCCCCGCGACGAGGTCGCCCGGGCGATCAACAGCGAGGTCAAGGCCGGCCGGGGTACGAAGGCCGGCGGCGTCCTGCTCGACATCGCCAGCCGCCTCCCCGCCGAGGAGGTCCAGCGGCGCCTGCCGTCGATGTACCACCAGTTCAAGGAGCTGGCGGACGTCGACATCACCAAGGAGCCGATGGAGGTCGGCCCGACCTGTCACTACGTGATGGGCGGCGTCGAGGTCGACCCCGACACGGCGGCGGCGTTCGGCCACGTCGAGGGCCTGTTCGCGGCGGGTGAGGTCTCCGGCGGTATGCACGGCTCCAACCGGCTCGGCGGCAACTCGCTGTCCGACCTGCTGGTGTTCGGCAAGCGCGCCGGTGAGCACGCGGCCGCGTACGCCGACGCGCTGGCCAAGCGGCCCAAGGTCGCCACCGGTGACGTCGAGAAGGCCGTGGACGCCGCGCTGGCCCCGCTGAGCCGGGAGAACGGCGAGAACCCGTACACGCTGCAGCAGGACCTGCAGGCCGTGATGGGCGACCTGGTCGGCATCATCCGCCGCGAGGGTGAGCTGACCGACGCGCTCAAGCGGCTCCAGGAGCTGAAGCTGCGGGTGGCCAACGTCAGCGCGGCCGGCGGGCGCCGGTACAACCCGGGCTGGCACCTCGCGCTGGATCTGCGCAACATGCTCATCGTCTCCGAGTGCACCGCGAAGGCGGCGCTGGAGCGTGAGGAGTCGCGCGGCGGGCACACCCGGGAGGACTTCCCGAAGATGAGCTCGCAGTGGCGGCTGGTCAACCTGGTCTGCTCCCTCGACGAGGCGGGCGACGTGCACCTGGAACGCAAACCGGTACCGGCGATGCGCACGGAGCTGATCCAGCTCTTCGAGCGCAGCGAGCTGAGCAAGTACATGACCGACGAAGAGCTCACGGAGGTGGAGTGATGAAGCGTCACTTTCGGGTGTGGCGGGGCGACGCGTCGGGCGGTGACCTCCAGGAGTTCGACGTCGAGGTGAACGAGGGCGAGGTCGTCCTCGACATCATCCACCGGCTGCAGGCCACCGAGACCCCGGATCTGGCCTGCCGATGGAACTGCAAGGCCGGCAAGTGCGGGTCCTGCTCGATGGAGATCAACGGCAAGCCCCGGCTGGGTTGCATGACGCGGATGTCCACTTTCGAGGAGGACGAGACCGTCACGATCACGCCGCTGCGCACGTTCCCGATCATCCGGGACCTGGTCACCGACGTCTCGTTCAACTACGAGAAGGCCCGCGAGACGCCGGCGTTCGCGCCGCCGCCCGGGCTCAAGCCGGGCGACTACCGGATGAAGCAGATCGACGTGGAACGCTCGCAGGAGTTCCGCAAGTGCATCGAGTGCTTCCTGTGCCAGAACACCTGCCACGTGGTCCGCGACCACGAGGAGAACAAGCCGGCGTTCTCCGGTCCGCGCTACTTCATCCGCGCCGCCGAGCTGGACATGCACCCGCTCGACGACCGGACGGACCGCAAGAACTACTCCCAGGAGCACCAGGGCCTGGGCTACTGCAACATCACCAAGTGCTGCACCGAGGTCTGCCCGGAGCACATCAAGATCACCGACAACGCGATCATCCCGATGAAGGAACGGGTCGTGGACAACCGATACGACCCGCTCGTCTGGCTGGGCCGCAAGATCTTCCGCCGGGACCAGCTCGAGAGCACCCCGGCCCACGCCGGCGGCGGCCGCAGTAACGGTGGCTCCGGCGACTCGATGGCTCCCAGCACCAGCGAGGGTGTCACCGGGGTGGCGTCCGGGCTCAGCAACTCCAGCGCGCGCCTGCCGGAGGGGCCGGCGGTGAACGCCGAAGGCAAGCTGGACGTGGCCGAGCTGCTGTCGCATCAGGCGGGCGGGCCGTCGCCGTTCGGTGACGACCAGGAGTTCCCGCTGCGCGAGGACGGGATCACCTATCGGCATCCGGAGCAGGGCAGGAGCTGAGCAGCGTCATGAACGGCCCGCCTCCCCGGCGGGCCGTTCTGCTTGTCCGCCCTCGTTCACCGCGTCGGCCAGGGCGGCCGACAACAGCGCCCGCGCGGTCCAGCTCATCCGTCCGGGAATCTCCGACCGGGGAACCCCGGCGACGTCGGTGAGCCAGACGAGCGACTCGATCCCGGTGGCCGCCCTGATGGCGACAGCCAGCCGGGAGACGTCCAGGCCCGGGTGGGTGTCGCGCAGCGGGACCAGCGCGTCCTCGATCCAGCCGATGGCCCGGCCCTGCCGGAGCGCGGGCCCTTCGCCGCCGGCCGGGGCGGTCAGCGACAGCCGCAGGGCCGCGCGGAGTTGCGGCTCCCATTCGAGGACGATGCGCGCGAACTCGGCCATGGTCAGGTCGAGCCGGGCGACGGGATCCCGTGGGGCGTCCGCGGGCAGCAGTGAGTGCTGCATGGTTTCCGGATGGGCAGCCAGCACCAGGCTCCGCTGATTGGGGAAATAGCGGTACGCCGTCGTCCGCGAGACGCCGGCAGCCTCGGCGACCTCCTCCACGGTCAGCTCCTGCGCACCGCCCCGCAGCAGCTCACGGGCGGCCGTGATCAGTGCTTCCCGGGTCCGGAGCTTCTGCCGTGATCGTCCGGTCGACTCATATGGTACTGGCATACCTTGATGGTACCGTCGTCCCACGAAGCCGATCCACTCGGAGGTGCGCCATGAGCCACGACCCCGTCGTCACCAATTCCGACCTCTACCGCGTGGTGATGGAGAACGAGCGCGTTCGCGTCCTCGCCTACGCCGACCGGCCCGGCGACCGCACCACCCCGCACCGGCACCCGGACAGCGTCATGGTGACGTTGAGCGGCTTCCGGCGGTCGCTGTCCTCCGGCGGACGCGAGATGCAGGTCGAGCTGGAGGCCGGCGAGGTGCGCTGGCTCGCCGCTCAGGAGCATTCCGGGGCGAACATCGGCGACACCGAGTGCCGGACCATCTTCATCGAGCTCAAGGAGCCGGCTCCGGGTGACGGGCAGCCACTGACCGGCGAGCAGCCGCTGGGGCCGGCCCCCTCATGAGGGCCTCAGAAACGCCCTGACGAGCTCCACGAACCGCTCGGGATCGTCGAGCCACGGCTGGTGGCCCGCTGCCGGCTGCACGGCCAGGGTGGCGTCCAGGAAGAGCGCGGCGTGGTCGGCGACCGCGTCCGGCGGGCTGTTCAGGTCGACCTCGCCGGCCAGGAGCAGCACCGGTGCCGCGAAGGTCGCCAGGGCCGCCCGGGTCGCACCCGGCGTGAACGCGCCGTCCGCCGCGAAAGCCTCGACGACAGCCGGGCTCATCCGCTTGCTCGACTCCGCGTAGTGCTGCTGCGCCGCCGCATCCCAGCGGCCGTACCGCAGCGGGGTGAGGGCTTCCCAGTCGGCGCCCGTGGCCTTGCCCGCCCCGATCGCGGCCAGGGCCGCGGCAGCGGCCGGGTACCACGGCTCGTCCTTGCGAAGCTCGGCGGTCGCGCGGCGCAGCTCGGCGGACACGACGATGCCGACGCCGATGAGGCTCGGAGTGATCAGGACCAGCTTGCTGACCGCGTCTGGATGCCGGGCCGCGTACTGCACTGCCAGGTTGGTGCCGCCGGAGTGGCCGAGCAGGTCCATCTTGCTCAGGCCGAGGTGCTCGCGCAGGGCTTCGACGTCACCGACCTGACGGTCGCAGCGGTACGACCCGGCGTCCGCCGGGGTCGCGGACTCCCCGGTGCCACGCAGATCGAGCAGGATCAGCCGGCGGTGCCGGTCCAGGCCGCCCAGATCACCGAGGTACGCGGCGTCCGCCATCGGGCCGGGCAGGCAGACGAGCGGATTACCCTCCCCGGCCGTGCGGTACGCGAGCCTGGTGCCGTCCGGCGCTGTGAAGGTGGGCATGGCGCGCAGCCTGGCAGCGCCGTCCACCCTCCCGGAAGCGATTTAGTACGCACGTACGAACTCGCTGTAGAGTGGCGGCGTGAGCGCTTACCAGCCGTCGATGTTCGACCTCATGGCCGGCCCGTCCGCATCCCTGGGCCCCCTGCCCGGTCGCCTGGTCCGGCACGAGCTGACCGCCGGCGCCTGGGTCGACGTGTTCCCCGGCTGGGTGCAGGCCTCCGACGCAGTCTTCGAGACGCTGCTGACCGAGGTCGACTGGCGCGCCGAGCGCCGCCCGATGTACGACGGCGTGGTCGACGTCCCCCGCCTCCTGCGCTGGTACGGCCGCGGCGAGACCCTTCCCCACCCGCTCCTGACCCGGGCCCGTGACCAGCTCTCCGCGCACTACGAGCCGGAGCTGGGCGAGGGTTTCGTGACAGCGGGCATGTGCCTCTACCGCGACGGCCGCGACAGTGTCGCCTGGCACGGCGACACTCTGGGCCGCTCCTCGCGGGAGGACACGATGGTGGCGATCGTGTCCTTCGGCTCCCCGCGCAACCTGATGCTGCGCCCCCGCGCGGGTGGCGCGGAGTCCCTGCGTTTCCCGCTGGGCCACGGCGACCTGATCGTGATGGGCGGCTCGTGCCAGCGCACCTGGGAGCACGCGATCCCGAAGACGGCCAGGCCGGTGGGTCCCCGGGTCAGCGTCCAGTTCCGCCCGATCAACGTGGCTTAGTCACAGACCGGCCACGGATCGTCGTCAACCCATCGACTTTCGGTAATGTTTCCCGGGCATTGACATGGCGTCTCAAGAACTTACACTCCAAGTGTAATAACTTCCGACCGCATGATCCTCCATCCAGGACGGTGCGGCGAACCTCAGTGCCGAGGTGACGATGACCCGACCCGCGCCCGCCACCGATCCTGATTCCCAAGGCCTCTCCCTGCACCGGATCGGCGTCCGGTTCGGCGGCCTGGTCGCTCTCGACGACATCTCCCTGCGGGTGCCACCCGGGCGCACGGTCGGCGTCATCGGCCCCAACGGCGCGGGCAAGACCACCCTCTTCAACGTGGTCTGCGGTTTTGTCGCCCCGACGGCCGGCACCATCTCGCTCGACGGCCGTCCGCTGCGGCCCCGCCCGCACCGGCTGGCGCGGCTCGGCATCGCCCGCACGCTGCAGGGTGTCGGCCTCTTCGCCGGCCTGACGGTCCTCGAGAACGTCATGGTCGGCGCCGAACACGCGGGTCAGAGACCCGAAAGCGCGTGGGAAGCGCTCGAGCGCTGCGGTGTCGCCCCGCAGGCGCACGCACTCCCCGGCGGCCTGCCGTACGCGGTCCGCAAGCGTGTCGCTCTGGCCCGCGCCCTCGTCGCCCAGCCGCGCCTGCTGCTGCTGGACGAGCCGGCCGGCGGACTCGGCGCCGACGAGATCGCCGAGCTGGGTGAGCTGATCACCGGCTTGTCCTGCGCGGTGCTGCTGGTCGAGCACCACATGGACCTGGTCATGGCGGTGTGCGACGAGATCCTGGTGCTGGACTTCGGCAAGCCCGTCGCGCACGGGACCCCGGCCGAGATCCGCACCGACGAGGCCGTCGTGAACGCCTACCTCGGGGCCGCGGCATGAGCGCGACCGCGCTGCTGGCGGCCGAGCAGCTCACCGTCGGTTACGGCGCCGCGCCGGTTCTGCACAATGTGGACCTGACGGTGGCCGCGGGTTCCATCACCGCCGTCCTCGGGGCCAACGGTGCCGGCAAGACGACGCTATTGCGTACCCTCTCGGGTCTGCTCCGGCCGGCCACCGGCCGGATCGTGCTCGACGGGCAGGACCTGCGCGGGGTGAAGGTCGAGCAGATGGTGCGCCGGGGCGTGGCCCACGTGCCCGAGGGCCGCGGCGTGGTCACCGAGCTGACCGTGGACGAAAATCTGCGGCTCGGCGGCCTGTGGCGCCGCGACCGGGTGGACGCCAAACGCGCCCTGGACGAGGTGTACGAGCTGTTCGAGCCGCTCGCCCGGCGCCGCCGCTTCCCCGGGCACCAGCTCTCCGGCGGGGAGCGGCAGATGCTCGCACTCGGCCGGGCCCTGGTCGGCCGGCCGCGCCTGCTGCTGCTGGACGAGCCGTCGCTGGGGCTGGCGCCCAAGGTGACCGCCCAGATCATGGGCCTGTTGCGCACCCTGCGGGACCGCACCGGGCTGACCGTGCTGCTCGTCGAGCAGAACGTACGCAGTGCCCTGTCGGTCGCCGACACGGGAATCGTGATGTCGCTGGGCCGGGTGGTCGCGAACGCGGACGCCGCCACCCTGCGCGACGACGAGGACATGCGGCACGCATACCTCGGTTTCTGATCAAGACAGGAGGGCGATGGACCGGTTCGTGTTCCTCACGTTCGACGGCCTGAGCCGGGGTGCGGTGTACGCCGCGTTCGCCCTGGCCCTGGTCCTGATCTGGCGAGCCACCCGGATCGTCAACTTCGCCCAGGGCGCGATGGCGGTCGCGACGGCGTACGTCGGCTATTCGGTGTCGGCGGCGACCGGCTCGTACTGGCTCGGGTTCGTCGTGGCGGTGCTGGGCGGGCTGCTGCTGGGGGCCGCGACCGAGCGGGTGGTGATGCGCTTCGTCGACCACTCGTCGCACCTCAACGGGGTGGTCGTGGCGCTCGGCCTGGTGCTGGTCATCCAGGGTGTGCTCGGCATGATCTACGGCAACGAGTTCCGGCCCGCCGAGGCGCCGTTCAGCCGCGAGGCCTTCACCGTGGGCGGGATCGCGCTGCTGTCGCGCTTCGACCTGTTCGTCTTCGGCGCTGTCCTCGTCGTGGTGGCCCTGCTGGCATTGCTGTTCACCCGTACGTCCGTGGGCCTGCGGATGCGCGCCTCGGCGTTCGCCCCCGACGTGTCCCGGCTGCTCGGGGTGAACGTCGGCGGGATGCTGACGCTGGGCTGGGCGCTGGCCGCGGCGGTCGGATCGCTGGCCGGCATGCTGGTGCTGCCGACCGAGCTGGGCCTGCACCCGAACGCGATGGACATCGTCTTCGTGTCGTCCTTCACCGCGGCGGTGGTCGGCGGCCTGGACAGCACGATCGGCGCGGTGGCCGGCGGGCTGATCGTCGGGCTGCTGCTCTCCTACGTCAGCGGCTATCTGGGCGCCACCGTGGCTCCGATCGCCGTGCTGATCCTGCTGGTCGTGGTGCTGCTGGGCCGGCCCGGCGGGCTGTTCTCGCGATCGGCGGCGAGAGCCGTATGAGCGTCACGCTGGCTCCGAAGGTGGACGCGACCACCCGCATCCGCACTGTGCCCCGCAAGCATCGCCATCTGTTGTGGACGGTGGCCGCGGCCGTGCTGATTCTGGCGCTGACCTATGTGCTGCCGCCGTTCCGCAACTATCAGCTCGCGACAGTCGGGGCGTACCTGTGCGTCACGGCCGGGCTGACCGTCCTCACCGGGCTCAACGGGCAGCTCTCGCTCGGGCACGGCGCGCTGATGGCCACCGGCGCCTACACGGTGGCGATGGTCCAGGAGAAGCTGGCCGGCCGGGGTCAGTGGACGCTGCTGATCGCCGTACTGGCCGGGATCGCCGTGGCCACTGTCGCCGGCGGCGTCGTGGGCCTGGCCGCGGCCCGGTTGCGCGGGCCCTATCTGGCCGGGCTCACGCTCGCGGTCGCCGTGGTGGTGCCGGCGATCGCCAGCACCTTCGACAAGACCTTCAACAGCGACCAGGGCCTGTCCGTGTACGTCGATCCGCCGCCGCTGGCACTGGGCGCGACCTTCCCGTACGAGCGCTGGCAGGCATGGCTCGCCTGGGCCGGCGCGCTGCTCACCGTGTTCCTGCTGGCGACGCTGGTCCGGGGGCGGTTCGGCCGGGCGCTGCGGGCCGTACGCGATGACGAGGCCGCCGCGCGCATCGCCGGAGTGAACGTCGCCCGTACCCAGGTCCTGGCTTTTGTGGTCAGCGCGGCCTGCGCCGGCCTCGGCGGCGCGCTGTTCGCCGTGCTCGCCCAGAGCGTCTCCCCCGGCGCCTTCCCGATCTCGCTGTCGCTGTTCCTGGTGATGGCCATCGTGATCGGCGGCCTGGGCAGCCTGGCCGGCGCGGTGTGGGGCGCGGTCCTGCTGGTGGCCCTGCCCGCCCTCACCCACTCGCTCACCGAACTGATCGACGTGTCGCCCGCGGTCGCCCAGCGGCTCGAGGGCAACCTGCCGCTGGCGCTGTTCGGCGTCACGTTGATCGTCGTCATGCTCGCCGCACCCGGCGGTATCGCCTCACTACGATTCAGAAGGAGAAAGGCATGAGACGTATATGGTCCGCGCTCGCCGTGACGGCCCTGGTCGCCGCCGCCGCCGGTTGCAGCAGTGATGACGGGGGCGGAGGCAGCAGCGGGAGCGGCAGCGTTCCCGGCGTGACCGCCACCGAGATCCTGGTCGGCACCCACATGCCGCTGACCGGTCCGGCCGCGGCCGGCTACTCCAAGATCGCCCCGGCCACCAAGGCCTACTTCGACTACGTCAACGCGGCCGGCGGCGTGCACGGCCGCAAGATCACCTACAAGATCATGGACGACACCTACAACCCGGCGACGACCCAGCAGGTGGTCCGCGAGCTGGTGCTGCAGGACAAGGTCTTCGCGATCCTGAACGGGCTGGGCACCCCCACGCACACCGGCGTGCTGGACTTCCTCAAGACCAACCGGGTCCCCGACCTGTTCGTGGCCTCCGGCAGCCGCAGCTGGGACCAGCCCGACAAGTATCCAGGCACGTTCGGCTTCAACGTCGACTACACCGTCGAGGGAAAGATCCTGGCCACCCACGTCAAGGCGACCCAGGCCGGCAAGAAGGTCTGCTTCCTGGGCCAGGACGACGACTTCGGCCGGGACGCGCTGGCCGGCATCGAGAAGATCCTCGGCCCGGTGGCCGCGAAGCAGTCGTACGTGACCAGCAACCCGAACGTCGGCCCGCAGATGGGCGCGCTCAAGCAGGCCGGCTGCCAGGTCGTCATGCTGGCCACCGTGCCCGGCTTCACCGCCCTCAGCCTCGGCACCGCGGCCAAGATCGCCTTCAAGCCGCAGTTCGTGGTCTCCCAGGTCGGCGCCGACCTCGGCACCCTGAGCAAGCAGCTGGGCGCGGCGGCGCCGCTGACCGAGGGCCTGGTCTCGGACAACTACCTGCCGTTGAGCAACGACGAGGCCAACCCGTGGATCCAGCTCTTCAAGAAGGTCAACGCGGCCCACAACGGCAACGCCGAGTTCGACAACAACATCGTTTACGGCATGTCCGTCGGCTACCTCTTCGTGCAGAGCCTGCAGGCCGCGGGCAAAGACCTGACTCGCGAGGGGCTGATCTCGGCGATCGAGAAGAACGGCTTCCAAGGACCGGGTTTCGCGCCGCTGCGCTTCTCGGCCGACGACCATTCCGGGTACGGCGGCATGCGGCTTTCCAAGGTCCAGGGTGGCAAGCAGGCCTACTTCGGCGAGACGTTCGAGACCGACGAGGCTGACGGCCCGGTGGCGGCGTACCCGACACCTCCGGCCGCCCCGCCCGCGAACGGGATCCCGGCGGCCTCATAGCCTGCCTGTGGCGAAGCGGTTGCGACTCGCCGCCGACCCGTGCAGGGTTGGCGGCGAGAAAGTTACTCATTAGTAGGAGGTTCTGACCGGATGACGAAGCTCAACGGCGCCGTGGCCGTCGTGACCGGGGCCAGCCGTGGAATCGGGTTCGCCATCGCCCAGCGCTTCGTCGCCGAGGGCGCCAAGGTGTGCATCACCGGCCGCGACGCCGGCGCCCTGGAGAACGCGGCGAAGGACCTCGGCGGGCCGGACGTCGCGATCGGCGTCGCCGGCAAGGGCGACGACGCCGACCACCGGGCCGCCGTCATCGACACCGTGCTGGGCGCGTTCGGGCCGGTCACGGTGCTGGTCAACAACATCGGCATCAACCCCGCGTACGGGCCGCTGGGCTCCCTCGACCTGGGGGCGGCCCGCAAGATGATCGACGTCAACGTGCTCGGCACGCTCGGCTGGGTGCAGGAGGCGCTGCGGGGCGGGCTGGCCGAGCAGGGCGGCTCGATCGTCAACATCTCGTCGGTCTCCGGCGTACGCCCGGCCCCCGGCATCGCCTTCTACGGGGTGACCAAGGCTGCGCTGATCCACCTCACCGAGGAGCTGGCCGTGGAGCTGGCCCCGAAGATCCGGGTCAACGCGGTCGCCCCGGCCGTCGTCAAGACCCGCTTCGCCACCGCTTTGTACGAGGGTCGCGAGGAGCAGGTCGCGGCCACGTACCCGCTGGGCCGGCTGGGCGTGCCCGAGGACGTGGCCGGCACGGTCGCGTTCCTCTGCTCGCCCGACGCCGCCTGGATCACCGGCCAGACCGTGGTCATCGACGGCGGCGTCACGCTGACGGGCGCGGTCCAGTGAGCCTGCGACGCGTGGTGGTGACCGGCGCCGGCAGCGGCATCGGCGCGGCCCTGGCCCGCCGGTTCGCGGCCGACGGCGCCCGGGTGATCGTGAACGACCTGGACCCGGCGGCCGCCGAGGCGGTGGCGGCCGAGATCGGTGGCGTGGCCGTACCGGGCGACGCGGGCAGCGAGGACGACGTGCGCCGGCTCGTCGACACGGCGTGGGCCGAGCTCGGTGGCGTGGACCTGTTCTGCGCCAACGCCGGCATCCTGACCGCCGGATCGGCCGAAGCGCCGGACGAAGCCTGGCAGAGAGCCTGGCAGATCAATGTCATGTCCCATGTGTACGTGGCCCGCGCGGTGCTTCCCCGCTGGCTGGAGAACGGTGGCGGGCGGCTGCTGTTCACCGTCTCGGCGGCGGGGCTGCTGACCCTGCTCGGCAGTGCGCCCTACTCGGTCACCAAGCACGCCGCGCTGGGCTTCGCCGAGTGGCTGCGCGCCACGTACGCCCACCGCGGCATCACCGTCCAGGCGTTGTGCCCGCAGGGCGTACGCACCGACATGCTGCTCGGCGACGGCTCGGACAGCGCCAGCAAGGCTCAGCTCGCCGCGACCGCCATGGACCCGGCCGACGTCGCCGCCGTGGTGGCCGAGGCCCTCGAAGGCGACAGCTTCCTGGTGCTGCCGCATCCCGAGGTCGCCGAGTACTACCAGCGCCGGGCCACCGACACCGACCGCTGGCTGGGCGGCATGAACAAGATCCAGCGCAGCTTCGACACGGCGGTCACCGGATGACCGGCCCCCGCGGACTCGACCTGGACCGGCTCCGGACCCACCTCGGTTCCGGCCCGCTGACCGCCACGATGTTCGCCGGCGGGCGGTCCAACCTCACGTACGCGGTCACCGACGGCACCGAACGCTGGGTGCTGCGCCGTCCGCCGCTGGGGCACGTACTGCCGACCGCGCACGACATGGTCCGCGAGCACCGCGTGCTCCAGGCGTTGTCGGCGGCCGGTTTCCCGGCGCCCCGCCCGGTGCTGCTCTGCGCGGACGTGGACATCATCGGCGCGCCCTTCTACCTGATGGAGCACGTCGACGGCACGATCTACCGCGACGTCGACGCGCTCGAGGCGATGGGCCCGGCCGCGATGCACACGCTGGTCCTTTCGCTGGTGGACACGCTCGCCGACCTGCACGCCCTGGACCCGGCCGAGATCGGGCTGGCCGACTTCGGCCGCCCGGAGGGCTTCAACGAGCGCCAGGTCCGCCGGTGGAAGAAGCAGCTCGACGCGTCCCGCAGCCGCGAGGTGCCGGGCATCGAGGAGCTGCACGCCCGGCTGGCCGCCGACATCCCGGACGGCGCCGGCGCGGTCGTCCACGGCGACTACCGGCTCGACAACGTGCTGATCGGCCCGAAAATGGAGATCAACGCGGTGCTGGACTGGGAGATGTCCACCCTCGGTGATCCACTCAGCGACGTGGCCCTGATGCTCGTCTACGCGGGCCGTCCACTGCTTCTCGGTGGCCGCTCGTCGATCTCCGTTCCCGGTCATCCGAGCCTCGCCGAGATGGCCGACCACTATGCCGCACGCTCCGGCCGGGACGTCTCCGACCTGCACTGGTATGTGGGCTTTGCCGCGTTCAAGCTCGCCGTCATCCTCGAGGGCGTGCACTACCGCTACGTTCAGGGCCAGACGGTGGGCGAGGGGTTCGACACGGTCGGCGCGCTCGTGGCGCCGCTGGTCGTCCAAGGTCATGAGTCGCTCGACGGAACGTTGGAGGGGAACTGATGGACTTCGCGTTCGATGCCCGTACCGAGGACTACCGCAAGCGCCTGCTCGCCTTCCTCGACGAGTACGTCTATCCCGCCGAGGCCACCTTCGACGAGGAGTACGCCGGCGACTGGTCCCCGCCGCCGGTCATCGCCCGCTTGCAGGCCAAGGCCCGCGAGGCCGGCCTGTGGAACCTCTTCCTGCCCGGCGAGCACGGCGCCGGCCTGACCAACCTGCAGTACGCGCCACTGGCCGAGCTCACCGGCCGCAGCCCGGCGATCGCCCCGCCCGCGCTCAACTGCGCCGCCCCGGACACCGGCAACATGGAGGTGCTGGCCCAGTTCGGTAGCCCGGCCCAGCAGGAACGCTGGCTCCGCCCGTTGCTGGAGGGCACCATCCGGTCGGCCTTCGCGATGACCGAACCGCAGGTGGCCTCCTCGGACGCGACGAACATCGGCACCCGGATCACCCGCGACGGCGACGACTACGTGATCAACGGCCGCAAGTTCTACATCTCCGGCGCGATGAACCCGAACTGCCAGATCTTCATCGTGATGGGCAAGACCGATCCCGAGGCCGCCCGGCACGTGCAGCAGAGCATGATCCTGGTCCCCCGGGACACGCCGGGCCTGACCGTGCAGCGCGGCATGACGGTCTTCGGCTACGACGACGGCGACCACGGCGGCCACGCCGAGATGCTCTTCGACAACGTCCGGGTGCCGGTCGAGAACCTGATCGGCGAGGAAGGCTCCGGATTCGCCATCTCCCAGGCCCGCCTGGGCCCCGGCCGGATCCACCACTGCATGCGCCTGATCGGCATGGCCGAACGCGCCCTGGAACTGATGTGCCGGCGCGTGCTGACCCGTACCCCGTTCGGCAAGCCGCTGGCCGAGCAGGGCGTCGTCCAGGAATGGATCGCGGAATCCCGGGTCCGCATCGAGCAGGCCCGGCTGCTGGTCCTCAAAGCGGCCTGGCTGATGGACACGGTCGGCAACAAGGGCGCACACACCGAGATCCAGGCCATCAAAATCATCGTGCCCGGCACCACAGAATGGATCATCGACAAGGCCATCCAGGCCCACGGCGCCGCCGGCGTCGGCCAGGACACCCCACTCGCCCGCCTGTGGGCGCAGTCCCGAACCCTGCGACTCGCGGACGGCCCCGACGAGGTGCACAAGCGCTCGCTGGCCCGCCGCGAACTCAACCGCTATCGGAGCGCCTGATGCCGGCCGCCTCACCCCGCCCACCCCAGCGCATCGACGGCCGCACGGCCCGCTCGGAACGCACCCGCAACGCCATCGTGGAGGCGCACGTGGCGCTGATCCTCGAGGGAGACCTGCGCCCGACCGCGGACCGCATCGCCAAGCAGGCCGGGGTTTCGCTGCGGGCACTGTGGAGCCACTTCGCGGACATGGAAGCTCTGTTCGCGGCCAGCGGCGAGAGAATTCTGGAACAGCGCGACGAGGCGCACCAGGCGGTGCCGACGGACCTGCCGCTGGCGGCGCGCATCGAGGCGTACTGCCAGCAGCGGGCCCGGCTCCTGGAACACATCGCCCCGGCGGCGAAGGCATCAGCGCTGAAGGAACCATTCTCGCCGGCGCTGCAGAGCTACCGGCGCAGCCACACGGACCGGGTCCGGACCGAGCTGAAAATCCTGTTCGCCCGAGAAATCAACGGCGACGAGACGCTGCTGGCAGCCCTGACGGCGACGAGCATGTGGCCGACCTGGGGCACGCTGCGCGACGCAATGGGCCTGGAACCAGACGCGGCAAGGCTGGTCCTGACCCGCGCAGTGACGGCGTTGCTTACGGCTGCTCCCTGACCTTGGTCTATCGACCGCCACCCCACGACCGGCGGTCTACTGATACCTGGGTCGCCCGGCCCTCGGTCGCCTGGCCCTCGGTCGCCTGGCCCTCGGTCGCCTGGCCCTCGGTCGCCTGGCCTGGCTGGCAGCCCTGAGCGTCATTCCATGACCGCCGCTCCTGGACGCCCTCCGGCTTCCCGCAGGCTTCCCCGCTGACCGGCTTGGCTTCCCCGGGGGCTGCCCTTGCGGCCGGAAGTCCCGCTCGTCGGTCCCCACCTCTTCCCGCTCCTCCGTCGACTTCCCGCGGGCCTTCCCGTCACGTCCCCCGCCTGCTCTTCCTGGCGCCTCCCGCACCTCCAGCGATCTCCGTAGCGCCTTCGCCACCTCGCGCATTTCCCGCCCTGCGCGCCTCCCGCAAGCTCCTTCGCTCCTTCGCTCCTTCGCTCCTTCGCTCCTCCGCCGCCTGCGCCGCTCCCGCGCCTCCCGCGCCACGCGCCTCCCGCGCCACGCGCGCCACCGGTCCACCGCGCCACGCGCGCCACCGGTCCACCGCGCCACGCGCGCCACCGCGCCACGCGCGCCACCGCGCCTCCCGCGCCACCGCGCCACGCGCGCCACCGCGCCACGCGCGCCACCGCGCCACGCGCGCCACCGCGCCACGCGCGCCACCGCGCCACGCGCGCCACCGCGCCTCCCGCGCCACCGCGCCTCCCGCGCCACCGCGCCTCCCGCGCCACCGCGCCTCCCGCGCCACCGCGCCTCCCGCGCCACCGCGCCTTCCGCGCCTCCGCGCCACGCGCGCCTCCCTCGTCACCTGCGGTTTCCAGAGCCTTCCGCGCACCTTGCGCGCCCCACCTGCAGCCTCCCGGCGGCTCCTCACCTGTCATCCCATTCCGCGTCCCCCGCCTACCGCGGCCTCCCGCCACCGGAGCGCCAGGCGACACGCGAGAAAATCTGTCCGTGAAGAACTAGATTTCCTGGGCGATGAGGGCTAACGTATTGGTTGTCGAAACGAGAACATCAAGACGCGGACGTACCCGCCCGGCCGTGAGGTCACGACGGGCGCATCACCAGGAAGTAGGCAGTACCCACGCCTAAGCGGCGGGGTCTGCGGATCCGCCGCACGTGGCAGGGCCAAGAAGTTTGCGTGGGGCTCCACCACCGGCGGGGAAGTGCACAGTACGCATCACGTCAGAGCAAGTGGAACGCAGAGGAAAGGGAGGGTTGACGCACCGTTGGATCGCCCGCTCCGACCGCTCTACCGGGTCGAGTGGACACCGCAGTTTCCATCGAACGAGAGGTGGTCTCCGGTCACGCTTACGCGATCCTCGCACCCGAAACCGTTACACACGGCTGGTGCGGATTAGACAAACCGACGCGACTGTCGGCAGATGGTGTTCTAAAACCCGATAACCCTGGGCCCCGGCGCGATCAGCGCCGGGGCCCTCGACACGGAGGTGACATGGCCCAATCCGACGACATGTTCGGTGACGAGGACTACCCGGCCTACACGATGGGCCGAGCCGCGGAAATCGTCGGCGTATCCCAGGATTTCCTGCGGAGGCTCGGCGACGCGAAGCTGATCGACCCGTTCCGCTCCCCTGGCGGACACCGGCGCTACTCCCGCTACCAGCTGAGGCTGGCGGCCCGCGCCAAAGAGATGGTGGACGAAGGCACGGCCCTGGAGGCGGCGTGCCGGATCATCATCCTGCAGGACCAGCTCGAAGAGGCGCTCCGGGTCAACGAGTCCCTGCGCAGAAACGAGAACAGCAACGCGGAATGACCACCCGCCGCCCCCGGCACGCGGTCCCGCCCATCACCGGGTTGGGGCCGTTCGTCATTTCCGGCCCCGATTTCGCCCCCACGTTCGACACACCCCGGCGGATTCCCGCACTCGGCGCGTCTCGAACAGCACCGAGAACTGGCGCCATCCCTGCCGGCGACATCTTGGCCACCAGCCCCCGCGGCATCCCGCCCGACGGCACCCGGGCCCGGCGGCCGCCCGGCCGACAATCCGGCGTCCAAGCAGCAATCACCGTCACCGACGCCTCGGCCAGAGGTGCCGGCCTTCATAGGTCGTGTTGATCTTGCATCCGGAGCGACCCGCGGGCCGGTGTCTCCCACCGCGCGGTTGCCGCACTGCTGGACCGGCCGATGGCGCCCCGCTCGCGGCGGCGCCCAGGCGGGCGGCTCCACGGC
>NZ_JBEZFL010000002.1:155681-203560 GCF_040649415.1 Actinoplanes sp. NPDC048967
GCCAGCGGCCTCGGCGGCGCCCAGGCGGGCGGCTCCACGGCCAGCGGCCTCGGCGGCGCCCAGGCGGGCGGCTCCACGGCCAGCGGCCTCGGCGGCGCCCAGGCGGGCGGCTCCACGGCCAGCGGCCTCGGCGGCACCCAGGCCGCCAACCCTCAGGCTCGGCGCCATCCGGCCCGGCCATCCGACACCCGAGCGGCAGTCACACTCAACGACGCCGCGTCCGGCATCCTCACAACGACCCGGCGTTCCAACGCCGCTTCGCGGCAACACCCACGCAGTTCGTCGGCACGCTCAGCGCGGCTCCGCACGCCGAGATGTCGCCGGCGGCAGTACCGCCAGCTGGAGGTTCTTCCGGTCGGCGACCCAGCCGTGCAACCGGACGCCGCTTAGGGGGTGTCTCGTACATTATGACGGCCTGTTGCACGGTCTCAGCCAACGCGAGTAGGCCCTCTCCGCCGGCGGCCGCGATCACCGCGCTCAAGGACTTCGAGTGGCGTCGCCGGCCGGAGCCACAGCCGGCGCTGGTCGCGGTGGCGACTGACGCTCCATGCCGGCGGGCGCCCGGCCCATACCGGCCGCATCCCGCGCCGCCAGAGGGTTCACCGGCGCGGGACCACACCAGCTCACTTCAGCTGAGGTCGAACTCCTCGCCCCGCACCCCACGCAAAAAGTCCTGAAAAGTCTCCCGGCTGAACGACAGCACAGCGCCCTGTGGGTTCTTGGAATCCCGGACAAGGATCGCCTGCGGCCCGGCGCTCACCTCGACACAGTTGCCGCTGGAGCTGCGCTTGCTCTTGCGCCACTGATGGACCTCGTCGGGCGTGTTCATCCGGCCTCCAGCTGTATAAGAGCGCCCGGCGGTCGAAGCACCCCAGGCTGATAAGTCTGATTTTACGTTTTTGTCCGCGTCTGACCCGGAACTAACGCAAGCAAAAATGGATGCTAGACCATGCCGGTGCAAACATCCAGTTGCAAATTGCACTAAGGTAAGGGAGATCCACGATTGCCGACGTCACCGGAGTTGATCATGACCGAGCCGGTCGGCCCAGCCATCGCGCGCCTGCGGTTGCACACCTATCTGCGTGAGCGGCGGGAGGCGCAGGGACACACCGCTTCCGCTGTCGCCCGCAAGATGCGGTGGTCGCAGAGCAAGCTCAACCGCATCGAGAACGGCGTCGTCACGATCCAGCCGATCGAGGTCAAAGCCCTCCTGGAGTTCTACGACGTCCAGGATCCGGCCGAGGTCGAGCGGCTGATGGACCTCTCCGAGATCTCCCGGGAGCGCCGGTGGTGGCGTGAGGAGAAGCTGTCGCAGGAGTTCAAGGACTTCGTCGCCTTCGAGAGCGAAGCCTCCGGCCTGTACGGCTACTTCGCCCTGTTCATCCCCGGCCTCCTGCAGACCCCCGAGTACGCCAAGGCACTCAGCTCGCCGGTGATCAAGGAGGCCGTCGCCGACTCGACGGGGATGAATCTGACCGAGGTTCGCCGCAAGCGTCAGGAGACCCTGTTCGACCGGCTCGACAGCAGCCGCCCCCCGGCGCTCAACATGGCCGTGGACGAGGCCGTGCTGCTGCGTCCGGTCGGCGGGACCGAGGTGATGGCCGCCCAGCTCGATCATCTGCTGGCCGTCTCCAAGCGCCCGACGGTGCATCTCACCGTGGTTCCGCTCGACCTCGGCGCCCACGGTGGCCTGGGCGGCACCTTCGAGCTGCTGGAGTTCGCCGGCCGCCAGGACGACGACGTGGTCTTCATCGAGACGCCGGCGGACGATTTCCTGCTGACCGACAAGACCAAGACGGAGACCTTCCGCAAGATCATGGACGACCTGCTCTCGTCGGGACTGTCCGGCAAGCACGCCACCGACGAGATCGGCCGGGCCCGCCGGCGCCTGAAGGTCTGAGCGGGTCACGGGAACGGGGAGCGGTTGATCTCGAGGGCCCGGATCAGCGCGCGGCGGACCCGTTCGAACTGGGCCCGGTCACCGGTGCCATAGAGGACCACCTCCGTGCCGTGGTGCAGGGCGCGGATCTCCCGCCAGCGCAAGCCACGCCGGGGGTCGAGCACAACGGCGACGTCCTCGAGGTCGGGAATCCGGTAACGCTGGTGCTGCGTCTCGACGTACCAGCTGGTGACGACGATGCGGCGGTCGGCGTAGTAGACGGCCCAGCCGCATCGAGGGGCGCTCGGGGAAGTGCGGTCGATCGACATCTCGGTCCCCTTACCTCGATCCTGCCTCCGATTGTCCGCAGAAATTTCCGGACAGCAACAGTCTGATCACAAATTTCTAACGGCTAAGCGCTATCTGCAAAATGCACTCTGGGTCGGCGACCCTGGATCTTCACCCGGCTAGAGTCTTGGTCGAACGATGAGCGCGCCGATTCGGCCTCGTCGTTTATCGTGGGGGCACACCGCAAACTGAACTTCCCTTCAGGCCGGTCGCAGGGAAGGCCAGCTGCAACGAAGGTCAGTCGCAACGAAGGAGGGAGCGGCTCCCATCCAGCTCAGGACGACGGCGTAGTCGGACCTCACCAGTGGAAGAGGCTCGTCATGTCACAACCCACCGGACCAGCACTCGCCCGCGATCGGCTCCTGGCCCCGCTGAGCGAGCTGCGAGATTCACTGCGACTGTCGTCTGATCACCGGGATCGGGACAGCGACTGGTGGGCGCTCCACCAGTTCACCATCGAATACCCGCGCTTCCTCGACCACGAGGCCCGGGCCGCCCAGCTCGGCGTGTGCCAGCCGCTGGTCGTGCCCGGCATCCTGCAGACCCCGGCGTACGCGCTCGCGGCGACCACGGCGATCACCGGGCGGGTGCCCGACGATCCTGCCGCTCTGGCCCGCGTCGAGGTACGCCTGGGACGGCAGTACGAGCTGCTCGACCGGATGTGCGGGGCAGAGCCGCCGAGGCTGACCGTGGTGCTGGACGAGTTCGTCCTGCGCCGGCCGGTCGGCGGCGTCGAGGTCCTCAAGGCACAGCTGGAAGACCTGCTCTACCTGGGCGAGCTCGAGACGATCACTCTGGTGGTCAAGCCGGCCGAGGACGGCGCGCACGCCGGCCTCGGCGGATACTTCGAGCTCCTGCGGTTCGCCGACGACAGCGCCGAGGTGCTCTTCCTGGAGTCGACCGCGACCGACTCACTGCTCACCGGCGCGGCGGCGACCAGGCCGTACAGCGACTGCCTGGACCGGCTGCTGGCCGGCACCGACGGCAACGCCGCGGCCCTGGCCACCGTCCGCCGGATCCGCGACTCACTGCCCTCGGACCCGTCCTAGAAGACCACGACCGAACGGGCCCCCTCGCCACGGGCCATCCGCTCGAAGGCCGCCGGGACGCCGGCGAGCGGAATGCGGTCGGTGATCAGGTGGTCGAGCTTCAGCGCGCCCGAGAGCACGTCCTGGGCCAGCGCCGGCACCTCGACGTCCGGGTCCGACGAGCCGTAGACCGAGGCCCGCAGCGTACGGGCGCTGGAGAAGATGTCCAGCGCGCTCAGTTCCACCATGTCGTCCGCGCGGCCCATGCCCACCACGGTCACCTGGCCGCCGCGGCGGGTCGCCCGCCACGCCGCCCGGATGGTCGCCGCCCGGCCCACGCATTCGAAGGCGTGGTCCGCGCCCAGCCGGTCCGTGCGCGACCGGATGTCCTTGGACAGGTTTTCCGAGGAGACCACGAAGTCGGTCGCCCCGGCGGCCTCCGCGAGCGCCTTCTTGGCCTCCGACACGTCCACCGCGATGACCGTCGCGGCACCGGCGGCCCGGGCCGCCGCGACCACCGACAGACCCACCCCGCCGAGGCCGATCACCACGACCGAGTCACCCTCGGCGACCCGCGCGGTGTTGCGCACCGCTCCGGTGCCGGTCAGCACCGCGCAGCCCAGCAGGGCCGCGCTTTCCCAGGCCAGTTCATCCGGTACGGGGATGACGGCCCGCTCCGGCACCACGACCTGCTCGGCGAAAGCGCCCAGCCCCAGCGTCACGTGCACCGGCGCACCGTCCAGCGTGCTGCCGTTCTCCAGCGCCGCCACGTTCGCCGTCGAGCACAGCCACGGCTCGCCGTGTGTGCAGAACCAGCATTCGCGGCAGGGCGGTGACCAGTTCAGCGCCACGTGACTGCCCGCGCGTACCCGGGTCACGCCGGTGCCGGCCTCCACCACCTCGCCCGCCGCTTCGTGCCCGAGGACCAGCGGGTGCGGCGGGCTCAGCGTGCCGTTGACCATGGACAGGTCGGAGTGGCAGACGCCGGCCGCGCGGATGCGGACGCGGACCTGGCCGGGGCCGATCTCGGGCAGGCGCAGCTCCTCGACCGCGGGTGCCGTGCCGGCCTCCCGGACGACCAGGGCCTTGATGTAAGAGGTCACCGCTGAATCGCTTTCGTCTGCTGGAACTCGCTGAGGCCGTACGCGCCGAGCTCGCGGCCGAGGCCCGACTGCTTGTAGCCGCCGAACGGGGCCACCGGGTTGAACGAGCCGCCGTTCACGTCGACCGCGCCCGTACGCATCCGGCGGGCCACGGCCAGCGCCCGGTCCGGTGAGCCCCACACGCCACCGGCCAGACCGTACTTCGAGTTGTTGGCGATCTCCACCGCGTGGTCGTCGTCGTCGAAACCGATGATCGACAGCACCGGGCCGAAGACCTCCTCCTGGGCCAGCTCGCTCGCCGGGTCGACGTCCGCGAACACGGTCGGCGCGACGAAGTAACCCTTGTCCGGGACCGGGGCGTCGCCGGCCACCTGCCGCGCGCCGGCGCGGGCGATGAAGCCTCGGACCCGCTCGCGCTGCGCCGCGGACACCAGCGGCCCGAGCCGGGTGCCCTCGTCGAACGGGTCACCGGTGGTGTACGCCGAGGCGGCGGCCGCGGCGAGCTCGACAGCGGCGTCGTAGTGGCTGCGGTGCACCAGCATCCGGGTCCAGGCCGTGCAGGTCTGGCCGGAGTTGAGGAAGGCGTTGCCCACGCCCACCTTGACCGCCTTGGTGAGGTCGGCGTCTTCGAGGATGACGTTGGCCGACTTGCCGCCGAGCTCCAGCGCCACCCGGGCGATCCGGTCGGCGGCCGCGTGGGTGATCGCCCGCCCGGTCGCGGTCGAGCCGGTGAACGACACCATGTCCACGTCCGGGTGCCCGGCGATCGCCGCGCCCACCACCGGTCCGGTGCCGGGCACCAGGTTGAGCACCCCCGGCGGCAGCCCGGCCTCGTCGGCCGCATCGATCAGCAGGTACGCCACCAGCGGCGTCAGCTCGCTGGGCTTGAGCACCACTGTGCAGCCGGCCGCCAGCGCTGCGGCCACCTTGGCGACGACCTGGTGCAACGGGTAGTTCCACGGAGTGATCGCCCCGACCACGCCGACCGGCTCGTGCACGATCAGGGAGTTGCCGATGGTCTCCTCCGGCACCGGCTGGGCGGCCAGGTCGGCGTACCCCCGGAGGACCGTGAGCGGCAGTCCCGCCTGGACCGCCTTCGCGACCTTGAGCGGCGTGCCCAGCTCGAGTCCGACGGTGCGGGCGATGTCGCCCGCGCGGGCGGCGAGCGCCTCGTGCAGCTTGCCGAGCACCGCCCCGCGTTCGGCCATCGGCGTCCCGGCCCAGCCGGGGAAGGCGGCCCGGGCGGCCGCGACGGCCCGGTCCACGTCCGCGGCGGTGCCGGCGGGCACGTGGCCGAGGATCTCCTCGGTCGCCGGGTTCTCCACCGGGATGGTCTCGGTGCCCACGGCAGCCGTCCAGGCCCCGTCGAGGTAGATCCGGTCGCGGGAGAGGGTCATGTCAGGCTCCCTTTCAGCGGGTCGAGCCGGGCCTTGAGCGCGTCCAGGCCGGTGAGGACGGTTTCCAGGCCGAGGGCGAACGCGCCTTCGTCGACGCTGCGCCGGTGTTCGGCCAGCAGGTGGGCGTCGCGCAGGTGCGGGTAGCGCTCGGCGTACAGCTGGGGGTCCTCGTCGAAGCCTAGGGCGAACGAGCCGAGGGCCGCACCGGTGACCAGATAACGCATCACGGCGCCGATGTGGGTCGCCCGGGCCGGCGGCCAGCCGGCGGCGATGAGACCGCCGTAGACCGTGTCGGCCATGGCCAGCGCGGCCGGCCGGCGGCCGGGGCCGTGGGCCAGGACCGGCACGATGTTGGGGTGGGCGGAGAGCTCCGCGTGATACGAGTACGCCCAGAGCCGCAACGCCTCGCGCCAGTCGTGGTCGGCGAAGAACGAGACGTCCACCCGGGCCACCACCGCGTCGGCGACCGCGTCCAGGATCTCGGCCTTGGTCGGGAAGTGGTTGTAGAGCGAGGGCCCGGCGACGCCCAGCTCGGTGGCGAGCCGGCGCACGGAGACGGCCTCGAGTCCTTCGGCGTCGACCAGCTGGCCCGCCACCTCGACGATCCGCTCTCGGCTGAGCAGGGTGTGCCGGGGCCGGGCCATTTAACGCTCCTGAAACTCTGGACGGCACAAAACTTACACCGCTAGTTTTATCACGTGGACTTTCAACTCAGCGACGAGGAGCGGGCCGTTCGCGACACCGCCCGTCAATTCATCACCCGCGATGTCATGCCGCTGGAGCAGGAAGCTCTGCGGCGCGAGCGCAACCACCAGCCCGGGCTGGAGCGCAGCGAGCTGCGCGAGTTGCAGCTCAAGGCGAAGAAGTTCGGCTTCTGGGGCCTGTCGACCCCGGAGGAGTACGGCGGCATGGACCTCCCCGCGGTCCTGCAGTCACTGATCTGGACCGAGGTCGGCCGCACGTTCGTGCAGTTCAAGTTCGGTGGCGAGGCCGACAACATCCTGTATTACGCCAACGACGCGCAAAAAGCCGAGTATCTGGTGCCGACCATCGAGGGCGACCGGATCTCCTGCTTCGCCATCACCGAGCCGGGCGCCGGCTCGGACGCGGCCAACATCAAGCTCAGCGCCCGCCAGGACGGTGACGACTGGATTCTCAACGGCGAGAAGACGTTCATCACCAACGGCAACGACGCGGACTTCGTCATCGTCGTGGCAGTCACCGACAAGGAGAAGGGCGTGCGCGGCGGTGGCACGACCGCCTTCCTGGTCGACCGGGACATGGGCTGGCGCTCGGAGTTCATCCAGACCATGGGCGAGGGCGGCCCGGCCGCGCTGATCTTCGACAACGTCCGGGTGCCGTCGCGCAACATCCTCGGCGAGCTCGGCCAGGGCTTCGAGCTGGGCATGAAGTGGATCGGCAAGGGCCGCTACCTGATCCCGTCGAACGCGGTGGGCATCGCCGAGCGGGCCCTGGGCATGGCGATCGAGTACGCCAACACCCGCGAGACCTTCGGCCGCACGATCGGTTCCAACCAGGCCGTCCAGTGGATGATCGCCGACTCCGAGGTCGAGCTGGAGGCGGCCCGCTGGCTCATCCTCAAGGCGGCCTGGACCGTGGACCAGGGCTGGGACCCGCGGCACGCGTCCTCGATGGCCAAGCTGTACGGCGCCAACATGGTCAACAACGTGGTCGACCGGGTCATGCAGATCCACGGCGGCATGGGCTACACCCGCGAGCTGCCGATCGAGCGCTGGTACCGCCAGGTCCGGCTGATGCGCATCTACGAGGGCACCGACGAGATGCAGCGCCTGATCATCTCCCGCGATCTGCTGCGTGGTTACACCAAGATCGGAGGCCATCTCTCATGACGATGTTGTCGCTGGCGGCTGTGCTGGCCGAGGCCGCCCGGCGGTATCCGGACAAGGTCGCGATCGTCGACCACGCCGAGCGGATCAGCTACCGCGATCTCTGGCAGCAGTCGCTGGCGTACGCGGCCGGGCTGCGGGAGCTGGGCATCGGGCCGGGCGACACCGTCGCCGTGCTGATCCCCAACGTGGCCGACTTCCCCCGGGCGTACTACGGGGCGCTGGCGGTGGGCGCCCGGATCGTCCCGGTCCACCTGCTGCTCACCGCGGACGAGATGGCGTACGTCCTGCGCGACAGCCGGGCGGACCTGCTTGTGTCCCACTCCAGCCAGCTGAAGACGGCAATGGGCGCCGCGAGCATCTCCGGCACGCGGGTCGCCAGTGTCGGCCCGATGCCGCCCGGAGTGCCGGACGCCCCGCCGCGGCTGGAGGAGGTGTCGGCCGCGGTCCCGCCGCTGCCGACGTACGTGAGCCGCGAGGCCGAGGACGTCGCGGTGGTGTTCTACACCAGCGGCACCACCGGGGAGCCCAAGGGCGCCCTGCTCACCCACCTCAACCTGGTCATGAACGCGACCGTCAACGTCTTCGACGCCAACGAGGTACGCGCCGACGACGTGGTCATGGGCTGCCTGCCGCTGTTCCACACCTTCGGGCAGACCGTGGGCATGAACGGCACCTTCCGGCTCGGCGGGACCCTGGTGCTGCTGGCCCGCTTCACCGGTGAGGCCGCGATCGACCTGATGGTGCGTGAGCGGGTGACCGTCTTCCACGGCGTGCCGACGATGTACATCGGCCTGCTGGAGGCGGCGGCGAAGGCCGACAAGCTGCCGGAGCTGCGGATCTGCGTCTCGGGCGGGGCGTCGCTGCCGGTGGCCGTGCTGGAGCGCTTCAGCGAGACGTTCCACTCGACGGTGTTCGAGGGCTACGGGCTGTCCGAGACCTCACCCACCGCGACCACCAATCAGCCGGCGTTCGGCACCCGGGCCGGCACCATCGGCCACCCGATCTGGGGCGTCGAGGTGGAGATCGCCCGCGCGGAGGTCGACGAGCGCATCGAGCTGTTGCCCACCGGCGAGCTCGGCGAGATCGTGATCCGCGGTCACAACGTCTTCGCCGGCTACCTGAACCGGCCCGAGGCCACCGCCGAGGCGGTCGTCGACGGCTGGTTCCGCAGCGGTGACCTGGGCACCAAGGACGCCGACGGGTTCATCACGATCGTCGACCGCAAGAAGGACCTGGTGATCCGGGGCGGCTTCAACGTCTATCCCCGCGAGGTGGAGGAGGCGCTGGCCCGGCACCCGGCCGTCGTGCAGGTCGCGGTCATCGGCGTGCCGGACCCGGTGCACGGCGAGGAGATCTGCGCGGTCGTGGTGCCCGATCCGGGCGGCATCACCGAGCAGGAGCTGATCGACTGGTCCCGGGAGAAGCTCGGCAAGCACAAGTACCCGCGGCAGATCCGCTTCGTGGAGGCGCTGCCGATGGGACCCAGTTTCAAGGTGCTCAAGCGCGAGCTACGCCGGACCTTCGGCCAGTAGCACCGGTAGTTCCGCGACGATCGGCCTGTCCGCCGGCAGCCAGGGCACACTGTCCAGCTCGTCGGCGGCCAGCCAGCGCATCGCCGTGTGTTCGAGGGCGCGCGGCTCGTCGCCGTTCAGCAGCGTCACCGTGAAGACGCGCAGGACGGCCCGGCCGTGCGCCAGCGGCACGTCCGGCCCCACCCGGGCCCCGACGGCCACCCGTACGCCCAGCTCCTCCGCGCACTCGCGGGCCAGCGCCTGAGCGTCGGTCTCCCCGGGCTCGACCTTGCCGCCCGGGAACTCCCAGCGCCCGGCGACCTCCGGCGGCGCGGAGCGCTCACAGGCGAGCACCCGGCCGTCCTGCACGATCACTGCCGCGACAATCACCCTCGGTGACGGACGGCCGTTGACGTGGCGTTCATGGGACATGAGCCAAGAGCGTGCCACAAAACTTGACCGATCAGGTTGAACGATGCGTCCCGATCGTCACGAGAACACGGATATGTGGGCGTGGACATAGTTGACGGGGAAGACAAGACTGTGGGCACCGACCATGACGACACGGCGACAGTTTGGCCACAAGCCGGCAACGACGCCAGGGAGGTGCGGCCATGCGGGGCAGGAAACTACGGGGTACCCGCTCCGACTACTTGAGTGACGCGCTCGCGGTGCTGGGCGGATGGACCCAGGACGGGGTCCAGCTCAAGCGCATCCTCGCCTGTGACGACAGCCAGCATGCCGCTCTGACGGAGCGGATCAAGGTCGCCGCCGACACGTTGCGCCTTCGGCCCAGCATCCGGCGCATGGACGGTCACACGCAGATCCTGCTCGGCGCGTCCGACGGCGAGACCATCACCGACGGTGAGGTCACTCTCGCGGCCCGGATCGAGGACGCCTACCGCACAGTGGTCGGGCCTCAGTAACCTCGGGATCATGACGGCGCCGATTTACGACAGCAAGGGCCAGCTCCAGCAGATCGAGAGCGGCCTGCTCGAGGGTGAACAGATCATCGCGGTGTACGACGCCGTCGGCGCCGGCACCGGCTTCATCGGGCTCACCACCCGTCGCGTGATCATCCAGGACAAGTCCTTCGTGGGGAAACGCTTTGCGATCACCAGCATCCCGTACTCCAAGGTGAGCAGCGTGAGCGTGGTGAGCAACAAGAGCTGGGCCGGGCAGTTCTTCTCGACCGGCACGATCGCGATCAGCGTGGGCACCCACACCTACGAGGTCGAGTTCCGCGGCTCGGAGAAGACCCAGCACGTGCACAACGTGATCCTGCACTACGCGTCCTGACGCGTTCTTTCGTCATCACGATGCGTCGCCCACGTCGGGCGGCGCATCTTTTTGTTGCAATCGACAAAAGTCCATGCCGTCGTGTCAAAAGTATGGACAGCTGAGCGAGAAGTTACTAACGTTTGCTCACTGTTACATGCCGGTAACACGCGACGCGGTCATTCCCCGGACCGCGCCGCCGTTGCCCACACCTGGCAATTCCCCTACGTCAGGAAAGGGACGGTCACCCGTGTCCCCAAGATATCGACGCATGCCCAGACTTCGATACGCGGCCGGCGCTGCCCTGCTCGTCGCCGCGAGTCTGGTCGCCACCGCCGCACCGGCCGCGGCCCACGACATCAACCCCGCCGACTTCCAGCAGGTCACGCTGGCCAAGGGCGTCGCCGAGATGGGCGAGCCGATGGCCCTCGCGGTGCTGCCCGACTCCTCGGTGCTGCACACCGCCCGCAACGGCACGCTGCGGCGTACCGACAAGAACGGCACCACCGCGGTCATCGGCACCCTCGCGGTCTACAGCCACGACGAGGAAGGGCTGCAGGGCGTCGGAGTCGACCCGGGCTTCGCCACCAACCGGCAGATCTACCTCTACTACGCGCCGCCGCTGAGCACCCCGGCCGGGGACGCCCCGGCCAGCGGCTCGGACTTCTCCGCCTGGACCGGCGTCAACCGGCTCTCCCGCTACACGCTCAACGCCGACTTCACCCTCAACACCGCCAGCAAGGTCGACGTGCTCGACGTGCCGGCGAGCCGTGGCCTGTGCTGCCACGTCGGCGGGGACATCGACTTCGACGCGGCCGGCAATCTCTACCTGTCCACCGGGGACGACTCCAACCCGTTCGAGTCCGCCGGCTACTCGCCGCTGGACGAGCGCACCGACCGCAACCCCGGATACGACGCGCAGCGCAGCGCCGGCAACACCAACGACCTGCGCGGCAAGGTGCTGCGGATCAAGGTGAACGCGAACGGGACGTACAGCGTCCCGGCGGGCAACCTGTTCGCACCGGGCACGGCGAACACCCGTCCCGAGATCTACGCGATGGGCTTCCGCAACCCGTTCCGGATGAGTGTGGACAAGGCCACCGGCGTCGTCTACCTCGGTGACTACGGTCCGGACGCCGGTTCCTCCGACCCCAACCGCGGGCCCAGCGGCCAGGTCGAGTTCAACCGGATCACCAGCCCGGGCAACTACGGCTGGCCGTACTGCACCGGCAACAACACCAGTGCCGAGACCTACAACGAGTGGAACTTCGCCAACGGCACCACCGGGGCCAAGTACGACTGCGCCGGCGGGCCGACGAACAACTCGTTCCGCAACACCGGCCTGAGCAAGCTGCCGCCGGCCCGGGCGGCCTGGATCCGGTACGCGGGCGACGCCGGCACCCCGCCCGAGTTCGGCGGCGGCTCGGAGTCCCCGATGGCCGGTCCGGTCTACCGCTACAACGCGAACCTCAACTCCCCCACCAAGTTCCCCGCCGCGCTGGACGGCCACTTCTTCGCCGGTGAGCTCGGCCGCGGCTGGATCAAGCCGATCCACGTGGGCACCGACGGCTCGGTGGGCGAGATCTCGACCTTCCCCTGGGTCGGCAAGCAGGTGATGGACATGGCGTTCGGCCCCGAGGGCTCGCTGTACGTCCTGGACTACGGCACCGGCTACTTCAACGGTGACGTCAACTCGGCGCTGTACCGCTTCGACTACCTGGCCGGCTCGAACCGGGCGCCGACCGCGGTGGCCGGCGCGAACCGGACCTCCGGGCAGGCACCGCTGGCCGTGACGTTCTCCTCGGCGGGATCGTCCGATCCGGAGGGTGGTGCGCTGACGTACTCGTGGAACTTCGGTGACGGCACCACGTCCACCGCGGCCAACCCCACCAAGACGTACACAGCCAACGGGACGTACCAGGTGACGCTCACCGTGCGGGACCCCGAGGGGCTGACCGGTACGGCCAACGTGACCATCGGGGTCGGCAACACCGCCCCCACGGTGACGATCAACAACCCGCCCAACGGCACGCTCTTCTCCTACGGCGACAGCATCCCGTTCTCCATCACGGTCACCGACCCGGAGGACAGCTCGATCAACTGCGCGAACGTCAAGCTGACCTACGTGCTGGGCCACGACAGCCACGGTCACCAGATCACCTCGCAGAACGGCTGCACCGGCACCATCACCATCCCGGTCGACGGTGAGCACGACTCGGCGGCCAACATCTTCGCGGTCTTCGACGCCGAGTACACCGACGCCGGCGGCCTGACCACGCACACCCAGCACACCCTGCAGCCACGGCACCGGCAGGGCGAGCACTACAAGACGTCGTCCGGTGTGGACAAGATGAGCAAGACGGCGGCCGAGGGTGGCCAGACCGTCGGCAACATCAACAACGGGGACTGGATCGCGTTCGAGCCGTACCGGCTCAGCGGGGTCACCTCCTTCACGGCCCGGGTCTCCTCCGGCGGCGTGGGCGGCACGCTGCAGCTGCGTACCGGCTCGGCGACCGGCACGGTCGTCGGCTCGGCCGCGGTGCCGGTGACCGGCGGCTGGGACACCTTCACCAACGTCACCGGTACGGTCAGCGGCGCCCCGAACACCACCGGCCCGCTGTACCTGACCTTCGCGGGCGGTGCCGGCGCTCTGTTCGACCTGGACGCGTTCACGCTGAACGGATCCGCGGCCCGCGTCGGTCCGATCGTCGGGCTGGCCGGCAAGTGCCTCGACGTGGCCGGCGGCGCCACCGCCGACGGCACGAAGATCCAGCTCTACACCTGTAACGGCAGCGCGGCGCAGAACTGGACCGTGACCGCCGGGAGCACGGTCAAGGCCCTGGGCAAGTGCCTCGACGTGGCCGGCGGCGCCACCGCCAACGGCACCAAGGCCCAGCTCTACACCTGCAACGGCAGCGCCGCGCAGAACTGGACCGCGAACGCCGACGGCAGCCTGCGCAACCCGCAGTCGGGCAGATGCCTCGACGTCAGTCAGAACAGCTCGGCCGACGGGCAGCAGATCCACATCTGGGACTGCCTGGGCGCCGCCAACCAGAAGTGGGTGTTGCCATGATCGGCAAAGTGCTAGGTGCCCTGCTGTTGATCCCGGCCTCGGTCGCGATCGCCTCCCCGGCCGCGGCCGCGGACGACCCGTACGACGTGCTGGTCTTCTCCCGGACGGCAGGCTTCCGGCACGACGCCATCCCGGCCGGCATCCAGACCATCCGGGATCTGGGCGCGGCCAACGGTTTCTCGGTCACCGCGACCGAGGACCCGGCGGCGTTCACCACAGCCGGGCTGGCCACCTACGAGGCCGTCGTCTTCCTCAACACCACGGGTGACGTGCTCAACGCCACCCAGCAGACCGCCTTCGAGGGCTACATCCGCGGCGGTGGCGGCTACGTCGGCGTGCACGCCGCGGCCGACACCGAGTACGACTGGCCGTTCTACGGTCAGCTGGTCGGCGCGTACTTCGCCTCGCACCCGGCGATCCAGCCGGCCGCCGTGGTGATCGAGGACCGCGCCCACTCGGCGACCGCGCACCTGCCGCAGCGCTGGAACCGCACCGACGAGTGGTACAACTACCGCACCAACGCCCGGTCCACGGCGCACGTGCTGGCCACTCTGGACGAGAGCTCGTACTCGGGCGGTGGCATGGGCGCCGACCACCCGCACGTGTGGTGCAAGACCTACGAGGGCGGCCGGTCCTTCTACACCGGCGGCGGCCACACCATCGAGTCGTACGCGGACCCGGCCTTCCGGGCCCACCTGCTCGGCGGCATCCGGTACGCGGCCGAGGCCAGCAACGCCGACTGCCGCCCGGAGACGGGTTACACGCCGCTCTACAACGGCTCCACCGCCGGCTGGTCGCAGGCCGGTCCGGGCGCCTTCACCAACAGCGACGCGACGCTCACCTCGACCGGTGGCATGGGCCTGTTCTGGTACAGCCAGAAGCAGTTCACCAACTACTCGCTGAAGCTGGACTGGAAGCTGGCCGGCGACGACAACACGGGCGTCTTCATCGGCTTCCCCCCGTCGACCGACCCGTGGTCAGCGGTGAACAACGGCTACGAGGTGCAGATCGACGCGACCGACGCCGCCGACCGCACCACCGGCGCCGTCTACACGTTCAAGTCGGCGGACCTGGCGGCCCGCGACGCCGCCCTCAACCCGCCGGGCGAGTGGAACACCTACGAGCTGCTGGTCGAGGGTGAACGGCTGCAGGTCTTCCTGAACGGCACGAAGGTCAACGACTTCACCAACACCGACCCGGTGCGCTCACTGGCCGGCCACATCGGACTCCAGAACCACGGTGACGGCGACGACGCCGCCTTCCGCAACGTACGGATCAAGGAGCTCGGTGGCACCCAGCCGCCGCCCGCCGGCACCGGCCCGATCGTCGGCCTCGCCAACAAGTGCCTGGACGTCGCCGGCGCCGGCACCGCCGACGGCACCAAGATCCAGCTCTACACCTGCAACAACAGCAACGCGCAGAAGTGGACCGTGACCGCCAACGGGCCGGTCAAGGCGCTGGGCAAGTGCCTCGACGTGGCCGGTGGCGCCACCGGCAACGGCACCAAGGCGCAGCTCTGGACCTGCAACGGCTCGGGCGCACAGGTCTGGTCGGCCCAGCCGGACCAGAGCCTGCGCAACCCGCAGTCGGGCCGATGCCTGGACGTCAGCCAGAACAGCTCGGCCGACGGCCAGCAGATCCACATCTGGGACTGCCTCGGCGCCGCCAACCAGAAGTGGAAGCTGCCTCAGTAGTTCAGTAGTCCAGCACCCGGGTGGGCAGCGGCGTCTCGGTCACCGAGCCGTCCGCTGCCCGCTTGAGTTCGTACCCCCGAGGTCCTTGCTTGTCGGCCACGACCTCCGCCAGGCTGGTGCCGCGGTAGACCAGCCCGGCCCCGTCGTCGGTCGCGTAGCCGTCGCCCAGCGTGCCGTCGCCGATGAGCTTGTGCATCATCGGCCGGCGCTGCTCCTCGGCGTCGTAGTGCACGCCGTTGCTGTACGGCAGCCAGCCCAGCCCGTCGGTGAACGCCCGCAGGTCGGGCCCGAAGCTGTCGGTGCTGCCGCCCTGGTGCCAGCAGATCGAACCGGCCGAGACGCCGCCGAGCACCACGCCGGCCTGCCACGCCTCGTGCAGGATCTCCTCGAGCCCGTGCACCCGCCACACCGCCACCAGGTTGGCCACGCTGCCGCCGTTCACCCAGATCACGTCCTGGTCGAGCAGGTGGGCGCGGATGTCGTCGTGGTTGGGCATCGGGAAGAGCTGCAGGTGCGAGGCCCGGTAGCGGGTCTTGGCGAAGGCGGCGTAGGTGGCCCCGATCCAGTTGTCGGGATCACCGACGGCCTGGTGCAGGAAGCAGAACTTGGCGGTGTCCCCCGCGTTCGCCAGATCGGCGGCGAAGCGGTGGACCGGGCCGGGACGCATGTCGAAGGGGCCGTACCGGCCGCGGGCGAATCCGGCGCTCGTGGCGAGGATGGTCGGTTGATCGGCGGTCATCGCGTCATCATGGCGCACGCGTCGGCCGTCTCCAGAACGAGGTCGGCCGCCGCGTCGAGAGCCGCGGTCAGATGCACCGGATCGCCGTCCACCGCGGTGAAGACGGCGTCGACCTGTGCGCGGAACCTCGGCGGGGCGCCGGGCAGGGCGGCGGCCGCGGCGACGGCGCCCTTCTCATTGACGAGCCAGCGGCCGGCCGCACCGTGCAGGGCGTGCGCGCAGACGCCGACCAGGCGGAACAGGCAGCCGGCCACGTAGGCGGCGTCACCGCGGGTGACCGCCTTGCGGCCCAGCCCGGTCAGGAAGTCGGCCTCCCAGAGCCCGGCCACCAGCGCCTCGCGCAACGCCGGCGGGTAGGTCGACATCTGCGCACGCAGGGCGGTCAGCTCACCGTTCGGGTCGGTCAGGATCACCCCGAGGGCGACCTCACCCGCGTACGCGAAGTCGGGCACGCCCAGCGGATGGCCGGCCTGGGCGTGGAACGCATATCGGCCCTGCTCGGCGTCCGCCCAGGCGGCGGTGACGCGGTCGAGGTCACGGTAGATCCAGTCGACGGCCGCGCCGTCCACGGTGAGCCACCCGCCACCGTCCACCCACGGCCCCCAGCCACCGACCGGCGTGACCTGCGCGGCCGGCCCGCCGAAGGTCCGGGCCAGCTCGCCGAGGACCGCCACGTCGAGGGGCCGGTGGTAGTAGACGCCCAGGTCGGTGTCGGACTCCGGGGTGTGGGTGCCGCGGGCCCGGCTCCCGCCCAGCAGCACCGCGGTCACGCCCGGCACCTCGGTCAGCCGGGCCGCCAGCTCACCGAGCCGCTCGTCACTCAACGCCACGCCGCTCATCCTCGCCTACCTCAGCCCGGTTTGCGCGCCTCGATCAGGACCCGCCGGGCGTACGAGACGAACGGGCCGCCGGCCTGGATCCGATCGTGCACGGCGCGCAGCTGGGGCCGGTACTTCTCGACGCTGAACCCGGGCACCGTCCAGACGACCTTGCGCAGGAAGTAGGTCACCGCGGCCACGTCGAAGTACTCCGCCCGCAGGGTCTCCGCCCGTACGTCGAGCACGCTCAGGCCCGCGGCCCGGGCGGCCGCCGCCAGTTTCTCCGGGTGCCGCGGGTCGGGCGGCGGCAGCGGGCCGAGCATGGCCTCGGACAGCTCCCGGTTGGTGCCCGCGCCGATCTGCTGGGACAGGAAGGTGCCGCCGGGCCGCAGCACCCGGGCGACCTCGTCCCACAGCGTTCCGACCGGGTGCCGGCTCACCACCAGGTCGAACGCGCCGTCGCGGAACGGCAGGGTGGGCGCGTCGGCCGCTTCCACCACCAGCGCGCCGAGGGGCCGCAGATTGCGGGCGG
Organism: Actinoplanes sp. NPDC048967; assembly: GCF_040649415.1. NCBI lineage: Bacteria > Bacillati > Actinomycetota > Actinomycetes > Micromonosporales > Micromonosporaceae > Actinoplanes > Actinoplanes sp. NPDC048967. Next base: position 172,953 of record NZ_JBEZFL010000002.1, read on the forward strand.
CGACCGGCAGGTTCGGACGCCACGAGTCGGTCGCCACCAGCCGAGCGGGCGGCTTCGGCACGGTGGCGAGGACCTCCCCGCCACCGGTCTGCACGTCCAGCGCCGCCTCGGCACGCGCCATCCGGTCGGCGACCAGCCGGGCGTAGCCCCAGGACGGGCGCTGCTCGGTGGCCCGCCCGTCGAACCAGGAGAAGTCCCAGCCCTCCACCGGTACGGCCGCCGCCTCGGCGATCAGCTCGTCGAACGTCGCAGGCATCGGGGCAGTGTCCGTCGCCGCGCCCGGCCCGGGCCAACGATTTACTTCGGCTCGTCGCCGGCCTTGCCGGTGTCCTCCTCGTCCGGGCAGGGCAGCGTCAGCTCCAGCTCGTCGATGTCCGAGGCGTCGAGCAGGCTCAGGTCGCCGTCGATGATGCTCTCCGGACGGGTGTCGGCCTTGTCGCCGTGGGTGCAGACCGCTTCGCGGCCCATCCGTACGCACGAGCCCAGCAGACGGCATTCCCGGTGGCCCTGTCCCCGGTCGTGCCGGCCGCGCCCGCCGCTGTGCTGGCCGCCCCCGCCGCGTCCCCGGTTGCCGAAGGCCACCACCCGGTCCTGCGGCTCGCGGGTCACTGTCGAGTCGAGCAGGCGCCGGCTCGTCTCGCGGTCCCCGGTGTAGGTGACCTCGTAGCGCAGCAGCCGCTCGCCGGGCACCCCGGGCGTCTCGATCTCCCGGGTGCCGGGCGGCAGCGACGGGTCCCGGACCAGCGTGGTCCGGAACGGGATGGCCTCCGTCTCGGAGACCACCTCGGTGCGGACCTTCGGTGCGGCGGGTGCTCCCGCCGGAGCGGGCGCGGCCGCCGCGGCGCCGGCCGCGGGGGCGACGGCACCACCACCCGTACGGCCGCGGTCGGCCGAGGCGGCGCGGCGTGGCGAGCGGGTCGCCGTGCGGTCCGCCTCGCCGGGCGCCGACCGGGTCTCGTCGGCCTCCCGCTCGGCCTGGGCATGGCCGAGGACCCCGTCACCGAGGCCGGTCGCACCCGCCTGGGACGGGAGCGGCACCTCGGCCGCGGGCAGGTCGACGACCGGGGACTCCCGACCCACGGCCGTCACGACACGCGTGTCTTCGCTGGTCAAGGCGGCGATCCCGCCTGCTGTGCCAGCCACGAGGGCGAGCACCCCGAGCCCGGCAGTGGCCATCCGTACCCCGAATGGCAGCCGCGCCCAGAGGGACTTACGCGGCATTTCGAGTAGATGCTGCCAGGTATCACTAGATGTCTGGTTTAGCACCAAAGCATTGTGCTGCCGCGGCGCCGCCGGGCCAGCATCACAGCCGCACCCGAAAGGATGACGCCGAAGCGCCCGACGGCTATCCGACACCGCCGAGCGGTGATCTGTTTCGGTCCGCCGCGCCGCACTCCGTGTGCACCGCGCCGCCGCACACCCGGCCGACAATGCTTGCGACCCGCCCAAAAACCCTGGAGGTACGGTGCGCAGAACGGTCAGCATCCTGGCAGCGGCAGCGATGGCCCTCACCGGCACGCTCGCGATCAGCGGCCCGGCGTCGGCGGCGACGCCGGGCCTGCGCTTCCACGGCGCCCAGTACGACTCGCCGGGCAAGGACACCCGCAGCAACGCCAGCCTCAACGCCGAGTGGATCTCGCTGGTCAACACCGGCAGCAAGGCGGTCAACCTCAAGGGCTACACCATCCGCGACGCGTCGCGGCACACGTACACGTTCGGCAGCACGACGATCGCGGCCAAGGGTGGCCGGATCTGGGTGAAGACCGGCAAGGGGACCAAGTCGGGCCGCAACGTCTTCTGGGGCAGCGGCAACTACATCTGGAACAACACCGGCGACACCGCGACCCTGCGCAACGCCTCGGGCAAGTCGCTCGACACCTGCTCCTGGAAGTCCAAGGCGAACCGCACCTGGGTCGCCTGCTGATCGTCGCGCCACGCGAGAGCGGGCCGCCGGGGTGCTCTGCTCACCCCGGCGGCCCGCCGTATCTGTGCTGCCGGATCGGGTCAGGCGGCGACAGCGGCCTGGCGCAGCGGCGCGAGGGCGGTGCTCCAGGCCACGACCTGGTCCAGCACGGTGGTCAGCGCGCCGGTCTGGTGGGCGCCCGGGGTGAACTGGCTGTAGTTGACGAAGTCGGTGGCCAGCGACAGGGTGACCGCCGCCCGGACGTCCGCCATCATCAGCTCGCCGGCGATGAGGCGCAGCGACTCCACGGCGCGGGCGCCGCCGACCGAGCCGTAGCCGACGAAGCCGACGGCCTTGTTGTTCCACTCGGCGAAGAGGAAGTCGATGGCGTTCTTGAGCACGCCGGAGGTGGCGTGGTTGTACTCCGGGGTGACCATCACGAAGCCGTCGAAGGACGCGATCTTGGCCGCCCACTCGAGGGTGTGCGCCTGGCTGTACTGGGCCATCGAGGGCGGTACCGGCTCGTCGAGGTGCGGCAGCTTGTAGTCGAGCAGGTCGACCAGCTCGAACTCCGCATCGGTGCGCTGCGACGCCAGGTCCAGGACCCACTTGGCGACAGCCTCGCCGTTACGGCCGGGGCGGGTGCTGCCGAGAATGATTCCGATCTTGGTCATGGCCGATGCTCCGTTGCTCGATCTGTTGTTTGCTTCGTCAAGCAAATAGGTCTGGGCGGCGTGGTGTCAAGGTCGTAGGATCTTTGTCATGTCCGCCACCCCTCTCGCCGGGCCCGCCGCGGTGGTGCCGCTGAGCCCCGCGGAGGAGGCGGTGATCCGGGCGCTGGGCCGACTCATCCTGGTCATGCCCCGTGAGCTGGACGCGGACCTCCAGGCGGAGCAGCGCATGTCGCTGAGCGAATACGCGGTCCTGCGGCACCTCTCGGAGTCCGAGCACGGCCGGATGCGGATGAATGAGCTCGCCGCCGCCTGCGACATGTCGATGAGCGGGATGACCCGGCTGGCCGCCAAGCTGGAAGCCCAGGGTCACCTGCGCCGGATCCGCTGCGAGAACGACGCCCGCGGGCTGAACGCGGTGCTCACCGACGACGGCCTGGCCCGGCTCCGCGAGGCGTGGCCGACCCACCTGCGCAGTGTCCGGCGCCACATCGTGGATCACCTGGAAGGGTTGGATCTGTGCCGGCTCGCGACGGCTCTCGAGGCGATGGCGGGCGGTGCCGGGAACGCGTGTCAGAGTTCCCCGCATGACGACTGACCCCCGCCCGGCCGCATGACGTTCCACCCCGGAGAAACGGTCGTCCGGCGCTTCCTGCACTCCGATCGGCGCATCGCCGCCGTCCAGGCCGCCCGGGTGGTCAGCGACGACGACCGCGGGCTGCTGCTGTTCGTCGACATCGGCGCCGAGTCGATGCGGCGCACGGACCTGACCGGCGCGCCGACCCGGCACCTGAGCGTGGCCGACGAGCTGGCGATGCCGACCATGCTGTCGCCCGTACGCCGGGAGACCTTCCGGTCGCTGCTGCTCCTGCCGCCCGGCGCGCCGCACTCCGTCTCGTGGAGCTGGCTGGCCGACGGCACCTTCGCGGGCTGGTACGCCAACCTCGAGACCCCCGCGCGCCGCTGGACCGGTGGCGTCGACTCGCACGATCAGACACTGGACGTCCTGGTCGGCGCCGACCACTCGTGGTTCTTCAAGGACGAGGAGGACCTGAGCTCGCTGGACCCCGCGGAGGCGGCGGCCGTGCGCGCGGAGGGCGAACGGCTGGGCAAGCTGGCCGAGACCGCGACGTTCCCGTTCGACGGCACCTGGCTCGGCTTCACGCCCCCGCCGCAGTGGACGCCGGCCACCCTGCCGTCCTGGTGGGACGCCACCCCATGACGCATGCCGTTATGGGTATACGATCGGCCGATGGCACGAGCGGCGACGACGACGGACGCGTTCAACGCGGTGGCCGAACCCCGGCGGCGGGAGATTCTCGACCTGCTGGCCGACGGTGAGCTCGGGGTCAACGATCTGGTCGAGCTGCTCGGCCTGGCCCAGCCGCAGGTCTCCAAGCACCTACGGGTGCTGCGCGAGGTCGACCTGGTGCACGTCCGCGACCAGGGCCGCCGACGGCTCTACCGGCTGAACCCGGAGCCCCTCAAGCCGATCCAGGAATGGCTGAGCCAGTACGACTCGCTGCTCGATCTCCTCGCCCCGGCCGCCTGACCGGTGACCGTCTCCACCGCCGACCGGACCGCCCGGATCGCCTCCGAGGTCCTCGCCCCCGCCGTCCTGGTCGCGGGCCTGCTGCTCGTGGTCGGCTGGCACGCCGGTGACCAGCCCGGCGTCTCCCGCTGGTGGGGGCTGCCGGGTGCCCTGTTCGCGGCCGGCATCCCGCTGGCCTACGTGCTGCGCGGCGTCCGGCAGGGCCGGCTGACCAGCCACCACATCCCGGAACGGGAGCACCGCCGGATCCCGCTGCTGTTCGGCATCGCCTCGGTGGCGGCCGGCCTGCTGGTGCTGGTGCTGCTCGGCGCCCCGCGCGAGGTGTTGGCCCTGCTGGCGGCGGGCGGCGTGGGCCTGGTCGTCTTCACGGTGGTGACCCACTGGTGGAAGATGTCGATCCACGCGGGCGTGGCGGCGGGCACGGCGATGACCCTGACGGTGGTCTACGGCCCATGGGCCCTGCTCAGCCTGCCGCTCGTGCTGCTGGCCGGCTGGGCACGGGTGCGCCTCTCCGCCCACACCGGCGCCCAGGTGATCGCCGGCGCCCTGGTCGGCGCCGTGATCGCCGGCACGGTCTTTCCGGCCCTGCGCTGACGATCACCGGCTCGCCGCGACCCGGATCCCGATCAGGACGGTCACGCCACCGAGCAGCGTGGTGAAGACGAACGGACCGGTGAACGGGGCCAGCGTGAAGAGCAGGCCGGAGAAGGCCAGGGCCATGCTGCCACCCACCGCGTCCGTGATGCTCTTGGCCGCGGTGTTGAAGCCCTCCTCCCCAGGGGCCGACAACGCCAGCACGAGCGTGCTGATCCGTGGGTACAGCGTGCCCATGCCCGCGCCCGCCGCGAACCAGCCGATCGCCGCCACCGCGGGGTGCAGGGTCAGCACCACGGTGGCGAGTTCCAGGGCCGCTCCTCCGGCCACCAGCGTGGCGCCGGTGCGGATCGCCGTACCCGGGTCCAGCCGATCGCCCAGCCGGCCCTGCACCGCCGACGCCAGCGCCCACGCGATCGCGGCCGCGGTCAGCGTGACGCCGGACAACCAGGCCGGCAGGCCGTAGCGGTCGTGCAGCAGCAGCGGCAGGTAGACCTCGGTGCCGAAGAAGACCCCGCCGGCCACGCCACAGAGCACCACCGTGGCCGGGAGGCCGGCGCGGATCCGGAACGTGCCCGGCGGCACCAGGTTGCGCAGCGCGAAGCCGATCACCACCACGGCGGCCGGGGCCAGCAGCCAGGCCGCCGCCCGGTCCAGCTCACTCAGCGAACTGAGGGCCACCACGGCGACCGCGACCACAGCCGCCTCGACAACCCGGCGTGCGTCCGCCGCCGAGGCCGGCACCCGGTCGGCCGGTGCCCGGTCCCGGCCGCGTACGGCGGGCAGCATCAACCCACCCGCCACAGCGACCAGCGCGACCACCCCGATGAACACCCAGTGCCAGCTCAGGGTGTCGGCGACGAAACCGGCGACGAACGGCCCGACCATCGACGGCAGCACCCAGGCGGACGCGAAGGCACCGAAGATCTTGATGTGCAGCGGGGTGGGATAGACCAGCGCGACGAGGACGTACAGCGCCACGGTCATCCCGCCCGCACCGAGGCCCTGCAGGAAACGCGCCGCCACGAACACCGGCATCGACGGGGCCGTGCCCGCGACGGCCAGCCCGGTCGCGAAGACGGCGATCGCGGTGAACAGCGGGACCGCCGGCCCGCGCCGGTCGGCCCACGAACCGATCGCGACCATGCCCACCACGCCGGCAGCCAGCGTCGACGAGAAGGCGAGAGCGTACAGGCCGCGCCCGTGCAGGTCGGTGGTCACGATCGGCATGATCGTGGTGACCGCCAGGGACTCGAACGCGGCCAGGAAGACCAGGCTCCACGCCCCGACCGTGGTCAGGGCGTACGGCCGCCGCAGGATGCCGGCCCGGGTGATCTCGCTGTCGACGCTCACCGCACGAACCTAGAACCTCACCCCGGCTTGAGGTCAAAGTCCGCGTCAGGTGGCGCCGGTCACCGCACGTCGACGTAGTCGCTCCCGCCGGTCGTCGCGGTGGAGGCCGCGTCGCCCGGGTACGTCCAGCGGAACGAGCCGTCCGCCGTCGCCTTCACCGTGGTCTTGAGCTTGCCGCTGGTGTCGGTCTTGACGGTCTTGACGGCCGTCCAGGTGGTCGTGCCCTTCTTCGAGTACTGCAGGGTGACCGTGCGGGAGCCGTACCCCTGGTAGGTCCAGCTCTCCCAGCCGGCCCGGGTCAGCGTGCCCGTCACGGTGATGGTCCGGCCCTTGGTGACCGGCTCCGGCGTCGCGTCGATGACCAGCTTGCTGACCCGCTTCACCCCGACAGTGCCGGCGGCGTGCCGGTCGGTGAAGCCGTCGCCGCCGGACGCGCGGGCCCAGGCGGCAACGGTCCAGGCGCCGGACAGCGCGTTGCGGGCCGCGTCGACCTTGACGTCCATGGTGAACCGGGCCGTGCAGACCGACGAGGTGTCGCTGATCTTGTCGCAGTCGGCCGGACCGGACGCCAGCACCACACCGTCCGGCGCGGAGTAGCCACCGTGATAGAGGTAGGCGTCACCGGTGGCGATGCCGGCCGGGTCCGTCGCGGTGAAGGCGACGGTGAAGACCCTGGTGCCGGACACGCCGAAGGTCAGGTCGGCACCGTCGTTGACCACGACATTCGTGATCTTCGTAGCGCCGGCGGTCTCGTCGGCCGGGGCGGCGGGACCGGCGAAGGCGCGGATCACCGTACGCCGCAGCCGGCCGTCCTGATCGCCGGTCGCGGTGACCCGCAGCGACACGAAGGCCGCCGTGGCCGGCACGGCGAGCGAGGCGTCGTCGAGCTCGGTCCACTCGGCGCCGTCGTTCGTCGAATACTCGACCTTGTCGACCGCGGCCGCGCCGCCGCCCCGCGCGGACGCCGAGGTGGTGACCTCCACGGCGCCGGCCGCACGGTTGCGCGCATCCAGGCCGGAGACGTCGACGCCGAGGTCGATCAGCGGCAGTGGCCCGTCGTCGGACGCCCGGAAGTCCCACTCGCTGCGGACCTTCGTCGAGAGCTGCGACCAGGCGACCCGCCGGGTGATGGTCTGGTCGTAGTGGTGGACGGCGCCGTCGGCGGTCAGCTTGCCGGTGACCGTGGCCCGGGCGTCGGAGCCGGGGCTACCGGCCGCGTCGGCGTACGAGGCCGGCTCGTTCATGCGCAGCTCTCCGCCCTCGCGGACCGAGGAACCGGGTCCACGCGGCAGGAACGGCCCGGCGCCGACGGTCGTGCCGGCCGAACTCCCGGCGGGCAGCGCGCGGTCGGGCAGCACCAACGCGCTGTCCCCGGCACCGAGGGTGAGCTTGCGGTGCAACGTCGGACCGGGCGTGACGTACTCGGTGACCGTGCCCGGCAACTGCACCGGCGACTCCAGATAGGACCCGCTCCACTTGTCCTTGAGCGCGGACCCCAGCGCGGCGTTCGTGTTGACACCCTGCGCGCGCAGCGTGGTGACGGTCTTCGCGAGCTGGGCGGTGGTCACCTTGGCGATCGGCGCGGCGGGCACGCTGGGCCAGGACCGCTGCAGGTCATACCGGTACGGGCTGGGTACGGCGGCCGACGAACCGGCCTTGGTCTGGAGCTCGTGCAGGCGCAGGGTCACCCCGGTCACGGCGTACGGCGTCACATAGGTCTTGGCCGGGCCACCGCTGGTGAAGCCGACCTTGTCCTGGGGGCCGACCTCCAGCCAGTACGCCGCCGTGGATCGCGTGGCGGTGGCGTCATCGGTGAGGAAGCCGGTCTCCTTGGCGCCGGACTCGGCGAACGAGACCGAGAGCGCGGCGTTGGTGACCGTGAACGTGCGGACGAGCAGGTAGTTGCGCTGGCGGAAGTAGCCGTACCGCGCGACGGCGAAATAGTCGCCCGGGGGCAGCTGGGCGGTGCCGTTCGGGCTGTCCCCGTCACCCTGCACGACGTGGTACTGCCAGGTGCTGCGGTCCCAGACGTACATGAACTTGCCGGAGACGGGGGTGCTCGCGGTGATGGCGAACTTCACCTGATACGTCGCCGCGGCACTCGCGGCCGGCGGCGCCAGAGTCAGACCCAGGGCGACCACCAGAGCGGCCGCGGCGGTGCGCAAGATTCTCACCATCGGGCCACATTAGAGCCACGGCCCGCCGCCCGGGGTCCCCTGATCGGCCACACAGTCCTGTTCGGCTACAGGAACGCCTCGGGGTCGAAGGCGTCCAGGTCGATGATGCGCACCCGGGGCAGCACGCTGGTGAAGCAGCCGGCGTCGAACTCCAGGTCGAACAGGGCCAGGCCACTGTCGACCAGACCGGCGAAGCCGCCGTTGAAGAACTCGGGAAACCCGATCACCCCGACCCGGCGGCCGTCGTCGCCCAGCAGACGCGTGACGTGCGGCAGGAAGTCACCGTCGTGACTGGCCAGCAGCACATCGCCCGGCCGCCGGCCGATCGCGTCCAGGGTGCGCTGGATGCCGATGTCCACGACCTTCTGATGCGGCGCACCGGACAGCGGGACGGGCCGGTAACCCATCGACTGCAACGCGCGGATGAACGGGGTGGGCAACACCCCGGACGACGCGTTCAAGAAGAAGAGGGCAGTGACCGGCTGACCCCACTGATCCTCGGCGAACTGCCGCAGCCGCTCCCACCGCGGCCGCTCCTCGGAGTTGGGCCGGCGCTCGAGGATCTGCTGCCCGAGCGTCGAATCGATGTTCTCGCCATCGATGATGAGGTACGTGACAGCGTCGGCCATGGGGCTACCTCAGACGTCGGAGCGGAAATACCGCAGTTTAGAACCTCGGCGAAGAGCACGAGCGCCGAAATACCGCAAAACCGGGTGCGACATGCGCAGACGTCGCACGTCGCGGCTTACCGTCGACCAACGTCGAGGCAAGAGGTAGATGTCGAGCGTCTACTAGACGAGCGACTATCACCCGCACCATACTGGACACGTGTTCGAACAAGTTGGCGCCACCGTCGCGTCGTCCCGGTCGCCATCAGTGAGCCCTTACACTCGGAGGTCCCGCAACCAGCGACAGCTCAGCCTGTTCAGCGACCTGGAGTCTCCCCTGTCACCCACGCAGCAGCCCGATCCGCTCGACAACCATGGCGAGATCTTCACTCGTCGTTGGGTCGTGGAACTAATCCTCGACCTCGTCGGATACGACGCCGCTGACGCATTGGTCGACCGGGTCGCCGTCGAGCCGGCATGCGGACATGGGGCCTTTCTTCTTCCCATGGCCGAGCGGCTGATCGAAAGTTGTCGGCTGCATGGACGAACGTTGTCCGACGCTACCGGGGCAATTCGCGCCTACGACCTGCTTGCCGCAAATGTCGATGCCACCCGCACGGCGGTAGCCGCCCTCCTCATCCGCAACGAGGTTGAACCGAGGACAGCGCGTAAGTTGGCCGAGGCCTGGATCGTCCAGGATGACTTTCTGCTCGGTGAGCGGGACGAGGTCGCCGCCGACTTTGTCATAGGAAACCCGCCGTATGTTCGGCTTGAAGACATTCCGGCGGCGCGCTCGAACGCCTATCGCGAGATGTGCCCCACGATGGGTGGACGAGCTGACATCTTCGTCGGGTTCTACGAGCAAGGCTTGCACTCACTGAAGCCCGGAGGACGACTGGCATACATCTGCGCCGACCGGTGGATGAGAAATTCGTACGGCAAGGCCCTGCGTGGCCTCGTCGCTGCCGACTACGCCGTCGAAGCCGCAATCACCATGCATGATGTCGACGCCTTCGAGGAACAGGTCGCCGCATATCCCGCCATCACAGTCATTCGGGCGGGGACCCAAGGCAGAGCAGCCATCGCCGACACGACGGCGGCGTTCGGCGAGGCCGAGGCCGTGGCACTGAGCCGTTGGTTCCGGCAAGACGAATCTGAGCCGCTGCACCAGCCAGGGGTGTCAGCGGCCTGGTTGAATCACTGGTTCACCACCCAGGCGGGATGGCCGACCGGCAGTCCAGATCGTCTTGCGCTGATCGTCGATCTGGAAGAGCGCTTCCCGCTACTCGAAGACACCGGAGCGAAAGTCGGGATCGGACTGGCCTCCGGCGCAGACGAGGTCTACGTCACCAAGGACAGCACCGTCGCCGAGAAGGCGCGGATGTTGCCCATGGTGATGCGTGGCGACCTGAATTCCGGGGAGGTGGACTGGTCCGGGCACTATCTGGTCAACCCGTGGAGTCCGCAAGGCTTGGTCGATCTCGCAGAATGGCCACGCCTCGCCGCTTACTTCCGGCGACACTGGGATGTACTCGCCAGCCGAAACGTGGGCCGCCGGAATCCCGGACGCGAGCATCGAACCATCGACCGCGTCATCGAAGGGCTCCAGCAACGGCCGAAGCTGCTACTTGCGGACATGAGCCGGCGCATCTGGCCGGTCTTGGACAAGGGCGAGTTCTATCCTCATCACAACTTGTACTGGATCCACGAGGACGAAAGCGACTGGGATCTGGAGGTTCTCGGCGGCCTTCTGCTCAGTGACGTCGCAGAGCTGTTCATCTCGACATACTGCGTGCGGATGCGTGGCGGGACGCTGCGATTCCAGGCCCAGTATCTTCGCCGCATCCGGGTGCCTCAGTTCTCCGCTATCAACTCTGAGGCCCGCGATGCACTGAAGGTCGCCTTCCGGGCAAGGGATGTCAGTGCCGCCACTGAGGTAGCCCTGCAGCTCTACGGCATCCCGCAAATTCCGTCCTGACAACCACCCGCCGGATGCGCTCAGGCAAAGCCATGTAAGGTCTTTCCACCCTTCGATGCTTGGGAGACCGAACACAATGGACGGTAGAGCTGCGGCACGTGTCGAACTCGCGCTGAGAACCTGGCTGGACGTGCGCCGCGCGCAAGCAGAAACGTCGATGGCATCTGGGCGTGGCCAAGAGGGCCGACGAAGTGCCGTCACCGGTGGCCGGCACATGGACGCCGTGCATCAGCTGGTCGCCGACGAGATCCACGCGACCGGAGCGGCAGGGCTGCACATTCACAAGAACAAGGGCGCCACCCTGCCCGGATTTTACCGGGCCACCAAGTCGTGGGACCTGGTGCTGGTGCAAGACGGAATTCCCGTCCTCGCGGTCGAGTACAAATCAATGCTCGGGAGCGAGGGAAAAAATCTTAACAATCGAGCGGATGAGATTTTTGGGGTGGCCGAGGACACGCGCCAGGCTGAGCTCAACGGGCTTCTCCCCCCGCAGATGCGGCGCGCCTACATCTTCGTCATGGCCGACAACGCGGACACCAGTCGACCCGTGGGGGTCAGCCGCACGCTAGGCGTAGCTGACCCGATCTTCGACGGCGCCTCATATGTGCAGCGCATGGCCATCATGCTGAGACGTATGCGGGAGAGCGGCCTTTTCCATATGACGTGGGCCGTTGCCGTCAAGGAAGAGCCCTTCTCTTGGAGCGAGCCTGATCCCGAAGTCGGCTGGGATCGCTTCGCGGCCGACTTGCATGCCGCATTCAGGACCGGAATGCCCGAAGCTGACCCCGACCGGCCCTGACCAACGCTGAAGCGGTGGCGCTCCGCCCACTCCGGGCTAGACGTTGAAGCGGAACTCGACGACGTCGCCGTCCTTCATGATGTAGTCCTTGCCTTCCATGCGGACCTTGCCCGCTGCCTTGGCCGCGGCCATCGAGCCCGCCGCCATCAGGTCGTCGTAGCTGACGATCTCGGCCTTGATGAAGCCTCGCTGGAAGTCGGAGTGGATCACGCCCGCTGCTTCCGGGGCGGTCGCGCCGACCGGGATCACCCAGGCGCGGGCCTCCTTCGGGCCGGCCGTCAGGTACGTCTGCAGGCCCAGGGTGTTGAAGCCGACCCGGATGAGCTGGTTGAGTCCCGGCTCGGTCTGGCCGGTCGACTCGAGCAGCTCCATCGCCTCGTCCTCGGGCAGGTCGATGAGCTCCGACTCGATCTTCGCGTCCATGAAGACCGCCTCGGCCGGGGCCACCAGGGCGCGCATCTCGTCCAGGAACGCCGCGTTGCCCAGTTCGGCCTCGTCGACGTTGAAGACGTACAGGAAGGGCTTGGTGGTCAGCAGGTGCAGCTCGGCGAGCAGCTCCAGCTCGATGCCCGCGGCCTTGGCCCCCGTGTACAGGGTCGTGCCCTCGTCGAGCAGCTTGAACGCCGCCTCGGCGGCCGCCACGGTGGGCAGCCGGTCCTTCTTGAGCTTGGCTTCCTTCTGCAGGCGGGGCAGCGCCTTCTCGACCGTCTGGAGGTCGGCCAGGATCAGCTCGGTGTTGATCGTCTCGATGTCGTCGGCCGGTGCCACCTTGCCGTCGACGTGCAGCACGTTCGGGTCGGAGAACGCGCGGACCACCTGGCAGATCGCCGAGGCGTCGCGGATGTTGGCCAGGAAGGCGTTGCCCCGGCCCTGGCCCTTGGACGCGCCCCGGACCAGTCCGGCGATGTCGACGAACGAGACCGGCGCGGGCAGGATCTTCTCGGAGCTGAAGATCTCGGCGAGCTTGCCCAGCCGCTCGTCGGGCAGCCCGACCACGCCGACGTTGGGCTCGATCGTCGCGAACGGGTAGTTCGCGGCGAGCACGTCGTTCTTGGTCAGGGCGTTGAACAGAGTGCTCTTGCCGACGTTGGGCAGGCCGACGATCCCGATGGTAAGGCTCACGACAGGCCAGTCTACGGGGCGCGCCATTCGTGCAGGACGGTCCCGTCCTGGGTCCAGTCGGGGGTGATGACCTCACCGGCGACGACGGTGACCCGGGCCAGGATGCTGTACGTGTCCCCGGGCCCGTACCGCCGCTGGAGGTGGTTGCGGTTACGGTCCCGGAAGCGCGGGTCGGTCAGCGTGCGGACGGCGGCGTACGTGCCCCGGCCGTGGGCGCCGTTGCAGATGGTGACCGACCGCATCCGGTTGAACGGGTTCGGCGCCCGGCAGAAGTGCGCGACGTCCTCGACGAGCCGCAGGTCCGGCGCCGTGCCTTCCAGCTTCGAGCGGAACGTCGCCGAGTGCCCGTCCTCGTCGACCACCCGGAAGCCGGCGGCGTCCCGGTCCCGGGTGACCGGAAGGTTCAGGGCCTGCGTCACCCGGCGGGTCATCGGCCCTTCGATGCCGCCCAGCAGCACAAGGTGATTGGTGACGTCACTCTGGTCCAGTTCGTCGGCGAGCTTGCGGTGCACCGGCACGCCGGGGTTGGCGGCGCAGACGTGACCGTAGAGCTCCATCAGGGCGTCGAGGTCGGAGTAGGCGTACAGCTCGACGTAATCGGGGCTTTCCGGGGAGAGGTGCGCCCGCAGCCGGGCGCAGACCAGGGTGATCGGCGACCGGTCGGCGAAGTGCCACAGGCCTTCCCACGGCGACCGGGTCGTCAGCTCGTCGCTGCCCGGCTGCCCCGCCGGGACGGCCGAGGGGGTGGCCGAGCGCAGCTCCAGCAGCTCCCGGCGGAGTTGCTCGAAGCGGTCCAGCTCCTCGCCGTCGAGTTCCTCCAGGGCCGGCAGCCGGCCTTCGGCGGGCGCGCGGGCGCCGGCGAACAACCGGGCATACGCGGTCAACCAGTCCTCGGACGGGACCGCTTTGCCCTTCTCCCAGGAGGAGATCAGCGGGACGCTCTTGTGGAAGGCGCGGGCGACCACTCCCTGGGTGACCGGTTCGCCGTTGAAGCCCCTCTCCCGCAGCCCGCGCAGGCGATCGCCGAGGCGCCGCTTCCCGCCGTCCATCATCGCCGGCCCTTCAGCCCTACTTCAGTTTTCCACTGAACGTGCGCACCGCGAGGGGTGCTACGGGCGGCGATTACCCCTGAAAGCCGCAATCATGCTTCAGCGGGCGCTGAAGTCGGGCTACCGGCTGGTCAGCCCCAACGGGTTGTCGGCCATCGTACGGAGCTGGGTCACCATGGTCCGGGCGTCGCCGTCCGGGTTGCCGGACAGCGCCTCGGCCAGGGCCCGCAGCTGTGCACCGGGCAGCTGCGCCATACCCACCCCGTGCAGCGGGATCGTGACGCTCGGGCCACCCGCCGGGTCCGAGGCGATCAGGGTCGGCGCCTGCACCACCGACTCACGGCTCGTGCCCCGGTTGCGGCGGTAGGCGGTCGCGCCCCCGGTGATCGTCGCCGTCGCCAGGTCGGCCGTGCGGCTGCGCAACGCCGTACGCACCGTCACCCGCGTGCCCTCCAGCCAGGCCGCCGTGCGCAGGGCGCTCAGTGCCAGGTAGAGCCCGACCAGCATGAACGGGATGCCGAGCAGACCGATCAGCCGCAGCGGGCCGAAGCCGTCGCCGCCGTTGAACCAGCTGCCGTCCGAGATGCACTCGCGGACCGACGGGGGCAGCATCTCCGGCGGGATGCCCGAGACCTCCGACGCGCCCGGGCAGGAGTCGTCGGCGCCGAACGCGCGGCCCAGCCAGCCGTCGACCACGAAGGGCAGCAGGGCGAACGCCGCACCGGCGGCCGCGAAGACGAGGCCGAACGCGACGCCGAAGGCCTTCTGGGCCGGTGGGGAGCCGATCGACAGCCGCAGTCGCTCAGTGATCACGGCCCGAAGCATACGGGCCACACAGTCATGTCCGAATCCCGCCAGCCGAGCGCCCGGCCCGGGGAGCAGACTGAGGTCCATGGAGTTGGACTTCGAACGGTGCTACCGGGCCGTCGACAGCCGTGACCAGCGGTTCGACGGCTGGTTCTACACCGCGGTCCGGACCACCGGGATCTACTGCCGGCCGTCCTGTCCGGCGGTCACCCCCAAACGCGAGAACGTCACCTTCTATCCCAGCGCCGCGGCGGCGCAGCGGGGCGGCTTCCGGGCCTGCCGCCGGTGCCGGCCCGACGCCGCCCCCGGCTCCCCCGAATGGGACCTGCGGGCCGACCTGGTCGGGCGGGCCATGCGGCTCATCGCCGACGGGGTCGTCGACCGCGAGGGCGTGCCCGGCCTGGCCGGCCGGCTCGGCTACACCGAGCGCCACCTCAACCGGCTGCTCACCGCCGAGCTCGGCGCCGGGCCGCTGGCCCTGGCCCGGGCCCAGCGCGCGCAGACCGCGCGCATCCTGATCGAGACCACCGACCTCGGCCTGGCGGACATCGCGTTCGCCGCGGGTTTCGGCAGCGTGCGGCAGTTCAACGACACCATCCTCGAGGTGTACGCGCGGTCGCCGAGCGCGCTGCGGGAACGCCGGACCGCCCGGCAGCCGGAGGCGGGCACCATCAGCCTGCGGCTGGCGTTCCGGGCACCCCTGCACGCCGGCGCGTTGCTCGGGTTCCTGGCGACCCGGGCCCTGCCGGGCATCGAGGAGTGCGACGTCACGACGTACCGGCGGGGGTTGAATCTGCCGCACGGGAGCGCGACCGTCGCGCTCACGCCGGGCGACCGGTGGGTCTCCGCGACGCTGCGGCTCGCGGACGTCCGCGACCTCGCGCCCGCGGTCGCCCGCTGCCGGCGGCTGTTCGACCTGGACGCGGATCCGGTCGCCGTCGACGGCATGCTGGGTGCCGATCCCGCGCTGGCGGCGGCGGTGCGGGCCGAGCCGGGGGTACGGGTCCCGCGCGCGGTCGACGGCTTCGAGCTGGCGGTACGCGCGATCGTGGGCCAGCAGGTCTCGGTCGCCGGCGCCCGCCTGACGCTGAGCCGCATGCTGCCCCCGACCGCCGCCGGTGAGCTGCGCGGCTTCCCGGACGCGGCCACCGTGGCGGAGCTGGGCGACACCGCGTTCCGGATGCCCGCCGCTCGCCGGCAGACCATCCGCGCGCTCGCCGAGGCGGTCGCCGACGGCAAGCTCGACCTGGAGCCCGGCGCCGACCGCGAGGAGTCCGTCGCCCGGCTGCTCGACCTGCCCGGCGTCGGCGCCTGGACCGCCGGTTACGTGGCCATGCGGGCCATCGGCGACCCCGACGTGTTCCTGCCCACCGACGTGGCGGTCCGGCGCGGCGCGCGAGCGCTCGGCCTGCCCGACTCCGCCAAGGCGCTGGCCGCGCACGCCGAACGCTGGCGGCCCTGGCGCTCCTACGCCCTGATGAGACTCTGGAGAGCAGCATGATGCAGTACTCGACCCTCGACACCCCGGCCGGACCGTTCACCTACGTCGTCAGCTCCGCCGGGGCCGTACGGGCCAGCGGGTTCACCACCGACGTACAGGCTCTGCTCGCCCTCGTCCATCCGGCGCTGCTGGACGAGGTGGAACCGGTCGACGACGCCGGCGGGATCGGCGTGGTGGTGCGGTCCTATCTGGACGGTGACCTCGGTGCGCTGGACGCCGTACCGGTGGAGCAGCGGACCGGCGGGCCGTTCATGACCCACGCCTGGCAGGTGATGCGCGAGATCAAGCCGGGCGCGCCGCTGACCTACCGAGGCTACGCCGAACTGGCCGGGCGGCCCGCCGCGATCCGGGCGGCCGCGGCGGCTTGTGCGCGCAATGCCGCCGCGTTGTTCGTGCCCTGCCACCGGGTGGTCGGCACGGACGGGACGCTGCGTGGCTACCGCTGGGGCCTGGACGTGAAGACCTGGCTGCTGGCTCACGAGAGCCACGGCGCCTAGCTGTTCGACATCGAAGATCAGCTGTTCGGCCGTACCCGGTGCCCTTGATCCTTTGATTGGGTCGGACGTCCGCTGTCGTCCGGCCCGGAAAAGGTCTTCATGCGCACAATGGCGCCGCTGCACCGCAAGCGAGTCGTCCGGGCCGCCTTCGGTGTGGCGGTGATCCTGCTCTCGACGCTGACCCTGGCGCAGGCGGACGCGACGATGAGCGCCGGCGCGGCGGCGACCGTGCAGCCCGGCACCTTCTCCGGCAAGGCCTTCGACGCCTGCACGGCACCGTCCAGCGCGACCATGGCGGCGTGGCGCAAAGCCTCGCCGTACCGCGGGATCGGCATCTACGTCGGCGGAAACAACCGCGGCTGCACCCAGAAGAACCTCACCGCCGGCTGGGTACGCACCCAGGTCGCGGCCGGCTGGCACCTGATCCCGCTGTACGTCGGCCCGCAGGCGTCCTGCACGACGACCAAGAAGAAGAACCTGATCAGCAACACGAAAGCGGCCGCGCAGGGAGCCACCGCCGCGCAGGACGCCGTGGTGCAGGCCCGCGCGCTCGGCCTGGCCGCGCAGAGCGTGCTGATCTACGACATGGAGGCGTACCGGACGAACGACGCCGCCTGCCGCAAGGGCGTGCTGGCCTTCATGAGCGCCTGGACGGCCAAGCTGCACGACCTGGGCTACCTGTCCGGCTTCTACAGCAGCATGGGCTCCGGCGTGGCCGACCAGGTCGCCAACTACGCCGCCCCCGGCTACGTACGCCCCGACTACCTCGACTTCGCCCGCTGGGACAAGGTCGCCACGCTGACCGACACGGGACTGCCCGCCACCCACTGGTCCCCGCACCGCCGGATGAAGCAGTACCAGGGCGACCACAAGGAGACGTGGGGCGGCGTCACCATCAACATCGACAGCAACCTGGTCGACTTCGCCCCGCTGCCCGCCGCGAAACTGGCCGACCACAACGGCAACGGCTGGTCGGACGTCCTGGCCCGGACCTCCAGCACCGGCAACCTGTTCCTGTATCCGGGCAACGGCACGTACGCCGACGAGAAGACCCGCAAGAAGCTCGGCAGCGGCTGGCAGACGATGAACTCGATCGTCCGGATCGGCGACCTCAACCGCGACGGCTACCCCGACGTGGTGGCCCGGGTGGCCGCCAACGGCTACCTGTACTTCTATCCGGGCCGCAGCAGCGGCAGCCTCGGCACGCGCAAACTGCTGTCCAAGGACTTCAAGAAGATGCGCGAGATCACCGCGATCGGCGACCTGAACAAGGACGGCTACCCGGACCTGGTGGCGGCCCAGACCAGCAACCACCACCTGTACCTCTACCCGGGGGTGAAGGGCACGAAGCTGGCCGGCCGCAAACTGATCGCCAAGGGCGGCTGGGACCAGCGCAACGAACTGACCGGCGTGGGCGACTTCAACCGCGACGGCCACCCGGATCTGATGGTCCGCCAGGGCAAAGCGGGCCAGCTGTTCCTGTACCCGGGGCGTAAGGGGACGCTCGGTGCGAGGAAGCAGCTCGGTACCGGGTGGAACAACAAGCGGGATCTGCTCGGGGTGGGCGACTTCGACCGGGACGGGTACACGGACCTGGTGGCGGTGCTCAAGACTCCGGGCAGCCTGATGCTCTACCGGGGTACGGGGAGCGGGCTGCGGCCGGGCCTGCGGTTGGCGACCGGCTACAAGGGACGGTCACCGCTCTTCTGAGCCCGCCCGGGTCGGGCGCGGGTCCGTCATGCGGACTCGACCGGAAAGACGTGATGCGGGCCGCCCCGGACCAGCACCCGCCATGACTCGACCCGTCCGGAGGAGTCGACGAATGCCCGCAGCGAATAGCCGGGGTGCCAGGTGACGGCGAGATCCCCCCGTTCGCCCACCGTCACGTCCTCGACGACGGGCCGGCGGTGACCCAGAATCGCCGTGAGCTGCCCGGCCCGGTCATCGTAGACCGTGGAGAAATTGTCGAACGCCTCCGGCTGACTGCCCGTGCGCGCGAAACGCATGTCCCGGGAACCGACGATGACACCGTCGCCTCGCTGCACCCGGAACGGGCATTGAAGATGAACGCCGACGGCCTCACCGCCCGCGCCGACAAGCTCCAGCACACCCATATCGGCAGCTCGGCCCAGGCTCCGGACGGTCGCCCCGACCAGCAGCGCCCGGATGGCTTGTGCGTCAACCACAGGACTTGAACATCCCTTCGCCTTTCGCCACCTGCGTGGTCTCGGAGTGGGCAGCCGTCACCTCGACGCGGCAATCAGAAGCTACTGCGGCGGCGACCACCTCGGCCTCACCGGCTCGCTCCCTGGGCTTCACCGGCTTCTCGGCCACCGGTGCCGCGGGCGCGGCAGCAGCCGGACGGACGAACACAGAAGCGGACTGGAGAACGATCGTCGCCGCCGCTCGCGGATACCGCTCGTCCTTCCGCCGCAACCGCCCTACGCTGGCCGCATGACGGAGCCTGCAAGCGGCCGGATGCCCGACCGCCCGACCCTCGACGGACTGGAAGACAAGTGGGCCGCCCATTGGGAGGCCGAGGGGACCTACCGGTTCGACCGGTCGGTAGCCGAGCGGGCCAACGTCTACGCGATCGACACCCCGCCGCCGACCGTTTCCGGTGAGCTGCACATGGGGCACGTCTTCTCCTACACGCACACCGACACCGTCGCGCGGTTCCAGCGGATGCGGGGCAAGGCCGTCTTCTATCCGATGGGCTGGGACGACAACGGGCTGCCGACCGAGCGCCGGGTGCAGAACGTCTACGGCGTCTACTGCGATCCTGCACTGCCGTACGACCCGCAGTGGCAGCCGCCGGCCGCGCCGCCCAAACAGCCACTGCCGGTTTCGCGGCGTAACTTCGTGGAGCTGTGCGGCCGGTTGACCGTCGAGGACGAGAAGGTCTTCGAAGCGTTGTGGCGGCGGCTCGGGTTGTCGGTCGACTGGGCGCTGACCTACACCACCATCGGCGCGCGGGCTCAGGCCGTCTCGCAGCGGGCGTTTCTCGACAACCTGGCCCGGGGTGAGGCGTACACGTCGGAGGCGCCGACGTTGTGGGACGTCGGGTTCCGTACCGCTGTCGCCCAGGCCGAGATCGAGGACCGGGAGCGGCCCGGGGCGTACCACCGGTTGCGTTTTCACGGCCCGGACGGGCCGGTCGAGGTCGACACGACCCGCCCGGAGCTGCTGCCCGCCTGCGTCGCGCTGGTCTGCCCGCCGGAGCATCCGCTGGCCGGCACCACCGTGCGCACGCCGCTGTTCGACGTCGAGGTGCCGGTGCGGGCCCATCCGCTGGCCGAGGCCGGCAAGGGCACCGGCATCGCGATGGTCTGCACCTTCGGTGACCTGACCGACGTCATCTGGTGGCGGGATCTGCAGTTGGAGACCCGGGTGGTGCTCGGCCGCGACGGCCGTTTCCTGGCCGACCGGCCGCCGGGCGTCCCGGCTGCGGCGTACGCGCAGTTCGCCGGGCTCACCGTCAACGCCGCCCGCCGCGAGATGGTCCGGCTGCTCACCGAGACGGGTGATCTGCTGGGCGAGCCGCGGCCGATCACCCATCCGGTCAAGTTCTACGAGCGGGGCGACTCGCCGCTGGAGATCGTCACCAGCCGGCAGTGGTTCATCCGCAACGGCGGGCGTGACGCTCAGCTGCGGGACGAGCTGGTGGCCCGCGGGGACGAGCTGACCTGGATCCCGCCGCACATGCGGCACCGCTACGACCACTGGGTCAACGGCCTGACCGGGGACTGGCTGGTCAGCCGGCAGCGGTTCTTCGGTGTGCCCGTGCCCGTCTGGTACCGGCTCGACAACGCTGGCGAGCCGGACCACGACAAGCTTCTCATACCGGATGTTTCAGCGCTGCCGGTCGACCCTTCCTCGGAGTGTCCGCCCGGATTCACCGAGGAACAGCGCGACGTGCCCGGTGGCTTCACCGCCGACCCGGACGTCATGGACACCTGGGCCACCTCGTCTCTGACCCCGCAGATCGTCGGCGGCTGGGGCAGCGACGAGGACCTCTTCCGACGCGTTTTCCCGATGGATCTGCGGCCACAGGGCCAGGAGATCATCCGGACCTGGCTGTTCTACTCGATCGTCCGGTCGCACGCCGCGCACGGGACGCTGCCGTGGCGCACCGCCGTGCTCTCCGGCTGGATCCTCGACCCCGACCGCAAGAAGATGTCCAAGTCCAAGGGCAACGTCGTGACCCCGATGGACCTGCTGGTGCAGAACGGCGCCGACGCGGTGCGCTACTGGGCCGCCAACGGGCGCCCCGGCGCCGACCTGGCGTTCGACCCGGCGCAGATCAAGGTCGGCCGGCGGCTCGCCACCAAACTGCTCAACGCGTCCAAGTTCGCGCTCGGGCTGGGTGCGGCGGACGCGCTGCGGCGGCCGGTCACCGCGGACCTGGACCGGGCGGTGCTCGCCCGGCTGGCCGAGGTCGTGCAGGCGGCCACGGCGGCGTTCGACGCGTACGACCACACGACCGCGTTGCAGGTGAGCGAGGCGTTCTTCTGGACGTTCTGCGACGACTACATCGAGCTGGTCAAGGACCGGGCGTACGCCGAGGGGCCGGGCGGCGACTCGGCCCGGGCCACGCTGGCGGCCGGGCTCTCGGTGCTGCTGCGGCTGTTCGCGCCGTTCCTGCCGTACGCGACCGAGGAGATCTGGTCCTGGTGGCGCTACGGCTCGGTGCACAGCTCGACGTGGCCGACGACGTACGAGCTGACCCGGGTCGCGCCCGGCGGCGATGCCACCCTGCTCGACCTGGCCGGGGACGCCCTGCGTCAGGTCCGCCGGGCCAAGTCGGACCGCAAGCTGTCGATGAAGGCGGACGTGCCGCTCGCCGAGGCTCTGGGCCCGGCGGAGGTGCTGGACCGGCTCGCGCTGGTCGAGGACGACCTCAAGGCCGCGGGCCGGATCGCCAAGCTGGACCTGCTGCCCGGCCGGACCACGGAACTGGTGATCGCCAGCGCTTTCTGAAGCTGGCACCGGGGACGTCACCGACACGGCAGCATAGGGGTCATGTCGATCCCGCCCGACGAGGTCGCGCCGCCGGCCGACGACGCCGTGCTCTTCCGGTCGTCGCCGTGGCGCACGTTCGCGCTGCTGGCCGGCACCCTGCTGGTCGCCTACGTCGTCGTGTCCCCGCTGGTCGCGCTCATCCTGGGCGCCCCGGACGACCCGTGGTGGTCCACGCTCGCGCAGGGTGCGGTGATCGCCGTCCTGGTCGCCGGGGCGTACTCGCTGTCGGCCCGTTCCGCGCTCAGCACCTGGGTGCGCGCGTCCTCGGGCGGCCTGGAACTGGCCGCCCAGGGCAGCGACCCGGTCCTGCTGGCCTGGCCGGACATCGACCACGTGGTGGTACGCCGGGACGGCCTGCGCACGGTGCTCGACGTGACCCCGGTCGACCTGGACCGGGTGCACCCGGTGTCGGAGGAGGACGAGGGCTGGCCGGCGATCCGCGACGACGACGCCGATCCGCAGGGCCGGCCGGCCTTCACCGCGGACCTGACCCAGGTGTGGCCGGGCCCGCGGGCGCTGCGCCGGGAGCTGGCCCGCCGCATGCACTGAGCGCGGTCACCGCCCGGGCTCAGAAATCGCCGCCGCCACCGAAATCGCCGCCGCCGAAATCGCCGCCGCCGAAGTCACCGCCGCCCCAGTCGCCGCCGCCGCCGAAGTCGCCGGCCTGGGTGGAGTCGCCGGCGTCGCCGCCGAAGTCACCGCCGGCCGCGTCCTGGAAGCCGTCCTGGTAGCCGTCGCCGTAGCCCATGTCGCCGAAGCCCGGTGAGAGCAGCGCGTCGAAGATCAGCATGCCGCCGAGCACACCCGCGCCCGCACCCAGCGCCGTCTTCCAGACCGGCGTCGAGTACCAGCCCGACGGGACCGGGCGGCCCTGCACCCGGCCGCCCGGGTAGTAGTACGGGGTGTCGGGACCCGGCTGCGGGCCGGCCTTGTACTGGTGTCCCTGGACGTTGACCTCGCGCTCGCGGGTGAGCTGCCCGGCGCCCTGCGCACTGGCCAGCGGCGGCAGGTCGGGACCGGGGTCGATGCCCATGGCCAGCCGGGCCGCGCGCACGTACGCCAGTCCCTCCAGGGCCGACTCGCGGGCCAGCTCGAACTGGCGCACCGACTTGGCCTGCTGCAACTGTCCACCGGCGGCGTTGTAGCGCTCGCTCGCGTCGGCCAGCGCCTGCCGGGCCGCCGGGTCGTCGCCGTGCAGGTTCATCACCTGCCCGCCGAGCCGCTCGTACCAGCGCTGGGCCTCGGCGCGGGCGTCCTCGAGCCGGTTCTGCTCACGAGTCGCGCCGCTGCGCCGGGCGAGGGTGACGACAACCAGGACAACGGCGATGATCAGAACCAGAAGCAGCAACACCTTCATGTCTCGACGGTACCCTCGCCGATCTCGTCGTACCCCTCTGGCAAGCTCCGAGGGTGACCTTCTCGACGCTCGCCGTGGTGCTCATCTGTCTGGGGGTCGGCGCCGCCCTCGGCTGGTCGGCTGCCCGGCTGCGCGCCGCCACCGACATCGCCCGGCTCGAGGCCACTCTGCAGGCCGGCCGGGACGGTGAGGGCCGGCTGGAGCAGTCTCTGCGGTCACTGTCCTACGAGGCGACGGCGCAGTCCCAGGAGGCGGTGGCCCGCGCGGTCGCCCCACTGCACGAGACGCTGCGCCGCTACGAGCAGCGGGTGACCGAGCTGGAGCGCGACCGCGTGGACGCGTACGCCGAGCTCCGGGAGCAGGTCCGCTCGATGGGCACGGTCTCCGGTGAACTCCGCACCGAGACGAAACAGCTGGTCGCGGCGTTGCGCGCGCCGCAGGTCCGGGGTCGTTGGGGCGAGCATCAGCTGCGCCGCATCGTCGAGGCGGCCGGGCTGCTCGACCACTGCGACTTCAGCGAGCAGGTCACCGGGGCGACCGACCACCAGGGCGTACGCCCCGACATGCTGGTGCGGCTGCACGGTGGACGTTCGGTGGTGGTCGACGCGAAGGCGCCCTTCGACTCGTACCTGTCCGCCATGGAGGCCCGCGACGAGCGCACCCGCGACTCCCACCTCGACCAGCACGCCCGGGTGCTGCGCGGGCATGTGGACGCGCTGTCGGCCAAGGCGTACTGGACGGCCTTCGATCAGACGCCGGACTTTGTGGTGCTCTTCGTGCCGGCCGACCCGTTCCTGGACGCGGCCCTGCAGCGCGACGCCACTCTGATGGAGCACGCGTTCAGCCGCAACGTGGTGCTGGCGACCCCGGCGACCCTGGTCGCGCTGCTGCGCACGGTGGCCTACTCGTGGCGGCAGGAGGCGCTGGCCCGCAACGCACTCGAGGTGCACAGCCTGGCCCGCGAGCTCTACGGCCGGCTCTCCACCCTCGGCGATCACGTCGGCAAGCTGGGCACCTCGCTCAGCGGCGCCGTGACCGCCTACAACCGCGCGGTCGGGTCGCTGGAGTCCCGGGTGCTGGTCAGCGCGCGCAAGCTGGCCGAGATGGGCGTCTCGGACGAGGAGCTGGCCGTGCCGGCCCAGGTCGAGCTCACCCCGCGCCAGCCGCAGGCACCCGAGCTATTCGACGACAGCCGTGGCCTTTTTTAGCGCGGCCGCCGCCTTCATGTCGCGGCGCAGCTCCTGCGGCAGCGAGAAGGTCAGCCGCTCCTCGGCGGTGGTGAATTCGGTGACCTCGCCGAAGCCCCGGTCGGCCAGGTGCGCGAGCACCTCCATGACCAGGTCGTCGGGCACGCTGGCGCCCGAGCTGACCCCGACGGTGGTCGCGCCGGCCAGCCACTCGTCCTGGATCTCGGCGGCGTAGTCGACCAGGTGGCCGGCTCGCGCGCCGGCACCGAGCGCCACCTCGACCAGGCGCACCGAGTTCGACGAGTTGGTCGAGCCGACCACGATCACCACGTCGCACTCCGGGGCGATCTCCTTGATCACGTGCTGGCGGTTCGACGTGGCGTAGCAGATGTCGTCGCTGGGCGGCGACTGCAGCAGCGGCAGCCGGGTCTTGAGCCGGGCGACGGTCTCCATCGTCTCGTCCACCGACAGCGTGGTCTGGGAGAGCCAGACGACCTTGGCCGGGTCCCGGACCACGACGTTCTCCACGTCGTCCGGCCCGTCGACGAGCTGGATGTGCGCCGGGGCCTCGCCCGCGGTGCCGATGACCTCTTCGTGCCCCTCGTGCCCGATGAGCAGGATGTCGTAGTCGTCGGCGGCGAACCGCTTGGCCTCGTGGTGCACCTTGGTGACCAGCGGGCAGGTCGCGTCGATCGCCTTGAGATTGCGCTCGCGGGCCTGCTCGTGCACCTCCGGCGCGACGCCGTGAGCGGAGAAGACGACGGTCGACCCCTCGGGGACCTCCTCGTTCTCCTCCACGAAGATCGCACCGCGGCTCTCCAGCGTGGTGACGACGTGCTTGTTGTGCACAATCTGCTTGCGCACGTACACCGGGGCGCCGTAGAGCTTGAGCGCCTCCTCGACGGTCTGCACGGCGCGGTCGACACCGGCGCAGTAGCCCCGCGGCTTGGCGAGGAGCACGCGCTTGCGTCCTGGGCTGATCGGGTCGGCAGTCACCCGGCCATGGTACGTGCCCCCGGCCGCCATCAGCAGGCGTGCGACGGGCGCCACAGCCCGGCGACCGGCCCGGCCGGCGGCGCCACGGCCTGAGCCAGGGGTGATCACGCGCCCGCGCGGCATACTCGTGCGGTGGATGCGACAAGCAAGACGATGCGGGACCGGGCCGGTGCCGCCGTACGGGGCGTGCTCGGCGCGGTGAGCCTCGTCGGCGGCCTGACCTGGATCCTGCTCAACCTGGGCGCGCCGAGGCCGGTGACCGACATGATCGTCGGCGTGGTGCTGGCGATCGGCGGCCTGGTGCTGCTCATGCCGCACCGCGTACCCCTGCCCGGCCGGACCACCGCGGCGGCGACGATCGGGGCCGCGGTGGCGGGCACCCTCGGTGGTGGCCTGGCGGAGAGCACCCAGCTGGGCGGAATGTACGTGTACCTGGCCAGCCGGGGCTGGCCGTCCGCCTGGATCGCGCGGGCGGGCTCGGGCGGCGATCCGGCGACCGCCCGGCAGGTCGCTGAGCAGTCGCGCTGGCAGCTCGACGCGGTCAACCTCGCCGCGAACGTGTACTTCTGGGCGTTCGTGGGGCTGCTGCTGGTGACCGCCGCCGGGCTGGTCCGCCGCGACTCGCGGACTTCGGAGCCCGTCCTCACCGGCCGTTTCGGCACGTAGCACGATCGCCGGGCGCGATACTCGGGCGATGAGCGCCGTGGGCAACGCCGGTGCACCCACCGGGGCGCCCGGCCTGTGGGGTTCTTTCGGGGGTGGCCTGCGGCTGCTGGTCGGCTGGTTCAGCGTGGCCATCGCGATCCTGAACGTGCTGGTCGACATGGACCACGCGCCGGACCGGGCGTACCTGCTGTTCCACGCCATGCTGCTGGTCGGCGGGTCGCTGCTGATCTCGCTCGGCCGGAGCGCCGCCGGCACCGGACCGGCGGGCTGGTCGGCCGGCGCGGCGCTGCTGGTCGGCGGGATGTTGTTCAGCGCGCTGCCGGTCATCGACGCGGTGTGCTGCATGACCACCTTCTCGGTCCGCCACGGCTACCCGTTCACCTTCCTGGCCCGCAACGACGGCGGCGGCTGGCACGTCGACAGTCAGCACCTGCTGGCGGATCTGCTGTTCTGGGCGTACGCGGGCCTGGTCCTGCTGGCGCTGGCGCGCCGCGCCACCCGGCCCCGCGCCGGGGGGTGAAGCGCCCGTAGGCTGGCCCGGTGAGTCAGCCCGAGCAGCCCGCGAAGTCGAGCGCCGAGGAGCCCTGGCCGGTCCGGGTGGTCAGCCAGAAGATCGGCGCCTGGGTCGCCAAGCTGGGCTGGGTGTGGGTCGACGGTCAGGTCGCGCAGATCAGCCGCCGTCCCGGCGCCAGCGTGGTGTTCCTGACCCTGCGGGACCCGTCCGCCGACCTGAGCCTGACCGTCACCGCCCACCGCGATGTGCTCGACGCCGGTGCGCCCGAGCTCGCCGAGGGCGCCCGCGTCACGCTGCACGCCAAGCCCGAGTTCTATCCGGCCCGCGGCTCGCTGAGCCTGCGGGCCGACGAGATCCGCCAGGTCGGCCTGGGTGAGCTGCTCGCCCGGCTGGAACGGCTGAAGAAGCTGCTCGGCGCCGAAGGCCTGTTCGCCCGGGAGCGCAAGCGCCGGCTGCCGTTCCTGCCGCAGCGGGTCGGCCTGATCACCGGGCGGGCGTCCGCGGCGGAACGCGACGTGCTGATGAACACCCGCCGCCGCTGGCCGTCCGTGGACTTCCGGGTGATCAACGTGCCGGTCCAGGGTCCGACCGCGGTGCCGCAGATCATCGACGCGCTCAAGGTGCTGGACAACGACGACACGGTCGACGTGATCGTGCTGGCCCGCGGCGGGGGCAGCGTCGAGGACCTGCTGCCCTTCTCCGACGAGGCGCTGTGCCGGGCGGTGTTCGGCTGCCGTACGCCGGTGGTCAGCGCGATCGGGCACGAGACGGACGCGCCGCTGATCGACTACGTGGCCGACGTACGCGCGTCCACCCCGACCGACGCGGCCAAGCGGATCGTGCCGGACCTCGGCGAGGAGACCGCGCTGATCGAGCAGGCCCGCCGCCGCCTCGACCGCGCGGTGATCACGCTGGTCGACCGCGAGACGCACCGGCTGGAGTCCTGGCGGTCCCGGCCGGTGCTGGCCCGCCCCGAGGTCCTGGTGGACCAGCGGGCCGCCGATGTGACCGGCCTGCGGGACCGGGCCACGCGGAGCCTGGACCAGCGGCTGCGCCGCGCCGACGACGACCTGCGGCACACCCTGGCCCGGCTGCGGGCCCTGTCGCCGCGGGCGACCCTGGAACGCGGGTACGCGATCGTGCAACGGGCCGACGGCCATGTGGTCCGCGCGGCCGGCGAGGTGGAGACCGGAGACGTTCTCCGGGTACGGCTGGCCGACGGCGAGCTTCGAGCGGGAGTGCAGGAATGACGGACGAGAAACTCACTTACGAGCAGGCCCGGACCGAGCTGGCGACAGTGGTGGAACGGCTGGAGCAGGGCGGCAGTTCGCTCGAGGAGTCGCTGGCGCTGTGGGAGCGCGGGGAGAAGCTGGCGGACGTCTGCCAGCGCTGGCTCGACGGCGCCCGTGAGCGGATCGAGGCCGCCCGCGCCGCCCGGACGGACAGCTGACAGTCAGCGCAGCGACGAGGCGAAACTCTCCAGGCTCCTCGACTCCGCCTGGCCCACCACGATGATCGTGCGGCCCTTCTCCAGCAGCAGCAACGCGTTCTCGCCCTTGCGGGCCTCGTAGCGCTGCCAGGTGCGGGCCCCGTCGCTGTAGGTGCTGACCCCCTTGGGGTTCGCGCCCAGCTCGGCCGGCAACAGCTTCTCCGTCGGGATGCTGCTCTCGACGAGCAGGAGCGGGTCGTCGTCCGGGTCGACGTAGCCCAGTCGCAGGGTGGCGCCGTCGGTGTCGCGCTTGAAGGTCGCGCTGACCGTGTGCCAGTCGTCGCCCAGCCCCTGCGGCACGGCCACCGGGAAGACGGCGGCGCTGCGGGCCTGGTCGATCGTCGACTCGGCGTTCTCGACGCTGACCGGCTTGTCGCCGTCCAGCACGACGCGGTAGAAGAGCAGCAGCAGCACGATCGGCAGCAGCAGGATGCCCAGCGACAGCGCCATGTCGCGCGGGGACCGGCCACCGCGCTTGCCGACGGTCACGGGGTCGGCGGCGGCTTCGGGCGCGGGTGCTGCTTCAGGGGTGGCCACCTCTCCATTGTTAACCATGTCGCGGACACGGGACTTGGCGCATATCCGCGTGTGAGGATCTGTGCACCACACCCGCACCGTCGCGAGGAGGCCCCCATGCCCGTAGCGCAGAACCCACAGGATCTCGACCGCAACATCGCCCTCGATCTGGTCCGCGTCACCGAGGCCGCCGCCATGGCCGCCGGCCGCTGGGTCGGCCGCGGCGACAAGGAGGGCGGCGACGGCGCCGCCGTCGACGCCATGCGCAAGCTGATCAACTCGATCCAGATGCGGGGCGTCGTCGTGATCGGCGAGGGCGAGAAGGACAACGCCCCGATGCTGTTCAACGGCGAGGAGGTCGGCGACGGCACCGGACCGGAGGTGGACGTGGCGGTCGACCCGGTCGACGGCACGACGCTGATGAGCAAGGGGATGCCGGGCGCGGTCGCGGTGCTGGCCGTCGCCGAGCGGGGCGCGATGTTCGACCCGAGCGCCGTGTTCTACATGGAGAAAATCGCCGTCGGGCCGGACTGTGCCGACGTCATCGACATCAACGCGGGCGCGACCGAGAATCTGCGCCGCATCGCCAAGGCGAAGCGCTCCAGCGTCTCCGACGTGACGGTCTGCATCCTCGACCGGCCGCGGCACCAGAAGCTGATCGAAGAGGTCCGCGCGGCCGGCGCGAACATCAAGTTCATCTCCGACGGCGACATCGCCGGCGCCATCTCGGCGGCGCGCACCGAGTCGGACGTCGACGTGCTGATGGGCATCGGCGGCACCCCCGAGGGCATCACCGCGGCCTGCGCGCTGAAGTGCCTCGGCGGCGAGATCCAGGCCAAGCTGTGGCCGCTGGACGACTCCGAACGGGAGAAGGCCCTGGCCGGTGGGCACGACCTGGACCGGGTGCTGACCACCGACGACCTGGTCACCGGCGACAACTGCTTCTTCGTGGCCACCGGCGTGACCAGCGGCGACCTGCTCAAGGGCGTCCGCTACCGGGCCGGCGGCGCGCACACCCAGTCGATCGTGATGCGTTCCAAGAGCGGCACGATCCGGGTGATCGACTCGTACCACCGGCTGGAGAAGCTGGCCCTGTACTCGGCGGTGGACTTCGACGGGCACCTGCCGACGGTGCGCGAGTGACCCAGACCTCGGCTGCCCCACCCGCGGTCTCGACCGCGCGCCGGGCCGGCGGGGCGGGTCTCGCGATGGTCGCGGGGACCGCCCTGGCCGTGCAGTCGAGGATCAACGGCGAGCTCGCGGTGCGCCTGGCCGACCCGATCGGCGCCGCGACCATCTCGTTCGGCTCCGGCCTGCTGGTGCTGGCGGTGCTCGTGCCGCTGCTGCCGGCCGGCCGGGCCGGGCTCGGCCACCTGCGCGCCGCCCTGCGCGAGGGACGCATCCGGCTCTGGCAGTGCGTGGGCGGCATGTGCGGCGGTTTCCTGGTCGCGACCCAGGGCCTGACCGTGCCGACGCTCGGCGTGGCCGTTTTCATCGTCGCAGTGGTCGCCGGCCAGTCGTCGAGCAGCCTGCTGGTGGACCGGGCGGGCGCCGGGCCGGCCGGACCGCAGCCGGTGACCACCCCGCGGCTGGCCGGGGCGGTACTGACCGTCTGCGCGGTGCTGCTGGCGGTCGGCGACCGGATCGGTCACCCCAGCGCCCTGGCGCTGGCGGTGCTGCCGCTGGTGGCGGGCCTGGGCATCGCCTGGCAGCAGGCCGTGAACGGCCACGTCCGGGCCGTGTCCGGCAGCGCATTGGTCGCGGGCCTGGTCAACTTCTTCATGGGTACGGCGGTGCTGCTGATCGCGTTCGCGGTGTCGGTGGCCGTGCGCGGCTTCCCGACCCGGGTGCCCGAGGGTCCGTGGTGGCTCTACGCCGGCGGCACCCTCGGCATCGTCTTCATCGCCCTGGGCGCCGCGGTGGTGCGCTACACGGGCGTGCTGCTGCTCGGCCTGGGCATGATCGCCGGCCAGGTCACCGGCGCGCTGCTGCTGGACGAGGTGGTCCCGGGCGACGCCGGCCGGCCGGGGTGGAACACGGTCCTCGGCGCGGCCCTGACCCTGGCCGCCGTCGCCGTGGCAGTCCTGCCGACCCGGCGCAGCCGAGCCTGACTTACCCGGCCAACTCAGCCTGCCCCCGGCCTGGCTTGAACCCGCCCAGCCCGCCACCCGGCCCGGCTCGACCCGCCCGGCCCGGCGCGGCGGCACGGCCCGGCGCGGCTACCCGGCACGGCCGCCCAACACAGCGCGG
>NZ_JBEZFL010000002.1:203656-390663 GCF_040649415.1 Actinoplanes sp. NPDC048967
GCGGCCGCCCACCCGGCATGACCACCCAGCCCGGCGCGCGCCGCCCGGCCCGGCAACGCGGCCCGGCGCGGCTACCCGGCACGGCCGCCCAACACAGCGCGGCCGCCCACCCGGCATGACCACCCAGCCCGGCGCGCGCCGCCCGGCCCGGCAACGCGGCCCGGCGCGGCTACCCGGCACGGCCGCCCAACACAGTGCGGCCGCCCACCCGGCATGACCCCGCCCAGCCCGCCGCCCGACGCGCCGGCGCGACCCGGCCCGGAGGCCCGGCCCGGCGGCGCGGCCGGCTCAGATGTCGGTGAGTGTTGTGCTGCCCGGGTCGTAGAGGGCGGCCGCGGGCCGCGGCCGCTTCCGGCGGAAGATGATCGCCGCGACCACGCCGCTGAGCAGGCCGAGCAGGTGGCCCTGCCAGGAGATCGGCTGGTCGGTCGGGAGCACGTTGTAGAGCTGGTACCAGTACAGCAGCCCGATGAACGCGGCCACGCCCAGATTCCACCAGCTGCGCTCCACGAAGCCGCGGGCCACCAGCAGCCCCAGGTAGCCGAAGACGACGCCGCTGGCGCCGACCACGACGCTTCTCGGATCGCCGATGATCCAGACGCCGAAGCCGCTGACCAGCACGATCACCAGCGTCGACCAGAGGAAGCGACGGGTGCCGCCGGCCAGCGCGAAGGTGCCGACCAGGATCAGCGGGATGCTGTTGCCGTACAGGTGGTCCCAGCCGGCGTGCAGGAACGGGCTGAAGATGACGCCGTCCAGGCCGTCGATGCGGCGCGGGATGATGCCGCCCGCCACGTCGAGCCGGCCCGCGCCGAGGCCGACGTCGATCGCCTCGATCAGGAACAGCACCGGGATGACCGCGCACATCGCCACGAAGGCACGGCCGATGGAGGCGAAGAACGCCTCCGTGCCGAATCGCGCCGCCTGATCCTCGCGCTCGCCGGGATAGCTCATCCCCCGATGGTTGCCGATGGGCGCCAGCGACGCCAACTCGGTGTGGCGGATCGGACGCGCTCAGCTCAGCTTGCGGGTCGCCGCCTGGATGTCGTCGTGGAACTTCGACACCTGGGTGTAGACGCCCGGGTAGTTCCGCCGGGCACAGCCGAGACCGAAGCTGACGATGCCGACCTGCACCCAGCGGTGGTCGGCGCTCTGGTGGACCATCGGGCCGCCGGAGTCGCCCTGGCAGGTGTCGACCCCCCGGCCGGCAGCGCAGATCGCCTCGTCCTTGACGAGCTCGACCCCGACCTTCCGGTACGCCTTGGCGCACTGCTTGTCGCCGACCAGGGAGACGGTGGCGTAGCGCAGTCTGTGCTGCTGACGCATCGACGACTCGCTGGTCTGGCCCCAGCCGAGGATGGTCATCGGGCCGGTCTCGTCGACGCCGTCGCGGCCGAGCGCCAGTACCGGGAGGTCGAGCTTGCGGTCCAGCTTGACCAGCGCCCAGTCGTCACCGCGCGTCTCGTCGCGGAAGCCGCCGGCCCGGATCACGGCGACCGAGCGGGCGTTGATCGCGGCGCCGGACTTGAGGTCGGTGGTCCCGGCGATCACGCCGATGGTGTCGTCCTTGCCGGAGCCGGTCACGCAATGACCAGCCGTGAGCACCACACCGGGCGCGGTGAGCACGCCGCCGCAGCCCATCGAGAGGCGCACCATCCAGGGGAAGCGTCCGGCCGGCGCCAGGGTGCCGCCGACGACCTCGCGGACCGGCTCGCTGTGGTCGGCGGCCCGGGCGGCTATCTGACCGCCGGACAGCACGAGGGCGAGCACCCCGACCACGAATCCCGATGCGACTTTCCGGACCATCTGGTCATTTGATCACGGCCCGTGACGGCAAAAGGGGTACGCGCCGAAGCGCGTACCCCTTTTGTCACGCTGGGATCAGTACCAGCCCGTGTTCTGCGAGTGCGACCACGCGTTGCACGGGGTGTTGTAGCGGCCCTCGATGTAGCCGAGGCCCCACTTGATCTGGGTGGCCGGGTTGGTCTTCCAGTCCGAGCCTTCCGAAGCCATCTTCGAGCCGGGCAGCGCCTGCGGCACGCCGTACGCGCCCGAGCTGGGGTTCGAGGCCTTGTGGTTCCAGCCGCTTTCTTTCTTCCACAGCTTGTCCAGGCAGGGGAACTGATCGATCTTGAAGCCCGCGCTGAGCATCAGGGCGCAGCCGGTGGCCCGGTTGCCGCTGTACTCGTCGCAGGAGGCCGGGATGTCGCCGGTGTAAGGCACCGTGCCGCCGCCCGAGCTGGACGAGGACTCCGCCTTCTTGGCCTCCGCCGCCTTCTTCTCGGCGGCCTTCTTCTCGATCAGCTTCTTCTCGGCCGTGCGGGCCTTCGCGGCTGCCGCCTTGGCCTCGGTGGCCGCCTTCGTGGCTGCCTCGTCCTCGGCCTGCCGCTGGTAGGCGCGAGCCGCCGCATGCTGACCGTGCCGCTCCTTCAGAAGCTGCATCTCGGCCACATCGACCTGGGCGACAACGCGGGCCTGGGGGGCGCCCTGCGCCTGGACTTCCTGGTCCTTACCGAGGTAGACCCCGCCGATCACGCCTGCCACGAGCAGACCCACCGAGGCCACACGGATTCCGACCCGGCTCCAGAGCCGATTCACGAAGTATCCCTTCGTCGGGGGCAATGACGCGGCCGGAATTTACCGGGATGAATCCCGGCGATGCTTCCCGCCGCGAGCTTCGCCGACCCCTCGGGCCGTGCGACCCGGCGACTTCCGCCGGTCACGGTGACCCGCCAAGTCGATCTCCGACCGGCCGGGGCACGCGATTGATGCTCGCCAGCCACCATGGCGCACGGTGAAGTGGATGTGAAATGACGACGCGCACCTGTGAAATGAATCACAGGGCGTTTAGGCGTTATTCCGGGCAAAAGCCCGCCATTTCCAGCACTTTCGAGGTAGCCAATACCTCACTTTATGTAGTTGTCCTCATTCACAGCGTGAGGCGGGAACCCCTCGGATTCCCGCCTCAGCCGATTGCGGAGCGTTACTGCGGAATGTCCTCGAGGAGATCGGTGACGACCTCTGCGATCGGCGAGCGCTCGGACCTCGTGAGGGTGACATGGGCGAAGATGGGATGACCCTTCAGCGCCTCGATCACCGCCGTGACGCCGTCGTGCCGGCCCACCCGCAGATTGTCGCGCTGGGCGACGTCGTGGGTGAGGACCACCCGCGAGCCCTGCCCGATCCGGGACAGCACCGTCAGCAGCACGTTGCGTTCCAGCGACTGGGCCTCGTCCACGATCACGAACGAGTCGTGCAGGCTGCGGCCACGGATGTGGGTCAGCGGCAGCACCTCGAGCAGGCCCCGGGCCATGACCTCCTCCATCACGTTGCCGTGCACCACCGCCCCGAGGGTGTCGAAGACCGCCTGGGCCCAGGGCGACATCTTCTCGGACTCGCTGCCGGGCAGATAGCCGAGCTCCTGGCCGCCCACGGCGTACAGCGGGCGGAAGACGACGACCTTCTTGTGGCGGTTGCGCTCCATCGTCGCCTCGAGGCCCGCGCACAGGGCCAGGGCCGACTTGCCGGTGCCGGCCCGGCCGCCCAGCGAGACGATCCCGATCGACTCGTCCAGCAGCAGGTCCAGGGCGATCCGCTGCTCGGCCGAGCGGCCGCGCAGCCCGAACGCCTCCCGGTCACCACGGACCAGCCGTACGGTCTTGTCCGGGTTGACCCGGCCCAGCGCGGAACCACGCGCGGAATGGATCACCAGGCCGGTGTGGCACGGCAGGGCTTCCGCGTCCTCGAGTTCGAGCTCCTCACCCGCGTACAGCTGGGCGACCTGGTCCTCGCTCAGCTTGAGGTCGGCCATGCCCACCCAGGTCGGGTCGCTGGCCTGGCCGTGCCGGTACTCGTCGGCCGTCAGGCCGACCGACGCGGCCTTGACCCGCAACGGCATGTCCTTGCTGACCAGCGTGACTTCGCGGCCCTCCGCGGCCAGCCCGAGCGCCACCGACAGGATCCGGGTGTCGTTCGAGTCGTTGCGGAAGCCCTGCGGCAGCACGCTCTGGTCGGCGTGGTTCAGCTCGACCCGCAGGGTGCCGCCCTCGTCGTTGCAGAGCACGGGCTGGTCCAGCCGGCCGAACTTGATCCGCAGCTCGTCGAGCATGCGCAGCGACTGCCGGGCGAACCAGCCGAGCTCCGGATGGTGGCGCTTGCCCTCCAGCTCGGAGATCACCACGAGCGGAATGATCACTTCGTGGTCGGTGAACCGGCGGAACGCCGCCGGGTCGGACAGCAGGACCGAGGTGTCCAGCACGAAGACCCGGCCGGCTGGGGCGGGCTCCGCGTCGGCGTGCCGATCGCGGGACGACCTACGTCCCGTGCCGGTACGGCTGCTGGAGACGGTGGCGGCCGGGTCTTGCGAAGCCCCGGCGTCAATACGGCGAGATGTCACAGGCCTGCTCCAGCGGGCGTGCAACCCGGTCCGCCCGCGGTCCGCCACGTCCGGCGCCCGTGCCTGGCACGGAGCCGGGATGCGGGGCCCCGTGGCGCTCTTGTCGCAGGTCCGGGCCGACCGGTTGGCCCGGGATGACCCCGTGCCATGACAAGAACGCTAGCGGTCAACTGCCACCGGCGGTAGTACCCGCGTGATCCGCCAATTCGGGGCGTCACGCCGACGTGCGATGAGCCGCACGGCAGGTAGGCTGGGACTTGTGCCTGAGTCCGAGCCGCACCCTGAGTCCGAACCGCAGCGGGGGCGTCCCACGCACCCGTTGACCGCCGCCGAGGCCTGGCAGTTCACCGCCTCGCGGGCCGGGGACACGACTCTCTTCTTCGACTTCGACGGCGTGCTGTCACCCGTCACCGACGATCCCGACGCCTCCCAGCCCGTGCCGTCGGTGCTGGGCGTGCTCGAGGAGCTGGCCGGCGCGGTGGCCCGGGTGGCGATCGTCTCGGCCCGTCCGGTCAGCTTCCTGCGCTCGCGTTTCGAGTCGCTGGCCCACGTCGACCTCTACGGGCTCTACGGCCTCGAGGTGTGGCACGACGGCGCGGTCGTCACCGAGCCGGCCGCGCTGCCCTGGGTCCCCGCGATGGCCGAGCTGGCCGAGCGGGCCAGGACCGAGCTGCCCGAGCCGATCCTGGTGGAATACAAGCGCCTGTCGGTGGCCCTGCACTACCGCACCGCGCCGCAGCTGGCCCAGACGGTCGAGCGCTGGGGGCACGAGCAGGCCGAGCGCCTGGGCCTGCGGATCCAGGGCGGCCGGATGGTCGTCGAGCTGAAGCCGCCGGTCGACCAGGACAAGGGCATGGTGATCGGCGAAGGCGTGCTGGACGCCCGCTGCGCCTGGTATTTCGGCGACGACATGTCCGACATCAAGGCGTTCGACGCGCTGCGCGCCCGCGAGGCGGTCGACCCGGACTTCTTCGGCATGTGCGTGGCGGTGGCCAACCCGGAGACCGGCGCTGAGGTGTCCAGCGCGGCCGACCTGACCCTGGAGTCACCCGAGGCCGTCGCCGGCTTCCTCGCCGACGCCCTGCACGCCTTCCGCCGCTGAGCCGGCCGCCGCCGCCCGACACCGCCGCCCCACACCGCGCCGCCCAACGCCGCCGCCAACCCACACCGCGCCGCCCAACGCCGCCGCCGCCCGACACCGCGCCGCCCCACACCGCGCCGTCCGACACCGCGCTGAGGCATCGCGCCGGCGGAGGCCGGCGCTCTATGTGTCGTCTGGCGCTGACCAGCCGTAGGCGGTGCGGGCCAGCGCCAGCACCTCGTCGAGCTGGGCCGGCGGGTCGTCGCGCCACCAGGCCAGCCGCACCGAGATGCGGGGCGCGTGGCGCAGCACCCGGTAGGCGACGCCCGGCCGCGGATACTGGTGCGCCGTCGCCTCGGCGGTGACCCCCACCGCCTGCCCGGCCGCGATCAAGGTCAGCCATTCGTCGACCGCCGGCGTCTCCCGCACCGCGGCGGGCCGGGAGTCCGCCGGCCACAGTGCCGGCGTCGTCGTGCCGGTGCGGGTGTCCATCGCGACGGTCGAACGCGACAGGTCCTCGATCCGCAGGGACCGGCGGCGGGCCAGGGAGCTGTCCGTGGCCACGGCGGCGTACCGGGACTCGCGGCCGATTTCGGCGGTGGCGAAGCGGGGATCGTCGAGCGGGCGGCGGATGACGGCGAGGTCGGCCGTACCGTCGCTCAGGCCCGCGGTCGGATCGTTGACCTGCACGAACACCAGCGGTACGCGGGGATGCGCCGCCGCCCAGGCCTTCTGCAACCGCCGGGTGTGCCGGCCCAGCGCCGCCCAGGCGTAGCCGACCCGGACCTCGGTGCGCGCGTCCGTGACGATGCGCTGGAGGTGGGCGATCTCGTCGAGGATGCGCCGGGCCTGGGCGACGATCCGGGTGCCGGTCGGGGTGAGGGCGACGTGCCGGGTGGTCCGCTGCAGCACCCGGGCGCCGAGGGCCTGTTCCAGGGCGGCGACCGAACGGGAGACAGCCGCCTGGGAGACCCCGAGGGCCGTCGCCGCGTCGGTGAACGTACCGGCGTCGACCACCGCGACCAACGCCCGGAGCTGGCGCACCCGCACATCCATACGGTCAGCGTATAGATCGGGCGGGCCGGTCATTTCCGTTCCCGGGCGCCGCCGCGAAGCCTGGACCGCATGAGATCTTCGCGGTTCGGTGGCCTGGCCACCATGCTCGCCGGCGCGGTCAGCAACCAGGCCGGCGCCGCGGTGGGCGCCCACGCGTTCGCCACCGCCGGTCCGGCCGGGGTCGTCGCGGTACGCCAGCTCGTGGCGGCCGCGGCCCTGCTGGCGGTGGCCCGGCCCGATCCGCGCCGCTTCACCTGGCCGCAGTGGTGGCCGACGCTGCTGCTGGCCGGCACGTTCGCGGTGATGAACCTCAGCCTCTACACGGCGATCGACCGGATCGGTCTCGGCCTGGCCGTCACGCTGGAGGTGCTGGGCCCGCTGACGGTGGCGCTGGCCGGCTCGCGGACCCGCTTCGACCTGGCCTGCGCCCTCGCGGCCGGGGTGGGCGTCTACGTCCTCGTCCGGCCCGGGCCGGCCAGCGACTTCGCCGGGATCGGCTGCGCGCTGCTCGCGGCGGCCGGGTGGGCCGCGTACATCCTGCTCAACCGGGTGCTGGGGGCGCGGGTGCCGGGGATCCAGGCGACCGCGGCGGCGACCACGGTGTCCGCGCTGGGCTATCTGCCGGTGGCTGTGATGCTTGTCGCACAGGGACATTTCGGTGTCACCGGGCTGGCCTATGCCGGGTGCGCGGGGCTGCTCAGCTCACTGCCGTACGCGCTCGATCTGATCGCCCTGCGCCGGATCCCGGCGCGCTTGTTCGGGATGTTCATGAGCGTGCACCCGGTGCTCGCGGCCCTGGCCGGACTGGTGCTGCTCGGTCAGGCGCTGCGCCCGCACGAGTGGGCGGGCATCACGATCGTGATCGCGGTGCTGGCGGCGAGCAGCTTCAGGCGCCGTAGCGACGCTGGCGGCCCGCGTACGAGCGCAGGGCCCGCAGAAAGTCGGTCCGGCGGAAGTCCGGCCAGTTGGCGTCGTGGAAGTAGAACTCCGAGTGCGCCGACTGCCACAGCAGGAATCCGGACAGCCGCTGCTCCCCGCTCGTGCGGATGACCAGGTCGGGGTCGGGCTGGCCCTTGGTGTAGAGGTGCTCGGCGATGTGCTCGACGTCGAGGATCTCGGCCAGCTCCTCCAGCGTGCGCCCGGCCGCGGACTGCTCGTAGAGCAGCGAGCGCACCGCGTCGGTGATCTCCCGGCGCCCGCCGTAGCCGACCGCGAGGTTGACCTCGACGCCCTCGACCCGGTCCCGGGTGCGTTCCTGCGCGGCCTTGAGCACGGTCGCCGTCGGAGCGGGCAGCACATCGAGCGCGCCGACGATGCGCAGCCGCCACGGGTTGCCGTCCTCGGCCAGCTCGGTGGCCAGATCCTCGATGATCTTGACCAGCGGGTCCAGCTCGGCGGCGGGCCGCTGGAGGTTGTCGGTGGCCAGCAGATAGAGCGTCACGTGCTTGATCCCGGCCTGGTCGCACCAGCCGAGCAGCTCCTTGATCCGGACCGCGCCCACCCGGTGCCCGTCGTTCGGATCGACGTAGCCCATCTCGCGGGCCCAGCGACGGTTGCCGTCGCACATCACGCCGACATGCTGCGGCACCGGCCGGCCGGCGAGCTTGCCGGCGAGCCGTCGTTCGTACAGCGAATAGACCAGGGACCGCAGACTCATCCCGGCAAGCCTATCGAGAGCGCGCTCCGGCTCAAGAGGCCGCGTCACGCTTGTGGAGCATCGCGGCCCCGATGCGTCCGATCGTGCGAAGGTCGAAAACCCCGTCACCCAGGCCCAGGTCCACCATCCGGTGGAAAACCACACCATCTCGGCGGGCGGCCCGGACCGCGGCGTCGACCACGGAGGGCCGTCGGGTCAGCAGCGCGGCGAGGCCCGAGTGCCGCAGATGCCGGCCGAGCCGGTCACCGAAGGACGTGGCGTAACGCGCGGCGGCCCGCTGCGGACCGGCCGCGGCGGCCGCGCCGGCCAGCGCGCCGGAGAGCACGGCGTAGAAGATGCCCTCGCCGGTGAACGGGTTGATCAGCGACAACGCGTCGCCGGCCAGCAGCACCGGGCCGCGGCCCGGCGGCGGCCGGTGGGTGGACAACGGCAGATGGTGGGCCCGCAAGCCGGTCGGCGGACCGCCGGGCAGCAGCTCCGCGAGCCGGTTCACCAGGTACGCCTTCGTGAGCGGCGTCCCCCGCAGAGTCTCGCCGTAGCCGACGTTGGCGCTGCCGTCCCCGATCGGAAACGACCACGCGTACGCGGGCCAGCGCGCACTCGTCGTCCGGATGAGCTGCTCGGTGCCGACCGCCGGGGCGTAACCGCGGATCGCGATGGCCAGGTGCCCGTCCGGGTTGACCGGGTGGCCGAGCGCACGCCGTACCACCGAACCGGCGCCGTCCGCGCCGATCACCACCCGGGCCCGGATCCGGTCGTCGAGGGTGACGCCGTCCCGATCGGGCCGGATGCTGCGCACGGTGTGCCGGCGCAGCTCAGCGCCCTGCGCGACGGCCGCCCGCACCAGCCGCTCGTCGAACACCTTGCGCGGCACGGTGTGGGCCGGGCGCGGCAAGGGCCGGGCCACCTCGTCGCCGCCGGGTGCGACCAGGCGCAGTCGTTCCACCGCCGGATATCCGTCGGTCACGCCGGTGACGCCGAGCTCGGCGAGCACGTCCACCGCGTCGGCGGCGATGCCGTCACCGCACGGTTTGTCGCGGGGGAAGTCGGCCTTGTCCAGCAGCAGCACCGACGCGCCGGCCCGGCGGGCGGCCAGCGCCGCGGCGGCCCCGGCGGGACCGGCCCCGACCACCGCGACATCGACTTGCTCGAGGCTCATCCGCCCCGACCCGTCCGGGCCACGCCACCGCCGCCGGTCATGCTGGTGCTGCCGCGGCAGCGGCATCGGTGGCGGCGGCCGTGCGGCCGGCCCGCCACACCGCGTAGCAGGCCAGCACCGCGGCGGCGACCAGCGGCGCCCCGTCGCGGATCAGTCCGTCCGGGCCCAGCAGCAGGTAGCAGAGCGGCAGATCGATCACGAGCACGCCCAAGCTGACCCACACCATCAGCTGCCGGGCCCAGGCCTTGCCGCGTTGCAGGAAGAAGGTGGTCAGCAAGACCGCGTAGCTGGCGCCGATGCCGACGAAGATCCAGAAGACCACCGCCAGGATGTACTCCGGCCGGCGGCCCAGCTCGCCGACCGAGATCACCGCCGGCACCAGAATCAGCGGGCTGTAAGTGAACGCGGCGACGCGCGCGGTGATCACCCAGGCCGCCACCGGTGGGCGGCGCGGCGCGGACTCGCGCCACTCCAGGCCCTTGCGGGTGGCCACCAGCTTGGCCGGATAACGGACCAGGTGGTTGCGCACAGTGGGGTGGCGGTAGAGCAGCACGACGACGGTGAGGCAGAGCGTGGTCAGCACGCCGAAACCGACGAGGCCGGTCAGCGGCGGCACGCCGTCGCGCGGC
Source organism: Actinoplanes sp. NPDC048967 (assembly GCF_040649415.1). Lineage (NCBI taxonomy): Bacteria > Bacillati > Actinomycetota > Actinomycetes > Micromonosporales > Micromonosporaceae > Actinoplanes > Actinoplanes sp. NPDC048967. The sequence continues at coordinate 213,635 of NZ_JBEZFL010000002.1, forward strand.
ACGATCAGGCGGCCGACGGCGAAGATGGTGGTCACGGCCAGGATCAGCCCCAGCGGCCGGGAGACCGCGCGGCTGCGCCGCACGTGCCAGATCAGGATCAACCAGCCGAGGGTACGCAGCAGCGCCCAGCCGGTGCGGACCGCGAGCCCGAAACCCTGCTCGGGCGCGTACCAGAAATTGAGCAGCTCGACCCCGGCGGTCGCCGCCGCCGTCGCGACCAGCAGCCAGGTCAGCGCACGGACCGCGGGCGGCCGGATGTCGAGGGTGGTCACGGGCTGAAGGTACCCAGGCCGCGCCCGCCTCGAACGCGAGGCGGGCGCGGGGAATCAGCCGGCGTTCAAGCGGGACTTCAGCGCGTCCAGTTCGGACCACAGGACGGCGGGGAGTTTGTCGCCGAACTTGGCGAACCACTCCTCCACCTGCGGGATCTCGGCCAGCCACTCGTCGGTGTCGACGCGCAGCACGGCCTCCAGGTCGGCCCGGCTGATGTCCAGGCCGCTGACGTCGAGGGCGTCCGGGGTCGGCACCTGCCCGATCGGGGTCTCCACCGCCTCGCCGGTTCCGTCCAGGCGCTCGACGATCCACTTGAGGACCCGGGAATTCTCCCCGAAGCCGGGCCAGAGGAAGCCGCCGTCGGCGTCGCGGCGGAACCAGTTGACGTAGAAGATCTTCGGCAGCTTCTCGGCGTCGCCGGAAGCGGCCTTGCCCATCTCGATCCAGTGGTTGAAGTAGTCACCGGCGTGGTAGCCGATGAACGGCAGCATCGCCATCGGGTCCCGGCGCACCACGCCGACCTGGCCGACCGCGGCGGCCGTGGTCTCCGACGACAGCGTCGCGCCGAAGTAGACGCCGTGCACCCAGTCGCGGGCCTCGGTGACCAGCGGCACGGTGGTCTTGCGCCGGCCGCCGAACAGGATCGCGTCGATCGGTACGCCGCGCGGGTCGTCGTACTCCGGGGCGAGGATCGGGCACTGGTTGATGGGCGTGCAGAAGCGGCTGTTCGGGTGGCTGGACGGCGTGCCGGACTCCGGTGTCCAGTCGTTGCCCTTCCAGTCGATCAGGTGCGCGGGCGGCTCTCCCATGCCCTCCCACCAGATGTCACCGTCGTCGGTGCGGGCCACGTTGGTGAAGACCGAGTTGCCCCGGGCGAGGGTGCGCATCGCGTTCGGGTTGGTGTGCTCATCGGTGCCGGGGGCGACGCCGAACAGGCCGTACTCCGGGTTGGTGGCCCACAGCCGGCCGTCGGAGCCGAAGCGCATCCAGGCGATGTCGTCGCCGACGGTCTCGACCTTCCAGCCCGGCAGGGTCGGCTCGAGCATGGCCAGGTTGGTCTTGCCGCAGGCCGACGGGAAGGCCCCGGCGATGTAGCGGACCTGTCCGGCGGGCGAGGTCAGCTTCATGATCAGCATGTGCTCGGCCAGCCAGCCCTCGTCGCGGGCGGCGACGCTGGCGATCCGCAACGCGAAGCACTTCTTGCCGAGCAGCGAGTTGCCGCCGTACCCGGAGCCGAACGACCAGATCTCGCGGGTCTCCGGGAAGTGCGAGATGTACTTGGTCTCGTTGCACGGCCACGGCACGTCGGCCTCACCCTCGGCCAGCGGCTTGCCGACCGAGTGCAGGGCCGGCACGAAGTCCGCGTCGTCGCCCATCGCCTCGAGCACGGCGGCGCCCATCCGAGTCATGATCCGCATGGACGTGACCACGTACGCGCTGTCGGTGAGCTCGACGCCGAACATCGGGTTGGGCGAGTCGAGCGGTCCCATGCAGAACGGGACGACGTACATCGTGCGTCCGCGCATGCAGCCGCGGTACAGCTGCGTCATCGTCGCTTTCATCTCGGCGGGCGCGGTCCAGTTGTTGGTCGGACCGGCGTCCGCGGGGTCCACGGAGCAGATGAACGTGCGCTCCTCGACCCGCGCGACATCCCCGGGATCGGTACGGGCCCAGAACGAGTTCGGCCGCTTGCCGGGGTCGAGGCGGACGAGCGAGCCGGCGTCGACGAGCGCGTCGGTGAGCCGCGCCCATTCGGTGTCCGAGCCGTCGCACCAGACGACGCGGTCCGGCGTGGTCAGGGCGGCAACCTCGTCCACCCAGGTCAGGAGCTTGGTGTGAGCAGTGGGGGGCACTGACATGTGATTCCCTTCGGTCGGCACTGACCTGTGACGAAGCAGGCCGGAGAACCGGCCGCTGTCACGGGAGTCACATCAGCCTAAGCCGAGGGAACGTTCAGTTCATCGGTGAATCCTGTGGACAACCGCACAAACTTCGGCCACGGTGCGCGATCACGACCGATTCTTCGCCGCTTGATGCACAAGCGAGCATCCGGGCGTCCGGCCGCCACTTCCGGCCCGGCACTCGCCCGCTTTCACAAAACGGACGAAACGTCCTAAGCTTGCCGCTACTCGGGCTTTCCTCCCACTCCCGGCTACAGGAGGCAGGAATGACGATCCCGGCCGGCGACGGCGACGGCGACGGCGACGCCGACCTGCTCGCCGCCGTCCGCGGCGGCGACACCGCCGCGTACGGCGTCCTGTACCAGCGCCACCGGGCCGCCGCCCGGGCGCTGGCGTACGGCCTCGTGCACGACCCCGCGGACGCCGACGACCTGGTCGCCGAGACGTTCGCGAAGGTGTTCGCCAGCCTGCGGGCCGGGCGGGGACCGCTGGTGGCGTTCCGCGCGTACCTCTGCACAACCCTTCGGCACGTCTGCTACCACCGGGCGCGCCGGGACCGGCGGCTGGAGTTCACCGACGACCTGACCCGCTACGACGAGGGCGAGCCGTTCCTGGACCCGGCCCTCGACCGGCTGGAACGCACCTACGCCGCGCGGGCCTTCGAGGCACTGCCCGACCGCTGGCGTGACGTGCTGTGGCGTACGGAGGTCGAGGGAGCCAGCCCGGCCGAGGTCGCCCCGCAGCTCGGCCTGACCCCGAACGCCGTCGCCGTGCTCGCCCACCGGGCCCGGGAAGGGCTGCGCCGGCTCTACCTGCAGCAGCACGTGGCCGACGCCGATCCGCCCGAGTGCCGGTGGACCGGGGACCGGCTCGGCGGGCACGTCCGGGGCCGGATCGCTCCGCGAGTGGCTGTCCGGCTGGAGGCCCACCTGGCCTACTGCGCGGGCTGCCGGGGCCGGCACGCCGAGATCACCGAGATCAACCAACGGGGTCACCGTCCGTACAAGCAGCGGGACCACGCTGCGGTGGAAGGGTTAAGAGTCGCTCACGAAAACGGCGGACAGTGACAGGCGCCGGTACTCTCGGGTCCGTGCCTGCCGCATTCCTGCCCGCGCTGCGGGCACGCTTCGGGGCACTCGTGCGCGAGCTGAGCAAGTTCGGCACGGTCGGCGGCATCGCCTTCGCGATCGACTTCGCCATCTTCAACGTGCTGCTGCACCGGGGCTACGAGTCTCTGCTGGCCAAGACCATCTCCACCGTGATCGCCACCACCCTGGCCTTCGCGGGCAACCGGTACTGGACCTGGCGGCACCGCGAGCACACCAACATGGCCCGCCAGTACACCCTGTTCTTCCTGCTCAACGCGGTCGGCCTGGGCATCGGGCTGACCTGCCTGGCGATCAGCCACTACGGCCTGGGCGCGATCTGGCCCGAGTTCCAGACCCCGCTGGCCGACAACATCTCCGGCCAGTTCGTGGGCACCGCCGTGGGCACTCTGTTCCGCTTCTGGTCGTACCGCCGCTTCGTGTTCGGCGACACCGTGGTCCCGGATCCGACGCCCGCGCCGCTGGTGGAGGCCCCGGTCACGGAGTCCGCCGGCACGCCGCCGTCCGCGCCACCGCCCGCCCCGCGCGCTGTCCCGCGAATGTGACGTCGGAGTCACCGCACGTCCGGCTCCGTTGTCCGCGCCCTTCCCCCCGTAAGGTTGGCCAATGCCTTCAGCTCGCCCGCTGGCGGAACGCCTGCGCAATCTCGCCCCCGAGGCGCTCGCCTTCGGTGCGATCGGCGCCGCCAACACGCTGCTCTACATGGCGATCACGTGGGCTCTGCTGCCCATCGGGGCCGTCAAGGCGAGCGTCGTCGCCACGATCGTCACGACCACGCTGGCGTACGTGGCCAACAGGTACTGGACCTACCGCAAGCACACCCGCAGCGCGCTGCGCCGGGAGTACACGCTGTTCTTCGGCTTCAACCTGGTCGGCATGATCATCCAGTCCGGCGCGGTGACCATCGGCAAGTACGGCTTCGGCCTCACCGAGGAGCACGACGAGCTGCTGTTCATGGGGGTCACCCTGCTCGGCATCGCCGTTGCCACGGTCTTCCGCTTCTGGGCGTACCGGACGTTCGTCTTCCTCAAGCCGCCCGTCGACGGCCACGAGGCCGTGGTGGCCGAGCTCGACGTGGTGGCCGGCCTGGCCGAGCTCAGCGCCGAGGCCGACGGCCGCCTGGACGAGGAGCTGGCCAAGGAGATCGACGCCCAGCGGCGAGCCGTCTGACGCTCACCGCCGGCGGTCCCGCCCCCGCACGGGCTCAGGCTCCGGCTGTTCGTCGTCCTCGTCGTCGCCGTGCAGCTCCCGATCCGTCTCGATGAGCTGGTAGAGCAGCGTCTGCACCTGCTGCACGTGCGGCACCGCGACGAGCACCGCGCTCTGGTCCCCGATCGAGTCGATCCGTAACGTCCCGCTGCCCAGCATCCGGTCCAGCAGCGACTGGCTCATCACGTGATCGTTGACCCGGTTCAGCGGCAGGTCACGGCGCTCGCGGGCGATCACGCCGTCCTGCAGCAGGATCCGCTCGTCGGTGAAGACGTAGTGGGTGCCGCGCCAGACCAGCAGCGGCCACACCCCGCGGGTCACCGCCATGAACAGGGCCACGGCACCGACCAGGCAGACCCCGATCAGGCCGCCGGTCGTCGGCGGCAACATGATCCAGACCCCGAGCACGGCGGCCAGGGCCACCAGCAGGACCACGACCGGGCGTACGGCCGCCCGCGCGTGCGGATGCAGATGGAGGACAACCTCTTCCTCGTCGGTCAGCACCTCGTCCGGGAAAGCCACGCGCTCAGCGTACGTGCAGGACGTCCCCCGCCGAGACGCGCCGCTCGCCGTCAGCCGTACGGACCACGAGCTGGCCGTCACCGTCCACCGTGGTCGCCGTACCGGTGAATTCCTGGCTGTTGGGCAGCAGCACCCGCACGTCCCGCCCGATCGTCGAACAATCCCGCTGGTACGCCGCGAGCAGCCCGCACATCTCGGCGTCGCCACCGGCTTCCCGCCAGCCGCCGTACCACCGGGCGACGCCGCGCAGCAGCGCCCGCAGCAGTGGATCGCGGTCGGTGGCCGTGGCCCCGGCAATGCGCAGCGAGGTGGCCGGCAGTCCAGTGGTCTCGGGCAGTTCATCGGCCCGGGTGGTGACGTTCAGGCCGATCCCGACCACCACCGCGTCACCGGAGACCTCGGCCAGGATGCCGGCCGCCTTGGACTCCCCGGGACCGGCGTTGAGCAGCAGATCGTTCGGCCACTTGAGCGCGGCGTCGACCTCGGCCAGCCGCTGCACGGTCTCCCGCAGGGCCACCCCGGCCAGCAACGGCAACCAGCCCCAGGTGCGCTGCGGCGCCGGAGCCCAGCCCCGCTCGGCGTCGGCGACGCCGGGCCGCAGCAGGAAGCTCAACGTCAGCCCGGCCCGCGGCGGCGACACCCACTGCCGGTCGCGCCGGCCACGGCCGGCCACCTGCCGCTCGGCCACCACGACAAGCCCTTCGGCGGCGCCGGCCTGACCGGCGGCCGCGGCATCGGCGTTGGTGGAACCGGTCTCGGCCCGGATCTCCAGCCGCTGCCAGAACCCGCCGGGCACGATGAGCGCCCGCTGCAGGGCCCGCTCACCCAGCGGCGGCCGGTCCAGATCCGTATAGGGCGAGGAAGCCATCAACCCACCCTAGACCCGCCCTGATCAGCTCGGTTCGGCTGCGTGCCGGCTGACGTAGACCGTGCTCCGCGGCTCCGGCTGACCGGCCCCGGGACGCGGGCGGGGCCGGGGACGGGCCCGCGGCTGATCCGGCCGGACCGGCTCCATCGGGGGCAGCGCCTGGGTCGCCTCGGCGCCGGCCGCACGCCGGCGACGCACCATGACGGCGGGGCGGCGCGGTCTGCGGGTGTCGTCGGGTGCTTCCTCCGGGGACCAGGTGAGGTCCGGCATGGCGGCTTCGGGCAGGTCGGGAACGGTCCAGATGGGGCCTTCCAGGCTTTCCTCGCGGGCTGCGTAGGGGCCGCTCCGGTCGGCGGCCGGGCCGCGGCGCACCGGCACGCGGTTGGCGCCGGCGGTGTTGGTGGTCCGGGCGCGCTGCGGTTGGTCGGCGGGCCGGTCGTTATAGGCGGCCGGGGGTGGCCAGGCGCCCGGGGCCGGGTGCTTCGCCCGGGGGGCGTGGGCCTCCGGTGACGGTCCGGCCTCCTGGGAGGTGCCGGCCTGGGGGGCGCTGTCCCTGTCCCGGCGGCCGCGGCTGGTCCGGCGGTCCCTTCGGCTTGCTGCGTCCCGCCGGTCCTCCCGGGCTCTTCCGTGCTCAGCGCCGTCGGCCGGGGCGTCCGGCCCGGGGCTTCGGGCCAGGCGGCGGGCTGCCTGAGCGGCCCGGCTGTAGCTGGGCTGGACGGGCTCGTCCTCGTGGACGTAGGGGTTGGGGGCGAGCGTGAGCCCGTCCGTGCCGAGGAACACCCGGTCGTCGGCGGCCGGAACCGGCTCGTCGAAGCGCCTGCGACCGGTCACCTCCGGCACCGGGACGATCGCCTCGCCGCCGAACCGGCCGGCCGGGAGGCTCGCTTCTTCGTCGAACCGGCTGTTTCCCGCCGGATCACTGCCACCCGCCAGGCCGGCTCCAGCCAGATCGTCCACCTCGGCCAGGTCATCGACGTTCGCCAGGCCGACGCCCTCCACCAGATCGTCGTCCCGCAGCGGGTGGGCGGCTGCGTCCGAGAAGGCCACACCGCCTTCGGCGGTTCCGGCCGAGAAAGCGGTCGCGGCTCCGGCCGCTTGCGCGCGGGCGTCCGGCATCACGTCCTCGATCGGCCGGTCAGCCACCGGCCGGAGACCGACCGGCCCGTCGCGATCGACCGCCGTCCGGAACGCCGGACCGGTCTCGCCACCCCGGTGGGACCTGGAGCGCGGCAGCTCGATCCGGTCGTCCGGGCGGGCCGGCGGCCACTGCAGCACCGGCCGGGTCGGTTCCGTCTCGATCTCCACCGGTACGTCGAACCCGGACGACGGTGGGTAAGGCGGCACCTCAGGAAGCCGTTCCACCGGGGTCGGCCAGCCGTACTCGGCCTCGTAGGAGCCCACCGGAGCGGGCGTCCAGTACTCCCCCGCGACGGGCTCGTCCGGGTACTCGGGCCGGACCCAGCCCTCGACCCGGTCGCCGTAACGCCGGTCAGCGCGTTCGGCCCAGTCCGTTCCGGTGGATTCCTCGGGGACCGGGACGAAGCCCGTCTCGTCGGCGTCCTCCAGGGCCACGTCGGCGAAGAGCCCGGGGAACGTGCCGGTGCCCGCCACCGAGTCGAACGGACCGGAGAGGTCAGCGTCGTAGCCACCATCGGCCGGCTGCAGGCCGAGCAGGCCGAGGCCCGGCAGGTCGAGCGCGTGGGACTGTTCGGCCGGGTCGATGACGTCGGCGGCCCGGTCGAGGTCCTGGTCGATGTCCAGTTCCGGGTCGCCCGCCTGGTCGGCGGGTTCGCCCGGATCGTCGGCCCGGCTCAGCGACGCCAGCCGCAGATCGGTCGGGGCGGCACCGACCGGGGGCTGGACGCCTTCCTCGTCGAGGTCCACGAGCCGGCGGAACACGGACCGGTCCGGGCCGTCCGCGTCTTCGGCCGGCGCTGTTCCCACGCCGGATACCGCGGCGTCGACGTCCGGCACAGGAGTACCCGAGGTCGGCCACAGGCGCCGCGAACCCGGGCGGGAGCGCCCGGCCTGGTCCGCTCCTGGCCCGGACTGGCCCGGACCGGCAGGCTGGGCCTGGCCGCGTGGGGCGGGAGCAGCCGATTCGGCGGCACCGGGCTCGGCCCGACGACCCCCTCGCGGAGCGGGCACGACCGAATCGGGTGCCGTGCCGTCCTCGCCGGAAGAAGCCGGCGCCCTGCGGGTCTTGACCGAGGATTCGGCCCGCCCACGGCGCCGCTTACGGCTCGGAGCTCCCTCATCCCGGCCCGCAGCTGACGACGTACCGTCCGAGCCTGGGGAATCCGCGCGGCGGCGGGTCTCGCCGCGCTCGGCGACGCGCCGGTCTTCAGAGCTGCTGCGGAACAGCGCGGCGCGGAAGACGATGAGCGTGGTGATGCCACCGACGATCAACGCCACGCCGACGGGGGTCATCCATGTCGTCACGGGGGTTGTAACGAATGGGGCATTGAGTGCGAAACGTGCTTTCTGTCGCACCCCCGCGTACGGGCACCGCGTGGCGCCCGCCGGAGCCTGGATACGATCTCTCCGGCGTGAATGCCGCCTGGCCGGCGGGCATGCGTGGGTGAGCGGAGGACGGGGCATCGTGACGGCGCAGCAGGACGTGACGCAGCAGGATGACATCCACACGACGGCCGGCAAACTCGCCGACCTCGAACGGCGCACCGACGAGGCCGTGCACGCCGGTTCGGCCCGCGCGGTGGAGAAGCAGCACGCCCGGGGCAAGAAGACCGCCCGGGAACGCATCGAGATGCTGCTCGACGAGGGTTCCTTCGTGGAGCTCGACGGCCTGGCCCGGCACCGGTCCACCGCCTTCGGCCTGGAGAAGAACCGTCCGTACGGCGACGGCGTGGTGACCGGGCACGGCACGGTCGACGGCCGCCAGGTGTGCGTGTTCTCGCAGGACTTCACCGTGTTCGGCGGCTCGCTGGGCGAGGTCTTCGGCGAGAAGATCGTCAAGGTGCTCGACCTGGCCATGAAGATCGGCTGCCCGATCATCGGCATCAACGACTCCGGCGGCGCGCGGATCCAGGAGGGCGTCGTCGCGCTCGGCCTGTACGCCGACATCTTCTTCCGCAACGTGCGCGCCAGCGGCGTCATCCCGCAGATCTCGCTGATCATGGGCCCGTGTGCGGGCGGCGCGGTCTACTCCCCGGCGATCACCGACTTCACCGTCATGGTCGACCAGACCTCGCACATGTTCATCACCGGGCCGGACGTCATCCGTACGGTGACCGGCGAGGACGTCGGTATGGAGGACCTGGGTGGCGCCCGCACCCACAACTCCCGCAGCGGCAACGCGCACTATCTGGCCAGTGACGAGGACGACGCGATCGACTACGTGCGCGCGCTGCTGTCGTACCTGCCCAGCAACAACCTGGACGAACCGACCACCTTCGACCTGCCCGCTTCGCTGGACGTCTCGGACGCCGACCGCGACCTGGACCAGCTCATCCCGGACTCGGCCAACCAGCCCTACGACATCAAGCGCGTGGTGGAGACCGTCGTCGACGACTTCCTCGAGGTCCAGCCGCTCTACGCGCAGAACATCGTGATCGGCTTCGGCCGGGTCGAGGGCCGGCCGGTGGGCGTCGTGGCCAACCAGCCGATGCACTTCGCCGGCACGCTGGACATCGCGGCGTCCGAGAAGGCGGCACGTTTCGTGCGCACCTGCGACGCCTTCAACATCCCGGTGCTGACCTTCGTGGACGTGCCCGGCTTCCTGCCGGGCACCGGCCAGGAGTGGGACGGCATCATCCGGCGGGGGGCCAAGCTGATCTACGCGTACGCGGAAGCAACCGTCCCCAAAGTCACGGTGATCACCCGCAAGGCGTACGGCGGCGCGTACGACGTGATGGGCTCGAAGCACCTCGGTGCGGACATGAACTTCGCCTGGCCCACGGCGCAGATCGCGGTGATGGGGGCCCAGGGCGCGGTCAACATCCTCTACCGGGGCGAGCTGGCCGGCGCGGAGGACCCGGCGGCGCTGCGGACCGAGCTGATCAAGGAGTACGAGGACACGCTGGCGAACCCGTACATCGCGGCGGAACGCGGCTACGTGGACGCGGTCATCGCCCCGTCCGCGACCCGGGCGCAGGTCACGCTGGCACTGCGGACGTTGCGCACCAAGCGGGAGACCCTGCCGCCGAAGAAGCACGGCAACATCCCGCTCTGACAGCTCAGCCGGTGTAGCGCAACATCAGGGCCCCGCCCCAGACCAGGGCGCCCATCGAGCCGAGCCAGAAGAACGCCACGTAGAACGCCGTGGACAGGCCCGTCTGCTGCGACAGCACCTGCGTGTCCGGTTCGCCGTCGCCCAACCAGTGCCGGTACAGCTCGGGGATCTGCCGCACGCCGCCCATGAGCAAAAACCAGACCCAGATGTACGCGAAGACGAGCTGCGCCTCGGGCCCGGCGCGCATGGCGACCAGCCAGAGGACCGCGGCGGTGAGCGGCACGGCGATGAAGCCGAAGAAGTTGCGGACCATGACCAGCAGCAGGGCCATCAGCGCCAGGCTCATCAGCAGCACGGCCCGCGGCGCCACGTCGTGCACCAGCATCCAGGCGCCGGCGAAGCCGAAGATGGACGGTCCGAGGTAGCCGGCCAGGAACGACACCATGATGGCGAGCCAGCCACCGGCCCGGAAGCCGGTCGACCCGCCACCGCCCCCGGTGACCGTGACCTTGGTGATGCCGCGGCCCATGAGCAGGCCGAACAGCACATGCCCGCCCTCGTGGGCGATGGTGATCGCGTGCGTGGTGAACCGCCACAGCGGCACCGCGGCGACGAACGCGACCACCCCGGCGGTCCACGCGATTCCGGGTGGCGCCTCCATGCCAGCGACGCTAGCGACGGCCTTCCGTGACGCGCATCACCAGCAAATACTCAACTGGTCACCGTTCGGCTACTCGAAGTCAGGGCGTGTTGCTGACGGCGGGCAACCATTGGCCGGCCAGCATGAACCCGCCGATGACCAGCGCGGCCACGTCGACGGCCAGGAAGACGCCCACCCAGAACAGCGCGGGCACGTGCGTGACGCCGGCGAGCTGGTCGGCGTCGGACTCCGGCATCCGGCCGCGGCTGCGGAGCTTCTGCAGCTCGAAGACCGGGCGTACGCCGCCGATCAGGAGGAACCACACTCCGACGTACGCGAAGGCGGCCTGGACCTGCGGGGTCGCGTACCAGGAAACGGCGAAGACGATCGCCCCGGTGACCAGCACGGAGACCGCGCCGAACACGTTCCGGATGTTGATCAGCATGAGCAGCAGCAGGACCACCGCGACCCACAGCAGCAGGGTGATGCGGTTGCCGCCGAGCAGCCAGGCGCCGCCCAGCCCGACCAGCGACGGCGCGATGTAGCCGGCCAGCAGGGTGAACATCATGCCGGGCCCGGTCGGGCGGCCGGCCGAGAGGGTGAGCCCGGACGTGTCGAACTCCAGCCGGATGCCGCGCAGTTTGCGGCCCGTCAGCAGCGCGACCAGTGCGTGGCCACCCTCGTGGGCGATGGTGATGGCGTTGCGGGCGATCCGCCACAGCGGCCGGAAGGCGACCACGGCCAGCGCGATCACCGCCGTCACGAGGACGAGCAGGCCGGGCGGGTCCGGCTGGGCACCGAGCAGGGTGTCCCAGAGGTCACTTACCGAGTCGATCGACACAGCCCGCGAGCGTAGTCGATCAGCGCCGCACTAGGCGCGGCGGCGCAGCACGGATTCCTGCTGGGGGACGGCGCGCCGCTGCAGCATGAGGCGGCCGGCAATCGCTCCGGCAACGATCATCGCGCCGGCCAGCACCATCATCACGACCAGCGCACTGGCGGTCGCCACGACAAGCGCGACGTCGGCGATCGCGACGAGCATCCACAAAGCGATCGTGGGCCTACTGCCGTGTCGTCGAATCATCTTGCACCTCCATCCGTGGTGACCGATGAATACCCATTCACCCGTCACTCACACCTGGAGACCTACCGGTTGGCCTTGAACCCCTGGTAGATGACCTGAAGATCCTTCTGCGAAGCCGCCCAGTCCTCCGGCGACGTGTACCAGGAGATGCTGTAGGCCTGCTTGCCGGGCGTGGTGATGAACCCCCGCTTGATCGCATGCTGCGGGTTGCCACTCACCGTGGTGTAGGTGAACTCCCAGTCGGCGGCCTTGCCGAGATAGTTGAGCCCCTCCAGCCGGATCCGCTGGTAGTTCTTGTACTTCGTCCCCCGCCGATCCGCCTCCTGCTGCTTCCAGTCGGCGACGGGATCGGACTTGGGCTGCTCGGAGTGGTCGATGATGAGCAGCCGGTTGTTCTTGGAGAAGTACATCTCGGTGCCATCGGCCCGAATCGAGGCTCCCTCGGGCACCGGCACCGAATAGCCGTCACCGTTGTACATCTTCCAGCCCTTGGGGGCCTTCCCGGTCGACGCAGGCTTACTGGCAGCCGGCGAAGGCTTGGCACTGGGAGTGACCGGCGCGGTGGTCGTCGGCACGGGCGCCGCGCCCACCGGAGAACTCGGCGCGGCGGACGGCTTGCCGGATGCAACCGGCGCAACCCCGCCCTTCGGGCCGTTGTCCTGCGCCCGATCCTCCTCGTCCCCGAAAGCCCGCGGCACCAGAACAACAAGCGCCAACAGTACGGCGACCAGCACACCGATGGCGATCACGGTCTGGCGCCGGGTGAGCGTGGTGCCGAAAACGGTGATGCCGCGACCGCCGGAAGAGGGGGCACGAACGGTCATCGGCTGCCAGGCCGGGCGGGTCGGCTGGCCGAAACCCGGGGCGCCGGAGACCGGCACGGCTGCCTTGGCGGCCGCGCCAGTGCGGGCCGCCGGGATGACGGTGGTCTTCGCGGGAGTGCCGGTCGGCTTGATGACCCGCGTACGGCCGGCGTCGGCGTCACCCTTGGCGGGAGCGGACGTCTTGGCTTTCGGAACCGTGGTTGTCGCGGCGGTGGTGGCCGTGGCCGGCTTCGTGACGGCCGCTGCCTCGGCGCCCGCCAAGCCGTCGGTTACGGCGGCTTCGGCGCCCACCGTGGACTCGTCGCTCGCGTCACCCACAGGGGCCTTGGTGCCGGCTGTCGCATCGGCGGTGTTCTCGCCGCCGAGGATCTTGGCGTCTGCGTCGGTGCTGGCCGGCATTGCGTTGTCGATCTCGGGCGCCTGCTCGGGCTTGCCCGCTGCGCCGGGCGAGCTCTCGGCTGCTGCTGTCGCGGCGCTCGACTTGAGCGCTGCCGCCGCCCGGCCCTTGCCCTTCTTCCGGGACGCCTTCGTGCCCGAACCAGTACCCGCCCGAGTGGCGCCGGCCGGCTTCCTGCTTGTCTCGGTTCCGGCGTTGCTGACAGCGGCGCTCGACTCGGTCCCGCCGCCTGCTTCGGCGACGACGACCTCAGGTGCCGTGCTCTCAGTCTTGGGAGCTTCGCTGCCGGGCTGGGGCGCGGCGGCGCTGTCGCTTTCCACTTCGGCGGCGCCGGGCTCTGCCGCAGCCGTGTCGCTTCCCACCGCGGGAACTGCGGTCCCCGCGGGCGCGCCATCGCTTACTGTCCCTGCCTTGATTGCGGCGGGTTCCTCTACCGGCGCATCGCCGCTCGCCTCCGGCGCATCGATCGCAACGCCCGCTCCGCCGATCCCGGGGTCGGGCGTGTCCGAAACGGCCCCGGCCTTGTCGGCGTCGACCGTCGAGGCCGCTGCCGCCGTCTCAGTCGCGCCCGCATCGGCAACAGACTCGGCTTCCGCCGCGCCGGAGGCCGCCGTCGTGCTCACCTCGCTGGCGGGCTCCACCTCGTCGGCGTCAGCCTCTGTCGACTCGGCGGTCTCGGCGGTCATGCCGCCGACTGCCACCGCCTTGCTGGTCTCGCCCCTGGTGCCAGCGACGTCGGCGCCTGCTTCTGCCGACTTCTCAGCTACGTCTCCCGAAGTCGCGGCGGCCGCCGGTGTTGCGCTTGTGGACGACTTCGCAACCTCGGTGGCAGATGTGCCGGGGCGCGGCCCGAACGGCATGCGCGCGCTGGACTTCTTCTTCGCCGTGGTCGCGGTCGCGGCTTCGCCCGCCGACGTGCCACTGTCCTGCGTCGCTTTGTCCCGCGTCGCGCTATCCGAGGTCTCCTGATCCCGCGTGGCGTTGCCTGGCGTCGCAGCATCCCGCGTCGCGGCACCCGAGATCGCCGCATCACGCGCAGCACCGCCTGGCGCCGCGCCACCTGTCGCATCACCCGAGGTCGCCGCATCCCGCGTCGCGCCACCCGAGATCGCCGCATCACGCGCAGCACCGCCTAGCGCCGCGCCACCTGCCGCGCCACCCGAGGTCGCCGCATCCCGCGTCGCGCCACCCGAGATCGCCGCATCACGCGCAGCACCGCCTAGCGCCGCGCCATCTGCCGCGCCACCCGAGGTCGCCGCATCCCGCGTCGCGCCACCCGAGATCGCCGCATCACGCGCAGCACCGCCTAGCGCCGCGCCACCTGCCGCGCCACCCGAGGTCGCCGCATCCCGCGTCGCGCCACCCGAGATCGCCGCATCACGCGCAGCACCGCCTAGCGCCGCGCCATCTGCCGCGCCACCCGAGGTCGCCGCATCCCGCGTCGCGCCACCCGAGATCGCCGCATCACGCGCAGCACCGCCTAGCGCCGCGCCACCTGCCGCGCCACCCGAGATCGCCGCATCACGCGTCGCGCCACCCGAGATCGCCGCATCACGCGCAGCACCGCCTGGCGCCGCGCCATCTGCCGCGCCACCTGAAATCGCCTGATCCCGCGTCGCGCCACCCGAGGTCGCAGCATCACGCGCGGTACCGCCTGGCGCCGCGCCATCTTGTGTCGCGCCACCCGAGGTCGCCGCATCCCGCGTGGCGTTGCCTGGGGTTTTGGAGTCGGGGCGTTCGGCTGTCGGGGTGGTGGCGCTTGCTGAGGCTGGGGTTGCAGCCGGTGGGGACAGCTTCTCCGCGGGGCGGGGGGCTGCGGGCTTGGCCGGTGCCGCCACTCGGGCGGTGGCCGTTGTGCGGGGTGGCGGCGGAGTTGTGGAGCGAGGGTCGGCCACGGCGGCGCCTGCGGCGGCTGCTCGCGGGGTTGGCGGGGGTGACTTCGGGGGCTGGGTGGCCGGCCTGCGGGACTCCGGCGCGGTGGGCGGCGGGGTGGTGGCTTGGCCCGGTGGGGTTGCTGCGCGCTTGCGGTGGGCTGCCACCTCGTCGGCCGTGATTGAGCCGAAAGCGGAGCCGGACCCGCGCATCGTCGCGTCCAGGGCTGGACGACGCGAAGCCGCGGCCTCCGCTCCTGGGGGCGGGGACGATGGTGTGCCCGTACCGAATCGGTTTTCGATCTTGGTGGCATCCAGCTCGGGTGGCTTCGGGGCGTCGACCCGCGTCGGGGTTTCCGCTGGTGGGCGGCCTACCGAGGCCTTGCCCGGCACGAAGATCGGGCCGCGACCGGGCGCGCCGGGGGCCGTCGGTGGGCGGCCCGGATTGACCGGAGGGCCCGGCGGAGTGTCTTGCGCGCGGGCCGGAATGACCGGTGGACGCGCCGGGCTGACCGGCGGGCGGGCGGGGGTGATCGGCGGGCGAGCCGGGGTGACCGGCGGGCGCGGGCCGGGGACGACCGGCGCGGAGGCCGACACGCCGGGCACTACCGGCGGCGTGAGGCCCGCGGACGGGCGCTCGCGGCCGACGCCGGGGCGGCGCATCGTCGGGCTCATCGGGAAGCTCAGCTTCGACCGGCGGCCGGTCGCCCGCAGCAGCAACCGCTCCGCTTCCTCGGCGTTGATGCGGTGCGCCGGATCCTTGCGCAGCAGGCCGTTGAGCACCGGCTTGAGCGGCCCGGCGTTGCGGGCCGGCGGCGGATTCTCGGTGGCCAGCGCGGCCAGCGTGGCGATCGCGGACGGCCGCGCGAACGGCGAGGCGCCCTCGACGGCCGCGTAGAGGGTCGCGCCGAGTGACCACAGGTCGGCGCCGGGGCCCGCGGTGCCGTCGCGGGCGCGTTCCGGGGCGATGTAGGCCGGTGAGCCCAGCACCAGGCCGGTGCGGGTCACGTTCGGGTCGCCGGGGACCGTCGCGAGTCCGAAGTCGGTCAGGACGACGCGGCCGTCCTCGCTGATCAGCACGTTGCCCGGCTTCACGTCGCGGTGCACGACGCCGGCGCGGTGCGCGGCGCGCAGGGCGTTCAGCACGCCGAGGCCGATCTCCGCGGCGCGGACCGGGGCGAAAGGCCCGTCGGCGGCGAGAATGTCCTGCAAGGACCGGGACGGGACGTACTCCATGACGATCCACGGATCGGCGTCGGTGCGCAGCACGTCGAAGACTCGGACCACGTTGATGTTGTTGAGCCGGGCGATGGCGCGCGCTTCCCGCAGCGAACGCTCGCGCATCTCCTGCCGCTCCTCGGGGGTCAGCCCCGGTGGCGGCACGAGCTCCTTGATGGCGACCTCGCGGTGCAGGACGACGTCGGTCGCCCGCCAGACACGACCCATCCCGCCCTGACCGAGCGGCGCAACGAGCCGGTAACGGTCAGCGACAATGAGCGGAGGGGAAGTAGACATCACGCAGAAAATACCCGGTCATGTCGAGCCGCAGCGAATCGATCAGCCGAGTGTGGGACGCGTGTCACCGAGAACCTCCCGCCAGGCCTTAAGCTTGATCAATGGATGAGGAACCGCTGGTCAGCGTCGTGCGCGGCACACCGACCCCGGAAGAGCTGGCGGCGCTGGTGTGCGTCCTGGCCGGCCGGGCCGTGAGCGGTGATTCACGTTCACGCACGCCGGCCCCGACCCCGTGGACGAGAAGTGCCCGCCCGGCCGCGGTCCGGCCATCCTGGCGATCCTCGGCGCAACCCCGCTAGACATCGACGGGTCTCGGTAACGTTGCGACTGTCCATAGCCCTGGGTAGGGGCTGCAGCAACAAGCGGTAACAGACTACTCTCGCGGGAGATTTCGCACTCTCGGGGGAGGGCCTGGACCATGATCGCAGACGACGGACCACCGCCGCTGATCGGCAGTGAAAGCTCGATCGAGACGGACATCCGCGCGATGGAAGAGTTCGCCGCGACGCTCGCCAACGAGGTCCAAACGGGATATGACCCGCAGCTGCAGAAGGTCATCCCGGCCATGCTGACCGAGCTGCCGACCCCGAACTCCGACTTTCCGGAGTTTGCGAGCTTCATGCAGCTGCACCACGAGGTCCAGCAGCAGACCTTCTCCAACACCTTCAACTTCCGCGACGGCACCCACCACTTCGCGGTGGTCGCGCAGTCGATCAGCAAGGAGTACGCCTCCAGCGACGCCTTCGCCCAGGCGAAAGTCCGCGACGTCAACGACGGCTTCGCAGCGGCGAGCGACCCGCTGAGGAGCGAGACCGGAACAGGGGAGAACGGCTGATGCTGATCGCTGACGGGGGCGGCGGCTATGGCGGCACCCACTGGGCGTCCAAGGAAGTCCCGGCCATGTGGGCAGCCATCGCCAACCAGGACACCGAGGCGCACTACCAAGTGGTCGGTGGCTGGAGCAAGACGGCCGATCTGACGCTCGCGCACCTCGCTCAGGTCCGGGTGTACCGCGACAATCTGGCCAGCGTGTGGCCACCGTCGAAGAGCCCGGCGGCGGCGGCTTACATCGCCCGCCTCGACAAGCTGATGGCCGACCTCCAGGCGACTCACGACGCGGCGTCGGCGAACTACACGGCTTTCTCGACGGTGACGCTGACTCTGAGTCTGGCCCGGCAGAAGCTTGAGGCGTTGTACGACAAGTACGAAAGCAACGCCAAGCAGAACTTTGTCTGGCAGCAGAAGCGGGATGCTGCGGCGGCATCTCCGTCTCCGTCGCCTACGCCGACACCTTCGCCGTCTCCTGGGCCGTCGCCTACGGCTCAGACGCCGCCGGTGTCTGCGGCGGCGCAGGAAGAGCTGAACCGGCAGGCTCGGGTCATCATGTACGACCTGAGCAGCACGGTGTTGAGTGGGGCGGCGGCGCTACAGAAGCCAAAGCCCTACAACCCGCAACAAGGGCAGGTTGGTACCGGTGAAGAGAATCAACGGAGTGATGGAGGCGTCGGCAGCTTCGCCACTCCACCGATCATTCCTCCCCCCGGTGGAGGTGGTGGCGGATCCTCAGGAGGATCAGTCATCCCCAATACGTCATCCCACGTCACCCCGCTGACGCCGACAACGCACACGCCGGTAGGTGGCGGCCCTGTCACCGGTGGCGTTGGCACCGGCCCAATCCTCGGCGGGGTCGGTAATCCGCCAGTCATCACGCCGCCCAATCCGGGCCTCCAGCCACCGGTTCCGACACCCGCGCCTCCTGGGCCCGGCCCGGTGCCGGGACTCATTGGAACCCCAGGCGCGAGTGGTCTTCTCCCGACCAGTGGGCCGCTGCCGAACGGCACGGGAGCGCCACGATCAGGCCTCGTCAAGCCGGGAATGCCTGGGGGCGCCGGTCGCATGACGATGCCGTCGGGCGGCGTCATCGGCGCCAACCCGGGCAGCGGGATGATCGGGCAGATGCCGACCGGCGCCCAGGGCGGCCGTCCGCCCGGCGCGGGCCGAGTAAATCCCGTCGGTGGAGTCATCGGCCAGCAGGGCGGCGCCCCGCAGGGCCGAGGCGGCACGCCGGCCCACGGCATGCCTATGCAGAACGGGCCGATGGCGGGTAACCAGGGTCGCACTCGGGGTCGACGTCAGGACGGCGAGCAAGAGCGCTGGGATCCGGACAATCCGTGGTCGACCGAGGAAGGCGTCGATCCGGTCGTGCTTCCCCCGGACGATTTCGGCCCTATTGATCCGGGTCCCGCTATCGGTTATCCGAGATGAGACGTAGAGTAATCGCTTTGTTCGCGGCGGCGCTGGCTGGAGCTGGCGCCGCCGCTTACGGCACTCCCGCTTTCGCGGATACCCGGCAAGACCAGTGGCATCTCAGTTATCTGAAGATTGATGAAGCGCATCGCATCAGCACCGGAAAAGGTGTCACTGTAGCTGTCATTGACTCTGGCGTAGCAAGACATCCCGACCTTCCAGGCGTCGTAAGCGGTACCGACTTATTCAAACCCGGCGGCGATGGACGCACCGATCTCACCGGACATGGCACCAGCATGGCCGGCCTCATCGCCGCCCATGGCAACAGCCGACAACGCGCTCTAGGGATTGCGCCCGACGCCAAGATCATTCCAATCCGGGTACTCGGTAAAGGCAAGACCATTGGCAGTCTCGGCCCCGCCATTCGGTATGCCATTTCACATGGCGCCAAAGTAATTAATATCTCTCTTGGCGGCGGAGTCGCCCCTGACGACATCAAGGGGGTTAAAGAAGCCGAGGAAGCCGATGTGGTGGTCGTTGCGGGAGCGGGAAACAAGCCGGACGCCACTTCAGTCGCAGCGCCCGCATTCCTAGAGAGCGTGGTCGCTGTAGGCGCGGTGGATCGCAACGGCAAGCAAGCCGCGATCTCGGTCTCGGGAGAGGCACTTGACATCGCTGCGCCCGGACAAGACATTGCGAGTACCGGACGCACGGGCGGCTATATCGTCGGCCAAGACGGCACCTCCGATGCCGCAGCGATCGTTTCCGGCGCAGCTGCGCTACTGCGTAGCAAGTACCCGAACATGAGCGCCGCGGAGGTTGTTGAGCGGCTTGAGTCCACGGCTGTTGACAAGGGGGCGCCCGGGGTCGACCCCGACTACGGGCACGGCGTCATCGACATCGTCGCCGCGCTCAAGGGGCCTGCCGCCTCCGTCCCACCGTCCTCCGCCGCGCCCGCCCCCGCCACAACCACCGCCGCCGCGCCAGTTCCGGCCCCCCAGGCGGAACCCGAGCCGGCCAGCAGCAACACGCCGCTCATCGTCAGCGGCGTAGCCGTCCTCATCGTCCTGAGCGGCCTCGTCGCCTTCCTCCTAGCGCGCCGTCGCTCCCACCCGCGCTCCTGATCATCCGGGCTTGTAGCGTTGACTCCCGTGCAGACCGACATCGCCCCTCGCTTGGTGCTTGCTTCCGCCAGCCCGGCCCGGCGCGCCCTGCTCGCCGCCGCCGGGATTGACGCGACCGTGCAGGTCAGTGGCGTTGATGAGTCTGTAGTAGAGGCTGACAACGCCGCGGATCTCTGTCTTGCGCTGGCTCGGATGAAGGCGCGGGCCGTCGCCGCCACGCTGCCCGCCGATCCTGATGTTCTGGTCCTCGGCTGTGATTCCGTGCTGGCCTTCGACGGGGAGATCCTCGGCAAGCCGCACAGTCCGGCCGAGGCCACCCGGCGCTGGCATGCCATGCGGGGGCGGTCCGGTGTGCTGCACACCGGGCATCACCTCACCGACCTGGTCAGTGGCAAGCAGGCCGAGGATGTCGGCGCGACCGTGGTGCATTTTGCCGATGTCACCGATGATGAGATCTTGGCCTACGTCGCCTCGGGCGAACCCCTGCATGTTGCCGGGGCGTTCACCCTGGACGGCAAGGGTGGTGCGTTCGTCGAGCGGATCGAAGGGGATGCCGGCAATGTCATCGGTTTGTCGCTGCCGCTGCTCCGGCGTTTGCTCATGAGCTTCGGGCTCACCGTTCCCCAGCTGTGGAGGGCGCAGCCGTGAGTTTCAAGGAGCTTCCGCTCACCCCTGAGCTGCATGACTACCTGCTCAGTCACAGCACGCCGGCCGATGAGGTCACCACCGACCTCATCGCCGAGACGCGGGCTGTGGTGGCCGGGCATGCCAGCATGCAGGTCGCCCCGGAGCAGGCCGCGTTCCTGCGGTTGCTGACGTCGCTTCTCGGCGTACGGAATGCGGTTGAAGTGGGCACCTTCACCGGGCTGTCCGCGCTGTCCATCGCGCGGGGTCTCGCCGAAGGCGGGAAGCTGGTCTGTTTCGACATCTCCGAGCAGTTCACCCGGCTGGCCCACCGCTACTGGGAGCGGGCCGGAGTCGACGACCGGATCGATCTGCGGATCGGGCGGGCCACCGAGCGGCTCAAGGAGCTGCCCGAGGAGCCGTATCTCGATCTGGTCTTCATCGACGCCGACAAGGGCGGCTACATCACGTACTGGAACGAGCTGGTCCCCCGGGTGCGGCCGGGCGGCGTCATCCTGGTCGACAACACGTTGTGGTCGGGCCGGGTCGTCGACCCGCGCAGCGAGTCCGACCGGTTCATCACCGGCTTCAACGACGTGGCCCGCAACGACCCGCGCGTCGAGCTGGTCATCCTCCCCATCGCCGACGGCCTGACCATCGCCCGCCGGCTCCCCTGAGGAAGCCGGCGAGCCCAGAGATCGGTCAGCGCACGCTGCGCGCGAACAGCCGAGCCGCCCAGGTCAAGGCCAGCGCAGCGAGCACGGCCATGATCAGCAGCCCCTGCCAGACGGCCGGGGCGCCCAGGTCGCCCAGAAACAGAGCCCGCACCCCGTTGACCGCCCACGAGAACGGGTTCCAGTCCGCGACCGCCTGCAGCCAGCCAGGGGCGAAGGTCAACGGCAGCAAGATCCCGGACAACAGCAGTACGGGCTGAGCCACCGTGTTCATCAGCGGCGCCAGCGCGTCCTCGCTCTTGACCGCCAGTGCCACCCCGTACGACAGCGCCGAGGTCATCAGCGAGATCAGGGCCAGCATCAGGTACGCCAGCAGCAGGTTGCCGATGAACACCCGCAGGTCGAAGGCGAGCGCCAGCAGCGTGATGATCACCGCCTGGGCCAGTAGGGACACGGTGTCGCGCAGTGACCGTCCCAGCAGCAGAGCGAACCGGCTGACCGGGGTGACCCGGGAGCGCTCGATCACCCCGGCGCGCAGCTCGGCGATCAGGCCGAAGCCCTGGAACAGTCCGCCGAAGATGGCCAGCAGCACCAGCAGGCCGGGCACGAAGATCTCGTACGCCTCGGCGTTGGTCCGCACGCCCAGCGCCGGCTTGAGCAGCGGTGCGAACAGCAGCAGGTACATCACCGGCTGGAAGATGCCGACGAGGATCCAGACCGGGTTGCGCAGCAGCAGCTGCATCTGCCGCTGGAAGATCAGTGCGGTGTCGCGTACCAGTTTCACAGCTCAGCTCTCCCGCAGCGATCGGCCGGTCTTGGTCAGGAACACGTCGTCGAGGCTGGGCCGGTGCAGCTCGATCGTGCCCAGCGGCACCGAGGCGCCGTCCAGCGCGCGCAGGATCAGCGGGATCGCGGTCGCGCCCTCGTCGACGTAGAGCCGGACGCTGTCCTCGTGGGTCTCCAGCTTGTTGACGAAGTCGGCCGAGCCCAGCACTTCGGCCGCCCGCGCCGGTGACGCCACCCCGACCCGGACCACGTCGCCGGAGATTTCCCGCTTGAGCGCGGCCGGGGTGCCCGAGGCGACGATCTCGCCGTTGTCCATGATCGAGATGCGGTCGCAGAGCGCGTCCGCCTCGTCCAGGTAGTGCGTGGTGATGAAGACGGTCATGCCCTCGGCGCGCAGCCGGCGGATCTCGTCCCACATGTGGGCGCGGCTCTGCGGGTCGAGGCCGGTGGTCGGCTCGTCGAGGAAGACCACCTTCGGCTCGTGGATGATGCCGAGCGCGATGTCGACCCGGCGGCGCTGGCCCCCGGAGTAGGTCTTGCACTTGCGGTCGGCGTACTCGCTGAGCTGGAAACCCTCCAGCACGCGGCCGGCCCGTTCCGTGGCGACCGACTTCGAGATGCCGTAGAGGCGGGCCTGCAGGACCAGCTCCTCCCGGGCGGTGGAGTCGTCCCAGGTGCTGCCGCCCTGGGCCACGTACCCGATGCGGCGCCGGACCTCGCCCGGGTCCTTGCGCAGGTCGGCGCCCGCGATGGTGGCCTCGCCGCCGTCGGGCTGGATGAGGGTGGCGAGCATGCGCAGCGTCGTGGTCTTGCCGGCGCCGTTCGGGCCGAGGAAGCCGAAGATCTCGCCCTCGTCGACGGTCAGGTCGACGCCCCGGACGGCGTCGACGGTTTTCTTCTCGCGGCCCTGGCGGGACATGAAGGACTTCCGTAGCCCCCGCGTTTCGATCATGGTGACCCCCAGTCGTAGGCAGGCGGACGCCCGCCACCGGTCGTGAGGCAGCGTAGGACCGGTCGACGCGTTAGTCAAACTTGATTATTCAGTGATCACCGCCGAGCCGGGGAAGTACGGCTCGTCCTTCTCGATCCGCTTCGCGGTGCGCTCACACCAGCGGATCTCCGCCTCGGCCCGCTCGATCTGCAGCTCCCACATCCAGCTCACGTAGACCGGCTTGCTGTCGGCCCAGTCGGCGCCGGTGAGGGCCTGCAACTGCGTGATGCCGGCACTGAGCTGGACTGCACGGTTACGCAGGGCGGCCGCAGCCTCGGTGCGCGGGAGGGCGGGCAGGAACGAGAAGGCGGCCATGAACGGATCCGGCGGCGCGGCGATCGACCACCAGTTGCCCCGCAGCAGCGACTGGAACTCGGCGATGCCCTTCTCGGTGATCTCGTACGTCGTGCGGGCCGGCCGCGCTCCGACCTGCTCGGTCGCCACCTCGCGCAGCAGCTCCTCCTCGGCCAGCTTGCGCAGGGCGTGGTAGATCGAGCCGGGCTGGACGTTGGCCCACTTGTCGGCACTCCAGCTCAGCAGCTCACGGCGCACGTCGTAGCCGTGCACGGGCTGCATCCACTGGACCAGGCCGAGGATCATCATGCGGGTCGCCGACATATCTCACAGGTTAATAGCCAAACTTGACTGAGCGGCCCGCCGGTCCCGGACGATAGGCTCAGCCCGTGCGCAAGGTACTGATCGCCAATCGCGGCGAGATCGCCGTCCGTGTCATCCGGGCCTGCAAGGACGCGGGCCTGACCAGCGTCGCCGTCTACGCGGACGCCGATCGCGACGCGCTGCCCGCGCGACTCGCCGACGAGGCGTGGGCGTTGGAGGGCGAGACCGCGGCGGAGACCTATCTGCGCATCGACAAGCTGCTCGACGTCGCCGCCCGTAGTGGCGCCGACGCGGTCCACCCCGGCTACGGCTTCCTGTCGGAGAACGCCGACTTCGCTCAGGCCGTACAGGATGCGGGTCTGACCTGGATCGGCCCGACGCCGCAGGCGATCCGCGACCTGGGCGACAAGGTCACCGCGCGGCACATCGCGCAGCGGGCCGGCGCGCCGCTGGTGCCGGGCACGCCCGAGCCGGTCAAGCACGCCGACGAGATCATCGAGTTCGCCCGCGAGCACGGCCTGCCGGTCGCCATCAAGGCGGCGTTCGGCGGCGGTGGCCGCGGCCTCAAGGTCGCCCGCACGGCCGAGGAGATCCCGGCGCTGTTCGAGTCGGCGACCCGCGAGGCGGTCGCCGCGTTCGGCCGCGGCGAGTGCTTCGTGGAGCGTTACCTGGACCGCCCCCGGCACGTGGAGGCGCAGGTCCTGGCGGACACCCACGGCAACGTGATCGTGGTCGGCACCCGCGACTGCTCCCTGCAGCGCCGCCACCAGAAGCTCGTCGAGGAGGCCCCGGCGCCGTTCCTCAGCGACGACCAGCGCGAACGGATCCACACCAGCGCCAAGGCGATCTGCCGCGAGGCCGGCTACCACGGCGCCGGCACGGTCGAATACCTCGTCGGCCAGGACGGCACCATCTCGTTCCTCGAGGTCAACACCCGCTTGCAGGTCGAGCACCCGGTCAGCGAGGAGACCACCGGCCTCGACCTGGTGCGCGAACAGTTCCGCATCGCCGACGGCGCGCGGCTGCCGTTCACCGAGGACCCGGTCCCGCGCGGGCACTCGATCGAGTTCCGGATCAACGGCGAGGACGCCGGCCGCAACTTCCTGCCGGCCCCGGGCCAGGTCACGAGCCTGACCTGGCCGTCCGGCCCGGGCGTGCGGGTGGACGCGGGCGTCGAGGCCGGCAGCGTGATCGGCGGCAACTTCGACTCCCTGCTGGCCAAGATCATCGTGACCGGCGCCGACCGCACCGAGGCGCTGCAACGCGCCCGCCGCGTGCTCGACGAGACAGTCATCGAGGGCCTGGCCACGGTGCTGCCGTTCCACCGCCTGGTCGTGCGCGACCCAGCGTTCGTGGACTTCACCGTGCACACCAACTGGATCGAGACCGAATGGGCGGGCGGCGTCCCCGCCTTCACCCCGGTCCCGGTGCCCGACCAGGATCAAGAGCGGGAAACCGTCGTGGTCGAGGTCGGCGGCAAGCGCCTGGAAGTGCGCCTCCCGGCCAACCTTTCCGGTACGCGCACAGTCACCCCAGCCCGCCCCCATGCACGCCGCTCGGGGTCCGGAACCCAGACCGCAGGAGCAGGCGGCGCGGCGGCGCTGACTGCCCCGATGCAGGGCACGATCGTGAAGGTCGCAGCCCAGAACGGCGACACGGTCTCGGAGGGCGACGTGATCGTGGTCGTCGAGGCGATGAAGATGGAGCAGCCGTTGCCGGCCCACCGGGCCGGCACGGTCTCGGGCCTGTCCGTCGAGGTCGGCGCCACCGTGACAGCCGGCACGACGATCTGCGAGATCGCCTGACCGGCCACCTCCTCATCGGCTCGGCCGGCGGGTTCACGCGACTTCTCCATCGGCTCAGCCGGCGGGGGTCAGGTGTCGGAGCACGGCTCGGGCCGCTTCATCGGGCAGCTCCGGCATGTCCGGCAGGGCGCCGCTGAGCCACAGCGTCGCGAAGCCGTGCGCGAGCGACCACGCCGCCAGCCCGGTCTCCCGCACATCCGCGCCGGCCTGACCGTCCGGCAGGTCAGCGACCCCCGAGTAGAGCGCGGCGCTCGACCTGTCCCGCGCGGCCAGCAGCGCCGGGTCCTCCGCGTGGTAGAGATCCGGACGCCACATCACCTCGAAGTGCGCCCGATGCGTCGTCGCGAACCGCACGTAGGTGACGCCGAGCTCGAGGAAGCTGCCCGTCGCCGCCCGGGTCTCCCGCAGCGCCGCCGCCAGTAGCTCGAAGCCCTCCGCCGCCAGCGCCGTGAGCAGCCCTCGCTTGTCGCCGAAATGGTGAGCCGGCGCCGCGTGCGAGACGCCGGCCCGCCGGGCGAGGTCACGCAGGCTCAGCGCCGCCGGGCCCTCCTCGGCGATCGATTCAGCAGCGGCGGCCAGCAACGCACGCCGCAGATCCCCATGGTGGTAGCTCATGTCACCAGCATAACTTTCCATTGACAAGATGTGAGCGGCCGAGGCATCTTGGCATTGACAAGTTTGGAGGACATGCGATGGCACCCTTGATCACTCTGTTCGCCGGCACGCTGCTGGCCCGCCTGGTCGGCCTGCTCGGCGTGGACGGTCTCGACGGCTGGCTGCCCGCGCTGCGGGTCGGGCTGGCCCTGATGTTCGTGCTGACCGGCCTGGCCCACTTCGGCCTCGGCCGGCGCGCGAGCCTGGTCGCCATGGTCCCGCCGCGCCTGCCCCGGCCGGAGCTGCTGGTCACGGTCACCGGAGTCCTGGAGCTGGCCGGCGCCGCCGGGCTGCTGCTGCCGGCGACCTACCGCCTGGCGGCCGGCTGCCTGGCGCTGCTGATGGTGATGATGTTCCCGGCCAACGTGTACGCGGCCCGGCACCACGTCGAGCTGGCCGGCCGGCCCGCCACCCCGCTACCGCTGCGCACGGCCTTGCAGGTGGTCTTCGTAGCCGCAGCACTCACCGTGGCGCTCGCTTGAGCGCGGGGGCGGGCCGGGTCAGCGGAGCCGGGTGATCGTCACCTCGACGGCCTGTCCCGTACTGGCCGGCCCCGCGTACACGCCCTTGAGCGGCGGCACATCGCCGTACTCCCGGCCTCGCCCGACCACGACGTGGCGCTCCCCCACCGGCACCCCGTTGGTCGGGTCGAAGGCCGTCCACCGGCCTACCCACCACTCCACCCACGCATGACTCTGGCCGATCACACTGTCCCCGATGGCCGCCGACGGCTTCGGGTGCAGGTAGCCGGAGACGTACCGAGCCGGCAGCCCCATCTCGCGCAGCAGCCCGACGGTCAGGTGGCTGATGTCCTGGCAGACGCCTTTCCGCTGCTCCCACGCGTGCAGTGCGTCGCTCTGCACTCCCGTGGCACCGGGCTGATAGGTGACCTCACCGCGCACGAACTCGCAGACGGCCAGCGCGGCCGCATGCGGTGTTCCGTGCGCGGCTCGGATGTCGGCCGCGATCCCGGTCAGCTCGTCGTTCAGGCCGGTGCGCCTGGTGCCCAGCAGCAGCTCGTACCAGCGGTCGACGTTCTCCGGCACCGCCAGCTCGTCCCAGGCCACGCCTTCGCCCTGCTCGATCAGGTCGCCCGGCGGCAGCGTCTCCACCGTGGACGTCGCTGTGACCGTGAGCGCCTCGTGCTTGGCGTGCACGTCGAAGGCCGTGACCACGGTGCCCCAGTAGTCCTCGTAGCGGTACGTGCGCGCCGGCGGCCACACCTCGACCCGGGCGTCCAGCACCGCCTGGTGGGTCTCGTTGCGCGGCCACATCCGGGCCTCGTTGTAGGACGACGACACCGGCCCGGCGTAGTCGAACCCGCTGCGGTGCTGGATCTTCAGCCGCCAGCTGTCCACCAGGGCCGAGCTCATGCGACCACCGCTCCCCGGACCCAGTTGACCGCCGTCGTCTGCCGGAAGTAGCGCCGCGAGACGGCCTCGTTGACCTGCGAACATGTCTTCTCCAGGCTGGCCAGCACCGGCCCGAGGTCGTCGATCAGCTCGTCCGCGCCGCGGAACTCCAGGTTGGTGCGGGCCCGGCCGACGATCCGCTGCGCGTCCGTCGCCACGCCGGCCCGGCCGGGGTCGGGCTCCAGGTCGGCCAGGCAGCCTTCGGCGGTGGAGAGGGCGGCGAAGACAGAGCGCGGGAAAAGCCGGTCCAGCAGCAAAAACTCCGCCGCGTGGCGGTCGTCCAGCGATCCCCGGTACGTCCGCAGAAACGTCTCCCAGGCCCCGCTGGACCGCAGCAACGTCAGCCAGGACGGAATGCTGCCGCCGGCCCGCTCGTGCGTGCGCAGCAGCCGCGCGGTCATGTCCACCCGTTCCACGCTGCGGCCCAGCACCAGGAACAGCCAGCCCTCGTCGCGGCTCATGGTGGCGTCGGTCAGGCCGGTCATCACCGCGCACCGCTCCCGGACCCAGCGGAAGAACGAGTGCACCCCCTGCTGCTCCACCCGGCGACGCGCGTTGGGCAGGCCGTGCCAGGTCGAGTTGAGGCATTCCCACATCTCCGAGGAGACGGTCTCGCGGGCGCCGCGGGCGTTCTCCCGGGCCGCCGCCAGCGCGCCGACCACCGAACTGGGACTGCGCTCGTCCAGGCCGAGCAGGCCGACGACCCGGGCCGCGGTGAACGGCTCGTCCTCCATCGGCATGCCCATCACCGCGAGCAACGACCGGCAGGCCTGGTCCTCGCTGGTCCACGGGTCGGCCAGGATGCGCTGCAGGTGCACGTCCAGGATCCGGGCGGTGTCCTCGGCGCGCTCGACGTAGCGGCCGATCCAGTAGAGCGACTCGGCGATCCGGCTCAGCATCGCGGCCCTCCCTGCTGTTGTTGCTGCTGTTGCTGCTGGGAATCGGCGGCGCCGGCGCCCGGGCCGGGCTCGGGGCTGGACGCCGAGGGCAGCGGCGCCGGTTCGGCCGACAGGTGCGGCACCTCGAACGGCGGCTCGAGCTCACCCGCGGCGGAAAACCCAAGTAAATGCGGCGACATGTCGTCGGCATCCGCCAGCACCCAGGTGTCCTTCGAGCCCCCACCCTGGCTGGAGTTCACGACCAGGGCACCCTCGGGCAGCGCCACCCGGGTCAGGCCGCCGGGCAGCACCCAGATCTTCTCGCCGTCGTTGACCGCGAACGGCCGCAGGTCGACATGCCGGCCGCGCAGCCGGTTGCCGATCAGCGTCGGCACCATCGACAGCTTCACCTCGCGCTGGGCGATCCAGCCCCGCGGATCGGCGACGATCTTGGCGGTGACCTCGGCCAGCTCCGCCGCTGTGGCCTGCGAGCCGATCACGATGCCCGCGCCGCCGGCCCCGTCGACCGGCTTGAGGACCAGCTCACCGACGCGCGGCAGAACCTCTTCCAGCACCCCGGGCTCGTCCAGCCGGTACGTGTCCACGTTGGGCAGCAACGGCTCCTCGTCCAGGTAGTAGCGGATCAGGTCGGGCACGTACGTGTAGAGCAGTTTGTCGTCGGCGACGCCGTTGCCGACCGCGTTGGCGATGGTGACCCGCCCGGCCCGGGCCGCGTTGAGCAGGCCGGCCACGCCGATCACCGAGTCGGCCCGGAAGTGCACCGGGTCGAGGAAGTCGTCGTCGATCCGCCGGTAGATGACGTCGACCCGCTGCTCACCCGCGGTGGTCCGCATGGCCACGTCGTTGCCGACGCACACCAGATCGCGGCCCTCGACGAGCTCGACGCCCATCTCCCGGGCGATCAGGGCGTGCTCGAAGTAGGCGGAGTTGTAGACGCCCGGGCTCAGCACCACCACCGTGGGATCGGTGACGCCTACCGGGGCGGCGGCGCGCAGGGCCCGCAGCAGCATGCTCGGGTACGACTCCACCGGCAGGATCCGGGTGGCGGCGAAGACCTCGGGCAGCACCTGGGCCATCGCCCGGCGGTTCTCCATCACGTAACTGACCCCGGACGGGATCCGTACGTTGTCCTCCAGCACCCGGAAGGCGCCCTGCTCGTCGCGGATCAGGTCGACCCCGGCGACATGGATCCGTACGCCGTTGGGCGGATTGATCCCGGCCGCCGCCCGCAGGAAATGCGCGCTGGTGGCGATGATCCGCCGCGGCACCACGCCGTCCGCGAGCACCTGGCCGGCGCCGTACACGTCGGCGAGGAACGCCTCCAGCGCGCGGATCCGCTGTGCGACGCCCAGCTCGACCGTGCGCCACTCGGCGGCCGCGATGATCCGCGGGACGATGTCGAGGGGAAAGGGTCGTTCGACGCCCTTGAGCGCGAACGTGATGCCCTGGTCCAGGAAGGCCCGGGCCAGCACCTCGGCACGAACGCCCAGCTCAGCGCTCGACAGCGGCTGCAGCGTGGCGTGCAGGGCCTCGTAGGTCTCGCGAGGCATACCGAGCTCGCCGAACATCTCGTCCCAGCCGGGGCCGAGGCGGTACTCCTCGAAAAGATCCGCCATGGCCTGACCCTACGGGCGACTCGTTGCGCGCGGGTAACAGTGGTCACGCCCCCTTCACGGGCGGACTGCGACGCATGTGGGGCGGGCCGCCGGTACGGGACCTACCGACGGCCCTGGCGCAGCGAGCCCGGCGTGCAGCCGGGCCGGCGCCGCTCGCCCGAGACACCGGGAACGGGGGACCCGGCGTATCGGGGACTGCACCAAGGCTACGCGTGCCCGGCCCGCACCAGAAGCGGCTATCCGCACCTAGATCGCCAGAGATTGGCAGAAATGCCTCGCGTCACGGACCACACCGGCAACGTCGAGCACGTAGCGTGGCGGGCATCACCCTTAGCCGGGCCTGATCAGGGAGCATCCTGTACTCAGCTCATTCTCAGGGGCGCCCACGGAGAATGCCGTGAGCCCTGGAGCCGCGAGGTGGCCGAC
Organism: Actinoplanes sp. NPDC048967; assembly: GCF_040649415.1. Classification (NCBI taxonomy): domain Bacteria; kingdom Bacillati; phylum Actinomycetota; class Actinomycetes; order Micromonosporales; family Micromonosporaceae; genus Actinoplanes; species Actinoplanes sp. NPDC048967. The sequence goes on from NZ_JBEZFL010000002.1 coordinate 243,913, forward strand.
CGATGACCGATTTGTTGACCGTGATGGCAACACCGGCATGGGCGTACCTTGCGCTTTTCGGATTCCTCGCCGTCGATGCGATGGTCCCGGTGGTGCCGATCCAGGCCATCATGATCACGTCCGGCGCGCTCACCGTGTACGGCAACCTGAGCCTCCCGCTGGTCATCGCGGTCGGCGCCCTGGGCATGTTCACCGGCGACACGATCGCGTTCGTGCTGGGGCGCACCGCCGGGCACGTCGGCGGCCATTGGCTCAGCGGACGGCTGAGCGCCTTGCGACAACGCTTCGCGCCCCGTAACGAGCACGCGGAGAAGCCGGAGTCGAAGACCCGCCGGGCCGCCGAGCGCTTCACCCGCGGCCTGCGCAAGCCCGGCCCGCTGGTGCTGCTGCTCTGCCGGTTCGTCCCCGGCGGCCGGATGGCGGCGGGTTACCACGCCGGCCGCAGCGGCTATCCGATCAAGCTCTTCGTGATCTACGACGGCGGGGCGGCACTGTGCTGGGCCACCTACGGCGGCCTGGTCGGGCACGTCGGCGGCACCGCGATCACCCAGTCGGCCTGGCGGCTGTTCGCGATCGCCGCCTGCGCCGCGCTCATCTTCGGCACGGCGGGCTGGATCCTGGCCCTCTTCGGCGGCCGCAAGGACCACGCCGAGGAGGCCGGCGAGGAGAGCAACGAGAGCACGACCGGCGACGACCAGGCGCGGGACGCGCACGACGAGCAGCCCGGCTTCGACGACGCTTCGGCGCAGGACCGCCCGGCCGACCTGCGGCACTGAACCCGGCGCGCCGCCCCGGCCCCCGCGTCCCGGCCGGCCCCGCATCCCGGCCGGCCCCGCATCCCGGCCGGCCCACGAAGCAGGGCCGGCCGGGACGCTGCGCGCGCCGGCGCCTACTGCAGCTCGTGCAGCATCAGCTGGCGGGCCGCCTCGGCGATCGACCCGGACAGCGACGGGTAGATCGTGATCGTGTGGGCCAGCTGGTCCACCGTCAGGTTGTTCTCGATCGCCATCGTGATCGGCAGGATCAGCTCGCTGGCCTTGGGCGCCACCACCACGCCGCCGACGATCTGGCCGGTGGCCGGGCGGCAGAAGAGCTTCACGAAGCCGTCCTTGAGGCCCGCCATCTTGGCCCGGGCGTTGCCGGTCAGCGGGAGCATCACCTGGCGGGCGGGCACCTTGCCGGCGTCGACGTCGTTCTGCGAGACGCCGACCGTGGCCAGCTCGGGGTCGGTGAAGACGTTGGCCGAGACCGTCCGCAGGCGCAGCGGCGCCACGGCCTCGCCCATGGCGTGCCAGACCGCGATCCGGCCCTGCATGGCGGCCACGCTGGCCAGGGGCAGCACGCCGGTGCAGTCGCCGGCGGCGTAGATGCCGGGGACGTTGGTGCGCGAAACCCGGTCGACGGTCACGTAACCGCCGTTGGCCACGTCCACGCCGTACTCACGCAGGCCCAGCTCGGCGGTGTTGGGCACGGCGCCGACGGCCATCAGGGCGTGTGAGCCCTCGACCGTACGGCCGTCGGAGAGCGTGACCAGCACCCCGTCGCCGGTGCTGACCACCGAGTCGGCACGGGACTGGTTGAGGATGGTCATGCCGCGCTCGCGGAAGACCCGTTCGATGGCCATGGCGGCGTCGGCGTCCTCGTGCGGCATCACCCGCTCGCGGCTGGAGACCAGCGTGACCTGCACGCCCATGGCCAGGTAGGCGCTGGCGAACTCGGCCCCGGTGACACCCGAGCCGATCACCACCAGGTGGCTGGGGAGCTCGTCGAGGTCGTAGACCTGACGCCAGTCGAGGATGCGCTCGCCGTCGGGCACGGCGGTGGGCAACACCCGCGGGGTGGCGCCGGTGGCGATCAGCACCGTCGTGGCGTCGACCGCGTATTCGGTGCCGCCCGCGGGGGTGATCAGGACCTGGTGGGTGTGACCCAGCGTGTCCTCGCCCATCCGGGCCCGGCCGGTCACCACGTCCACGCCCGCCTTGATCAGCTTGGCCTGGATGTCGCCGGACTGGGCCAGCGCGAGCCGCTTCACCCGGTCGTTGACGGCCTTGGCGTCGACGGTCACGCCCTCCAGGCCGGCCGAGCGGATACCGAAGCGCTCGTTGTGCCGGTACCCCGTCACCACCTCCGAGCTGGCGATGAAGGTCTTCGACGGCACGCAGTCGGAGAGCACGCAAGCGCCGCCGGCCCCGTCGGCCTCGACGAGGGTGACCTCCGCGTCGAGTTGTGCGGCGACGAGCGCCGCCTCGTACCCGCCCGGCCCACCGCCGATGATCACGATCCGGCTCACGATAGTCCGACCTCCATTGCAGTGTTTTGTCGCTTTCGTGCCGCAGATGTGCCGACACGCACACCTCGTATTCTCCACCACCGGCCGTCCGGGCTATCGTCATCGCCGTGGGTCACTACGCCGCGTACGGTTCCAACCTCGATCCAGCCCGGATGCGGGCCTACTGCCCGCACTCGCCCATGGTCGGCGTCGGGTGGGTGGAGGGCTGGCGCCTGACGTTCGCCGGCGAGGGCGACATGGGCTGGGAGGGCGCGGTCACCACGATCGTGGAGTCCCCGGGCGACCGGGTCTTCGTCTCGCTCTACGACGTGCACCCGTGGGACGCCGCCCAGCTCGACGAGGTCGAGGGGGTGACCGCCGGTGCGTACCAGAAGCTCACCGTGCGTGTCTCCACGCTCGAGGGCGAGTTCAGCGCCTGGGTCTACGTCTTCGACGGCTACGAGGGCGGCATGCCGACGGCCTGGTATCTCTCCGAGATCGCCAACGCGGCCGAGAAGGCCGGCGCGCCGGACGACTACGTGGCCGAGCTGCGCCAGCGGCCCACCCGCACCTCCTCGCCGGAGCTGTAGGACAGGCCCTGGCCCCTCAGACCGTCCGCTGGTAGATGTTGGCCTCGTAGAGCGGCCGCATCCCGACCGCGCGGTAGAGCCGCGCGGCCTCGGTCGGATTGGCCAGGTCAACCCCGAGGCCGGCCGTCGTGCGGCCCTTGGCCGCATAGGCCGCGAAGGCCCGGTGCAGCAGGGCCGCACCCACACCCCGCCGACGGTACGGCCGCAGCACCGCCAGCGACCGCACCCATCCGCCGTTGTCCTCGGCGCTGGAGTCGGAGGACTGGAGCACCCCGGCCCACTCGCCGTCGACCTCACCGACGAACCATTCGTCCCAGGCGACGCTCGCCTCGCCGGCCACCTGCTGCCGCCAGGTGTCGTAGCCGGTGGCGTCGTGGTCGCTGTCGCGGAACGCCTCCTCGATGGTGGCGTGGAACCGGCGCAGCTCGGCCTCGTCGTCGTGGCGCAGCGGCCGGACGGTGACACCGGGCGCCGGCTGCGGGACGGTGACCGGACCGTCCAGCGCCATGGTCATCCGCGCGTGCTGCTTGACGAAGGCGAAACCGGCGTCGGTGAGCGCCGAGATCCACGGCAGCTCGGTCGGGACCGCGCCCGCCCGGACCGCGTACGGGTCGTGCCCGAACTCCCGGCCCCGCTCGGTGACCCGGTCGAGCAGCAGGGCGAGCAGCGGGCGCAGGGCGGGCACCCCACGCTCGGGCCACACGTAGACCTCGATGAACTCGCGCGCACCGCCCGAGGGGTTGTCCGGATACGCCCAGCCGACGATCTCACCGGCGGCGTCCAGCGCCACCCAGCAGTCCCGGGCCGGATCGGTGTGCGGCATGGTCAGCGCCGCGCGCACCTCCTCGGCGGTGTAGTCGGGCTCACCGACCGCGGCGATGTCGCTCGCGTGGGTCAGCCGGAGGAGCTCCGGCACGTCGTCCAGGGTCGGCCGGCGGGTACGCCAGCCCTCGGGCAGTTCCGTCACCCGGAGATCTGAGCACAGCGGCGCGGCCGCACCAAGCGCTTTTCAGCGGCTCAGCCGGTGCGACAGCGAGGCCAGCAGGCCGATCAGCTCGATCCGCTCGGCCCGGTCGAGGCGCGCGTACGCCTGCCCGGCCAGCGAGTCGGCCACCGACTCGGCCCACATGAGCCGCCGCACGATCGGCCCGGGCGACGGGTACGGCGGCTGCCAGCCGAACGCCACCGCGTCCGTCTCACCGTCCGGGCCCGCGAGGATCGCCTCCAGCGGAGTGAGCCCGCTGGCCCGGACCGCCACCACGTGCACGCCCAGCCGGTGCTCGTGCAGCAGGTGCAGCATCACCGCGGCCTGGGCACCCGCCGAGGCGTCCGGCACGGGCATCGCCCGCCACGCCGCGAACAACGTCAGGCCCGCGGCGTCCACCGCCTCGACGACCCGCTTGGCCAGCTCCAGCAACCGGTTCAGCCGGGGGAAGCCACCGAGCTCGTCCACGCCCCACCGGCACAGCTCGTGCAGGTGCCAGGTGGCCACCTCCACCGGTGGCGTCGTCTTGGCCGCGGCCTCCCAGCCGTCGGTCACCGCCTCGGGGGCGATGAAGCCGATCGCCGCGGCGACCGTCTCCGGGCGTACGTCGCCGAGCGCGCCGGCCCGGGCCGACACGTGGTACGCCCACCCGGACAACCCCATCAACCGCGCACGGCGCAGCGTCTGCGGGGACTCGGCGAACGCCCCGACGAGGTTGGCGAGTCCCGGCTTGGCGTTGGCGGCTGCCTGTTCGGGGGTCACCTGAGCGATTCTGCTCCCCCTGACCGGTTCGTGAAAATGGCCTACTGATCCGGTTCATCCGCGTCGAGATCCTCCAGGGCCGCCTCGACGTCCCCGACCTCACGCCGCGCGGCCGACGCGTCCCGCTCCGCCGAGCGCCGCGCCAGCTTGCGCCGGGACACCTCGGCCTGCGCCACGATCCGCTGTCGTTCCAGCTCAGCGAGCTGTTCCTCGATCTCGTCGACGGCGTGGGCGGCCTCCTGCTCGGCCGTCTCGGCGCGTTCCAGGCGGGTCCGGGTCTTGGCCTCCGCGGCCCGGGCGGCGGTCAGCCGGCGTTTGAGTTCGCGCCGTCGTTCCGCTCGTTCCTGCCGGGCTTTCTCGGCGGCGCGGCGTTTGCGCTCCTCCAGCGCCGAGGGCCGGGCGGTCCGCTCGGGCTCCGCGGCGACAGCGAACGGGTTCGGCGGCGCCTCGTCGTCCTCGTCCTCGTCGGCGTCCTCGTCCTGCTCGTCCGGCTCGTCGGCGGTGACCAGGCGCAGCCGCGGGCGCGGCACCTCACCGAAGCCGGCGTACGTGGCCGCTTTGACCAACCGTCCACTGCGTACCTGCTCGGCGATGTCCGGCTCGGCCAGGGCGGCGGTCAGCGTCGCCTCGACCTCGGCCATCGGCAACTTCACCGTACGCAGCCCCGGGTCGTCCTCCAGGGCAAGCTTCTGCGCGGCGTTGACCAGGGCGGACACCACCTGCCGGCGTTGCGTGGACAGCTCGCGCAACTGCTCGCCCTGCAGGCTGCGCTGGGCCGAGCGCAGCGCGGTGGACAGCTCCACCAGCTCGTCGATCAGCTCCGGGCGGCGCAGGGCGAGCAGGTTCACCAGCCAGGCCGCCACGGTCGGCTTGCGCAGCGCGGCCAGCCGCTTGGCGGTCTCCTTGTCGCCGGCCCGCTTCGCCTCGTCGATCGCGGCGGCCCGGCCCGCGACGAAACCCTCCGGCGGCGCCTCGTAGAGCGCCCGGATCACGTCCTCGGTGCTGGTCGGCACGTCAGTCCAGCGTCGTGCCGGGCGCGACGCGGGCGTACCGGGTGCCGCCGAGGCGTTCGAGGTGACCGTCGGAGACCTGCGCGCCGGTCTCGGTGAGCAGGGAGTCGTGCAGCGCGAAGGCCCGGCCCGGCTTGACCGCGCGGACGAATTCGATCGCTTCGCTGAGCTTGAGCCAGGGCGCGTTGAGCGGCACGAACAGCGTGTCGACGTGCTCGTCGGGCGCGGTGAACGAGTCGCCGGGGGTGTAGACCGAGCCGGAGTCGTCGGCGATCAGGAAGCCCAGGTTCGCGATCCGGGGGATCTCGGGGTGGATCACGGCGTGCTGCCCGCCGTACGCCCGGACGGTGAAGCCCGCCGCGGTGAACTCGGTGCCCGCCTCGACCCCGGTGACCACGTCGGCGACGGCGGTCAGCTTGGGCAGCACGTCGGGGTGCGCGAAGACCCGCAGGTCAGGCCGCTGGGCCACGGTATCGACGAGCCCGTCAACGTCGAGATGGTCGAAGTGCTCGTGGGTGATCAGGACAGCGTCGGCGCCGGTCAGCGCCGACCGTTCGCTGAACGCCCCCGGGTCGACGACCAGGACGGCGTCGCCACCCTCGAGACGTAGACAGGAATGCGTGAACTTCGTGACGCGCACGTGAGCCCTCCGGTGCCGAATCGTGACCGCTCATGTCGCAGTCTGCCGGAACCGGCTCCCGCGCGCCGCACGTCCCAGGGGGCAGACCTCAACGGGGAACGGAGTATCCATGCGTGCTCGACGAAGGATCACCGCGGCGCTCAGCGCTGCCGGACTGGCCGTGACGTTGGCTCTCGCCGGTTGCAGCGGCGACAGCGCGGACAACAGCGCCTCTTCGGCGGGCAGTGCCCCTCAGCTCGGCGAGCCGGCCCCGGCCGAGGCTCCCGCCAAGGGTGAGGCGGACACCGCCGAGCGTGGCAAGGATCAGGCGGCCCAGGCACCCGACCTGGGCGTGGACCAGCGCTCGATCGTCTACACCGGCGCCATCACGGTCCGCGTCGAGGACGTGAACATCGCCGCCGCCCGCGCCGCCGGCATCGCGACCGGGGCCGGCGGCTTCATCAGCGGCGACAAACGCAACAGCGGCTCCGGCTCGCAGGACGCCACCCTCGAGCTGCGCGTACCGGCCGAGAAGTTCAACCCCGTGGTGGACCAGCTGGCCGGGCTGGGCAAGGAGGAACAGCGCGGCATCAACACCGAGGACGTCACCGAACAGACCATCGACCTGGACGCCCGGATCGCCACCCAGCAGGCCCGGGTGGACAGCGGCCGCAAACTGCTGGCCCAGGCCAAGTCGCTCAACGACCTGGTGATGCTGGAACGCGAAGTGGCGACCCGGGAGGCGGACCTGGCCTCCCTGCAGGCGAAGAAGCGCCGCCTGGCCGACCTGACCGCGCTGTCGACGATCACGGTGGTCTTGCTCGACCCCGACGCCGTGGCAGTCGAGGAGGAAGAGGGCGCACCGGGCTTCCTGGCCGGTCTGCAGAACGGCTGGAAGGGCCTGCTGGCGTCGCTGGGGGTCGTGCTGACCGTGCTGGGCTGGCTGCTCCCGTGGCTGCTCGTCCTGGCCCTGCCGGCCTGGGGAATCATCTGGCTCTACCGCCGCAACCGCGCCCGCCGCCCGGCCCGAACCCCGCTCGCCCCACCGGCCATGCCGGCCTACGCAATGGCCGGCCCGGCCCGAACCTACCCACCCCGCCCCCAGCCGGCCCAAACCCAGCCGACCCAAACACAACCGGCCCAGCCCGCACCGACCCAGCCGACCCAGCCGCAGCCGGCCCAGCCGCAGCCCGCCCAGCCCGCCCAGACCCAGCCCGCCCAGACCCAGCCCGCCCAGACCCAGCCCGCCCAGACCCAGCCCGCCCAGCCTCATCAGCCGTCCTCCACCAGCAAGGACGCCCCACCCACGGGTGAGGAGAAGTCCGGGGAGTAAGGCCGGAAAACGCACGGACCTGGCAGGGTGAGGGTGGCCGTCCATGAGCCGCTAGGCGATTGGCCACCCTCGCCCGGTCTCGGCGGGAGCGACGGTCAGTGCCCTGCAACCAGGCACGACATGACCTTGATCCGGCCCTTGATCCGGCCCTTGATCCGAAGCTTCAGAACGCCCCCGTCGACAGCGCCGCCAGCGCGGTGTGGACCATCACCCGCACCCCGTAGCCGATGCACTTCTCGTCGACGTCGAAGTTCGAGGTGTGCAGGTCGTATTTGACCTCGGAGCCCGGCGTGCCCGTGCCGAGCCGGATCATCGCGCCCGGGACGTTGTCCAGGTAGAAGGCGAAGTCCTCGCCGCCCATGCTGATCTCGGCCTCGACCACGCGGTCCGCGCCCAGCGCCGCGCCGGCCGCGCCCGCGATCACCGCGGCCGCCATCCGGTCGTTGATCACCGGCGGCACGCCGCGGTTGTATTTGACCTCGACCTCGGCGCCGGTCGGGGCGACCACGTCGCGGATCAGCTTGGTGATCAGCTCCGGGGCTTCGCGCCAGGCTTCGCGGTTGAGGATGCGGACGGTGCCGCGGACGTAGCCCTCGCCGGGGATCGCGTTGAACGCCTCGCCGGCCTGCACCGCGCCCCAGACCATGGAGACGCCCGCGCGGGGGTCGACACGCCGGTCCAGCAGGGCGGGGACGTCGACGATGACCCGGCCCAGCGCGTGCACCAGGTCGGCGGTCAGGTGCGGCCGGGCGGTGTGCCCGCCGGGGCCGGTGAGGCGCACCTCGACGGTGTCGGCGGCCGCCGTGAACGGGCCGGAGCGGACCCCGACCAGGCCGGCCGGCAGCTGCGGGTAGCAGTGCAGCGCGAAGATCCCCACGACGTCCTTGAGCGCGCCGGAGGCGATCACCTCCGGGGCGCCGGAGGGCACGTACTCCTCGGCCGGCTGGAAGATCAGCCGCACCCGGCCGGGCAGCTCGCCCTGCTCGTTGAGCTGGGCCAGGGCCAGACCGAGTCCGAGCAGAACGGTGGTGTGCACGTCGTGACCGCAGGCGTGGGCGACCTTGGCGACCGTCGAGCGGTACGGCACGTCCTTGGTGTCCTGCAGCGGCAGGGCGTCCAGGTCCGCGCGGAAGGCGATCACCCGGTCGCCCTCGCCGATGTCGCAGATCAGGCCGTTGCCCTTGGGCAGCAGCTGCGGGGTCAGGCCGGCGACGGCCAGCTCACGCGCGATCAGGGCGGCGGTCTCGAACTCGGCGTTCGACGGCTCCGGGTGCGCGTGGATGTGCCGCCGGATGGCCACGAGCTCGGCGCCCCGGGCGGCCAGCCAGCGGTCCAGCTGGCCGGGCAGCGGGTCGGCGCCGGGCGGGGGCCCCGGGAAAGGGGCCTGGGGTGAGCTGTCGGGCACGGTCAATGCACTCGTCACGTCGGATTCTCTATCGCTCTCGTCATTTGAACCGGTTTCCGCAACGCGCGAAAGCTTAGACCTGTTCCGGTGACGCTGTGCAACGTCATTCCCGTATTGATCGTCTCGCGCTGTGTTACCAAAGCCCTGATAAGAGCACTGTGCGGACGCCATCTCCTTCAACGGGTAACAATTACCCGAGGTGACGCTTCTAAAAGTGTTCCACGGGCCGGTACACGCCCCACACCCCGCGCAACGTGGTGCAGACCTCGCCCACGGTGGCACGCAGCCGCAAGGCCTCCCGCATCGGCGGCAGCACGTTCTCGGTGCCCTCGGCCGCCTTGCGCAGGTCGGCCAGGGCCGCCTCGACCGCCGCGGAGTCCCGATCGGCGCGCAGCTTCTTGAGCCGGGCGGCCTGGTCGGCCTCGATGACCGGGTCGACGCGCAGCGGCTCGTACTTCTCCTCCTCGTCGCTCGCGAAGCGGTTGACCCCGACGACCACCCGCTCGCCGTCGTCGATCTGCTGGGAGATCCGGTACGCCGAGCTTTCGATCTCCTGCTTCTGGAAGCCCTGCTCGATGGCGTCCACCGAGGACCCGAAGCTGAACACCCGCTCGATCAGCGCGGTCGCCGCCGCCTCCACCTCGTCGGTCATGGCCTCGATGACGTACGAGCCGGCGAACGGGTCGACGGTGTCCACCAGGCCGCTCTCGTACGCGAGGACCTGCTGGGTGCGCAGGGCCAGCCGGGCCGACTTCTGGGTGGGCAGCGCGATGGCCTCGTCGTACGCGTTGGTGTGCAACGACTGGGTGCCACCGGCCACCGCGCCGAGCGCCTGGATCGCCACCCGGACCAGGTTGACCTCCGGCTGCTGGGCGGTGAGCTGCACGCCGGCGGTCTGGGTGTGGAACCGCAGCATCAGCGACTTGGGATTCTTCGCCCCGAACTCGTCGCGCATGATCCGGGCCCACATCCGCCGGGCGGCGCGGAACTTGGCGATCTCCTCCAGCAGCGTGGTGCGGGCGACGAAGAAGAACGACAGCCGGGGCGCGAAGTCGTCGACGGCCAGCCCGGCCGCGATCGCCGCGCGCACGTACTCGATGCCGTTGGCCAGCGTGAACGCGATCTCCTGGGCGGGCGTCGCGCCGGCCTCGGCCATGTGGTAGCCCGAGATGGAGATGGTGTTCCACTTCGGGATCTCGGTCCGGCAGTAGGCGAACGTGTCGGCGACCAGCCGCAGCGACGGCTTGGGCGGGAAGATGTACGTCCCGCGGGCGATGTATTCCTTCAGGATGTCGTTCTGGATCGTGCCGGTCAGCGCCGCCCCGGGCACGCCCTGCTCCTCGGCCACCAGTTGGTAGAGCAGGAGCAGGAGCGAGCCGGGCGCGTTGATCGTCATCGACGTGGAGACCTTGTCGAGCGGGATCCCGGCGAACAGCTGCCGCATGTCGTCGATCGAGTCGATGGCCACGCCGACCTTGCCGACCTCGCCGTGGGCGATCGGGTCGTCGGAGTCGTAACCCATCTGGGTGGGCAGGTCGAAGGCGACGGACAGGCCCATCGTGCCGGCGGCCAGCAGCTGGTGGTAGCGGGCGTTGGACTCCACCGCGGTGCCGAAGCCGGCGTACTGGCGCATGGTCCACGGGCGCTGGGTGTACATGGTCGGGTAGACGCCCCGGGTGTACGGATAGGCACCGGGCTCACCGAGCCGCTCGTCGACGTCCGGGGCCACGTCGTCGCGGTGGTACACCGGCTTGATCTCGAACCCGGATTCTGCGTTCACAAGGACGATCCTAAAGCAGCGTTAAGCACAGGCAGGTGAGGGATTTTGCACTCAGCGTCCGAAAAGTTCCACTGTACGCGACCTCTCGGCTACCCACGGTCGAGTTCACCAGAACACCCTTCCAGCGACTTTCCGAAAAGGGGTGGGAACCGGCAAGATAGCGGAGTTGGCCGACAGCCCCCTACACCCCCTTCGGTGGCATCTTCGTGACTCAGATTCCGACGTGGAGCGGTGGCAACTCCGCCCCGACCAGCGGACGCGCAGCCCCGGGCACGCTCATCGGCGGGCGGTACACACTTCGTGCCGCGGTCGGGCACGGTGGCATGGGCACGGTCTGGCGGGCAGCGGACACGCTGCTGCGCCGTGACGTTGCCATCAAGGAGGTCATCCTCCCGCCCGGCCTGGCGCCCAGTGACCGCGACTCGATGTACGAGCGCACGATGCGCGAGGCCCGCGCCGCGGCCGCCCTGCAGCACCCGGCGGTCGTGCAGGTCTACGACGTGGTGCACGAGAACGGCCGGCCGTGGATCGTCATGGAGCTGCTGGAGGCGCGCAGCCTCGCCGACATGGTGATCGAGGACGGCCCGGTCAACCCGCGGGTGGTGGCCAAGATCGGCATCGCCCTGCTCGGCGCGCTCGAGGTGGCGCACGCGCACGGCGTGCTGCACCGCGACGTCAAGCCGGCCAACGTGCTGATCTGCACCGACGGCCGCTGCGTGCTGACCGACTTCGGCGTGGCCCGGATGCCCACCGACGTGCAGCTCACCACGCCCGGCATGGTGCTCGGCTCGCCGCACTTCATCTCGCCCGAGCGGGCCATGGGCAGCGACTTCGGCCCGCCCAGCGACCTGTTCTCCCTGGGTGTCACGCTCTACACCGCGATCGAGGGCCGGCCGCCGTTCGACAAGGGTGACCCGATCGAGACGATGCACGCCGTCGTCGAGGACCCGCCGACCCCGGCCGTCCGCGCCGGCTCGCTGACGCCGGTGCTGATGGGCCTGCTGGAGAAGGACCCGGCCCGCCGCTTCGACGTGCCGACCGCCCGGACGATGCTGCGCCAGCAGCTCGCCGGCCCGCTGGCCAGCAAGGCCCCGCCGCACATGATGACGGATCCGTACTCGGTGGTCCCGTCGCAGCGCCCGCCGGCGGCCGAGACCCAGCCGATCCCGCCCGCCCAGCCGAAGCCCTCCGGCCAGATCGGCGGCCGGGCCATGCTCGCGCCCGGCGAGTCGCTGACCGGGCGCCTGGCCAAGCTCAAGCAGGGCAGCGGTGGGGGCCGGCGCCGCGCGGCCGAGGCCGCCGCGGCCGGCGCCCCGACCGGGGCCTATCCGCCTCCGCCGCCGATGGACAACGACCGGACCAGCGTGATTCCGCCGTCCGGGGGTTCGGAGAGCGACGCGACCAGCGTGCTGCCCCCGCGCCGGCAGTGGGACGGTGCCCGCGCGGCCCGTGACCCGCTGCCCGGCACGGTGGTGACCAGCCCGGCGGCCAAGCGCCGCGCCATGATCGACAACACGGTCGCCACCGTGCGCCGGACGACCGACAAGGCCGTCACCACGGTCAAGGGCTGGCCGCGCAACACCCAGCTCGCCGCCGGTGGTGGTGCGCTGGCCGTGGTGGTGCTGCTGGTGCTGGTGGTCGCCCTGAGCGGGGACGACGACCCCGGCACCCCGCCCAACCAGCCGCCCGCGGCCAACCAGGTGGTGCCGGCCTCGTTCGCGACCCAGGACTACAAGGGTGACAAGGCCGTCACGGTCAAGGTGCCCAAGGCTTGGGAACGCGCCGCGACCGGCAACTGGGTCGACTACATCAACCCCGAGGACAAGTCGACGAAGGTCCGGGTGCTGGTCGAGAAGGGTTCGATCGCTCCCCGCAAGTTCGCCGACACGACCGCGCCGGGCACGCTGAAGAAGTCCAAGGCCTGCCCGAAGCCGTTCAAGCACCTGGGCACGACCGACGTCGAGATCTCCGGGCTGCCGGCCGCCCAGTTCGAGTACACGTGCGGCGAGGGCGACACCATGCGGCACGGGATCTGGCGGCAGACCACCACCGACGGCAAGATGTACTCCTTCTATCTCACCACCACCGAGGCGAAGTTCGCCGACAGCAAGCAGTACTTCGACGAGATGGCCAAGACCTTCACCCTCAAGTCGAGCTGACCCGCCGGGCCGTGCTATCCACAGAGCATGGCAACTGACGATCTCCGCAGGCTGGCCGAGACCTGGCTGGCCGACGATCCCGACCCGGCCGCGCGTGACGAGATCCGGGAGCTGCTCGCGCGGCTCCCGGAGAGCGCCGACGAGCTCGCCGACCGGTTCGCCGGCCCGCTGACCTTCGGCACGGCCGGGCTGCGCGGCCGGCTGCGGGCCGGGCCGAACGGGATGAACCTCGCGGTGGTCACCCGCGCCGCGGCCGGCCTGATCGGCTGGCTGGGCGCGCAGGGCGGGCAGGGACCGCTGGTCATCGGGTACGACGCCCGGTACGGCTCCCGGGAGTTCGCCGAGCAGACCGCCCGGGTGGCCACGGCGGCCGGGCGCGCGGCCCTGCTGCTCCCCCGCCCGCTGCCGACGCCGGTGCTGGCGTACGCGGTGCGACAGCTGGACGCCGTGGCCGGGGTCATGGTCACCGCCAGTCACAACCCGCCTCAGGACAACGGCTACAAGGTCTACCTGGGCGCTCAGCTGGGCGGTCCGGCCGGTGCCGGCGCGCAGATCGTCCCGCCCGCCGATGCGGGCATCGAGGCCGCCATCCAGGCGGTCGGGCCCGTGACCGAGGTCCCGCTGGGTGAGCCCGGCACGGTCCTCGACGAGACGATCATCCAGGGGTACGTGGACAGCGCGGCCGCTGTCGTCGCCGCCGGCCCCCGTGACCTGAAGGTGGCGTACACGCCGCTGCACGGGGTCGGTGGCAAGGTGCTCGCCGCGACGTTCGCCGCGGCCGGTTTCGCCGCTCCGGCCGTGGTCGCCGAGCAGGCCGAGCCGGATCCGGCGTTCCCGACCGTCGCGTTCCCCAACCCGGAGGAGCCGGGCGCGATGGACCTGCTGCTGGACCTGGCCGGACGGACCGGCGCCGACCTGGCCATCGCCAACGACCCGGACGCCGACCGGTGTGCCATCGCGATCCCCGGCGCCGAGCCGGGCAGCTGGCGGCCGCTGAGCGGGGACGAGCTGGGCGTGCTGCTCGCCGACCACCTGATCCGGCGCGGCGTGCCGGGCACGTACGCCACCACGATCGTCTCCTCGACGCTGCTGCGGGCTCTGTGCACCGCCCGGGGCGTTCCGTACGCGGAGACCCTGACCGGCTTCAAGTGGATCGTCCGCGGCGCCGAGGAGCTCGCGTACGGCTACGAGGAGGCGCTGGGCTACTGCGTCGCGCCGGGGCTGGTCCGCGACAAGGACGGCATCACCGCGGCGGTGACCGTGGCCGACCTGGCCGCCACGCTCAAGGCCGAGGGGCGTTCCCTGGCCGACCACCTCGACGAGCTGGACGCCGAGTTCGGCGTGCACCGCACCGGGCAGGTCTCGCTGCGGGTCGAGGACCTCGGCCTGATCACGAGCACCATGGCCCGGATCCGCCAGGACCCGCCGAAGAGCCTGCTCGGCGATGCCGTGACCGAGGTCGAGGACCGCCTGCCGGACGCCGACGTGCTGACCCTGCGGACGGCGCGGGCCCGGGTGGTCATCCGGCCGTCCGGCACCGAGCCGAAGCTCAAGGCGTACCTGGAAGTGGTCGAGCCGGTGACCGACGGTGACCTGACCGCCGCCCGGTCACGCGCCGTGGCCGCCCTGGACAGCGGGCTGCGCCCGGAGATCTCGGCCGCGCTCGGCCTGGCCTGACCGCTGGTGGCCGGGGCCGCCAGGGCCCCGGTCCCGCGTCAGATCACCTTCGGGGCGCCCAGCGCCGCGCTGATCGCCCGGCTCAGGGTGGCCACCACCAGGGCGACGCTCGGGCGCACGATCGAGTCCTCGAGGTTCATCGTGCCGGAGAAGCCCGCTCCGCTGGCGATCTGCTCCAGCCGCTGGTGGGCCCGGGCGGCCTCCTCCGGCGGCAGCCGCAGGGCCGGCTCCATCCGGGTCGCCACGAGCAGCGTGGCCAGGGCCGCGGTCCGCTCGTCCGGCGGCGCGTCGGTGATCAGCGCCTCGGCCAGCCGCTTGCGGATCTCCGCCTCGAACGCGGGGTCAGCGGTCGGATAGCGGTGCACGTGGATGTGACCCATCTGGGTCTCGTCCACGTCACGCACCACGCCCCGCTCGATCAGATCCTGCAGGACCCGGTTACGGAGGTTGTGGCGCAGCCGCTGCACCCACTGCGCGGGGGTGTGCGGGTCGTCAGCGGCGGCTTTGGCGAGCACCAGGTCGGCGATCGGGTCGCCGATCGGGGTCGGGTCGTTGACGACGAGGTTGCCGTTCACGTAGGCGATCCGGCCGGCCAACGCGAGGTCCACCAGCACGGCCGCGGACATACCGAGGTCGAGCCCGATGCGGGAACCGGTCGCCTTGCCGGTCTGGTCGTCGTACGCGAGGAGGAGGAGTTCCTCAGCGAGCGCGATGGAGGTCATGGCAAAACGATAGTGGCCTCAGTCACGTCGCCTCCACTGCCACTCCCCTTTCGGACAGCTGCGAGCAACCAGTCGACCAGCCGCTCGGCCGCCCGGCCGTCCCGCGCGGTCGCATATGTCTCCGCGAACGCCTTGGCGGCCCCCGCGTGTTCGGCGGCGACGGTGTCGAGCGCACCCAGCGCCGCGGCCACCTCGGCGGAGGTGCTCAGCAGCGGTCCGGGAGCCACGGCGCCGAGGTCGACGTTGAGCCCCGGCGAAGCCTGGAACTCCGCCCGGTCGGGCACGTAGAGCAGGACCGGCCGGCCGGTGACCGCGAAGTCGGCCAGCAGGGTCGAGTAGTCGGTGATCAGTGCGTCAGCGGCCAGCAGCAGCTCGCCCACCTGCGGGTATCCGGACACGTCGAGCACGCCGGGCACCAGGCCCAGCACGTCGTCGCCGAGCGCCGGGTGCCGGCGGACGAGCAACGTGTGGCCGGGCGGCAGGGCGGCCACGACGGTGGGCAGATCCAGCAGCTTGCCGGGGTCGCTCCAGCCCCGCTTGCGCCAGTCCATCGGGCGCCGGGTGGGTGCGTACAGGATCAGCCGGGTGTCGGCGGGCAGCGCCAGGCGCGCGAGCACCGCGGCCCGGGCGGTCTCGGCGTCCATGGTGGTGAGCAGGTCGTCGGCCGGGCGGCCCCACTCCAGAACCGGGCCGCCGAACCGCAGCTCCCGGCGCAGCACGGGGGTGGCCGAGGGGCCCGGCGACGCCAGGGCCGTCCAGCTCGCCGCGTCGGAGTCGAGCTGGTCGATCAGCTCCTGGCCGAGCGGGTGGGCGACCGCCGTGGCCCCGGTGCGGGCGATCGGCCAGCCACCGCCGAGCCGGAGCACCATCTGACCGTCGGCCGGGCGGAACCAGCGCGGCAGGTCGTCGTTGGTGACGATCCAGCGGCTGGTGGTCAGGGCGGCGTACCAGGCCTCGCTGCCGTGGGTGACCGGCTCGGCGCCGGACGGCACCGGCTGGCCACGCTCGACCGTCCAGCGGGCGGGCGGGGCCTGCGGCCGGCGGGTCAGCTCGGCCAGCAGAGCGGCCGGGTCGTCGGCGAAGCGCCGGCCCGGTGCGGCGTCGAAGAGGACCGCGTCCCGCAGGGCGGGCCGGGCACCGGGCGAGGCGTACGCGGCGCGCAGACGGTCCTGCTCGGCCGGGTCGGGCTCGGGAGTCTCGACGACCAGGACGGTGCGCTCCTCGCCGGCCGAGCGCAGCACCGTGCGCACCCCGTCGGCGGCGGTCGCCGAGGTCGGCAGGCCCGCGGTGACCGCGCCGGTGAAACCGAGACTGGCGATGGTCGGGTGGTGCACCCCGGCGGACCGGAACGACAGATCCCACATGCCCGCCACCAGCGGCAACGGTCCGGCGAGACCGGGCATCGCGGCCGGGTCGACGACCACCTGCCAGCGCCCGTCCACCGCCCGCAGCGGCAGGCTGAGGTCCTTGCGGCGGCCGCGCAGCCGCAGCAGCAGCTCCCCCTCGACGTCCGCCGGGCTGTCGCCGCTGAGCACGAGGGCACCGTCGGGACGCCAGTCCGCGGACGTCACCACCGGGCCGGCCGGGCGGGTGCGCAGGAAGACGTGGCCGGCGGCCGAGACGGCGGTGTAGACCTCGTCGGTGCCCCGGACCGTGCGCAACGGCTCGTAGCCGTCGTCGGCGACGAGCTGGACCGGCTTGTCCCGGACCACGATGTCGATCTGGAAGCGCTGGGCGTACAGGCCGGCGGCGTGGTTGTCGTCGGTGACGTCGAGGCCGATGCCGGCCAGCGGGAACCGCGCGGTGAAAGCGAAGCCGTCCGGGACCGGGCTCACCTCGGCCGGCACCCGGTGCGTGACGATGCCGCGGACCCGGCTCAGCTCGATCCGGACCGGGCCCGCCGGGCGGCTGCGCAGCATGCCCCGCAGCACCAGGTGGTCGCCGTCACGGTGGCTAGCGGTGAGCCAGCCGTCCGACTTGCTGATCCGCAGCCGCAGCCGGCCCTTGGTCTCGATCGGGGCGACCCAGACACCGGGCTCCAGTTGCCGGCGGGGCAGCGGATCGCTCCAGCCCTCGGGCATCCGCAGGCCGGCGCGGCGGACCGTGATGCCGCGGGCGGCGGCGACCGCGACCGTCCAGCTGCCGCTGCGCCACACCTTGCCGTTGCGCATCACGGCCGGATCGATCGAGACGGTGAAGCCCGCGGCCTGCTCGGCCGGGCGGGCCTCGGGATCACGGTGGGCCCGCGCCCGCAGCGGGAGGCGGCGCCGGCCGCCGTCGCTGGAGAGCCACAGCAGCCGCATCGAGCCGAACCGGCGCGGCGGGCCGCCGGGCACGTAGGCGTAGCCGGTCAGCTCCAGCCGGCCGTCGCGCCAGACCAGGCTGCGGACCGCGGACTCCAGCGGGCGCTGCGCTGCCGCCTTGGGCTTGCGGAAGCCGCGGTCGATCAGCTCGACCAGGTCGTCGATGCGGCGGTCCCGGATCAGCTGCCAGTGCTTGCGGACCTTGGCCGGCTGCCGGTCGACCGCTCCCGGGTCGAGCTCGGCGAGATAATCGGTGGCCAGCCGCATGAACGTCTCGCGGAACTCCGGCGAGGCCGCCGGCAGGAACCGGAGGTAGCTGCTGAGCTTGTCCCAGACCGCCTGTTCCTCGTACACCCGGCGGAGCTCGTCCTGGCCGGCGTCGGTGAGCAGCTTGCGGGTCAGCTCGACCGAGAAGAAGCGGTCGACGAGGTTGCGCAGGTCATTGTTGGACTGGGTGATCGAGCGGACCGCGCCCTCGCGGACCCGCCAGAAGTAGATCGGCTCGTTGACGACCGCGACGCTGGTGGCCAGGGCGTGCGCCGGCACGGTGACCGGCACGTCCTCGAAGAGCCGGCCGACCGGGAACTCGAAGCCGTGCGCGTCGTAGAAGTCGCGGCGGTACAGCTTGTTCCAGATCGTGCGGTCGCGCAGCAGCTCCGGCCGGCGGGTGACGTGCGTGTTCAGGTCGGTGGTGGCGATCGCCTCGTTGTGCGGCGCCCCGCGGTACGCACCGCGTGAGGAGTACCGCCGGACGGCACCGCTGGCGAAGTCCGCGCCGCCGGCCAGCGCCTGCACCAGCAGCTCGTACGCGTGCGCGGCCAGCACGTCGTCACTGTCGACGAAGGCCAGGTATTCGCCCCGCGCGGCCGGCACGGCCACGTTGCGGGCGGCGCTGAGCCCGGCGTTGGCCTGCCGGATGATCTCGAAACGGGGATCCGCCGCCGCGAACTCAGCCGCGATGGCCGCGGACCCGTCGGTGCTGCCGTCGTCGACCATCAGCACCTGGAGGTCGGCGTAGGTCTGCGCGCGCAGCGAGTCGAGGCAGTCGCGCAGGAAGGGCTCGACGTTGTAGATCGGCACGATCACGCTGACCAGACCGGGGATCCGCCCGGACATCGGCTCGGTCATGGGCTCAGACATCGGCGAACACCCGCCGGACCACGCGCTCGGCGGCGTGGCCGTCCTCCAGGGCACAGAACCGCGCCCGGAAGCGGGCCCGGGCCGCGGTGGCCTCGGGGCTGTCCACCTGGCCGGTGCGGAACGCGGCCACCAGCTCGTCGAACGTCCGGGTGAACGTGCCCGGGTGCTCGGTCTCCAGGTCGAACGTGACGCCCCGCACCGCCCGGTAGATCTCCCAGTCCGGCGCGAAGATGATCAGCGGCCGGTCCAGCACGGCATAGTCGAACATCACCGAGGAGAAGTCGGTGATCAGCGCGTCGGCGGCCAGGTAGAGCGTCTCCACCGAGGGGAACGCGGACACGTCGGTGACCCGTGGGTGCAGGGCCGGGAAGCCGGCCAGGCCGTAGAAGTAGTGGCCGCGCAGCAGCACCCGGGTGTCCGGGCCCAGCGCCTCGGCCAGCGCGTCGACGTCGAGCACCGGGGTGAAGGTCGCGTGCCACTCGCGGTGGGTCGGGGTGTACAGCACCACCCGCTCGCCGGGCGCCAGGCCGAGCTCGGCGCGGGCGGCCGCGACGTCCGACTCGGTGGCCAGGGCCAGCCGGTCGTTGCGCGGATAGCCGGTCTCCAGCGTCTCGCCCCGGATCGGGAACTGCCGGTCCCAGAGCAGGGTGGTGTGCCGGTTGGCGGTGATGCTGAAATCCCACTTGGCGATGTTGCGGCGCATCCGCTCGGCGTTGAAGGTGGCCGTGGAGGCCGGGAACTTCGGCTGGTCGAGGCCCATGGTCTTGAGCGGCGTGCCGTGGTGCGTCTGCACGTGGACCGCACCCGGCCGCTTCACCACCTCCGGCGGGAAGGTGGCGTTGTTGATCAGATACTTGGCGCGGGCGATGGTGCGGTAGTAGGCCCGGCTGCCGGCGATGACGTGGTCGACGCCCTCGGGCAGCGGCCGGTGGCCCCGCTTGACCACCCAGACGCCGCGGACGCCGGGGGCCAGCTCCTTGGCCTTCTCGTAGATGGCGGCCGGGTTGCAGGCATAACCGCGATACCAGTACGCGGCGTACACGGCCAGGCTCTCGTCGATCGGGCGGCGCAGCTGCCACTTGTAGTACCAGCGCAGGGCCGGCTTGCGCAGGCGGGCTTTGGCCGTACGCGGCACCCGGCGAACCGAGCGCGCCAAGCCGGCCACGCCGCGCAACGCCCGGTAGCCGCTGAAGGAGTCAGCGGAGAGCAGCTTGAGCCGCAGGCCGGCGGCGCCACCGGGACGGGCGGCGGCCCCGGCCTCGTGCTTGCGCAGCAGCTCCGACACCGCGGTGAACATCGCCCGGCGGGCCGCGCGGGGCGTACGGCTGTCGTCCTCGACGATCGTGAGCAGCTCGGTGACGGCCCGGTCCAGCGCGCGCCGGCGCAGCTTTCCAGACGCGGCGGCGACCACGGGACGGCTCAGCGCGTCGTCGTACTGGGCGACCGCGTCGGCGTGCCGGGGCGAGCGGGTGGTGCGGATCGAGCCGTCGCGGTCCAGCCGGCGGATGTAACAGGCCGGCTCGAAGGTCGTGACAGTGCCCGCCTCGGCCAGCACCGCGTACGCGAAAGCCACGTCCTCGTACCAGCCCGGCCGGAAGCGGATGCCGGAGTCGAGCAGGAACTGCCGGCGCACGATCAGCGCGCCGAGCGGAGGTGCCGCCCGGGTCAACGCCTCGGCCCCGGTGGCCGCGGACCCCGGCGTACGCCAGCCGGACACCGACCTGTTCCACCGTTCCCGCGCGGCCCCGACGACCAGCACGTCCGGCTTCTCCTCGCGCAGCCGGGCCTCCACCGCGGCGAGCGCGCCGGGCACGATCCGGTCGTCACCGTCGACGAACCAGACGTACTCGCCGGTGGCCTGCTCCAGGCCGGCGTTGCGGGCCGGGCCGGGGCCGCCGTTGGTCGTGAGGTGCACCACAGTCAACCGGGAGTCGCGGGCGGCCCGCTCGTCGAGGACCTCGCCGCTGTGATCCGGCGACGCGTCATCCACGCCGATCACCTCGGCGTCCACCGTCTGCTGATCGAGGACCGAGGACAGCGCCTCGGCGAGATATCCCTGAACGCTCCACGCGGGAACGACGACGCTGATCATGGTCATAGCGGTGCGCGGGCCGTCCGTACGAGGTCTGGAGAGGAGAACGCCCAGATTAGCACCGGTCGGATTCCGGAATTGTTTCCCCGATTTCGGCTGGGCGCTCCTCAGGGCTCACACTGCTCTGATGGATCACACCCACAATGACACCGATGCCGCCGGCGCCCGGCCGCCGTTCGTGCACCCCTCCGCGGACGTGGAGGAGGGTGCCACGCTCGGCGCCGGCACCAAGGTCTGGCACCTCGCGCACGTCCGCTCGTCCGCCGTGGTCGGCGAGGACTGCGTGATCGGGCGCAACGTCTACCTCGACGCCAACGCCGTCGTGGGCAGCCGCGTCAAGATTCAGAACAACGTCTCGGTCTACCAGGGCGTCACGATCGAGGACGAGGTCTTCGTCGGCCCGTGCGCGGTCTTCACCAACGACCTGCGGCCGCGGGCGCAGAACCCGGACTGGAAGATCACCCCGACGCTGGTCCGGCGGGGCGCCTCGATCGGCGCGAACGCCACGCTGATCTGCGGCATCGAGGTCGGCGAGTACGCGATGATCGCGGCCGGCTCGGTCGTGACCAAGGACGTCCAGCCCTACCAGCTGGTGGCCGGCAACCCGGCCCGGCCCAAGGGCTGGGTCGACGAGAGCGGCGAGATCGTCAGCCGCGAGATCGAGCGGGGCTGACCGGCCGGACGTTGCCCGGGGCGGCCGGAGCCGCCCCGGGACCACACGTCAGCCGCCGATGACGATCCGGCGGATGCCCTCGAGGCGCTCCGGGTCGGTGGTGCGCCGGCCGTCGACGATCACCTTGACGCCGGGCAGGTCCGCGGCGGTGAGGCCGCGGTACTCGGCGTGGTCGGCCTGCACGACCGCCGCGCCCAGCTCCTCGCCGTTCCACGGCGGCAGACCCAGGGCGGTCAGCTCGGCGGTGGAGTACATCGGGTCGGACACGTACGGCTTCGCGCCGCGGCGGCGCAGCTCCTCCACGGCCGGGAAGACGCCGGAGAACGCCGTCTCCTTGACCCCGCCCCGGTAGGCGGCCCCGAGCACCAGCACGCCCAGCCCGTCGAGGTCACCGACCGCGGCGGCGAGCAGGTCGACCGCGTACGCCGGCATCGCCGCGTTGGCCTCGCGGGCCGAGCGGACCACCGTGGCCGACGGGTCGTTCCACAGGTAGAGCCGCGGGTAGACCGGGATGCAGTGCCCGCCGACCGCGATCCCGGGCCGGTGGATGTGGCTGTACGGCTGGGTGTTGCAGGCGTCGATGACCAGGTTGACATCGACGTCGATGGTGTCGGCGTACCGGGCGAACTGGTTGGCCAGCCCGATGTTGACGTCCCGGTAGGTGGTCTCGGCCAGCTTGGCCAGCTCGGCGGCCTCGGCCGAACCGAGGTCCCAGACGCCGTTCGGGCGGTCCAGGTCGGGCCGGTCGTCGAAGTCGAGCACGGCCTCGTAGAACTCGACACCGCGCTGCGCCGACGCGGCGTCCACGCCGCCGACCAGCTTCGGGTACTTGCGCAGGTCGGCGAAGACCCGGCCGGTGAGCACCCGCTCGGGGCTGAAGACCAGGTGGAAGTCGCGCCCGGCGACCAGGCCGGAGCCCTGCTCCAGCAGCGGCGCCCAGCGGGTGCGGGTGGTGCCGACCGGCAGGGTGGTCTCGTAGCTGACCAGGGTGCCGGGGCGCAGGCCACGGGCGATGTCGCGGGTGGCGGACTCCATCCAGCCGAAGTCCGGCACGCCCTCGCCGTCGACGAACAGCGGCACCACCACGACCACGGCCTCGGCCTCGGCCACGGCGGCCGCGGTGTCGGTGGTGGCCGTCAGCAGACCGGCGTTGACCGCCTGCTTGAGCTTGACATCGAGGTCGGCCTCACCCGGGAAGGGCACCAGGCCGTCGTTGACGGTGCGCACCGTCGGCTCGGAGACGTCCGCCCCGATCACGGTGTGCCCCTTGGACGCGAACTGGACGGCGAGCGGCAGCCCGATCTTGCCCAGGGCGACGACACAGATCTTCATGCTGGGGTACATCCTCCTTGGCGCGGGTCAGCGCTTGGGGCGAAGCCGGCGCGCGAGACGGCCGGCGATCCGGCGGGGGGTGACGGTGGTGCTCACGACGTGCAGCCTGGCCTTCTCGTCGAGCTCGGCGCCGACGAGGTGAAAACGGAGGCCACGCCGATGGAGGATACGCGTCGCCCGCGAGAGGTCGAACGCGGTCACCGGAAGACTGTACGACTCGCCGCGGGTGGTCCAGCTGAAGCGCACGCGCCGCCGCTGCCGCCGCTTGGTCTGCCCGGCGACGATGTCGTCGATCGTCAGATAGCCCAGGACCCGGGTGCCGCCGTCGTCGTCGTTGGCGGACTCGGTGAGGGTGGCCGGGAGGTCACCCGCCGTCACCTGCGGGGCCGGGCCGTCGCCGCTGTTCAGGTTGGGCAGGGAGGTGTGCCAGCCGACCAGCAGGGCCCGCCGGCCGTCCGGGGTCCGGCCCCAGCGCACGTCGGCCGGGCCGGTCTGGTGGACGAGCTGGCGGACGTGCGAGGTCGCGTCGAACCACTCGTCGGGGAAGCCGAGGGCCGGGTCCCGGAAGCCGGGGAAGTTCAGGTAGTAGCGCTCACCCTCGGCGACCACCGGTGACAGGCCGTGCTCGGCGAAGTGCTTCGCGACGGTCAGCAGATCCTGGACCGTGCCGTACTGGGCGACGCTGAGCGGGATCCGGTGCCGCACGTCCAGGCCGGCCCGGATCTCCTCGGTCAGGTACGTGTCCGCCAGCTTGCGGACACCCTCCTGCACGCGGACCCGTTCCTCCTGGTCCGCCTCGAGGAAACGCTTGCCCAGCAGCTTGCCGAGCTCCCACGTGAAGTGCCGGCGCAGCACCGCGTCGCGGGCCTCCGGGTCGGTGATGACGTCGGCGACCGTGTCCATGATCAGCGCGGCGTCCTGCACGAAGCCGGACAGCGAGGTGCGGTACGTGATGTTGCTGGAGTCCGTGCGCCGCACCGCGTAGTAGAACTCGTAGTCGGCGCGGACCGCGATCCGCCGGGCCGCCATCACCGCGCGGATGGTGAACGGCTGGTCACTGCCGGAGCGCAGCTCCTCCGGATAGCGGATGTGGTGCTCCTCCAGCAGGGAGCGGCGGAACAGCTTGGTGTTGGACAGCGCCCAGGGCAGCGCCGAGTTGACCAGCGTGATGTCGTCGCGGTTGCCCGGGGCGAAGACGGCCTGGTTCACCACCCGGCCGCCGGCGCCGACCAGGCGGCCCAGCACGATGTCGGCCTCCAGCTCGTCGGCCGCGGTGACCAGCCGTTGCAGCGCCTCGGTGCCGAGGTAGTCGTCGGCGCCCAGAAAGAAGACGTACCGGCCGGTGGCCAGGTCCAGGCCGCGGTTGCTCGGGCCCGCCGGACCGCCGGAATTCTCCTGGTGCAGCACCTTGAAGGTGCCCGGATACTCCGCCGCCCAGCGGTCCAGCTCGGCGCCGCTGCCGTCGGTGGACCCGTCGTCGATGGTGAGGATCTCCAGCCGGTCGATCCCGATGCTCTGGTCGACCAGCGAACGCAGACACTCCGTCAGGTACGGCATCGTGTTGTACACGGCCACCACAACACTGACGTCGGGCCCACCCACTACGCGCCTCCCCGGCGACTCAAGTCTGAAAGACGACGGGAGTCTATGACACCCCCGCTCGCCCGTACCGCTGGAACCTCTTCGCTAAGCAGGCGTTTCCAGCATTATGCCGATCGGTTACTTTCCCGGCCCCGTACCGCTGCCGGGCACCTGATCGAGGGACCCGGTGACGACCACGCCGGGGTGACCCGCGACGAGGCGGCCGGCCAGCTCCCGGGCGACCGGCCCGGCGGCCACCACGTAGCGCGTCCGCGCCAGGTCCAGACCCGGCAGCAGCTCGCCGCGCAGCTCCGACCAGAGCGCGTCGGAACGCTTGCGCGCCCACCGGGGACCGATGAGGACGGCCTCCGCTTTGCGCGCACCGCGGCGATGCAGCCGGCGGGCCCGGCGCAGCAGCACCTCCCAGCCCGGTTCCGGCCGTCGGCGGGCCACGTTCAGCAGACCGTCGACGACTTTTCCCGGCGCCTTCCGGACAACGACATCCTCGGCATGCCGGATGCGCTCAAGACCGGCGCCGGCCCGTAAGCGGTGCACGGTGACCCCGGCGCCCTCCGTGATGCCGTCCACCGTGGTCAGCACGTCGACCTGCGCCCCGGCGGCGACCGCACGCGGCAGCGCCGCACGCACCCGCGCGGCGGCGGTGGCGTCGGTGACGAGCACGACGATCCGGTCGCCGGGCGTGAAGGCCGGCTCGGTGACTGCGGTGATCGGCTCCTGGTACCACCGTTGCAGCTGGGCGGCGACGGCCGTGGTGCCGTACCGCTCCCGCAGGGCCTCCCGGGCGGCCACGAGATCAAGCTGCGGCAGCTCCTTGACCAGCTCCTCGAACGCCTCGGCCACGCGCTCCGGCGGGCAGTCCACCTCGACCAGCCGGCCGGCGACGCCGGACAGGCCCGCCATGGTCTCCCGCGGTCCGTCGCTGGCGGCCACCAGCACCGGCAGCCCGGTGGCGACCGCTTCGACGACGGTCATGCCGAACGTCTCCTTGCTGCTCAGGTGGACCAGCAGGTCGTGATCGTGCATGAGCGCGGCGACCTGATCCGGCCGCACCGGGGCCAGCAGCCGGACCCGGTCGGCCAGCCCCAGTTCGGCCGCGCGGCGACCGAGCTCCTCGGTCAGCGGGCCGGACCCGACCATGGTCAGCGTCCGGGACGGATCCGCGGCCGCGGCGATCGCAAAGGCCTCCAGCAGGACCCGTACGCCCTTGTGCTCGATCAGCCGCCCGACGTAGAGCCACCTCTTCAGCTCGGTCACGGGCTCGGGGCGGACCGCGAAGCCGGCGAAGTCGATCGGGTTGGGCACGACCTGGAACTTGGCGGCGTGCTGGGGGAACTCGGCGCCCAGGTAGTCGCGGAGGCTGCCACCCACGCACAGCACCACGTCGGCCCGGTTGAGCATGGCGGCGTACCGGCTGCGCACGCCGGCCTTGCCCAGCACCCGCGGGAGGAACGTGGCGTGCTCGGTGACCACGACACGGGCTTCCGGCCGGGCCAGCGCGGCCGCCACGGCACCTCCGTAGAGACCGGTGTGGGCGTGCACCACCGGCGCCTCGATCCGGCCGGTCGGCAGCGCGGCGCGTACGGCGCGTACGTGGGCGTCGATCCACTGCGGGTAGCCACCGGTGGTCAGGCTCGGCACCGCCACCCGGCACAGCTCGCCCTGCGGCGTGTCCCGGACGACGACCAGCCCGGCCCGCGCGGCCAGCCGGTCGGTGACCGCGTCGACCGCGTCCGGCGACGCCTCGGCGCGCGGATAGAACCAGCCCTCACTGTGCAGCGTCGAGACCGTGCCCACACCGGAACGCACCGCGTCGGTGGTGGCCCGGACGAAGGCGCCGGCGAAGTCGTCGTTCGGGCCCGGATACCACGGGGTCACGACGGCGAGGTCGGCCGGCTGCGGCCGGCGGCCACGCTCGGCGTCCGGCTCGACGGTGACCGTGACGTCACGCCGCCGGCGTCCCACGCTCCAGGCCGCGACCAGTGCCGGCACATCGCCGGCCACCACGGCGGCACCCGCCGGCAGGGCGCGGCCCGCCAACAACGCCGCGACAGCGCGCCGGTCGGGCAACCGGCGCAGCTCCACTCCGGGCGGTGGCTCGACAGCGGACCAGGCCGGTCCGTCGAGCACGACCAGCGTCACCGCGGCACCACCGGCGGCCGCCTGGGCGCTCAGCCGTAGCGCTGCGTTGATCCGCCGGCTGCCGAGCGCGAGGTAGACCACGGTCCGGCGCGACATCCAGCCTCTTTTCTCCGAAGTTGATGACCGCGGCCCGCACCGAGGTACTACTCTGCGCAGGTTCGCGTCACCTGCTCCCGCTGCGAAGGTGGATCATGTCATGACGCTTCTCACCGACGCGGAAGCCTCGAAGTACTGGAACGAGCGCCACCAGCAGGAGACCGATCTGCGCTCCGGCGGCGACATCTCGTTCGACGAGGCGACCAACTATATGTTCTACCTGCGACGACTCACCATGCTCATGGACCGCGTCGGTCTGCAGAACAATCCCGTGGCGCCGCTCTACCTGCTCGACGCCGGCTGCGGCAAGGGCTACTTCAGCCGGGAGCTGGCCAAGTTCGGCCACCAGGTCGACGGCATCGACGGCAGCGAGGCGGCCATCGCGCACTGCCGGGAGCTGGGCGGCGGCCCGCGATACCACCAGACCACGCTCTCGGGCTGGCGCACGCCGTGGCTGTACGACGTCGTCTTCACCGTCGACGTGCTCTTCCACATCCTGGACGACGCGGAATGGGCCCGTTCCACCCGCAACCTGGCCTCGCTGGTCCGGCTGGGCGGCAAGCTCGTCATCGGCGACTGGGGCCAGGACGGCGACCACGTGTACGGCAACTATCAGGTGGTCCGCGGGCGGGACAAGTACCTGCCGTTGCTGGACGCCTGCGGCATGCGTTTCGACGGCTGGGAGCCGTACCGCTTCCGGCGTAGCCCCATCGGGCTCTACACCTTCACCCGCATCGGCTGAGGATCGGCATCAACATGCTCATTCACGAACTGCTTCCCCTCGTCGGCGATGTGACGACCGTCGTGGAGGTGAGCGAGAACGGCCAGGCACTCCGCGAGCTGCTGCGGGCCCCGGCCGAGACGTACCGGGCGTACGTGCCCGACGGCGAGAAGATGGACGCCGGCACCGTGGTGACCGCCTTCCTGGGTCCCAAGCCCGAAGCCCACGTCGACGTCGAGACGGTGGCCCCGGCGCTGCGGGAGCTCCCCGTCGGCGGCCGCGCGCTGCTCCTGCTCGGCTGGCCGGTGCCCGACCTGCCCTACCACCGGCTGCTCGACGAGCTGGTCGCCGCGGGCTGCCAGGTGCTCCAGGTCGTACCGCTGGACAAGGTCTCGCGGCACGGGGCGCACTGCGCCGTCCTGGCCGCGCGGGTCGACCGCCTCGCGCCGCTGCGCACGCACCTGACGGACACGCCGGTCGTGCTCGACGGAGAGAGCCCGGACCTGCGCGCCCTGCTTCGGCTCACCGGTGAGTACGTGTTCCAGGACCTGCTCAGCCGGCCGCTGCGCAGCAAGCTCGCCGACGCGGCCGACCGGATCAAGGCCCAGGACCAGCGCATCCGGCAGCTGGAGAAGGAGGTCGCGGCCCGCGACGCCACCATCGCCAAGGCCGAGAGCCGGCTCGCCCGGGCCCGCAACGACATCGCCGACCTGCGCGCCTCGACCCCGTTCCGGGTCGGCACCACGGTCGTGCAGGGCGCGCGCCGGCCCACCCGGGGCATCGTCAGCGTGCCGGTCGGACTGGTCCGCATCTGGCGTAAGCGGGGCGTCCCCGGCGGTCGTCCCGGCCCGGAAGCCTGACCCCGGCCGCCCTGTAGGGTGGGCCGGCGAACTCGACCAGCCGGTTTCCTGACTCCACGGAGAAGACTGCGATGAAGGTATTGAGCATTGTCGGCGCCCGGCCACAACTGGTGAAGCTGGCACCCATCGCGCAGGCCTTCGCCGGCACCGACCACCAGCACGTGATCGTCCACACCGGACAGCACTACGACGTCAACCTGTCGGACGTGTTCTTCACCGGGCTCGGCATCCCCGACCCGGACGTGCACCTGGGGGTCGGCTCGGGCAGCCACGGCGTGCAGACCGGCGCGGTGCTCAGCGCCATGGACCCGGTGCTGGAGCTGGAGAAGCCGGACTGGGTGCTGGTCTACGGCGACACCAACTCGACGCTGGCCGGCGCCGTCGCCGCGGTCAAGATGCACATCCCGGTGGCGCACCTGGAGGCCGGGCTGCGCTCGTTCAACCGCCGGATGCCGGAGGAGCACAACCGGGTGCTCACCGACCACGCGGCCGACCTGCTGCTCGCCCCGACCGAGGAAGCGGTCCGCCACCTGCGTTCCGAGGGCCTGGGTGACCGGGCCGAGCTGGTCGGCGACGTGATGGTCGACGTCTGCTACCGCGTCCGCGACGACGTGCTGGCCGGCCGGCACCCCGCCCCGGCGCTGCCCGACGGCATCGACCCCGCCCAGCCGTACCTGCTGGCCACCCTGCACCGCGCGGAGAACACCGACGATCCGCGGCGGCTGTCGCAGCTGCTGGGTGCCCTGGCCGAGCTGCCCGTGCCGGTGGCGCTGCTGGCCCACCCGCGGCTGGTGGCCCGGGCCGAGGCGCAGGGCCTGAAGCTGCAGCAGGGCGCGGTGCACGTCGGCACGCCCCTGCCGTACGCGTCGATGGTGGCCGCTGTGCTCGGCTCCGCCGGTGTGGTCACCGACTCGGGCGGCCTGCAGAAGGAGGCCTACCTCCTGGGCCGGCCGTGCACGACCCTGCGCACCGAGACCGAATGGGTCGAGACGCTCGAGGACGGCTGGAACCACCTCGTGACGGACCCGGCCGAGCTCGGCGACACCTGGACCACGCTGGCCACCCGTCCCGCCCCGCAGGCCGAGCGGGGCACCCCGTACGGCGACGGCGCCGCGGCGAAGCGGGTCGTCGAAGTGCTGGCCGAGCGTTTCGCCGCTCGCTGACCCACGAAAAAGGCCCCCCGCTCGGCGCGGGGGGCCTTTTTGGCGTTTCGCTACTTGTCGCCGACGTAGGGCTTGCGGTCGAGGGCCGTCGTCGTACGGACCCCCGGGTAACGCCGCGACAGCCGCCAGGCCAGCGGCACCGACGGCTGGTCGGCGGCCACGATCCGGTCGGCCCGGGCCAGGTCCAGCTGGGCGAGCCGCTGCTGCCCCCGGCGGGACAGGATCAGCGGGCGCATGACCTTGAACGTCGGCCAGAACATCTTCTTGTGGATACCCTTGGACACCCGGGACTGGGCCCGCCGGGTGAGCGCCAGGCCGGCGTCCACCTTCTTCAGCGCCGGCCGGCCGACGGTCATCGACCGCGCCTTGCCGAACGCCTTGGCCGGCAGGGTGAACAGGACACCCCGCTCGATCCGCCGGATCGGCACGTCGGTCGCCTCGACCTCGAACACCCGGTGGACGCGCACCCGCGGATCGAGGGCGGCCTCCTCCGTGCTGCTGTTCTCGGCCACGAGCAGGTCGATGTCCACCCCGGCGTCCACCAGGTCCTGCACGTAGGACCGGACCCGGGTGGTCAGCTTGTAGCTGAGGGCGAGGACGACGACGCGGGGCCGGGTCACCGGGTCAGCTGGCGTGCTCACGACGACAACTCCTGAACGGTCGACGGTCGGACGAAGGCGCGCATCCGGGTCTCCAGCGGCTCCAGCAGCGTGTCCCGCTGGAAGGTGTCGGCGTGCCGGCGGGCGGCCTCGCGCACCTCCGGGCCGGCCTCCCGAGCCGCCTGACCGGCCTCGATGAAGGACTGCGCCAGCTTCTCGGGATCGAGGCTGTCGGCGTGGAACCACAACGGATAACCCTCGAGCACCTCACGGGCCGCGATGTCCGGCGCGTGCACCGAGACGATCGGCCGGCCGGTGGCCATGTACTCGAAGATCTTGCCCGAGGTGACGTACCGCCCACCGGCGGCCAGGAACACCAGCACGTCGCTGTCGGCGTAGACCGAGGACACCTCGGTCTTGGACACCGGCCCTCGCAGCCGCAGACCGGCGTCCGTGGCCGGATCGACCTGGCCCGCGGCGTCCAGGCCCAGCCGGGGCAGGAAGCTCGAGTGGCTGTGCTTGAAGAAGCCCAGGTGACCGAAGATGTTGAGCTCGGACCCGGCCAGATCCGGGTGCGTGCGGGCGATCCGGAAGGCCTCCGCCATCTCCTCCACCGGCTGGTGCGTGGTCACCGTGCCGAGGTAGCCGAACTTCAGCGGACGCTGCGGAGCGGTCGTCTCCACCGACTCGGCCGAGGGCAGCTCGAGCAGGTCCGGGTCCCAGCCGTTCGGCACGACCATCATCCGGTCGGCCGCCTGCGGATAGCGGTCGGCGTGCCAGTCACGCAGGGCGTTGTTGACGAAGACCGTCGCCGCGGACTTGCCGATCACCCGGCGCTCCCACTTCCACGTCGGATGCTCCGGCGGGTACGCGGGCTCGTCCTTGAACAGGTCGAGGGTCCAGGAGTCGCGGTAGTCGATCACGTACGGGATCTTGGCCAGCTTGCCGATCGCCCAGCCCGCGGCGAAGGCGGAGAACGGGTTGCCGGTGGCCAGCACCGCGTCGAACTTCTCCCGCCGGTGCAGCTTGAGGGCCTTGGTGACCGACGAACGGGCCCAGGAGACGTACTGCTCGGGGAACTGCTTGGCCTCGCGCCACTCGAAGAACTTCTTGGACACCGTGGGCATCGTGCCGCGGAACCAGCTCATGTTCTGCAGCTCGTGCTCCCACCGGAAGGTGTCCAGCTCGGGCCGCTCGACGGTGATCCGCGGGTCGACGGTGTCCAGCAGCTTCTCGTCGGTGGAGCCGATCACGTCGTAGAGGAATCCCAGCGGCGCGGCGAAGACCGTGACGTCCCAGCCGGCGCGCGCGAAGTGGTTCGCCGTCGCCCGGGCCCGGTAGACACCGCTGGCCCGCGACGGGGGGAAATAGAAGGCGAGATAGAGCAGGCGAGGACGCCGTTCGCTAGCGGTCATACCTTGTCCTCATGGTCCACGGTTTCCCCTTGATGCCCTGGGCTGGTCACCTGGTCGATACGGAAGGCGATACGCGGTCGGTGGCGCCCGTCCGTGGCGAGGCGCTGGGCGACCGGGAACGACTGCGGGTCCGTCACCACGAGCGCGTCGAACCGTCCCCACCGGCGGCTGAACTCGGCCAGGGGGCGGTCTCCGGCGTCTCGCCACAGCCGACCGTACAGGGGCAGGAAAACCCGCCGGTGCAGCGGGCGGCCGATGCGCCGGTCGTACGCCGACACCAGCCGCTTGCCGCGGCGGCCCCCGACGCGCCGCAGCAGGGACTTCGGCGCCCGGTCGAGGACGAGACGCTCGGCGGCGAGCGGCCAGTGCTCACGGCCCAGCCGGGCCAGCTCGACCAGCTCCACTCCGGCGGCGAACTCGTCGTCGGACCAGGCCTCCGCCTTGTCGACCAGCACGACGGGACGTTCACCCGCCGCCGCCAGCGTGCGAGTCTCCTCGGTCACGGCCAGCCGCCGGTTGGCACCCAGGGCAAGGAAAAGAACTCGCATGATGCTCCAGAATGCCGTCGGTCGGATCAGGCTCAGGGCCGGGACTGCGGGGCGAACCAGGCCTCGTGGTGCTGACGGGCCACCGCCTGGTAGCCGAAGCGGTCGGCCAGGACGCGGCGGGCCCGGTCCAGGTCCATGCCGTCGGGGTACCGGTCCCGCAGCTGCTCGTACCCGGCCACGATGGCCGCGCTGTCCTCTTCGACCTCGATCAGCTGCCCGGCGTCGGACTCGATGCCGGCCAGGGTCTGCTCGGGGCCGCCGCAGCGGGTGACGATCACCGGCATACCGGCCGCGGCCGCCTCGATGACGACGACGCCGAAGGTCTCGTAGCGGCTCGGGTGCACGAGCACGTCGTGCTCCCGCATGAGGCTCAGGGCCTCCACGGGCGACAGTGCGCCGGCGAAGGTCACCGCCTCGGCCACGCCCAGCTCCTCGGCCCGCTCGGCCAGCCGGCCACGCAACTCACCCTCGCCCACCAGAGTCAGGGTGAGGGCCGGCTCCTGCCGGCGGCAGGCGGCGAACGCCTCGAGCAACCAGGTGACACCCTTGCGCTCGATCAGGCCGCCGACGAACAGCCAGCGGTGCAGCGTCTTCACCGGCTCGGCGCGGGGGGTGGCGAAGTCGATCGGGTTGGCGATCGGCCGCAGCTTGTCCGCGTGCTCGGGGAAGGCCGTCGTGAGCTGCTCGCGCAGCTCATCGCCGACCACGAAGAAGGCCTCGCAGGCCGCCAGCACCTCGGCGTAGCCGGCGTGGCCGTCCGGCTCGGCGAGCATCCGGTCCAGGAACGTGGCGTGCTCGGTGACGAACAGCCGGCTGCCGGGCCGCATGTTGCGCAGGGCCGGCAGGCCGCCGAGCAGGCCGACGTGCGCGTGCACGACCTCGGCGTCGAGCGGCCGGCCGCCGAGCGCGATCTTGAGCGCGTCGGCGGCGCGCCGGGCCTGCTCCGCGAACGGCAGCGCCCGCGGCATGGGCACCGGCACAGTGACGAGATCGGCCCCGCCGACCGTCTTGCTGGGAGCACCCGCCGCCGGCATCAACGCGCGGAACGCCGCGGTGATCTCGGCGTCCTGCCCCGCGGAGAGCCGCGCCACCCAGCTGTCGCAGTGGTACACGGTGAACGACGTCGTGCCGGGTGCGGTCGCCTCGGTCATGGCCTGGACGAACGCACCGCGGAACGGCAGCTGGGAGCTGGGATACCAGGGCGTGACGACGGCGACGGGGCCGGACATCACGCCCGCTTCGCGGGGATCACGACCGTCGTGCCGCTGGTGGCCGAGCGGAGCACAGCCTCCGCGACCTCGACCGTACGCATGCCCTGGCGCAGCGTGACGATGTCGCTGTCCTTGCCCTCCACGGCGTCACGGAAGCGCTCGTGCTCGACCAGCAGCGGCTCCCGCTTCGGGATCGCGTACCGGACCATGTCGCCCTCGGCCACCCCGCGGAACGCCCGCAGGGCCTCCCACTCGGTGTCCACCGCGCCGTTGGCGTAGAAGGTGAGGTCGGCGGTCAGCGTGTCGGCGACGAAGCTGCCCTTGGCGCCGGTGATGACCGTGGACCGCTCCTTGAACGGGCTGAGCCAGTTCACCAGGTGGTTGGCCATCAGGCCGTCGCCCAGCGAGGCCACGGCGGAGACCATGTCCTCGTGCGGGCGGCCGCTGCGCGACACGGTGCGCGCGGAGACGTCCAGATACTCGTGCCCGGTCACCCAGGCGGTGAGGTCGATGTCGTGGGTGGCCAGGTCCATGACCACGCCGACGTCGGCGATCCGGCCCGGGAACGGGCCCTGGCGCCGGGTGACGACCTGGTAGATGTCGCCGAGCTCGCCGGCCTCGAGCCGGGTGCGCAGGCTCTGCAGCGACGGGTTGTACCGCTCGATGTGACCGACGGCACCGACCAGGCCACGGCTCTCGAACGCCTCGACCAGCTTGCCGGCCGCCTCGACCGACGGGGCCAGCGGCTTCTCGATCAGAGCGTGCACGCCGGCCTCGGCCAGCCGCAGCCCGATCTCCTCGTGCAGGGCGGTCGGGCAGGCGATGACCGCGTAGTCGAGCTGGAGCGCGAGGAGCTGCTCCAGGTCGGCCACGACCGGCACGCCGTGCGGCGCCACCGCGTTCGGCGCCGGGTCGAGCACGCCGACGAGCTGCACGCCGTCCAGCAGGTTGAGCACGCGGGCGTGGTTGCGCCCCATCGCGCCGAGGCCGATCAGGCCCGCGCGGAGTCCGCTCGGCGCGCTCATGCCTTCGCCGCCACGGTGTTGACGCCCTCGACGATGCGGTCGAGCTGCTCCTGGGTCAGGCTCGGGAACACCGGCAGCGACACGACCTCGCGGGCCGCGCGGTCGGTCTCCGGCAGCTTCCAGTCGCCGACCTGGCCGTCCTCGTTCAGGTACGGGCGCAGCTCGTGGATCGGCGTCGGGTAGTAGACGGCGTTGCCGATGCCCAGCTCCTTGAGCCCGGCCTGGAACGCGTCCCGGTCACCCTGCACCCGGACCGTGTACTGGTGGTAGACGTGGCGGGCGCCCGCGGCCACCGGCGGCACCGTCACACCGGTGAGGTTGGCGTCGAAGTACGCGGCGTTGGCGCGGCGCTTCTCCGTCCAGGCCTCGAGCTGTCCGAGCTGGACGCGGCCGATCGCGGCGGCCACGTCGGTCATCCGCATGTTGGCGCCGACGATCTCGTTCTGGTAGCGCGCCTCCATGCCCTGGTTGCGCAGCAGGCGCAGGGTGCGGGCGAGCTGGGCGTCCCCGGTGCTGATCATGCCGCCCTCGAGGGAGTGCATGTTCTTGGTCGGGTAGAAGCTGAAGCACCCGGCCGCTCCGAAGCTGCCGACGGGCTTGCCGTCGAGGGCCGCGGCGTGCGCCTGGGCGGCGTCCTCCACCACGGCGAGGCTGTGCTGCTCGGCGATCTGCATGATGCGGTCCATCGCGGCCGGGTGGCCGTACAGGTGGACCGGCATGATCGCGACGGTGCGCGGGGTGATCGCGGCGGCGACGGCGTCCGGGTCCAGGCAGAAGCTGCCGGCCTCGATGTCGGCGAACACCGGGGTGGCGCCGACCAGGCGGACCGCGTTCGCGCTGGCGGCGAACGAGAACGACGGGACGATGATCTCGTCGCCCGGGCCGAAGCCCAGCGCCATCAGCGAGAGCTGCAGCGCCGACGTGCCGGAGTTGACGGCCACGCAGTGCCGGCCGCCGACGACCTCGCCGAACTCGGCTTCGAAGGCGGCGACCTCGGGACCCTGCACGACCATGCCGCTGCGCAGGACACGAACGGCGGCCTCGATCTCGGCCTCACCGATGACCGGACGAGCGGGCGGAATGGCGTCCTGCGGCCCAGACATGGGCGGTCCTCCTGTGTACACGTGGCTGATGCAACGCCGGGAGTGAGCATGTGACGTGGCTCGACGGCACCGGCACGGCGCTTGGCGGCCGGAACAGTACCTTACCGAGACGTGAGATCGCCTACCGTACGCATCGGCCGCAACCATCACTGACGTGCCATAGGGCTACCAGAAACGCCCGCCGCTTGTCACTTTCCGTGAGCTGTTTCGCAGTTCGTTCGGGAAATCGGCACTGTATGTCTCGGGCTGTGATCCGTCCCCCACGCGGCGCTACCAGCGACGTTCACCAGGATTTCATCCCCTCAGAACCGCGGCATGCCGCCGAACTGGCGGTCGCCCGCGTCACCGAGGCCGGGGACGATGTACATCTTCTCGTTGAGGCCCTCGTCGATCGAGGCGGTGACCAGCCGCAGCGGCAGACCGGAGGTGCGCAGCCGCTCGATGCCCTCCGGCGCGGCGAGCACGCAGCAGACGATGACGTCGGTACAGCCCCGGTCGACCAGCAGCTGGCAGCAGTGCACCAGCGAGCCGCCGGTGGCGAGCATCGGGTCGAGCACGAGCACGGGCAGCCCGGCGAGGTCGCCCGGCAGCGACTCCATGTACGCGCGCGGCTCGTAGGTGGCCTCGTCGCGGGCCAGGCCCACGAAGCCCATCGACGACTCGGGCAGCAGCGCCAGGGCGGCGTCGGCCATGCCCAGGCCGGCCCGCAGCACCGGCACGATCAGCGGCGGGTTGGCCAGCCGGGTGCCCTGGGTCGGCGCCACCGGGGTGCTGATCGGGAACTGCTCGACGGCGAAGGTGCGGGCGGCCTCGTACACGACCATGGTGGTCAGTTCGTGCAGGGCGGCGCGGAAGGCTCCGGAGTCGCTCTGCGCGTCACGCATGACGGTGAGCCGGGACTGGGCCAACGGATGATCAACGACGAGTACGTCCACGCCGATCAACCTACCGGGGTTCCTCAAGATCAACTGTCGGTGGGCCGCGTAGAATCCCTCTCATGACTGCGACAGCGACGTCGAGGCTGCCTCACTTGTCCGGTTCTTCTGGCAGTGCGGCGGAGCCGCCCTTCGGTGGCACTGTGTCCGGTTCCGCCTTCAACCTCCGATCTTTCCTGCACGGACTGCCCGGGGTGGACAAGGTCGGCGTCGAGGCGCGGGCGGCCGCCCTGGGCACCCGGTCGGTGAAGACCACCGCCAAGGCGGCGGCGATCGACCTGGCCATCCGGATGGTCGACCTGACCACCCTCGAGGGCGCCGACACCCCCGGCAAGGTCCGGGCCCTGTCGGCCAAGGCGCTGCGTCCCGACCCCTCGGACCCCACCTGCCCCAGCGTGGCCGCCATCTGCGTCTACCCGGCGATGGTCCCGGTCGCGGCCGAGGTGCTGGCCGGCTCCGGCGTGCACCTGGCCAGTGTGGCCACGGCGTTCCCGTCCGGGCAGGCCCCGCTCGACGTCAAGCTGGCCGACACCCGCGACGCCGTCGCCGGCGGCGCCGACGAGATCGACATGGTGATCAGCCGGGGCGCGTTCCTGTCCGGTCGCTACGACTTCGTGTACGACGAGATCGTCGCGGTCAAGGAAGCCTGTGGGTCCGCACACCTCAAGGTGATCCTGGAGACCGGCGAGCTGGGGACGTACGACAACGTGCGCCGCGCCTCCTGGCTGGCGATGCTGGCCGGCGCCGACTTCATCAAGACCTCCACCGGCAAGGTGCCCGTGGCCGCGACGCTGCCGGTGACCTTGGTCATGCTCGAGGCGGTCCGGGACTTCCGGGCCCAGACCGGGCGCCAGGTCGGCGTCAAGCCCGCCGGCGGCATCCGCACCACCAAGGACGCCATCAAGTACCTGGTGCTGATCAACGAGACGGTCGGCGACGACTGGCTCGACCCGGACTGGTTCCGCTTCGGCGCCTCCTCGTTGCTCAACGACCTGCTGATGCAGCGGACCAAGCTCACGACCGGCCACTACGCCGGCCCGGACTACTTCACGCTGGACTGAGGCCATGTCTTTCCTTGAGTACGCCCCGGCGCCGGAGTCCCGCTCCGTCGTCGACATCGCACCCTCCTACGGCCTGTTCATCGACGGCGCCTTCGGGCCCGCCTCGTCCTCCGGCGGGGTCTTCAAGACCGTCAACCCGGCCTCCGAGGAGGTCCTCGCCGAGGTCGCCTCGGCCGGCGCCGAGGACGTCGACCGGGCCGTCGCCGCCGCCCGCCGGGCCTTCGGTCCCTGGTCGGCCCTGCCCGGCGCCGAACGCGCCAAGTACCTCTTCCGGATCGCCCGCATCATCCAGGAACGCTCCCGTGAGCTGGCCGTGCTGGAGTCCCTGGACAACGGCAAGCCGATCCGCGAATCCCGCGACGTCGACGTGCCCCTGGTCGCCGCGCACTTCTTCTACTACGCGGGCTGGGCCGACAAGCTCAAGTACGCGGGCCACGGCTCCGACCCCCGGCCGCTGGGCGTCGCCGCACAGGTCATCCCGTGGAACTTCCCGCTGCTGATGCTGGCCTGGAAGATCGCGCCCGCCCTGGCGGCGGGCAACACGGTCGTGCTCAAGCCGGCCGAGACCACCCCGTTGTCCGCGCTCTTCTTCGCCGACATCTGCCAGCAGGCCGACCTGCCGCCGGGCGTCGTCAACATCATCACCGGCGCCGGCGAGACCGGCCGCACCCTGGTCGAGCACCCCGGCGTCGACAAGGTCGCCTTCACCGGCTCCACCGAGGTCGGCCGGCAGATCGCCCGGTCCGTCGCCGGCACCAGCAAGCGCCTGACCCTCGAGCTGGGCGGCAAGGCGGCCAACATCGTCTTCGACGACGCGCCCATCGACCAGGCGGTCGAAGGCATCGTCAACGGCATCTTCTTCAACCAGGGGCACGTCTGCTGCGCCGGGTCGCGGCTGCTGGTCCAGGAGTCCGCGTACGACGAGGTGCTCACCGCCCTCAAACGCCGGATGGCGACGCTGCGGGTCGGTGATCCGCTGGACAAGAACACCGACGTCGGCGCGATCAACTCGGCCGCGCAGCTGGCCCGCATCCGCGAGCTCTCCGACGTCGGCGCCGCCGAAGGGGCCGAACGGTGGTCACCGCCGTGCGAGCTGCCGGCCCAGGGCTTCTGGTTCGCCCCGACGATCTTCACCGGCGTCACCCAGGCGCACCGGATCGCCCGCGAGGAGATCTTCGGACCGGTGCTGTCGGTGCTGACCTTCCGCACGCCGGACGAGGCGATCGAAAAGGCCAACAACACACCGTACGGTCTGTCGGCCGGCATCTGGACCGAGAAGGGCTCATTGATCCTGGCGATGGCCGACAAGCTCCGGGCCGGCGTGGTCTGGGCCAACACGTTCAACAAGTTCGACCCGACGTCGCCGTTCGGCGGCTACAAGGAATCCGGTTACGGCCGCGAGGGCGGCCGGCACGGCCTGGAGGCGTACCTTGCCTAAGTCCCCGTCCCCCGCCAAGGCCGCCAAGGCCGAGCGGTCGGCTTCCCCGGCCGAGAGCGACCGGCGCGGTCGGCTCGCGGTGCGCAAGACCTACAAGCTGTACATCGGCGGGGCTTTCCCGCGCAGCGAATCAGGACGGACCTATCTCGTGGACGGCGACAACGTGGCCCTCGCCTCCCGCAAGGACGCCCGCGACGCCGTCGTGGCGGCCCGCAAGGCGCAGACGAAGTGGGCCGCCGCCACCGCCTACAACCGCGGGCAGGTGCTCTACCGGATCGCCGAGATGGTCGAGGCGCGGCGCGACGAGTTCCTCGCGCTGGGCGTCGCGGCCGGCGAGCTGGACGCGGCCGTCGACCGCTGGGTCTGGTACGCGGGCTGGTCCGACAAGATCGCCCAGGTGCACGGCAGCGCCAACCCGGTCGCCGGCCCGTACTTCAACATCTCCGCGCCGGAGCCCACCGGTGTGGTCGGCGTGGTCGCCCCGGCCTCGTTCCTCGGGCTGGTCAGCGTCATCGCACCGGCGATCGTCACCGGGAACACGGTCGTGGTGCTCACCGCCACGCCGCAGGTCGCCGTCACCCTCGCC
This sequence comes from Actinoplanes sp. NPDC048967, assembly GCF_040649415.1. NCBI lineage: Bacteria > Bacillati > Actinomycetota > Actinomycetes > Micromonosporales > Micromonosporaceae > Actinoplanes > Actinoplanes sp. NPDC048967. Next base: position 283,266 of record NZ_JBEZFL010000002.1, read on the forward strand.
GAGGTGCTGGCCACCTCCGACGTCCCGGGCGGAGTGGTGAACATTCTCACCGGGCACGCCGCCGAGACCGCGCCGTGGCTCGCCTCGCACGACGACGTCAACGCGCTCGACCTCACCGGTGTGGCCGATCCCGAGCTCGCCACCGAGCTGGAGCGGTCCGCGGCCGGCAGCCTCAAGCGGGTCGTCCGCCCGCCGGCCGACACGCCCGACTTCACCGCCGATCCGGGACTGCGGCCGATGACGGCGCTGCTGGAGACCAAGACGGTCTGGCATCCGAAGGGTTTCTGACCTCGGTCGGTCTCCTTTCAGGAGCGCACACTAAGGTGTGTGCCCAGACTCACCCGTCCGAACAGCTCGCTTGAACCAACCCGGAGGTCACCGTGACCAGCCAGTCGCCCGAAGAGGGCTCGACGGTCAAGGAGGAGAAGGCCGTCGTCAAGGACGGGCTCTCCGGCCGTGAGCTGTGGGATGAGGTACGAATCTCGCCCGTCGAGATCGCCATGCCGGGCGGCGTGGGGCTGACGCTGCGGGCGTACCGGCTCGCCTCGGAGCTCACGCCGACCGAGATCGAGACCGACGAGGACGACCCGTTCGACGCCCGGGAGCGTGCGGCCGCGGCCCGCGCTGCCGAGGAGGACGGCGTCATCGTCGACGACGAGTTCGCCGCGCTGGTCGCCGAGGGTGACGCGGGCACGAAGTCGGAGCGCAAGTCCGACGGCACGGTCACCACCGAGGACGGCGAGGTCGTGGCCGAGCCCGACCCGGCCGACTTCGCCGACGAGCCGGAAGAGGCCGCTGAGGCCGAGGAGGAGGACGAAGAGGTCCCGATCTTCCTGAGCCACCGCGGCAAGCTGCTCACTTTCAAGACCCCGGAGTCGCTGGTCTCCTTCATTCGTTCGGGTGCACCGCACGACCTGGCCCAGCTCGAGACGTGGCCGACCGTCGTGGAACGGGTACAGTCGAGCGACATCGACCCGGCGCAGGACGACCGCTACGAGCTGGACCTCGTGGTGGAGAACCTGCGCGGTGGTCACGACACGTGGGATCTGCCGCTGCTCATCGCCGCCGGCGAGGTGGCCCGGGACCTGGGCCACGCCCTGCGCCTCAAGCCCGTGATCCTGGCCCTGGCGCCGGGATCGCCGCTCGACGACCTGGACGAGTCTCTCCGGTCGGCCGAGAGTGGCGGAATGGGCGGTTTCTTCGGACGGCGCAAGCTGCGTAAAATCGGGGCGCAACAGGCGAGTCTGGGTTGGCGCTCGATTATCGGCAAGATCTCTGCCGCTGTGGACTGGCGCGACTGACCCCTCAACAGGGACCATCAGTCCTTGGCCGAATACAGCACTCCCGGGGAGGAGGACGACGCCGTGGCGCTCGTGCGCGTGTACTGCGGTCTGGCGTCGGCTGATGAGACGGTGCGGACGGCCTCGGCCGGCTCGCAACTGACCATCGCCGTGGTGGACGACACGGGAAGGCTGCTCGGCGTTCACGAGATCAGCGACGACCCGGGGGGCTATGCCCAGCTCGGCACGCTGCTCGTGGAACGGACGAGTGGCTTCGCGGACGCCGCGGTCGCCGCCGACAGCGACGACCACATGGTCACGTCGCTGCTGACCGCAGCCGGCCGTCCCCTCGCCGTCGCCGACGACGACTCAGCCGACGACTTCGCCGAACGGTTCGCCGACGACGACTCCCCCGAGGAGATGTCGGCCTCACCGGCGGCCCGTCGCGCCGTGGGTCTCGCCCGCGCGCTGCAGGCCGGAGCCCTCACGGCAGCCACCATCCCGGCGCCCCGCGAGCTGGTCAGCTACAAGCCGGTGCTCGCTGCCCACGTCGCGATGCTCAACGGCCGGCACGCGGCTGCCACCTCGCTGCGCGAGGTGCTGCGCGAGCTGTATCCGGCGGCGCTGCGGGCGTACCCGGATCCGGCCCATCCGCTGGCCCTCGCCGTGCTGGACGCGCTCCCGGAGCCCGGCCGCCTCACCGGCCGCGGTCACGACAGTGACCAGGTCGCCGAAGACGTGGCAGCGGAGCTGACCCGCGCCGGCGCCGGCACCGACGACCAGGTCGTCGCCGCCGTCACCGCGCTCGTCGTGGCGATCAGCGAGTCCCCCCGCCGCGGCGGGATCAACAAGTCTCTGTCGTCGGCCGCAGCCGACACCGTGCGGCACGCGATCGGCGCTGTCCGGTCCTGCGACTCCGCCTGCGAGGCCATGGTCGGCACCCTCGTCGCCCGCGTGACCCCGCAGTCGCTGAGCGGCAGCCCCGGCCGCCGCCAGGCCGGCTCCCGGCGCGCCGCCGAGAACCAGCGCTCCACCGAGACCGGCACCCGCATGCCCCGCCCGACGGACACCGGCACCCGCCTGCCCCGTCCGGTGGACACCGGCACCCGGATGCCCCGCCCCGCCGCCGCGGCCGACACGGGCACCCGCCTGCGTCCGGCGGAGACCGGCACCCGGCTGGGCCGCCGCAACCGTCCCGAGCCGGCCGCGGCGAGCCACGCTCCCGCGATGCCGCGCCCGCTGACCAGCCCGCCCGTCGCGCCCGAGCCGGTCATGCCACCGCCGCTCGCGCCACGTCCGGTCACCCCGCCGCCGGTTGCTCCGGCCGCCGCGTCGGGCCTGCCCAGCCGTACCCCCGATCCGGGCCCGGCCAGCCGGCCCGTCTCGGTGCCGCCGCCCCCGCCGGGCATGACGCCGATCGTCCCGGGCTCGCGCCCGTCGTCGGTGCCGCCGGCGGACAGCGGCCAGCCGTTCCGCCCGACCCTGACCAACGCGGCCATGAGCAGCGCCCGCGCCGAACGCCAGCGCACGGTCATCCCGCCCCGGGCCAACACCCGCAACGGACAGCCGGCCCCGAACGGCGCGACGGACTACTCGCTGCCGATGCCGGCCCAGCGCTCGACGCAGGAGACCCCGGAGCCGGGCTCCCGCGCGAACTGGCCGCTGCTGAACAACAGCGACGAGGCAGCGGCCACGCCGCCGCCGGCCGCGGTGAGCAGCCCGCCGTCGGACGGCCGGGTCCGCCCGCCGTGGCAGGACATGCCCAAGGAGCCGCCGTCCCTGCGCCTGGTGGAGTCGGTGCTCAACGGCCTGACCAACACCCCGGCCGACGTGACAGCGATCACCGAGCCGCCCCCGCTGCGCCTGGTCGACGACCGCGGCGGCCGCAACGGCCGAGCAGCAGCCCGCCGCACCACCCTGACCGCCCTGGACCGCAGCACGTCACCCCCGGTCCCGGCCGAAGGCGACGGCGACCTGCTGATCTTCGCGGCGGCCCGGTCGGCCTGGTTCACGGGTCACGACGAGGAAGCCTCAACCAACCTGGACTGGACGAACCCATCCGACACGGGCTGGCGCGCGGCGGAAAAGGCCGCGACGCCGTCGGTGGCGGCCGAGACGTCGGCGGGCCTGCCGAAGCGGGTTCCGCAGGCCAACCTGGTTCCGGGTTCGCCGCTGCGCGAAGAGCGCCCGCTGCGCATCGTCCGCGACGCGGCAAGCATCGCGGCGCACACCACGGGGTACTTCCGGGGCTGGCGGCGCGGCCAGGAGATCGGCGGGTACGCGATCGGCGGCCGGCCAGGTCGCGAGGCGGCCGGGGGCTGGGACTTCAGCCGAGATGGCGGCGCCCAGCAGGAGGACTACCGGAACGCTGGGTATCGCAGCAGCTGACAGTTTGCTCTGACGGAACGGCCACGCCCTCGTGTTGGGGTGTGGCCGTTTTGCTGTGTTGGCGCTTTGCGTTCGGGGGGAGTTCGCTGCGGTGGCTGCCGCTTGGGTGGTTGGAGCGTGACGGTCAGGGGCCCGGGTATCGGGAGAGTCGGGAGGGGCGCCGGGTGGACGTCTCGGCGGGGTTCTAAGGGCTGCAGCGTCGCAGTGCTCGGCCCCTGCGAAGCCTCGCATGGCTCCTTGCGAGGCCTTAGAGAGCCGTCGGGTTGCCTGGTGTGCCCGGGGCTGGCCGCCTGGTGGGGCCTGACCCAGTAGGGCCGAGCTGGCCTGGGGTAGGGCCCGAGGTAGCCCGGTAGGACGCCGGGCGAGCGAAGCTGACCTCGTAAGGCAGGGCGGCCGGGCAAGCCGGGCGGCCCTGGCAAGGCCGGGCGAGCTGGGCTTGGCAAGCTGGGCTTGGCAAGCTGGGCTTGGCAAGCTGGGCGGGCTTGGCAAGCCGGGCGGGCAAGGCTGAGCGGTCTGGCAAGGCCGAGCGGGCTTGGCAAGGCCGGGCGGGCTTGGCAAGGCCGAGCGGGCTTGGCAAGGCCGAGCGGGCCTGGCAAGGCCGGGCGGGCCTGGCAAGGCCGGGCGGGCCTGGCAGACCGGGCGGGCCTGGCAAGGCCGGGCGGGCCTGGCAAGGCCGGGCGGGCCTGGCAGACCGGGCGGGCCAGGGCCGGGCAAGCTGGGCGGCCCTGGCGAGGCTGGGCGAGCTGGGCTTGGCAAGCTGGGCGAGCCCGGCAAGGCCGGGCAAGCCGGGCGGGCAAGCTGGGCGGGCCCGGGCAAGCCGGGCGGGCCGGGCAAGACCGGGTGGGCCAGGCGGGCCTGGCAAGACCGGGGCGAGGCCTGGCAAGACCGAGCGGGGCCTGGCAAGACCGGGCAGGCCAGGGTCGGCCGGCCTTCCTCGGGTCAGACGGCGGGCCTGCTTGGGCTCCTCGATGTGCTTCTGCAGCGCAGCGGGGCCAAGCGGGCCGGGCAAGGCCAACCGGGGCCAAGCGCGGCCGGGCGACGCGGGGGCGAGCCGGGCGAGGCCGGGCGGGCCTGGCAAGGCCTGGCACGGCCTGGCGGCACAGTAAGGCACGGCGGCGGGATACTGCGGCGGGGCGTGCGACTCAGCTCCGCGGGGACCTGGGCCATCAGAAGAAGCACCCAGCAGCCGCGCTACGGGTCGCGGTGGCCATGCGCCGGACCGCTGCCACGAGCGCGAGCTAGCGACCGAACCCCCGACCCTCCGGCCAGTCGCAGCGGTAAAAGCCTGTCACCCAACCCCAAAACTGCTGCGGGCACGCAAAAGTCCCGCTCTGTCGGGCAGAGCGGGACCTTCAGCAGCCTGTCAGGCCGGCGCTACCGCACGCGAGCGACGCATAGTCAGCACATACTCGACCAGCGAGATCAGTACGTTCTTCGTCGACTCACGGTTACGGGCGTCGCAGCTCACCACGGGTACGTCGCTGGAGATCGCGAGCGCGTCGCGAACGTCCTGGGCGTTGTGGTACTGCATACCGTCGAAGCAGTTTATGGCGACCAGGTACGGCAGCCGTCGGTGCTCGAAGAAGTCGATGGCGGCGAAGCAGTCGGCGAGCCGACGCGTGTCCACCATGACCACCGCACCGATGGCTCCCCTGACCAGCTCGTCCCACATGAACCAGAACCGCGTCTGGCCAGGCGTGCCGAACAGGTAGAGGATCAGATCCCGGTCGATGCTGATCCGGCCGAAGTCCATTGCCACCGTGGTCGTCGTCTTACCCGGCACCTGCCGGTTGTCGTAGACACCAACACCGGCGGAGGTCATGATCGCCTCGGTGGTCAGCGGGGTGATCTCAGAGACCGACCCCACCAGCGTCGTCTTACCGACGCCGAAACCACCGGCGATGACAATCTTCGCCGATGTCACACGCCCGGCGGCCGGCCGGCGCGACATGTCAGAGCCTGCGAAGTCCACTCAGCACCCTTTCCAGCAGTTCCGTACCCACCGCATCGGACTCATCATCAAGCGATGTCGGCTCGTACACCGCGACCAGGCCATCGGTGGCCATGTCCGCGACGATCACTCGAGCCACCCCGAGCGGCAGTTGCATGCGTGCGGCGATCTCGGCCAGCGACTGCACTCTGCCGCCGTCGCACATCGCCGCGATGTACTGGTGTTCGCTCCCGCCCCTGCCCGCTCCGGTGGAACGGCCACGCACGGTGGTCTCGACGAGCGCTTCCAGCGCGATTTCCAGCTTCGGCCGGGTCCGGCCACGGGTCACGGCGTACGGTCTGACCAGTGCTCCGGTCGGCTCATCGCGTTCGGGCATCGTCACCGCTCACCCCATCCCTTGGCCCATAGAAGTGTCTCTTGTCGTCAAGCTTTTGGACAGATGCCGGACGGAGCCGGCGGACCATCCGTTCAGCCGAGAACTCCGGCCGCGGACCGCGGCGCGGGCGTGAGCGCCTCGCCGACCCGGTCGACCAGGAGCGCCATCTCGTAGCCCACCTGACCGACGTCGCAGCTGCGGGCTGCGAGCACGGCGAACGACGAACCGTCGGAGATCGACATCAGGAAGAGGAACCCGTTGTCCATCTCGACGACCGTCTGCAGCACCGCACCACCCTCGAAGCACCTCGCGGCGCCCTGAGTGAGGCTGACCAGGCCGGAGGCGATAGCCGCCAGCTGGTCGGCACGGTCACGCGGAAGGTCCCTGGAGGCCGCGAGAAGCAGACCGTCGGCGGAGACCGCGATCGCGTGCGCCACCCCGGGAACGCGGTCGGCAAAGTTGGCGAGCAGCCAACCCAGATCCTGCGTACTTGTCATGCTTCATGCTCCTTGCCAGCCTGCGAGGACTGCTGCCCTCCCGGAGTCTCCTCCGGGTTGGTCGAATTTTCCTTCGTGCGACCCCGCTGCACCCCGCGATGGTAAGCGGACAGGAGCCCGCGAACCGCCTCGGGTGTGCGGCGTTGTACGGAGGTCTCGGCCCGGTCGACGCCACCCGGCACGAGCTGTGCCATCGGCGTGCGGCGCGGCAGACCTGCCGTCGTCGTGGTGTCGACCGGCATCTCGGCCGCCTTGCGGGCGGCCTGCCAGCCGTCGTCCGCGGCGGTCTGCCACGGGCTCGAGACGGCGCCGTTCAGTGAGCTGTTGCCGTTTCCGTTCGCCGCGACCGCGCCGACCGGGGCCGGCTCGCGGTCGCCGCGGGACTCCGGGGAGGCCTGCTGCGGCACCCCGACCGAGCGCGCCGGTTCCCCGGTGGAGAAGCGCTGGGTGGTGACCACCGAGTCGGCGTTGTCGTCGTTCGACGGCGCCGGGGCGGCGGGGGCCTGCTTCGCGGGGGCCTGCTTCGCGGGCTCGCTGGGCCGGGCCGTGGTGAACCAGGCCGACTCGAGCTCACGGAAGATCGGCAGTTCCATGGTCTCGTCGGCGAACTGCGCCTGCGTTTCCCCGGACTGTCGTTGCCGCGCCGCGGCCTGGGCGGCGGCGATCTGCGCGGCGGCGGTCGCCTGAGCGGCGGCTGCCTGCGCGGTCGCTGCCTCGTGGGCGGCTGCGGCGGCCGCGGCCGACCGTTCCGCCTCGGACTGCGGCGTGGCGTTCTGCGGGTTGGTCGGGCGGGCAACCTGGGGCTGCGAGCTCGAGTTACCGCGGTCGGAGCGGTAGCGGGGCAGTTCCGCCGTCATGTCCAGGGCGGCCGCGAGGCTTTCCGGGACGTGCGGGGCGCTGCTGCTGCCGGACTCGCGCTCCGCGCTGACCGGGGGCCAGGCGGGCGGGGCCGCAGCGGCGGCCGACTGCGGCGCGGGCGGCGCCGAGCTGGGCCTGTTCTGCCCGGACGGCTGACCCTGGTACGGCGGTGCGGAAGCCGGCGGGGCCGACGACACGGGCGGCGCGGAGACCGGCCGGCCAGCACCGTACGGCGGGGCGGACGGCACCGGCGGCGCGGACACCGGCGGGACCGGGGGCGCGGAGACCGGGGGCACGAACGTGTTGCGGCTCTGCGACTCCGGGTTGGCCGGCAGCTGACGCGGGATGGTGTGGCCGTACGAGCCCGTGTCCTCGGGCCGGTAGGCGTCACCGTTGCGGCGCTGCGGCAGCCCGTCGGGACCGCTGAAGCCCTGCGGGCCGGCCGGCGACTGCGGCCGCGGCGGGATCGGCTCGTTGCTGCGCGGGCCGTGGAAGCCGTTGGCCCCGTTCGAGCCGTTGCCGGAGCCGTTGGCGCCGCCGAAGCCGTTGCTGGGGCCACCGAAGCCGTTGCTCGGGCCGCCGAAGCCGTTGCCGTTGCCGGCGGGCTCGAAGCCGTTCGAGGGGGCGCCGGTCAGGTCGGACCAGGCCGGGACCGAACGGTTGCCGTTGCCACCGGCGCCGAGCATGCCACCGGCGGGCATCGGCGGGTTCGGGTCGAACGGGCGCCCGGTCGGGTAGCCGCCACCGCGACCGTTGGAGCTGCTCTCGAGGGCCAGCGGCGGCTCGGTGAACGCGTTGCGCGCCGGCTGGTCGTACGGGCTGGCCCCGGGCTGCAGCCGGTTGGCCGCCGAGGCGGAGACCATGACGCTGGCCGGCAGGCCCACGTCGGCGACCGTGCCGCGCTCGGTGTCGGCCGGCCGCAGCTCGACCTTGACGCCGTGCCGGTTGGCCAGGCGGGCGACCACGACCAGGCCCATCATCCGGGAGACGGCCACGTCCACCATCGGCGGCTGGGCGAGCCGCTCGTTGAGGTCGCGCAGCTGCTCGCGGCTGATGCCGATGCCGCGGTCCTCGACCGAGAGCACCGCGCCGTCGCCCAGGCGGCGGGCCTCGACGATGACGTGCGAGTTCGGCGGGGAGAACGCGGTCGCGTTGTCGAAGAGCTCGGCGACCAGGTGGACCATGTCGTTGACCGCGTGCGCGGACACCTCGATGTCACGGTCGATCATGCCGAACTCGATGCGGGTGTAGTGCTCGACCTCGGACTGCGCGGCGCGGAGCACGTCGATCAGAGCCGCCGGCTCCCGCTGCACACGGGTCGAGTCGGCACCGGCGAGGACCAGGAGGTTCTCGTCGTTGCGGCGCATCCGGGTGGCGAGGTGGTCGAGCTGGAAGAGCTCGGCCAGGCGGTCCGGGTCCTCCTCGCCGCGCTCGAGGCGGTCGAGGTGGCCGATCAGCCGGTCGACCAGGATCTGCGAGCGGCGGGCCAGGTTGACGAACATCGTCGAGACGGAGGACCGCAGGGCGGCCTGCTCGGCGGCGGTGCGGACGGCTTCCAGGTGGACCGCGTTGAACGCCTCGGTCACCTGCCCGAACTCGTCCCGGCTGCGGACCGGCAGCGGCTCGGCGACCTGGTCGGCCACCTGGGCCGGGGTCAGTGAGCCGGTCAGTGCGGGGTCACGCAGCCGCTCGACCGCCTGGGGCAGGCCGAACTGGGCGACGTTGAGGGCACCCTGGCGCAGCTCGCGCAGCGACCGGGCCATCGAGCGGGCGACCAGCCAGGCGAAGATGATGGCCAGCAGCAGCAGGCCGAGCAGGATGCTGGTCTCCACGAAGACCTGCGTCTGCACGTCGTCACGGATCTCGGTGGCCTGCTCCACGACCTGGCTGTCGAGGCGGTTCTCGACGTTGCGGAACAGGTCGTTGTAGCCCTGCATCGCCGTTTCCCACTGGGGGAGGTTGAACGGGATGGACGCCGAGTTGTTCGGGGCCAGTCCCTGCAGCGGGATGGTGAGGTTGGTGGCGCTGCGCTTGGCCGGGCCGCTGACGACCCGGTCGAAGAGGGCCTTGTCCTCGTCGGTCGCGACCTGGCGCATGCTGGCGTCGGAGATCGCGTAACCGGTGTCGGTGAGCAGGAACTTGCGCCGCAGGCTGGGCGTGAAGTCCCCGGCGCCGAGGACCTCGAGGCCGACGGCACGCTGCTGGGAGATGTAGTCCTTGCCCCGGGCGACGGCGGCGACGACGCGCAACCGGTCGCTGAGGTTGGTGTCCTGGGCGAGCTGCGCGGACGCGTCGCGGACGTTCAACAGGTCGTTGATCAGGGGGTCGTAATTCTCCCTGAGCTCCTTGGTGTTGAAGTCGCCGTTGGCGGTGCGGCTGCGGATCGAGGGCAGCTCGAGCAGGTTGCTGTCGAGCCGCTTGAGCAGGATGTTGACCTGCTCGGGCACGTCGTCGAGGGCGGCCTTCTGCTGCGAGTACGGCAGCTTGGCGGCGTCCACCTTCGGGTGTTCGGCCTTGTAGGCAGCGTCCGCGGCGGTGCGCTGCGGCGTGTTCTTCCGGGTGGTCGCGATCATCACGCCGTAGGCGCGTTCGTTCTGCAGGTGATCGACAAGGCCACCGGCGGCCTGCGACAGCACCGACAGGGTGCGGGCGCGCTCGGCGTCACTGGCCTCGTTGATGTGGTCGATCAGGCCGCTGGTGCCGACGACGACCGTCGCCAGCGTGGGCACGAGCATGATGAGCCCGAGCTTCGACCAGATCGGCAGATCCCGCAGCCGGCCGGCCGGCCGTCCGAGACGCGACATGACAGCGTTCGCCGTCTTGGGGCGCTTGCTCACGTCACCGTCCTCCTGATTCGGACCCGGCCATCGGATCACCGGGCACCGCACACGGCCGACTCACCGGGTCGGGCCCCCGAGATTCCATCACGACGAGTGTCAAAGAGAAAGAGCAGCCTGACCCGGACCGTTTGTGTGATGCGATGTTGCGTCCGAAGAGTTGGACATCGCCGGTCAGTCATCACTGCTCGTATAAGGGCGCTTCTCTTTAAGTCACTCGCTCCGAACGGTGCCACGGGGTTCCCGCACACACCGATCGGACCCGATCCAGCTTCGATCGCGGCAGCACAGACGATTGCTCGCACACGAGCCGACGGCAAGGCAAGATGCCGGATTGTGCAGTGTTTGAGACAGCACTCTGTCCGAAAGGATGAGGCGGCTGACCGAATCGCCAGTTTCGTGAGACGAAAGTACGGACGTGTCGCCAATGCCGCTTAAAAGCGGACTTTAGGCTAGCAACTTCGCGTACGCCGGCTTGATCACATCGTTGATGATCGCCAGCCGCTCGTCGTACGGGATGAACGCCGACTTCATCGCGTTGATCGTGAACCACTGCAGTTCACTCCAGCCCCACCCGAAGGCCTCGGCCAGCAGCGCCATCTCGCGCGACATCGACGTACCGCTCATCAGCCGGTTGTCGGTGTTGACGGTGACCCGGAAACGCAGGTCGTGCAGCAGCCCGATGGGGTGCTCGGCGATCGACGGTGCCGCGCCGGTCTGCACGTTGGACGACGGGCACAGCTCCAGCGGGATCCGCTTGTCCCGCACGTACGACGACAGCCGCCCCAGGCTCGTCCCGGTGATGTCGTCCACGATCCGCACGCCGTGGCCCAGCCGGTCGGCGCCGCACCACTGGATCGCCTGCCAGATCGACGGCAGCCCGAAGGCCTCGCCGGCGTGGATGGTGAAGTGGAAGTTCTCCCGCTGGAGGTATTCGAACGCGTCCAGGTGCCGGGTGGGCGGGAAGCCCGCCTCCGCGCCGGCGATGTCGAAGCCGACCACTCCGGTGTCGCGGTACCGCACCGCCAGCTCGGCGATCTCCTGCGACCGGGCGGCGTGCCGCATCGCGGTCAGCAGGGTGCCGATCCGGATGTGGTGCCCCTGGGCGGCCGCCTCGGCGCAACCCTCGCGGAATCCGGCGTGCACCGCGTCGACGACCGCGTCCAGGCTCAGGCCGCGCTCCAGGTGCTGCTCCGGGGCGTACCGGATCTCGGCGTAGACGACGCCGTCGGCGGCCAGGTCCAGCGCGCACTCCTTGGCCACCCGGTGCAGGCCCGCCTCGGTCTGCATCACCGCGACGGTGTGCGCGAAGGTCTCCAGGTAGCGTTCCAGCGACCCGGAGTCGGCCGCGGCGACAAACCAGTCCCCCAGCCGGGCCGGGTCGGTCTCGGGCAGGTCGTGCCCGATCTCGGCGGCGAGCTCCACGATCGTGGCGGGCCGCAGCCCACCGTCGAGGTGGTCGTGCAGCAGGGCCTTCGGGGCGTTGACGATGTCGGCGTGGGTGATGGCGACCATCTACAGATGCTAGAGGGAAGCAGCGGATGATCGACGGAGCATTGCCGTACCTGCGCTGCCCGGTGTGCGGCGAAGGGCTGGCCCGGACCGGCGACCAGGCCCTGCGCTGCCGCCAGGGGCACAGCTTCGACATCGCGCGGCAGGGCTACGTGAACCTGACGGCGGGCCGGTCGCCCCATCCGGGCGACTCGGCCGAGATGATCGCGGACCGGGCGGCGTTTCTGGCCGAAGGCCATTACGCCTTCATCGCGGAGGCGCTGGCCGAGACGGTACGGGCGGACGACGGTCTGGTCCTCGACGCGGGTACGGGCACCGGCGACTACCTGGCGCATGTCCTCGACGCTCTGCCGGCCGTACCGGGTCTCGGCCTCGACGTGTCGAAGCCGGCCCTGCGCCGCGCCGCCCGCGCCCACCCCCGGGCCGGCGCCGCCCTGGCCGACCTGTGGCGTCCCCTGCCGCTGGCCGACGCCTCGGTCTCGGCGCTGCTGAACGTCTTCGCCCCGCGCAACGGCCCGGAGTTCCACCGGGTCCTGCGCCGCGACGGCATGCTCCTGGTCGTCACCCCGGCCCCGGAGCACCTGGCGGAGCTGGTGACCGCCCACAGCCTGATCCGGGTCGACCCGGCCAAGGCCGACCGGGTGGCCCAGACACTGGGTACGGACTTCCGTGCGGAAGTCACGACCACCCACAGCCGCCGGCTCAGCCTCACGGCCACGGAGACCCGGACCCTGATCGGGATGACCCCGAGCGCCCGCCACGTCCCCCTGGACGAGATCAGGGCGGCGGAGCAGACCGTCACCGCGGCGGTGACCCTGACCGTCTACCGGCCGGTGTAGCTCCGGCTAGACGGAGAGGTCGACTTCTTCCCACTCCGGCGGCTCCTCGTGGTACGGCCCCACGAACACCACCCCCCACTCGAGCGCCCACCTGCGCTGCCCGATGGCGTTGCTGTCCATCTCCCCCGGCACCGGCACACCGGCCTTCTCCGACTCCTGGAACGCCCAGTCCAGGCAGTAGTAGAGGTCGAGCAGCACCGCCGCCTCGACCGCGTCCCGCGGCGCCACCAGCGACCGGGACCGCCAGCGGTCGAACAGCTCCCCGCCGGGCAGGTCCGGCATCTGCTGCATCAGCCTGTCCTCGGGCGGCTCGGTCGGGTCCAGGTGCCGGCTCAGCCCCAGCAGCCAGGCCAGCGCGAAGACCGCGTCGTGGTGCAGCACGAAGGACCGGTGGTCACCCTTGCCGCCGGCCACGAACTGCCACTCCGGCGGTGTGACGAAATCCACCAGGTGTGAGCTCAGCAACCAGGTCATCGCCGCCTCGGTCGGCATGCCGAAACAGCGGGCCACCACCACGTGCAGCACCGCCGCCCGGGCCTCGAGCTCGGCCGTCGCGCGCAGCTCCACCCCGTCCCCCGGCTCCCAGACCAGCGGGAACGCCGGTGGCGGCAGCGGCAGGCCGAGCCGGTGCAGCTCGTCCAGGCTGGCGTCGCGCACCGCTCGGGGATCGGGGGCGGCCTTCATGACCGATCAGGCTATGCGGTCGATCAGCAGCGGTGCGGGGGCGGGCGCGCCCGGCGCGATCCGGACCGCGCCCTCGGCGGTGGCCAGCGCCGCCGGGATCCGGCCGGCGTCATCGGTACGCAGTTCGAGCAGCACGTCCCCGGCCCGTACGGTGTCGCCCGGGCGCACCTTGAGCATGATCCCGGCGCCGAAGCTCACCGGGTCCTCCTTGCGGGCCCGTCCCGCGCCGAGCCGCCAGGCGGCCAGGCCAACGTCCAGCGCGTCGATGCCCGCGACCACACCGTCGGTGCCGGCGCGCAGCACCTCGGTCTCGCGGGCGGTGGGCAGCGCCGCGTCCGGGTCCCCGCCCTGGGCCCGGATCATCGCCCGCCACGAGTCCATCGCCGCGCCGGACCGGAGCACCTCGGCCGGGTCGGTGTCCAGACCGGCCGCGGCGAGCATCTCCCGGGCCAGCGCCAGGGTCAGCTCCACCACGTCGGCGGGACCGCCACCGGCCAGCACCTCCAGCGACTCCTGGACCTCGATCGCGTTGCCGACGGCCAGGCCCAGCGGGGTGTTCATGTCGGTCAGCAGCGCCACCGTCCGGACCCCGTGCGCGGCGCCCAGCTCGACCATGGTGCGGGCCAGCTCGCGGGCGGTGTCCACGTCCTTCATGAACGCGCCGGTGCCGACCTTGACGTCGAGCACCAGCGCGCCGGTGCCCTCGGCGATCTTCTTGCTCATGATCGAGCTGGCGATCAGCGGGATGGCCTCGACCGTGCCGGTGACGTCGCGCAGGGCGTACAGCTTGCGGTCGGCCGGGGCGAGCCCGTCGCCGGCCGCGCAGATGACCGCACCGACGTCCTGGAGCTGGCGGACGAACTCGTCGTTGCTCAGGGCCGCCCGCCAGCCCGGGATCGACTCGAGCTTGTCGAGGGTGCCGCCGGTGTGCCCGAGCCCGCGCCCGGAGAGCTGCGGCACGGCGGCGCCGCAGGCGGCGACCAACGGGGTCAGCGGCAACGTGATCTTGTCGCCGACACCGCCGGTGGAGTGCTTGTCCACGGTCGGCCGGGAGACGGCCGACAGGTCCAGGCGCTCGCCGCTGGCGATCATCGCCGCGGTCCAGCGGGCGATCTCCGCGGGGGTCATCCCGCGCAGCAGGATGGCCATGGCCAGCGCGGACATCTGCTCGTCGGCGACGGCACCTCGGGTGTACGCGTCCACGACCCAGTCGATCGCGGCGTCGGAGAGCACCCCGCCGTCGCGCTTGGTCCGGATGACGTCGACCGCGGCGAACTCGCTCATGACTGCTCCCACTTGGTGCCGATGCCTTCCGGCGGTTCTCCCTCGCCGGCCCAGGACAGGCCGCCCTCGGCGTCGACGACCACGACCCTGGGGGTACGGGTGAGCCCCCAGGTCACCGCCGCACCGGCCGTCGCGAAGTTCGGCCCCTCCTCGAGGACGCCCTTCTCCGCCTCGGCCTCACCGGGGCTGCCGGCCGACCGCTCCCAGTAACCGGTCCACACCTGCTCGCCGCCGGAGAGGTCCGGGTGCACGAACACCGTCCCGCGGCCGCGCCACTTGGCCAGCTGGGCGGGTACGGCCGGCACCGCGGACGGCCCGGTGACCTTCTCGATGTCGTCGGGCCCGAACGCGTTCGGCAGCAGCTCGGCCATCCGCAGCGGCCGGGGCAGCGCCTCCACCAGACACTCGGCCCCGCCGTGCTCGTACAGCAGCTGGCGGCAGCGACCGCACGGCATCAGCGGCAGGCCGTTGGCGTCGACGCACGAGACGGCGACCAGCCGGCCCCCGCCCGTGGCGTGCAGCGAGCTGACCAGGCCGCACTCGGCGCAGAGGCCGACGCCGTACGACGCGTTCTCCACGTTGCAACCGACCACGACCCGGCCGTCGTCGACGAGCCCGGCCACCCCGACCGGGAAGTCGGAGTACGGGGCGTAGGCGCGGCGCATGGCCTCGATGGCGGCGGCCCGCAGCGAGCCCCAGTCGATCTCCATGCCGCCGATTCTGCCCCACCACCGTTCCGGCCGGTCGTGGCTCCCCTGAACGGCCGGTCAGCTCTTGATGTAGGGCTGTCCGTCGGCGGCCGGCGCGCGGACCCGGCCGACCAGTCCGGCCACCGCGATGATGGTCGCCAGGTACGGCAGCATGTTGAGGAACTGGCTCGGCACCGAGCTGCCCGCGACACTCAGGTACGTGGCCAGCTTCTGCGCGAAGCCGAAGAACAGCGCCGCCCCGAGCGCCCCGAACGGCGTCCAGCGGCCGAAGATCAGCGCCGCCAGCGCGATGAAGCCGGCCCCCGCCGTCATGTTCTTGTTGAAGCTGCCCGTCGCCACCAGCGTGAAGTAGGCGCCACCGGCACCCGCGATGACGCCACCCAGCAGCACGTTGAGGTACCGCAGACCACGTACCCGGATGCCGACCGTGTCCGCCGCCGTGGGGTGCTCGCCGACCGCCCGGGTCCGCAGGCCCCAGCGGGTCCGGGTGAGCCCGAAGTGGATCGCGAAGACCAGGATCAGGGCCAGCCAGACCAGCAGGTTGGTGTCGAACAGGACCGGGCCGACGACCGGGATGTCGGCCAGGCCGGGGATGCGCCACTCGGGCAACCGCGGCGGCTGGTTGTACGACTGCGCGTCGGTCTGCATCAGCCGCTCGTAGAGGAAGCCGGTCATACCCAGCGCCAGCAGGTTGAGCACGATGCCGACCACGACCTGGTCCACCAGGTAGCGGATCGCCAGTACGGCCAGGATCGCCGCGATGAGCACGCCGCCGACCGCCGCGCTGAACAGGCCGGCCCACACGCTGGTCGCCATCGTGCCGACCATGGCCGCGCCGAACGCCCCCATCAGGAACTGGCCCTCGATGGCCACGTTGACCACGCCGGAGCGTTCGCCGAGCACGCCGGCCAGGGCGCCGAGCACCAGCGGCACCGCGAGTTCCAGCGTGCCGCTCGCCGTGTCGACCAGCGGCAGGAACTTGCCGGCCACCTGCCAGCACAGGAACGACAGCACGAAGCCGAGGATGCCCAGGCTCAGCACGGAGGTCTGGTAGCGGCGGGCCAGCCCGGCCAGCAGCACCGCGCCCGCGGCCACCGCGACCAGGCCGAACAGGATCGTGCCCAGCTGGCCGTTGATGGACAGCGCCGCGCCGGCGGCGTCCTCGCTCAGGGTGAACCGAGCGGTCTTCGAGGGGGCGAGCGGCCCGAAGACGGCCGTCGCGATCAGGCCGATCAGGAGCACGCCGACCCCGAGCCGCCGCTGCCGGTCCCAGAACCGGGCCGGGGCCGCGGTCGGTGTCAGGTCCTCCACTGTCGCCGTCGACACCGGGGTCACCAGCCCTTCGCCATCGATGCGCCGAGCCGCGCGGAGCGGGCGGCCCGCAGGTGGAAGATCGCCTTCACCAGGGCCGGGGCCGCGATGAAGATGACGATCAGAGCCTGGAGCACGGTCACCAGCTCCAGGGAGATGCTCGAGAACGACTGCATCCGGTTGCCGCCGGCCCGCAGCGCGCCGAACAGCACCGCGGCGGCCAGGGTGCCCCACGGCCGGTTGCGGCCGAGCAGGGCGACCAGCAGGCCGTCGAAGCCGATGTTGCCGGCCACCTGGGTGGTCAGCGCGTGCGCGGTGCCCAGCACCTGGGTCGCCCCGCCGAGCCCGGCCAGGCCACCGGCGGTGACCATGAGCAGGGTGTACGTGCGCGCGACGCTGATGCCCGCGGTGCGGCTGGCGGCCGGGTTGGCGCCGACCGCGCGCAGCTCGAAGCCGAACGCGGACCGGTTGAGCAGCCAGGCGACCGCCGCGGTGGCCAGCACGGCCAGCACGATGCCCAGGTTGACCCGGACCTCACCACCGACGGCCGGCAGCTGCGCCGAGGAGTCGACCGGCTCGCTGATCGCGTCGCTGCGCCCGCTCTGCTGGATGCCCTTCTGCAGGATCAGCCAGCTCAGGAACAGGTTCGCGGTGTAGTTCAGCATGATCGTGACGATGACCTCGTGGGCGCCGGTGCGGGCCTTGAGGATGCCCGGCACGAAGCCCCAGAGCGCGCCGCCGAGCAGGCCGGCGACGAGCGCGGCGATCAGGTGGATCACCGGCGGCAGCGGCAGCAGGAAACCGGCCAGCGCGGCGCAGATCGTGCCGACGACCGCCTGGCCCTGGCCACCGATGTTGAACAGGCCGCCGCGGAAGGCCAGCGCCACCGACAGGCCGGTGAAGACCAGCGGGGCCGCGTACGTCAGCGTCTCGGAGATCGGGAAGACGACCTGGCGCCAGGTGCCGGTGCCGTTGCTCCAGGCGGTGATCGCGGCCGGGTCGACGATCGCGCCCTTGAACAGGTCCGCGTACGCGTTGCTGACCACGGTCCAGCTGGCGTCGAGCGCGTCGCCGGGCCGGGCGGTGAAGTACGAGAACGTGTCCAGCACCGCCGGGTCGGACACGATGATCAGGATCGCGCCGATGACCATGGCCAGGACGACCGAGAGCACGGTCACGGTGACCGTGTTGGCCGACCACAGGTTGTGCAGGAAGTGGCTCAGGAAGGAGTCGTCGTCGCCCGGCTTCCGGCCGGGGGCGGCAGCCGGCTTGTCCGGCCCGCCCGTGGCGACAGCCGGGTCCGCGGCCGGCTCGTCGGCCGGCTTCCGCGGTGCGCCGACCGGTTCGTCGGTGGTCACTTGGTCCCCTTCTCTGCGGCCCCGTCGCTGTCCGCGGCCGGTCCGGTGCCCGGCTCGGTCACCGGCTCGGCCGGCGCCGCGGCCGCGGGGTCCGTGATGCCGGCCATCAGCAGGCCGATCTCCTCGCGGGGCGTGTCCGGCGAGACGATCGCCAGGATCCGCCCCCTGTACATGACCGCGATCCGGTCGGCCAGCGCCGCGACCTCGTCCAGCTCGCTGGAGACCACCAGTACGGCGGTGCCGACGTCCCGCTCGTGCACGACGCGGCCGTGGATGAACTCGATCGAGCCGACGTCCACGCCGCGGGTCGGCTGCGAGGCGATGAACAGCCGCAGCGGCCGGGACAGCTCCCGGGCCACCACGACCTTCTGCTGGTTGCCGCCGGAGAGCGTGCTGACCGCCGCGTCCGGCGAGGACGTACGGATGTCGAACTGCTCCACCCGCTCGCGGGCCGCCGCGGCGACCGCCGCCGGGTTGAGCCGGAAGGCGTTGCCGTACGGCGCCCGGTCGTACTGGTCGAGCACCAGGTTCTCGGCGACGGTGAACTCCTTGACCACGCCGTCGAGACTGCGGTCCTCGGGCACGTAGCCGACGCCGGAGCGCAGGATCTGCTTGGTGGTCATGCCGGTCAGGTCCTCGTTGTCGACCTGGATGGTCCCGGCCCGCGGCTCGCGCAGGCCCATCACGGCCTCCACCAGCTCGGTCTGGCCGTTGCCCTGCACGCCCGCGATGCCGAGCACCTCACCGGCCCGCACGACCAGGTCGACGCCGTCCACCGCACGGACGCCGCGGTCGTCGTCGACGATCAGGCCGGAGATCTTGAGGACCTCCCGGCCGGGCTCGGCCGGGGCCTTGGTGACCTCCAGGTTGACCGCGCGGCCGACCATCAGGGCGGCCAGCTCGTCCTCGGGGGTGTCGGGAGAGGCCGTACCCACGGTCCGGCCGCGGCGGATCACCGTGATGCGGTCGGCGATCTCCTTGACCTCTTTGAGCTTGTGGGTGATGAAGACGATGGACTTGCCGGCGGTGGCCAGGCTGCGCATGACGGTCAGCAGCTCGCCGGTCTCCTGCGGGGTGAGCACCGCGGTCGGCTCGTCCAGGATCAGCAGGTCGACGTCGCGGGTCAGCGCCTTGACGATCTCGACCCGCTGCTGGGCGCCGACCGGCAGGTTCTCCACCAGGGCGTCCGGGTCGACCGGCAGGCCGTAGCGCTCGGAGACCTCGAGCACCTCGCGCCGGGCCCGGCGCCGGTCCAGGAAGCCGGCCCGCGCCTTCTCGGCGCCGAGGGCGATGTTCTCCGCCACGGTGAAGACCGGTACGAGCATGAAGTGCTGGTGCACCATGCCGATGCCGGCCGCGATGGCGTCGCGGGGGCTGCGGAAGGTCCGCGCCACGCCGTCGACGAGCACCTCGCCCTCGTCGGGCTGGAGCAGCCCGTAGAGCTGGTTCATCAGGGTGGACTTGCCCGCGCCGTTCTCACCGAGCAGGGCGTGCACCTCGCCCGGTTCGACGGTCAGGTCGATGTGGTCGTTGGCCACCAGGTCGCCGAAGCGCTTGGTGATGCCGCGCAGTTCGAGTCTCAGCGGAATCTCCTGCAGACGAGAGGCTGGTGATCAACGGGGGGACGTTAGCAGCCTGAGCAGAGCCGCCGCGCAGGCCGCGGGGATGGACCCCACGACCGCGCGGCGGCCGGATTGCTAGCTCGTGACCCGGTGACCCGGGAAACGGATCACTTGGGGGCGTTGGCCGACTCGACCTTGACCGTACCCGCGATGATGTCCGCCTTGAGCTTGTCGACCTCGGACTTGAGGCCGGCGTCGACCTTGCTGTCGAACTGGTTGTACGGCGCGATGGAGACACCGTTGTTCTCCAGCGTGCCCAGGTAGCCCGGGGTGGCCGCGAGCGGCTTGCCGGAAGCGCCCTCGGAGACAGCCGTCTCGACCGCGTCGGTGATGTTCTTGACGACGGTGGTCAGGAAGACGTCGCAGTACTGCTCGGCGCTCTTGCAGCCGTCCTGGTCGACCCAGATGACCGACACCTTGCCGCCGGACGCCTTGGCGACCTCGGCGGTGCCCAGGCCGGTGCCACCGGCCACCGGCATGACCACGTCGGCGCCCTGGGCGACGAACGTGTTGGTGATCGACTTGCCCTTGTTCTGGTCACCGAAGTTCTCGGCGAAGGTGCCGTTCTGCTTGGCCTTGTCCCAGCCGAGTACGGCGACGTTCTTGCCCTTGGCCTTGTTGTACTGCGCGACACCGTCGGCGAAGCCGTCCATGAAGACGGTGACCGGCGGGATCTTCAGGCCGCCGTAGGTGGCCACCTTGCCGGACTTGGAGTAGCCCGCGGCGAGGTAGCCGGCCAGGAAGGCCGCCTGCTCGGTGGCGAACTGCATCGGGAAGACGTTGGTCGCGCCCGCGATGCTGCTGTCCACGATGCCGAACTGCTGGGTCGGGCTCTCCTTGGCCACCTTCTCGGTGGCGCCGCCCATCAGGCCGCCGACCGCGAGGATGAAGTTGCACTTCTGCGTGACGAACTGCCGCAGGTTGGGCTCGTAGTCGGCCTCGGCCGTCGATGCCACGTACTTCGGGTCGACACCGCTCTGCGCCTCCTTGGCGGCCTGCATGCCGGCCCACGCCGAGGCGTTGAACGAGCGGTCGTCGATGCCACCGGTGTCGGTGACCATGCACGCCTTATATGCCGCGGCGGCGCTGCTCGCGCCCCCACTCGGGGTCTCGTCCGGGGCGTCGCCACAGGCAGCGGCGGCGAGCGAGAGCCCACCCGCCGCGAGAATCGCAACGATTCGCTTCCCACGTACTGGGCGCAAGACGCCCTCCTTCCACAGCGCACCGGCACTTCGCGGTGCGTCTCAGGTCGGGAGCGTAGCCGCAGGCCACGGCGGCGTCAGGAATTCGGACCGGACTGTTGGCGCACCGTTATCTGGCCGCGACCGGCCGGGCTCCTGAACGCCGCTTTAGCAAGACTGGGGCGGGAAATGCCCGGTTGCCCGAGTAACCCGCCGTTAATCTTTCGGCGGCACCGGACCCACGGCCACGTTTTCTTCGGCGCGTCGCGGTGCGGGGGCCGCCGCGCGCCAGGCCCGGACACCCAGCACGCCGACCGTCGTGCCGATCACGAGAGACGCGGCGATCAGCAGGGCGTGCACCCAGAGGAACGACGTCGGGCTGCCGTCGGCGAACGACCGGTCGTCGCGGTAGATCGCCAGGCCGAACCGGGGCCAGATGAGCCACGTCCAGACACCGACCAGGACCAGGAACGCCGACCACCGTCGCGAGAGCACCACGACACGAGTATGCCCGCCCGGCCGCGGGGCTCCCGGTCAGCCGCCCGCGGTGAGCTTCGCGGCGATGCGGGCGAAGCCGGCGCGGACCTCGGCCTCGGACGGCGGCCGGCCCGGCGTCGTGCGCAGCGGCCCCTCGCCGTCCAGCTCGGTCGCGGTGGTGTCGATGTCCTGGCCGGAACGGGCCAGCTCGATCTCGGCGCGGATCGCGTCGGCGTCGGCCAGCGGCAGCAGCGGTTCCACGACCGCCATCAGGTCCTCGTCGGCCACCACGGCCTGAGCCAGCGCGAGGGCGTGCGGCCGTTCGTACGGCCCGCAGACCAGCGGCTCCCATTCCTCGTCGTCGTCCAGCGCGCCGATGGTGATGATCCAGGGCAGGTCCGCCACCGGCGAGTCAGGCGGCAGGTGCAGCGTCACGAGGGTCCCCACCCGCTCATCATTCCGGGCGGTGGTGCCGAATCCAGGTATTTTGCCCCACCGGAGCAGTTTTATCGTCAGCTGACAGGTCCACCACGCGGCCGTGCGGGCTGGTCGCCGCCCAGGCCGCGCCGAACAGCAGCAACTGGTTGAAGACGTACAGGTAGACCAGCACGCCCACGGCGCTGGCGACCAGACCGTACGCGGGGTTGCGCTCGACCAGGCCGAGCAGCGAGCGGCCCACCGTGTTGAGCAGGGTGATGCCGATGCCGACCTGCAGCACCGGCGGGGCCATCCGGCGCGCGGTCATCCGCAGCCGCGGTACGGCGGCCAGCAGGGCCGCCGCCAGCAGCATGTTGATGCCCAGCGTGAGGAGGAGGCTGACCATCGCCCGCAGGAAGGACACGTGCCCGCCGGCCAGCCACTCCAGCAGCGATTCCAGGCCGTAGACGGCGAACACCGAGATGGCGAGCAGCAGCAGGATCCCGATCATCACGAGCAGGTCGACGACCTGGCGCACGCCGATGTAGCCGGGCTGCTCGTTGAGCCGCCAGATCAGCCGCTGCGACGAACGGATCGCCTCCACCCAGCCGATGCCGGTGAACACCAGGCCGACGATGCCGACGATGCCGACGGTCTTGCCGCTGGCCAGGATCGCCTCGACGTCCAGGAACGGCAGATTCTCCCCGAGGAACTCCTGCACGACCTGGAACAGCGCACTGTTGGACTTGATCAGGAAGCCGAAGACCGAGTAGCCGATCAGCGCCAGGGCGAAGACCGCGAAGAAGCCGTAGTAGGCGATCGCCGCGGCGAGCCGGCCACCCAGCACCTCGTCGTAGCGCAGCAGGGCACGGCACAGGTGGTCGAAGTACCGCGAGCGGTGCCGCAGGGCCATGATCCGGGTCTCGACCGCGGCGTACGCCCGGTCGATGGCGTTCACGCCGCCGACCGTACCCAATGCGGCGGGGTCTGTCCGCGCAGGCCCGGGCGGGTCCTCCGGCGGGCCGGGCTGGTTAACGCAGGCCGCCGAGCGGGTAGTCGCGCCGGCGCTGCCACGGGCCCTCGCCGCCGTGCGAGAAGAGCGTGAAACCGCCGACGTCGAAGCGCGCCGAGAAGCCGGCCAGATCCTCGAAGACCGCGTCCAGCGCATCGCCCGGCACGTCCTGGGCGACCGTCACGTGCGGGTGGTACGGGAACCGGGTGTCCCGGTTGATCGCCTCGGACGCGGTGATCGCGGCGGCCAGCAGCTCGCACTCGCTGATGCCGACCGCGAGGGTCACGAAGACCACCTCGGTGACCGGCCGGAACGTGCCGGTGCCGCGCAGGTGGATGGTGAACGGCTGCTGGGCCGCGGCGACCGCCTCGAGGTGCTTCTCGACGTCGGGCAACGCGTCGGTGCGGATCTCGGTCGGGCCGAGCAGAGTGACGTGCGCCGGCGTGTACGCCGCCTGCGGATCGCCCGCCGCGCCCCGGCGGCGGGTCAGCTCCGAGCCCCACGGCTCGGGGATGTCGATCGCGACGCCGATGCGCGTCGTGCCCTCGGCCACGCGGGTCAGACCTCGCGCGCCGGGCTGAGGAAACCGAGGTGCTGGTAGGCGTTGGCCAGCGTGACCGCGGAGACCGCCCGGGCCTTGTCGGCGCCGACCGCGAGGACCTTGTCGAGGTAGCCCGGGTCCTCCAGGTAGGTGCGGGTGCGCTCCTGGACCGGCTTGACGAACTCGACGAAGACCTCGGCCAGGTCCTTCTTGAGGTCGCCGTAGCCGCGGCCGTCGTACTCCTCGAGCAGTTCGTCTATGGTCCGCTGGGTCAGCGCCGCGTACATGGTCAGCAGGTTGCTGATGCCGGGCTTGTTCTCCTCGTCGTAGAGGATCTCGCGGCCGGTGTCGGTGACCGCCGACTTGATCTTCTTGGCCGACCGGGCGGGCTCTTCGAGCAGCTCGAGGATGCCGTTGGGCGACGACGCGGACTTCGACATCTTCGAGGTCGGGTCCTGCAGGTCGGTGATCTTGGCGGTGTCGCGCACGATGTACGCCGCCGGCACGGTGAAGGTCGGGCCGAACCGGGTGTTGAACCGCTGGGCCAGGTCGCGGGTGAGCTCGAGGTGCTGGCGCTGGTCCTCGCCCACCGGCACGGCGTCGGCCTGATAGAGCAGGATGTCCGCGGCCTGCAGGATCGGGTAGGTGAACAGCCCGACACTGGTGGTGTCCGAGCCCTGCTTGGCCGACTTGTCCTTGAACTGGACCATCCGGCCGGCCTCGCCGAAGCCGGTGATGCAGCTCAGCACCCAGGCGAGCTGCGCGTGCTCGGGGACGTGCGACTGCACGAAGAGGGTGCAGCGCTCCGGGTCCAGACCCAGGGCGAGCAGCTGCGCGACCGACAGACGGGTGCGGTTGCGCAGGGCCACCGGGTCGTGCCCCATGGTGATCGCGTGCAGGTCCACGACGCAGTAGAAGGCGTCGGCGGTCTCCTGCATGGACACCCAGTTGCGGACCGCGCCGAGGTAGTTGCCGAGGTGGAAGGAATCGGCGGTCGGCTGGATGCCGGAGAGCACCCGGGGACGGTGGTCGGCGTCGGACATGAGCGCCATTGTGTCAGCTTCGCGGGGCTTTCCGTCAAACGCCCGGCACCGGATAGTCTGATGTTTGAACGTGTTGACTTATGATCGTTCTTGGTGGAAAGCTATTCTGAAGTCAGCGCGTCCGTCCAGCATCCGCTACGAAAGGTCACGACGTGAAACTGCTCGTCACGGGAGGGGCCGGATATATCGGCAGCGTCACCAGCCGGCTGCTGCTCGACGCCGGTCACGAGGTCACCGTCCTGGACAACCTCAGCACCGGTTTCCGGGAGGCGGTCGCGCCCGACGCCACCTTCGTACAGGCCGACATCGCCGAGGCCGGCAGCGTGCTGACCCCGCAGGCCGGCTTCGACGCGGTGGTGCACTTCGCGGGCCTGATCGCCGCGGGCGAGTCGATGGTCAAGCCCGAGCTGTACTGGGACCACAACCTGGTCCGCTCGCTGGCGCTGCTGGACGCCGTACGCAGCGCCGGGGTGCCGCGCATCGTCTTCTCCTCCACCGCCGCGGTCTACGGCAACCCCACCGAGCTGCCCATCACCGAGTCCGCGGTCAAGGCCCCGACCAGCACGTACGGCGCGACCAAGCTGGCCTTCGACCTCGCGCTGACCTCCGAGACGTTCGCGCACCGGCTGGCCGCGGTCTCGCTGCGCTATTTCAACGTGGCCGGCGCGCTGATCCGCCCCGACGGCACCGCCATCGGCGAGCGGCACGACCCGGAGACCCACCTCATCCCGATCGCCCTGCAGGTGGCCGCGGGCCGGCGGGAGAAGCTCCAGCTCTTCGGCGACGACTACCCGACCGCCGACGGCACCTGCGTGCGCGACTACATCCACGTGGAGGACCTGGCCCGGGCCCACCTGCTCGCGCTCGGCGCGGCCACCCCGGGCGAGCACAGGATCTACAACCTGGGCAACGGCAACGGCTTCTCCAACCGTCAGGTCGCCGAGGTGGCTCGCGAGGTCACCGGGGCCGAGCTGCCGGTCGAGGTCGCGCCGCGCCGCGACGGTGACCCGGCCAGCCTGGTCGCCTCGTCGCAGCGGGCCCGCGACGAGCTCGGCTGGGTGCCGGAGAAGGACACGCTGACCGACATGATCGGCGACGCGTGGGCGTTCTACCGCAGCCACGTCGCGTGATCTGATCATGGACATGACTGTTGCATCCTCCGCGGCGCAGGCCTTCCGCGACGCCTACGGCGCCGAGCCCACCGGACTCTGGGCGGCGCCCGGCCGGGTCAACCTCATCGGCGAGCACACCGACTACAACGACGGCTTCGTGCTCCCCTTCGCCTTGCCGCAGCACGTGGTCGCGGCGGCGTCCCCGGCCGAGGGCCCGGACTGGACGGTGTGCTCGACCTTCACCGAGGGCTCGGTCTCGTTCGGCGCCACGCAGCCCGGCGACGTCGAGGGCTGGGCCGGTTATGTGGCCGGCATCGTCTGGGCCTTGCAGGAGGCCGGCTTCGAGGTGCCGCCGGCCCGGATCGCGTTCGCCTCGGACGTGCCCGTGGGCGCCGGGGTCTCGTCGTCCGCCGCCCTGGAGTCGGCCACGCTGACCGCCCTGGTCGAGCTGGGCGGGCTGAATCTCCCGGTGGCCGAGCGGCCGGCGCTGGCCCAGCGCGCGGAGAACCTCTACGTCGGGGCGCCGACCGGGATCATGGACCAGTCGGCCTCGATCCGCTGCACCGAGGGCCGGGCGCTGTTCCTGGACTGCCGGTCGCTGGCGGTCGAGCAGATCCCGTTCGACCTGGCGGCCGACGGCCGGGCCATCCTGATCATCAACAGCAACGCCCCGCACCAGCACGTCGACGGCGAGTACGGCGCCCGCCGCAAGTCCTGCGAGGAGGCCGCCCGCATCCTCGGCGTCCCGGCCCTGCGTGACGTCACCCTCGACGGCCTCGACGCGGCGCTGGCCCGGCTCGACGACGACGTGACCCGCCGCCGGGTACGCCACATCGTCACCGAGAACCAGCGGGTCCTCGACACGGTGGAACTGCTGCGGTCCGGCCGGATCCGCGAGATCGGCCCGCTGATGACGGCGTCGCACGCCTCGATGCGCGACGACTTCGAGATCACGGTGGCCCAGGTCGACGTCGCGGTCGAGGCGGCGCTGGCGGCGGGCGCGTACGGGGCCCGGATGACCGGCGGCGGCTTCGGCGGCTGCGTGCTGGCCCTGATCGAAGCGGACCGGGCGGACGAGACCACGGCGGCGGTCGAACGCGCGTACGCGGAGCACGACTTCACCGCACCGACCACCTGGTCGGCCGTTCCCGGCCCGGGGGCTGCCCGCCTGCCCTGACCCGCGGGGGTGTCAGCGGTCGCGCAGCGGGTATGGATCCGGTCATGACTGCGCAATCCGAACCGAACCAGCCGAACGAGTTCGGCTTCGCCGGGGGCGCCACCGCGCCGCAGCCCGAGTCCGAGCGGGACCCGGCCGACCGGGTCGACGCCGAGCGGGTCGCGGTGCCGTCCGACGACCTCACCAAAGCCCTCTCCGACGGCATCGAGAACGCGACCCAGCGCGACGACGCGAAGGACTGACGGCAGATCACCGGGCGGGCTCCGGAGCCCGCCCGGTGCCGTTTCACCTGGGCCAGGGCTGGGGCTGGGCGTTGGGGCCGCGCACGACCGGGCGGCCGTCCACCCAGTCGACCCGGTCCAGCCAGAGCTGGCGGCCCGGGGCGACGCTGCCGATCGCCTCCGGCGGCCACGCGTGGTAGAGCAGCCAGGTCTCCCCGGCCGGCGTGGTGACCAGAAAGCTGTGCCCGGGCCCGGCCGCGGCCGGTGTCGAGCGCAGGATCGGATTCTCCGCCGCTTTGCGGCACGGCCCGAGCGGGCTGTCGCACTCGGCGTAACCGACGGCGTAGACGTCTTTGTCGAAGGCGTTCGCCGAGTAGAACAGGAACAGCTTGCCGTCGTGGCGGACCAGCTGCGGCGCCTCGATGACGTGGTCCTCCCAGCCGGCGTCGTTGGTCAGCAGCCGGACCGGCGCGCCCACCAGCGACCGGCCGTCCGGGCTCAGCCGGCTGCCGTAGAGGTGGGTCGGCTCCCCGATGTGGTTGCCGTCGTTCTTCCAGTGCAGCCAGAGAGCGCCGTCGGCGTCGGCGTACGGGCTGGCGTCGATCGAGCCACCCTCGCCGGCCTGGCAGATCAGCGGCTCGGTCGCGTCGTCGACGAACGGACCCAGCGGGGACCCGGCCCGGGCGACGCCGATGCATTGCAGGTTCGCCGCCGTGGACCGGGCCGTGTAATACAGCAGGTAACCACCGTCCGCGGCGATGACCTCGGGCGCCCACGTGTTGCCGCGCTCGGCCCACTTGCCCACCTCGGGCAGCGCCTCCCCGGCCGGGGTCCAGATGACCAGGTCCGGCGAGGTCATCACCGGTACGTTCTGGCTGGTGTTGTTGGTGCCGTAGGCGTACCAGGTGCCGTCGGCCAGGATCGCGCCCGGATCCGGGAAGTTCTCCAGGTACACCGGGTTGGTGAAGGTGGGCTGGGCCACGGTCGGCTCCTTCGTGCCGCCGCATCCGGCGGCGAGCATTCCGATGGACAGGATGCTGATCAGGCGTTTCACCACCGGCGGAACCGCAGGTAGTCGAAGGACGCGGTGACGGCCGGCTGGGCGCCGCCGTGGGCGATCAGCCCGATCCGCGGTTGCGAGTCCGCGGGCAGGGTCCACACGCCGCCCCAGGTCCAGGTACGGCCGTCCCGGCTGACCCCGGCCCGGTACTCGTGCTCCCCGTTGACGTTGTCGACGTGGTGCGCCAGCCGCAGCCAGGTGGTGGTCAGGCCGGGGGTGCCGGCGATGGTGCCGCCGTACGAGGTGGTGCCCGCGTACGGGATCTCGTGGCCGAACTCGACCTGCCGGGTGTTCCAGATGGCCACCGCGGACAGCCGCGCGAACTCGTCGTCCCCGGCGTACGCGATGAGCCCGGCCTGCTGGTAGTTGCGCACCGAGTCCTCGCCCAGGTCCAGGCTCAGTTTGGTCTCGGCGATCCAGCTGCCGTCCGGTGCGTCGCGCAGCAGCACGCCCGCGTTGTTCGAGGTGCCGGTGAGGTCGGCGTTCTGCACCGGCCAGCGCAGCGCGCCGCCGGTGACGGTCGCCGCCGGGTCGGGCCGCACGAACGTCCAGGCCGGGCTCAGCGCCGAGCCGGTGAACTCGTCGGAGTACGCGGTCAGTGCCCGCCCGGGTTCCGGCACGGCGGCCGCCCGGCGGACCGGTTCGGCCGGCGGGCCCACGCTGACGTTGTCCACCTCTGCAGTGGCGGTGGCCGTGACACCGACGACGGTTCGCCCGCCGGTCCGCCCGGTCGCCACCGTGGTGTCGTCGAGTGTGGCGGTGATCCGGCCGTCGCGGACGTCCACGGCCAGGTGGTGCCAGGCCGTCGCGTCGAAGCCGGCCGGCAGCGCGGTCCGGCGCGCGCCGACGACCAGGGCGTTGCCCGAGACCCGGACCGCGGTGGATCCGATCATCAGGCCGGCGGGGCCGCGGACGTCGGCCTCCGCGCGCAGGTCTCCGCGCTGCGGCGCCCGGGCGAGCAGCGTGCCGGATCCGCGGAGCCGGCCGTCGACTGCCGCCCACTTGCCGTCGGCCACCCGCCACTGCCGAGGGGACAGGGTGTCGAAGTCGTCCTGCAACGGCGTGCGGGTGACCGGCGTGGCGACCGGCCGCTCGGACGCCCACTCGCCGGCCCGCACGGTCGGCCAGCCGCCGATCCAGTCCAGGCGGTCCAGCAGCATCGGCCGCTCGTTGATCCCGAACGGCTCGTCCAGGTACGGGTCGGCCCGGTCGATGGCGTGGTACGCGAGCCAGTCCTGGCCGGCCAGGTCGGTGATCAGCCCGTTGTGGCCGGTGCCGACCCACTTGTTGCCGTTGGGGGCGACGACCGGGGTGCCGCCGGCCCGGGACACGTCCAGCCGCAGGCCGTCGCGGTCGGTGAACGGACCGCGCGGGTCACGGGAGCGTCCCACCGACACCGAGTAGCCCGTGGTCGGGCCGGCGCAGCAGTTGGCCGAGGAGGCGAACAGGTAGTACCAGCCGTCGCGGCGGACGACGTACGCGCCCTCGAACTTGTTGTCGATCGCGACGCGGGTCGCCGTACCGGTGATGTGCAGGCCGTCCGCGGACAGCTCGCTGACCCAGATGCCGCCGAAGTAGCTGCCGTAGTAGAGGTAGCCGCGGCCGTCCGGGGTGGTGAGCCGGGCCGGGTCGAAGGTCCACAGCCAGCCGCCGTCGCCGCTGGGCCGGGGTGCGACGACCGGCTCGTCCACGAAGGTCCAGGGGCCGGTCGGGGTCGGTGCGGTGGCCGCTCCGATCGCCGACCGGCCCGGGCCGCCCGTGGTTTCGGTGACGGTGACGTACATGACCCACTTACTGCCGATGCGGCGGACGTCGGGAGCCCAGAAGGCGGCGTTCTCGGCCGCGAACGCCGGACGCTGACCCTCGGCGAACGCGTCGCCCACGTACGTCCACGACACCAGGTCGGTCGAGCGCGCGGTCGGGATCCGGTGGAAGACCTTCTCGCCCTCGCGCAGCGGGTCGGTGGTGCCGTACGCGTACCAGAAACCGTCGTCGCCCCGCACGACCATCGGGTCGGCGAACGTGTCCGCGAAGGACGCGGAGACCGGGTTGGTGTAGGTCGGCCGCTGCGGCGCGGCCTGCGCCGCAGCGGGAGTGAGCAGCAGAATCGCCGCGGCGAGCGCGGCCGTGCACCGTCGCATGAGATCAGCCCTTCAGGCCGGACCGGGAGACACCCTCGATGATGTAGCGCTGGCTGACCATGAACAGGATCAGCGCCGGGATGCTGGCCAGCGCGGCGCCGGCCATGATCACCGGATAGTTGATGTTGTACGCGCCCTGCAGCGTGCCCAGCCCGGGCGGCAGCGTGAAGTTCTCCGGGCTGAACAGCGTGTAGACCGGCCAGATGAAGTCGTTCCAATTGGTCAGGAAGCTGATCACGGCCAGGGTGGCCAGGGCCGGTTTGGACAGCGGCAGGATCACCTTGGTGAAGATCTGCCACGAGTTGGCCCCCTCCAGCAGCGCGGCCTCCTCCAGCTCCCGGGGCAGTCCGAGGAAGAACTGCCGCAGGAAGAAGACCCCGAAGGCGCTGGCCGCGCCGGGCACGATCAGCGCCCAGAGGCTGTCCAGCCAGCCCAGCCGGTCGATGATCAGGAAGTTGGGGATGATCAGCGTGAAGATCGGCACGAACAGGGTCGCGATGATCAGCGCGAAGACGATCTTCTTGCCGCGGAACTCCATCCGGGCCAGCGCGTAGGCGGCCATCGACGCGACCACGAGCACCAGCAGCGCCTGTCCGCTCGCGGCGAGCAGGCTGTTGAGGAACCAGCGCAGCACGGGCGTCTGCGAGTCACCGGTGAACAACGTGTCGTACGCGCTGGTCGTCGGGTCCGCCGGCAGGACCGTGGGCGGCACCCGGGTCGCCTCGTCGGCGCTCTTGAACGAGGTGGTCAGCATCCACACGATCGGGGCGATGAAGACCAGGCTGAGCAGGCCCAGCAGGGAGTACCAGGCGATACCGCGGATTCGGCCCATGCTCAGTCCTTCTCCCGGAACAGGCGGAAAGTGATCATGCTGACCAGCAGCAGGCCCAGGGTCAGCAGGTAGCTCATCGCGGCCGCGCTGCCCATCCGGTAGCTGCGCAGGCCCTCCTCGGCGATGTACATGATCGCCGTGCGGGTCTCGACCCCCGGCGCGCCCTGGGTGATCAGGTACGCCTGGCCGAACATGTTGCTGGAGGCCAGGATCGTGTTGATGACGATGAACAGCAGCACCGGCCGCAGCCCGGGCAGCGTCACGTGGCGGAACTCGGCCCAGCGGCCGGCCCCGTCCACCTTGGCCGCGTCGTAGAGCTCGCGCGGGATGTCCTGCAGGCCGGCCAGATAGATGACGGCGTTGAAGCCCAGCGTCCACCAGACGGTCACGCCGACCAGGGAGATCCACGCCCAGGGCAGGCCGGTGGTCCAGGCGGTGTCATCGGGCAGGCCGACGGCTCCCAGCATGGCGTTGATCGCGCCCAGGTTCGGGTCGAGCAGGAAGCGCCACAGCACGCCGATGACCGCCACACCCAGCACGTACGGCGCGAAGTACACCGCCCGGAAGAAGGTGCGGCCCTTGAACGAGCGGTTCAGCAGCAGCGCGATGGCCAGCGGCACGGTGACCAGCAGCGGCACGCTGAACACCGTGAAGATCGCGGTGGCCTGCATGCTCTGCCAGAAGAAGTCGAACACCGGCGACGCGCTGTCGAACAGCGCCTGGTAGTTGTCCAGCCCCACGAAGGGCTTGCCGGGCAGCAGGTAGTCCCATTCGTGCAGGCTGATCCAGAGCCCGTAGCCGGCCGGCACGAGCGTGAAGGTCGTGAACAGCAACGCGTAGGGCAGCAGGTACAGGTATGGGGTGACGCCCGACCCCCGCCTCGGCGCCCGGGTCGCGGGCGCCGAGGTCGAGGTGGTGGCCGTCTCCAGCACGTCCACCATGGTGGTCAGCCGCCGTACTTCTTGCGGTTCTGCTCGAGGATCTGGTTGGCCTTGGCGGCCGCGTCGGCCAGCGCCTTGCCGGGCTCCTTGCGCAGCAGGATCGCCTCGTTGACCGCGGTGTCCACGGTGGCCAGGGCGTCCGGGATGCCCGGCACCGACGGCGGGAAGTGCAGGTTGTCGATCTGGGTGCCGATCGCCGCCTGCTCCTTGAGCGCCGCGAAGTCGGCGCTGTCGCGGATCTCCTTGCGGGCCGGCACCTGACCGCCCTTGGCCCACTCCAGCGACTGCTGGCTGATGAAGTTGATGAAGACCTTGCCCGCCTGCAGCTTGTTGGCGTCCTGGGTGCGCTGCTTGAACTGCACGAACTGGTGCGAGCCGGCCCACGCGGCGGGCTGGGTGCCGATCTGCGGCAGCGCCGAGACGCCCCACTCCATGCCCTTGACCCCGCGCAGCGTGTTGATCGTCCAGATGCCGTTCCAGTTGAACGCGGCCTTGCCGTTCTGCAGGGCGATCAGGTCGGCGTCCTGGGCCACGTTCTTCGGGCTGTAGCCGTTCTTGACCAGGTCGGTGAGCCAGGTCAGCGCCTGCACGCCGGGCTGCTCGGCGAACAGCGGCTTGGTCGCCTTCTCGTCGAACAGCTGGCCGCCGAACTGCCAGGTCAGCGCCTCGAACTGGAGCGTGCCGGTGAACGGGAACGGAGTCGCCCAGTGCCCCTGGACGCCCTTGGACTTGAGTTTGTCCAGGGCCGCCATGTACTCCTCGTTGGTGGTCGGCGGCTTCTCCGGGTCCAGCCCGGCGGCCCGCAGGACCTTCTTGTTCCAGAACATGCCGAGCGGGTGCACGTCCAGCGGGATGGCGTAGCGCTTGCCGTTGTAGACCCCGGCCTGCCACACCGGTGGCGAGAAGTCGCTCTCGGTCAGCTGCAGGGACTTGGCCAGGTCGTCCAGCGGCAGGACCACGCCCCGGGCGGCGTTGGTGGCGACCTGGTCGACGTGCATGATGCCCAGGTCCGGGCCGTTGCCGGTGGACACGGCGGCCGGCACCTTCTGGTAGTAGTCGGCCCACTCGTACACGTTCATCGTGACCTTGATGTTGGGGTTCGCGCTGTTGAACTTCTCCACCAGCGACTTCATCACCGGGCCGTCACCGCCGGTGAAGCCGTTCCAGAAGGTCAGCGCGACGTTGGGACCGGTGTAGTTGGTGGCCGCGGGCTGGGCGTTCTCGCCACCACCGCCGACGACGGGATTGGGGCCGTCGTCACCGCAGGCGCCGAGCAGGACGGCGCCGCCGGCGCCTACGCCGAGCCCGAGCAGGCCGCGGCGGGTGAGATGTGGTTTCACGGTTTCTCCTCGGGGGTGAAGCTCAGGGCGTGCCAGGAGACAGGGGGAAGCAGGACGGTGGCGCGGCCACCGTCGAGGGCAGGCATTTCTTCGGTACGGGGACGGACGCGATCAGGAGCAGCGGCCGTGTTGCCGATGGACGGGTCGTCCTCGGCGAGCCGGATCCACTGTCCCGGGCGCAGTCCGGGAAAAGCCCGCAGGTCGATGTCCAGCGGGACAGCTTCGGTGCCGCGGTTGACGGCGAAGACGGCGAGCCGGCCGGAGCGCTCGTCGAGGGTGGCGACCGCGTCCACCACCGGCACCTCGCCGTAGCGGCCGGT
Source organism: Actinoplanes sp. NPDC048967 (assembly GCF_040649415.1). Lineage (NCBI taxonomy): Bacteria > Bacillati > Actinomycetota > Actinomycetes > Micromonosporales > Micromonosporaceae > Actinoplanes > Actinoplanes sp. NPDC048967. The sequence goes on from NZ_JBEZFL010000002.1 coordinate 316,588, forward strand.
GGACATGGTCGGTGACTGCACGCCCGCCCGCAGCACGGTGCCGTGGGCGAGCCGGGCGGTCTGGGCGAACGGGTGGTAGATGGTCTGCCGCCAGGCGGGGCCGCCCGGTGTGGTCCGGATCGGCGCGATGATGTTGACCAGTTGGGCCTGCGCGCCGACGGTGACCCGGTCGGCGTGGCGCAGCATGCTGATCAGCAGGTTGCCCACGACCATCGCGTCGGTGACGGTGTAGTCGTCCTCGATGAGCGCCGGGGTGTCCTCGATCGGCCGGTCCTCCGGCTCGGTGAAGCGGGACTGGTACCAGACGTTCCACTCGTCGAGGGCCAGGTTGATCCGCTTCTGCCGGCGCAGCTTGGCCCGTACGTGATCGGCGGTGGCGACGATGTCGTCGATGAAACCGTCGAGATTGACAGCGGCGGCCCGGAAGCTGGCCTCGTCCTGGCTCTCCGGGTCGTAGTAGCTGTGCAGGGACAGGTAGTCGACGTGGTCGTACGTCTGCTCCAGCACGGTGGCTTCCCACGCGGCGAAGGTCGGCATGTCCGCCTTGGAGCTGCCGGCGGCCACGAGCTGGATGGTGGGGTCGACCCGCTTCATGGCGTGCCCGGCCCGGGCGGCGAGCCGGCCGTACTCCAGCGCGGTCAGGTGGCCGATCTGCCAGGGCCCGTCCATCTCGTTGCCCAGGCACCAGAGCCGGATGTCGTGCGGGCGGGCCACGCCGTGCTTGCGGCGCAGGTCGGCGGCCGCGGTGCCGTCCGGCAGGTTGCAGTACTCGACCAGCTCGGCGGCCTCGACGATGCCGCGGGTGCCCAGGTTGACCGCCATCATCGGCTCGACCCCGGCCAGCTCGGCCCAGCGCATGAACTCGTTGAGCCCGAACGCGTTGCTCTCCAGCGACCGCCAGGCCAGGTCGAGGCGCCGCGGCCGGTCGCCGACCGGGCCGACGCCGTCCTCCCAGCGGTAGTTGGAGACGAAGTTGCCGCCCGGGTAGCGCACCAGCGTGACGCCCAGCTCGCGGACCAGCTCGAGCACGTCGGTGCGCAGCCCGTCAGCGTCCGCCGCCGGGTGGCCGGGCTCGAAGATGCCGGTGTAGACGCAGCGACCCATGTGCTCGACGAACGAGCCGAAGAGCCGCCGGTCCACCGCACCGATGGCGAAGGCGGGGTCGAGGGTCAGCCGAGCCTTGTCCACGTAGCGCTCCTGTCCGCAGGTCTGTGTGCCGCCTCACACTGTTTACAACGTTGGAACCAACGTTGTAAAGAGGTCGACACCCGGTCGTTACCTGGGACGATGCGATTTGTGGTGCTTAGCGGGAGTCTCGCCCTACGGTGCTTTCCCGGGCGACCAGCCGGTGGCTCACCCTGAGCTCGCGCGGCGGACCCGCGGCGGCCTCCCCCTCGCCGAGGCGCTCGGCGAGCAGGTCCACCGCGAGTTCGGCGATCCGGCCGAGGTCCGGGGCGATGGTGCTCAGGGTCGGCGTGCTGAACCGGCCGTCCTCGATGTCGTCGAAGCCGATCACCGCCACGTCGCCGGGCACCGAGCAACCCCGCTCCAGCAGCGTGCGGATGGCCCCGAGGGCGAGCAGGTCGTTGAAGCAGAACACCGCGTCGGGCGGCTGCGGGCCGTCCAGCAGCCGGGCCATCGCGGCGGCCCCGTCGGCGCGGTGGAAGCTCTCCACCTGGGCGACCAGCGCCGGATCGGTGGGCAGCCCAGCCTGTTCCAGCGCCGCGCGGTAGCCGGCGAGCCGCTGCTGCGCGGTCACCGCCGACGGGAAGTCCTGCGCCCCGATCGCCGCGATGCGCCGGCGCCCCGACCCGGCCAGGTGCCGCGTCGCATCGGCCGCCGCGGCGGTGTTGTCGATCGCGACATGGTCGGCCGGGCCGTGCGACACGCGCTCACCGAGCAGCACCATCGGGGTCTCGTCGCCGCCGCGCGCCAGCTCCTCACCGGCCAGGGCCAGCGGGCTGAAGATCAGGCCGTCGATCGCGTGCCGGCGCAGCCCGGCGACCAGGTTGCGCTCCCGCTCGGCGTGCCCGTCGGTCTGGTCGATCAGCACGGTCCAGGACCGGCGCTCCGCCGCGTGCACGATCCGCCCGGCCAGCTCGGCGAAGTACGGCGACTGCAGCTCCGGCACGGCCAGCGCGATCACTCCGGACCGGCCGCTGCGCAACTGCCGGGCCGCCATGTTCGGCTTGTAGCCCAGGGCGTCGATCGCCTGCTGCACCCGGGCGCGGGTCTCCGGGGCGACGTGCACGTAGCCGTTGACCACATTGGAGACGGTCTTGATCGACACGCCTGCTTGTGCGGCCACGTCCTTCAGACCCGGAGGCACCGGCCTCGCCCACTCTCGTCGCCCGGCTGCGCCCGGACTATACAACGATGCAAACCGCCCCGTCCCGCCCTTTCCTGGCGCGGGCCGGGGCGTCCGCCGTCTGCCCTACTGGGCCTCGATGATCATGCCGGCGCCCACCGTACGGTTGGTCGTCTCGTCGATCAGGATGAAGCCACCGGTGGTGCGGTTACGGCGGTACTCGTCGGCGAGCAGCGGCACCGTGGTGCGCAGCTTGACCCGGCCGATCTCGTTGAGGCCCAGCTGCGGCGCGTTCTCGTCGCGGTGCAACGTGTTCACGTCGAGGCGGTACTGCAGGCCACGGACCACCGTACGGGCCGTACGGGTGGTGTGCTTGATCGTGTATTTCGCGCCGACCCGTAGCGGGGCCGTCTCGTCCATCCAGCAGATCATCGCCTCGACGTCCTGGGCGACCGCCGGCGCGTTGTGCGGCCGGCAGATCATGTCGCCCCGGGAGATGTCGATCTCGTCGGTCAGCCGGACCGTCACCGACATCGGCGGGAACGCCTCGTCGACCGGGCCGTCCGCGGTGTCGATGGCGGCGATCGTGCTGGTCATGCCCGACGGCAGCACCATCACCTCGTCGCCCGGCTTGAGCACGCCCGAGGCGACCTGGCCGGCGTACCCGCGGTAGTCGGTGATGTCCTTGGACTGCGGACGGATCACGTACTGCACCGGGAACCGCACGTCGACCAGGTTGCGGTCCGAGGCGATGTGCACGTGCTCCAGGTGGTGCAGCAGCGACGGGCCCTCGTACCAGGGGCTCTTCTCCGAGCGGGAGGCGATGTTGTCGCCGTCCAGCGCCGAGATCGGGATGACCGTCAGGTCGGGCGCGTCGAGCTTGGCCGCGAACGAGGTGAATTCGTCGGCGATCTTCTCGTAGACACCGCGGTCCCAGTCGACCAGGTCCATCTTGTTGACGCAGAGCACCAGGTGCGGCACCCGCAACAGGCTGGTCAGGAACGCGTGCCGGCGGGACTGCTCGACCAGGCCCTTGCGCGCGTCCACCAGGATCAGCGCCAGGTCGGCCGTCGAGGCGCCGGTGACCATGTTCCGGGTGTACTGGATGTGCCCGGGGGTGTCGGCGATGATGAACTTGCGCCGCGGCGTCGCGAAGTAGCGGTACGCCACGTCGATGGTGATGCCCTGCTCCCGCTCGGCCCGCAGGCCGTCGGTGAGCAACGCCAGGTTGGTGTATTCGTCACCGCGTGCGGCGCTGACCGCCTCGACCGCCTCGAGCTGGTCGGCGAAGATGGTCTTGGTGTCGTAGAGCAGCCGGCCGATCAGCGTCGACTTGCCGTCGTCCACGCTGCCCGCGGTGGCGAACCGCAGCAGGTCCATCGGACGGGCCGTCGCCTCGTCGGGCTCCAGAACTGCCTGACTCATCAGAAGTAGCCTTCCCGCTTGCGGTCTTCCATCGCGGCCTCGCTGACCTTGTCGTCGCCCCGGGTGGCACCGCGTTCGGTGATCCGGGTCGCCGCGACCTCGTCGATGACCTTGTCGACCGTGTCGGCCTCGGACAGCACGGCGGCGGTCTGCGACGCGTCGCCGACGGTGCGGTAGCGCACCCGGCGGGTCTCGACCGTCTCGCCGTCCCGGGGCACGATGAACTCGTTGACCGCGTAGAACATCCCCGCGCGCTCGACGACCTCACGGTCGTGGGCGTAGTAGATGCTCGGCAGCGCGATGCGCTCCTTGGCGATGTAGTGCCAGACGTCCAGCTCGGTCCAGTTGGACAGCGGGAACACCCGGATCGACTCGCCCGGGTGGTGCCGGCCGTTGTAGAGCGACCACAGCTCGGGGCGCTGGTTCTTCGGGTCCCACTGGCCGAACTCGTCGCGGAAGCTGAACATCCGCTCCTTGGCCCGGGCCTTCTCCTCGTCGCGGCGGGCGCCGCCGAAGAGCGCGTCGAAGCGGTACTTCTCGACCGCGGCCAGCAGCACCGGGGTCTGGATCCGGTTACGGGTGCCGTCCGGCAGCTCGCGCACCAGGCCGGAGTCGATGGCCTCCTGCACGCTGGCGATCACCAGGTTGAGACCCAGCTCGGCGACCCGGGTGTCGCGGTACTCCAGCACCTCGGGGAAGTTGTGACCGGTGTCGACGTGCATGACCGGGAACGGGATGCGCGCCGGCGCGAACGCCTTCTCCGCGAGGCGCAGCATCACGATCGAGTCCTTGCCGCCGGAGAAGAGCAGCACGGGCCGCTCGAACTCGGCCATGACCTCACGCATGACGAAGATGCTCTCGGCCTCGAGAGCGTCGAGATGCGAGACGCGATAGGGCTTCGTCTGGCTCATGGGTTCCAGACCTTTCCGGTGTCGGCCGAATTCATCCGGGAGGGATTATGGGAGGTGTCGCTGCAACGCTGCGAGCAGACGGGGCGCAAGGTCCTTGCGACAGACCACCAGATCCGGCAACTTCGGATCGGCCTGGTTGTATTTCAGCGCAGTTCCGTCGATACGGGAAGCATGCAGTCCAGTGGCCGACGCCACAGCCACCGGGGCGGCACTGTCCCACTCGTACTGGCCGCCGGCGTGCACGTAGGCGTCGGCGTCCCCGTTGATCACCGCGGCGATCTTGACCCCGGCCGATCCCATCGGGACCAGCTCGGCGCCGATGTCCTCGGCCAGGGCGGTGACGAACGCCGGCGGGCGGGTGCGGCTGGCGGCGATCCGGATCGGTCCCCCGGTCGCGGCGGCCAGCGGCAGCGGCGGGTACGCGGGCGGCTGATCGGTGGCGAGCGTACGGTGCCGGGCCGGCATCGCCACAGCACCGGCGGACAGGCAGCTGGGGCTGGAGCAGTCGGCGGTCCAGAGCGCCACGTGCACGGCCCAGTCGGTGCGGCCCTCCTCGGAGAACTCGCGGGTGCCGTCCAGCGGGTCGATGATCCAGACCCGGGAGGCGTCCAGGCGGTCCGGGCGCACGGCGTCGTGCCGGTCGTCCGCCCACGCCACGCGCGAGTGGTCGTCCTCCTCCGAGAGCACCGCATCCGCCGGGCGCCACCGGGCGAGCTCGGCCCGCAACAGATCGTGCGCGGCCTTGTCACCGGCGGCCTTGAGCAGCTTGCCGTCCGCGTACCCGACTTCCTCGCGGACCTGGAGCAGCACCTGGCCGGCCCGGTCGGCCAGCCAGCGCGCGAACGCGGCGTCGATGACCGGCGGCGTGCCACCGTCACCGGCGGGCTCCCGCTGACCGGCTATGCGCGCCGACGTCCCTGTCTGCTCGCTCATCCAACCGCTCCCTGTCCGTTCAGTAGGCCCCTGACGACCGGACCACGGCCGTCATGGTGCGCAAAAGGATCACCAGGTCCAAGCTGAGAGACCAGTTCTCCACATAGCGAAGGTCCAGCCGTACCGTCTCCTCCCACGACAGGTCCGATCGTCCGGAAACCTGCCATAGGCCCGTCATGCCGGGCTTGACGGCAAGACGGCGGCGCACGTCGTCGGCGTAGACGGCAACCTCGGACGGCAGCGGCGGTCGCGGCCCGACCAGCGACATCTGCCCGGCGATCACGTTCAGCAGCTGCGGCAGCTCGTCCAGGGACAGCCTCCGCAACCACCGGCCGACCGGGGTCACGCGCGGGTCGTCGCGCATTTTGAAGAGCACACCGTCGTGCTCGTTGAGATGCCGGAGCTCGGCCAGCCGGGCCTCGGCGTCGACGTACATGCTGCGGAACTTGAAGATGCGGAACTCGGACCCGTCACGCCCGACCCGCACCTGACGAAAGAGTACCGGGCCGCGTGAGGTCACCCGGACGCAGAGTGCGACGGCCAGCAGCACCGGACCGAAGAGAATGAGCAGGGCCAGTGCCCCGACCCGGTCCACGAGGTCCTTCACGATCCGCGCGCCGCCGTGCAGCCGCGGGTGCTCGACGTGCAGCATCGGCAGCCCGTCGAACGGCCGGATCGTGGTGCGCGCCCCGGCCACGTCGATGAGCGCGCTCGCCACCACCAGGTCGACCTCGTCGCGCTCCAGGCGCCAGGCCAGCCGGCGCAGCGCCGCCCCGTCCAGCTCCGGGCAGCTCAGCACCACCACGGTGTCCGCGTCGGCGGCGTCGACCGCGGTCGCGACGTCGTCGAACGTGCCGAAGACCGGCAGGTCGATGACCCCGTCGTGGTCCGGCGGCAGGCACGCGCCGACCACCTCCAGCCCGTGGTACCGCTCCCGGCGCAGCTGCCGGGTGATGCCGATGACCGACAGCTCGTGGCCGACCACGATTACCCGGCGCAGCCGCTCGCCGCGCGACCGGGCGATGTGCAGCCGCTTGCGCAGGGCGAAGCGCAGGACCACGGCGGAGACCATCGCGGTGGGCAGCGCGGCCAGGACGTAGGACCGGGCCAGATCGAGATCGAGCGCGTACGACACGACGGCCACACCCGCGATCAGGCCGACCCCGCCCCGGAACACCCGCTGGTACTCGTCCGTGCCGACGAACAGGAAGCGGCGCTCGTACGCCCGGCTCACCACCAGCACCGCCAGCAGGGCCAGCGGCAGCAACGCCGACAACCACAGGTACGACCGGTTGTAGGTGGTCACCTCGTCACCGAAGCGCAGCCCGAAGGTCACGGCGCCCGCCGCGATGCCGGCCAGCAGGTCACACAGGACCAGGGCACGCACGTACTGCCGTTCCCAGCGCTGGCGCCGCGACATCGCCGCGTGCCGCCCCCGGACCCGCACGAACGGCCGGGTCGCGGGGCGGGCGGCGGCCGAACGGTTCGGCTCGGCCGACCAGTGCCGCTCGACGGCCCGGTTGCGGGCCCGGCCGGCGGGAACCCGGCCACCGGCTCCGGCCAGCGGCGGCGCGTTGTCGAGCACGTCCTCGCCGGCGTCGTCACCGGTCGATCGGGCCGGCGACGGGATCTTGCTGTTGCGGGCCCGGTACGGCGACGGCCGGTGCGGACGGGGGCCGTGGTTGCCGGGCGGATGGTTGGCCGGACCGTGGTGCTCCGGCGGCTCCGACGGGACCACGTCGCGGCGCTGCACCGTCGGTAGTACCACCGTCGGCTCACCCAATGTCGCCTCGTGGCTCTCGGAGAGTTCCTGCCGCACCCGAACCTCCCCCGTACCGCGTGGTGTCCGCACACCGTTTGGGTGCGCTACGTGACCAACGCGCTAACCGGGGGAGGCGTCACGGGACCGATAGACGGACAAAACAGCCTAATCGATCTGTCCGTTCTGGCCGTATCCCTTCAGCTTCCGTGGTATTTGTTCTGCGTCCACTCCACACCCTCGAGCACCACGGCCTCCACCACGTCGGCCGCCCGATCGACCAGGAACTCCAGCTCCTTGCGCTCCGCACCGGCGAAATCCGACAGCACGTAGTCCGCGGGATCCTGGCGTCCCGGCGGCCGGCCGATGCCGAACCGGACCCGGGCGTACTCCTTGCTGCCCAACGACTTCGACATCGAACGCAGCCCGTTGTGACCACCCTCACCGCCACCGCGCTTCACCCGCACCTGCCCGTACGGCACGTCCAGCTCGTCGTGCACGGCCACGATGTTGTCCACCGGCACCTTGAAGAACTGGGCCAGCGCCACCACCGGCGCCCCCGACAGATTCATGAAGGTCAACGGCTTGACCAGGATCAGCTTCGGGCCGCCGAAACCCAGCCGGCCCTCCGCCACCTCGGCCACCGCCCGCTTGGGCCGGCCGAACTTGCCGCCCACCCGCGAGGCCAGCAGGTCGGCCACCATGAAACCGACGTTGTGCCGGTTGCCCGCGTACTCCCGGCCGGGATTGCCCAGGCCGACCACCAGCCAGGGTGCGTCCTCGGTCATCACGCTCTCCTTACGACAACAGGGAAAGTGCCGACGGCACTTTCCCTGCAGATCGCGGTTCTCGGGTGGTGCTGGCTCAGGAAGCGGCTTCCTCGGTGGACCCCTCGGACTCGGCGGCGGCCGCGGCCTCACCGGCGTCGGCGGAGTCACCCTCGAGCTGCTCGGCGGTCTGCGCCGCGGTCACCATCGCCAGCACGAAGTCCGCGTCGACGGCCAGCTCGGTGCCCTCGGGCAGCGTCACGTCGCCCGCGGTGACCTGCGAACCGGCCTCCAGGCCCTCGATCGAGACCTCGAAACCGCTGGGCAGGTGCATCGCCTCGGCGGTGACCGCCAGGGTGTTGGACTCGTTGACGACCAGCGTGTTGCGGGCGGCCTCGCCGACCAGCGTCACCGGGACGTCGACCTGGACCTTCTCGCCACGCTTGACGATGATCAGGTCGACGTGCTCGTACGTCTCCTTGATCGGGTCACGCTGGATCGCCTTCGGCAGGGCCAGCGTCGCGCCCGTGCCACCGACGACGTCGATCGTGAACACCTGGTTGAGGCCACCGTGGCGGATCGCGGCGGCGAACTCACGGGCGGGAAGCGCGATGTGGACGGGGGCTTCGCCGTGTCCGTACAGCACGGCGGGCACCAGGCCGGCCCGGCGCGTGCGGCGGGCACCACCCTTGCCGAACTCGGTACGGGGCTCGGCGCTGATCTTTACCTCGGACACGGGGATACTCCTGAAAACGTTGGAACGGGCGGCGTGAGAAGTCGGCGGGCTGCGGGCAATCGGCGCTCGGCGAAGGGGCGCACGGGCACAGGCCCGGAGCACCGCGTCGATCACGGTGCCTCAAGCGAACTCTGCAAACTGCAGCAGACCGCGTGGCACCCTCGCCGTGGCAACCGCACCAGCTTACCTGCCGCTGCTACGGGCAGACCGGCGGGTCCCGCCGGATCACTCTCCCTGCGGAAATTTCACCCGCACGAATGCACCTTGCATCGCCGAGCAAGCCACTTCCTGCCACAAACCGGACGCCGGCCGGCCGAGCCGTCAGCTCAACCCGCCGAACAAAGTGGTGACGGAGCCGTCATCGAAGACCTCGCGGATCGCCCGGGCCAGCAGCGGCGCGATCGACAACACGGTGATCTTGTCGAGCTGCTTCTCGGCCGGCAACGGCAGCGTATTGGTCACCACGAGCTCACTGATCTGGCTGTTCTTCAGCCGCTCGGTCGCCGGATCCGACAGCAACGCGTGCGTCGAGGCCACGATCACATCGGCGGCCCCCGAGTCGAACAGGATGTCCGCGGCCTTGGTGATCGTGCCACCGGTGTCGATCATGTCGTCGACGATCAGGCACACCCGGCCCTCGACCTCACCGACCACCCGGTTGGCCACCACCTGGTTCGGCTTCAACGGGTCCCGCGTCTTGTGGATGAACGCCAGCGGGCAGCCGCCCAGCCGGTCCGTCCACCGCTCGGCCACCCGCACCCGGCCCGAGTCCGGCGCCACGACCGTCATCGGCCGGCCCTCGAACTTCTTGATGATGTGCTCGGCGAGGATGTCCATCGCGAACAGGTGGTCCACCGGACCGTCGAAGAAGCCCTGGATCTGCGCGGTGTGCAGATCCACGGTCAGGATCCGGTTGGCCCCCGCGGTCTTCAGCAGGTCGGCGATCAGCCGCGCGGAGATCGGCTCCCGGCCGCGGTGCTTCTTGTCCTGCCGCGAATACGGATAGAACGGCAGCACGACCGTGATCCGCTTGGCCGAGCCACGCTTCAACGCGTCGACCATGATCAGCGTTTCCATGACCCAGGTGTTGATGCCCTCGGTCATCGACTGCACCACGAACGCGTCCGAGCCGCGCACCGAGTCCTTGAACCGGACGAAGATCTCCCCGTTGGCGAACTCGTACGAGTCGGAACGGGTCGGCGCGACGCCGAGCACCTGCCCGATCTCCTCCGCCAGCTCCGGGAAGCCCCGGCCGGAGAAAAGCATCAAACTCTTACGGTTCTCCGCGACGATGCTGCCCATCGGCTCGTCCGCTCCCGTGCAATCGAGGGGGTTGTCACCTGAAGTATTACCCGCGGCCGTACCGGTGCCACGAACGGCAGCCCGGTCGTGGGATGCCTCACCCCAGCTTGCGCCGGTTACGCCCCGGTGTCCTCAGTCTCCGGCTTCCCGGCCCGATCCGCAGCCTCGGCCGAAACGGTGCCCGGCCGCTTGCGCGCCACCCACCCCTCGACGTTGCGCTGCGGCGCCCGCGTGACTCCCAGACTGCCCGCCGGCACGTCCTTGGCGACCGCGCTGCCGGCGGCCACATAAGCACCCGGCCCGATCTCCACGGGAGCGATCAGCACGGTGTCGCTGCCGACAAAAGCGGCCTCGCCCACGGTGGTGTGATGCTTGTTGACGCCGTCGTAGTTGGCGAAGATCGTGCCCGCCCCGATGTTCGCCTTCGGGCCGATCGTCGCGTCACCCACGTACGTCAGGTGCGGCACCTTGGCCCCCGCGCCCAGCTCGGCGTTCTTCGTCTCGACGAACCCGCCGACCTTGGACTTGCGGCCCAGCCGGGTCCCCGGCCGCAGGAACGAGAACGGACCCACCGAGGCATCCGGCCCGATCTGCGCGCCGATGGAATGCGTCCGCAGCACCGTGGCCCCGGCCGCGACCACCGTGTCGATCAGCGTCGTGTCCGGCCCGATCACCGCGCCGGTCGCCACCGTCGTCGAACCCTGCAACTGCGAATTCTGATCCACCACGGCGTCGGGCTCGAGGGCGACGGTCACGTCGATCCAGGTCGTCGCCGGATCGAGGATCGACACCCCGGCCCGCATCCACTCGGTGTTGACCCGGTCCCGCAGCAGCCCCCGCAGCCGCGCCAGCTCGGCCCGGTCATTGCACCCAAGGGTCTCCAGCGCGTCGGCGGCCACATGCACCCCCACCGCGTGCCCGACGGCGGCGAGCAGCCCGAACACGTCGGTCAGATACTCCTCACCCTGATCGTTGTCGGTGGAGAGCTTGCCCAGCGCCTCCCGCAGCAACGCGGCGTCGAACGCGTAGATGCCGGCGTTGACCTCACGCACGGCCCGCACCTCGGCGGAAGCGTCCCGCTCCTCCACGATGCGCTCGAGGTTGCCGGCACCGTCCCGCACGATCCGGCCCAGCCCGGTCGGATCGGGAACCTCGGCGGCGAGCACGGTCGCACCCCGGCTCGTCGACTCGTGCGCGGCGATCAGTGCCTCGACGGTGCCGGGTCGCAGCAGCGGCACATCGGCGTTGAGCACGACCACGGTGCCGATGGCCTCGGGAATGGCATCCAGGGCGATCCGGACGGCGTGCCCGGTGCCGTTCTGCTCGGCCTGCAGGACCGGGGTGGCACCGGGGGCGATCTCGGTGAGATGCGCGCGGACCTGGTCGGCCTTGTGCCCGACGACCACGACGGTGCGGGAGGCGCGCGCGGCCTCGGCGGCGTGCAGGACGTGACCGAGCAGGGTGCGCCCGAGCAGCGGATGCAACATCTTCGGCGTGGCGGACTTCATCCGTTTGCCCTCGCCGGCGGCAAGAACGACAACGGTACGGCTCCGGGCCTGGCTCACGCGGACTCCATTGATCGCAGTGGCGGTGCAAGCGGCGCTTACTCAGCCGCACGGACTCAAGACCTGAGTCCCCTACCATAAAACAAGCTCGGCCGCCAGGGTTCGAACCCGGAACTTTCGGACCAAAACCGAAGGTGATGCCTATTTCACCACGGCCGATTGGTTCGGTCGCCACACTATCGTCTGCGACCGATTGCCGAAATCTACTATGTCAGCCGCGTCAACGTGGCCATCACTCCCTCCACCCGCCAGTACAGCTCACGCGATCGGGGAACCGACACGACCAGGCAGCCGTGGTAGTCGCGGCCGGTGTTGGCCCGTCTGGTGGCCGGCGCGTGGCGCTTGATCGTCGGCCGCTGGAACAGCCGGCGCGGTACCTTCAGCTCCTCGGCCCACCACGTGACGGCCGCCTCCGCGTCAGCCGTCTCATGGATGTGCACCCGGTAGTCCACGGACTCGGCGTCCCGGCCGCAGACGGCCAGGAAACGCAGGAACAGCGAGATCAGCCCGGGATCACTGTTGATGAAGGTCAGCCGGTCGAGCCGGCGCCAGGGCTTGGACTTCGCGCCCTCGCACCAGTACACCGCGGCGCCGATCATCAGCAGGTCACGGTCCGAGAGCTCGCCCACAGCGCGCGCCGCCTCGGCGTGCACCTCGCTCTGTCGTCGATCCCGCTCCTCCCGCTTGGCGTCCCAGCGCCCCGCCGCCATCACCGCGGCGTGCTCCTGCTTGCGGCGCGCACGCTCACTGTCGCGATCCAGCGGGATGTGTTTCACCCATGCGTGCGCTGTCGACTTGGCGACCCCGATCTCGCTCGCGAGGTCGTTGACCGACCAGCCCTGCGCGCGCAGTTCGAGTGCTCGCGCCCGCAGGTCGTCCTTCGCGTTCGGCCGGCGGGTCCAGTCCGGCGGCTCGATGCCCCGGAGCCAGTCGGTCAGCGTGGCGCTTCCGACTCCGAAGTGCTTCATCAGCTGGGACAGGGACATTCCCGGATCGACCCGGAGGCGTCGAGCCTCGGCGCGCGGGTCTTCCTCAAGAGGTGTGCGCATGTCGATATCTTACTAGTCGTGAGACTAGTTGTCGTACGCCTCATCGATGGCCGGTAGGCCGCGCGGGACAATGGACACCCCGGACAAGCTGGCAGGATGGCCGGGTGACAGACCAGAGCGAGCCAGGCCACGAGCCGCGCGCCCGGCGGGCCTCTCGCGCCGCCGCCGCGTCCACCAAGGGCACTGCCCGGGTTCGTATGCCGGCCGCGCAGCGGCGGGAGCAGTTGATCGCGATCGGCCGCCAGCTGTTCGCCGAGCGCGGTTTCGACGCCACGTCGATCGAGGAGGTCGCGGCCCGCGCGAAGGTTTCCAAGCCGGTCGTCTACGAGCACTTCGGCGGCAAGGAGGGCCTGTACGCCGTGGTCGTGGACCGGGAGGTGCGGGCGCTGCTGGACCGGATCACCGGGGCGTTGACCGCCGGGGATCCTCGGGAGTTGCTGGAGCAGGCCGCGCTGGCGTTGCTGGACTACATCGACCAGGAGCCGCACGGTTTCCAGGTGCTGGTGCGGGAGTCACCCGTGTTGTCGCCGGGCGGCAATTTCTCCAGCGTCATGAACGATGTGGCGCATCAGGTGGAGCACATTCTGGGCGCCGAGTTCAAGGCGCGGGAGCTGGATCCGAAGTTCGCCGAGCTGTATTCGCAGGCGCTGGTCGGCATGGTGGCGCTGGTGGGTCAGTGGTGGCGGGAGGCCCGCAAGCCGAAGAAGGAGATGGTGGCGGCCCATCTGGTCAATCTGGCTTGGAACGGGCTCTCCCACCTGGAGACGAAGCCGGCCTTGTCGACGCGGTCCCGGTGACCGGTCAGGCGGACTGCGACTGGCGTTCGCGGGCCTGGCGCGGCGGGCTGGCCTGCTCCGGCGGGGCGACCTTGCTGTAGTACGCCGCCATGATGAGCACCAGGCCGAGCAGGTAGGTGACCACGACCGTGGAGATGCTGAAGTTGAGGAAGTTGGCGTCGGTGCGGATCGCCGCGAGTTCGTAGCTGCCGACGACCAGCAGGCCCCAGCCGAAGTACTTGTCGATCACGGTGTCGGAGTTGCGGCCGATCACGGTGGCGATGAGCACGATGGCGCCGACGAGCACGCAGATCAGGGACCAGAAGAGGTTGGTCTCCTGGCCGAGCACGCGGTCCTCGCCGTTGCCGAACAGGCCGTCATCGGCGGTGACGATGGCGCCGAGGACGCCGAACAGCACGAGGTAGGCCCCGGTCAGCGCGCCCAGAGCGCGGTAGATCGGCCGCAGCGGGTGGTTGACCGGATTGTGTCCCATGGTGTCCGTCTCCAACGTCGGGTGGTGTCGTAGGAGATTCTCGCGCATCGCCGGAGCCGGCGCAGGGGCACCCCCGGATCATGGTCGCTCCGGGGGTGCGGGTCAGCTCTCGGGTACGCGTTCGGCGAGCTCGAGCCAGGCTTCCTCGACCTGGCCGCGTTCCTCCTGGACGGCTTTGAGCTGGGCGTCCAGCTCCATGATCTTGTCGTAGTCGCTGCCGTGCACGGCCAGGCTCTCGTTGATCTTGAGAATGCGCTCGTCGAGCTTGGCCACCTGGCGTTCGAGGCGGGACAGGTCCTTGCGGGCGGCCCGCAGCTCGGCGGCCGACATGCCGGAGGTGGCCGCCGGGGCCTTGCCGCCGGTGGCCAGCAGCTCGCCGGGCGGGGCCGCCGGGTTGCCGGCCCGGGCCAGGTATTCGTCGATGCCGCCGGGCAGGTGCACCAGCCGGCCGTCGCCGAACATCCCGTACGCCGTGTCGGTCACGCGTTCGACCAGGTAGCGGTCGTGGCTGGCGACGATCATCGTGCCCGGCCAGGAGTCCAGCAGGTCCTCCAGCGACGCCAGCGTGTCGGTGTCCAGGTCGTTGGTGGGCTCGTCGAGCAGCAGCACGTTGGGCTCGGTGGCCAGCAGCCGCAGCAGTTGCAGGCGCCGCCGCTCGCCGCCGGACAGGTCGCTGACCGGGGTCCAGATGCGCTTGTCGGTGAAGCCGAAGACCTCGGCGAGCTGGCCCGCGGAGAGCTCCCGGTCGCCGAGCTGCACGCGCCGGGCGACCTCCTCGACCGCTTCGAGCAGCCGCAGGTGCCCCGGCAGCTCCCGCAGCTCCTGGGAGAGGAAGGCCGCCTTCACCGTCGAGCCGGTGACCAGCCGCCCGCCGTCGGGCTTGGTGATCCCGGCGAGCAGGCGCAGCAGGGTGGTCTTGCCGGCGCCGTTGGCGCCGAGGATGGCGATCCGGTCGCCCGGGCCGACCTGCCAGGTCAGCTTCTGGAAGATCGGCTTGGGGCCGGCGTGCAGGGTGACTTCTTCGAGGTCGTAGACCTGCTTGCCGAGCCGGGTGGTGGCCAGCCGCTGCAGGCTCACCTGGTCCCGGACCGGGGGCACGTCGGCGATCAGCGCGTTCGCGGCGTCGATCCGGAACTGCGGCTTCGAGGTGCGGGCCGGCGGGCCGCGGCGCAGCCAGGCGATCTCCTTGCGGAGCAGGTTCTGCCGGCGGGACTCGACCGCGGCGGCGACGCGCAGGCGCTCGGCCCGGGACAGGGTCCAGGCCGCATAGCCACCCTCGTACGCATAGACCTGCTCGTCGACGACCTCCCAGGTCGCGGTGCAGACAGCGTCGAGGAACCACCGGTCGTGGGTGACCACGACGAGTGAGCCACGCCGGCCCAGGAGATAGCGGGCCAGCCAGTCGACGCCGGCCACGTCCAGGTGGTTGGTGGGCTCGTCGAGGATGAGCAGGTCGGACTCACGGACCAGCAGGGCGGCCAGCGCGACCCGGCGACGTTCGCCACCGGACATCGGCCCGACCGGGGTCTCCAGGCCGAGGTGGCCCATGCCGAGGCCGGTGAGGATCGCCCGGACGCCGGCGTCGCCGGCCCACTCGTGCTCGGCGCCCATGCCCTCGCTGAGCCAGGCGGTGCCCAGCACGACATCGCGGACGGTCGCCTCGGGGGCGAGCGTCAGCGTCTGCGGAAGTGCGGCGACGCGCAGGTCACGGCGGTGCGTGACCCGGCCGGAGTCCGGCTCCTCGAGCTTGGCGAGCATGCGCAGCAGGGTGGACTTGCCGGCCCCGTTGAGGCCGACGATGCCCACCCGGGCGTCGTCGTCCAGCCCCAGGGAAACGTCGGTAAGCAGCTGACCGGCGGCTCCGTAGCCCTTGTTCACCCGGTCCAGATTGATGATGTTGGCCACGATGCCTCTAGGTTACCCGGGCCCCCGGCATCGGTCCCCGCGCGGTGAGGGCGGTGCGGCACACCCCGGCCTCGTTGAGGCGGGCCGCGACCCGTTCGGCGTGCGGGCCGTCGGTGGCGAGGAACACACAGGTGGGTCCGGAGCCGGAGACGATGCCGGCGACCGCGCCCGCGTCGTAGCCGGCCTTGAGCACGTCGGCCAGGGCCGGGCGCAGCGACAACGCGGCCGGCTGGAGGTCGTTGGCGAGCGCGGCGCCGAGCACCTCGGGTTTGCGCTGGCGCAGGGCACCCATCAGCTCGTCCGCGCTCTCCAGGGCCGCGGGCGGCCACGGGCTGTCGCGCAGCCGGTCGAGCTCGCGGTAGACCTCGGGGGTGGACAGGCCGCCGTCGGCGATGGCGACCACCCAGTGCCAGGTGGTCGGCCGGGCCAGGATCGGGCTGACGGTCTCGCCGTGCCCGGTGCCCAGGGCCGTGCCGCCGTGCAGCAGGAACGGCACGTCCGAGCCGAGCTCGGCGCCGATCTCGGCCAGCTCGTCCTTGCTGTAGCCGGTCCCCCAGAGCAGGTCGCAGGCGAGCAGGGTGGCGGCCGCGTCGGCGCTCCCGCCGGCCAGGCCGCCGGCGAGCGGGATCGACTTGCGCAGGTGCAGCCGGGCATGCGCGGGTACGCGCGCCTTGGCGGCCAGCGCCCGGGCGGCCCGCATGATCAGGTTGCTGTCGTCGAGAGCGAGCTCACCGGCGCCCTCGCCCTCCATGGTCAGCGCGAGGGTGTCACCACGGCGCGCGGTCAGCTCGTCGAACAGGCTGATCGCGTGGTAGACCGTGTTCAGCTCGTGAAACCCGTCGGCGCGCAGCGGACCGACCCCGAGATGCAGGTTGATCTTCGAGGGCACGCGGACCTTCACCGGGCCGGCGAACCGGCGGGGCTTGTCGTCGTCCGGCCCCCACGCCTCCGTCACGGAGTGACGTCCGCGATCGACCGCCGGATGCCGAACGGCGCGGCCGGCCGCTGCATGATCGGGTCGGGGGTCCCCATGACGGGGCCGATCGGTCGCGCTGTCATGAGTCCACCTCCTCGTGCCGCCGGCCGGACGCGCTGAGCTTACCGCCGTACCCCGGGCCGGTGGCGGCCGCCGCGATCGCGGCGAACTGCCGCACCGAGAGTGACTCGCCGCGGGCCTGCGGGCTGACCCCCGCGGTGACCAGGACCTTCTCGGCCTCGACGGCGCCGCCGGCCCAGCCGGCCAGGGCGGCCCGCAGCGTCTTGCGGCGCTGCGCGAAGGCCGCGTCGACCACCTGGAAGACCGTCCGGCGGTCCACGCCGGCGGGCGGGGTGCGGGCCGCGAACGCGACCAGGCCGGAATCCACGTTCGGCACCGGCCAGAACACCGCGGGCGGGACCTTGCCGGCCGCGCGCGCCTCGGCGTACCAGGCGAGTTTGACCGACGGGACGCCGTACACCTTCGAGCCGGGGCCGGCCACCAGCCGGTCCGCGACCTCCTTCTGCACCATCACCAGGCCGCCGCGCAGCGTGGGCAGCTCGGCGAGCAGGTGCAGCACGACCGGCACCGCCACGTTGTACGGCAGGTTCGCCACCAGCATCGTCGGCGCCGGGAGCAGCTCGGCCGCGCGGATCCGTAACGCGTCGGCGTGGTGCACGGTCAGTTTGGCGACATCGGCCCGTTCCGCCACCGTCTCGGGCAGCGCGGCGGCGAGCACCGGGTCGAGCTCGACGGCGTGCACGTGCGCGGCCGTCCCGAGCAGTCCCAGCGTCAGCGAACCCAGTCCGGGTCCCACTTCCAGGACCACGTCGTCGCTGGTCAGTTCGGCTGCGGTGACGATCCGGCGGACGGTGTTGGGGTCGTGCACGAAGTTCTGGCCGAGCTTCTTGGTCGGCGCGACGCCGAGGCGTGCGGCGAGCTCCCGGATCTCCGCCGGGCCGAGCAGTGCGTCAGCCATGAGGTCAGAGCCTACGGCCGCCGGGGGGTGACCGGACGCCACGGGGCAGCGGTGACCGGCCCCGACACGGTAGAACGAGGGCATGACGGAGCTGCTCGAGCTGCGCGGCGTGGTGGAAGCCGCCCCGGACGACGTCGCCGGTGTGCTGCTCGATGCCCGGCCCGGTGGGCGGTCGCCGCTGGCCGCGACCGGCTCCGCGACGCCGGCCCGGGGTGACGAGTTCACCGTCACGCTGGAGGGCAGCACCATCACGGTCACCCTCGACCGGGCCGCGCGTTCGATCGCCCAGCAGGGCGAGTGGTGGTATCGCGGCGTCACCAGCGTCGAGCCGGACGAACGCGGCTCGCTGGTGCTCTACCGCATCTTCAACGTGGCGCCGGGGCACCGCTGGGCGGTCCGGTTCGTCTCCCGGGGGCCGCTGGCGGCGGCGCCCACGGCGTTCGCGAAGGTGCTCGGCGGGCTGGGCGAGCAGCTCGACTGCGCTGCCTATCCGCTGGCCTGATCAGCGCCACGGCCCGAAGGCGCGCTCCCCGTTGGCCGAGACGGCCGCGCAGAGCGCGTCCACGTCGGTGCCGGTGGTCTGGGCCAGGGCCCGCATGGTGAGCGGGATCAGGTACGAAGCGTTGGGCCGCCCCCGATACGGCACCGGCGTCAGGTACGGCGCATCCGTCTCGACCAGCAGCTGCTCGGGCGGGGTGAGCGCAGCCGCCGCGCGCAGGTGGCCGGCGCTGGCGAAGGTGACCGTCCCGGCGAAGCTGAGCAGGTAGCCGCGGCGCACGCACTCGGCGGCGAAGTCGGCGTCGCCGGAGAAGCAGTGCAGCACCACGACCTCCGGGGCGCCTTCCTCGTCCAGCACCCGCAGCACGTCGGCGTGGGCCTCGCGGTCGTGGATGATCAGCGGTTTGGCGTACCGCTTGGCCATCGCGATGTGGGCCCGGAAGCTGAGCTCCTGGGCGGCCCGGCCGTCGTCGCCGGTGCGGAAGGTGTCCAGGCCGGTCTCGCCGAGGCCGCGGACCCGGGGCTGGGCGGCGAGGGCCTCGATCTCGCGCAGCGCCTCGTCGAGGTCGGCCAGCCGTGGCGCCTCGTTCGGGTGCAGCGCGACGGCGGCCAGCACCGACGGGTTGCGCCCGGCCAGCTCGGCGCTCCACACCGAGGACGCCACGTCGACGCCGACCTGCAGCAGCCGGTCCACACCGGACTTGGCAGCGGCGTCGATCAGGGCCTGCACCGGATCGTCGGTGCCGGCGCCGCCCGGACCGCTTCCGCCGGGCACGCCGGCCTCGTGGACGGTGATGTCGAGATGGGTGTGGCTGTCGAAGACCGGAACCGCCAGTGGCTCCGGCGCGGGCGGGAACTCACCCGCGCGCCGGGCGGCCCGGGCCTTGCGCGATTCGGAAGGCTGAGAACTGTTCATCGCTGTCCAGGATCACACAGCACCACGGGTAACCCGGCGTTCATCCCCGGTACACCCGCCGGGCCTAACTTGCTCTGGTGACCGTGACCGGTGAGGCCGCCGACGTCGGTACCGACCCTCTCGAGCCGCCGCTGACGGCTCCGCTGCGCCGCGACCTGACCTGGGAACGGGTGCAGTCGATGGCCCAGTCCGCCGGCCACCGTGACGACATGGTGCTGCAGCGGATCCGCGCCACCGCCGCCGTACGCCGCGGCACCCGGATGACCAAGGTGCTGTCCGCCGCCCAGTTCGCCGGTCACCTGGCCGGGTGGATGCCGTACGGCTTCTGTTACCGGGCCTGCGACATCGCCCACCTGCGCCGGCCCGATGAGCTGGCGTTGCTGCGCACGGACGGGGCCGGCGACCCGCAGGTGGCGTACGCGTTGCGCTGGCGCGCGGTCGACCCCGGCGACTACGAGATCCCGATGGGCGCCGTCCAGCCGGGGCTGTCCGCCCTGCCGGCCCACTCGCGGATCGGCCCGATGGTGCTGGGCACCGGTTTCACGCCGAGCACCGACGACCTGATCCCGGAGTTCGTCACCGCGGACTTCGCCGACCTGCCGCTGCCGGCCAACGCGCAGCTGCTGGCCTACCCGGGCACCGGCGACGAGGTGGTGCTCTACACGTACCAGCCGGAGCAGCACGGCTGGCTGCGGCTGGCCGGCCCGCGCTGGCGGCACCTGCTGGAGGGCCTGCCCGGGGTGAGCCCGGACCGTGAGTACGTGCCGTGCACCGACGCGGGCTCGGCCCGGCTGATCGGGCGGATCAACGATCACGAGTACCAGGCCATCGCCGACCCGCCGGAGGAGTTCCGGGCCCGGGCGCTGACCCGCGCGGCCCGCTATCCGGTGACGACGCTGTGCCGCCGGGCCGAGAAGGCGCTGTGGCGCGATGTGCCGTGCTGGGTGTTGCAGCGCGACGACAGCTGGGCCCGGCTGCGGCTGGTGCGGCCCGACGCCGACACGGTGGCCGCGGTGGGTGCGCGCTGTTACGAGCGCGGCGTCTACGAGGTGTGGGCGCCGCTGCGGGAGCTCACCGATCACCACATCGCCGAGTTGCCGTACCAGCTGTAACGGGGCCGGCGCCGGCCGGCCCCGTTCCACAGTGCTCAGGTGATCAGCTGCGGGTGATCTTCGCCTTGACCGTGGCGAACTTGCCCCAGTTGCTGGATACGTCCTGGGTCGACGCGTCGACCCACAGGGTGCCCTTGGCGACGCCCTTGAGCCGCAGGCTCCACTTGCCCTTCTTGGCCTTCACGTAGTGCGCCACGCAGTACTTCTCGGCCTGCGCGTCGGTCTTGACCAGCTTCCACGTGTTGTTCGAGCTGTAGCAGTAGAACTTGCTGCCGGTCTGACGGGAGGCGAACACCGCGACGCGGTACACGCCGGAGCCCTTGTCCTTGGCCGTACCGGTGGCGTACTTCCAGCTCTTGATCCGGTTGCTGTTCTTCGGCTTCTTGACGGTGGTGGTGGGCTTCCAGCCGTCGGCCTTGACCGTGACCTTGCCCACCACGATGGCCGACGAGGCGCCGTACTTGTTGTAGAAGGTCGCCCGCGACGTGACGGATCCCTTGATGTAGCTGCCGTTCTTGCGGGTGTAGTAGTAGAGCCAGGCGCTCTGGTTCTTGCCCTTGAGCGTCACCACCCAGCCGTCGCCCTGGTCGAACACGATCTTCGTGGTGCCGTTCGGCACGTTGGAGAAGGTGACCGAGAACGGCTCGTGCGCCCAGACGGTGGTCTTGCTGAACTTGAACTTGCCCGGCGTCGTGATGGTGACGGTCGAGGTGGCCTTGCTGCTGTTGCCGGCGGCGTCCTGGTAGGTCACCGTGACCGTGAACTTGCCGTTGGCGGTGTACTCGTGGGTGTACTGCGCCGTGTCCGCCGCCAGCGTGGTCGACGTGCCGTCGCCCCAGGTCGCGGTGCGGGTGACCTGCTCGGCGGGGGTGGTGTCGTCGGTGACCGCACCCTGGGTGAGGCTGACCGACTGACCGATCCACAGCGCCCGCGAGTTGAGCGCGAACTTGCCGACCGGGGCGGCGGTGTCGGCCGGGTCCGGCTCGGGCCCGGGATCGGTGGTGTCGGTCGGGTCCGGGGTGGGTTCCTCGGTGTCCGTGGGGTCCGGCGCGGGAACGGCCGGGTCCGTGGCGTCCGGCGTCGGCTCCTCCTGCACCGACGCGGCGTCCGTCGACCCCGGCTGCGGGGCGGCGGGTTCGGCCGAGGCGGGTCCGCCGACCAGGCTGCTGCCGGCCACCAGAGCACCACTGATCGCGAACGCCAGCAGCGGACGCGTGAGACGTGAATTCATCAAGCTCCTTCGAGGGGAAGACCGAACGAAGGAAGAGCGTCATCGGCACGACGACGTCAGAACGTCGCCGTACCGATGAAACGCTTGCGTATCCCCCGTGCGCGCCGAAGGTACCCGACGGCCACAAGGTTGATCAATCCGATGAAGGGTCAGGAACCCAGGCGCTCGAGCTCCTCCTCGACCACCGAGGGGTCCAGCTTGCGGAAGACCGGCTTGGGCGCGGCCAGCGGCGTACCAGCCACCAGCGGCACCGGCTCCCACCGGGCGCCGACCGTGTAGTCGCCGGTGAGCACCGGATAGCCCGGGCCGCCGTCGAGGTCGTCGACCTCCACGATGGACGGCATGGGCGCGTGCACCCCGGTGCCGCCGAGCAGCTCGTGCACCTTCTGCGCGGAGTGCGGCAGGAACGGGGTCAGCAGCGTGTTCAGGTCGCTGATGGCCTGCAACGCGGTGGCCAGAATGGTGCCCATCCGCGGCTTGGCGGCCTCGTCCTTGAGCTTCCACGGCGCCTGGTCGGACAGGTACTTGTTGGCCTCGGCGACCAGCCGCATGGCCTCACCGATCGCGGCCTTCTGCCGGTGCTTGCCGATCAGCTCGCCGACGCTGGTGAAGCCCTCGCGCACCGACGCGAGCAGGGCGAGGTCCTCCTCCTGCGGATCGACCACCGGCGGGATCGCGCCGAAGTTCTTCGCGGCCATCGAGATCGACCGGTTGACCAGGTTGCCCCAGCCGGCGACCAGCTCGTCGTTGTTGCGCCGGACGAACTCGGCCCAGGTGAAGTCGGTGTCGTTGGACTCCGGGCCGGCGGCCGCGATGAAGTAGCGCAGGGCGTCGGCGTCGTAGCGCTCCAGGAAGTCGCGGACGTAGATGACGACCTTGCGCGACGAGGAGAACTTGCGGCCCTCCATGGTCAGATACTCGCTGGAGACGACCTCGGTGGGCAGGTTGAGCGCGCCCAGCGAGCCGGGCTGTCCGCCCTTGTCGCCCGCACCGGAGTAGCCGAGCAGCAGCGACGGCCAGATCACCGAGTGGAAGACGATGTTGTCCTTGCCCATGAAGTAGTAGCCGAGCGCGTCCTTGCCCTGCGCGTCGGCGGACCACCACTGCCGCCAGGCCTCCGGGTCACCGGACCGGCGGGCCCACTCGATCGACGCCGACAGGTAGCCGATGACCGCGTCGAACCACACGTAGATGCGCTTGTCCGGGCGGTCCCGCCAGCCGTCCAGCGGGATCGGGATGCCCCACTCGAGGTCCCGGGTGATCGCCCGCGGCTGCAGGTCGTCGAGCAGGTTGCGGGAGAACTTCAGCACGTTGGGGCGCCAGCCCTCGCGCGCGTCCAGCCACTTGCCCAGCGACTGCGCGAACGCCGGCAGGTCGAGGAAGAAGTGCTCGGTCTCGACGAACTGCGGCGTCTCGCCGTTGATCCGGGAGCGGGGGTTGATCAGCTGCTCCGGGTCGAGCTGGTTGCCGCAGTTGTCGCACTGGTCGCCGCGGGCGCTCTCGTAGCCGCAGATCGGGCAGGTGCCCTCGATGTAGCGGTCCGGCAGGGTCCGGCCGGTGGACGGCGAGATCGCGCCCAGCGTCGTCTTGGCGACGATGTAGCCGTTGGCGTGCAGGCCGGTGAACAGCTCCTGGACGACGGCGTAGTGGTTGCCGGTGGTGGTCCGGGTGAACAGGTCGTAGGACAGACCGAGGCCGTGCAGGTCCTCGACGATGACCCGGTTGTAGCGGTCGGCGAGCTCACGGGGCGTCACCCCGTCCGCGTCCGCCTGGACCTGGATCGGCGTGCCGTGCTCGTCGGTCCCCGAGACCATGAGCACGTCGTGTCCGGACATCCGCATGTACCGGCTGAAAACGTCGGAGGGCACCCCGAAGCCGGAGACATGACCGATGTGGCGCGGGCCGTTGGCGTAGGGCCAGGCGACCGCGGCGAGAACGTGACTCATGGGTACCAAGCGTAGTGACCTCGACTGCCGGCCTGCGGGCCGCCCTTTTTGTCCCGACACGCCACACATCTCCCTGATCGTCGCCGGAAGCCGTAGTCCAATGGGAGCCATGACGGGTGACGCGCCACAGCCTGGGGAAACCTCCCGCGACGACGGCAGCCCGTGGTCGCACGCGGACCCCGCCTCCCCGTGGTGGCGCGCCGACGACCAGGACACCAGCGGTCCCCGCACCCAGCGCCGGCGGACCACCCCGGCGACTGCTGCCGCGGCCGCGCCGTCCACTACGCCGACCTTGGACCCGCCGCCGCCGGCCCAGCACACCGGCGAGGCCGGCGAGGCCCACCGAGCCGGCGCCGAAGACGTCCGCGCGGCCCTGACCGGCGAAGCACCCCGCCAGGCGAAAGCCGAGCCCGGTATCCGCGAGCCGGCACCGCGCCACGCGCAACCCCAGCCGAAGCCGCTCGAACAGCAGGCCACCCCGGCCAAGGCCGGGGACGCCCGCCCGGAGAATGACAAGGCCACCGAACAGCACCACGACCGGGTGGACGCCGAACGCTTCAACACCGCCGGCGAAGGCACCGTCTACGCCACCCGCAACCGGGTCAGCCCCGCCGAGCCCGAGCGGGAGACCACGATCGTCGACGCGCTCGCCGCCGTACCGGTGGAGCCGCCGCAGGCCGAAGCCCCCGAGGTGATGGTCCTGCCCGAGCCCGACCGCAACCGGCCCACCGTGGCCCTGGACCGCAACGCGGTGCCCGGCCAGCCGCCCTCCGGGCTGTCCCGGCTCGGCCGCACCCGGCACGATCCGGCCCGGGCCGACCGGGCCCTGCAGGACCGGGTACGCCAGGAGCGCACCGCCGCGCTGCTCGAGACGTCCCCGTTCTGGAAAGCCGAGGAGGAACGCCGCGCGCTGTCCGCACCACCGGCCGAGGCCCCCGAAAAGGCCGCCGAGGTCCGCCCGCGGGCCCGCCGTCGCGCGCCGGAGCCCCGCCGTCCCGCCGCCGGCCTGTTCGGGCTGCTCGCGCTCGGGCTGATCGCCGCGTTCTTCGCCTGGGTCAGCGCCGAGCCGTTCTGGCTGGCGGTCGGGCACGGCGACCGCGGCTCCGCGACGGTCACCCGGTGCACCGGGTCAGGGGTCAGCCAGCGCTGCACCGGCCAGTTCACCGCCGCGAACGGCACCTACCGGGTGGACCGGCTGGCCCTGTTCGGCATCGAACCGGCCCAGCGGGCGCCCGGGACGAGCGCGCCGGCCCGGATGGTCAGCAGTGACAGCCGGCAGGCGTACGTGGGTGACACCGGCATGCTCGTGCACCTGCGCTGGGCGCTGAGCTTCGTGCTGGTGCTGCTCTGCGGCCTGGGTATCGCCGCGCTGACCGGGGCCCGGCGGCTGGAGACGGCCCGGGCGCGCCGCGCGGCTCTGCTGATCAGCCTGGCCGGTCCGCTGGTGCTGCTCGCCGGTTTCCTGTCCGTCACTTATTGACGGTGTGCACGAGCGCGTACACGTCGCGCTTGCGCAGCCCGTACATGTCGGCCACGGCCTGGATCGCGTCGCGCCGTGACTCGCCCGCGGCCTCGCGCTCGACGACCGCCGCGCGCAGGTCCTCGTCGGCCGGCCGCTCGGCCGGCCCGGCGGGCGACCCCGCCACCACCACGGTGATCTCCCCGCGCGGTTCGGCCGCGGCCGACCAGGCCGCCAGCTCGCCCAGCGGGCCCCGGCGGATCTCCTCGTAGGTCTTGGTCAGCTCGCGGCACACCGCGGCCTCGCGCTCGGCGCCGAACGCGCCCGCCAGGTCGGTCAGCGCCGCCGAGATCCGGTGCGGCGCCTCGAAGAAGACCAGCGTGCGAGGCTCGGCGGCGAGCTCGCGCAGCCGGGACCGGCGGCCCGAGCCGCTGCGCGGCAGGAAACCCTCGAAGCAGAACCGGTCGCTGGGCAGCCCGGAGAGCGCCAGGGCGGTGGTCACGGCACTGGGACCGGGGGCCGCGGTGACCGGGAAGCCGGCGTCCAGCGCGGCCCGGACCAGGCGGTAGCCCGGGTCGGAGACGCTGGGCATCCCGCCGTCGGTGACCACGGCGACGACCGCGCCGTCGCGCAGGGCGGAGACCAGATCGGGGGTACGGCGTTCCTCGTTGCCCTCGAAATACGACACGATCCGCCCGGCCACGGTGACGTCCAGGTCCCTGGCCAGGCGCAGCAGCCGGCGGGTGTCCTCCGCGGCGACCACGTCCGCGCTCGCCAGCACCTCGCGCAGCCGGGTGGACGCGTCGCCGACGTTGCCCAGCGGCGCGCCGACCAGCACGACCCGGCCCGTACCCATCTCCGCCACCCGCAAAGTCCATCACATGAAGACGCGCGGGCGCCGAGCGCCGTGGACTTGTCCCGCGGCCTACGATCGCGGGGTGACTTCGGCGACAGCTGAGACAGAGATCAGCGCAGACATCCCTGCGGACGAGCCACCGGACGCCACGTCGGCCACCGGCGCCGGGGGTGTGCCGGACGCGGTGCGCCGCCGGCTGGCGACCCTGGACCGGTGGTGGAACCCGTACTCGTGGCTGGTCACCGGGGTGATCGTGGCGATCGCGGCGATCCTGCGGCTGGTCGGGCTGACCCGGCCGAAGGGGTACATCTTCGACGAGGTCTACTACCCGACCGACGCCTGGGACATGCTCCAGCACGGCGTGGAGTGGGACGAGAAGACCAACGGCCCGGCGTACGTGGTGCACCCACCGCTGGGCAAGTGGCTGATCGCGCTCGGCGAGAAGGTGTTCGGCAACAACGAGCTGGGCTGGCGGATCTCGGGGGCGATCGCCGGCACCCTGATGATCCTGATCCTGATCCGGATCGCGTACCGGCTGTTCCACTCGATCGTGCTGGCCGGCATCGCGGGCCTGCTGATGACGCTGGACGGCTTCCAGCTGGTGCTGTCACGCACGTCGCTGCTCGACATCTTCCTGGGGCTGTTCATCCTGGCCACCTTCGGGGCGCTGGTGCTGGACCGCGACCACTACCGCCGGCGCTGGCTGCGGGCCCTGGCGGACGGCTACGACCCGGCGACCGCCCGGGGCCTGCCCCGCGTCTTCCCCTGGTGGCTGCTCGCGGCCGGGGTGCTCTTCGGGCTGGCCTGCGGCGTCAAGTGGAGTGCGCTGTTCTTCGCGCCCTTCTACGGGCTGCTGGTGATCGTGTGGCGGGCCCAGGCGCGGCGCTCGGCCGGCGTACGCCGCCCGGTGCGGCGCGGCCTGCTCGGCGACCTCGGTTACCTGGTGCTGAGCTTCGTCCTCACGATCATCTTCTACCTGGCCTCGTGGACCGGCTGGTTCGTCACCGACACCGGCTACTTCCGGCACTACCGCGAGGCCAACGGGCTCAGCGAGCCGCCGATCCTGGGCCCGCTGCTGAACCTGCTGCACTACCACTCCGAGGCGTACAACTTCCACAGCGGACTGACCGACCGGCACGTGTACCAGTCCTGGCCGTGGCAGTGGCTGCTGCTGGGCCGCCCGGTGGCGTTCTACTGGAACGGCAACGGCAGCTGCGGGGCCCCGAGCTGCGCGGCGGAGATCCTGCTGCTGGGCACGCCGATTCTGTGGTGGTCGTTCCTGCCCGCGCTGGGCGCGCTGGTCTGGTTCGGCATCGCCCGGCGGGACTGGCGGGCCTTCGCCATCGGTACGGGCGTGGTGGCCGGCCTGCTCCCGTGGTTCTACTTCGCGGTGGCCGACGGACGCACCATGTTCGCCTTCTATGTGCTGCCGGCGCTGCCGTTCCTGATCCTGGCCGTCGTCTACGTGCTCGGCGCGATCATGACGCCACCGGAAGGGACAGCCACCGGCGCGGGACGAACGGACAGACAGCTGGTCGGCACCGTCGTGGCAGGCGTCTATGTCCTGCTGGTCGCGCTCTGCTTCGCGTACTTCTATCCGATCTTCGTGGGGCAGCTGATCCCGTACGCCGACTGGTCGGCCCGGATGTGGCTCGGTGGTCGCTGGATCTAGCAGCCGGAAACGCGGAAACGCCCGTCGCGGTCAGCGGCGGGCGTTTCTCGTGAACCGTGTTTCCAGAGACAAGGCGCGCGCCCCGATCGCCTGCCACGGGGGAAGCGGGCGATAGAGGCGCGCATGAGGAAGCTTAACGACCGCCGATGGTGGACACAACGGGTGGACTTACTCAGTTACCGGGAAAGTTGGCGCAGGTCGTCATCGGCCCGTGACCAGGCGCGCACGTCGCGTTCCGCTCGGACAAAAGGTGCATAGCGCTATATTGGTTTTAATGGCACTTATCCGCTGGTGAAACCCATTCGGATAATGGCGGGGACGACAGTCGGGAATGCGACAGGAAGTCGTCGGCGAAAACGGCGTAACCTTTGCTCCCGGCGTCATTGTCCGCAGGTCAGCGAGACCCCCGGAAATGTCACGCACACCATCTCCAGCAGGTCAAACGTGAACGCTCACCGTTTCGGCTGATTCCGGTCCCACGTTCGGCGGTCATCAGAACCGGTGACTGCCGTCAAGATCGCCGGAGATGTTCCTAAGCTCGCCGCGTGACATTGCAGGAGCCCCAAAACCCGCCAATCGCCGACGTCGACATGCCTGACACCGAGGTGATCGTCGTCGCGCATCCCTCGCCGGTGTTCGTGGACTCGACCGGCCGCCGCAGCCGCCTGCTGCGCCGGGTCGCGTACGGCTTCGGTGCCCTCTGCATGGTCTACGGGGGGCTGATCAGCGTCAGCCTGGCCGGCGGACCGGTCAGCTCGAGCGCCGTCCTGCCCCTGCCCGACCTCGCGGACGGCAAGGACGAGGAGGACCTCGTCGTGGCCCGGCCGAGCCCGACCCCCGAACCGGTCGTCACCGCGACCAGCGCCCAGCCGATCCTGGAGGTCCTGCCCCGGCGCGGACTGCCGGTCAGCGGGCCGCGGCACGCGCGGGCGGTCACGCCGCGCGGCACCGCCAGTTCCCGGCCGGCCCGGACGCCGGCGCCCGGGCCGACGACGACGAAGACCCCGGTGAAAGGGCCCCCGCCCAAGCCGGTCGAGTCGTCGACCACCACACCGACCACCACCGTCGAACCGTCGGACACCACCGAACCGACGACGCCACCCCCGCCGCCGGTCGCGCCGGTGCCCCCGAAGCCACCGGCCCCGCCAGTCATCCCGCAGACCGGCAGTGGCAGCGGCGGCCAGGGCGGCGGCACCGGTAGCGGCAGCAGCGGCGGCGGTAGCGGCAGCAGCAGCAGCGGCAGCAGCAGCAGCGGCAGCAGCGGCAGCAGCGGCAGCGGCAGCAGCGGCAGCAGCGGCGGCGGTAGCGGTAGCGGTGGCCAAGGCGGTGGCAGCGGAGGCTCGGCGGGCGAGCAGCCCGGGACGAAGGCGCCCGCCGAGCAGGAGCCCGTCCCGCCGGCCCCGCCCGCGGTCGAGGTCGCCGTCAAGATCGCTCCCGTGGTCGCCGTCCGGGCCGAGGTGGCCGTCGCCCGCGACGCCGAGCCCGCCGAGGAGCCGGAGCCCAGCGACCAGGACACGCCGTGACCCGCCCACCGGCCCGCCGCAACCGCAACCGCGGCCGCTCCCGCCGCCGGTTGCTGCCCCGTCCGCGGGTCCTGCTCGGCACGCTGCTGATCAGCCTCTTCGTCGGCGTGCTGGTGGTGCAGGCCTACATCAACGCCGAGTTCACGAGCGACCACCTCGAGTCCGAGGTCGGCGACCAGGACGGCGTCCCGGCCGCCATCCGCAACGGTGGACCGATCATCAACACCACCGGCGGCCAGGAGAGCTCCAACCGGCTGCCGGCCCGCACCATCGCGCTGACCTTCGACGACGGCCCCGACCCGGAGTGGACGCCGAAGGTCCTGCAGGTGCTCAAGGAGAACGACGCGCACGGCACGTTCTTCGTCGTCGGTTCCGAGGTGGCCCGCAATCCCGACCTGACCCGGAAGATCACCGCCGACGGCAACGAGCTGGGCCTGCACACGTTCACCCATCCGAACATGCAGCGGCTGGCCCCGTGGCGGCGCACCTTCGAGCTGTCGCAGACCCAGGTCGCCATCGCCCGGGCCGCGGACGTGCACACCAACCTGGTGCGGTTCCCGTACTCCTCGAAGCCGCAGGCCATCGACGAGGTGAACTGGCGGATCGTCAAGGAGGCGGGCCGGCAGGGCTATCTGGTCGTGGTCAACGACCTGGACAGCGAGGACTGGCAGCGCCCCGGCGTCGAGCAGATCGTCCGCAACGCGACCCCGAAGGGCGACACCTCGGCGGTCATCCTGTTCCACGACGCGGGCGGCGAGCGGTCCCAGACGCTGGCGGCGCTGCGGGTCTTCATCCCGATGATGAAGGCGCGCGGCTACCGGTTCACCACGGTCACCGAGGGCCTGAACCTGTCCATCGCGGACCAGCGCAAGGACTCAGCCGCGGCGGTGCCGCTGCTGCCGGTGAACCCCGAGGCGAGCAGCACGGACAGGCTGCGTGGGGCCGGACTGCTCTGGACCGTACGGCTGGCCGACGGCCTGGTGTGGGCCCTGGCCGGACTGTTCCTGGTGGTCGGACTGCTGACCATCGGCCGTACGGCATTGCTTCTCGCCCTCGCCACCCGGCACGCCCGGCAGCGCCGCAAGCCGGGCTGGTCCTGGGGGCCGCCGGTCACCGAACCGGTCTCGGTCATCGTGCCCGCCTACAACGAGAAGGAAGGCATCGAGGCCGCCGTCCGGTCCCTGGCCGGCGGTGACTACCCGGACATCGAGGTGGTGGTCGTCGACGACGGTTCGACCGACGGCACGGCCGCGATCGTCGAACGGCTCGGCCTGCCCAACGTGCGGGTCATCCGGGTGCCCAACGGCGGCAAGGCCAACGCCCTCAACACCGGGATCGCGCTGGCCCGGCACGACATCATCGTCACCGTCGACGGCGACACCATCTTCGAGCCGGATTCGATCCGGATGCTGGTGCAGCCGTTCGCCAGCCCGGCGGTCGGCGCGGTGGCGGGCAACGTCAAGGTCGGCAACCGCGAGACGCTGGTCGCGGCCTGGCAGCACATCGAGTACGTGATCGGCTTCAACCTCGACCGCCGCCTGTACGAGGTGCTCAACTGCATGCCGACCGTGCCCGGCGCGATCGGCGCGTTCCGCCGGGCGGCGCTGGCCCAGGTCGGCGGGATCAGCGACGAGACGCTGGCCGAGGACACCGACGTGACGATGGCGCTGTGCCGGGCCGGCTGGCGGGTCGTCTACGAGGAGCGGGCCAAGGCCTGGACCGAGGCGCCGGCGACGCTGGAGCAGCTCTACCGCCAGCGGTACCGGTGGAGCTACGGGACCATGCAGGCGATGTGGAAGCACCGCCGGGCGCTGACCGACTCCGGCGACTCGGGGCGCTTCGGCCGGGTCGGGCTGCCGTTCCTGGCCCTGTTCGGGGTGGCGCTGCCGCTGCTGGCGCCGGTCGTCGACATCATGCTGCTGTACGGCCTGGTCTTCTGGGAGCTCAGCGCGACGATGATCGCCTGGGGGCTGATGCTGGCCCTGCAGCTGTTCACCGCGGCCGTGGCGTTCCGCTTCGACAACGAGTCGCTGCGTCCGCTGTGGCGCCTGCCGCTGCAACAGTTCGCGTACCGGCAGCTGATGTACCTGGTGTTGATCCAGTCGGCGGTGACCGCCATGACCGGCGGCCGGCTGCGCTGGCACAAACTGCACCGCGCCGGACTCACCGGTGCGCGCGACCTCGCCGCGGAGGCCCCGATGATCCCCTCGATCCCACCCACCGGGCCCAGCCAGGGCATCGCTCCGGCCGTCGACACCTGGCCGCCGGTGCTGGGCCGGGTGAGCGACCCGGCCCATCCGGCGGCGGGCCGCGCCACCGCGCGACCGCCGGTGCCGAGTCAGGCACCGGGGCCCTGGGAACCCGAAGACCTGCCGTCAGCCGGCTCGCCCCCGGGCGGCGGTTCCGGCCCTGTGGTCACCCGCGGGGCATGAGAAAAGGGTCCCGCACCCGCCCGAACTGCAGCCGGGCGGGTGCGGGACCCCGTCGTTCAGACGGTGCTCCGGGTCAGGCGTCGACCAGCTCGCGTTCGGCGAACGGGAAGACGACGTGCAACGAGGTTCCGTCACCGGGGCGGTCGGAGAGCGCCACCGTCGCGTGGTGGGCGTCGAGGACCCGCTTGGCGACGGCCAGACCCTGGTCCGGGCCGTGCAGGACGGCCGGGTTGGCGATCGCGCCGTAGTACAGGTGCGGGAACAGGTCGGGGCGCATCCCGTCCGGCATGTCCATGTCGTCGAGCCGCACGGTGGGACCGGACTCGATCTCCGTGCCGACCCGGACCCGACCACCGGCCGGGGTGTACTTGACCGCCGCGAACAGCAGGTGCATGAGGACCTGCTCCAGGCGTACCGGATCAGCGATGATCGGCAGCGACGGGCCGCCGGCCTGGTTGAGGATCCAGATCTGCTTGGTCGCGGCGATCGGCCGGATCGCCTCGACGGCCCGCTGGGTCAGCCGGGTCAGGTCGATCTGGCGCATGTGCAGGCTGTCCGCGCCACTGACCTCGGCCATCGAGCCCAGGTGGTCCAGCAGGTCGCTGAACCCGCGCACGTGCGCCGCGGTGGCCCGGCCGACGAGGTCGGCCAGCTCGGCGTCGTGGTGGCCGGTGTGGCCGAGATCAGCCAGGTACGACCGCATCAGCCGCAGTGGCGCCCGCAGCTCCCCGCCGACCAGGCCGGCCAGGTCGTCCTTGCGGCGTTCCAGCTCCTGCAGGCGGGCAGTGGTGTTGGCCAGGGCGCTCGCATACCGGCGCAGCTCGAGCTGCGAGGTGACCTGCCGGGCCAGCGCCCGCAGCGCCTGCACCTGCTCGACGTCGAGCTTGCGGGGCTGGGAATCCATCACGCACAGGGTGCCGAGGGCGAAGCCGTCGCTGGTGACCAGCGGCGCCCCGGCGTAGAACCGGATCCCCTGGTGTGAGCCGGCCGCGGGATTGTCGGCGAACCGCGGGTCGTCGCGGACGTCGGGCACCACGAGCACGTCCTTGCCGAGGATGGCGTGACCGCAGAACGACAGGTCGCGCGGCGTCTCGGTCAGATCGGTGCCGATCTTGGCCTTGAACCACTGGCGATCGATGTCGATGAGGCTGACCAGCGACATCGGCACGCCACAGACCGTCGAGGCGAGCTTGACGATGTCGTCGAAGTCGCTCTCGGGGGCGGTGTCGAGCACGTGCAGTTCGTAGAGGGCGGCGAGCCGGTCGGCTTCGTTGCCGGGCAGGGGTGCTGGCATGACTGTCACCTCCTGGAGACACTCCAGGAATACCACCCGAAAGTAGCGATGCGCCCTTTTTGCCAGCTTCTGCTGCCGGTGGCCGGACTCGGGTCAGGCCGTCCTCCGCTCAGGCCGTTCTCCGCTCAGGCCGTCCTCCGCTCAGGCCGGGCGGTGGCAGACCGCCTCGATGTTGTTGCCGTCCGCGTCGAAGGCGAAGGCGCCGTAGTAGTTGGCGTGGTATTCCGGCCGCAGGCCCGGCGGTCCGTTGTCGACCCCGCCGGAGTGCAGCGCGGCGGCGTGGAAGGCGTCGACCGCGGCCCGGTCCGGCGCGGTGAAGGCCACGTGCACCCGGTGCGACGGCTCACGGAGGGCCAGCCAGAAGAACGGCTTGCCGCTGTCGTCGCCGAAACCGACCAGCTCGGGCTCCTGCACCAGGACCTTGACCCCGAGCGGGCGCAGCGCGTTTTCGTAGAAGTGCCGACTGTCGTCGATGTGGTGCACCCCGAGGACAACATGGTCGATCATGGTCAGCCCCTCTCCCAGCCCACCTAGACCGTATCTCCGGGGTACGACATTCCTTGATCCCCGTGCGCCGAGCGGCAGTCAGTATGCGCCGAGCAGAGCAGCGGCGTGACTGACCTGCACGGTGTGGGTGACGCAATCATCACCCTCGATCATGTGCAACAGGAACCCGGTGGGCTCGGCCAGGTAGCCGGGCGGCGCGTCGGAATTGAGCAACAGCCCGGTCTGACGCCACAGACTCGGGGCGACAGTGAGCACGCTGCCGGCGAAGGCGGCGGTGATGGGCCGGTGCACATGCCCGGCCATCACCCGGGCGACGTTGCCGTGCGCGGCGACGACCTCGCGCAACGCGTCACCGTCAAGCAGCCGCATGCCGTCGAGAAACCGGATGCCGACCGGCATGGGCGGATGGTGCAGACCGATCAGAGCCGGCACGTCGGGCCGGCGCCGCAGCATGTCATCGAGCCAGGAGAGCTGAGCGGCACCGAGCCGCCCGGCCGGCGAACCCTCCACCAGCGAATCCAGCGCGACCAGGGTGAACTCCGGATACTCGACCGCGTAGTACGGCTGGCCGCCGAAAACATCGAGCAGCGGCCCGCGGCAGTCATGGTTGCCGGTCACCAGGTGCAACGGCAGCGGAAAATCGCCGATGATCTCCTTGAGCGCCGCGTACTCGTCGGGCCGGCCGTGATCGGTGAGATCGCCGGTGATGACGACACAGTCGGGCCGCGGGTCGAGTCCCATGACCCGGGCGAGAGCCAGCTGGAGGCCGGTGGCGGGCCCGGCCCCGAGCGCCCCGGTGGTGATGTGCGAGTCGCTCAGCTGAGCGATGAACGTCGTCATGCGCCCATGATCCGGCGCAACCCGCGCCGGGCAACCGATCGGTCGTAACTCCTACAGCGTCAAAAACAGGACGTCCATGACGGCGCCGGTGGACAACGCGAGCGCGCCGCACCGCTGCCAGCCCGCGCGGGCATAGACCGCCCGCGCAGCGGCACGCGGATCGGCGGCGAGGATGGCGACGGGCTCGGGCCGGTCGGCGAGCAGCGCGCTGATCAGTGCCCGGCCCACACCCGCATTCCGGTACGCGGTCAGCACCTGCCACTCCATGACGACGAACTTGGCGAGCTGCCGTACGGCGGCCGGCGGCTCCTCCACAGTCCCACCGAACCACTCGCCGGACGGCAGGTGCCACCCGTAGGCGACGCCGCCCAGCCGATCGCCGGCGAAGGCGCCGACCAACGCGAACCTGGGACGACGGACCTCCTCGGGCAGCCGCGCGGCAAAGGCCGCGACGTCTTCAGGCCCTTCGCAGTACGGGGCTTCCGCATAGACGGCGGCGTAGAGCTCCACCAGCTGGGGGAACAGTCCGGGCAGGTCCGCAGCGGCCGCGCGGCGGACCTGGAGCCTGGCTCTTTCACCCGTACGGTGAGCCTCCCGCACGTGCCTATTTCACCTTGCGGGTCGACCGGGCCACGATCGCCTCGTATTCCGGGTGCTTCTCCAGCCACCCGCTCAGGAAAGGACAGATCGGCACGACGGTCCGGCCCTTGCCCCGCGCGTCGTCCATCGCCGCCCGGGCCAGGGCCGAGCCGACGCCCTGGCCCTCGAACTGCGGGTCGACCTTGGTGTGGGTGTAGGCGATGATGCCGCCGGTCAGCTGGTAGGTGAGCACACCGGCCAGCGCGCCCGCCTCGTCGTGGGCCTCGAAGCGCTCCCGCTCGGGCACGTCGGTCACCGTGAACGTCATCCCGACATCCAAGCACGGCCGGTGGCCGGCTGGTTCTGCTGACCGCGCGGACGGGCACGGGCGCAACAAAACCGAACCATCTGAAGGACGCCAGGGCCGCGCTGCCCCTCACACTGACAGAAGACGAGATTGCCGAGCTGGAGAAGCCCTACACACCCCAGGACAACTACTGGTGATAAATACCAAGGCGACACCAGCTGTCCGGCACCATTGTCAAGACCTCAAGGCATTAATGGCGCCTCGGTA
Source organism: Actinoplanes sp. NPDC048967 (assembly GCF_040649415.1). NCBI lineage: Bacteria > Bacillati > Actinomycetota > Actinomycetes > Micromonosporales > Micromonosporaceae > Actinoplanes > Actinoplanes sp. NPDC048967. The sequence goes on from NZ_JBEZFL010000002.1 coordinate 351,911, forward strand.
AGAGCTTCATGCTGTTGAGCGAGGAGGAACCGGCGTGGCGGGTTCGCCCATGTACAAGATCATTGCTGAACAACTCCGGGCCAAGATCGAATCTGGGGAGTATCGGCCGGGCCAGCAGCTTCCGACGGAACTGGAGCTGCGAGATCAATACAACGCTTCACGCAACACCGTGCGCGACGCGATCAAGACGTTGGTGGACGCGGGCTTGATCGAGGCCCTCTCCAGCCGGGGGACCTTCGTCAAGCAGAGCATCGTCCCGTTCGAGATCACGGTGACCAAAGACCCGGAAACCGGCTTCGGTGGCAGTGAGGGGGCGGCCTATGAGCGGGAGATCAGCGATCAGGGACGAGTCCCCTCCGCTTCGGCGCCGAGAGTAGAAATCCAGACGACACGGCCCGATATCAGCGTCGCACTCGCGCTGGAGCCTGATGCTCACGTCATCAGCCGGCATCAGGAACGATTCATCGACGGGATCCCCTTCTCGCTGCAGACGAGCTTCTACCCGCGAGGCCTCGTCCAGCGCGGCGCCGACCGCCTGATGGATCCGGTCGACCTGGCCGAAGGAACGGTCCACTACCTCAGCGAAACCCTCGGGCTCGAGCAGGTGGGCTACAAAGACACCATTCGGGTTCGACCCGTCGACGAGACGGAGGAGCGATTCTTCGATCTGCGGGCGAGCAGCCAAAGATCGGTCATCGAACACAAGCGAATCGCCTACGCCCCCGACGGCGTCCCGATCCGGCTCACCATCACGGTCTTCCACCCGGACCGCGCGGAAATCACCATAAACGAGGGTGAGGTGCCATCCTGATATCCGGCACGGAGGCAGAGCGACACCAAAAATTGCATAGATCGGAGGAGAGCGTCATGACCAACGCACTCCCCAAGGCACACTGGAATCCTTCGGTGGAGGCAATCCGCCCATACATCACCGCGCCACGATCCGTATCAACGAGTCCGAAGCCCTGGTGTGGAGCGAGGAGCAAGGCTGGTACTGCGGCACATTCGTCTGCGGCGAACATGGTCAGCGCACGGTGCTCGCGGACTCCGCCGGCCCGGGCGGCGGCGTACTCCCGTCCGTCGGCGATGTTGTCGACTGTTGTCTGAACGGCGTCCGCACTGCCGTCGAGGCACGCCCTACCTGGCGACCGCAACCGAAGCACTCACCGCGCGCACTACAGCGCGGGGCGTCCGGGGGCTCGGCCCCCGGAGCAGAAATGACGAGATCCCCCCGTCCGCGCACTATGCGGACGAAGGGATCCCAGGATCTCGTGGAGCTGTGGGGATTTGAACCCCAGACCCCCTCGATGCGAACGAGGTGCGCTACCAGACTGCGCCACAGCCCCCCGGTCCCGTAGGACCGCAGCAAGGCTAACAGGTCGGCCCGGCACCCCGCGAATCACCCTCCCCGGCGCGCCGGGGAGATCATTTCGGGCCCCGGCCGCCGGCCTCGTACGGTCGTCCGCGCAGTCCGCCGCCCCGGCGGTACGACACCGAGCCGCCGTTGACCGCGGCCGGCAGGTCGGACGGGTCGCGGTCCAGACCCATCGCGGCTCGCCGTACGGCTTCCTTCTGGGCCGCCAGCCGACGCTGCGCTTCCCTTCGTGCCGCCGCCCTGCGCGCCTGCTCTCGCCGTACCTCTGCTTGTCTTGCGGCCAGCCAGGCCGCTTCCCGGGCCTCGACGCGGCGCCGGTGCCGGTCCGCGATCGCGCGGTTGCGCAGGTGCACCAGGTAGATGGCCAGCAGGGTGCCGGTCACCGCGAAGCTGATCCAGAAGCCGGGGCCGACCGCCAGCACGCCGATCAGTTCGATCACGTTGAGCAGCAGCAGCGCCGCGAAGACCCGGCGGCGGCGGACCACTGCCGGGGTCTGGCGGCGGACCGGGGGGCGGCGGACCGGCCGGCGGGCCGGGACCAGACGTAGTTTGCGGGCCGGGGGCGCCGATACGGGGGCGGCCGACACGGGGGCCGGGTCACCCGTTAGGGTCCGCGACGTAACCAGATACTGGCGTCCGGGGTTGACCGGTCGGCGTCCGGGCACAGTGCGGAGCCGACGGCGGCGCTGCAGCACCCGAGCCGTCGACGACGCCCGCTCCGCCGCGAGGCGCTCGGTGGCGTCGTACCGGCGCACGAGCGCCGGTGCGAGGGCGAGCAACCCGGCGGCGGCGAGGACGGCGAGGAGCACCGAGGTCGGCACCCTCACCCCTCCCGTCAGCCTGCGGTGCCCGGGCCGGTGGCTCCGGGCACACAAAAGTCCTAATCTCCCCGAGGCTACGCACGGGAGTCACGATTTAACGGCACGCCGCGCCGGGGACGTACCGTCGTGATGATCAAATAAGTGGCGGCAGGCTACTGGGCGTTGGCTCGCAGGCGCCGCCAGCGGGCCACCAGGCCACCCTCGGCCGCGACCTCTTCGCTGGTCATCGCATAGCCCAGGTGATCGCGCCAGGCACCGTCGATGTGCATGTAGCGCGGGTGGTACGCCTCTTCGCGGAAGCCGAGCTTCTCCACCACGCGACGGCTGGGGCCGTTCTCGGGACGGATGTTGATCTCGACGCGGTGCAGGCCGCCGGCGCCGAACGCGTGGTCCACCGCCAGCGCCAGCGCGGTCGGGATGACGCCGCGTCCGGCCACTCGCGAGTCCACCCAGTAGCCCACGTACGCCGAGCCGAACGCCCGCCGCACGATGCTGCCCAGATTGATGTGCCCGACCAGCCGCTCGTTGCCGTCCTCGCGCAGGCAGACGGCGAACGGCATGCTGTCGCCCTGCCGAGCGGCCCGCTTCATGTCGCGGTAGACGTACAGGTAGGCGCGGGTGGAGTTCATCTCCGCCCACGGGCCGGGCGGTGCCGACTCCCACGGGCTCAGCCACGCCTGGTTGGCGATCCGGACCTCGGACCAGGCCCGCGCGTCACTGCGGCGGTACGGCCTGAGCAGCACGGATCCCTCCGCCAGGACGGCAGGCCATCCGGGCGTGGACCCCAGCATCATCGCCTCCGGTCGAGCAGCAACACGTCGACGGTCGACCCGGCTGCCGCCGCGGTGACCCGCTCCCCGAGCACCAGCAGACCGTTGGCCTCGGCGAGGCCGGACAGAGTGTACGGCCCTCCGGCGAGCGGCTGCACAGTGTAGCCACCGCCGCGCCGTTCCGCGACGTGTGCCGGGCGGAACTCGCGGAGGCCTCCAGGCGACGACACGGTCTCCAGCAGGTGCGCTTTGACGCTCGGGCGGAACACCGGTTCGGAGCCGGCCAGCAGCTGGATGACCGGCCGGGCCAGCACCTCGAAGCCGATCAGGGCGGCGCCGGGCTCGCCGGGCAGGCAGACCACCGGGACCTCCTCGCCGCCGACCGTGCCGAAGCCGAGGGTGGCACCCGGGCACAGGGCGACGTCGGTGAACTCGACCGTGCCCCGGCCGTGGTCGCGGCGGGACAGCACCCGGCGCAGCATGTCGCCCGGGCCGGTGCCCGTACCCCCGGTGGTGATGATCAGGTCGGCCCGCAGTGTCTGGTCCTCCAGCAGGCCGCGCAGGCCCTCGGGGTCGTCGTCGCAGATGCCGATCCGGTACGCGAGCGCGCCGGCCTCGACAGCGGCCGCGGTCAGCGCGTGCGAGTTGGCGTCCACCACCTGGCCGGGCTGGCTGGGCCGGCCCACGTCGACGAGCTCGTCGCCGGTGGCCACCACGACCACCCGGGGGCTGGGCCGGACCACGACGTGCCCGATCCCGGACGCCGCGAAGACCGCCACCATCGCCGGGGTCACGTACGAGCCCGCGGACGCCAGCACCCGGCCGACGGGGAGCTCGTCGCCCGCCCGCCGGACGCCGGATCCCCGCTTCGGGGCGTGCAGGATCTCCACCGCCGCCATGCCCTGGTCGGTCCAGTGCACCGGCACGACCACGTCGGCCCCGATCGGCAGCGGCGCACCGGCCGCCACCGAGAAACACGTGCCGGGGGTCAGCCGGACCGGCCGCCAGCTGGCCGCACCCAGGTCACCGACGACGTTGAGGCGGACCGGGCGCGGCCCGCCCTCGAACGCCCCGAACGACGGGTGCGAACCGATCCGCCCCGCGGCCGCGAGGTCCTCCCAGCGGGCCGCGTACCCGTCGATGGCCGCCTGGTCGAAGGCCGGGTACGGGTGCGGCGCCAGCACGTCGTTGGCCAGCACGTTGCCGTGGGCCTGGGTGAGGTCGAGGTCGAGCGGAGGCAGCGCCCGCAACCTGCGCAGCACGCTGCCCAGGTATTCGGCGAGAGGCATCAGCTCGTTGGCGGCCGCCTCGGCATCGGCCGTAGCGGTCATCCCTTGGCACCGCCGGCGACGAACTCGGCCAGCCAGGCACGGAACTCTTCGCCCAGGTCCGCCCGCTTGGCCGCGATCTGGACGACGGCCTGCAGGTAGCCCAGCGGCATCCCGGTGTCGTAGCGGTGGCCGCGGTAGACGATGCCGTGCACCGGCGTACCGGAATCGAGCAGTGCCGCCATCGCGTCGGTGAGCTGGATCTCGCCGCCGCTGCCGGGCTTGGTGTTGTCGATCGCGTCGAAGATCGTGGCCGGCAGGATGTAACGGCCCAGCACGGCCAGGTTGCTCGGGGCGTCGGCCGGGGCCGGCTTCTCCACCAGGCCGGTCACCTCGACGACGTCCTCGCCCAGGTCGGACGGGCGCACCGAGGCGATGCCGTAGCGCGACGTCTCCTCGGGCTTGACCTCCATGAAGGCCAGCACGATGCCGCCGGTGCGGGCCTGCAGGTCGAGCATCGCCGGCAGCAGCGGCTCGTCCTCCTCGACGAACTCGTCGCCGAGCAGCACCGCGAACGCGTTGTCACCGATGTGCGAGGCGGCGACGCCGACCGCGTGGCCCAGGCCGAGCGGCTCGCCCTGGCGACAGGTGTAGATGTCGGCGAGCTCGCTGGTGCGGCGGACGGCGGCCAGCCGCTCGGTGTCGCCCTTCTCCTCCAGCCGGGCCTCCACGTCGGGCCGCCGGTCGAAGTGGTCGACCATGGAGGTCTTGCCCCGGCCGGTCACCAGCAGCACGTCGGTGATCCCGGCCGCGGCGGCTTCCTCCACGATGTACTGCAGGACCGGGCGGTCCACGACGGGCAGGAGTTCCTTGGGCACGGCCTTGGTGGCCGGCAGGAAACGCGTCGCGAGTCCGGCCGCCGGAATGACAGCCTTCACCGCCCGACGGCCGCTCGCATGGGCCTCTGTCGTCATCTGAGGGGTCACCGCACCTTCGCTCAGTTCATGCCCGGACATGCCGCGAGACTATCGGCCACGGGCCTGTCGCGGCGGTTGTGGCCCGCCGGGCGTGCCCGGCGGCACGGCATCTGGACCCGCCGCATGATCGAAATGCCCCTCCGGTACGCCCGCCGAAACCGCGGTATCCGTCACAGTTGCCGCGGGCACCGGCGCGGACTCGGCCAACCGGTAGGTGTCTCTCCCCGCATTCTTCGCGGCGTAGAGCGCGTCGTCAGCCGCATCGAGAACCTGCTGCGCGGTCGTACCGTGCTCGGGGTAGACGGCGATGCCGATCGAGACGCTGATCGCGACCCGGTCGACCGGCTGCCCGGCGGCCGCGTCCTGCCGGCGGGCGTCGATCGGCACCGGGATCTCCCGGACCGCGGCCCCGAGCCGCTCGGCCACGATCACCCCGCCGTACGCGTCGGTCTCCGGCAGCAGCACCACGAACTCCTCGCCACCCTGCCGGAACGCGACGTCGACCTCACGCAACCCGATCCGGATCCGCCGGGCGAACTCCCCCAGCACCGTGTCCCCGGCGGCGTGCCCGTACTTGTCGTTGACGTCCTTGAAATGGTCCAGGTCGAGCACGAGCACGGTCAGCATCCGGCCGAAGCGGCTGGCCCGTTCCACCTCGCGGCGCAGCGCCTCGCGCAGGTAGCGGTAGTTCCACAGCCCGGTGAGCGGATCGGTGAGCGAGAGCCGCTGCGCCTCCTCGTGCATCCGGACGTTGTGCACGGCCACCCCGGCCTGCCCGGCGAAGGTCCGCAGGGTGAGCAGGTCAGCGTCGTCGAAACCGTCGCTGCCGAGCCGGTCGTAGAGGGCCAGCACACCCAGCGTCGCCGGCCGCCCGGAGATCAACGTGTCGCCGGGCACGAGCGGGTCGCCGACGGTGGCCGGGGCGCAGATCGGCACGGCCACGTACGTCCGGCAGGCCGGCTCGTCGAGCGTGCTCCCGTCCGGCCCGCACCGGCCGCGCCGCGGCTCGCCGCTGGCCGCGACCGCACCGAGGATGCCCGTGCCCAGCGGCACCCGCAGCGCGGGCAGCTCGGCCTCCGGCACGTCCCAGCGGCCGGTCAGCCCTTCGGCGCAGCGGGCCACCAGCCGGCCGTCGGCCGGGTCGATGAGCAGCACGACGCCGGCCCGGGCCCCGGTGGCCGACAACGCGGTCTGCAGGATGACCTCAAGGATCCGGTGCAGGTCGTGGGTGCTGGACAGGGTGTCGCCGAGGATGGCGAGATGGCCGCGGAGCTGGTCGCGGCTGGCGGTCAGAGCCTGCACGTACGCCTGGAGCTCGCGGGTCATCCGGTTGAAGGTGCCGGCGAGCCGGCCCAGCTCGTCGTCGCGACCGACCGGCACCCGGGTGCCGAGCTCGCCGTCGGCCACCTTCGCGACGGCCCGGACCAGCTCCTCCAGCGGCCGGGTGGTGGAGCGGGCGAGCCGGCGGGCGACGATCATCGCCACCCCGGCGACCAGGACGACACCGGCCAGGAGCAGCGCGTACAGGCCGACGGAGCTGTTCTGGCGCACGGACACGACCAGGGGCAGCGGCTGGCCCGGCTCGACGGGGACCGCGCGCAGATAGTGACGGCCGCGCGCGGTGACGTCACCGGGCAGCGCGGCGGCCACGGCCCGGCTCACGGCGGCCGATTCGGAACTCAGAGCAGGTCCGGCGCCGGGACTGTCGCCGGCCAGCAGCGTCACCTCGGCGCCGCAGGACGCGGCCAGTCGGGCCACGAACCCGGCGTCCAGCGCCTGCGCGGCCGCCACGGTGACCTGCCCCTGCCGGGCGCGCGCGACGATGGCGGTCACGCTGCCGCCGGTGGCGGGCGCCTGGCAGTCGCGCTGACCGCCGGGGTCGCTCGCCCCGATCCGGATCTCGGAGGCCAGCCCGCGCGTGACGAGCTGGTCCGCGGCGGTTCGCCGGTCCGCCTCCGGCAGCACGGCGACGGCGTCGGCGGCGGCCTGCAGCTGCCGGCACATCGCGCCGATGGCGGTACGCACCGTCGTCGCGGCATGATCGAGTCGCTCGACCGTCCGGTCCCGGCTCACTGTGGCGACGGTCATGCCGACGAAGAAGGATCCGAGCAGAACCGGACCGAGCACGACCGCCAGAAAAGCAGTAGTGAGTCGGCCACGCAGAGTCACACGTCCTCCTGGAAGTGGCCTTCTTTGGAGCGATGCTGACATAGTGTGCGCCGTTTGCCGGTTTCTAAAAGGGGGTGTTGCATGCCGGATTTCGCCGGTGGAGCGGAAAAATCTCGGCCCGAGAAGATCGCGCTACGCAATCAGCTGCTCGCAGCGCGTAAATCTCTCACCCCCCAAACCCGCGCGAAGGCCGCGGCCGCGATCCAAGCCGCCCTGAGAGATCTCGTACGCGCACAGTCCCCCACGATGATCGCGGGGTATGTCCCCCTGGCGCCGGAGCCCGGCGGCCCCGACCTGCCCGAGGTCCTGGGCGGACGGCTCATCCTGCCGGTGCTGCTGCCGGACAACGACCTCGACTGGGTCCGCTACGAGGGGCCGGACACGCTGCGGCCAGGCCCGCGAGGCCTGCGGGAGCCGATCGGGCCCCGCCTCGGCGTCGACGCGATCGCCCAGGCCAACCTGCTGATCGTCCCCGCACTGGCCGTCGACCGCAGCGGCATGCGCCTGGGCCGTGGCGGCGGCTCCTACGACCGCGCGCTGACCCGCGCCGGACGGGCGTACACGGTGGCGCTGCTGCACGACGGTGAGCTGCTGCCCGAGGTGCCGGCCGAGCCGCACGACCGCCGCGTACACGCCGCGATCACACCGGCCGAGGGTCTCAGCGACACCGCGGACTGGACGAAATAAACTCCGATGACGGAGCATTGGCACTCCTAGACGGCGAGTGCCAAGCCATTGAGCAACACGGAGGACCAGTGCCCACGTACCAGTACGCCTGCACCGAGTGTGGTGAACAGCTCGAGGCGGTGCAGTCCTTCTCCGACCCGGCCCTCACCGAGTGCCCGAACTGCAGCGGCAAGCTCCGCAAGGTCTTCAACTCGGTGGGCATCGTCTTCAAGGGCTCCGGCTTCTACCGCAACGACTCCCGCGCCGGGAACGTGAGCGCCGAGAAGTCCGCCGCGCCCGCCGGCGAGAGCAAGTCGGACTCGTCGTCCTCGACCCCCGCCGCGACGCCTGCGGCCGCGGGCTCGAGCTCGAGCTCGGGTTCAGCCAGCTCGGGCTCGTCGGGGTCCAGCTCGTCGGGCTCCACCCCGGCCAAGTCAGCGACGACTTCGTCCTCCTCCTAGCACGACCGGCTCAGAACTGGGCGGCTGTCCACATCCCAGGGTTGTCCACAGGGCGGCCCCGGGATCTGCTGTGTCCCGCCTATCGTCCTGATCCCTGGCGCCGGATGTCGACGGTGCCCTGGGGGTCAGGAGGCGGTTATGCGCGGCAGAGGCCGCCGGGAGCCCCGGCTGGATCCCGTCCGCTGGCGCCGGCCTGGGCGGGCGGCCTTGCTGCGGTCGGCGGTCGTGGCGGTTCTGATCGGTACGGCGGCGGTGGTGATGTGGGCGCGGCCCGGCGCGTGCGAGCCCGGTCGAGTCGGGTGCGATGCTTGCGGCAGATCTACGCCTGAGCCTGGCGCCCGTGAGCTGGGCACGACGAGCGACCCTGAGCTTCCCGCCTTGACCCCGGTCTCAGTCGTGCGCACTGCGGAGGTCCAGGAGCCGGTCATGGCAGATGAGCCGACGCCGGATCCGGCCGCTGTTGCCGAGTGCCGCGCCGCCGAGGGTGCCGGGACCGCGACGGCACGTGGCCCGACCGGCTTGTCGCCGCGGGCGGCCGGAGCCTCCGACCGGTCCGGCGGGCCGCCGGGTGCCATCGCGGTGCCGCCGGGCTCGATCGGTGTGCCGATCCGCCTGGCCGAGCCCACTGCCTTACGGCTCATCCACCCCGGCGACCACGTCGACGTCTTCCGGCTGTCCAGCACCGGCGAGAGCCCGCAAGCCATCGCGACGGCGGCCCTGGTGCTAGAAGTCACCGGAGCCGAGGATCCCACCAGCGGTGGACTGCTCCTCGCGCTGACGCCGGCCGACGCCAGGCGGGCTGTGACCACGCCCGGCGGCGGCTATGCCGTGCTGATCCGCCCTGACGGGTAGCCGTTCCGCTCCGACCCGACGGGCAACCTTTCGGCCCGGCCCGAGGGGCAGTCGCTTCAGCCCCGCCCAATGGGCGGTCGCTTCGGCCCGGCCGGGCGGGCAGTCGCTTCAGCCCGGTCGGGCGGGTGGCTCAGCCCCAGTGCGGCGGGCGATCCTCGAGCAGGCGGTCGTCATTCGAATCGTCCCCGCCGAAACCCCAGCCGCGCTCGGTGTCGTCGCGGGTCTGCTCGGGCAGCAGCGGCGTCTCTTCGGGCTCGAAGTCAACGGTGCGCTCCGCGTCGGCATCACGTTCAGGCTCGTCCAAGATGTCCACGCTACGAGGGTAAGCCGCGTCGCGTGCGCTGTCGGTACCCGAGGGATGTAGCGTCGATGAACGTGAGCGCCCCGACCGGATCCGACGACGACGCGTACTGGCAGCGCCCGGATGCCGAGCCGGAGCCCTTCGGCGCCGGCCGCCCGGCCCCGGCGCCCGATCCCGCCCCCACCTACCAAGGCCCGCCCCGCACGCCACCACCGTCGCCGCACTGGCAGCCACCGGTGGTGCGGCAGCCGCCGCCGCCACGCACGATGCCGCCGCAGGACATGGACGCGCTCGACGAATCCGAGGGCTCGGCCCGCACGGTGACCTACGGCATCGGCCTGGTCGTCGGCGCGATCGCCCTGATCCTGATGTGCCTGCTCTGCGCCCGCGTCCTCTTCTGACCCGACAACCGGCTCAGCCGGCCTCGACCTGAGCCAAAGGCCGGGCCGGGGCTCAGCGGAGAGGCCGCCAGGCGGAATACGCCCAGCCGGAGCGTGAGCCACGCCGAAGCGGACCAAATCCGGAGCGCAGCCAGCCGAAGCCGGAGCGCAGGCCGGTCGAAGCCGGAGTGCAAGCCGGTCAAAGCCGGAGCGCAAGCGCAAGCCGACGGAAGCAGGAGCGCAAGCCGGCCGAAGCAGACCAAAGCCGGAGCACGACCCAGCCGAAGCAGGCCAAGCCAGCCGAAGCCGGAGCGCAAGCCGACCGAAGCGGACCAAAGCCGGAGCGCGACCCAGCCGAAGCAGGCCGAAGCCGGCCGAAGCCGGAGCGCAAGCCAGCCGAAGCAGGCCAAAGCCGGAGCGCAGGCCAGCCGAAGCAGACCAAAGCCGAAGCGCGAGCACCGCTCCGGCCACCACCCCACATGGCGGCCGGAGCGGCGGATCGTCAGGACCCCGAGCCCCACACAGCCTGAGCCCCGGAATCCCCGGTCCTGAACACGTAATAGCCGGAAACCGCCGCGAGCGCCACCATGATCACCGTGAGTCCTACGTCCGCTGCGCGAGGTAGTGGGCGTTCCGTTCGGCGCAGGGTCAGGAAGACCATGATCAGAGTGACGATGCCGAGGCCCAGCGAGAAGTAGAACGTCAGCTCGCCGTACCCCATGTGGTCGTCGATCGCCGCCAGCGGCGGACCGCTCATGCCGTCGGCCACCAGCCGGTCGCGGAGCGCCTCGCCCGACTCGGTAGCCACCCAGGCCGTCAGTGGCGCGGCCACCGCCAGCAGCACCGCCGCCCAGCCGACCCGTGACCGCCAGCGGGGCAGCACCCCGTACACAATGGCCGTCAGCGCCAGCAACGGTACGAAGACCACCGCCGCGTGGATCACGAGAGCGTGTACGGGCAGGCCGTTGATCTGATCGAACACGGTCACCTCCTTCAGTCGCACGGGATCCGGTCCGCCAGACCAGAACTCTCTGACGACGCAAACATCCCCCCTGTGTGCGCCTACGCGCAGTGGACCATTCCGGTTCACTGTCGCGCGCACCGGTGCCCAGAAAACATGAATCGGTGCCTGACCCGGCAGATGAACCGGTTGAGTACGCCGGCCTGCCGTGCTGTCATGGTGTGATGACGAGCGGTGAGCAATTGCTGCGAGCGACCGGGCTGCGGGTCACGCGGCCCCGGGTGGCGGTGCTCGATGTGCTGACCCAGGGCGGTCACCTGGAGGTCGAGGAGATCACCCGGCAGGTGCGGGACCGCCTGGACTCGGTGTCCACGCAGGCCGTCTACGACGTTCTCGGCGCTCTGTCGCGGGCCGGGCTGGCCCGGCGGATCGAGCCGGCCGGCAGTCCCGCGCGGTTCGAGGCGCGGGTCGGCGACAACCATCATCACGTCGTCTGCCGCGGTTGCGGGACGATCGAGGACGTCGACTGCGCCATCGGCGAGCGGCCCTGCCTCGACCCGAACGTCAGCCACGGATTTGATGTCGACGAGGCCGAGGTCACCTTCTGGGGTCTGTGCCCCGCCTGCCGGCCGAACAGAACCGTCGAACGTTCTGTCTGAACCTGTTCAACTTCGGCTTCCGCGTGGCACGCTGGAGGCATGGACAGCAGCCCGGACATCGGACTCTTCGGCCCGGATTCGGTCACGTGGAAAGTGCACAACGAACCGATCGTGACGATGGGCGGCCTCCGCTCCCTCTATCTGCAGGCGCTGCACCCGCGCGCGGTCGCGGCAGTCGCGCAGAATTCCGGCTACAAGGCCGACCCGTGGGGCCGATTCAACCGCACCTCCGAGTACGTCGGCACCGTGCTCTACGGCAGCACCGACGAGGTCGAACGGGTCGCGAGCCGGATCAGGCGCATGCACTCCCGGATGACCGCGACCGACCCGCGCACCGGTGAACGCTTCCGCATCGACGAGCCGGAGCTGCTGCGCTGGGTGCACGTCGCCGAGGTGGAATCGTTCCTGTCCACCGCCCGCCGCGCCGGCCTGAAGCTGACCGACGAAGAGGTGGACACCTACTACACCGAGCAGCTCAAGGCCGCCGAGCTGGTCGGCCTGGACCCGGCGACCGTCCCGAGCACGGCCGCCGAGGTGGCCGCCTACTACGAGGAGATGCGCCCGCAGCTGGGCATCACCCGCGAGGCCGCCGAGACCGCCCTCTTCCTCACCGTGCCGCCGCTGCCCGACTTCTGGGGCAACCGGGCCCTGCGACTGGGCCTGAACCTCGGGCCGGCCCGCTGGGCCTACTTCGGCGTCGCGGGCACGGCAGTCGCCCTGCTGCCCGCCTGGGCCCGCAAGATGTACGGCGGCCTGGGCCTGCCCACCACCGACCTGTCCGCCGACCTCTCGGTGCGCGGCCTGCGTCTGCTGCTCTCCGCCGTCCTGACCACCGTCCCGGAGCAGTACAAGATGGCTCCGCAACGCCGGGCCGCGCTGGAACGGGTCGGTCTAGCCTGACGCCCGTTCGAGGTGCTCGACCGCGGCCCACGGCTCCTTGGCCGCGACCTCCTGCCCCGCCGGGCACGTACGCCGGAAGTCGCACCACCCGCAGAGGCTGCCCGGATTGGTGGGGAACTCGGCGTCCGGATCCGCCCCGGCCGCCACCGCCTTTTCCGCCGCGATGATGTCGCGGGCGGTGTCCTCGGCCCGCGACACCTGCCGGGCCAGGGACTCCTCGGTGTGCTCGTGCGCCGCGACCGTGCCCGTGGGCAGGTGGTGCAGCTCGACCCGGTGGCACGGCCGGCGGAACACCCGCTGCGCCGCATACGCGTAGAGGGCCAGGGCCTGTGAGCCGCGGGCGTCGTCGGCGTCCAGCCCGGACCGGCCGGTCTTGTAGTCGACGATGACCGCCTCCGGCCCCTGCTCACCCTGCCGGGCGTCGATGCGGTCGGCCCGGCCGTTGAAGGCCAGCACCGCCGTCTTCGTCGCCACCACCCGCTCCACGCCCAGCGGCTCCTCCACCGGATCGAGACCGGCCACATAGGTGTCGAGCCAGTCGAGGGACCTGCGGTAGGCGATCCGCTCCTGCTCGACGTCGCGGTAGCCCTCGCGGACCCAGGTCGCCTTGAGCAGCGTGGGCAGCGACTCGCGGACCCGGCGGTCCGGGGGCACGGCATACCAGTTCTTCAGGGCTGTGTGCACGCTCGCGCCCAGGGAGTTGTGCGCCCAGGGCGGTCCCTTCGGCGGGGACGGGCGGTCGACGTAGGCGTAGCGGTAGCGCCGTGGGCAGTCCGCATACGAGCCGAGCTTGCTCGGCGTGCAGACGAAGAGCCGCTCGGGCATGCCGGCGAAGCCCAACTGCTCGGGCACGGCGGCCGATCGGGGGGAAGTCCTGGGCACCCGGTAATCCTGCCAGCACCCTGCGACAAGAATCAGGCCGCGGCCGTGTACAACTCCACGAAGGCCGCGACCGCGTCCGCGATGAGCTGCACCGCGATGGCCGCCAGGAGCAGACCGGCGATGCGGGTGAGCACTTCGATGCCGCCGGGGCGCAGCAGCTTGACGATGCCGCCGGAGAAGCGCAGCACCAGCCAGACCGTCATCATGACCGCGAGGATGCCGAGGCCGATCACGGTGTAGTCGTTCAGCCCGTCCGCGCGCTGCACGAACAGCATGGTGGCGACGATCGCGCCCGGGCCGGCCAGCAGCGGCGTGCCCAGCGGCACCAGGGCCACGTTGGTCGTGCCGCCCTGCTCAGAGGGCTCGTCCGTCTTGCCGGTCAGCAGCTGCAGGGCCACCAGGACCAGCAGCAGCCCGCCCGCGCCCTGCAACGCGGGCAGCTGGACGTGCAGGTAGTCGAGCAGAGTCTGGCCGGCCACCGCGAAGATCACGATCACGCCCAGCGCCAGCAGCACCGCCTGGGTGCCGGCGCGCGTGCGCTCCTTGGCGGGCAGCGTCCCGGTCAGGGCCAGGAACACCGGCACCATGCCCGGCGGGTCGACGATCACCAGGAGGGTCACGAAGACCTCGCCGAACAACTTCAGATTCACGGGATCAACCTAGGCGCCCGCGCGCAGCGATGCCCTGAACTGCGGTGACCGTCACCCCAGCACGGGAACGCCGCTGGCGGCGGCGACGATCTGCTCGTACGCGGAGGGGTCGGTGGTGAAAGCACCCAGCTGGACCGTCTTGTGCGTGCCGTGGAAGTCCGACGAGCCGGTGACGACCAGGCCGAGCTCCTCGGCCAGCGCGCGCACGTGCGCGCGCTGCGCGACCGTATGGTCCTCGTGGTCGGCCTCCAGGCCGACCAGACCCGCGGCGGCCAGCTCCACGATCAGCTTGTCCGGCACGATGCGACCGCGCACCGTCGCGTTCGGATGGGCGAAGACCGGCACTCCGCCGGCGGCCCGGACGGTCCGCACGGCCTCGAAAACGTCAAGATCGGCTTTGGGTACGAAGTAGCGGGCGCCCAGCCACCGGGAGGCGAAGGCCTCGCTCGTGGTGCGGACCAGCCCGGCCCGGATCAGCGCCTGGGCGATGTGCGGCCGCCCGACCGATCCGCCCGCCGCGTAACCGCTGACCTCGGGCCAGCTGATGTCCACCCCGTCCGCGCGGAGCAACCCGACGATCTTCTCCGCGCGCTGCTCACGGTCGCTGCGCAGCCGGATCAGGTCGGCGGCCAGGGCTGGATCCCGGGGATCGAACAGGTACGCCAGCAGGTGCAGTGGGATGGCCGGCTCCACGCCGTACCACCGGCAGGACAGCTCGGCGCCGCGGACCAGAGCCAGGCCGGGCGGGCGCGCCGCCTCGGCCGCCGCCCAGCCGCCGGTGGTGTCGTGATCCGTGATGGCCATCACGTCCAGGCCGGCCCGGGCACCCGCGGCCACCAGCTCGGCCGGGGTCAGCGTGCCGTCGCTGGCGGTCGAATGGCAGTGCAGGTCGATGCTGGGCAGGTCGATTCTGGTCACCCGAAGACGCTACCGGGTGGTCGCCGCACAGCACTGAGGAGCGTCAGGCGTCGTCGCCCGCGTCACCGTCCTTGCCCAGCCGGGCCTCGACCGCCTGCGGCTCGTACATCTCCTCGACGACGCGCAGGTACAGCTCGTTGGGGTTGGGCAGGTGCTTGACCTCACGCAGCGCCTGGTCCTGGCCGGCCGACTCCAGCACGAACGTGCCGTAGCTGAGCATGCGGCCCAGGGCGGACTGCTCGTACTTCATGTCGGTGACCCGCAGCAGCGGCATCATGGCGACCTTGCGGGTGACGATGCCGTTGACCACCATGACCCGCTTGTTGGTCAGGATGAAGCGGTCGAAATACCAGTCGCCGACCTTCCAGGCGACCCAGCCCATGACGCCGAGCCAGATCAGCACGGCCGCGGTGACCAGGCCGTCGATCTCCTGGCGGGTCAGGAAGCCGGCGAGGTAACCGAGCAGCAGGGTCGAGCCGATGCCGACCAGCAGCGGAGTGGACAGGTGGATCCAGTGCCGCTTCCACTCGCCGCGGTACCGCTCGGTCGGGAAGAGGTAGCGGGAGACCAGTGTGGTCGGCTCGTCCTCCAGCGGCAGGACCCGCCGGGGTCCACCCGGGACACCGGCGCCCTCGCCGCCGAGCCCCTGGAGCTCTTCCTCGGTGAAGATGGGGGCGTCGTATTCGCCCGGGTCGCGGTATTCCTCGTCGCGCGGATCGCTCCCGTAGCCCGCGCTCGGCGAATAGCCGGCATCGGGTGAGTAGCCGGGACCGGCTGAGGCCACGCCCCGGCGGTACTCAGGACCGTCGTCGCGAAACGCCGGATCGTTGTAGCCGAAGGTGTCGTCGTCGTCGCGAGGGCGGCGCGCACCCTCGTCTTCAGGTTGCCGCGGCTCGCCAGGACCCATCAGGTGATGTTAAGCGACGAGGTTGGTGAAGAACGTTCCGAAACCACGGGCGATGTCCCCGATGGTGTCGCCCAGGGACTCGAACACCGCGGCGGCCGAGTTCGGGTTGAAGGCGATGAAGAAGATCAAGAATGCGATGCCAAGCCAGGTGAGAACCTTCTTGATCATGGCGGGCCTTCTCCTCCGTTGCGGGTGACGGTCATCGCCGCGGCAACACTCACGGTATCAGTTCAACTGCGCTCTGTGAACATTGTGCCCGAAAAGCCGATGGCGTTCCCGCAGGTCAGGCCTTCGAGTTCAGGCCTTGCCGTGCAGGTACGGGCTCGGCGCTCCGTACACGAGCTCGGGCGGCACCCCGTCGGACAGGTCGTGCAGGACGACATGCTCGGCCAGGAAGTAGCCCGCGCTTGCCGGCCACGCTACCGCATAGAGCCACATTCCTTTGGCTTCACTCACATAGGCGCTGCGATCTTCCGGCGACTTCACACACCACAGTGGAGTCGGGTGCCCGCCGACCCTGATCTTGGCATGCGGGCCGGCGTGTCCACCCCGGTCACACTCGCCCAGAGCCTGGGTGATCAGGTGGCCGGGATCGATGCCGGGGATGCCGGCGAAACGGGTCCCCAGCCCCACGCCCGGCTGCTCGGCGATCAGCACGAGATCGGCCGGGCCACCACCCAACGGGTCCGGGCCGCTGCAGGACAGCGCCGTCGCGCGTACGCCGGAACGCTCATCCCCCGCCCAGCCGACGCCGGTGACCATCCACCCGGGCGGCAACGGCCACGGGCACCACAGCGGCATGTGGTCGACCGTGGGCGCCACCCGCAGCCGCACGCTGTCGAGGATCTCCGGGCCGATGTGCTCGGCCACGTGGAACGGGGAGACGTCGCCACAGTTGTCGCAGCGCCAATCACTGTGCATCAGGTCCGGCGGCCGGACCTGCGCAGCACAACGGGGGCAACTCACTGTGACACCCACCCTCTTAAGGTGGGGCCCGGCCGGGTCGCCGTCAAGCGAATCGGCAGAACCGGGTCGAGCCGTTCGCCCACCCGGGCCACTCGCGATGATCACCCGGGCGGAGGACCCGCGTGGGCGCGTACCCAGGAATGCATCGCGATGCCGCTCGCCACGCCCGCGTTGATCGAGCGCGTGGAGCCGTACTGGGCGATCGAGAAGAGCGCGCTGCACGCGGCGCGGGCGGCCGCGGACAGCCCGGGCCCCTCCTGGCCGAAGATCAGCACGCATTCCCGCGGCAGGGTGACGGTCTCCATCGGGCGTGAGCCCGGCAGGTTGTCGATGCCGATGATCGGCAGCCCCGCGGTCGCCGCCCAGCCGGCGAACTCCTCGATCGTCGGATGGTGTCGCACGTGCTGATAGCGATCCGTGACCATGGCGCCCCGCCTGTTCCACCGCCGCAGGCCGACGATGTGGACCTCGGCGGCGAGGAAGGCGTTGGCGTTGCGCACCACGGTGCCGATGTTGAAATCGTGCTGCCAGTTCTCGATCGCCACGTGGAAGCCGTGCCGGCGCCGATCGAGGTCGGCGACGATGGCCTCACGGCGCCAGTAGCGGTAGCGGTCGACGACATTGCGCCGATCGCCCTGCGCGAGCAGCTCGGGGTCGTAATGATGGTCAGCGGGCCAGGCACCGGGCCAAGGGCCGACGCCGACCTCGAGCTCGGGCTCGGCCTCTGCCTCGGGACCGGCCGGGCTGAGCGGTGCCGCCGGGCTGAGCGGTGCCGCCGGGCTGAGCGGTGCCGCCTGGCCCGACGGCGCAGCTGGGCTCAGGGGCACGGCCGGGCTCACAGGATCTTCGGCGGTCATGGTCGAGCAGGCTATCCAGGGGCTCGCGGGCCACACCTGGGGGGAGACGCAATGAGCGGCGGGGCCCTCCCCGGCACCCGCCGCCCACGCTCTGTTGAGAAAGAGTTTGCCTTACCCTCCGTATCGATGTGAAGGGTTCCCAACAGTGAGCCAAGTCACATTTAACTTTGTTACCTATTACCTTCGGTGGTTACCTCGTCGTTATCAAGCTGCGATAGGTCGTCCTGAGACCGGTTATCGAGGCAGCCTGAGGCGCAAACTGGACGACACAGGGTTGTTCACAACTGAGAGCGCTCTCCCTACTTTGGGTTACGCTGAGTCGCTCAAGGTCCACGCCGCGACCGCAAAAGGTGCCTCAGACCACGTGTCGCCGGCGCCGACGGCGGGAATCACTGAGGACGTGAGCAGGTTGGACCGCACGTAGGCCAATTTCCCGTGGCCTTTTTCCCGTGGACGGAGAGATCATGGCGACCGTTGCGCTGACCACAGAGAATTTCGACGAGGTGACCGGCAAGGACGGCATCGTCCTGGTCGACTTCTGGGCCAGCTGGTGCGGGCCCTGCGTCCGCTTCGCGCCGACGTACGAGCGTTCCTCGGAGAAGCACACCGAGATCACCTTCGGCAAGGTCGACACCGAGGCCCAGCAGGAGCTGGCCGCGAAGTTCGACATCCGCTCGATCCCGACGATCATGGCAGTGCGCGACGGCGTCATCGTCTTCTCGCAGCCCGGCGCCCTCCCCGAGTCCGCGCTGGAGAGCCTGATCGAGCAGGTCGAGAAGCTCGACATGGACGACGTGCGCAAGCAGCTGGCCGCGCACAACCACTGACCCGCGAGGTCACCGGCGCCGCGGACCTGCCAGGTCCGCGGCGCTTTCGCGTCCGGCCCACTTCTTTCCGGTACGGCTTCCGGATGCGGGTAGACAGTGGATCGAACATGTGTTCGAATCTTCGCCATGCGATGGTCACACCTGTCGGCCCCGGCCGGCGACGACTCGCTCCCGGACAGGGCAGCGCCGGCGGCCCCACCCCTGCCGCTGGCGCTGCCCGGCGCGACCGTCCGCACCTTCGACACGCCCGGGTTCGCCGGCATGACGTTCTACGAGATCCGGGCCAAGTCCCTGATCAACAGGGTGCCCGGCGCGTCCCGGGTGCCCTTCGAGTGGACGATCAATCCCTACCGGGGCTGCTCGCACGCCTGCTCCTACTGCCTGAGCGGCGACACCCCGATCCTGCTGGCCGACGGGTCGACCCGGCCGCTGTCGCAGGTGCAGGTCGGCGACGCGGTGCTCGGCACGATGGGCGCCGGTCCGCACCGGCGCTATGTGCCGACCACGGTGCTCGACCACTGGACCACCAGCAAGCCGGCCTTCCGGGTCACCCTGGCCGACGGCACCCGCCTGGTGTCCAGTGGTGATCACCGCTTCCTGACCGACCGCGGCTGGCGGCACGTCAGCCCGGCGGAGGCCGGTCTCCCGGCCCTCGCGGTGGGCGACCGGCTGTCCGGCGTGGGCGGCTTCGCCGACCCGCCGAAGGAGTCCCCCGACTACCGCACCGGCTACCTCTGCGGACTGGTCCGCGGCGACGCCGGAGCCCCGGCCGGCGCCCGGGAGAGCGACGCCTGGATCCGCGCGGACTCCTATCTCGAAGACATCCCGATGCACGTGGCGCTGCGCTGGCCGGAGCTCCCGTCCGGCAGCTGGTATCGCGGCTTCCTGGCCGGCGCGTTCGGCGCGACCGGCTGCACCGACCGGCTGGCCGTCGTCTTCACCAGCCGCGACCAGGGCTTCCTGGACCGGATCACGGACGCCCTGACCCACCTCGGCCTGCCCAGCCGCCGCCCGCCGCACCCGCAGCTCGGCGAGGTCTACTCCGTCGAGGTCGCCCGTGACCTGTGGGCCGCCCTGCGCTTCCGGCACCTGACCGGGGTGAGCGGGGCACCGCTGGACGCGGCCGGGGTCGGGGTGCGCAGCGAGCCCCAGCTCACCGTGGCCGACATCGAGGACCTCGGGCTGACCCTGCCGCTCTACGACATCACCACCGGCACGGGCGACTTCATCGCCGACGGCGTGGTGAGTCACAACTGCTTCGCCCGCAACACCCACACGTACCTCGACCTGGACGCCGGCCACGACTTCGACTCCAAGGTGGTCGTCAAGGTCAACGCGGGTGAGCTGGTCCGCCGTGAGCTGGCCGCCCCGAGGTGGTCCGGCGCACCCATCGCCATGGGCACCAACGTGGACGTCTACCAGCGGGCCGAGGGCCGCTACCGTCTGATGCCGCCGATCCTGACGGCCCTGCGCGACTTCGCCAACCCGTTCTCGATCCTGACCAAGGGCACGCTGATCCTGCGCGACCTGGAGCTGCTGCGGCAGGCGGCCACGGTCACCGACGTCAGCCTGTCGATGTCGATCGGCTTCGTCGACGAGCGGATGTGGCGGGCCGTCGAGTCGGGCACCCCGAGCCCACGCCGGCGCCTCGACGCGGTCGCCCGCCTGACCGACGCCGGGTTCTCGGTGGGGGTCCTGATGGCCCCGATCCTCCCGGGCCTGACCGACTCGGACGAGTCCATCGAGGAGACCGTCGCCGCCATCGCCGCCGCCGGCGCGGCCAGCGTCTCCCCACTGGTGCTGCACCTGCGGCCGGGCGCCCGCGAGTGGTACGCGGCGTGGCTCACCCGCGAGCACCCGGAGCTGGCGCCGCGCTATCGCGAGCTGTTCCGGGCCGGCTCGTACGCACCGCAGTCGTTCCAGAAGGAGATCGGCGCGCGGGTGCGGATGGCAGCCCGGCGGCACGGACTGCACCGAGCGGCGATGGGTGAGGCCCGCGCCGCCGGTGCGAACGCGGCACCGGCAACGGCATACGGAGTGACCGGCACGACGATCCGCGAAGCCGAACCCCAGCAACTGACCCTGCTGTGACCCGGCCGCGCGTGGCTAGAGTCGGGGGTATGAGGAGTGCACAGCAGATCCTGGCCGAGGCGAACGTCATTGCCGTGGTCGGGGCCTCCCGGGACCCGCACAAGCCGTCGCACACCGTGCCGTTGCAGATGCTCCGGTACGGGTGGCGCATCATCCCGGTCAACCCGTTCGTCGACGAGGTCTTCGGGGTCCGCACCGTGCCCACGCTCGCCGACCTGGACGAGCCCGTCGACCTGGTCGACATCTTCCGGCCCGCCGCCGACGCGCTGGAGATCGTGCGGCAGGCCGTCGCCATCAAGGCTCCCGCGGTCTGGTTGCAGACCGGCATCGTCTCGGCCGAGGCCCGCCGGATCGCCACCGAGGCCGGGCTGGACTACGTCGAGGACCGCTGCCTGGCCGTCGAACGGGCCGTCGGCCGGCTCACCAAGTTGTCCTGAGCCGATCCGGCAGGTCGGATACCCTGCGTCGGGTCCCCTCGACTACGCCCCGGCTAGTACCGTGCCGGGGTGAACGAGGAGGACCTCTGATGACTTACCCGCCGCCCGGTGGTACGCCGGATCCATATCAGCCCCAGCAGCCCTACGGGCAGCAGCCGGGTTACGACCCCAACTCGCCCTACTCGCAGGACCCCTATGCGGCTCCGGCCAGCGGCGCGCCGTCCAGCGGACAGCCGTACGGGCAGCAGCCGCCCTACGGTGCCCCGTCCAGCGGACAGCCCTACGGCCAGCCGCAGTACGGCCAGCAGCAGCCCGGCTACGGCCAGCCGTACGCGCAGCAGCCCTACACGCCCCAGGCGCCGACCAACACCATGGCCATCCTGGCGCTGGTCTTCGCCTTCGTGTTCGCGCCCGCCGCGATCGTCATGGGGCACGTCGCCAAGAAGCAGATCCGGCAGACCGGCGAGTCCGGTGAGGGCCTGGCCACCGCCGGCCTCTGGCTGGGTTACATCTTCACCAGCATCTACGTGCTGATCTGCGCCTTCTACATCGTCGTGGCGATCTTCGCGATCGGCTCGTCCGGCAGCACCACCTACTGACGTACGGCCCGCCCGGTGGACCAGCGTCCACCGGGCGTTCCGGCGGCTCAGCGGAACTCGGCCTCGCGGACGCTGTTGCCGCCGTCGACCACGAGCATCTGCCCGGTGATGTACGACGCCGCGGGCGAGCACAGGAAGGCGATCGCCGCCGCCACCTCGTCCGGGGTGCCCGGGCGCCCGATCGGGGTGCCGAGGCCCTGCTTGATCTCCGTGACGGTGGACGCGGCGGTGTAGATCGTGCCCGGCGCCACGCAGTTGACGTTGATGCCGTCGGCCACCAGCTCCATCGCCAGCGCCCGGGTCAGGCCGACGACGCCCGACTTCGCCGCGGCGTAGGCGGCCTCGGTGGGCAGGGCGTTGATCGGGCCCGCCGTCGCCGCCAGGTTCACGATGCGGCCCCAGCCCTGCTCGGACATGCCGCCCACGAACGCCCGGCTGCACAGGAACGCGGTGCTCAGGTTCCGGTCGATCTCGGCGCGCCACTCGTCGTAGGTGAGCTGGGCGACCGGGCGCAGCACCTCGGGGCTGGTCCGGCTGGCCAGGCCCGCGTTGTTGACCAGCACCTCGACGTCGCCGAGCTGGTCGAGGACCGCGTCGGCGAGCGCACCGACCTCGGCCTCGTCGGTGAGATCGGCCACGAAACCGGTGACGCCCAGCTCGGACGCGCGTTCGTGGATCCGCCGCGTCGTCGACACGATCGCCACCCGGGCGCCGAGGTCGCGCAGCCGGCGCGCGGTCGCGTACCCGATGCCGTCCGGGCTGCCGGCGCCGGTGACCAGCGCGACCTTTCCGTCCAACCGCAGCGTCACGGGGCCCTCCTCCGGCTCGGTCACGGGGTCGTCCTGGGCCGGGCCGGACTCGGCGACCGGATCGGGCCCCAGGTCCTGCTCGGGCTCGGAACTGGGCGCGGCAGACCGGGGCCGACGGCCGGCCGCCGGGCGGGTGGCGTCCCGCCTCGAGCGGCTGCCGCTGGCGGTACGGGCGTCGAAGACCATGCGGCGATCCTGCCCGCTCCCGCGAGCCGGGGCAAACATCGGACCACCGTGGCGCGCGGCGACCGCACACCGCGCACAACCAGGCACGCGGTGTGCGCGGCGCCGTGACACGGCCGCCTATTCTGGCGGGCGCAGATGCAGCGCCGGACGGAGGCAGTCATGACCTATCCACCGCCGCCCGGACCGGACGGCACCTATCCGCCACCGCCGGACCCGCCGATCCAGGCGTATCAACCGCCACCGCCCAACCCGCAGCAGTACGGCTACGACTATCCGGCACCTCAGATCCAGGGGTACGGCGTCCCGCCCACGCCGGGTTACGACTACGGCAACTCCGGCAGCCCGTACTCCCAGCAGGAGGGCTATCCGTACGCGCCGGCCCGGCCGACCGAGGGCCTGGCGATCGCGTCCCTGGTCGTGTCGTGCGCCGGGGTGGCCGGCCTGTGCCTCTGGTCGATCGGCGGGCTGCTCGGCATCGTCGGTGCGATCCTCGGTCACGTGGCCCGCAGCCGGATCCGCACCACGGGTGCGGGCGGGGCCGGCCTGGCGCTGGCCGGCATCATCGTCGGCTGGGTCGTCACCGCGATCGCGGTGCTGGGCATCGCCGTCTTCGTCATCTTCCTGGTCAGAGACTCCGGCAGCACCTACTGAGAGCTGCTGAGGGCTCAGCCGCCCGGCTGGGGCGCGGTCGGCACCCCGGGCTCGGCCAGCGGGATCACCGGGCCCTGCTCGACGAAGATCAGCGGCGCGGTCCGCCCGTACCGCCGCGGCATGGCCTCGCGCGCCCGCTCGACGTCGCGGGTGCCGATCTCCACGCCGCGGCCGTCGTGGCGGGCCACCACGCTGGAGATGCGGACGCCGTCGGCCTGCCAGGCATCGAGGTCGGCGACGATCCGGTCGTGCCAGCCGGTGAGCTCGGCCAGGCTGTGCGTCGTGTCACGGACCACGATGCAGGTGTCCTGCGCGCTCTGCCGGATGAAGTCGTCGAACGCGGCCGACGGCACCCGGTGGACGATCGCGCGTACCCGTTCCTGGTCGACCTCCAGCCCGGCGTAGCTGCCGGCGTGCTCGGCGCGGCCGCCCGCGTCGATGCGGGCCATCGCCGCCTCCAGCTCCGGGGGCGTCGCCGGCAGCACCCGCCCGCCCATCGTGACGGTCGCCGGCCGGCGGGAGAACTCACAGCCGGCCGTGGTCCAGCCTCCGGTCAGGCCGGGCTCGGGGATCTCCGGCTCACCGCAGGAGCTGGTCACGAGCACCGCCCCGAGCAGCAGGCAGCAGAGCCGGTATCGACAGCGGCGCATCTCATCCCACCTCTCTACCGCGCACGGCGGTAGTTCGCCAGGTTCAACGAGGAGAGCCGGGCGTCAGCGCGGGGTGGGATCCGCCACGTCGGCCAGCGAGGCCGTGGTCCGGCGCCGCTCCCGACTGCCGCCGAGCACCACGACAGCCACTCCGAGCATCAGCAGCGCCAGCCCCGGCAGGGCCACCAGCCGCGGTGTCTGCCCCAGCCAGGCCCAGGCCAGCAGCGCCGCGCCGGGCACCTCGAGCAGGATCAGCACGCTGACCTTGGTGGCCGAGGTCCGTTCGAGGGCGTAGTTGAACATCGAGTGCCCGAGCAGCTGAGCCCCGATCACCAGAGCCAGGATCGCCGCCCAGGTGCGGCCGTCGTAGCCGTGCAGCTCCACCCCGGCCACCAGGCAGACCACCAGCAGGATGGCCGCGCAGGTGCCGTAGCAGACCCAGGTGTACGTGGTGGTGCTCAGCCGGGACCGGGCCCGTTCCCCGAACGCCGTGTAGATCGCCGCGGCGATCGCGCCCAGCAGGGCCAGGACATCCGCGAGAACGGCCTGGGCCGACACGCCGATGTCGAGTCCGGTCGCCCAGACCGTGCCCGCCACGGCCAGGCCGATGCCCGTCCAACCGGCCGCCGAGGGGCGCCGGCCCTGGGCCATCGCGATCAGGCCCTGCCAGACAGGCTGGGTCGCGACCAGGGCGGTGGCCGTGGCCACGGAACCGAGCTGCACGCTGGGCATCCAGGTCGCGAAGTGCAGCGCCAGCGCCACCCCGGCCAGGACCGCGAACAGCCCGGTGCGGCTGCGCAGGCTCGCCAGCTCGGCCCGGCGCGGGCCGGCTGTGATCGGCGTCAGCGCGGCGAAAGCCAGGCCGTTACGCCAGAACGCCACGGCCAGCGCCGGAGCCGCCACGAAGGCGATCAGCGGGGCCGAGGTCGAGACGGCGAGCACCGCCACGGCCAGGGCCGCCCCGGTCAGCCACGGGGGCCGTTCGCGGGGTGACTGCATATTCATCCCTCGCCGTCGCTTCTTGCATATCTACACATCACAGTTTGTCGACCTCAGTTGAGCGGAAAGTGAGCCAGTAGTTACGCTCGCCGCCGATGCATTTCCGTCAATCCCTCAGGAGAGTGGTTTTCGATGCCCGCGTTCCAAGCGGTCGTGTTCGACTTTTTCGGCACGCTGACCCGTTCCGTGCGGCGGGGGCCCCAGCACGCCGACATCGCTCGGGCGCTGGGCTGTGATCCCGACGCGGTGCTGAGCGTCCTGGATCGTACGTTCCAGGTTCGGGCCCGGGGTGATCTCGGGTCGGCCGAGGCGACTCTGCGCTGGGTGACCGAGCAGGCCGGGGGCCGGCCGCGCACCGCCCAGTTGCAGGCCGCGGTGCCGGCCCGGGTCGACGCCCTGAAGGCCGACACCCGGCTGCGCGCCGACGCGGAGAGCGTTCTCCGGGCCGTCAAGCAGCGTGGCCTGCGCACCGCGCTGATCAGCGACTGCACCCATGAACTGCCGGCCTTCCTGCCGAGCATGCCGATCGCCCCGCTGCTCGACGTGAACGTCTTCTCCGTCGAGGTCGGCCGGTGCAAGCCGGACCCGCTGATCTATCTGGAGGCGTGCTGGCGGATGCGGGTGGCCCCCGAGGACTGCCTGTACATCGGTGACGGCGGCAGCCGCGAGCTCACCGGGGCCGCTGCTGTCGGGATGACCGCCGTCCGGCTGGCCGCGCCCGACCTGGCCGATCACCTGGTGTTCGACGCGGACGACGACTTCGCCGGCCCCAGCGTGCCGTCGCTGACCGCCGTGCTGGATCTGCTTGATCCCGTACCCGCCCTGACCTGATTGCATGCAGGATGCATTGAGTCCTCGCGGATGCGGCCCGGCGCCGGCCGGGCCGCGTGCGAGGATGACCGGGTGACGACCGAGCTCGTGGCTGAGGCGATCAAGAAGGCCGGCATCGCCTGGATCAACGCACCCGGCGGCCCGTCCCTCGCCCTGTGGGTCATGCCGCTCGACGGCGCGCTCATCCTGGTCTGCGGCCCCGGCGAGCAGGCCGCACCCGGCCTGGCCGAGGCACCCCGCGCCTCGGTGCGCCTGCGCGGCGACAACGGCGGCCTGATCGTGATCGTCGAAGCGCGGGTCGAGCGGCTCACCCCGGGCTCCGAGGAGTGGACCGAGATCGCCCCACAGCTGGCCGGCAAGCGCCTCAACGCGAGCGGCACCGCTGAGGAGCTGGTCGCCCGCTGGGCCGGGACCGACTGCGCGGTCCTGCGCCTGACGCCGGTCGACGAGCCCGTCGCGGCCCCGCACCTGCCGACCGGCTCGCAGGCGGAGCCGCCACGCGAGACTCCGGCCCGCATCAAGGTCCGTCGCCCGTTCCGCCTGCACCGCGTACGCAAGCGCAAGCCGTAGGCGGACCGCCCGAAAGACCAGGATCAAGGGCTTGCTGTCCCAGGTCCATCGGGGTGCGAGCCGTCGCTCCCGCGGGCACCGGGCAGGCCCGGCCAATCGCCTGGCGGCTCATGAACGGCCGGGCCCACCCTGCCGGCTGCGTGCTCGCAAGACCCGGCGGTCAGCCCACGAACGGCGGCACCTTGATCTCGCCCTGAGCCACCGGGATCACATGGCCGGACACCGTGGCCAGCGTGGCCGCGCCGCCCGTCGCCGTCACCGTGCATTCCAGGAGGGACGGCCGGTGCATCTCGATGCCCTGATGCACCGTGTACGACGTCGTCCCCTCCGGCGACAGCCAGCCCCGAGCGACCAGCCACACGCCCAGCCCCAGGGCCGCCGAGCCGGTCGCCGGGTCCTCGGGCACCGACACACCCGGGCAGAACACCCGCACGTACGCCGTCCGCTCGGCCTCCTCCCAGGCAAAGACGCTGATGCCCGTCACGCCCAGCGCGCGGGCTCGCGCCGGGTCGGCCCACGCGCGGGCCAGCGCTTCCCGGCGCACCGGCAGGAAGACGAAGTCCAGTCCGCAGCCGGCCGCCGCCGGTTCCGCCGCCGCCCCGGCGAAGTCATCCGCCGTCAGGCCCACCAGATCCAGCAGGTCCCGGGCCGGCAGCGGCGCCCCCAGGGTCGGCTTGCCGCCGGTCAGCGTGGCCACGTCCGAGCCCACCGTGATCGGCAGCATCCCGGCGCCGCACTCCTGCACCACCTGCCCCGGCTGGGCCAGGCCGCGCCGGACCGAGGTCACAGCGGCGCCGACGCTCGGGTGACCCGCGAACGGCAGCTCCGCCTCCGGGGTGAAGATCCGCGCCCGGTACGTCGCACCCGCGGCCGACGGCAGCACGAAGACTGTCTCCGAAAGATTGAACTCCCGCGCCAGTGTCTGCATCTGGTCGCCGGCCAGACCCTCGGCGCCGAAGACCACGGCCAGCGGGTTTCCGGCGAAGGGGCGGTCGGTGAACACGTCGACGATCTCGTACGCCACGGTAGACATGGGTCGACGCTAACTTAGGCTGGTGCGGTGACCATGGGGAGCAGGGTTTATCTGGCGCGGCTCGCGGCGCTGCCCGTTTTCGACCCCAACGGCGACCGGGTGGGCCGGGTGCGCGACGCCGTCCTGCGTTTGCGCACCACCAACCGTCCGCCGCAGGTCGTCGGTCTCGTCGCCGAGATGGCGTTGCGCCGCCGGATCTTCCTGCCGATCGGCCGGGTGACCTCGATGGACGCCGAGGCCGTGGTGCTCAGCACCGGCATGCTCAACCTGCGCCGGTTCGAGAAGCGGCCCAATGAGCTGCTGGTGCTCGAGGAGGTGCTGGACCGGCGGGTCACGGTGGAGCCGGAGGACCGGCAGGGTCCCGGCACCACCGGCACGGTCGTGGACCTGGGCATGGAGCTCAACCGCAACAACGAGTGGCTGATCACCCGGGTGGCCGTCCGCCAGCACACCGGCCGGCTGGCCCGGCGCGGGCACACGTACCAGGTGGAGTACGACCGGATCCGCGGCCTGGTCGGGCCGACCGACACCCAGGGCACCTCGAACCTCGTCGCCCTGCTCGAACAGATGCGGCCCGCGGACATGGCGAACGCCCTGCAGGACCTGGCCGACGCGCGGCGCAACGAGGTCGCCGCGGCGCTGAGCGACCGGACGCTGGCCGACGTGCTCGAGGAGCTGCCGGAGCACGACCAGGTGGAGATCCTGATCCAGCTGGACCGGGAACGCGCCGCCGATGTCCTGGAACGCATGGACCCGGACGACGCCGCCGACCTGCTCGCCGAGCTGCCCCAGGCCGAGCAGGCCGTGCTGCTCGACCTGATGGAACCGGAAGAGGCGGCGCCGGTCCGGCAGCTGATGAGCTACACCCCCGGCACCGCCGGCTCGGTGATGACCTCGGAACCCGTGATCCTCACTCCGGACACCACGGTGGCCGAGGCGCTGGCCCGGATCCGTGAACCGGAGCTGTCCCCGGTCGTCGCCGCCCAGGTCTTCGTGGCCCGGGCACCGTCGGCGACACCCAGCGGCAAGTACCTCGGCATGGTCCACTTCCAGCGGCTGCTGCGTGAGCCGCCCTCGTCGATTCTGGGCGGCCTCATCGAGACCGACATAGATCCGCTGACGCCCGAGACCGGCCTCACCGAGATCACCCGGCGGATGGCGACCTACGACATGGTGGCGATGCCGGTGGTCGACAACGCGTACCGGCTGGTGGGGGCGGTGACCGTGGACGACGTGCTGGACCACTCGCTGCCGCGCGACTGGCGTGACCGGGACGCCCAGGACGCCCAGGACCAGGCCGACGCACTGCTGCGCCAGGCCCACCTGGAGACGGGCTCATGACCGAGCCCCGCCGGGACCGCCTCGACCAGCCGATCGAGCCGGGCCGGGTCCGCCTGCCGCGCTTCGACCCGGAGGCCTTCGGACGCTGGTCGGAGAGCATCGCCCGGTACATGGGCACGGCGAAGTTCATCGTCTACATGACGATCATCATCGGCGCCTGGTTCGCCTGGAACACCCTGGCGCCGAAGGATCTGCGCTTCGACCCGTACACGTTCACGTTCCTGACCTTGATCCTGTCCCTGCAGGCGTCCTACGCCGCGCCGCTCATCCTGCTCGCGCAGAACCGCCAGGCCGACCGGGACCGCCTGACGATGGAGGAGGACCGCCGGCGCGCGGCCATGCAGAAGGCCGACACCGAGTATCTGGCCCGCGAGATCGCCTCGCTGCGGATCGCCGTCGGCGAGGTCGCGACCCGCGACTTCCTGCGCTCGGAGCTGGCCCGGCTGGCCGACGAGCTCGACGAGGCGGCCCATCGACGGCAGAAGCTGGAACGCAAGGAGTGGGAAGAGGAGCGCACCTGAGCCGACCCGCGGCGGAAAACCCATGCGAATTCGCAGATCGAGCGCGACGTAGCATGGCACCTATGTCCGCACCAGCCCCCACCATCGAGGACGCGATCCAGGCGGCCCTCGCCACCGTCGACGATCCCGAGATCCGCCGCCCGATCACCGAGCTCGGCATGGTCAAGGGCTTCACCGTCGCCGGGTCCGGTGTGAAGGTCGAGCTGCTGCTCACCGTCGCCGGTTGCCCGCTGCGCGACAAGCTCACCAACGACATCACCGCCGCGGTCACCGCGATCCCCGGGATCACCACCGTGGAGATCGACTTCGGCGTCATGACCGAGGAGCAGCGCAAGTCCCTGCAGGCCACGCTGCGCGGTGGCGGTGAGTCCGCCGAGCCGGTCATCCCGTTCGCCCAGCCGGGTTCCAAGACCCGGGTGTACGCGGTGGCCAGCGGCAAGGGCGGCGTGGGCAAGTCCAGCGTCACGGTCAACCTGGCCGCCGCCCTGGCCAAGCGCGGGTTGTCGGTCGGGGTGGTCGACGCCGACATCTACGGCCACTCGGTGCCCCGCATGCTCGGCGTCGAGGGCCGGCCCACCCGGGTCGAGGACATGATCATGCCGCCGCAGTCGCACGGCGTGAAGGTCATCTCGATCGGCATGTTCACCTCGGGCAACGCCGCCGTGGTGTGGCGCGGGCCGATGCTGCACCGGGCCCTGCAGCAGTTCCTCGCCGACGTCTTCTGGGGCGACCTGGACGTGCTGCTGCTGGACCTGCCGCCGGGCACCGGTGACGTGGCCATCTCGCTGGCCCAGCTGCTGCCCAACGCCGAGATCCTGGTCGTCACCACGCCGCAGATGGCCGCGGCCGAGGTGGCCGAGCGGGCCGGGGCGATCGTGCAGCAGACCCACCAGCGGCTGGTCGGCGTGGTGGAGAACATGTCGTGGCTCGAGCTGCCCGACGGCACCCGCATGGAGGTCTTCGGCGCCGGTGGTGGCCAGACGGTGGCCGACTCGCTGACCAAGACGGTGGGCGCCTCGGTGCCGCTGCTGGGTCAGATCCCGCTGGACACCCGGGTCCGCGAGGCCGGCGACGCCGGCACGCCGGTGGTGCTGGCCGACCCGGAGTCACCGGCGGCCACGGCGCTGGACGCGGTCGCGGACCGGCTCGCCATCCGGCGGGAGTCGCTGGTCGGCAAGCCGCTGGGCCTGCTGGTCAACGCCCGCAAGTAGGGCCTACGTAGCGTCCAGATCGAATCTGCGCGGCGCCGGGGTGGACTTCTCCACCGCGGCGCCGTTGCTCTGCGCCTTCAGGTCGGCGGCGGATGCCACCTCGCCGAGGTCCGCTTTCACGCCGTTCAGGTCGCTCTTGACGTCCTCGAAGAGGCCCTGCAGCGGCTTGCGGATGGCCTGCTCGTCGTCCTCGCTCAGCAGATGCTTGCGGATGAACGCCTTCGGGTGCAGGTCCTGCAGCTGGATGTCGGTGCCCAGCTCACGGCTCAGATCGGTGGTGGCGTTCTGGGCCATCGCCCGCAGGCCGCGCAGCATCCGCAAGCCGTCGCCGATCACCTTGGGCAGGCGCTCACCGAAGATCAGCAGCGCGAGCATCAGCAGGGCGCCGATCTCCCACCAGTTGAGGTTCTCGAACACGCGCGGACCTCCCTCGTCGCGTACCTGAGCAAGAGTACGCACGCACTCTGTGTCTGCGCCGCCCGCCCATGAGGACGGTTCACTTCGCGTCGGCCGCCAGGGTCACGGAAGCCG
This sequence comes from Actinoplanes sp. NPDC048967, assembly GCF_040649415.1. Classification (NCBI taxonomy): domain Bacteria; kingdom Bacillati; phylum Actinomycetota; class Actinomycetes; order Micromonosporales; family Micromonosporaceae; genus Actinoplanes; species Actinoplanes sp. NPDC048967. The sequence goes on from NZ_JBEZFL010000002.1 coordinate 382,938, forward strand.
TCTGGGTCTTGGTGCCGCGCCGGTATTCCACGGCGACGACCGATTCCGGGGCGTACTTACGGACCAGCGCGATCAGGTCGGTGCCGTCCTCCAGCAGGTGACCGTTGATCTTGGTGATCACATCGCCCGACTTCAGCCCGGCCGTGGCCGCCGGACCGGTGGGCTGGACCGAGCGCAACCGGGCCCCGGACGAGCCCGCGGAGCCGGAGGTGCCACCGGTGGAGACCTCGGCGCCGATCACCGTGCGGCGGGCCTTGCCGTGGTCGATGATCTCGCGGGCGACCCGCATGGCCTGGTTGATCGGGATGGCGAAGGCCAGGCCGATGTTGCCGGCCTCGGTGTCGCTGCCGCCGACGGACCGGATCACCGAGTTCATGCCGACCACCCGGCCGGCCGCGTCGACCAGCGGACCACCGGAGTTGCCCTGGTTGACCGCCGCGTCGGTCTGGATGGCGGCGTAGTAGCGGACCGTGCCGCCCGGATCGCCGGCCTGGATGGTGCGGTCCAGCGCGCTCACGATGCCGGAGGTGACGGTGTTGACCAGAGCCAGCGGCGAACCGAAAGCGAGGACGGGGTCACCGACGGCGATGGAGTCCGAGTCGCCAAGTGAGACAGCCGTCACACTCTTCTTTGCGACTTTGATCACTGCGATGTCCGATTCCGGATCCCGCCCGACCACGGTCGCCGAGGCGGTGGAGCCGTCACTGAAGGACACCGACATGGAGTCGTTCGCGCCCTCGACCACGTGGTCGTTGGTCACCACGTAGCCGTCGGGGGAGATCACGAAGCCCGAGCCGATCGCGCCGGTGACCCGGACGGTGACCACGCTCGGCAGCACCTGCTTGGCCACGCCGGCCAGCGAATCGGGGGCCCGCTGGGCCGCCGAGGGGGCCGCCAGCGGCGCGCCGCCGAGCTGCGTGCCACCGCCGACGCCGCTGCGGGTGGCGAACACGAAGCCCAGCGTGCCGCCGAGACCACCGGCCAGCAACGCGGTGACCAGGCAGATGAGCAGCACCGGGGTCATCGACCGGCGCGGCGCGTCCGGGTTGACGACAGGCTCGGGCTGCGGGCCGGTGCTGACCGGGGCGGTGGGCACGACCACCGCCGACGGTGCGTACGGATCCCGCCACGGATCAGTCAGCGCGTCGGACCACCACGGCGACCCGGCCGACGCCCCAGGCGTGGCGGACGGCGGCGGTTGAGGCTGGCGCCAGTTCCAGCCGTCGGTCACGTCGGTGCCTCCCCTGGTCGGTACCGGAGCGCCGGGCTCCGGCATCCAGGATGACACGGATCGGTGGAGATCATCCGGTCAGTGGGACCCCGGGCCCGGGCCCGCCGCTTTCCGCCGCCGAAGTCCCGGTGCGCGAAGGGTGAGCATCGCTCTACGCTCATACCCGATGTGCACCGGTTCCGGACCGCGCATCCCCTCTCCAGACGGAGGTCGTCATCGTCACCGCAGCCCGATCGTTCGGCGCCCCGACCGCGCAGTCGGTGCAGTTCACCGAGGCCTACGCCGCCGAGGACATCGTCCTGCAGACCGCCCGCAACCTGGCCCACGAGGTCGGCCTGGCGGCCGTCTCCCCCGGCGCGGGGTCCGTGCTGAGCGTGCTCGCCGCGGCGGGCAGCGCCAAGGCGGTCGTCGAGATCGGCACCGGTACGGGCGTGAGCGGCGTCTGGCTGCTCCGCGGCATGCGCGCGGACGGCGTCCTGACCACGATCGACGTGGAGAACGAGCACCAGCGCATCGCCCGGAGGATCTTTCAGGAGGCGGGCTTCGCGGCGTCGCGGACCCGGATCATCACCGGCCGCGCGCTGGACGTGCTGCCCCGCCTCGCCGACGGCGTCTACGACCTGGTCTTCGTGGACGCGGACGCCACCGAGTTCGGCGCCTGTGCGGACGCCGCCCTACGCCTGCTGCGCCGCGGCGGAATCCTGGTGGTCAACGGCGCCCTGGCCGGCGGCCGGATCAGCGACCCCTCAGCCCGCGACGTCGACACGATCACGATCCGCGAAACGGTCAAGGCCGTCCGCGAGTCGGAGGAATGGATCCCGGCCCTGATCCCCGCCGGCGGCGGCCTCCTGACCGCCGTCAAACGCTGACTGTGTTCAATGGCCTCGCCTTCGGCTCGGCGGGATTGCGCCCCTTCAGGTCGGTGTCGAGCCGCATCGGCGGGCGGTTATGAACTCAACCAGCGCAACAGGGTGCGGGTGCCCCAGCCGGTGGCGCCGCTGGTGAGGTCGCCGTCGTCCGCGGCGGCCCAGCTGGGCGCCGACATGTCGAGGTGGGCCCAGCGGTCCAGGTGGTCGCCCAGGAACTCGCTCAGGAACAGCGCCGCCACTACCGAGCCCGCGCCGCGTGCCGGTGAGCTGTGCCGGTCGGCGATGTCGCTGTGCAGGTATTCCAGGTAGTCGCCGGGCAGCGGCAGGCGCCACATCGCCTCGCCCGCGGCGGCTCCGGCGGCGGCCAGCGCCGCGGCGAGCTCGTCGTTGTGGCTGTACAGGGCCGCCGTGCGCTTGCCCAGGGCGACCGCGTTCGCGCCGGTCAGGGTGGCCAGGTCGATCACCACGTCCGGGTTCAGCTCGGCCACGGCGTACGCCAGGGCGTCGGCCAGGACCAGCCGGCCTTCGGCGTCGGAGTTGGTGCTCTCGGAGGTCGTGCCGTCGTACTGGGTGATGACGTCGCCCGGCCGGTAGGCCGAGCCGCTGATCGCGTTTTCCGCCAGCGGCGCGAGCGTGGTCACGCGTACGGGAAGGTTCAGGTCGGCGGCACCCAGGGTGGCCGCGACGACGGCCGCCGCCCCGCTCATGTCCTTTTTCATCAGTTTCATGGCGTCGCGGTTCTTGATCGAGATGCCGCCGGTGTCGAACGTGATTCCCTTGCCCACGAGGACCACATGGCGGGACGCGGCGGCCGGCTGCCAGCTCATCTCCAGCAGCCGGGGCGGGCTCGCGGAGCCGGCGCCGACGGCCAGGATGCCGCCGAAGCCCTCCGCGGCGAGCTGCTCCGGCTCGCGGACGGTCACCGTCAGGCCCGGGCGTGTCGCCGCCTCGGCGACGATCTGCGCGGCGAACCAGGCCGGGTTCTTCACCGAGGCCGGCATGTTGGCCAGGTCGCGAGCGAGCCAGGTCGCGGCGGCGGTCACCCGGGCCGTCTCGAGGCTCTGGGTGTAGTTGCCCGGGTCGTCGACCCGGATGGTGATCTCGGTGCTCCGGGGCCCGGTGAAGGCGTCCCGGAAGCGGTAGGAGCCGAACCAGAGGCCCTCGGCCAGCCCGCGCAGCGCCTCGGCGGGGACGCCGGGCCCCGGCTCGATCTGCACCTGCTCCTCGGGGCGTACGGCTCGGGCGATCGCGGCGCCGGCGGCACGCCAGCCGGCCTCGTCGCTCGCGCCGACCCCGGCCAGCAGAACTCTCGCGGGTCGCCGCGTCGGGCGCGGCAGAATCTGCACCGCGCCGGGTCGTCCGGGATCATCCGCGCTGCTCAGCAGGGCGGCGACCTCGGCTTCCAGCTCGGCGCCGGCCGCGCCGGCACCCGTCGGCAGGCCGTCGGCACCGACCGCGAGCACGCGAGTGGAATCGTCGGCGGACCCGGGCGTCAGCCTGATCGCGAACACTGGAGGATGACCTTTCCGCAAGACGTGGAAAGCCCGCCGGTACGGCAGGTACCGTACCGGCGGGCCACGTGAAACGTCAGCCGGCGATCGCCTTCAACGCGTCACCAAGCGCGTTGGCCTCGTCCGGAGTCATCTCAACGACGAGACGGCCACCACCCTCCAGCGGGACGCGCATGACGATCCCGCGCCCTTCCTTGGTGACCTCCAGCGGACCATCGCCCGTCCGCGGCTTCATCGCCGCCATCTTGTCTCCCCTCAGACCTACATCAGGGTCGCGGTGGGTTACCCCACAGCCACTTCGTCAACGCACCGTGCTCAGCCCCACGGTGCGCCGTACCTCGTATCCGACCGGCGGAGTCGCCCCCGCTGGACCGACCCGAGACCGCAGCGCTGCGAGCCTCGCCCGACGTCACGCGACGTGGCCCACCGTGCCGATCAAACATTTTCCCTGATGAACACCGGCGAACCCAAACCCAGCCCGGGCTGATGTGACAGCGTCTAGCATATCGCCTTTCGGGCTGTCACAATGTGCGGTCATGCAGGCGCGGTCGGCACTCTTCGACCTCTACGGCGACTATCTGCGCCCGAGAGGCGGCCGCGCGCCGGTCGCCGCCCTCGTCAAACTGCTCGCACCGGTCGGTATCGCCCCGCCCGCGGTCCGCACCGCGGTCTCCCGGATGGTGCGTCAGGGCTGGTTGCACCCTATGCGACTGGTCTCCGGCCCGGGCTATCTGCTCACCCCGAAAGCCGCGCGCCGGCTCGACGAGGCGGCGGCCCGCATCTACCGGACCGGGCGCAACGGCTGGGACGGACGCTTTGATCTTGTCCTCACCCACGCCCCGGTCCCGCGCCGGGAAGCGAAACGACTGACTTTTCTGGGGTACGGCATGTTGGGCGAGTTGGCCTGGGTCGCCCCGCGCGCCACCGACGAGGTCGACACCGTCCTGGCCGACGCCGGGGTCGGCTACGAACGGTTCAGTGCCAGCCACGCGGCCGGCTCACCGGGAGCGGCCGAGGTGGTCGGGCGCGCCTGGGACCTCACCGAGATCGGCCAGGCCTACGAGGACTTCATCGCCACCCAGCGCCCCATCGTCACGGCGGTCAACGCCCGCAGTTCCGACGAGGAGGCGTACGCGGCCCGCTTCCAGCTGGTGCACGCCTGGCGCTCGTTCCTGTTCCGCGACCCGCAGCTGCCCCCGGCCCTGCTGCCCGCCCGCTGGCCCGGTGCCAGCGCGGCGACCTTCTTCGACCGGCACGCCGCCCGCCTGCGCCCGGCCGCCGACCGCTACGTGGAGAGGTGCCTGGCGTCGGTGTCACGCGGCGGACGTGTGGGATTCTCAGACTCATGACAGATTCCTTGCTCGTCGACCGCACCGACGCTGTCGTCACCCTCACCCTGAACCGGCCCGACGCCATGAACGCCCTCGACGTGGACCTCAAGGAGGCCCTGCGGGACACGCTGGCGTCGATCGAGACCGACCGGTCCGTCCGGGCGGTCGTGCTGGCCGGGGCGGGCAAGGCCTTCTGCGTGGGCCAGGATCTCCGTGAGCACGCCCGCGACCTGGACAAGGGCGCCACTGAGCTGGACACCGTGCGGCAGCACTACAACCCGATCGCGCAACGGCTGGCCAGCCTGCCCAAGCCGGTGGTCGCGGCGGTCCGGGGCACGGCGGCCGGGGCCGGCGCGTCGCTGGCGCTGCTGGCCGACTTCCGCATCGGCGGCCCGCGCACCACCTTCCTGATGGCCTTCGCCAACGTCGGCCTGGCCGGCGACACCGGGGTGAGCTGGTCGCTGCCGCACATCGTGGGCCGGGCCCGGGCGCTGGAGCTGCTGCTGCTGGCCCAGCCGGTGCGCGCCCAGGAGAGCTTCGACTACGGCCTGCTCACCCAGCTGGTCGACGACGACGAGCAGGTGCTGCCGACGGCGCAGGAGCTGGCCGCCCGGCTGGCCGCCGGCCCCACGGTGGCGTACGCGGCCATCAAGCGCGAGCTCTCCATCGGTACGGCCGGCTCGCTCTCCGACGCGCTGGCCGCCGAGGCCCAGGCACAGGCGATCTGCGGGCGTACGGCCGACCACCAGGCGGCGGTGACGTCGTTCGTGGCGAAGGAGAAGCCGGTCTTCGAGGGCCGGTGATTCTTCCTGCGAGGTAGCGCCGACGGTATGAGTACTTCGGGATACCCGCATCAATGCAGGTAAATGTTTGACTTCCCCCATCGAGATGAGGTGCAGCCGCAGGGCGCATCTCGGGCTGGGGAGGTCTGGATGGCAAGGTGGCGCAGGATCCTGAGCGGGGCGGCAGCCGCTCTCACGGTGGCCGCGATGGGCAGCCTGATGCAGTCGTCGCCCGCGGCGGCCGCCCCCGACGGCCCGGACATGGTCGTCGGCGGCACCACGGCCACGCAGGGTGAGTTCCCGTTCATGGTCCGGCTGTCGATGGGCTGCGGCGGCGCGCTCTACAGCCCGACCCTGGTGCTGACGGCCGCCCACTGCGTGAGCGGCACCGGTACGAACACGTCGATCACCGCGACGATCGGCGTGGTCGACCTCCAGTCGACCAGCAAGGTCACCCGCAAGTCGAACTACGTGTACCGGGCCCCCGGCTACAACGGCAACGGCAAGGACTGGGCGCTGATCCGCCTGGCCAGCCCGGTGACCGGCTTCGCGACCCTGCCGATCGCCAAGACCACCGCGTACGACTCGGGCACGTTCACGATCGCCGGCTGGGGCGCGGCCACGGAGGGCGGCGGCCAGCAGCGTTACATGCGCAAGGCGACCGTGCCGTTCGTCAGCGACTCCACCTGCAACTCCAGCACGATGTACAACGGCCAGATCATCGCCAGCAACGAGATCTGCGCGGGCTACGCCGCCGGTGGCGTGGACACCTGCCAGGGCGACTCGGGCGGCCCGATGTTCCGCCGCGACTCGGCCAACGCCTGGATCCAGGTCGGCATCGTGAGCTGGGGCGACGGCTGCGCCCGGCGCAACAAGCCCGGCGTCTACACCCAGGTGAGCTACTTCGCCGCGACGATCGCCTCGGCGGCCTCGAGCCTCGGCGGCTGATCGACCGGTACACGAACGGGCCCGGAGCTGCGCGCTCCGGGCCCGTTGCGTCAATTGTCGTCCTCGTCCTCTTCGGGATCCTGGTTGGCCTGCTCACCCAGCACGAACGCCTGCATGGCGAGCTCGTCGCCGGACGGCGAGACGAACGTCGGCAGCTCGGCCGGGCCCAGCTCCAGCACGTACGACCAGAACTGCCGCACCGCCTCCGCCGGGGTGGCGGCCTCGATCGGCAGGTCCAGGCTGACCAGCCAGGTCTGCCGGTCCGGGCCGGCGTTCAGCCGGGCGGCGAACCGTTCGTAATGCTCCTCGTCGATCTCGGCGACCGGCTCGGCCAGCTTGAGCTCACCGGCCGGCACCGGCTCGTCGAAGGACCGCCGGGTGTAGGTGACGGCCAGCTCGGGCACGCCGTGCGCACCCCGCCGGGCCGGCGCTCCGTCGACCACCCCGAGCGCCACCACCTGCGGCGCCTGCTCGTCCGCGACCAGCAGGACCCGGTCGCCGGCCGCCGGTTGCACGCCGGCCAGACCCGCCACGGTCAGGGTGTCGTGATGGAACAACCGCTCGGTCGCCCACCGATCCGCTGGAATGATCACCGCCCACTGCGCCATGCGCACCATCACATCACGAGCCCCCGAACTACCCGGCGCTGGCTCGGACGGGCGTGCCGGGCTGGCACTGAGGAGGCCGGCGCGACGGCCTGAGCGGGCCGCTGACGGCCGCACGAGGCCGCGATGACCTCAGGCGTGGCCCGGCGGCCGGAGCGCCGCACACTCGCGCTGATCAAGCGCAAGCCGAACGAGGCGCCGAGGCGCCGCACGGCCGTGGCCGCAGACCGCGGCTACTCCGCCAGGAGATCAGTCACGCCGGGGCGCAGCCCGCACACCTGCGGCGCCCCTCACCCTGCGGCAGGCCCACCCCCGCGGCGCGGCACAGCCCCCGCGGCAGGCCCGCCCTCACTGCAGGCCCACCCCCGCGGCGCGGCACAGCCCCCGCGGCAGGCCCGCCCTCACTGCAGGCCCACCCCCGCGGCGCGGCACAGCCCCCGCGGCAGGCC
>NZ_JBEZFL010000002.1:390760-436907 GCF_040649415.1 Actinoplanes sp. NPDC048967
GCCCGCCCTCACTGCGGGCCCACCCCCGGGGCAGACCCCGCCCCCGCGGCAGGCCCCACCCCTGCGGCGCGGCACAGCGCGCTGGTCAGGGGCGGATCGGCGGGACGAAGCAGCCGGCCAGGTGGTCGTCGACCATGCCGGTCGCCTGCATCAGGGCGTAGGCCGTCGTCGGGCCGACGAACTTGAACCCGCGCTTCTTCAGCTCCTTGGCCAGCGCGATCGACTCCGGTGTGGTCGCCGGGACGTCCGCGCGGGTCGCCGGGCGGGGCCGGGGCGGCGGCGCGAAGGACCAGAGCAGGGTGGCCAGGCCGTCCGGCAGGTCGGCGGCCACCCGGGCGTTGTGCAGGGCCGCGTCGACCTTCATCCGGTTGCGGACGATGCCCGGGTCAGCCATCAGCCGGGTCGCGTCCGCCTCGGAGAACGCGGCCACCGCCGGGATCGAGAAGCCCGCGAACGCCGCCCGGAAGGCCGGGCGTTTGCGCAGGATGGTGATCCAGGAGAGCCCCGACTGGAACGCCTCCAGGGTCATCCGCTCGAACAACGCGTCGTCGCCGTGGACCGGGCGCCCCCACTCGAGGTCGTGGTAGGGCAGGTAGTCGGGCGTGCTGCCGCCCCATCCGCATCTGGCCCGGCCGTCCGCCCCGACGACCAGGCCCGCGGCGGTCACGTCTGTCATGCCGGAAACCGTACGAGGTCCCTCTGACAGAAAATCAGGGCAGGCGGCCCTGCTCGACCAGGCGGCCGAACTTCTTGAGCGCGCCCTTGAGGCTGAGCTTCGAGCCGGGCCAGATCACCGGCCAGGCCAGCTTGGCCGCGGCGCCGCCGGGCAGGTGGAACCACTCGTGCATGACGACCTGGGTGCGGTCGCCGGCCATCGCCGTGCAGCGCATCGCGCCGGGGCCGCGCAGGATGTTGCCGCAGTGCACCACGCGGACCTCGTACGGCGCGTCGACCCGCACCACCCGCATCTCGTCGCGCAGCCCGGCCCCGCCGACCCCGGTGATCGCCTCGATCAGGCTGCCCTCGCCGCCGTCGCCCTCGACGATCCGCACCTTGGTGAACGGGATCCACTCGGACTGCCGTTCCCAGCTGGTGAACGCCGCGAAGACCCGGGGCGCGGGCGCGTTGACGATGACGGTCGCGGTGACCTCGCCGGTGCCGGGGACCGCGGCGTCGCCGAGCCCGTCGACCGGCCCGGGCGCGCTCACCGGCTCTCCGCCGGTTCCTCGTCACCCGCCGGCCGGGGCGGCGCCTTCTCCTCGGCGGCCGGCTCGGCGGCGGTGGGAGCAGCGGCAGGGCCCGCAGCGGCTGCGGGCTTGTCGTCCGGCGGCGTGACATCGGGGACCACAACCGGCTCCGGCGGCGGCGGCGGCGCGATGGCGGCCTCGCGGGCCCGGCGCAGCACGTCCGCGTCAGCCGTACGGCCCTCGCGGAGCGCGGCGACCTCGGCCTCCAGCACGCCGATCAGCTCGCCCTTGTAACCGATGTCATAGGCGGCCCGCTGCAGCGCCTGGTCGACCTGGGACATCCGGTAGCCGCGGAACGCGGTGTCGAACCGGGTCCGGAACACGTCCTCCTCGCCGAGCGGACGGTCGCTGGGCAGCGGCAGAGACTTGCCGTCCGGCTCGACCGGCGTCAGGCCGGGGTCGCCGCCGCTCACCATGACGGTCACACCGAAGACGATCGCCGCGACGACGAGCGCCACGACGACGAAGAGGAGAAGCTGGCCCATGGGCACGATCGTGGCACGACCGCTGCGGGTGTGCGAGCCCGCCACCCCGCCGGGCCGCAAACGCCCGAGTGGATCGAGGGGCGTCAGGTCCAGGTGAGGATCTTCTTGCGCCAGGCGTACACGATGCCGAGCGCGAGAACCGCCACGAAGACGCCCATCTCGGCGACGGTCACCAGGCCGAATCCGGGGCGGTCGAAGACGACCGCCCACGGGAAGAGGAAGACCGCCTCGACGGCGAAGAGCACATAGAGGTACGCGTACACGTAGTAGCGGATCTGGGCCTGCGCCCAGTCGCCGCCGACCGGGTCGACGCCGCTCTCGTAGGTCAGCCGTTTGCCCACCGGCTCGGCCGGGTGGGCCGGCCTGAGCAGCTTGTTCGCCCCGAACGCGCCGACGAAGACCAGCACGCCGGCGGCCAGCACCAGCCCCAGCGTGGCGTACGAACCCAGATAGCCCTGCACGGCCGCAGCCTAGCGAACCGAAGAGTGGACTCGGGTGGCTCAGGCAAGCCTTACCTGGCTACTGTGGTCAACGGTCTGAAGTCGGACACGCCCCGCGCCCCGCGGCGGTAAGGAGCGCCGACGTAGGCTGGAAGTGACTATTGCGGGCCGGCTCATCGACGTGCGTACCCGCCGGCCGGCTCCTTCAGGAGGTTGGAACGTGGGCGTTCCCGCGAAGCGTGTCGAGCAGCTCGATCGTGTGGTCATCCGGTTCGCCGGGGACTCCGGTGACGGTATGCAGCTCACCGGTGACCGGTTCACCTCGGAGACCGCGCAGCTGGGCAACGACATCTCGACACTGCCGAACTTCCCGGCGGAGATCCGCGCACCAGCCGGCACCCTGCCCGGGGTGTCGAGTTTTCAGGTGCATTTCGCTGACTACGACATCCTGACCCCTGGGGACGCGCCGAACGTGCTGGTGGCGATGAACCCGGCGGCGTTGAAGGCGAACGTGGGTGATCTGCCGCCGGGGGCGGACATCATCGTCAACACCGACGAGTTCACCAAGCGGAATCTGGCCAAGGTCGGCTACGCGGTCAGCCCCCTCGAGGACGGTTCACTGGACGGCTTCGCCCTGCACCCAGTCGCGCTGACGTCGATGACCATCGGCGCACTGGCTGAGCTCGGGGTGGCGAAGAAAGACGCCGAACGCGCCAAGAACATGTTCGCCCTCGGCCTGCTGAGCTGGATGTACTCGCGGCCGTTCGCGTCCACCATCCGGTTCCTGGAGCGCAAGTTCGCCAAGCGCCCGGATCTGGTCGCGGCGAACAAGGCCGCGTTCCAGGCCGGGTGGAACTTCGGGGAGACGACCGAGGACTTCTCGGTGCGCTACGAGGTCAAACCGGCCAAGATGCTGCCGGGCACCTACCGCAACATCACCGGCAACGCCGCCCTCGCCCTCGGGCTGGTCGCGGCCGGTGTGCGGGCCAAGCTGCCGGTGTTTCTGGGCGCGTATCCGATCACCCCGGCCTCGGACATTCTGCACGAGCTGTCCAAGCACAAGCGGTTCGGCGTGACCACGATGCAGGCCGAGGACGAGATTGCCGCGATCGGCGCCGCGCTGGGCGCCTCGTACGGCGGTGCCCTCGGCGTCACCACCACCTCCGGTCCCGGGGTGGCACTCAAGGGCGAGACGATCTCTCTGGCGATCGCCTTGGAGTTGCCGCTGGTCATCGTCGACGTGCAGCGGGCCGGACCGTCGACGGGTATGCCGACCAAGACCGAGCAGGCTGATCTGAACATGGCCCTGTACGGCCGGCACGGTGAGGCGCCGCTGGCAGTGATCGCGCCGAAGTCACCCTCGGACTGTTTCCACGCGGCGATCGAAGCCGCCCGGATCGCGCTGAAGTACCGCACCCCGGTGATCCTGCTGTCGGACAACTACGTGGCCAACGGCTCCGAGCCGTGGCTGCTGCCCGACGTCAACGACCTGCCGGACATCTCGGTGGCGTACACGACCGAGCCGAACGGTGAGGACGGGCGGTTCCTGCCGTACCTGCGGAACCCCGAGACCATGGCCCGGCCGTGGGCGATCCCCGGCACCCCCGGTCTGGAGCACCGCATCGGCGGGCTGGAGAAGGCCGACAAGACCGGGGACATCTCCTACGACCCGGCCAACCACGAGTTCATGGTGCGCACGCGCGCCGAGCGCATCGAGTCGATCCCGGTTCCGGACGTCGACGTCGAGGACCCGGACGAGAATTCCCGCGTGCTGGTGCTGGGCTGGGGCTCCACGTACGGGCCGATCGGTGCCGCCTGCCGGGCTCTGCGCCAGCGCGGTCTGCCGATCGCCCAGGCGCACCTGCGGCACCTCGCACCGCTGCCGGCGAATCTCGGTGAGGTGCTCAAGGCGTACGACAAGGTGGTCATCCCGGAGATGAACCTGGGCCAGCTGGCCCACGTCATCCGGGCCCGGTATCTGATCGACGCGGTCCCCTTCAACCAGATCAGCGGTCTGCCGTTCACGGCCGCGACGCTGGAGAACATGCTCGAGGACGTGGTCAAGAATGGCTAGCAGCACAATTCCGCTGACGCCGGTGAAGCTGACGGCGAAGGACTTCAAGTCCGACCAGGAGGTCCGCTGGTGTCCCGGCTGCGGTGACTACGCCATCCTGGCGGCGGTCCAGCAGTTCATGCCGGAGCTGGGCATCGCCCGGGAGAACACCGTGTTCGTGTCCGGGATCGGCTGCTCGTCGCGGTTCCCGTACTACATGAACACCTACGGCATGCACTCCATCCACGGCCGCGCCCCGGCCATCGCGACCGGGCTGTCCGCGTCGCGTCCGGACCTGTCGGTGTGGGTCGTCACCGGCGACGGCGACGCCCTGTCCATCGGCGGGAACCACCTGATCCACGCCCTGCGCCGTAACGTCAACCTGAAGATCCTGCTGTTCAACAACCGGATCTACGGCCTGACCAAGGGCCAGTACTCACCGACCTCCGAGCTCGGCAAGATCACCAAGTCGACGCCGGCCGGGTCGGCGGACTCCCCGTTCAACCCGCTGTCGCTGGCCCTGGGCGCGGAGGCGACGTTCGTGGCCCGCACCATCGACTCGGACCGCAAGCACCTGCAGTCGGTGCTGCGGGCGGCGGCCCAGCACGAGGGGTCGGCGTTCGTGGAGATCTACCAGAACTGCAACATCTTCAACGACGGCGCGTTCGAGGTGCTCAAGGACCCGAACACCCGCGACGACCACCTGATCCGCCTGGAGCAGGGCCAGCCGATCACCTTCGGCGCGCAGGGTCAGTATTCGGTGGTCCACCCGGCCGGCGCGTTCGGCTTGTCGGTGCGGGACAGCGCTGAGCTGGGCGGCGAGACCCCGGTCGTGCACGACGCGACCGTGGATGACCCGGCTTATGCGTTCGCGCTGTCCCGGCTGTCGGGCTCGGATCTGGGCACGACCCCGATCGGCGTGTTCCGCAACGTCGAGCGCCCGTCCTACGACGAGCTCATCCAGAAGCAGCTCGAGGACGCCAAGTCGCAGGTGACCGGCACCCCGGACGAGATGCTCAGCGACCTGCTCAACGCCGGCGACACCTGGACCATTCTGTAGTACCGGACGCGGCTACCAAGGTCGGCTCAGGCCCTCGGGCCTGGGCCGATCTTGTTTTGGCCAGGCACGGACCCGGCAATCGGCGGGAGCGACGGTCAGCACCATGCAACCAGGCACGACCAGAATCTGATCTTGAACCTGACCTTGATTTGATCGGGAAGGCGGTCAGACGGCTACGCCGATGCCGCTGTTCTCCTCGTCCCGGATGTAGATCAGCATGTCCCCGGTGTCGATGGTGATCGACTGCTGACCGCCCAGCGGCAGCACCTTGCCCCGGCGGATCAGCGCCACCACCAGCGTCTGCAGCTCGCGCGGGTTGCGGCCGACCTCGTCGCGCTCCGCGGACCGCATGGCCAGCGCCATGCCCTGACCCGGGGTCAGCAGATCCTCGACCACGTCGATCAGCGGCGGAGTCGTCGTGGTCAGGCCGAGCAGCCGGCCGGCGGTCGACGACGACACGATCACGTGATGGGCGCCGCTCTGCTTGAGCAGGGCCGCGTTCTCCTGCTCGCGGACCGCCGCGATGATCCGGACCTGGCCGGCCGTCAGCTGCCGCACCGTGAGGGTGATCAGGACGGAGGCCTCGTCGCTGTCGGTGGCGATGATGACCGACTTGGCGTTCTTGACGTCCGCCTCGAGCAGCACCGCCGAGCGGGTGGCGTTGCCCTCGATCGCGACCAGGCCGTGGGCCCCGGCCTGGCGCAGGGCCTCGTCGCGGCTCTCGACCACGACGATGCGGGACTTGTCGTAGCCCGTCTCCAGCAGCGCGCTGACCGCGGCCCGGCCCTTGGTGCCGTAGCCGCAGACGATGATGTGGTCCTTCAACTTGCGCCTCCACCGGGTGACCCTGATGTTCTTGCGGTACTGGTCCGTGAGCACCTCGAGGGTCGTGCCGACCAGGATGATCAGGAACAGCACGCGCGCCGGGGTGATGAACACGATGTTCACCAGGCGCGCGTCGGGCGTGACCGGGGTGATGTCGCCGTAGCCGGTGGTGGAAAGCGACACGACCGCGTAGTAGAAGCAGTCGAGCAGGGTCAGCCCGTCCTCGTTGAGGTCGCGGTAGCCGTCGCGGTCGATGTAGATCACCAGCACGGTGAGCAGCACGAGAACCAGGGCGGCAACCACCCGCACGGCGAGCGCTCGCAGTGGTCCCTGTCGGACCAGAGGTAATCGGATCACTGAACGGCCGCCTGCACGTTCACACCATAGCGGCCGGGTCCCACACCGCTTTCCAGGACAGCACATGACAGGCCCGCCGCGGAATACCCATCGGTAAGTTGAGGCATCGTTAAGGAAAACTCCATTGATCGTCTTGTATCTAGAAAGCTGTCGATCCAAGACTGGCGGCCTACCGCTGGAGGTTTCGATGAAACGGTCCGTCCGCCGTACCCTCGTCGTCCTGATCTCTGCGCTGGCCCTGCTGGCTCCCCCCGTGGCGGCCTCCGCCGCCGCGGACAGCAAAGCCACCGTCCTCGCCCGCTGGACCCAGACCGCCGCGTCGAGCAGCACCGCCTGGAACGACGCCCGGCTCAACCGCGCCCCCTGGGCCGGTTACGGCTTCGACTGGACCACCGACTACTGCTCGTCCAGCCCGGACAACCCGCTGGGCTTCAACTTCTCGCTGTCGTGCTGGCGCCACGACTTCGGCTACCGCAACTACAAGGACCTGGGCACGTTCTCGGCCAACAAGGACCGGCTGGATGACATGTTCTACGCCGACCTCAAGCGCAAGTGCGCCACCTACAGCACGGTGACCCGGCCGGCCTGCTACAGCCTGGCCTGGACCTACTACCAGGCCGTGAGCATCTTCGGGTCGCTCGAGGCCGTCAACCCGTCCGACATCGACCGGGCCCGCGAGCTGGTCGAATAGCCGGCCGGCCCCGGGTCGGCCGGTGCGGCCGGCCCGGGGTGGGTCCTCCCGCGCCGGCTCAGCTTGACGCCGGCTCAGCTTGAGGCCCGCTCAGCTCGGGGCCCGCTCAGCTCGGCGCCCGCTCAGCTCGGCGCCCGCTCAGCTCGGGGCCCGCTCAGCTCGGGGCCCGCTCAGCTCGGGGCCCGCTCAGCTCGGGGCGGGTCAGCCCAGGGTCTGGGCGAAGCGGGCCGAGTCGTGTTCGAGGTCCGGATGCTCGACGGCCAGCGCCATCGCGACGGCCCGGCCGAAGCCGATCTCCGCGCCTTCGGCATAGGCCGCGTCGAAGGCCGCGTCGCCGAGCATCCGCCTCAGGGCAGCCTGCTGCCCGGACCAGAAGCCCCCGAAATGGGCCGCCCGGCAGGCCCCCCGCACGGACTCCGCGCCGCCGAACAGGACGGTCGCGGTGGCGGGGTCACCGCCGAAGGCACACCGCACGGCGATCGCCGCGACGGCGTCCGCGGCGGCGCCCCGGAAGCCGTGCCGCAACCGCGACCGCAGGGCGACAACCAGGTGGTCATGCGCGGCGACCAGGTCACGGCGGCGCAGGGCCACCATCCCGAGCAACCAGTCGACGGTACGGCTGCCCCGGTCCTCCGGCCGTCCCGCCTCCAGCTGACGGGCGCTGCCGAGCAGTTCCGCGGCCTCGTCCAGGGCGTCCCGCCGCCACAACAACTCGGCGAGAGTGACCACCGCGGGCAGTGCGGCAGCCGGCACCCCGGTGCGTTCGGCCCGGGCGATGACGTCGCGGCACACCTGCTCGGCCTCGGCCGTCCGGCCGGCCTCCACGAGCGAGAGCCGCTGCCCGGAGAGGGCCCGGACCAGCAGCGCCGGGTGATCCACGCGCCGGGCGATGTCCTCGGCCCGGTCCAGGAAGCGGGTGCGTTCCTCCCGGTCGTCGGCGAGTCCGGCATGGACCAGGTACGCGGAGGCCAGCTCGACCGGGTCGATCCGCTCGCCCTGCTCGGTGCACTCACCGTCGATCCGCCGGTAGAGCCGGAAGAGCAGGTCCCGGCCGTCCCGCGCCCGGCCGTGCTCGCGCCACCACGGAGCCAGCGCCCCGGCGAGCCGCAGCCCGGCCCGGACACTGCCACCGACGGCGGACCAGCGCAGGGCGGCCTGCCACTCCTGCACGTACGGCGCCAGCTCGGTGAGGGAGACGGTCCGCGGCTGCCCGTCGGTGTCGACGGCCACACCGTCGAGGGTGTGCAACGACCAGTCGACGTGCCGGTCCCGGGCGGCCTGCTCCTCCCCGGCGGCGGCGAGCCGGCGGGTCGCGTACGCCCGGACCTGCTCGGACATCTGGTAGCGCGGCCCGGCGACGACCTCGACGAGGGACCGGTCGGCCAGCTCCGACAGGGCGCCGAAGGCGTCCTCGCCGGACCACTCCACAGTGCCGAGCTCGACCGGGCCGGCGAAGACGGCAAGCCGGCGCAACAGCCCGGCGGCGCCGTCACTCAGGCCGCGGTACGACCAGTCGAGGTTGCTGGTCAGGCTGCCGTGCCGGCCGGGCTCGGACCGGCCCGCGTCGAGCGCGGCGATCGGGTCGTCGAGGCGGGCGGTGAGCTGGGCCGCGGACAGCAGCCGCAGCCGGTCGGCGGCCAGCTCGATGGCCAGCGGCGCACCGTCCAGCTTGGCCGCGATCCGGGCCAGCTCGGCGGCTTCCCCGGCCGGACCGGGCCGGCCGCCCCGCGCCGCGACGGCCCGGGCCGCCAGCAGCGCGGCAGCGTCGGCCGGCGCCAGCTGCGGGATCCGCCAGACCAGTTCTCCGGGTACGCCGAGCGACGTGCGCGAGGTGGCGAGGACGTCCAGCCGCCGGCAACTGGCCAGCAGCCGGCGCACCAGCTCCCGCGCGGCGTGGTGCCGGGCCTCGCAGGTGTCGAGGATCAGCAGGGTACGGCCCTCGGCGCAACGCTCGATGAGGCTGTCGAGCAGCGGCCGGGCCGGCTCGCGCCGGACACCCATCGCGGCGGCCAGCGCCTCGGCCGGATGCTCCTCGGCGAGATCGACAAGCCAGATGCCATCCGGGTACGCGGCCCGCAGCTCCTCGGCGACGGCCACGGCGAGCCGGCTCTTACCGGCCCCGCCCGCCCCGGCCACGGTGACCAGGCGATGCGTGGAGATCAGCCCTTTGAGCTCGGCGATCTCACCCTGCCGCCCGACGAACGGAGTGACCGCGGCCGGCAGGTTGTCCACAGGCGCGCCGGGAGTGCGCGGCCGGGGGAAGTCCCGGTCGAGCCCCGGAGCGACAAGCTGGAAGAGCCGCTCGGCGTCGTCGAAGCCACGCAACCGGAACGGGCCCAGGTCGAGCAGGTCGACGCTCTCGATCAGCGGTGCCTGGGATGCCCGGTGTTCCCGGTGCTGCTGCCGTACGCCGCCGGCCCCGACCCCCACGAGCTCCGCATTGCTGGGAACCAGGTCGGAGGACCAGGTGGAAACAGCGAGCGCGGTCGCCTCGGAGCAGAGCACCTGACCACCGTGCGCCGCCGCAGCGACGCGAGCGGCGCGATGCACTTCGGCGCTCGTGTACTCACCGGCGACCGGAACGGCCCAACCGGTGTGCAGGCCCATCCGGACGCGCGGCGCCGCGTCGGCGCTCGGCCACGGGTACGCGGCGAGTGCACGCTGTGCTGCCACACAGGCGGAGACGGCAGCGGCGGCGTCCCGGAACGCCACGAAGAAGGAGTCACCCTCAGTGAAAAGCTCGGCGCCGGCGTAATTACTCAGCGCTGCGCGCACAACGCCACGATGGGCATTGAGCACACGGCCATAACCTTCGCCGAGCATCCGGGCGAGCCGCGTGGAGCCCTCGATGTCCGTAAACATGAAGGTCACAAGCCCGCTCGGCAGCTCGGTCCGTCCCGACACGGTGAGAACCTCCGCCCCCTTGGGAAGTCGCGCTTCATGCTGCCGTACCGCAATCACACGGCACATCGTAGGAACGGTCGGTAACCGCCCTCCCGCCACGGCCGACCCCGCAAGGGCGACCCACGGTAGGGGTCATCGACGGTCACGCACGGCACTACGCGTGACGTAACGACGAGGTTCACGTTCTGGTTGCGCCGCAGTCGGTCAATTCCACCGACCCGTTCGGACGGCCCCGCAGGAGTAGCCCCTTGTGCGACTCCATGAGGTCACCCGACGATCACCACAGTGTTACGCCGCGGGACCGGCCACAGTCGACTGAAATAGCAGATGCCGGTGGGAGGCTCGGTGATACGTCGGGTTGGAAATAGGTGGTGGGCTCGTCTGCCCTGCTGTCATTTACGGCCGGGCTGTTGGACGGGAGCCGAGCATTGGAGTGCGGCCGGCGCGCTGACCGCTGGATTTTGCGCCGTTGTTGAGCTTTCCGGGTTGCGGTGGTTGGTGGGTCATTCTGGCCGGCGGCGATCGGGGTGACGGACGTCCTGTCCGGGTCTGATGGTGGGGTCCGGGGTGTTTGGTCGGGTTGGGCGAGGCCGGCTGGATTGAGAATCGGGCGTGGGGGCCGATGGGGCTTTGCTGGCTGGTGGTTCCGGCGCGGGTAGCCGGTCGCGGTTGCCCGGATCGCGATCCCGGCGCGGGCAGCCGGTCGCGGTTGCCCCGACCGCGATCCCCGGCGCGAGCAGCCGGTCGCGGTTGCCCCGACCGTGACCCCGGCGCGAGCAGCCGGTCGCGGTTGCCCCGACCGCGATCCCCGGCGCGAGCAGCCGGTCGCGGTTACCCCGACCGCGATCCCCGGCGCGAGCAGCCGGTCGCGGTTACCCCGACCGCGATCCCCGGCGCGAGCAGCCGGTCGCGGTTACCCCGACCGTGACCCCGGCGCGAGCAGCCGGTCGCCGGTAGCCGGTCGCCGGTCAGGCCGCCCTGGTCGTGGGCGGCCCGCGGGTCCAGCAGTGACGTCGCCTCGTGGTTCAGTGCGACGTGTTTCAGCGCGGACAGCCGGTCCGGCCGTCCCGGTGCCCCGGCGTCCTCACCCCTGAAAGGAAGCTAAATGCATGCTGCTCTAGCTGGGCACGCCACCACCGCCGGCAGCAGCAGGGTGCAGCCTGCTGTCGCCGGCCAATCAGCCTTCCTCGGCAGCGAGCAGGATGCAGCCTGCTGTTGCCAGCCGATCAGCCTTCCTCGGCAGCGAGCAGGATGCAGCCTGCTGTTGCCAGCCGATCAGCCTTCCTCGGCAGCGAGTTGGGGGCAGCCGCTGGCGGCGTGACCCGGCGGGCGTGATTGCCGGCGGGTCAAGCCGGGCGTTGGGCTTCTCAGCAGCCGCAGGCCCCGCCGCAACAGCCGCCGCCTCCGCCACCGCCTGACTGGGGTGTGGGCATGGTGCCACTGCGGCCTGTCATGGCAACTGTGGACAGCAGTTTCACTGTGTCGGCGTGGCCCTGGGGGCACGTCGCGGGGGCAGCGGATTCGGCCATCGGCCGGTTCAGCTCGAAGGTGTCGCCGCAGGCGCGGCAGCGGAAGTCATAGCGCGGCATGGAGACAGGGTATGGCTCCGCTGGGACAGTTCGCCGCCCTGGTCGGCTGGGCTGTGGATGACGCATCGGGCTGGGTCCATGGGCGCCGGGGGTCGCTGTCGCCCGGTAGTGTCTTTCGGGTGGCGGACGGGCAGGACAGATCCCCGAAGCGGCGCGGGCCACGGCCTCCGGCGCCGCATCTTGGCGGGCCCCTTGGCAGCTCCGGCGCGGCGCCTGAGGAGGAGTTTCCGGCTGCGGGTTCGCTGGAGGGCGATGATGCCGGGCGGGCGGTGGGTCAGTCCGGCGAGTCGATTTCAGGGACGGTGTCGTCCGACAAGTCGGACTCGGTGGCCGAGAAGGTGACCGGTCGCCCTGGGGGCACATACCAGCCGCGCGTTGTGGCGACCGGTGCCACGAGTGGGACATACCAGCCGAAGGTGGTGGCAAGCGGCGCTACGAGCACTGCGGCTGCCAGGCCGGGAACAGGCGCCGGCGAGAAAGCCGCTAGCTCCACGGCACCGTCGAGCGGCGACGCCGAGCCGGCTGCGAGCGCTACGACTGGGACAGCCGCGGACACGGCAGGCAAGGCAGATGTGAAGGCCGGGCCTGAGGAGAAGGCCGACAACGGCAAGGCGGCCGCCGGGCCTGCCGCGGACGGCGCGGACGGCGCGGACGGCGCGGACGGCGCGGACGGCGCGGACGGCGCGGACGGCGCGGACGGCGCGGACGGCGCGGACGGTAAGGACGCGAACGGCAAGGACAAGGGTCCGGCCGCGACGGCCAAGCCGGACGGGGCGAACCCCGCCGACGCCACCGCAGCACTCAGCGGGGGCGGGCCGGCGGCAAAGACCAAGTCCGGATACCAGCCCTACTCCGCCGACCAGGCCGCCGGAACCGACAAGGCGACCGAGCCCGGCAAGGCCACAGAGCCCGGCAAGGCGACCGAGCACGGCAAGACCACAGAGCCCGGCAAGGCGACCGAGCACGGCAAGACCACAGAGCCCGGCAAGGCCGCGGACGACAAGCCGACCGGGACCGACAAAGCTGCCGGGACCGGTAAGGAAGCTCCCCCCGGAGACAAAACGGGCAAGGGCGGCACTCCCCCGGACAAGACCGCCCCCGAAGGCAAGACCGACACCGGCAGCAAGGCCGACGACAAAGACAAGGCCGAGGGCAAGGACAAGGCCGAGGGCAAAGACGAGGCCGGGAAGGACGGCAAGCCCGGGGACAAAACCCCGAGCACAACCGCCCCCACCGCAGCCGCAGTAGCCGCCGCCTCGCAGGGCCGGGCCACCCGGGTGCTGCGCCGAGCCAACCCCGTACGCGTAGTGCGCAGCACCGCCCGCAGCACCTCTGCCTGGGCCAAGCGCCCCAGCGGCCGCCTCATCCTCCCCGCCGTCATCGCCGTTCTTCTTCTCGGCGCCGCCGGGACAGCTGGTGCTTATCTCGTACCGCGGGCTTTGCAGTCTGTGCCGACGCCCAGCGTGACGCCCGGTTTCGGCCTTGACGCCGACGCTTCGGCCGGGGCTTCGGCCGGGGCGCTGCCGGGGCCCGGCGGCGTGCCCAGCGCTTCCGCCCCGGTCGTCGGCGGCGTCGTGCCGGGCACCCAGCCTCCCGTCGGCGGCGCGGTCGGCGGTGCGCGGCCGGCCGATGTCCTTGCTTCCTGGGCGCAGGACACCGGCACCCGGGCCGGCATCCCCGTTGTCGCCGTGCAGGCGTACGGCTACGCCGAGCTTGTGGTCGCCCGGACCACCCCCAGCTGTCATCTGAGCTGGACCACGATCGCCGCCATCGCCAAGGTGGAGTCCTCGCACGGCTCCGCCAACGGCGCTGTCCTCAATGTCGACGGGTCGGTGGCTCCGCCGATTTTCGGGTTGCCGTTGGACGGTAAGGGTGGGCGGCAGGAGATCCGGGACACCGATCAGGGTGCGCTCGATGGTGATTCGCAGTTCGATCGGGCGCTGGGTCCGTTGCAGTTCATCCCGCAGACCTGGAATTCGATCTCTGTCGGCAATGGTGTTGATGCCGACAACAATGGTGTCTCCGATCCCAACGACATCGACGACGCGTCGCTGGCCGCGGCCAAGTATCTGTGTCAGGGCGGGCGCGATCTCGCTCGGCCGGATGCCTGGTGGGACGCTATTTTGTCGTACAACGCGGTGCGGCCGTACGCGCAGAAAGTGTTCGATGCGGCCAACGAGTACGGGCAGCGCAGCCGGGTCTGAGCGACAACCCACAGTGACGGGTCGCGTACATTTGTCCATCCGGCACTTCCCTGAAGGTCCATGTACCGGCAAGCTGTACGGGTGAGGGTGCGTGAGTGGGATCCCCGGACCGCGTCGGCGGGGGAGATCCGATCGCTCGTGGAGACGTACAACGCGGTGCTGGCTGCCGATCTCCCCGACGATCCACCGTGGCAGGACGTGCAGGTAGTCGACTACCTGGCCGAGACCATGCCCGGTGAGCGCCGGATCAGCTGGGTCGCCGAGGACGACCGGCTCCCCGAGGGTGAGAGCACCATCTACGGCCACGTCAGTGTCCTGCTGCTCGGCGACATCGGCGTGCTGGAGGTGCTGGTCCATCCTGACCTGCGCCGCCGCGGCCTCGGCCAGCAGCTCGTCGGGGTCGCCGCACGCCGCGTCTATCTCGAGGGTTTCTCCTCCATCGGGGTCGAGGCGATCGGCGACACCCCGGCCATCGCGTTCTACGAGGCGCTGGGCTTCGAGCAGGAGTATGTGGAGACCCGCAGCGTTCTGACGCTGTCCAGCGTGGACTGGAACGCCCTGCACGCCATGGCCAACGGCATCAGCGCCGGCTACCGCGTCGAGTACCACCCCGGTGGGCCGCCGGCCGACCTGTTGGAGCCGTACGCGCAGGCCAAGCTGGAGGGGCAGGACGGTGACGACAACGACCTGGATCTGCGGCCGAGCTCGTCCGATCCGCAGCGGCTGCGGGACAGCCTCAACACCCTGCACCGCCGGGGCCTGAAACCGTACATCGTGCTGGCCATCCACGAGGCGTCCGGTGCGGTTGCCGGGCTGACCGAGGTGGTCGTGCCCGCGCAGCATCCCGAACGCGCCGACCAGTACGACACGATCGTCGTCCGCGAGCACCGCGGTTACGGCATCGACCGGGCGATCAAGGCCCGGATGCTGTTCGAGCTGCGGTCCGCCGAGCCCGGACTGCGCGAGGTGCAGACCTGGAACGCGCAGCACAACGAGTCCATGCTCAAGGTCAACGCGGAGCTCGGCTTCCAGTCCGACCGGGACTGGTACGAGTACGGCGTGGACGTGGGTCAGCTGGTGCAGAGACTCGAGCCCACCGACTGAGCTGTGGAGGCTCCGTGCGCTACCGCCGCTTCCTGCCCTTGCTCACCGTTCCGCTGCTGACCGCTGCCCTGTTCCCCGACGTGGCCCGGGCCGCCGACGAACCGCTGACCGTCGGCGCCGTGCAGGGTCCGACGACGGACGCCGAGAATCCGCGCACCGACCGGTCACCGCTGGCCAACCCGTCCGGCAACGGCACGAGCAGCGTCCTGTACGACGTACGCGGGGTCGTCACCCAGCGCACCCTGGCCCGCACCGCCGCGGGCGCCGACCAGCACGGGTTCTTCCTGCAGAGCCGTAGCGGCACCGACGACGGCGACCCGGCCAGCTCCGACGGGATCTTCGTCTTCATGGGCGCCTTCACGTCGCTGATCGGCGGCTATGTGCCGGCCGTGGGCGACGAGATCGTGGTCCGGGCCCGGGTGTCGGAGTTCTTCTCGCTGACCCAGCTGTCCGGCGCCTCGCTGGTCACCAAGCTGGCCGAGGGTGTGCCGCTGACCGACGTCCAGGTCGACGACGCGGCGCCGCCGGGCGAGCTGGCCGCCGCGGACCGCTTCTGGGAGCGGCACGAGGGCATGCAGCTGCGGGTCCGGGACAGCGCCGGGGTGGTCGCCGGCCGCAACGTGTTCAGTGGCACCGCGGACTCGGAGATCTGGGTCATCGACCGCGACGATCCGCTGCTGGACCGGGCCGACCCGTACGCCCGGCGGGTCTTCCGCGACGCGCATCCGCTGGACAATCTGCCCGGCCCGGTCGACGACGGCAACGGCGACCGGGTGCTGCTCGGCACGATGGGCGTGAAGGCCACCGCGGGTGACAGCGGCGTGCTGCTGCCACCGGCCAAGACCTTCGACCGGCTGTCCGGCGACGCGGTCGGCGGCCTCTACTACTCCTTCAACAAGTACGGCATCCAGCCGGCCACCGCCGCATTCACGCCCGGCCCGGACCCGTCGCGGAACAACCCGCCCGAGGCCGCCGCGCGCAGCACCGAGTTCGCCGTCTCGACGTACAACGTGGAGAACCTGTACGACTTCCGTGACGACCCGTTCGACGGCTGCGACTTCACCGGCAACACCGGCTGCCCCGGCGTCAGCCCGCCCTTCGACTACGTCCCGGCGAGCGAGGCGGCGTACCGGGAGAAGTTGGCCGACCTGGCCGACCAGATCGCCGCCGGGCTGCACTCCCCCGATCTGATCCTGGCCCAGGAAGCCGAGGACCAGGACATCTGCACGGTCACCGGCGGCGTTCTGACCTGCGGCGCGGTCAACGACGCGGACGGACAGCCGGACACGTTGCAGGAGCTGGCCCTGACGATCAAGGGCAACGGCGGTCCGGCGTACGCGGCCGCGTACGACCGCACCGGCGCCGACGCCCGCGGGATCACCGCCGCGTTCCTCTACCGCACCGACCGTCTCTCGCTGACCCCCGCGACCGCGGCCGACCCGGTGCTGGGCGCGGCACCGCAGGTCACCTACCGCGGCACCCCGCTGGCGAGCAACGCCGAGGTGTCCAACCCGAAGACGCTGAACGCGATCCTGCCGGCGGACGTGGACACCTCGACGGGTGTGGACGGCTCGAACGTCTTCACCCGGGCGCCGCAGGTCGCGCTCTTCGACATCAAGGCAGCGCCGGGTGCCGCCGAGCGGTTCCAGCTCTGGGCGGTCAGCAACCACTACTCGTCCGGGCCGGACACCCGGGTCGGGCAGCGCACCGAGCAGGCCGCGTACGGGGCGGCGATCACCACGGCGATCGAGGACACCCACGCGCACGCGCGGATCGCGTACAGCGGTGACCTGAATGTCTTCCCGCGCCCCGACGACCCGGTGCCGGCGGCTCCGGGCGACCAGCTCGGCCCGCTCTACGAGGCCGGGCTGCACAACCTGTGGGACGACCTGGTGGCGGACGCGCCCTCGTCGGCGTACTCGTACGTCTTCGACGGCTCGGCGCAGACACTGGACCACCTCTTCGTCAACGACGCCCTGCACGGCGACCTGATCGAGATGCGGGCGGCCCACCTCAACGCCGACTGGGCGGCGGCGGACGAGGGGAACGGCTCCAAGGGCTCCAGCGACCACGATCCCCAGGTCGCCCGCTTCCACTCCCGGGCGGCACTGTCGGTTGCGGACGCGAGCGTCGTCGAAGGAGACAGCGGCACCACGTCGCTGGTGTTCCCGGTGACGCTGTCCCGGCCGCTGAGCCGGGCGGTGACGATCTGTGCGAGCACGGTGCCGGGATCCGCGTGGGTGGGAGTCGACTTCACGCCGTACCTGGGCTGCCGGGTCCTGCCCGCGGGCGCGACCGGTCTCCCCTTCCCGGTGCAGGTCCGGGGTGACCGGTGGAAGGAGCCGGACGAGAAGCTGACGCTGGTGGTGGCCGGCCTGGCGGGCATCCGGCTCGCGGACGCCCGCGCGACGGGCACGATCCAGAACGACGACTGAGCCCACCCGCGGCGGAAAACCCATGCAAGTTCGTTACCTGAGGGGTACGGGCGGTCAGTAGCGCTCGCGCAGCAGCTGAGCGGCCTCGGTGGCCCAGTAGGTCAGCATGATCTGGGCCCCGGCCCGCTTGATCGAGGTCAGGGTCTCGAGCATGACGCCCTGCCGGTCGATCCAGCCCTTCTCCGCGGCCGCCTCGACCATCGCGTACTCGCCGGAGACCTGGTAGGCGGCGACCGGCACGTCGCCCCGCTCCCGCACGGCGGCGATCACGTCGAGATACGGCAGCGCCGGCTTCACCATGACCATGTCGGCGCCCTCGGCGACGTCCAGCTCGACCTCGCGCAGCGCCTCCCGGACGTTGCCCGGGCTCTGCTGGTAGGTGCGGCGGTCACCCTGCAGGCTGGACTCGACGGCCTCGCGGAACGGGCCGTAGAAGGCA
Source organism: Actinoplanes sp. NPDC048967 (assembly GCF_040649415.1). Classification (NCBI taxonomy): domain Bacteria; kingdom Bacillati; phylum Actinomycetota; class Actinomycetes; order Micromonosporales; family Micromonosporaceae; genus Actinoplanes; species Actinoplanes sp. NPDC048967. The sequence goes on from NZ_JBEZFL010000002.1 coordinate 408,594, forward strand.
CCCGCGTACTTCGCCGAGTAGGCCAGCACCGAGACGTCCTGGTGACCGGCCTGGTCGAGGGCCTTGCGGACCACCCCGACCTGGCCGTCCATCATCCCGGACGGGCCGACGACGTGCGCCCCGGCCTCGGCCTGGGCCACCCCCATCCGGCCGTAGATCTCCAGGGTGGCGTCGTTGTCGACCGTGCCGTCCGGGGCGAGGACGCCGCAGTGCCCGTGCGAGGTGAACTCGTCCAGGCACAGGTCGCCCATGACCACGGTGGCGTCGCCGACCTCGGCGATCAGGTCACGGAGGCCCACGTTGAGGATGCCGTCCGGGTCGAGGCCGGCCGAGCCGGTCTCGTCCTTGTTGGCGTTGTCCGGGACGCCGAAGAGCATCAGGCCACCGACCCCGGCCGAGACCGCCTCGTGGGCGGCCTTGCGCAGCGACTCCCGCGAGTGCTGCATGACGCCAGGCAGCGAGCTGATCGGCCGAGGCTCGGTCAGACCCTCTTTGAGGAACAGCGGCAGGATCAGTTCGGCCGGTGCGACCCGGGTCTCCTCGACCAGGCGCCGCAGGGCGGCGGTACGGCGCAGACGCCGCGGACGCACATCGGGGAACGCCATGCTCACTCCCTCAGCCAGGCCGGCCGCGTGAGCCGGCGGAACCGGGCCGGTCGGACAACCGCCCCGGCCAGGCCGGCAACAGCGCCGGTCCGGCGAAACCGGGCCGGCGCGGAGCCGGCGCGGCAGTGCGGCGGACCGGCCCGTCACCGGGCCGGTCCGCGTCAGATCAGCGGAAACGCAGGGCCGTCGGGCCCTGGACCTTCGAGCCGCGGCGCTGCTTGGCCGGCATCGCCGCCAGCTTCTCGCGCAGCTCCACCGCGTACGACGCCAGGGCCTCGACCAGGTCGGGGACCGACGCGTGCTGGGGCTGGACGTCGACGCGCAGGCCGAACTCCGTGGCCGTCTCGGCCGTCTTCGGGCCGATCACCGCGACGACCGTGCGGGCGTGCGGCTTGCCCGCGATGCCGACCAGGTTGCGGACCGTCGAGGACGAGGTGAACAGCACCGCGTCGAAGCCGCCCGACTTGATCGCGTCGCGGATGTCGGCCGGCGGCGGGGCCGCGCGGACCGTGCGGTACGCCGTGACGTCGTCGACCTCCCAGCCGCGCTCGATCAGGCCCGCGGCCAGCGTCTCGGTGGCGATGTCGGCCCGCGGCAGCAGCACCCGGCCGACCGGGTCGAGGATCTCGTCGTGCGGCGAGAACTCGGCCAGCAGGCCCTCGCTGGACTGGTCCCCGGCCGGGATGAGCTCCGGCTGGATGCCGAACGCGCGGACGGCGTCGGCGGTCGCCTCACCGATGCAGGCGATCTTGACACCGCCGAAGTGGCGGGCGTCCAGGCCGTGCTCGGCGAACTTCTCCCAGACCGCGCGGACCGCGTTCACCGAGGTGAAGACCACCCAGGCGTACCGGCCGTCGACCAGGCCCTTGACCGCGCGTTCCATCTGCGCGGGGGTGCGCGGCGGCTCGACGGCGATCGTCGGCACCTCGCACGGGATGGCCCCGTACGCCCGCAGCCGGGCACTCATCGCGCCGGCCTGCTCCTTGGTGCGCGGGACGAGGACCTTCCAGCCGTACAGGGGGCGGTTTTCCCACCAGCTCAACTTGTCGCGCTGGGCGACCTCCGCGCCGACGGTGAGCACGACCCGGCCGGTGAAGCCGAGCGCCGCCGCGACGAAGCTGTCCACCGACGAGGTGGTCGTGTACTGCGTCTCGCCGGTGCCGTCGCCGGTCACGCCGACCGGCGTGCCCGGCTCGACGCCCGCGGCCAGCAGACCGTCGCGGACGGCGGCGAGGTCGCCGGCGTCCACGGCGACCGCGAACGAGCCCTTGACGGCGGCCGCGGCCAGCGCGTCGAAGTCGAGCGCGGTGACGTCGTCGATGTCGGCCGCGGTGCGTACGCCGGGCAGCGGCACACCCGCGTAGGTGGCCACCCCCTCGGCCTGGCCCAGGCCGGGCACGACCTCGAAGTGCACGGCGGTCCGGGCGACGGCCTGGACCTCCTTGACGACGGCCTCGTGACCGAACGGGTCACCGGCGACCAGGTGCACCGCCGACAGGCCGGACTTGGCCGCGGAGAGCAGCACCTTGGCGACGTCGCCGGGTGCGCCCTCGGCGGGGCTGAACTGGGTGTCGCCCTTGGCTTCCGCCCGGATGGCCGCGAGCAGCGACTCGGGCACCCCACGGTCGTAGACGACCTGGTCGGCGTCGGCGAGGGTGTCGTGAGCCCGGCGGGTCAGCAGGCCGGGATCGCCGGGTCCGGCGCCGACGAAAGCGATACGCCCTGCGGACTTGCGGGCGGTGCGGGTGGTCATTCTGTGCTCCCCATCAGGGTGTCGGCGCCGTTGTCGAGGAGATCGGCGGCGAGCGCCTTGCCGATCTCCGCCGCGTCGGCGGGCGTTCCGGTGCGCGACAGCCGGACAGCTCGGGCCCCGTCCGGGCTGATCACCGCACCGCGCAGGTAGATCTCGTCGCCTTGCTCGCCTTCGGCGAGCTCGGCGTGTGCCGCGACCGGTGCGGAGCAACCGGCCTCGAGCGTGGCGAGCATCGCCCGTTCCGCCGTGACGGCGGCGCGGGACGGTGCATGATCGAGTGCGGCCAGCAGCTCGACCAGGTCTGCGTCGTCGGATCGGCACTCGATCGCCAGCGCCCCCTGGGCGGGGGCGGGCAGCATGAGCATCGGGTCCAACGTCTCCGTGATCTCGGCGGCCCGGCCGAGACGCACCACGCCGGCCCGGGCCAGGACAACCGCGTCGAGGTCGGCCTCGGGGCCGAGCACCCTCGCGATGCGGCTGTCGACATTGCCGCGGATCGGCGTGACCTGCAACTGTAGGCCCAAAGCATGCAGTTGCGCGATTCGGCGCACCGCGCCCGTGCCGATCGTGGCGCCCGGCGCCAGCTCCGCGAGGGTCTTGTTGTCCCGGGCGATGAGCGCGTCCCGCGGGTCCTCACGCTGCGGGATGGCCGCGATGTGCAGACCCGGGTGCTGGCCCGTGGGCAGGTCCTTGTACGAGTGGACGGCGAAGTCGATCTCCTTCGCCGTGAGCGCGTCGCGCAGCGCGGAGACGAAGACCCCCACGCCGAGCTGCGCCACCGGCGCGACGGAACGATCACCGGCTGTGACGATGCGCACCAGCTCGACCGGGCGGCCGGTCGCGGCGGTCAGCGAGTCGGCGACGAGCTGGGACTGGGCGAGCGCGAGGGCGCTACCCCGGGTGCCGAGGCGCAGCGGTGTGCTCACGCTTGTCCTCCGATCTCGGGTACGGCGTCGGCCTTGGTGGCGTGCGGGACGTCGAGGTCGAACAGCTCCCTCAGCAGGGCCGCGTACTGGTCGCCGCCGGGCTCGGCGGCGAGCTGACGGACCCGTACGGTCGGTGAGTGCAGCAGCTGCTGGACGACCCGGTGCAGGGTACGGGAAACGTCGGCCCGCTGCTCCTCGGTGAATTCCGGCCGGCGCGCGGAGAGCTTGCGCAGCTCGGCGCTGACCACGTCGTCGGCGCGGGTGCGCAGGGCGGCCACGGTCGGCGCCACCTCGGCCCCGCGCAGCCAGGCGAGGAAGTGCTCGACCTCGGCGGCGACGATCTGCTCGACCGCGGCGGTCTCGGCGGCGGCCGGCAGGGTGCGCCGGCTCGTGGCCAGGCTGTCGATGTCGACCACGGTGACGCCGGACAGCGCGCCGACCTCGGGGGCCACGTCGCGCGGCACGGCCAGGTCGAGCACCACCAGCGGCTTTTCCCGGCCGGCCAGGGTGGCGGCGGTCAGCACCGGCTCGGTGGACGCGGTGGCGCAGACCACGATGTCGGCCGCGGCGATGGCCTGCTCGAGCGCGTCGAAGGGGACCGCGGTGGCGCCGTACGCCTCGGCGAGCCGGTCGGCCCGGGCCGCGCCGCGGTTGGTGATCTGGAGCGGTCCGACACCGGAACGGGTCAGCGTCGCCACGGAGAGCGCGCCCATCGCACCGGCCCCGACCACCAGGCCGGTGCGCCCGGTCAGGTCGCCACCGAAGGTCGCGGCGGCCACGTCGAGGGCGGCGGTGACGACACTCTGCCCGGCCCGGTCGATGCCGGTCTCGGCGTGCGCCCGCTTGCCGACGCGCAGCGCCTGCTGCATCAGCTCGTGCAGCAGCCGGCCGGCGGTGTCCGTCTCGGTGGCCGCGTGGTACGCGTCGCGGAGCTGGCCGAGGATCTGCGCCTCGCCCACGACCATCGAGTCGAGGCCGGCCGAGACCCGGAACGAGTGGCGCACGGCCGCCTCGTCGTAGTGCACGTAGAGGTGGGCGGCGAGGTCCTTGGCCCCGATGCCGGACTGCTCGGCGAGCACGTTGCAGACGTCGCCGAGGCCGCCGTGGAAGCCGGAGACGGCCGCGTAGATCTCGACGCGGTTGCAGGTGGACAGGACCACGGCCTCGCCGACATACGGCTGCGCGACGAGCTTCTGCAGCACGGCCGGGATGTCGGACCGGGCGATGACCAGGCGTTCCAGGGTGTCGATCCCGGCCGTCCGGTGGGACGCGCCGACACTGAGCAGATTCACGACCCGACCGCCTCCTGGTTGCCCGCCTCCGGTGAGCGCCCGCCGGGGATCGCCGTCAGCGACGCCTTGCGGTGCTCGTGGAAGGAGAGGATCTGCAGTTCGATGGCGAGATCGACCTTGCGCACGTCGACGCCCGCCGGGACCGACAGCACGCAGGGCGCGAAGTTGAGGATGCTGGTGACCCCCGCAGCCACCAGATCGTCGGCGACGGCCTGCGCGGCGCCCGCCGGGGTGGCGATCACGCCGATGGTGATGCCCTCCTCGACGACGGCCTGGCCGAGCTCGTCGATGTGCCGCACGGTCAGGCCGTTGAGCGGCTTGCCGACCTGCTCGGCGTCGGCGTCGAACAGGGCCACTATGCGGAACCCGCGGCTGGCGAAGCCGTCGTAACCGGCCAGCGCGTGGCCGAGGTTACCGACGCCGACGAGCGCCACGGCGCGGCGCTGGTCGAGACCGAGGATGTACTCGATCTGGTCGATGAGCAGGGCGACGTCGTAGCCGACGCCGCGGGTGCCGTACGACCCCAGGTGCGAGAGGTCCTTGCGCAGCTTGGCCGAATTGACCCCCGCCGCCGCGGCGAGGCCTTCGCTGGAGACCGTTTCGGAACCGGTCTCGGCGAGGTTGTGCAGGGCGCGAAGGTATTCGGGTAGCCGCGCGATCGTCGCCTCCGGAAGATCCGGGAAGGCCGGGACTGCGCCGGTGGTGGCCGGCGTGCTTCCTTGACGCTGCTGACTCATCTGACTCCGTGCCGACGAGGCGAACCTACGGTGAGCCCTGCTGCAGGTCCTGGACCGGTGACGCCTGCTGGGACCGGCTGTGATAGCGGGGCTCGTCGGAGTCACAGAGTAGGCGCTTGTGAAGGCGTGCACAAATCGCGATCTTGATAGCGGAACTGGACAAAGATCGAGTCGGCGTGTTATCCGCCGGCCCTCTGCCGAGTATTACCGCTCGCCACCCTGGTATGCCAATGACGTCGACATTCCGACGACGAGTATCACAGCGTCTGCGCGAGACGCACCGCATCGACCAGGGTGTCCGTCACCGGACGGCCGCTGGCCCGCAGCCGGGCCGGCTCGGTGAAGCCGCCGGTGTAGAGCACGCACGCGGCGCCGACGGACTCGGCCGCCTCGGCGTCGTCCAGCGAGTCGCCGATCAGCACCACCTGCCCGCCGGGGATGCCCAGCTCGGCCAGGTGCCGCGCGAGGTGGCCGGCCTTGAGCCCGCCGTCGACCTCGGTGGGCCGCCCGTCGATGCGGGTGAACATGCCGGCGAGGCCGTACGTCTGCACCGCGGGCACCAGCTCGTCGTGGAACCACATGCTCAGCAGCGACTGGCTGCCCGGCCAGGCCTTGATCGCGGCCTCGGCGTCGGCGGCCAGCGAGGTGGTGGTCAGCCCGACCCGGTACGCCTGGTGGAAGATCCGGTCGAGCTCCTCGAACTCCTCGGCGTCGACCGCCCGGCCGAGGATCTCGGCGTAGAACTCGGCGACCGGGCGGCGGAAACGCTGCCGGTGCTCGTCGGCGTCGACGCTGCGCCCGCCGACCGCCTGGAAGGTGTGATTGGTCGAGGAGACGACCAGCGACAGGTCGTCGAGCAAGGTGCCGTTCCAGTCCCAGACAAGGTGAGTTCGAGCCACCGCGCGAGATTACAGGCGGGGGGCACCCGCTGGTCTACCCAAATCCCGCAACAGGCGATCTTCCTCGACGCGCCAGTAGCCGTGCTCCTTGCCGTCCAGCAGCACCACCGGCACCCGGTCGCCGTAGTCGCGTTCCAGCTCCACCGAGTCGGCGATCTCGACCCGGGTCCACTGCCCGGGGGCGATCCGGTCCAGCGTCTGCTCGGCCACCTCGCACAGATGGCAGCCGTCCCGGCTGATGAGGGTGATCCGGGTCATCGCAGTGCTCCCTTGCGTACCTTGCCGATGGCCGAGTGCGGCAGCTCGGTGACCAGCTCGATGCCGGCCGGCAGCTTGAACCGGGCCAGCTGGGCGGCGCAGTAGACCTGCAGCTCGGCGGGGGTGGGCGGGGGGTCGAGGGCGGGCACGACGTAGGCGTACGGGGCCTGCCCGGTCAGCTGGTCGGGGATGGCGATCACCGCCGCCTCGGCCACGCCCGGGTGCGCGTCGAGCACCCGTTCGATCTCGGCCGGATAGACGTTGAAGCCGTTGACCAGGATCAGCTCGCCGATCCGGTCGACCAGCACCAGGTCGCCGTCGGCGTCGGCGTACGCGATGTCGCCGGTGCCCCACCAGCCGTCGGCGTCCGGGCCGTCGTGAGCGTCCGGCCAGTACCCGGAGAAGAGGTTCGCGCCGCGCACCACGATCTCCCCCGGGTCGGTGCCCGCGCTGACCTCCAGGTCGAGGTCCAGCTCGGCGTCCTCCTGGACGTCCGCGACGAGCCCGTCGCGCCACAGCACCTCGCCGTCGGCCGTGCGCAGCAGCAGAGACACCCCGGGCAGCGGGCGGCCGATCGAGCCGGTCTTCTCCCGGTGACTGACCGCGGTCGTGGTGAGCACCGGGGCGGCTTCGGTCAGGCCGTACCCGACCAGCACGGTCTTGCCGGTCGCGGCCGTGAAGGCGGCCGCGTCGGCCGGGTCGAGCGGCGCCGCGCCGCACACGGCCGTCCGCACCGCCGCCAGGGCCTCGCGCGCGGCGGGCTCGCGGGCCCACGCGGCATACATGGACGGCACCCCGATCACGGCTGTGACCTGGTGTTTCGCCATCAGGGAGAGGGTCGCCGCCGGCTCGAAGCGGTCCACCAGCACGCCGCAGGCGCCGTAGTGGGCGATCGCGCCGAGGCCGGTGTTCAGCCCGTAGGCGTGGAAGAACGGGATGGCCAGCAGGACCACGTCGGTGGCGCTCAGCACCGGGGGCTCGATGAGCGCGAGCTGATCGTGATTGGCGGCGAGCGCACGGTGGGTGAGCATGGCGCCCTTCGGCCGCCCGCTGGTCCCGGAGGTGTAGAGCAGGACCGCGAGGTCGTCGGCGGCGGGCGCGGGATGCGGCGCGTCCGCTCCCCCGGATGCCAGCTCCCGCACCGGTACGGCTACCCCCTCGGACAACCGCAACCGGCCCAGCACCGCATCATCGGCAACCACCCGGGCGGCCGAACTGTCGGTCAGCGCGAAGGTCAGCTCGTCGGCGGTGTAGCCGGGATTGAGCGGCACCGCGACCAGCCCGGCCCGCAGCACCGCGAAGTAGGCGACGGCGAACTCGACGGTGTTGCCCAGCACCAGGGCCACCCGATCGCCCGCGGCGGTGCCGGCGGCCAGCCGAGCAGCCCCGCGCGAGACGCGTTCGTCCAGCTCAGCCCACGTGACGACGGTGTCGCCGGCGATCAGGGCGGGGGCGTCGGGGCGCTGCCGCGCGGATGTGCGGACCGGGTCGCGCGCGCTGTTATCCACGACGCCCGAGTCTGGCACAGAAGACCCTCGATCGGGTGGCCGGACGGCCGGTCCGGCTCCCCTTTCGAGGTGTCCTACATGGTGACAGATGTTCTTGATGTGCAGTCTGCGCCACTTCGGAGTAATTTCGCACAGCGCACACAGTGTGCGACTGCCCGTGGTCAAGCTCCGCAATACTTCCCGTCTGTGTAACGGAGTCCACATCCGTGGGTGAGGTCGGCCTGCCCTTTGCGGCCGCCCCACCCCTTTTGTACGTGGATCCGGTTCTGGACACCCCTCATCGACGGCCCGCCGGGTCAAGGAGGCGCAGTGAGTCATGTGTACGCCGGCGATCCGTACAGCCGTGATGTGTTCGCGGCGCGTCTCGCGCTCTCGGAGGGCCTGAGCGCCCTCCGCCGGGGCATCGACGGCACGATCGCGCACGCGATCCGCAGCGACGGACCCAAGCGGACCCGGAACCGGCCGCACATCAACGAGTCCCCGAGCCGGCACCTGCCGCCGACGGGGAACGCCAAGCCGGGCAGCGGGCGGGTGGCCGTACCGGGCCGGCCCGCACAGCCCCCGCAGCAGGCCGGCCCGGACCGGCGGGCCGGAACGACCGACGAGACGGTCGTGGTCCCGACCCAGAGCACCACCGGGCCACCGAGCGAGGCCGAACCACCGAAGTATCCGGCGCGTCCCGACCCGGGTGACGCCGCCGCCGAGGTGTGGGCCCTGGTCGAGCGGGCCCAGGCCGGCGAGTCGGCCGCCTTCGGCCTGATCTACGACCGGTACGTCGACACGGTCTTCCGGTTCGTCTACTTCCGGGTCGGCAACCGCCAGCTCGCCGAGGACCTCACCTCCGACACGTTCCTGCGGGCGCTCAAGCGGATCGGCAGCTTCACCTGGCAGGGCCGTGACCTGGGCGCCTGGCTGGTCACCATCGCCCGCAACCTGGTCGCCGACCACTTCAAGTCCGGCCGCTACCGGCTCGAGGTGACCACCGGCGACGTGCTGGACGCCGACCGCGAGGACCGGGGTCCCGAGGGCAGCCCGGAGGCCGCCGTCGTCGACCACATCACCAACGTGGCGCTGCTCACCGCGGTCAAGCAGCTCAACCCCGAGCAGCAGGAGTGCATCGTGCTGCGCTTCCTGCAGGGCTTCTCGGTGGCCGAGACCGCACAGACCATGGGCAAGAACGAAGGTGCCATCAAGGCACTGCAGTACCGGGCCGTCCGGGCACTGGCCCGGTTGCTGCCCGAAGGGTTCCAGTGGTGACGGCAATTCACCGTATGTCGATCTCTGTGAGCCTCGCCGCCCAGCTGACACCCGTAACCGGGCCCGCCCGTCGCGCGTTTGTCCGGATGCGACCAGTGGTGGGCCGTCGGCCCGCCGGTTCCGTCGCGACCGCCGGCAATCTCACCGGCGAATCAGTCACGAGCGAAGGGAGGTGCCCGCGGTGAACTTGAACATCTTCGATCGCCGGAGCGCCGAGCGCTTCGCGGAGCTGCTCGACGAGACCAACGGCGGCCGTCGCCATCACACCCGGGGGCAGGCCGACGAGCAACTCGCCGAGCTGGTCGCCATCGGGCACAGCCTCTCCGCGGCACGGTCCGGGGTCCACGTGGATCCCGAGTTCCGCACCGGCCTGCGAGCGATGCTCGTGGCCACGGCCGAGCGGGACGGTATCGGGGCGACCGCCACAGCCACCGAGCAGGAGCCGGCCGAGCCGGTCCGCAAGATGCTCGGCAAGACCGGCCGCCGGATCCGTGCCCGCGGTGCGATCGTCATCGGCGTCGCCGCCGGTGCCATGGCCGTCTCGGGCATCTCCGCAGCGAGCGAGAACGCCGCACCGGGCGACGCCCTGTACGGCGTCAAGCGCTCCACCGAACGGGCCCAGCTGGCCATGGCCGGCTCCGACGTCACCCGGGGTCAGCTGTCGTTGACCTTCGCCCGCAACCGGCTCGCCGAGGCGGCCGCGATGAAGGGTGACAACCCGAGGTTCCGGCAGGTCCTCGGCGACATGGACAACGACACCCGCCAGGGCGTCAAGCTGCTCACGTCCGCCGCCGTGGCCCGCAAGGACAAGACGCCGCTGACCTCGGTCGACACCTTCGTCGAGAACCAGCGGCGGGTGCTCAACCCGCGGCTGGACCGGCTCAGCCCGGACAACCGGGAACGGGCGCAGACCTCGATCAAGCTGCTCGACTCGGTGCACGAGCGGGCCAAGGACCTGCGCGCCGGGCTCGCCTGCGACACGGTGACCCAGTCCGGCGGCGACGCGATCGGTCCGAAGCTGCGCGACTGCACGACCGGCGCCGCCACCACCTCGCCCGACGAGCAACCGTCGGGTCAGGGGCAGCGGGAAGCGACGACCGGCAGCGGCAACAAGGGCGACGCCGGCAAGAAGGCCAAGCCGAAGGACACCGGGGAGCCCACGGCCGACCCGACCCGCGGCGGCGAGGCCGTCGAGCCCGACGCCGAGGTGCCGGCGACCAGCACTCCGGCGGAGACCCCGGAGCCGCTGCTCACCGAGGATCCGACCGGTGTCGTCCCCGACGAGGGGGACAAGGGCCTGCTCGGCGGGCTGCTGGGGAACCTCTTCGGTAGCTGAGTCAAGTTCTGAACGTGGCGAGGGGCGGTGTCCGACTGCGAAAGTCGGGGCCGCCCCTCACTGCACATGCTACAAGCCGAACGGGTCCGGGCGCTTCTCCAGAAGAGTGTGCAATGTGGCCTGGATCGTCTCGCGGACCTCATCGGCCAGGTTGTAGACGACCATCGGATCGTCGGCGTACTCGGTCAGGTGCGCGGTCGGGATCGGCGGGCAGAACTCGATCAGCCACTTGCTGGGCAGCGGGACCAGGCCCAGCGGCCCGAGCCACGGGAACGTCGGCGTGACCGGGAAGTACGGCATGCCGAGCAGCCGGGCCAGCGGCTTGAGGTCGGCCAGGATCGGATAGATCTCCTCGGCGCCGACGATCGCCACCGGCACGATCGGGGTGCCGGTGCGCAGCGCCGCCGAGACGAAGCCGCCCCGTCCGAAACGCTGGAGCTTGTAACGCTCCGAGAAGCGCTTACCGATGCCCTTGAAACCCTCGGGGAACACCCCGACCAGCTCGCCCTCGCTCATCAGGCGCTCGGCGTCCGGGTTGCAGGCCACCGTGGCCCCGGCCTTGCGGGCCAGCTCGGACAGCACCGGCAGCCGGAACACCAGGTCGGCGCCGAGCAGCCGCAGGTGTCGGTCGCTCGGGTGCTGGTCGCGCAGGGCGACGGTCAGCATCAGCGCATCCAGGGCGAGCGTGCCCGAGTGGTTGCCGACCACGAGACCGCCGCCGGTGTCCGGCACGTTCTCGATGCCGAACACCTCGGTGCGGAACCAGTCGCGGTAGAGCACCTTGAGCATCGGCTGGAAGACCGCGTCGTTGAGCTCGGGGTCGAAGCCGAAGTCGTCGACCTCGTACGCCCCGGCCAGCCGCCGCCGCAGGAAGGCGAGCCCGTTGGCCACCCGCTGGTCCCAGACGTCGATCGGGCCCGGCGGCGGCTCCGGCTCGGGGGCGCTCGCCTCGATCTGGGCCGGCGCGTGGCCGTCGGCGGCGGGCAGGGCCCGGCGGCGGCCCGGCCGGTTGCCGTTCAAGGGCTTCGGCGCCCGGGCCACGGGCAGCTCGAAGTCCGCGTGCCCGGGCAGCGCGGCGTGATACTCGTCCTGCGTCATGAGGATGCGTGCTCCTGGTCCTGCGTCGCGGCGGCCCGGACCCGGCGGATGCCGTCGAGGATCGCGCGCTCGGCAGCGGCCAGCCGGTCGGCGCTCAGCGCCTGGCCGGTGCGGTGACCGTGGATGAAGTCGTCGAAGGCGGCCGCGGTCGTACGCGGGCTGAAGCCGAACTCCTTGACCAGCCGGCTGGTGTCGACCACCCGGCCGTGCACGAACAGGTCGATCTGGTCCAGGCCGATCTGACCGACGCCGACGTTGCGGGCCAGCGCGGCGACCGAGGACAGCGTGCCCTCGGGCAGCGGCAGGGAGATCCGGCCGGCCCGGCGTACGGCCTGGGACAGCGCCAGCACGCCCGCGCCGGCCACGTTGAACGTGCCGGGGTGGTCCTCGACCACCGAACGGTGCAGGATCTCCAGCGCGTCGTCGACGTGCACGAACTGCAACCGGGCGTCGCGGCCCAGCACGGTCGGGATCACCGGCTGCGCGAAGTAGCGGGTAAGGGAGGTCTCGGCGGTGGAGCTGAGGAACGGCGCGAACCGCAGCACGGTGGCGGCGACCTCGGGCCGGCGGCGGCGGAACCCACGCACGTAGCCCTCGATGTCGAGGATGTCGCGCGCGAAGGAACCCCGCGGGACGGCCCGGGGCTCGGTGTCCTCGGTGAAGACGGCCGGGTCGCGGAACGAGGCGCCGTACGCGGCCGTGGAGGAGCGCACCACCAGCTTGCGCAGCCGGTCGGCCCCCTGGGCGGCGGCGAGCAGCTGCATCGTGCCGATGACGTTCTGCTCTTTCATCGCCGCGCGGCCACCGCTGTGCGGATCGGGCGCGCTGGTGACCGCCAGGTGCACGACCGCCTCGGCACCGAGCTCGGCGATGGCACCGCTCGCGGCGCGCGCGTCAGCCTGGATCAGCTCGACGTCCGCCAGCAGGCCCGCGAGGGCGGGCGGCGGATCGAGCGGATCCAGGCCGATGACACGTTCGACACGGGGATCCGCGGCGAGCCGGGCGGCGACCCGGGCACCGAGGAATCGGCTGACCCCGGTGACCACGACGACCCTCGGCGGGGCCGCGGGAGAAGACGTCACCACGGGCGCGCCTTTCGCATGCGGCGGTGAGGAAGGCAAGTGACCGGGCCGGGCGTCACGCCCGGCCGGACATCACTTGCCGAGACGGCGACGCTGGACGCGGGTCTTGCGCAGCAGCTTACGGTGCTTCTTCTTCGCCATACGCTTGCGACGCTTCTTGACCACGGAGCCCATACGAAATGCCTCTCGAAACCATGTGGGGCCGGTCCCTGCGCACCCGCAGGCACACCCGACCGAGCTTGACGGCGGCCCGCCCCGCACCGGCGCCGAACAGGAAGCGCACAGGTGTCACGGGGGCGGACCGCTCCAGCGTAGCGGCCCGGCCGGGTCGGGACCAACACGGCCCCATGGTCACGCCGTTTGGCTGAAGGCTCCCCGCAGGTACGTGTGGACGGCGTGCTCCGGCACCCGGAACGAACGACCGACCCGTACGGCACTGAGCTCGCCGCCGTGCACGAGCCGGTAGACGGTCATCTTGGACACCCGCATCAGGGCGGCCACCTCGGCCACGGTCAGGAAGCGCACCTCGGCGAGGCGCTCCTCGGCTTGGGCTGGACCCGTCATCTCCTCGCACCGATCCTTTCGCAGGCGCCTCCGCCGCGGCCGTCAGGCCGTGCGCCGCGGCGGGCGGGCGCGCGTGTCATCAGTACGGTATCGAGACTCCTGTGATCAAGGCGATGCGTTCCGTGAAATAACCACAAAAAGTCAAGCCGACACGCCCCTTGTGGCGTGTTCTCCCCCGAAAGGTGACTTACTTCTTGCTGGTCAGGGCCTTGCCGAAGAACGCCACGTTGGCCGGGCGCTCGGCCAGGCGGCGCATCAGGTAGCCGTACCACTGGTCGCCGTAGGGCACGTAGACGCGCATGGTGTGGCCGGCGGCGGCCAGCCGGGCCTGCTCCTCCGGGCGTACGCCGTAGAGCATCTGGAACTCGAACTCGTCGGCCGAGCGGTCGAACCAGCGGGCCCGGTCCTCGGCGATGGCGATCAGCCGTGGGTCGTGGGTGGCGATCATCGGATAGCCGTCGCCCGACATCAGGATGTTGAGGCAGCGCACGTACGCCTTGTCCACGTCGAGCGCGGACTGGTAGGCGACCGACTCGGGCTCCGCGTACGCGCCCTTGCACAGCCGCACCCGCGAGCCGGTGGTGGCCAGCTCCCGGCAGTCACCCTCGGTCCGGCGCAGGTACGCCTGCAGGACCGCCCCCGTGCCCGGGTGGTCCTTGCGCAGCTCAGCGAGGATTTCCAGGGTGGAATCGGTGGTGGTGTGGTCCTCGGCGTCCAGCGTGACCGTGGTGCCCGCCGCGGCCGCCGCGGCACAGATCTCCTGCGCGTAGCCGAACGCCATCCGGTCGTCGACCTTCTGCCCCAGCGCGGACAGCTTGACGCTGACCTCGGCCGCCGGGGTCAGGCCGGCGCCGCTGAGCCGGCCCAGCAGGGTCAGGTACTGGTCGCGGGTGGCGGTCGCCTGCTCGGCCGTCAGCGTGTCCTCACCCAGGTAGTCCAGGCTGATCGCGAGGCCGTCGTCGGCGAGCTCCCGGCTCGCGCGCAGAGCATCGTCGACACCGGCACCGGCCACGAACCGGCGGACGACGCCCTTGCTGACCGGGGCGGAGGAGATCAGCCGCTCCATCCGGGACGACCCGGCGGCGGCGAGAAAGACGGAACGGAGCATGCGCCGAGCGTATCGCCCGTCCTCGCAACCCTCGCGGTAGAGCTGTCTTTGTCCTTCGCGATGCGGCTACGGTTGTCGGGTGAACTTCGATGCGTACGCGCGTACGGCCGTCGAGCTGGTGAATGCCGGGCTCGCCGACCTCGATGGTCTCCGGGCACTGTTCAGCGAGGAGCAGGCCTGGATGCGGGACGAGGTGGGCGAGAAGGACCTCGGGGTCTTCCGCCGGGCCCAGCGCCGGCTGCGCGACGTCTTCGAGTACGGCACCACCGGGCGCGACGCCGACGCCGTCACCGAGCTGAACGCGCTGCTGGAGGCGTACCCGGTGCAGCCGCGCATCTCCGGGCACGACGCGTCCGACTGGCACATGCACGTCACCAGCCGGGGTGCCTCGGTCAGCGCGGAATACCTGGCCGGTGCGGTCTGGGGCCTGTCGGTCTGGCTCTGTGAGTACGGCAGTGCCCGCTTCGGCATCTGCGCCGACGAGCGCTGCGGCAACGTCTATCTCGACACGTCGTCCAACAACTGCCGGCGCTTCTGCTCGGAGCGCTGCGCGACCCGCTCGCACGTGGCCGCGCACCGGGCCCGCAAGCGCGCCGCGACCCTCACCCCCGCGTAGCGGCCGGGGTCGCCGTCGCGGCGGGCGCCAGGTGGTGCCGGGCGAAGGCGAGCGACTCGCGCAGGTCGGCCTCGCGGACCGCGCGGCTGGTCACCTTACGGGTGGAGACCTCGAGGGCCACCGAGCCCTTGAAGCCCCGCCCGGCCAGCGACTGCAGCAGCTCGGCGCACGGCTGATTGCCCCGCCCGGGCACCAGGTGCTCGTCGCGGCCCTCGCCGGTGCCGTCGCCCAGGTGCACGTGCTTGAGGCCCCGGCCCATCCGGTCGGCCAGCTCCATCGAGTCCGTCCGCGAGGCGGCGGCGTGCGACAGGTCCAGCGTGTACGCGTCGTAGCCCGCCTCGGTGGGATCCCAGCCCGGCACGTACGGCACGAAGGTGCGCCCGGCCATCCGGACGGGGTACATGTTCTCGATCGCGAAGGTGATGTCCGGGTGGCGCACCTGGAGCTTGGCCAGGCCACCGGCGAAGTTGCGGGCGTAGTCACGCTGCCAGGTGAACGGCGGGTGCACGACCACGGTCGGCGCGCCCAGGGTCTCGGCGAGCTGGGCGGCCCGGTCGAGCCGTTCCCACGGGTCCGGGCTCCACACCCGCTGGGTCACCAGCAGGCACGGCGCGTGCACCGACAGCACCGGAACCTCGTAGTGATCGGCGAGGCCCTGCAGGGCGCCGGCGTCCTGGCTGACGGCGTCCGTCCACACCATGACCTCGACACCGTCGTAGCCCACCGTCGCCGCCATCTCGAACGCGGCAGCGGTCGGCTCGGGGAAGACCGACGAGCTGGACAGGAGTACGGGGACACGGGAAGTCACCCGTCAAGCGTAGACCCGTCCGGCACACCCGCCAGATCCCAGTCGGGATATAAGCGGGCGAAACGCTCCGCCGCCCGGGGGTTTACCACCCGCACGCGTACGCTGTCGCAGGTGAGTCGCCGCACCCAGATACGCATCGTGATGGACGAGGCGGCCGCCGCCCGTGCCCGCGAAGTTCCGCTCGACTTCCCCCGGGAATGGCTCGAGTTCACCGACCCCGCCGACGACCAGCACGTGGTCCGGGCCGACCTGACCTGGCTGCTGTCCCGCTGGACCTGTGTCT
Organism: Actinoplanes sp. NPDC048967; assembly: GCF_040649415.1. NCBI lineage: Bacteria > Bacillati > Actinomycetota > Actinomycetes > Micromonosporales > Micromonosporaceae > Actinoplanes > Actinoplanes sp. NPDC048967. The sequence continues at coordinate 424,724 of NZ_JBEZFL010000002.1, forward strand.
TCGGTTCCGCCTGCCACGGCATCGTGGCCGGCCGGGCCCAGGACGGCTGCTGCTCGCACGGGGCGTTCTTCACCGACGCCGACGACGAGGCCCGCACCAAGAACGCCGCGGCCAAGCTGACGCCCGAGACCTGGCAGCACTACCGGCGCGGTTTCAAGAACTACACCGCGATGGACACCATCGACGGCGAGAAGCCCGCACGCCGGACGGCGACCCAGTCCAAGGACGGGCCGTGCGTGTTCCTCAACGACGCCGACTTCGCCGGGGGTGGCGGCTGCGCGCTGCACGCCCAGGCGCTGCGCGACGGCGTGCACCCGCTGACCTACAAGCCGGACGTCTGCTGGCAGTTACCGGTGCGCCGCGAGCAGGACTGGACGAAGCGGCCCGACGGCACGAAGTACCTGCTGTCCACGCTGACCGAGTTCGACCGGCGCGGCTGGGGTCCCGGCGGGCACGACCTGGACTGGTGGTGCACGTCCTCACCGGACGCGCACGTCGGCACCGAGCCGATGTTCAAGTCGTACGCGCCCGAGCTGATCGCGCTGGTCGGCCAGGAGGCGTACGACGAGCTGGCCCGGCTCTGCGACATCCGCCTGCAGTCCAAGCTGGTCGCGCCGCACCCGGCGACGGTCGCGGCAGAGGCCGCCCGGGCACCGAAGAAGCGCGGCGGACGTGAGCCGGCGACCCCGCCGCAGGCGAGCTGACCATTGACGGGGGTCCATCAGTTAATTTAACTAACTGAATGTCTCGCCGACTTCCCCTGCTCGTCAGCGCCCTCGCCCTGGTGGCCGGTGGCACCGCCGTCGCTCTCGCGCCGGATGCGCACGCGGCCGGTGCCGCCCTGTCCGCCACTCTCGTCCGGACGTCGAGCTGGAACTCCGGCTACGGCGCCGACTACGTGATCACCAACACCGGCGATGCCACCGCGACCGGCTGGGCCGTGGAGTTCGACCTGCCCGCCGGCACCACGGTCACGAGTTCGTGGAGCTCGGTGCGGACCAGCACCGGCAACCACCACCGGTTCAGCAACGTGTCCTGGAACGGCACGGTCGCGCCCGGTGCCACGGTCAGCTTCGGCTTCAACGTGGCGGCTCTGGGCGTACCCCTGGGGTGCACGATCAACGGCGCACCCTGCGCCGGCGGCACCGCGCCGACCACCGCCCCGACGCCGCCGGCCACGACCCCGCCCGCCACACCGCCGGCGACCGGCCCGATCGTGGATGTCAGCACCGCCGACCAGCTCAGTGCCGCCCTGGCGGCCGCCCGGCCGGGCCAGACGATCCGGCTGGCCCCCGGCACCTACAGCGGCGCGTTCCTGGGCCGGGCCATCGGCACGGCCGCCGCGCCGATCACCCTGACCGGCCCGGCCACGGCGATCCTGACCAACCCCGGATCATCGGGGACCAACCCCGGCTGCTCGGTGCCGGCCGCGGGCTTCGACCCCGGCTACGGCTTCTGGCTGTACGGGGCTGCCCACTGGAAGCTCAACGGGTTCACGGTGACCGGCGCGGCCAAGGGCATCATGATCGACGCCTCTCCGCACGTCACGATCGACGGCGTCTTCGTGCACGACATCGGCGACGAGGGCGTGCACTTCCGGCGCTCGTCGGCGGACGGCGTCATCCGCGACTCCCGGATCGAACGCACCGGCACCGCCCAGCCCCAGTACGGCGAGGGCATCTACCTGGGCTCGGCCAACTCGAACTGGTCCTGCTACGGCAACACCGGCGGCATCGACGCCTCGGACCGGATCCAGGTGCTGAACAACCGGGTCGGCCCGGACGTGGCCGCCGAGCACGTGGACGTCAAGGAGGGCACGGTCGGCGGCGTGATCCGCGGCAACACCTGGAACGGGCAGGGCATCGCGGGCCAGAACTCGGCGGACTCCTGGCTGGACGTGAAGGGCAGCAACTACCTGATCGAGAGCAACACGGGCACGTTCAGCGCGCCCGGCGTCTTCGCGAACGGCTACGAGACGCACAACCCGACCGTGGGCTCCGGTTGCGGCAACACGTGGCGGGACAACCGCAGCGACCTGGGCGGCGTCGGCAAGTGGGCGATCAACGTGACGTCGACCGCCAAGTGCGCGGGCAACCTGAACGTGGTCCACGCCTCGAACACGGTCACCGGGGCGACCAGCGGCCTGACGAACATCGCGGTCACCCCCTGAGCGGCGCCGGCCCCGCCAGGCCGGCGCCCACCTCAGAGCGCGGTGAAGGACTCGATGCCCGCGGCCTTGAGCACCTCGTCGCGGACGTCCGGGCACTCCGCCTTCGACTTCTCGTCGATCTCGGCGCCCTGCGGGACCGCCCCGTTGCGGTCGTAGAAGTCGAACAGTCCGATGGTCATCTGGGCCATCGCGCCGACCTCACTGCCGACCGCTCTCCACTCGCCGACGTTGTCCTTCAGGTAGCCACACAGGGCCGCCGCGGAGACCGTCTTCCCGGCGGCCGCGGTCTTGCCGCCGGCGTCGGAGGCCGCCCGGGCGGTCGGCGCGGCACCGGCCGTCGAGGCGGCACCCTGGTCGTCGCAAGCGGTGATCGACACGGCGGCCAGGCCGGCCACGGCCAGCAGCACCACGGTACGGCGCGGGGCAAGGCGGAAAGCGCTCATGGAGGCAACCTCTGTTCGGGTCCGGCGTGGCGTGCTCGCTCGCCGTGGTGACCCGAAGTTATCGGCTGGTCACAGCCTCCACATCGCACGTTCGTGCCAGCGGCCTACGGCTCGAACTTGTAGCCCAGACCGCGGACCGTGACGATGAAGCGGGGCGCGGACGGCTCCGGCTCGACCTTCGAGCGCAGCCGTTTCACGTGCACGTCCAGGGTCTTGGTGTCGCCCACGTAGTCGGCGCCCCAGACCCGGTCGATCAGCTGGCCCCGGGTCAGCACCCGGCCCGCGTTGCGCAGCAGCAGCTCCAGCAGCTCGAACTCCTTCAGCGGCAACTGCACCGAGGAGCCGTCCACCGTCACCACGTGCCGTTCCACGTCCATCCGGACCGGGCCGGCCGCCAGCGTCGGCGTCGTCACCTCCGCCGCCTCCGCGCCCTGCCGGCGCAGGACCGCGCGGATCCGGGCGACGAGCTCGCGCGGCGAGTACGGCTTGGTGACGTAGTCGTCGGCGCCGATCTCCAGCCCGACGACCTTGTCGATCTCACTGTCCCGGGCCGTCACCATGATGATCGGTACGGCGGAACGCTGCCGCAGCTGCCGGCACACCTCGGTGCCGGACATCTCAGGCAGCATGAGGTCGAGCAGGACGATGTCGGCGCCGGTCCGGTCGAACTGCGTCAGGGCCGAGGTCCCGGTCGCCGCGACCGACACCTCGAAGCCCTCCTTGCGCAGCATGTACGACAGGGCGTCGGAGAACGACTCCTCATCCTCGACCACGAGCACGCGAGCCAATGGGGGTTCCTTCCTTGAAGGGCGGCCTGGTCAGGCCGAAGGGAGCCCGGCCGGGCCGGACTCGATCTCAATCGCCGCCGGTAACGGCAGGGGGGTTTCCGGGGGGCGCGCCGGTAGGCGCAGGGTGAACGTCGAGCCACCACCAAGTGTGCTCGACACCTCGACACGGCCGCCGTGGTTGGTGGCGATGTGCTTGACGATGGCCAGGCCGAGGCCGGTGCCGCCGGTCGAGCGGGAACGGGCCTGGTCGGCCCGGTAAAAGCGTTCGAAGATCCGGTCGACGTCGTGCGGGGCGATGCCGATGCCCTCGTCGGTGACGTCGATCTCGATCCAGTCGTCGTCCTGGCGCATGGTCAGGGCGACCTTGGTGTCCTCGCCCGAGTAGGCGATCGCGTTCTCGACGAGGTTGGTGACCGCGGTGGCCACCTGGCTGTCGCTGCCGTACACGGTCGCGCCCTTGGGACCGGTGTAGACGACCTCGATGCCCTTCGCCGACGCCGTGGTGCGGGTGCGGTCGACGACCTCGGCGATCACCCAGTCCAGCGCGACCGGCTCCGGGGCGGGCAGCGGTTCGGCGCCCTGCAGCCGGGTCAGTTCGAGCAGTTCGTTGACGAGCCGGCCCATCCGGGCGGACTCGTGATGGATGCGCTCGGCGAACCGCCGGGCCGCGATCAGGTCCTCGGAGCGGTCCGCCAGCTCGGCCTCGGGCAGCTCGGTCGCGTCGAGCAGCGCCTCGGCGAGCAGTTGCAGCGCACCGATCGGGGTCTTGAGCTCGTGGCTGACGTTGGCGACGAAGTCCCGGCGGACCCGGGCCAGCCGGTGCGACTCGGTCACGTCCGCCGCCTCCACCGCGACGTGCGTGGAGTTGAGGGCCACCGCGCGCAGATGCAGCCCCAGCGGCGCCTGGGCCCCGCCGGCGCGGCCGCGCGGCAGGTCGAGCTCGACCTCGCGGCGCACGCCGGTGCGGCGGACCTGACCGGCGAGGGTACGCAGGATCGGATGGGCCGCGATCGTCCCGGGAGCACCACCGGAACGCAGCAGCCCCATGGCCCGCGCCGCCGGGTTGACCAGCACCGGCTCGTCCTCGGCGTCGAGCACCACCACGCCGACGCGCAGCGAGTCCAGGCTCTTGCGGCCGAGGCCCTTCATGCCGTGCTTGCCGAGGCGCTCCTCGTCGATGTCGATCTTTCGTCCCCCCTCGGTCGACCGGGCCGCGGCCGGCTTGCTGCGGGCCGCGGTGACCGGCGGCCCGGTCCGGCCGCGCCGGGACAGCACGAACCCGGCCACCCCGCCGAGGGCGAGGGCGACGAGAACGAGGGCTGTGCCGAACACCGGATCCACGCTGCGATCGTAGGGTCATTGTTTACCTGGACCGTACGGCTAACCGGACAAAACCGGCGCGCTTCCAACAATGTTCACCACCAGGCCCGGCGTCGTTCACCGCCGTTCATGTCCAGGCCGCCGCACCCGCCTAGCCTGGGCCCCGCGAGTCCAGCTCAACCCGGCTGCCACCGGTTCGCCGGCAGCCCCGAACCCCGGGACGAAATCATGCGCGAGGAGTTTCAGGCCGACCTCACCGAGGTCAGTCGCCTGCTGGTGACCATGGCGGAATCGGTCCGCGCCGCGATGCGCAAGGCGACCACCGCCCTGCTCAAGGCCGACCGGGAGGCCGCCGACGCGGTGGTGGCACGCGACGCGGAGGTCGACGACATCTACCGCCAGGTCGAGGCCAAGGTGGCCGACACCATCGCCCGGCAGGCGCCGGTCGCGTCCGACCTGCGGATGGTCATCACCGCCCTGCACATCTCGGCCGACCTGGAGCGGATGGGCGACCTGGCCGAGCACGTGGCCAAGACCGCCCTGCGCCGGCACCCGTCACCGGCGGTGCCGGCCGAGCTGCGGCCCGTCTTCCGGCAGATGGCCGAGGTCGCCGACCGGATGGCTGACAAGATCACCACAGTCCTGGCCAGCCCCGACGCCGACCTGGCGGCCGAGCTGGAGAAGGACGACGACGCGATGGACGATCTCGAACGCGACCTGTTCAAGATCCTGCTGCACGACGACTGGCCGTACGGGGCGGAGACCGCGATCGACGGCGCGCTGCTGGGCCGCTTCTACGAGCGGTACGCCGACCACGCGGTGAACGCGGGCGAGCAGATGATCTACCTGATCACCGGCAAGCCCGTCCAGCACTGACCCGAAGACACGAGAAGGCCGGGACGCCACGGGGGCGGCCCGGCCTTTCTGCTGTCAACGGGCGGGAGGTCAGCGGCCCTGGTTGGCGACCGCCGCGGCGGCCTCCTTGGCGACCTCGGGGTCGAGGTAGGCGCCGCCGGCGGTGACCGGACGCAGGTTCTCATCGAGGTCGTAGCGCAGCGGGATGCCGGTCGGGATGTTCAGCCCGGCGATCGCCTCGTCGGAGATCTGGTCGAGGTGCTTGACGATGGCGCGCAACGAGTTGCCGTGCGCGGTGACCAGCACGGTCCGGCCGGCCAGCAGGTCCGGCACGATCGCGTCGTACCAGTACGGCAGGGCGCGCAGGAGGACGTCCTTGAGGCACTCGGAGCGGGGCTTGAGCTCCGGCGGCAGCTGGGCGTAGCGCGGGTCGGCGAACTGCGAATACTCGTCGCTGTCGTCGATCGGCGGCGGCGGGGTGTCGTACGAGCGGCGCCAGAGCATGAACTGCTCCTCGCCGTACTGCTCCTTGGTCTGCTTCTTGTCCTTGCCCTGCAGGGCGCCGTAGTGGCGCTCGTTGAGCCGCCACGACCGGCGCACCTGGATCCAGTGCCGGTCCGCGGCGTGCAGCGCGATCTCGTTGGTGCGGATCGCGCGGCGCAGCAGGCTGGTGTGCACCACGTCGGGCAGCAGGCCGTGCTCCTTCAACAGCTCGCCGCCCCGCCGGGCCTCCTGCTCACCCTTGGCCGTGAGGTCGACGTCGACCCAGCCGGTGAACAGGTTCTTGGCGTTCCACTCACTCTCGCCGTGCCGCAGCAGCACAAGGGTCCCCACAGTCATGCCCTCCATCCTGCCGCAGCCCCGGCCGGCGCGTGCGCCGACCCTCAGTGGCGACCACCACGTGGAAACCCGGCTGCGCGGCCAGACGGCGATCAGTAGGTTGTAAGGCTGTAAGAGTGTTGCGGTGCTTACGGGGGTCAGCGTGCGCGGGTGGTTACAGCAGGCAACGGGCGGTCTGCCACGACAGTTCTGGTTCCTCTGGACCGGCACCCTGATCAACCGCCTGGGCGCCTTCGTGGTGATCTACCTGGCCATCTACCTGACCCAGGCCCTGCACTTCAGCCAGAGCCAGGCCGGACTGGTGCTGGGCGCGTACGGGGTGGGCGGGGCCGTCGGCACCATGGCCGGCGGGGTGCTGACCGACCGCTGGGGCCGGCGTCCGACACTGCTCACCGCCCAGTTCGGCACGGCCGCCCTGATGCTCGCGCTGGGTTTCGCCGAGGGCTTCTGGCAGCTGGTCGCCGGGGCTCTGCTGCTGGGCGTCTTCGCCGAGGGGGTCCGCCCGGCGTTCCAGGCCATGATGATCGACGTCGTGCCGGACCGGGACCGGATCCGGGCCTACTCGCTCAACTACTGGGCGATCAACCTGGGCTTCGCCAGCGCGGCCATCCTGGCGGGATTCGCCGCCCAGTTCGACTATCTGCTGCTGTTCGTCGTCGACGCCGGCACCACCCTGGTGACCGCCGTGATCAGCCTGATCTTCCTGAGCGAGACCCGGCCCGCCCGCACCGCCCGGCCGGCCGGTGCGGGCCGGACCCGCGGCGGCCCCGGCCTGGGCACGGTCTTCCGCGACCGGGTGTTCGTGGGCTTCCTGCTGCTCAACTTCTTCGTCGTGCTGGTGGTCATGCAGCACATGTCGACGCTGCCGATCGCGATGAGCGCCGACGGCCTGAGCCCGGCCACGTTCGGCTGGGTCATCGCCATCAACGGCCTGATGATCGTGGCCGGCCAGCTCTTCGTCCCGAAACTGATCGACGGCCGCAACCGCACCCGCGTGCTGGCCCTGGCCACCCTGATCCTGGGCGTGGGCTTCGGCCTGAACGCCTTCGCCGGCACCGTGGCGCTGTATGCGGTGTCGGTGGTGATCTGGACGCTGGGTGAGATGCTGCAGGCGCCGTCGAACTCGGCGCTGATCGCGGAGCTCTCACCGGCCGCGCTGCGCGGGCGCTACCAAGGGGTCAGCTCGCTGTCCTGGTCGGCCGGATCGGCTCTGGCGCCGATCGTGGGCGGCGTCGTGCAGGAGCATCTGGGCAGCACGGTGCTGTGGCTGGGCTGCGCCGGCATCGGCATCGTGGTGGCGGCGGGGCAGATCGCGTCGGGCCCGTCCCGGGAACGGCGGGTGGCCGCCTTGCTGCGGGACCGGGCGGTTTCCGCGGCGACGCAGCCGGTGGCGCCGCCGCCGTCCACGGGAGAGGCCCGGCCCGACGAGGAAGCCACGCCGCCCCCTATCGCCGCGGAGACAGTCCCCGTTCCGGCCCGCGACTAGTGAGCGACTTGGGCCGGCACTAGTGGCTCACCAGCTCGGCCGCCACGAGCTCCTTCAGGTCGACATGCGGGAGCAGGCGACCCGCCGCGTCTGTGCCGATCTTGACCAGTGGCCCGTGCTGGAACACCGCGCCCGGCGCACCGGAATCGTCCCGGGCAGGTTCCTCCCACACCGATTCCTCGATCGCGTGCAGCCCCGGGACCACGAAACCCACCAGCTCTCCGCCCGGCGTGTCCACCAGCAGCACCCGGGCCGTGGCCGGATCCGGCCGCCCGGCCAGGCCGAGCAGCGTGGGCAGGGACAGCAACGGCACCGACAGCCGCCGATGAGTGAAGACGCCCAGCAGCGCCCCGCCGCTGTCCAGCGGAATGATGTCGGCCGGGTAGGGCAGGATCTCGGTGATCTGGTGCAGTGGCGTCGCGGCCTCCCGGCCCACGCTGTAGGTGAGGAACTTGCGCACGCTCGGGACGACCCGGCGACCGTCCGGACTCTCCGTCTCCGGCCGGCTCACCGTGGCCGGCGGCGCCTGCTTCGAGTGCCCCTTCAGCGGGACGCCCAGGCTGCCCAGCGCGTCCAGCTCGGCGTCCGCGCGCAGCGCCGCGCCGTCCAGCACCAGATGCTGACCGCCTTGCTCCGTCCGCAGCACTCCGGTGAGGAAGCCGCCCTTGTGCATGCCGACGGCGGGCAACGGCAGCACGTCGCCGGCCGGGACGGTGATGATGTCCGCGATGTCGGAGACCATCAGCACCACGAGGCCGCGGGGCATCGCGAGCACCAGACCCCGTAGGTTCTGGTCGTCGGGCACGCTGCCCAGTCCGAACAGCCGCAGCGGGTCGACCACCGGGACCGCGTTGTCCTGTAGGTGCACCACACCACGGCAGGTGGCACCACCCAGCGGCGACGCGTGCACCGTCAATCGCGGGACCACCGAGTGGACGTGGCTCACCTCGATGCACAGGCCGATCGGGCCGCACCCCAGCAGCAGCACCGTCCGCTGGGAGGCATCGGCATGCTCCCGGCCGGCCCCGATCGCCACACCCCGCGGACCGGTGTCGCGCACGATCGGAACGCCCGGCAGCCGGGTGATCGCCCCGGCGTCCAGCAGCGACACCACCTCGCCGTCCTCCGGTCGCTCGAAGGTGTGCGAGAGCAGCGCGGGGCCGCCCCCGGCCACCGTGGTCTCCAGCAGCGCTCCGGAGCTCACCCGGGTGACGCCCTCGATCTCGTCGGCGAGCAGTCCGAAGAGCCGGTCGTCGACGACCACGATGACGATCACCTTGCCGTCGGGGTTGCCCTGCGCATGCCCGGCCAGCCGGCACAGGTCCAGCACCGGGATCACCACGTGCCGCAGGTTGACCGCCCCCAGCAGGCCGGCCGCCGTGGCGGGCAGGGGGCTGAACCGGGGCGGTCGCACGATGACCTCGCGCAGTTCGTCGAGCGGCAGGGCCACGCGGATGTCACCCGCGCGGAAAACACCGAACAGTGCATCGGTCGTCATGGCTCAGCGCCGCGATCCCTCGGGCGCCATCGCGGCATCGGTACCGATCAGGTCATTGATCAGATCGTGCACCGAACGCGACGCGGTCTGCTGGCGCTGGGTCGAGGCGGCGATCTGTTTGATGGACTCGCTGGTCGAGGCCACACTCTTCAGGATCTGCCCGAACGCGTCCTGGGCGCGGTGCGACACCGTGGCGCCCTGGCCGACCCGGCTCGTCGACTCGGTGATCAGACGGGTGATCTCCCGGGCCGCCTCGGAGGACCGTTCCGCGAGCCGCCGCACCTCGCCGGCCACCACGGAGAAGCCGACGCCGTGCTCACCGGCCCGGGCCGCCTCGATCGAGGCGTTGAACGCGAGCAGGTTCGTCTGTCCGGCGATCTCGCCGATGACGTTGACGATCGCGGCGATCTGGTCCGAGGACTTCTCGATCAGGTCGATCGCCTCGATGGACTTGCGCAGTTCCTCGTAGCCCTCCTGGGCGTTCTGCTGGGTCTCGCCGGCGAGCGTGCTGGCCTGCTGGGCGCTGACGGTGATCTCGTCGATCGACCCGGTGAGCGCGTTGATCGAGTCGCTCATCTCCCGGGTCTTGGCCGACAGCAACTGCTCGAGCTGCACCTGGTCGGTGATGTCGTGGGCGTACTTGACCACCTTGTACGGCTCACCGCGCATGTTGTAGATCGGGTTGTAGGTGGCCTGGATCCACACGTCCCGGCCGAACTTGCCGACCCGGTGGAACCGGCCGCTGAGGTACTCGCCCTTGCGCAGCCGCAGCCAGAAGTCGCGGTACTCGGCCGATGTCACGTACTCGCTGTCACAGAGCATGCTGTGGTGCTGGCCCACCAGTTCACGGGCCGAGTAGCCGAGGGTGCGCTGGAAGTTCTCGTTCGCCAGCAGGATGTGGCCCTCGAGGTCGAACTCGATGACCGCCTGCGCCCGGTTGATGGCCATGTCCTTGCCCTGGTACTCGGCGTTGCGCAGCTTGTCCTCGGTGACATCGGTGGCGTACTTGATCACCTTGACCGGCCGCCCGTCCAGATCCAGGATCGGGTTGTAGGTGGCCCGCAGCCAGACCTCCGCGCCGCTCTTGGTGATCCGCTTGTACTCACCGGAGAAGAACTCGCCGCGGCTCAGCTTCTCCCAGAACGCCTGGTATGCGGGGGTCGTCGCCTCCTCCTGCTCGACGAAGACCCGGTGGTGCTGACCGGCGACCTCGTCCCGGGAGTAGCCCATCAGGTCGAGGAAGTTGCGGTTGGCGTCCAGGATCCGGCCCTGCAGGTCGAACTCCACCACCGCCTGGGCCCGGTCGATCGCGGCCACCTTGCCCTCGTACTCGGCGTTGCGCAGCCTGGTCCCGGTGACGTCCATGGCGTACTTGACGATCTTGTACGACCGTCCGTCCAGGTCGAGGATCGGGTTGTAGGTGGCGCGGATCCACACCTCCCGCCCACCCCGGCCGATCCGCTTGTACTCGCCGCTCGCCACCTCGCCGGTCCGCAGCCGCTCCCAGAGGCGGTGATATTCGGCGCTCTCGGCGTACCGCGGCTCGCACAGCATCCGATGGTGCTGACCCACCAGGTCGTCCAGGGCGTAGCCGGTCAGCGCGAGAAAGTTCTCGTTGGCGTTGAGGATGATGCCGTCGAGGTCGAACTCGATCACGGCCTGGGCCCGGTCGATGGCCGCGTACTTGCCCTTGAGCTCGGCCAGCTGTCGTCTGTCCTCGGTGATGTCGTAGGCGGTGACCAGGAGCAGCCGGCCCTCCGGCGGCTCCGGGGCCTCGGACGCGGGCTCGACCGGCCGGCAGTTGAGCCGCAGCCAGCGGTGACCGTCCGAGTCGTCGAGAACCTCGATCACCTGTTCCGGATACTCACCGGCCCGGGCCGCGCCGAGCATACTGTCGATCACCGAGCCGGGAGACCGCCACAGTTTGCTCAGCCCGACCCCGACCGCGTCCTCCGCCGACCGGCCGATCAGCGCGCAGAACTGGTCGTTCACCGCGACGACGACGCCGGTCCGGGCGCGGATCGTGGCGATGATCCGCTTCTCCAGCAGCAGGGCGAGCGCGGTCCGCTGCAGGGCGGGGTCCGAGGCGAGGATGGAGGCGGGCTGGGCCATCGATGCTCCTGGAGTCGGCCGAGTTGGTTCTCGCCTCCCTGTTCGGCGGCTGATCACATCCGCTGAGTCGGTTCGGAGCTTTCCGTGTCCGCGGAGCGTTGCCGGGGTAGCAGTAGTCGGCAGACGTTACCCCCTGATGTCCTGAGAGAGGATGGAACAGCGTGGCTGCCACCAAGTCCGCCAAGAATCCGACGGCGCGTAACGACACTCCCGACACCCCCGATGTGCGGGAGGGTGCCATCGCCAAGATGAAGGTCGCCGAACTGCGGCGGAAGCTGCGCACCCACGGCGTCGAGAACACCGCCGATCTCAAGAAGCCCGAACTCGTCAAGAAGCTCATCAGGGCCGATGTCTCCGCGACCAAGGCCAGGAAGAGCACGACGAAGAAGAGCACGGCGAAGAACGCCAAGAACCCCACCTCCGGCAACGACACCCCGAACACCCCGGACGTCAGCGAGAGCGCCATCGCCGCCATGAAGGTCGACGGTCTGCGCCGCCGGCTGCGTAGCCACGGCGTCACGGACACCGCCGACCTCAAGAAGCCCGAACTCGTCAAGAAGCTCATCAAGGCCGAGGTCTCCGCGACCAAGGCCAGGAAGAGCACGACGAAGAAGAGCACGGCGAAGAACGCCAAGAACCCCACCTCCGGCAACGACACCCCGAACACCCCGG
>NZ_JBEZFL010000002.1:437004-1108725 GCF_040649415.1 Actinoplanes sp. NPDC048967
CGGACGTCAGCGAGAGCGCCATCGCCGCCATGAAGGTCGATGATCTGCGTCGCCGGTTGCGGGGGCACGGCGTCAAGGGCACCGGCGAGTTGAAGAAGCCGGAGCTGGTCCAGCGGCTCATCAAGGTCGAGACGGCGGGCGCCAAGAAGAAGGCCTCGAAGAAGTAGGGACGAACGGCGGACGGCCAGCGGTTGACAGCCGGACGACCGAGGCGGGCATCATCCGTGAGGGTGAAGTTGCCAGGTGTGACGGTTCAGACAGATGGCAGACAGCCAACCCGCTTGTGGCCCTTGACCGGCCCAACTAGCGTGGTCGATGGACGCCGAGCCGTCAGTTCGGGGAACGGGTCGGCCCTTCGGGGCCACCGCGGATCGGCGTTCGGGGACGGGTGGCATCAGCCGTTGGGGGACGGCGTTACCCGAGACCGGCGGTTAGTGCGGGCGACGCCTATGGGGATGGGTGTCGCCCGCCGCCGCCGGCGCCGTCAGCCTCTCGGCCTTCGGCTCCGCCGCCTTCACTCTTCGCTCCCGGCTCGGGCCCGCCGCCAGATGCAGAATCGCGGCGACGACACCCACGGCAGCAACGATCAGCCAGTGCGCCGGGCCGAACGCTTGCAGGCTCACCCCGCCCAGCGCCGGCGCCAGGAAAGCCGCCGCGGGGAAGGTGAGGAAGAACACCGCCTGGTAGCGCCCGCGCAGTTCGACCGGCGCCAGCTCCGAATTGATCTCCGCGTTCGGCGGCGCGGCCAGCATCGAGCCGACCGTCCAGATCGCCGCCGCCACCAGGTAGCCGCCGAGCCGGTCGGCGAACGTCAGCGTCGCGAAACCCACTGCCATCACCGCCACCGCCGTCGCCAGCACCCGGTCCTTGCGGTGCCGGTCGATCAGCCGCGGCACGAACAGCTGGCCCACCACGATCAGCGTCCCGCCCAGCGCGGTCACCAGTCCGTAGCTCGACGGGCTCAGCCCGTCGTCGCTCATCGCCAGCGGCACGATCGTGCTGGTCTGGGCATAGAGCAGCGCCTGCAGCAAGGTCAGGCCGACAAAGACCAGAAAGACCTTGTCGGCCAGCACCGCGCTGGTTTTCGCGGCGGCCATCCGCGGCCGCCGGCTGAGCGTCTCCGGGACCTTCCAGGCGATGAGTACGCCGGTGAGCAGAGTCGACGCCGCGTCGATCAGGAACAGCCCCGGATAGCTCCACTCGGCCAGCAGCCCGGCCAGCAGCGACGCCCCGGCCATGCCCAGGTTGAACGCCCAGAACTGGAGGTTGAACGCCCGGGAGCGGCGCTCGGCGGGCACCACGTCGATGATCGCCGCGACGAACGCCGGGCCGGGCATCGACTGGGCCAGCCCGAGCAGCAGGCCGAGCCCGGCCACGAACCGCAGATCCGTGCTCACCGCCAGGGCGACCAGCAGCGCGGCGGTGGCGAAGTGCGAGGCCAGCAGCGTGGGGCGGCGGCCCCAGCGGTCGGTGAGCAGACCACCGAGCAGGGTGCCGGCGACGCCGCCGATGCCGTACCCGCCGACGATGAGGCCGGCCAGGGCCGGGCTCGCGCCGCGCTGGGCGGTGAGATAGAGGCTCAGGAACAGCACGGCGAAGCCGCCGACCCGGTTGATCAGCAGACCGGTCCAGAGATACCAGTACGTCGCGGGCAGTCCTCCGGCCGCGTCCGTCCACCACTTACGCCCGGTCGGCACCCGGTCCCCCAACTGATAACGCTCTTAACAGTTAAGGCTTGAGGTTAGCCCGGGGTCTCCTCGTCGGCGAGGTGGGCGAAGGCCTGGAGGTTGGCCAGCGACTCGCCGCGCTTGACCCGCCACTCCCACTCACGCTTGATGGACGAGCCGAAGCCGATCTCGAGCATCGAGTCGAAGGATTCGTCGGCGTACGTCAGCACCGCGCCCAGCAGCCGGTCCAGCTCGTCCTCGTCCAGGCCCTGCAGCGACACCCGTCCGGTCAGGTAGACGTCGCCGGCCGCGTCGATCGAGAAACTCACGCCGTACATGCGGGCGTTGCGGCGCAGCAGCCAGGCCCAGAGCTCCTCGCTCCGCTCATCCGGGTGGCGCATCACGAACGCCTCGATGCGCAGGGCGTGCTCACCCACGATGAGGTTGCAGGCCGTCTTGAGCTTGTGCGTGCCCGGCAGGGTCACCACCCACGAGGCATCGCCGGTGGACTCGCACTCCAGCTCGCGTTCCGCGCAGACCCGCTCGATCAGCGCGCCGATCCCGGTCACCATGAGAACGAGCCTGCCAGGCGGGCCTCGATCAGCGCACGGTGCTCGGTCACCGCCTCGCGATAGACCCGCAGCAGACCGTCCGCGGTGCGGTCCCAGGAGAAGTTGGTGGCGTGCCGGACCGCACCGATCGACAACCGCAGCCGGCGGGCCGGTGCCAGCAGCAGATCGGCCAGCACCCTGCCCCAGTCGGCGGGATCGTGCCCGTCCACCAGCACTCCGCTGACACCGTCGGTGACCGCCGTGACCAGTCCACCCACGGCCGCCGCGACCACCGGCGTGCCGCAGGCCTGCGCCTCCAGCGCCACCAGCCCGAACGACTCGTTGTGGGAGGGGACGGCGACCAGGTCGGCGGCCCGGTAGAGCGCGGCCAGGGCCTCGCCGGTCTGCGGCGCCACGAAGCGCACCTTGTGCGAGACGCCGAGCGAGGCGGCCAGCTCGATCAGGGCGGTCGGCCGGTCCAGGCCGCTGCCGCTGGGGCCGCCGCAGATCACCACGGTCACGTCCTCGTCGCGCAGGGCGGGTGCGGCCAGCGCGTTGATCAGCACGTCCGGACCCTTGAGGGGCTGGATCCGGCCGACGAAGGCCACCACGTACCCGCGTTCGGGCAGGCCGAGCCGGCGGCGGTCGGCCGCCCGGGTGGACCGGGGTCGAAAGCGGTCCAGGTCCACGCCCGGCTGCACCACGGTGAGCCGGGTCGGGTCGGCGTCGTAACAGCTGACCAGGTCCTGGGCCTCGAACCGGGTGTTGGCGACCAGCCGGTCCGCCTCGGCGATGACCTGCTCCTCGCCGATCACCCGAGCCTTGGGCTCGGGGCGGTCACCGGCGGCGATGAACCTGTTCTTGACCTTGGCCAGGGTGTGCGCGGTGTGCACGTGCGGAACGCCCCAGCGCTCCCGGGCCAGCCAGCCGACCTGGCCGGACATCCAGTAGTGCGAGTGGATCAGGTCGTACGCGCCGGGCGGGCGCGCGGCCTCGGCCCGCAGCACACCGTTGGTGAAGGCGCAGAGCTGCGAGGGCAGCTCCTCCTTCGACAGGCCCTCGAACGGCCCCGCGGTGACATGGCGCACAGTCACGCCCGGCGCCATCTCGACGACCGGCGGCAGCTCGCTCGACGTGGCGCGGGTGAAGATCTCCACCTCGACGTCCCGCTCGGCCAGCCGCTTGGACACCTCGACGATGTACACGTTCATGCCACCGGCGTCGCCCGTGCCCGGCTGCTCCAGTGGCGAGGTGTGCACGGAGAGGGTGGCGATGCGCCGGGGGGTCGGCCAGGGGCCTGCAGCCCGCAGCTCAGCCACGTCGTGTCCCTTCGCGAAAGCAGTGGAACGTAACGGGGAACTGTTACGCCGTCGTTCATCTTCCCCATCCACCGGCCCTCAACCCAACGCCAGGAGGCCGGGGGTGACCCAGCTCTCCCGCCGCGGTGAGGCAGGATCAAAGGATGGTGCAGAAGAAGATCGCCGTCGTCACCGGGGCGTCCAGCGGTATCGGCGCGGCCACCGCACGCCGGCTGGCCGCCGAGGGCTTCCACGTGGTGGCCGCCGCGCGCCGGGCCGACCGGCTGGAGACGCTGGTCACCGAGATCGGCGCGGACGCCACCGCCGTGGTGTGCGACGTCACGTCCGACGACTCCGTGGACGGACTGGCCGCGGCGGTCGGCGAGCTCGGTGCGCCGGTGGCGCTGCTGGTCAACAACGCCGGCGGCGCGCGCGGGATGGACCCGGTCGAGGCCGGCTCGGTCGCCGACTGGCAGTGGATGTACGAGGTGAACGTCCTCGGCACGCTGCGGGTCACCAAGGCGCTGCTGCCGGCCCTGGAGGCCAGTGGCGCGGGCACGGTGGTCACCATCGGGTCGACCGCGGCCTTCACGGTCTACGAGGGTGGCGCCGGTTACACGGCGGCCAAGCACGCGCAGAACGCCCTGGTCGGCACGCTGCGCCTGGAGCTGGCCGGGCGGCCGGTGCGGGTCATCGAGATCGACCCGGGCATGGTGCGCACGGAGGAATTCTCGCTCAACCGCCTCGGCGACCCGGCCAAGGTCGACGCGATCTACGCCGGGGTGCGTGAGCCGCTGGTCGCCGAGGACATCGCGGACTGCGTCGCCTGGGTCGCCACCCGCCCGCAGCACGTCAACGTCGACCGGCTGGTGGTGCGCCCGATCGCCCAGGCGGCCCAGCACAAGGTGGCCCGGGAGCAGAGCTGACGCCATGAAGCCGGTCGGTGCGGTCACCCGGGGCACCACGAACCCCAACCGGCTGCGCCGGGTGGACAACTTCATCGCGTACCGCTGCGGCGAGCTGCTGGCCCGCGCGGCCGCACCGCTGGTCGTGGATCTGGGCTACGGCGCGACGCCGGTCACGGCGGTCGAGCTGCGCGGCCGGCTGGCCGCGGCGGTCCGCCCGGACATCGCGGTGGTCGGTCTCGAGATCGATCCGGTACGGGTGAGCGACGCCCAGCCGTGGGCGGACCCGCCGCTGCTGGAGTTCCGCCGGGGCGGCTTCGAGCTGGCCGGCCTGCGCCCCCAGGTGGTCCGCGCGTTCAACGTGCTGCGCCAGTATGACGAGGACGAGGTGCCCGCCGCGTGGGCCACCATGACCGCCACCGGCGCCCTGCTGGTCGAGGGCACCTGTGACGAGCTAGGCCGGATCGCCACCTGGGCGGTGGTCGGCGCGGACGGGCCGCAGACGCTGACCCTGTCGGCGCGACTGTCCGATCTGGACCACCCGGCCACCTTCGCCGAACGCCTGCCCAAGGCTCTGATCCATCACAACGTGCCCGGCTTCCCGATCCACGACCTGCTGCGGACCCTGGGCGCCGCCTGGGACGCGTCGGCCACGCCGTTCGGGCCCCGGCAGCGGTGGCGGACCACCGTCGAGAAGTTCCGCGAGCAGTGGCCGGTGCTACCCGGTCCGGCCCGCTGGCGCCGCGGTGAGCTGACCGTGCCCTGGCCCTGACCTACTCGGATCAGGGCCGGGCCCGGTCGAGCGATGTCACTTGCCGATGGTCACCTTGAACATCGGGTCGGCGGCGACCTTCCGGAACGCGGTGAGGCTGCTCGGCATCGAGTTCACCGAGATGTCCCGGTCACCCTCGTCGTCGCTGGCGGTGTCGAAGTAGACGACGGCCTTGATCGCCGGGTGAGCCTTCAGCTCGGGGATGACCGAGGCGAACGCGGCGGACTTGTCGGTGAGGGTCGCGCGGCGGTGGTACATGCCCCACTCGGCCACCATGATCGGCTTGGTGGGGTGGTTCCGCACGGCCCAGTCGTACCAGCCGAGGCCGCCGCCGGTGGGCTGGCGGTCGAGGATGTCACCCATGTCGCCGTAGTGGTAGTAGCCCTTCTCCACGCTGACGTAGGAGTCGAGGCCGACCCAGTCGACGTACGCGTCGCCCGGGTAGAGGTCCTTCCACCAGGACTGGGCCATCCACTTCTCGTTGCCCATGTAGGCGATCACGTTGACGGCGTTGGTGACGCCGTTGGCCCGCAGCCGGGTGATCACGTGCCGGTACATCGCGGCATAGTCCTTGGCGGTCATGCCCGACGCGGCGGTGGTCTGCACGTCGTTCTCCGGCTCGTGGTGCAGCGCGAGGAAGAACTTCTGCTGGAAGTTCTGCTTGACGTACGCGGACCACTTGTCGATCCGGGCGTCCTGCTGGCCGGCGGCGACCTTGGCCCAGGTCGAGTTGTAGGCGACCTTCCAGTTCAGCAACAGCACCCGCGGGCGCTGCGGGTCCTGGGTCATGGCGATCTCGGCCTTGGTCGGGAACTGCTCGTCGCCCTTGTGGTACTGGTGGAAGATCGTCGCGGTGCGCCCGGTGAGCGTCTCCCAGGTCTTGAGGGCCTGGTCGCGCGGGGTGTCGGTGAAGCCACCGGCCGCGGCGCCCCACAGCACGCCGCAGGACGGCACGAGCAGCGCACCGGTGACGCACTCCGCCGGCGGCGCCGTGGTCGGCGGGACCGTGGTCGGCGGGACCGTGGTCGGCGGGACCGTGGTCGGCGGGACCGTGGTCGGCGGGACGGTCGTCGGCGGCGTGGTGGTCGGCGGGACGGTCGTCGGCGGCGTGGTGGTCGGCGGCGTGGTGGTCGGCGGGACGGTCGTCGTCGGGGCGGTGGTGGTCGTGGCGCGCTTGACCGTCAGGACCAGCTCGGGGCCACCGGCGGTGGTGGTGCCGTACTCGATGGCGCGCAGCCGGGTGACGCCGGTGGTGGCCGCCGACTTCAGCGCGAACGCGTAGGTACCGGCCTTGGTGACCACTTTGGAGACGTCGAAGCGCAGCGTGGTGTCGGTGAGCTTGGGCTTGATCGAGGCCACCAGCGGGCCGAGGGCCGGCGCGTTCGCCGCGGTGAGCTTCTGCTCCGACCACCCGCTCGCCACCGAATAGACGCTGAGCGTGGCGGCGACCGGCTTGCTCTCCACCGGCAGCCGCAGCTCGGCCGCGGTGACGGTGGCACCCGCGGCGACCTTGGGCGCGAACTTCACATAGGACAGCCGGGTCTCCCCCGACTCCTTGCCGACCACCAGCTTGTCGGCCGAGCCGAAGTTCACCGTCCGGCGGGTGCTGGACGTGTAGGCGTCGTCGGTGCTGTAGGTGGTCGTCGTCTCGGTTGTCGTCGCGGCGTTCGCCGTACCGGTCAGCGCGACACCCGCGCCGGCCACCACCACACCCGTCAGTGCGACTCCGATCGTCCTGCGCCTGGCCGTCACGTCGTTCCCCCTGTATGTCAAACAATTGCTGTCTGACATTCAGGTTCGGCGCGGGCGGGTGCCGGTCCGGATCGCGAACGGGTGCAGGCCAGGAGCCGCGCCACAGTGGACCCTCTGGCGGCAGGAGCCCCAGCGGATGAAGGGCTTTGCGGCCGACGGCCCCTCCGCCGTTCGGCCGAGGCCGGAACGCAGAAAACGCCGCCGGAGCAGCTCCGGCGGCGTTCTCGCTCAGGTCGTCACACGGTCGGTGCCCGCTGGTCGAGGATCGAGCGCAGGGCCTCGAGCAGCAGATCGGCGGTGAACGGCTTCTTGACCAGCAACGCGTCCGCCTCGATCAGGCCTTTGGTGACGGCGATGTCCTTGGGCAGGCCCGAGATGAACACGACGCCCATCTCGGGACGCAGCCCGGTCGCGGTGCGGGCCAGCTCGCCACCCGAGTCGCCGGGCAGGTTGAGATCGGTGACCAGCACGTCGATCACCCCGGGATGGTCCTGGCAGACCGCGACAGCCTGCTCGCGGTCGCCGGCCACCAGGGTGGCGAAGCCGCGGCGCTCGAGCATCCGGCGCATGATGTCCCGCAGGTCCTCCTCGTCGTCGACGACGAGGACCGTGGGGCGCTCTTGCGTGGCCTCAGTCATGGCGGCCTCCTTGGCTCTACTAACGAGACACGCTATCGGCGCGGCCGCGCACCGGTACGGCTTTCCGAGCTTTCAGAACGTCAACTTCCACTTGTCCAGGATTCCGGTCGTGGTGCCGTAGGAGTCCTTGACCTGCAACGTCCACGTACCGTTGCGCGACGTACCGGACAGGTTGATCGGGTACGTGTGGGCCAGATTCGCCCCGGTGTCCGTCTTGTCGGCCTGCTTCAGGGTGTACTTCGTGCCCCGCGGACTCACCAGCGAGACGACGAGCGATCCGCGGTAGCCGTGCGCGACGGTCACCGTCACGCTGGAGGTCGCCGACGCGGTGCCGGTGCAGCCGGAGATGCTGACGCTGCTCGACGCGGTGCCGTACTTGCTGATCCGCACGTCCGTACCCATGGTGAACGGCCCGCACGCGGTCACCGGCGCACTCGTGACGGGGGTCGTCGTGGGCGGGGCGGTCGTCGGAGCGGTGGTCGGTGCGCTCGTCGGGGCTGTCGTGGTGGGGATCGTGGTCGGCGTGGGGCTCGGGGTGCCGACGGTGGCGTTCAGCCAGGTGGTGTTGAGCAGCTTGTTGACCGAGCCCGTACCCGGCGAGGTCACCTTGTCCGCTGACGCCTTCGTGGTGAGGGCGGTGAGCACCTGGGCCGGCGTGGCCGCCGGGTCGGCCCCCAGCACCAGCGCCGCCGCGCCCGCCACGTGCGGGGCCGCCATCGAGGTGCCGCTCATCGACTGGGTGCCGGTGTCCGACGAGTAGCCCGCGGACGTGATCTTGGCGCCCGGCGCGAAGATGTCGAGGCAGGAGCCGAAGTTGGAGAAGGAGGCCCGGGCGTCGGTGCTCTCGGTGGCGCCGACCGTGATCGCGTTGGGCGTGGCCGCCGGCGAGTAGTTGCAGGCGTTCTTGTTCTCGTTGCCGGCCGCCACCGCGTACGTGACGCCGGAGGCGATGGACTTGGTGACCGCGGCGTTGAGCGCGGAGCTCAGCGTGCCGCCGATGCTCATGTTGGCCACGGCCGGCTTGACCGCGTGCGTGGTCACCCAGTCGACGCCGGCGATGATCGCCGAGTACGAGCCGGACCCGGTGCAGTCCAGCACCCGCACGCCGACCAGCTTGACGTCCTTGGCGACGCCGTACGTGCGGCCGCCGATCGTGCCCGCCACGTGGGTGCCGTGCCCGTTGCAGTCCTGGGCGGTGGCGTCCTTGTCGATGAAGTCCCAGCCGTGGCCGGCCCGGCCGCCGAACTCGGTGTGGCTGATCCGGATGCCGGTGTCCAGCACGTACGCGGTCACGTTGGCCGCCGAGCGGTAGGTGTAGGTCTTCGACAGCGGGAGCGCGGGCTGGTCGATGCGGTCCAGGCCCCACGTCGGGGTGGTCTGGGTGTCGGCCATCCGGACGGTGGCGTCCTGCTCGACATAGTCGACAGCCGGGTTCGCGGCGAGCCGACGGGCCGCGGTGGCCGTCATGGTGGCCTGGAAGCCCCGGACGGCCGAGAGGTAGTTGGCGCGGACCTGGCCGCCGTACCGCTTCACGAGGGACCGGGAAGCGGAGGTGACCTGGGCGGCCGCCGCCGTACCGGGCTTGAGCACCACGATGTAGCTGCCGGGGATCGCGTCCACGGTGGCCGCCGCGCGGATCGGGCCGGTGGGCAGGGCGGTGGGCGTACCCGCGAGGGCCGAGCCGGTGACGCCGGTCACTGCGGCCGCGGTGGCGATGCCGGCGGTCAGCGCGAAGCGCGCGGTGCGGCGCCGGCCGTCGTTGCGAGTCATTCTGGGTTCCCTCCCGTTAAGCCACAGGCGAACGACTTCACCCGCGTGACGGCGCATGGCCGGTGGCGTCTGAGGGAAAGGTTGACGACGGGACAGAGTCACCAGGGACCTTGCCGGTTGCGCCTCAGTTGCAGGGCCCCGAACGACGTCCCGAGGGCTAAGGCGCCCTTCCGGCGGGCCGAAGTACCCGCTGTCAGGACCGCTGCACCGCCACCGAGCAAGGAGAGCGATGATGACCACCATGCTGTCGCCCGAGATCGTCACCGTCCCGTCCCTGGTCGACCGCTGCGACAGCTGCAGCGCGGCCGCCAAGGCCGAGATCGCCCTCAGCAGCGGCGGCTCGCTGGTGTTCTGCGGGCACCACGCCAACAAGCACGCCGACCGGCTGGTGCTGGTCGCGGCCAAGGTCACCGTCGAGGACGGCTTCGAGTGGGCCGGACAGTCTCACACGGCGTGACCACTTGATCCCATCCGCCGCGATATGATCACTCCCTCACACTTGGGCGGAAACGCCCATATTTAGAGGGGTTCCACCGGTGCAGATCGCGGCGCAGGACGTGGGCAGGCTGTCCCGGATCCTCGCCGGGTGCGCCGGTGTCGCGGTGGCCGTCTTCGGCGCCCTGAACCTGCTCACCTCCCCCGCTGGAGAGAACACCCTGACGTCGAGCCCGGCGGCCGCACTGCTGGCCGCCGGGCTCGCTCTGCTGCTGCTGGCGCCGACCCGGTCCACGCCGGTGTCGCGCGTCACCGCGTACGTCCTGGCCGGCGTGGCTGCTCTGCTGGGAGCCGCCGCCCTGGCCCGGCATCCGGCGGCGGCCGTCGCCACCCTGCTGACCGGGCTCGCCCTGACCTGCATCGACGTACGGATCCGCCGGCCCGGTGAGCAGTCCCGGTTCCGGATCGCCGATCCCCTGCTGGCCGGGGCCACGATCATCGCGCTGGTCGCGCTCGTGCCGCGGATGTTCGCGCCGACCTTTCCGGACGGCGGTGGGCCGGACAGTGTGATGACGCCGTACCACGCCGGCGCCCTGCTCACGCTGGCGCTGGGGGCCATCCTCGCGCGGCCGGAAGCGGGTCCGTTGCGTACCGCCGCGGCCGCCGGACCCGGCACCAAGATCCGGCACACGCTGCCCGCGGTGATCGCCGTACCGGTGGTCGCCGCACTGATCAGCGCGCTGGCGGTGCGCACCGGGATCAGCCGGCCCGCGGCCGCGATCAGCACCGGCGCGATCCTGGCCGCGCTCGCCGTGCTGGCCCTGATCGGCTTCCTGGTCCGTTCGCTGGAGGGCGCCGACCGCCAGCAACGGGAACTGGTCGCCGAACTGCGCGAGCGCCGGGAGTTCGCGGACACGCTGCTGCAGTCGATGAACGAGGCGGTGATGGTGCTCGACGCCAACCACCGGGTGATCGACGTCAACCGGCGCTGGCGGGAGCTGACCGGGCACAGCGAGCCGCTCGCCCCGGAACCGGCCTCGCTGCCGCCGGCCGGGACCGGCGACTGGCTGGTCCGGCACGCGGACGGCACGGACATCCCCGTACTGGCCACCATGGCGCCCATCCCCGACGCTGACGGGCAGCCCCGGGCCTACGTGGCGACCTACGTCGACATCACCGACCGCAAGCGGGTCGCCGACGAGCTCCGGGAACGGGCCGGTGAGCTGGAGCGCAGCAACGAGCAGTTGCGGGAGTCGAACGCGCGGCTGGCCGCGGCGCTGGCGTTCAAGAACGATCTGACCTCGATGCTGACCCACGACGTGGCCCAGCCGATCAGCTCCATCGCGAGCCTCTCCGAGCTGCTCAGCGCCGACTGGGCCGAGCTGGACGAGGACACCCGACTCGAGCTGACCACGAAGATCGACAAGAACACCCGGCGGCTCGTCAAGATGATGAACGACCTGCAGCTGCTGTTCCGGCTGGACACCGGGGCGGTCACCGCGCGGCGGACCCCGGTGCCGGTGCGGGAGGTCGTCACCGCGGTGGCGGCGGAGCTCAGGTGCACGGCGGACGTGGCGATCGAGATCGACGAGGACCTGGCCGCGCTGGCCGACCGCCAGCACCTCTGGCACGTGGTGCACAACCTGCTGGGCAACGCCCTGAGATACGGCGATCCGCCACTGGTGGTCAGCGCCGGCCCGGCCGGCGAGTCGATCGAGCTGGTGGTGCAGGACCGCGGCGCGGGGATCCCCGAGGAACTGGTGCCGCAGCTCTTCGACCGGTTCGTGCGCGGCGCCGGGCTGGGCCTGTTCATCGTGCGGCACCTGGTGGAAGCCAACCGGGGCTCGGTCCGCTACGAGCGGGCCGAGCCCCGGGGTGCCCGTCTGGTGGTCACGTTCGAATCGGCGCGGTGAGCCCGCGTCACCAGTCGTGGTCGCCGCCGCGTTCCTCCTCGTGGATGATGCCGTCGCCGCGGACGTCGCGGGAACCCATCGACCGGCCGCCCATCGGGGCGGCGCCGCCGCTCACCGACCGTGAGCCGCCGATCCGGCGGCCGGGGGCCAGTACGTCGTCCAGGTCGGCGGCGCTGGTGATGCCCGGGGCCGAGGTGATGTCCACGTCGGTGCCCGCGTTGGCGTTGCTGAACTCGCCGGCGCTGGTGCCCCAGCCCGCACCGGGATGCGGCCGGCCGCCCCGGGCCCGGGCCGCGACCGAGGCCGGTGACGCCGGGTTGCCCGGCACGCCGCCCAGCTGCTTGGAGCTCGCCCCGCGCAGCTGCAGGTCACCCAGCTTGCCGGTCTCGATCAGGCCCTTGAAGGTGTCCAGGTCGGCCTTGAGCCGCCGGCGCAGGGTCTCCTGACCGTGCCGGTCGCTGGGCAGCAGGAAGGCCACGTCGGCCTCGAGCTGGGCGACGATCTGGGTCCGGGTCTCACCCATCGGCCGCAACGTGATGGTCTCGGCGAGCAGCGGTCCCTCGGTGGTCGCCCAGGAGACCCGCTCGTCCAGGGAGCGCTCGGTGATCTGGGCGTCGAACTCCCGGCGATGGCCCTCGACGTCCATGATCCAGTGGGTCTGGTCGTCGCCGATCCGGGTCACCCGCTGCACACCGGTCATGAACCGCGGATAGTTCTCGAACGTCGCGATCTGCTCGTACACCGCGTGCAGCGGGGCACCGATCTCGACGGCCTGCTGAACCATACTCATCGCATCTCTCCCATGCTGAAGTGCTGGCATGACTGAGAGTACGTACGCGATTACGGATTGACGCCGGTTCCGATCAGACCCGGCGCAGGTACTGCCACTGGCCGACCTCGCCGGCGTACCGGGCGTCACTCGCCGCCACCAGGGCCACACCAGCCTCCCGCAGAGTGGCCGCCACCAGTGGGGACGGGCCCCGCCAGGCCTCGCTGATCTCGACGGCTGTACCGGTGACGAGGCAGGCGGTGGCCAGCGCCGCCAGCATGTCCCGGGTCACCGCCGACTCGTCGACGCCGACCTGGCTCAGCAGGCTCAACGGCCGGGCGAGCTGCGCCGGCGCGTACCGGGAGGCCCGGTCCATGCCCTTGATCGTCGCCGTCACCACGATCTCGGCGACCTGCTCCGGGGTGAGCTCACCCGCGGCGAGCTGGGCCCGCACGTCACGCGGCAGGGCCGGGCCGGAAGCCAGCGGCAGCCGGGACACGGCCACCGACACCGCCTCGAGGTGCCCCAGGTCCCCCGGCCAGGCCAGCCAGCCGTCGCACTGGACGACCTCGACCTCGGCGGCGATGCGCAGGTTCAGCTCGGTGCGCCGGCGGGCCCGGCGGATGGTGTCCGCGTACGCGGGCAGCCACGTCGTCTCGGGCCCCACCTGATCGGCGAAGGTGACGGAGGTCAGCCCGGCGTGGTCGGCGGCGGAGACGATCAGGCCCACACTGTCCCGGCCCGCCGCGAACCCCGTGTGCACGTGGGCGTCGGCCCGCAGATCGAGGGCGGGCGCCGGCGTGGCGAGGGTGGTGCCGTCCATGACCGATTCGCGCTCTGCACCCACGATGACTCCCGAGACCGATTCCCGCCGGACGAGCTCTTCTCGCCCTGGGGATTACGGTGCGGCCCCGGTGTTGTGGACCGGGGCCGCACCAGGTGCAGTCCGGGTGCGCCCGGTCAGAGCCGGAAAGCGCCCACCAGAGTGCGCAGTTGCTCGGCCGTCCGGGCCACTTCTTCGCTGGCCTGGCGCGTCTGCGTGACCCCGTGCACGGCGGTGCCGCTGGCGGTGGAGACGTCGGAGATGTTGGCGGCGATCCGGCTGCTGCCCGACGCCACCTCGCTGATGCTACGGCTCATCTCGCCGGTGGTCGCGGTCTGCTCCTCGACGGCGCTCGCGATCGTCGTCTGAAAATCATTGATCTTGGCGATGACCTCACTGATCCGGCCGATCACCTCGACCGCCCCGCCGGTGTCCTGCTGGATCGCGTTCACCCGGGATCCGATGTCCTCGGTGGCCCGCGCGGTCTCCTGGGCCAGATCCTTGACCTCGCTGGCCACCACCGCGAAGCCCTTGCCGGCGTCGCCGGCCCGGGCCGCCTCGATGGTCGCGTTCAGCGCCAGCAGGTTGGTCTGTTCGGCGATCGAGGTGATCAGCTTGATCACGTTGCCGATCTCCGCCGAGGACTCGCCGAGCTGCCGGATCGTCTCGGTGGCCTGCGCGGCCTCGGACACGGCGACCGCGGCGATCTGCGCGGCCTCGCTGGTGTTGCGCGAGATCTCCCGGATGCTCAGGCCCATCTCCTCGGAGCCCGCGGCCACCGTCTGCACGTTGCGGGAGATCTCCTCGGCCTCGCTCGACGCCGAGGAGGTCTGCGCGTCGGTGTCCTGGGCGGCGTCGGCGATCTGCCCGGCCACGGCCGACAGCTCGGTCGCCGAGCTGGCCAGGGTCTCGGCCTCCTGGCCGATGGTGGTGAGCGAGCGGTGGATCGACTCGACGGCGGCGTCCAGCCCGGTGGCCATCCGGCCGACCTCGTCGCGGGTCGTGATGCCGCTGCGCTGAGTGAGATCACCCCGCTGCAGCGCCTCGATGACCTCGCCGAGCCGCTGCACCGGGCGCAGGATCGACCGGGCCAGCGGGATGGACAGCCCGATCAGCAGGAGCAGCCCGACGAGACCGACGATCCAGGCGGCCCGCTTGGTGTCGCTGACCGCGTCGGCCATGGCGGCACGCTCCTTGAGGGCGGTGGCCGTCACCTTCTCGTTCAGGGCCCCGAGCTGGTCGTCCACGGCGTGGTTGCGCTCGGCGATCTGGTCGGTGTTCGGGGCGGCGGCCGCGCCGGGGGTCAGGGACTGCTGGACGAAGCCGGTGATGAAGGTGCCGAAGTCGTTGACGTCCGGCCGGATCGAGCCGAACTCGGTGGCCAGGGCGCCGGTCAGCCCGCACGACTCGACCCCGTCGGCCGCCTCGGTGGCCGAGACCACGTCGTCGGCGACGTCCTGGGTGACGTCGTGCTTCAGGGCCGACCGGTACGCGTCGACCTTGAGCTCACTCTGCCGGGTGTCGAGGTGGTTGAGCGCCCCCAGGCAGGCCTCCAGCGTGCGCACGTCGTCGGACTGGCCGACGACCCGGTTCTGCCCCTGCACCGTGATGGTGGCCAGGGCGAGCAGGGCCAGCACACCGACGAGCACGATAAGCGTCAGACGCTTGGCGATGCCCATTTCCGTCAATCTCGACATCTACGTCCCCCTCGAAGGCGACCATGTGCCCGAGTGTCCGGGCTCCTGGTGCGGCGGTAATTCCATCTTCAAGGCGGATCGGCCCATCCGCGCCGGTTTTTATCCATTTGCCGCAACTGTTCTGCACTGACGGAGCACCGGACCGGCATCCCGCGCTCGGCAGCCTGGCCTGACGAGCGCGCCTCCTCGTACAGCCGAAGGGAAACCCATGAAACGACGACATCAGCGCACCGCCCTCGCCCTGCTCGCCGCGGTCGGCACCGTCGGCGGCACTTTGACCCTCAGCCCCGCTCCCGCCGCCGCGGCGGGCACCGCGGCCAGGATCGCCGGTACCGGCAAGGTCGTCACCGGTGGAACGCCGCTCAACGCGCGCAGCGCCCCGTCCGCGGGCAGCCCCCGGGTCGGCACCATCCGCAACGGCGCCACCGTCTCGATCGTCTGCCGGATCGCCGGGCAGTTCATCAGCGGGACCGTGACGAACACCGGCTACTGGGACCGCCTGGCCGACAACAGCTACATCTCCGACGCGTACGTCCAGCGGGGCGCCTTCACCCTTCCGAAGTGCAGCCCGGCCGCGCCGGTGTCGGCCGTACCGGTGCCGCCCGTGTCCGGCACCTGGATGCTTCCCGTCGCCGCCGGTCTGGTCAGCGGCTTCCGTACCACCGGCCGTCCGGCCCACGACGGCGTCGACCTCGGCGCCACCCGCAACACACCGATCCGCGCGGCCACCGCCGGCACCGTCATCCGCGTGGTCTGCAACGTCTCCAAGGGAAGCTGCGACGTGGACGGCAGTTCCGCCCTGCGCGGCTGCGGCTGGTACGTCGAGGTCCAGCACGAGGGCGACCTGGTGACCCGGTACTGCCACATGGTGCGGCGCCCGGCGGTCACCGTCGGCCAGAGCGTCCCGCGCGGCGCGATCCTCGGCTACGTGGGCACGTCGGGCGCGTCCTCCGGCCCGCACCTGCACTTCGAGGTGCACGCCGGCGCGCCGGCGACCCGGGAGAACGCCGTCGACCCGATCGCGTTCTTCAAGGCCCGCGGGCTGTCCATCCGCTGAACCCGGCGCCGCCGTCCATCCGGGCGGCGGCGCCGGACCGGACCGGAAACCGTTGCCGGGCAAGCCAACGGGCCGGACTCCCACAGGGAGCCGGCCCAGGTTGGTACCACATTGGAGGGTCAGTCGCCCGGCGGTTCGGCACCGGCCGGACGCAACATCTCGGTCACCGCGCGGACGGCCGCCTCGTCGGGCGACGCCGCTTCCCGGTTGACCGCCTGCAGTTCCTGGTACACCTCTTCGCGATGCACCTGGACGCTGCGCGGGGCGTTGATACCGATCCGGACGACGTCACCGCGCGTCTCGAGCACGGTCACGACGACGTCGTCGCCGATCATCACGCTCTCGCCGGCCCTCCTGGTCAGCACGAGCATGGCGGCAGTCCCTTCTCCATCCGTGGACAGGACACCTGAGCGAGTCCGTCAGTACGCCTGGCGCATGACGGCGCGCACCGGCATGTCAGTGCCGGACAGCACGACCTGCATGGCCCGGCGGCTGTCCCGGTCCACGATGATCGGGGCCAGCAGATTCGCCGTGGTCTCCTGGACGCCCGCGGTGATGACGACCATGACCAGCAGCCGGTCCGGGTCCTTGGTGTTCAGCGCGGCGAAGACGTCGTTCTCGATCTCCGGCGCGTAGTCCGGGAAGAACGGCTCCGGCGGGGCGACGAGGAATCGCAGACTCGGGTCATCGACGGACGTGAACGCGTAGAGCAGGCCGTTGTCATTCAGCCGGACCAGGACGAATTGCCGATGGGCCGGAAAGCCGGGCATGGGGACGGCCATGTCGATGATCGGCATGTTCAGCTCGGTGTCGGTCACGGATGCCCCAATCGGTCGGGACGCGGTGCGAGTAGTCATGGTCACCTCAGGAAATCGATGAGCGAGGGTTGAATAACCTTGGCCGTGGCGGCCAGGGCAGCCTGGTACGAGGTCTGCTGAAGCTGCATATCCATGATGGTTTTCGGCAGATCGATGTCCTCGATGTCCGACAGCTGCGAGGTCACGGACAACAAGCGGTCCTGGGCCGATTCCTTCATCTGCGTAATCCGATTATATCGTGAGCCGATCTCGGAAATGGCCGATTTCAGTTTGTTGCCGGCCTTGTCAAGGCTGGTCAGGTCGTGCTGCAGGGCGGCGTTGTCACCGGAGCGCAGGTGCGCTGAAACGTTCTCCAGGACCCGGAACAATCCGGTGGTGTCGGCACTGACATCGGTGTTGTCGCCGAACGCCTCCGGGCCGGTCATGTCGACCCGCACTTTCACATTGGAACCGACCGTGCGCGACACACTCGTGCGCGAGGCATCGGCCGGGTCGTACGCATTCCCGGTGAAGCCGCCGTCCTTGTCGTAGGCCACCGGCTCGGTGGTGTTACCGCCGAACACCGGCCGATCGAGATAGCGGGTGTTCGCATAGGACACCAGCGACTCGCGGATCTGGTCGATCTCGGTGGCCAGCGCCTCGTTGGCCTGGGCCCCGTTCGTGGTGGAGTTCAGGCCCTGCACGGTCAGGTCCCGGGCCCGGTTGACCAGGGTCGACGAGCTGCCCAGGGTCTGCTCCAGGGTGCCGAGCCAGCCCAGGCCGTCGTCGGCGTTGCGGGTGTACTGCAGGCTGGTGCGCGTCTCGCCCCGCAACTGCAGGGCCGAGACCGTGCCGGCCGGCGAGTCCGACGGCCGGTTCAGTTGCTTGCCGCTGGACAGCTGGTCCTGGATCTTCGCGCCCTTGGCGATGTTGCGCTGGAGGTTGGCCAGCACCCGGGTGTGGATGCTGCCCTCGGTGACTCTGCCGCCGATCATGTCTACCCCTACCTGCCGACCAGGCCCGTACGGTTGATGAGCTGGTCGAGCATCGAATCGATCGTGGTCAGGACCCGGGACGCCGCTTCGTACCCGCGCTGGTACGTGAGCAGGTTGGTCATCTCCTCGTCGAGATTCACCCCGGACTCGCCCTCGCGCGCCGCGTCGATCTGCTCGGTCACCACGGCCTGGATCTCGGCCCGCCGGGTGGAGCCCTGCGAGGAGACCCCGAGCCGACCGATCATCGACTGGTACTCGCGGTCCGGGCCGTCGGCCGCGTCGCCGATGTCGGCGATGGCGTCGGCCACGGAGTTGTCGAGGGTGCCGCTGGCCCCCGCGACGGCCACCTTGTCCGGATCCTTGATGAGGACCGTGACGGACCCGTCCGGGTTGCGCCCGAAGAAGTCCAGTCCGGTGCTGCCGTCGACGCTGAAACCGTCGCGGTGCTTGGCGTTCACGGAGTTGATCAGATTGTCGGTGACCGAGGTGAGGTCGCCCGACAACCCCGGGATGATGGTGGTCATCGTGTCCATGGAGGCGCCCATCTTGCCGCCCGCCTGGATCGTCGAGCTGGGTTCGTCCTTCCAGACCAGTCGCACCGGGTCCGCGCCGGACAGCTGATCCTGCAGCCGCTTCGCGCCGGTGACGTCGATCTCGCGGACCGTGGTCCCGGTGACCAGGGTGGAGCCGCCGATGAAGACGTCCATCCCGCCGTTCTCCCGCTTCGCGGCGGTGGCCCCGGTGAGCTCGGCGAGCTTCATGGCCAGCAGGTCCCGCCGGTCCTCCAGCTCGTTGACCGTCAGCCCGGAGGCGTTGGCCATGATGATGCTGTCGTTGAGCTGGGCGATGGACCCGGCCGTCACGTTCACGTCGTCGACGTAGGCCGACATCTGCGTGCGGTCCTGGCTCCACTGCCGGGACAGCGAGTCCTGGGCGGCGTTCAGCTGGTCGGCCACGGTGGCACTCTGCTGGATCAGGGCCGAGCGGGGCGCGGAGAGCTGCGGGTTGTTGGAGACGTCGTTCCAGCCGCCCCACATGTCGCGCAGCTGGGCCGCCAGGGCGGTGTCGCTCGGCTCGGCGAAGGCGTCCTCGATCGCGGTGTAGGACGCGCTCTGAGCGGCCAGGTACGAACTCGCGCCGTGCTCGGTCCGGCCCCTGTTCTCCAGGTATTCGTCGCGCAGGCGCTGGACGTCCGACACGGCGACGCCGGTGCCGAGCCCGTCGGTCTTCGCGTACATGGCCGGTGAGAGCGAGCCGACCTGGGACTGCATCTGGACCCGCTGCCGGGTGTAGCCCTCAGTGTTGGCGTTCGCGATGTTCTGGCCGGTGACGTCCAGGCCGCGACGCTGCGCGTAGAGGGAGGTCAGTGCGGTGTTGATACCGCCGAAACTGCTGCCCATCAGATCGCCTCATCCACCAGGCTGGGGCGGCGCACGCCGCCGCTGACGGTTTTCCCTTGCGGGCTGTACGTTTCCACGGTTCCGGCGAACGCGAGCATGGTTTCGCGAGCTGCGCGCTGCCCGGCGGTCAACAGCTCACGGTTGGACTCCGCGATGGCACCGATCTCCGAGGTCAGCGTCAGGAACGCCTTGCGGTGCTGGTGCAGCAGGTCCGACCAGGGCGCCGGCGCCGCGTCGGCGAGCTGCCCGAGGGACGCCTCGGCGTTGAGCCCGAGCTCCACCGCGACACCTTGCGCATAGGCCGCCCGCACGACCTCGGTCTGGCGGATCTGATCCAGCACCACCTCCACCTCGCGGGTGGCGTGCGCGAGCCAGCGGGACCGGTTCGAGGCGAGCAGCAACTGCTCCTCCTCGAGTTTGAACAACAGGAGTTCCAACAGCTCCCGCGCACGCCACAGGACGCTGGACAGGTCAGTCAGACTCACCGGCTCCTCCTCTCCACGGCAGGAGTCCCTCCCGCTTCACCGGACAAGTCGGCACTCGCCGGGCGTCCCTGAGGACTTGAGCGCCTTCGGGTTGCGAATCGGGTCCCGGCCGGATCCGGCCCCGGAAGAAGTTCTGAACAAACTTCAGATACCCCTCAGGACGCACCGTGGCCGACCGATCACTGATGGCGTAAGCACAACGGCTCACGGACGGGCCGGTCAGGACCCCACTCAAGGAGGAAATTCAAATGGGTCTTCGTATCAACCAGAACATCGCTGCCCAGAACGCCTACCGCAGCCTGTCGGTCTCCGACAACCAGATGTCGAAGTCGCTGGAGAAGTTGTCGTCCGGCTTCCGGATCAACCGGGCCGCCGACGACGCCGCGGGTATGGCGATCAGTGAGGGTCTGCGCAGCCAGGTCGGTGGCCTCAAGGTCGCCGTCCGCAACGCGCAGGACGGTGTCTCGGTGGTGCAGACCGCTGAGGGTGCGCTCAACGAGGTGCACTCGATCCTGCAGCGCATGCGTGACCTGGGCGTGCAGGCCGGTAACGACTCGAACAACGACAAGGCCCGGGCCAACATCGCCACCGAGGTCTCCAGCCTCAACGACGAGCTGAAGCGGATCGGCGACTCGACCAACTTCAACGGCACCAAGCTGCTGAACGGCAACGCGACGCCGCTGAAGTTCCAGGTCGGCGCCGACGGGGACGCCAACAGCCAGATCTCGGTCGACCTCAGCTCGGTCGACGTCACCGACATCGCGGCCAAGCTCGGCGGCAACTCGAAGTCCTTCGAGGTGCTCACCCCGACGGACGTCGAGGGCGACATGTCCTTCAACATCACCGGCAGCGTCGACCCGGACGTGACGGTGAACCTGGGCGCGGCCCCGGGCAGCCACAAGACCGTCCAGGACGTGGCCGACACGCTCAACAACAACTCCGGCTTCGCGGAGAAGTTCGCGGCATCGGTGGACAAGGACAACAAGCTGATCGTCACGTCGAAGACCGGCGACAACGCGGACGTGACGTTCACGCTGCCCACCGCCGGCGTCACCGACGACGGCACCCCGAACACGGCCGGCATGCAGTTCAAGACGGCGGCGGACGCGCAGGCGGCCGTCAACCTGATCGACACCAAGATCGAGCAGGTGTCGACGGCACGGGCGAAGCTCGGTGCGTACCAGAACCGCTTCGAGCACACCATCGCCAACGCCAACGTCGCCGTGGAGAACCTGTCGGCGTCGGAGAGCCGGATCCGTGACACGGACATGGCGCAGGAAATGATGTCCTACACCCGTTCGCAGATCCTCACCCAGGCCGGCACCGCGATGCTGTCCCAGGCCAACCAGTCGCAGCAGGGCGTGCTGTCCCTCCTGCGCTGATCCGGCCGGTGAGGCGTCGCACCCCGCGGCGAATCACCACGGGAACAGCTCAGTCAACGGCTCAGACAACCGAATAGACGGGCGGTCGGCGACATCGCCGGCCGCCCGTCCCGTTCCAGCCCCACAGACGGAGGGATCAGCGCGATGGCCAGTATCGACGGCCTGATCAGTGGCATGAGCACCACGGACACGATCAACCAGCTCATGCAGATCGAGGCGGCCCCGCAGACGGCGCTGAAGAGCAAGGTCAGCACGGTCAACAAGGTGGTGACCGCCTACCAGAGCGTGAACAGCAGGCTGTCCAGCCTCGCCGCCGCGGCCACCGCGCTGGGCAAGAGCGACACCTGGGGTGGCATGAAGGCCACCTCCAGCTCGAGCGCCGCGGCGATCTCGGCCCAGCCCGGGGCTTCCGCCGGCTCGCTGAGCTTCCACGTCGACCAGCTCGCCGCGACCCGCCTGCAGACGTTCAAGGACCAGTCCGTCACCTCGATCACCGACGCCGACGCGGCCCCGGTGATGAGCAACGACTCCTTCGACATCTACCTCAAGGACGGCACGAAGAAGCCGCTCACGCCGACGGACCGGTCGCTGCAGGCGGTCGTGACCGCCATCAACGGCGAGGCGGAAGCGCCGTACAAGGCGTCGGCCGTGCAGATCGCGCCGGGTCGGTACACCCTGCAGCTCACCGCCAAGGAGAGCGGCGCGGCCGCGGCAGCCAAGATCGACAGCCTCGGCCTTCCCGAGGGCCTGGACCTCGGCACCTCCTCGGTCACGATCGACGGCCGCGACGCCGTACTGACGGTCGGCGAGGGCGGCGGCGCCTACGCGATCAACTCCGCGACCAACACCTTCGCCGAGATCCTTCCGGGCGTGACCGTCACCGCCGCGAAGGCGCAGGCCCCGGGAGACGCACCGGTCACCGTCGACATCGGCGCCGACGTCGACGGCATCGCCACCAAGGTGCAGGCCCTGGTCGACAACGCCAACGTGGTGCTGAACGAGCTCGCCTCGCAGAGCAAGATCAAGTCTGGCGAGATCGCCGCCGGCCCGCTCGTGGGCGACGCCGCCATCCGCAAGCTCCGCCAGGACATCCTGAGCGCCGTCTCGGGTGGTGCGGCCGGACTCGGCTCGAACGGCACGACGGCCAGCTTCAAGGAAGTCGGCGTCTCGATCAAGCAGGACGGCACGATCGGCTTCGACAAGGACGCCTTCCTGAAGACGTACAAGGCCGATCCGGCCCGGGCCGCGAAGTTCTTCGACTCCTACACCGACGTCACCACCGCCAAGGGCAACGGCACGGAGGGAACCTTCGAGCCGGGCCTCGACACGGCCGTCGGCCTGGGCCGCAAGCTGGAGACGATGGCGCTGATCGCCAGCGAGGGCGTCAAGGACCCGGACAACCCGACCAAGGCCCGGCAGGGCACCATCCCGGCGCTGATCGAGCGCAACACCAAGACCATCTCCAGCCTGAACGACCAGGTCAGCGAGTGGGACGTGCGGCTGGAGCTGCGCAAGACCGCGCTGCAGAAGCAGTTCTCCAGCCTCGAGGTGGCCCTGGGCAAGATGCAGCAACAATCCTCCTGGCTGGCGGGTCAGCTCGCCGGTCTCGGCTGAACGGAGCGCACTCCATGACCAACCTCTCACCGGCCATGCGTGAGCGTTACCTCGCCGACGTCGCCGCCACCGCCTCGCCGGCCAAACTGCTGCTGATGCTCTTCGACCGCCTGGTCGTGGACCTGGTCCGCGGCGAGGAGGC
Organism: Actinoplanes sp. NPDC048967; assembly: GCF_040649415.1. Classification (NCBI taxonomy): domain Bacteria; kingdom Bacillati; phylum Actinomycetota; class Actinomycetes; order Micromonosporales; family Micromonosporaceae; genus Actinoplanes; species Actinoplanes sp. NPDC048967. Next base: position 459,867 of record NZ_JBEZFL010000002.1, read on the forward strand.
GCTGGCCGCCGGCAACCGTTCCGGGGCCAACACGCACCTGCTGCACGCCCAGGACATCGTCACCGAGCTGCATGTCTCGCTCAACCTCGACGCCTGGGACGGCGCCGCCGGACTGGCCGCGCTCTACACGTTCGTCGAGACCGAGCTGGTCAACGCCAACGTACGCGGGGACCTGGCCAAGGTCAGCGCCATCCGCGGACTGATGGAACCCCTGCGCGACACCTGGCGCGAGGCCGCCATGGCCGCGGCGGCGGCCGAGGGGTGATCCCGATGGCCGACGACTGGCGCCAGGCCTGGATCGCCGCCCTCGACGAGCTCGAGGCCGATGTCGAGGCCGTGGAGAGAATGATCGCGGAGGAGCACCGCAGCCAGGAGCTGCCGGCCGCGACACCGTGGACGCCGCCGCCGGGCCTCGGCCCGCTGCCACTGGATCTCCGCCCGCGGGCCGACTTCATCCTGACCCGCCAGCTGGAGGCGGCGCGCGCGGCCGCCCTCGCGATCACCGCCAACCGGCGGCAGACCGCCTTCGCCGCCCGGGTGGAGGTCGGCACGGCCGGCAAAGGCATTCCCAGCTACATCGACTGCGCCATCTGACCCACCAGCACCAGCTCTGTCACAACCCGGGACCCCGGCAGGGGTCTCGGGTTGTTGTGTGCAACCCACCAGCAACCGTTTCGGACTCAGCGGATCGGCCGACGGGCCGAATCGGAGAGTACGAGCAACGGATTGCTCCGACCTATCGCCAGGGACAGGCACCTCCTCCGCAGAAGGGAACTGCCGTGTTCGACGACGTCGCATCGTCCTCGCTCCGCGTCGCAGTGGCCGGCCTGTCCGCCCGGCAGAACGCCATCGCCAACAACATCTCCAATATCGAGACCCCCGGCTACCAGGCTCGTAAGGTCAAGTTCGAGGAGGCGCTCAGCAGCGCCGTCGCTCACGGCCAGTCGCCCTCGACGGTCTCGCCGAGCGTGCAGAACTCGCTGGAGCCGACGCGCCTGAACGGCAACAACGTCAACCTCGATGAGGAGACGCTCTCGCACATCGACACGACGATGCGCTACCAGCTCACGCTGCGCGCCCTCGACGGCAAATACGGACTGATCCGCGACGCGATCAAGGGGGCCTGAGCCAGATGAGCACCTTCAACGCGATCGGCACCGCCGCATCCGGCGTCACCGTCTACCGCAAGTGGCTGGACGCCGTCTCGGACAACATCGCCAACATGGACAACGTCAGCAAGACGTCCGACAAGGCCTTCCAGGCGCGCTATGTCGTTGCCCAGGAGGCCCAGGACGGCAACGGCGCGCAGGTGGGCGGCATCGCGTACGGCAGCGCGGAGGGTGTGCTGGCGTACGAGCCGGACAACCCGATGGCCGACACCGAGGGCTACGTACGCCGGCCGGACATCGACCTCGGCAGCCAGATGGCCCAGCTGATGATGGCGCAGCGCGCGTACCAGGCGAACCTCTCGGTCGTGGACCGGGCCCGGGAGTCCTACCAAGCGGCGATCCAGCTCGGGAAGGGCTGACCATGACCTCTCCGATCAGCGCGCTCGGCGCGGTCAGCGGCCTCAGCGGCATCGGCGCGGTCTCCGGCGTCGACGGTGTCGCCGGCGCCGGCCCGACCAAGGCTGTCACCGGTCCGAACACCGACTTCGCGGGCATGCTCTCCAAGGGCCTCGAGAGCGTCCAGGCCTCCCAGACCAAGGCCTCGGACCTGGCCGTGCAGGTCGCCAACGGCACGCTGCAGGACCCCGCCCAGTACACGATGGCCTCCACCGAGGCCGCGCTGGGACTGCAGCTGACCATGGCGATCCGCAACAAGGCTGTGGAGGCCTTCCAGGAGATCATGAGGATGCAGGCCTGACATGAGCGACCGACTCCCCGCGCCCGTACGCAAGGCCGGTGACACCTTCAAGTCCTTCACCCCGGGACAGAAGGCCGTCACCGTCGCCGCCGTGCTCGCCCTGCTCATCGGCGGCTACTTCTTCGCCACCTGGGCGTCCAAGCCGTCGTACTCCGCCCTGTTCAGCAACCTGTCGAGCAAGGACGCCAGCGCGATCGTCGAGTCGCTGCAGAAGAGCGGCACGGCGTACGAGCTGAGCAACGGCGGCAGCACCATCCTGGTGCCCAAGGACCAGGTGTACGACCTGCGGCTGCAGCTGTCCGGCGAGGGCCTGCCCGGCGAGTCGGACACCGGCTACGCGCTGCTGGACCAGCAGGGCATCACCACCAGCGACTTCATGCAGCACACGAACTACCAGCGGGCGTTGCAGGGTGAGCTGGCCAGCACGATCAAGTCGATCGACGGCGTGGAGGCGGCGACGGTCAACCTGGTGCTGCCGCAGAAGGACGTCTTCGCCGACGACCAGAACAAGACCACGGCCTCGGTGCTGGTGCAGTCCGCGGCGAACAAGCCGTTGACGGCCGAGAAGGTCCGCGCGATCGTGCACCTGGTCGCGTCGAGCGTCGAGGGTCTCGACCCGGAGCAGGTCACCGTGGCCGGCGCCGACGGCAAGATCCTGTCCACCGGCGGCGGCGCCGCGGTGGCCACCGGCGGTGACAGCGGTACGGAGTCACAGACCGTCGCCTTCCAGAACCGCCTCAACTCCTCCCTGCAGAACATGCTCGACAGCGTCGTCGGACCCGGCCACGCCGTGGTGACCACGACCGCTGAGCTCGACTACGACCAGACCGAGACGACCACCGAGCGCTACACCTCGGACCCGTCCGTCGCCGCGTTGTCGGAGAGCATCAGCCGGGAGGCGTACAACGGCAACGGCAACGGCACCGGCGGCGTGCTCGGCCCGGACAACATCCAGGTGCCCAACGGCGCGACCACCAGCAACGGCGCCGGGCAGTACGAGAACAGCAACACCGTGCGCAACAACGCCGTCAACAAGACCACCGAGGCCCGCAAGAGCGCCCCGGGCAGCATCAAGAAGCTGAACGTGGCCGTCCTGCTGGACAGCACGACCGCCGGCGCGGTCAACTCCGCCGACGTGCAGGCGCTGGTCAGCGCCGCGGCCGGGATCGACGCCACCCGCGGGGACACCATCGCGGTCAGCGCCATGCCGTTCGACACCAGTGCCGCCACCGCGGCCAAGGACGCGCTCGCCGCGTCCGCCGCCGCCGAGCAGTCGGCCAAGCAGACCTCCCTGATCAAGACCGCGGCGATGGCCCTGGTCGTGCTGCTCCTGATCTTCCTGGCCTGGCGGGCCAGCCGGCGGGCCAAGAAGCGCAAGGCGCTGACCCCGGCCGAGCTCAAGCACCTCGAGGACATGCAGGCGGCGCTGGAGCAGCAGCGGCTGGCGCAGCTCAACGCGGCGATCCCCTCGCCCGCGATCGAGGCGGCGAACGCGGACCTGGAAGCCCTCGAGGAGCGCCAGCGCGAGATCGAGCAGATGGTCGAGGACCAGCCCGAGGAGATGGCCGCGCTGCTGCGGGGCTGGCTCGCCGCCACCCGGTAGCCGTCCCGTTACGTCCACCCCCTGGTTCAAGGAGGAACCGCGTTGACCACACCCGGGCTGACCACGACGTCGATGACCGGTCTGCGCAAGGCCGCCATCCTGATGGTCCGGATGGGCAAGGAGTACTCGACCCGGGTGCTCGCCAACATGAAGGAGAACGAGGTCGAGGAGATCTCCGCGGAGATCGCCCGGCTGGGCAAGCTGGAGCCGCAGGTCGTCGGCGACGTCATCGACGAGTTCTACGCTCTGGCCACCACCAAGCACGCCGGCGCCGGCGGCATGGCGTACGCCCGTGAGCTGCTGGAGGCGTCGCTGGGCACCGAGCGGGCCCAGCTGATCCTGGACCGGCTGCAGGCCTCGATGACCGACATGCCGTTCAACTTCCTCAGCCACGCCGACCCCCGGCAGCTGCTCTCCTACGTGCAGTACGAGCACCCGCAGACGATCGCGCTGGTGCTGGCCCACATCCCGTCGGCACTGGCCAGCTCGATCCTGTCCGGGCTGGCGCCCGAGGTGCAGTCGGACGTCGCGCACCGGATCGCCGTCATGGACCGCACCTCCCCGGACGTGATCCGGCAGGTGGAGGTGGCCCTGCAGCGCAAGCTCTCCACCGTGCTCCAGCCGGACGAGCTCTCCACCGTCGGCGGCCTGGACCCGCTGGTCGACATCATCAACCGGGCCGACCGCACCACCGAGCGCCTCATCCTGGAGGCCCTGGAGGCGCGCAACCCGGAGATCGCCGAGGAGATCCGGCGGCGGATGTTCATGTTCGAGGACATCGTCAACCTCGACGACCGCTCGGTGCAGCTGGTGCTGCGCCAGGTCGAGCCCTCCGACCTCGCCACCGCGCTCAAGGGCGTGGCCGAGGAGGTCCGCAACAAGGTCACCCAGAACCTCTCCGAGCGGGGCCGGGAGAACCTGCTGGAGGAGATCGACCTGATGGGCCCGGTCAAGGTCAAGATGGTCGAGGAGGCGCAGACCAAGATCGTCGCGGTGATCCGCGCGCTGGAGGACTCCGGCCAGATCGAGATCCAGCGTGGTGGCGAGGCCGATGAGCTCATCGACTGACGACGGGCCGGTGCTGCGGGGCAGCGTCGCCGAGGCGGCCACCGCGGCCCGCTTCGGCGTGGACCTGCGCCGCGGCGTACCCGAGGACAGCGCGCCGGTCGAGCGGGCCAAGCAGCAGGCCCGGACCACCGGTTACGCCGAGGGGTGGGCGCAGGGCCAGCGGGCCGCGGCGGTCGCCGCCGAGGCGGCCGCCGAGCGGGCCCGGGCCGTGGAGCAGGCGCACGACCAGCGTCGTGCGGCCGCCCTGGCCCAGGCGGTCAACGCGCTGGGCCGGGCCGTCACCAACCTGGAGACCCAGCTGATGCCCACCCTGCACGAGTTGCAGGAGGCGGTGCTGGCGCACGCGTTCGAGCTGGCCGAGGCCATCGTCGGCCGGGCCATGGACGACCCGGAGGGCCGGGCCGCGGCCGCGCTGCGCCGGGCCATGAACGCCGCGCCCGAGCAGGGCGACATCGTGGTGAGCCTGCATCCCGACGATTTCCGCAATCTGGTCGGTACGGCAACCGACGCCGACTACAACTACGAGGGCCGGCCGGTGCATCTGCGGCCCGAACCGGCGTTGCACCCCGGCGACGCGGTGGCCGAGACCGGCACCACGACCGTCGACGCCTCCATCGCCGCCGCCGTGGCGAGAGCGCGGGCCGCGCTGAGACTGTGAGAGGCCCGACCGGTGACCGACGTCTTCCGCAATCGCATCAACGCCGCCCTGACCGCCGCCCAGCCGCTGAGCCGCGGCAAGGTCACCGGCGCGGTCGGCCTGCGGGTGACCGTCAGCGGGCTGGAGGCCCGGGTCGGCGAACTGCTGCAGATCGGCGAGGGTGACGAGGCCGTGCTGGCCGAGGTCGCCGCGATCGACGGTGAACGCCTCTCCTGCCTGCCGCTGGGCCCGATCGCGGGCATGAGCACCGGCAGCCCGGTGGTCTCCACCGGCGGTCCGCTGCGCGTCGCGGTCGGCCCGGATCTGCGCGGCCGCATCCTGGACGGCCTGGGCCGCCCGATGGACGGCGGCCCGCCGCTGAAGGGCGCGATGGTCAGCATCGAGGCCGCCCCGCCCTCGGCGATGGAACGCCAGCTGGTCGACGCGCCGATGCCGCTGGGCGTACGGGTGCTCGACACGCTCGTGCCCTGCGGCCGCGGTCAGCGCATCGGCATCTTCGCCGGTTCGGGCGTGGGCAAGAGCACGCTGATGTCCATGATCACCCGGGGCACCACGGCCGAGCTGAACGTCGTGGCGCTGGTCGGCGAGCGGGGCCGGGAGGTCCGCGAGTTCATCGAGCACGACCTCGGCCCCGAGGGGCTGGCCCGCTCGGTGGTGGTGATCGCCACCTCGGACACGCCGCCGCTGGTCCGGCTGCGGGCCGGCTCGGTCGCCACCCGGATCGCCGAGTACTTCCGCGACGAGGGCGGCGACGTGCTGATGATGATGGACAGCGTGACCCGCGCGGCGATGGCCCAGCGCGAGGTCGGCCTGTCCGTCGGCGAGCCGCCGGCCACCCGCGGTTACCCGCCGTCGGTCTTCGCGATGCTCGCCTCGCTGCTGGAACGGGCCGGGCCCGGCGCCCGGGGCAGCATCACCGGCCTCTACACGGTGCTGGTCGAGGGCGACGACCACAACGAGCCGATCGCCGACGCGGCCCGCTCGATCCTGGACGGGCACATCGTGCTCGACCGCAAGCTGGCCACGGCCGGGCACTTCCCGAGCATCCAGGCGCTCGACTCGATCTCCCGGGTGGCCAACCGGATCACCACCCCGGAGCAGAAGAGCGACGCCGCGGAGCTGCGCCGGCTGATGGCCGCCCACCGCGACGTCCGCGAGCTGGTCGAGATCGGCGCGTACGTGCCCGGCACCAACCCGGACGCCGACCGGGCCACCGCGATCTGGCCGCAGATCACCGCCTTCCTGCGCCAGGGCCTGGACGAGAAGGTCAGCGCGGCGGAGTCGTGGCAGGCGCTACGGCAGCTCATCGCCGCCTCCTGACGGGTGCAGCTCGGGTGCAGGCGCTCAGCCGGTCCGGGCCCGGGCCGAACCAATGATGAGGGAGTCGCCTCGACGCATCGGGAGGTCTCGTGAATCGCCTGTTCCGGCTCGGACCCGTTCTGCGGGCCCGCAAGGCTCAGGAGGACGCCGCCAAGGGCGCTGTCATCCAGTCCCGCCAGGAGATCCGCGACGCCCAGGCGCTGGTCAAGCGCCGTCAGCTCGACCTGGCCGGCGCGGACGCGCCGACCGAGGGCACCGCCCGGGCCATGGTCGCCTCGATGGTGGCCCGCCAGTCGATGGCCGCCACCCTGTCCGGCGCGCACCGGATGGTCGCCGACGCCGAGGACCTGGCCCGGGAGAAGCAGGCCGAGCTGGCCGACGCGGCCAAGCGGCGCCGGGCGGTGGAGTCGATGGCCGAACGGCACGCCGCGGCGGTCAAGGCCCACGACCTGCGGACCGAGCAGCTCGCCATCGACGAGATGGCCGTGACGGCCAAGGCCCGCAACGCGGCCCGGGGCATCGACGCGACCAGCGAGGAACGGGCCAGCACCCTGCGCCACGGCAACGGCACCGCCGCCGACCGGGAGGACGCCGCCCGGGAGACCGCGAACTCGGTGGCCGCCCAGCGGCCCGCCGTCGACCTGGCGAACGCCCGGCAGGCGATCGACGCCGCCCGGGCCACACTTTCGCTTGCCGCTAAGCGCGACGACGAAGCCGCCGAACTCACCGACGAGGGCAACGCCGACGACGGGAGCCGCGCATGATTGGTGTCCAGGGAGTCATGTCCCGCATCTCCGAGCTCAAGTCCCAGCTCGGGATCGCGCCACCGGCGGCGCCGGACGCCGCCTTCGCCAGCGCGCTCACCAAAGCCACCGGCACCACGGGCACCACCGGTGTCACCGGGCAGGCCGTGGTCGACGCCGCGAAGAAGTACCTCGGCACGCCGTACGTCTTCGGCAGCACGAACGCCGCCAAGGGACTGGACTGCTCGGCCCTGGTGCAGAAGGCGTACCAGGACCTCGGCATCGACCTGCCGCGCACCTCGGGCGAGCAGGCGCGGGTCGGCACCAAGGTCGACAGCATGCGCGACGCGAAGCCCGGCGACATCCTGGCCTTCGACAAGCCGGTCGACCACGTCGCCATCTACCTGGGCGACAACAAGATGATCGCGGCGCCCAAGCCCGGCGACCACGTCAAGATCCAGTCGGTCTACGAGGCGCCCACCCACATCCGCCGGGTCGTCGGCACCGACCTCGCCGCCCGCGCCGCCACCGGCGCCGGGACCGCGGCGGCCGTACGCCCGGCCAGCCTGCAGAACTCCACCTCACTGGCCGGCGTCCCGTACGCGGACATGTTCCTCAAGGCAGGCGCGAAGTACGACGTCTCGCCGAAGCTGCTGGCCGCCGTGGCCAAGGTCGAGTCCGGCTACAACCCGAAGGCCGTCAGCAAGGCCGGCGCGCAGGGCCTGATGCAGCTCATGCCGGCCACCGCACGTGGCCTCGGCGTCGACAACTCGTTCGACCCGCAGCAGGCCATCAACGGTGCCGCGAAGCTGCTCTCCAGCCACCTCAAGGAGTTCAAGTCGCTGCCGCTGGCGCTGGCCGCGTACAACGCCGGCGGTGGCAACGTGCACAAGTACGGGGGCATCCCGCCGTTCGCGGAGACCCAGGCGTACGTGCCCAAGGTCCAGAAGGCGCTGGCCGCGCTCGGCTGAGCGCCGTACTCAGAGGGGAACCGCCGCATGACGAGCTCCGTCACCGGGCCGGACCGCAAGCCGACGACCGACGCCGGGCGCCGTACGGGCCCCCGAGCGGGTGAGGGCGCGGACGCCTTCGGTTCGGCGCTCTCCGCCGAGCTGGACCGGGCCCCGGCGGACCAGGCCCAGGCCCGCGCGGACCGGCAGCGGCAACATCAGGCGAGCCAGGCGGCGCAGAGCCGGTCGGCGCAGCAGCGGGCGCAGGACCAGGCCGCGTTGCACCGTTCCGCGGCCGCGCACCGGGCGGCGCTGGGTCAGGCCGAGTCCCGCTCGGTCGACGCCCGGCTGCAGAACCGCGCCGCCCAGCACCGGGCTGGGCCCAACCGCGCCACCGACCAGCGGGCCGCGCCGCAGCGGATGTCGCAGGCCAGGCCGGCCGCGCAGCGCACCACTGTCGAACGGCCCGCCGCCGAGCAGCTGGAGACTCGGCCCACGCCCCCTGGGGCGGACGAGCTCCGGCCGCGGGGCCGGGAGGTCGAGGGCATGGCGGGGCGGCAGACCGCGCGCCCGGAGCAGGCCGTCGACGGGGAGACCCGACCGGTGGCGACGGAGTCAGCTGGGACCGGGTCAGTGGAGACCGAGCCGGTCGAGACCGAGCCGGTCGAGACCGAGCCGGTGGAGACCGAGACCACCGGGCCGGTACCGCCGACTCCCCCGGCCGTCCTGGCCCAGACCGCGATGTCCGCTGTCGGTCCGGTCCTGACCGGGCCGGTCACCACCGGGCCGACGGCGACACCGGCAACGCCAACCACGCCGGCAGTCACAGCGACACCGGCAACAACGACAGCCGCCACCAGCACCAGCACGACCGCCTCCGCCACACCCGGTACTGCCACACCCGGCACCGCGACGCCCGGTACTGCCACACCCGGCACAGCCGCGCCCGGTACCGCGACGCCCGGCACAGCCGCGCCCGGTACCGCGACGCCCGATACCGCCGCTCCCGGCACCGCGACGGCTGGCACCGCTACGGCTGGCACCGCGGTCGCCGGCCAGACGCCGATCGCTCCGGCGACGCCGGGGACCGATGCCGCCGGCGCCAGCGGCGCGGGCGGCGCGCAGGCGACCGCGACGACGCCGGCCGAGGGCGAGGCCGCCACGCAGACCGGCATCTCCGGGACCGCACCCAACCCGAGCAACGCCACCCACACTCCGGCCCCGCAAGCACAACCGGCCGCCACTGCCACTCCTGCCACCCCGGTGGCACCCGGCACCACCCAGGGTGTGGCCCGGGGCACCGATCCGGCAGCTCCGGCACCCGCCGCAGCCGCACTGGCCGCCACCCCGGAAGCCACAACCACTCCGGTCACGGAGGCCGCTTCACAGGCCGCCGACACTGCCACCACCGGACCCGAGGCTGCCGCGACCGACGTGCCCCCGGCCGAGGCACCGCCGCTCGGCGAACAGGCGAGCACCGGCGGCGACACCGCCGGGCAGAACCCGGACGGACAACCGGGCACCGGTACGAACACCCCGCAGCCGCCCACCACCGCACCGGGTACCGAACAGCCTTTCGCCGTACCCGGAAATGCCGGAGTGGCCGCGACCGCACCCACCGCACCCACCGCCCCGGTGGCGGACGCCCCGCCGCCGGCCCCGGCCGCACCCAGTCCGCAGGCCACCCAGCTCGCCGCCCGCATCATCCCGCTGCGGCTGGACGCGGACGGCGTGCACCGGCTCACCGTCAACCTGCACCCCGCCGATCTGGGCCCGGTGCAGGTCGTCGCCGAGATCCGCAACGGTGAGATCAACGTGCAGCTGTCCAGCTCGACCGACGCGGGCCACGAGTCGCTGCGCAACGCCCTGGACGACCTGCGGCGTGAACTTCAGCAGTCCGGCTTCGGCAACGCCTCGCTGGACCTGCGGCAGGGCACCGGCCAGGACCAGGCGCGCCAGCAGTTCGCGTTCATGGGCAGCAACAACGGGACCCGCGGCGGGAACGGCGGCGACACCGCGGAACCGGCTCCCGTACCGGCCGAGACCGGTCCCCCTCGCACCACTGGCAACAGCCGCCTCGACATCCGGGCCTGACCCGAAAACAGGGGCTAAGTGAATCGGCGAACCCGCCGAAACTGAGGGCGAGGGCCACCGACTCGAACTCTGGAGGACTTGTTCATGACGTCACCGATCGGCGGAAACGTCAGCAAGGAATTCGACGCCAAGAACGTCACCGCGACGTCGATGTACACGAACAAGACCAAGACGGACGCCGGCACCAGCAAGTCGGTCGCCGATCAGGACACGTTCCTGAAGCTGCTGGTGGCGCAGCTGAAGTACCAGGACCCCAGCAACCCGGCCGACTCGACCCAGTTCCTGGCCCAGACGGCGCAGTTCACCCAGGTCGAGAAGCTCGGCCAGATCGCCGAGATGATGCAGGCCCAGCAGTTGATCGGCGCGAGCGCGCTGGTCGGCCGCACGGTCACGTATCAGGACGCGAACGGCATGACCCAGACGGGCGTCGTCACCAAGACGAAGCTCAACGGAGACAGCGAACCGACGCTCGTGGTCGGGAACACGGATGTGCAGCTGTCCAAGGTCACGGAAGTCCAGCAAACCGCAACCGGACCAGCGACAACCACCGATCCCGCTACCCCGAAGGACACCTGACCCATGCTGCGTTCTCTCTTCTCCGGCATCAGCGGCCTGCGCGCGCACCAGCAGATGATGGACGTCACCGGCAACAACATCGCCAACGTCAACACCACGGGTTACAAGTCGAGCCAGACCGTCTTCCAGGACACGCTGTCGCAGATGGTCAACGCGGCCGGCGCCCCGCAGAACGGCTCCGGTGGCACGAACCCCGCCCAGGTCGGCCTGGGTGTGCGGACAGCCAGCGTGAACGCCAACTTCAGCCAGGGCGCCGCGCAGACCACCGGCAAGTCCGGCGACATGATGATCCAGGGTGACGGCTTCTTCATCACCAAGAGCGGCGGCGAGACGGTCTACACCCGGGCCGGCTCGTTCACCTTCGACGCCAACGGCTCACTGACCACGCCCAACGGCCAGATCGTGCAGGGCTGGAGCGCGGACGCGCAGGGCGCTGTCAACGTGGCGGGCGCGCCCGGCAACATCAAGCTGCCGATCGGCATCAGCCTGGCCCCGGCGGCAACCTCGAAGTTCACCCTGACCGGCAACCTGTCGTACGAGGCACCGATCGACCCCACGGGTGTCGCGCCGGGAAGCTCCAAGGTGATCCCCATCCCCGTGATCGACGGGAACGGCGCCTCCAGCACCCTGAACGTGACGCTGACCAGGTCAGGCCAGGACGAGTGGACGGCGTCGACGCCCTCGGGCACACCGGTGGCCATCCCGTTCGTCAACGGCAAGCCGAACGACGGCACCGACCCGGTCACCAGCATCGTGCTCGACGGCCTCACCGTCGACATCACCGACATCACCCAGTACAGCGGCAACACCGAGGCCCGGGTGAGCGCGTCGGACGGTTCCGCCGCCGGCATCCTGAGCTCCTACACGGTGTCGAACACCGGCCAGATCGTCGGTGTCTTCTCCAACGGCCTGAAGCAGACCCTGGGTCAGCTCGCGCTGGCCAACTTCAACAACGTCAACGGTCTGGAGAAGATCGGCGACTCGATGTTCCGCAGCACGGTCAACTCGGGCCTGGCCCAGGTCGGCTCGGCCGGCTCGGCGGGCCTCGGCCTGATCACCAGCGGCGCGCTGGAGATGTCGAACGTCGACCTGGCCCAGGAGTTCACCAACCTGGTCATCGCCCAGCGCGGTTTCCAGGCCAACAGCCGGATCATCACCACTTCCGACGAGATCCTGCAGGAACTCGTCAACCTCAAACGGTGAATCGGATGCATGGTCCGGCTTAGGCGGGGGCTGAGCAGAAGCACCCGCTTGGGCGGGCCAAGCAGAAGCACCCGCTTGGGCGAGCCAAGCAGAAACACCGGCTTATGCCGGGGCCGGGTAGGTCTGCCGGCCCCGGCTTTGCTCTTTCCGGGGCGGCTCGCACCCGGAAAGTGACCAGGTCGCGCTCATTGGCAACCGGTACCACGCCGAAGTGACTAAGGACGGGCCATGGACGGCCCACCAGCCAAAAGACGCCCCAAGGACGGATGTCGTGATTCTCGTAACCCGCCTCAACGGAGCCGTGTTCGCCCTCAACCCCGACCTGGTCGAGCGTGCCGACTGCACGCCCGACACGGTCATCACGCTGGTGGACGGCACCAAGTACGTCATCGCCGAATCGGTGCCCGAGTTCATCGACTCGGTGCGCCACTACCGCGCCTCGCTGATCGCCCAGGCGAGTCGCATCGAGTCCGAGCCGGCCCTGCTGGCCGAGCCCGGGCCCACTGACCACGACGACGAGACCGCTGCGACGAACGTCCTGCAGCTGCACCGGAAGGACCGCTGATGGACCTCGCCACCATCCTTGGTGTAGTCATCGCACTGGCCATCGTCTTCACCGTGCAGATCCTGGAGGGCGGCAGCCCGGCCTCCATCATCCTGATCCCGTCCATGCTGCTGGTCTTCGGCGGCGCGTTCTGCGCCGGCATGGCCGGTGGCGTGCTCAAGGACGCCCTCGGCGCCGGCAAGCTGCTGCAGAAGGCCTTCCTGGCCAAGGTGACGCCGCCGAACAAGCTCGTCGACGACATCGTCAAGCTGGCCGAGCGGGCCCGCCGTGAGGGCCTGCTGGCCCTCGAGGACGCGGTCAAGACCGTCGAGCACCCGTTCCTCAAGCGCGGCCTGCAGCTGGCCATCGACGGTACGGACCCCGAGGAACTGCACGACATCCTGCACGCCGAGGTCGGCGCCAAGAAGAAGGCCGACAAGGCCGGCATGAAGATCTTCGAGAACATGGGTGGCTACGCCCCGACCGTCGGCATCATCGGCACGGTCATGGGCCTGGTGCACGTGCTCGAGAACCTCGACAAGCCGGAGACGCTCGGTCACTCCATCGCCGCGGCGTTCGTCGCGACGCTCTGGGGCGTGCTGTCCGCCAACCTGATCTTCCTGCCCGTCGCGGCCCGCCTGACCCGGCTCTCCGGCATCGAGGCCGAGGAGATGGAACTGGTCATCGACGGTGTGCTCGCGATCCAGGCCGGCTCCAACCCGCGCCTGGTCGCGCAGAAGCTGCGCAGCCTGCTGCCGCCGGACGCCGCCAAGGCGGCCGAGGCCGCGTCCACCAAGAAGGCGGCCTAACCGTGAGTTCGGGCGGCGGGGGGCGCCGGAAGAAGGGCGGCCACGAGGAGCACGAGGAGCACGTCAACCACGAGCGCTGGCTCGTGTCGTACGCCGACATGCTCACGCTGCTGTTCGTCCTGTTCGTGGTGCTGTTCAGCATGAGCAACGTCGACAAGAAGAAGTTCGCCGAGCTGGCGGCCGGCCTCTCCGAGGGCTTCGGTGCCTCCAGCGTCGCGATGACCGGCAACGTCTCGAACCTGGAGGGCGCCGGGCAGAGCACCAACGTCGTCCCGATCGACCCGGGCACCAACCCGGGCGACGGCGGCAGCGGCACGGAGGGCATGACCAAGGAGCAGAAGGACGCGGTGCAGCGGGCCCTGCTCGCCGCGAGCCGCAAGGAGGCCTCGGCCAACGCGAAGGCGGCCACCAAGGAGGCCGAGAACCTCAAGGAGATCGAACGGAAGATCGCCGACGCGCTCGAGGCGGCCAAGCTGCTCAACCAGGTCAAGTTCACCATCAACGAGCGCGGCCTGGTGGTAACCGTGGTCACCAACGAGGTCGTCTTCGCCGGCAACCGGGCCGAGCTGCGGGCCGGCGGGCGCAAGATCCTCGACGCCATCGCGCCCACGCTGGCCAAGCTGCCGAACAACATCGAGGTCGACGGCAACACCAACCAGCTCAAGGCGACCACCACGTACTACCCCAGTGGCTGGGAGCTGTCCGCGGCGCGGGCGTCCACCACCGTCCGGTACCTGATCGGGCACGGCCTGCCCAAGGACCGGATGAGCGCGGTGGGCTTCTCCGACACCAAGCCGCTGATCGACCCCAAGGACCCGCGGGCGGTCACCATGAACCGCCGGGTGGACGTCGTCGTGCTCACCAAGCTCAACGCCGAGCAGGCAGCGCTGCTGCCGGCGGCAGCGGGCGACGACGCGAAGCTGCACACCGGAACTACCACCAAGCAAGCTGCCGCGGAGGCTAAAGCGACCGCCGGCACGACCGAATCAACCACCGAGTCCACCACCCCGCACGACTGACCACGACAGGAGGAGTTCCGATGAGCAAGGACGACAAGGACGCTACGGCGGAAGCGCCGAAGAAGAAGTCCAAGAAGATGTTGATGATCATCATCCTCGCCGTGGTGCTGCTCGGCGGGGGCGGCGCCGGCGGCTGGTTCTTCTTCCTCAAGGGCGACGCGGCCGAGGCCGCCGAGCCGGAGCCGGTGAAGGGCGCGGTCGTGGCGATCGAGGACACGATGACGATCAACCTGGCCGACGCGCACTACCTCAAGCTCGGGTTCGCCCTGCAGATGACCGAGGAGGCCGGCGAGGAGGAGGTCGACCTCGCGGAGGCCCGCGACCTGGCGATCGACAACTACACCGGCAAGGAGCTGGCCGAGCTGGAGACCGAGAAGGGCCGGCTCAAGGCCAAGGAAGAGCTGCTCGAGAAGATCGAGAAGGCGTACAACGTCGACCACAAGCACCTGGTGATGGGCATCTACTTCACCTCCTTCGTCACCCAGTGACCCCCGCGATGGGCAGGTCCGCTCCCCGCGGACCTGCCCATTTCGCGTAGCCGGGGACAAAGCACGCCCGGCGGCTCAGCGGTTCCGCAACCCGGCCGATCAGGACGACGTGACCACGTCTCCGACCCGATCCCCCGGCAAGATGGCCCGGCGCGGCAACGCCGGCCCCACCACGTACGACTTCCGCAAGCCGATCAAGCTCTCCCGCGAGCACATCCGCACGCTGCAGATCGCCTTCGAGACGTACGCGCGCAGCTGCGGAACGCTGTTCACCACCCGGCTGCGCGTGGTCAGCAGCGTGTCCCTGGTCTCGATCGAGCAGCTGAACTACGACGAGTACATCTCCTCGCTGGCCAACCCCACCGTGATCGCGGTCGTCTCCATCGAGCCGCTCTCCGGCACGGTGTTGCTGGAGCTCGCCTCCTCGGCCGCGATGACCGCTATCGACCACATGCTCGGTGGCCCCGGCGGCGCCCAGCCGGAGCGGCCGCTGACCGAGGTCGAGATGCCCCTGCTGCGCGGGCTGATGGAACGGATGCTCGGCGAGCTGCGGTACGGCTTCGAACAGCTGGTCGACATCTCCCCGAAGCTCAAGGAGATCGAGTACAACGCCCAGTTCCTGCGCGCGCACCAGCCGGGCGATGCCGTGGTGATCGCCTCGTTCGAGGTGAAGATCGGCACCGAGGAGTGCGTGGCCAGCATCTGCCTGCCGTTCAGCACCATCCTGCCGGTGCTCGAGAAGCAGGAGACGATCGAGCTCACCGCGGCCGAGCGGATGGTACGCGACACCTCGCTGCGCAACCTCACCGCCGGACTTTCCGCGGCGCCGATTGACGTAGCTGTCCGATTCCAGCCCATTCGCATGCGTACCGATGACATTGTGGATCTACGACCAGGTGATGTCGTGCCGCTGGCCCACCCGACCAGCGTGCCGCTCGAGGTCACCGTCAACGAGACCGTTTTTGCACACGCAGTGCCCGGTAACCAGGGTGCCCGGCTCGCCTGCCTCGTCGTGCCGTCACCCAAGGAGGAGCGCCGATGACCGCGCCCACGATCACCGATCCCCAGCTCGCGCTGGTCCGCAGCGCTGCCGAGGCGGCCCTGGCCGTGCTCCCGACCAGCCGTGAGCTGCTGGTCGGCGCGCCGGTGAGCGCGAGCGCCGACATGCTGACCACCGGGCAGGCCGTCACCGCCCGGTTCAGCGGGGCGGCGACCGGTGAGGTCGTCGTCGTGGTCGGGCAGGACCTGGCCGACGCGCTGAAGGAGAGCCCGCTCGGCGAGCTGGACCTGACCGCGGCGGTCCGGCCGGCGCTGGAGGCCGCGGCCCGGGCGTTCGGCCCGGTGGTGCTCGACCCGGGCCAGCTCATGGAGTCGGGCGTGGCGCTGAGCGCGATCGCCGCCAAGAACGACGCCGTCGCCGTGCCGCTGCTGGACGGTGGCGACATCAGGGCGGTCATCGCCATGACGCTGACACCGTGGCCGTCCGACGGCGCACCCGGTGGCGTGGCCCGCCGGGGCGAGGGTGGTGTCGCGCCCATGCGGGGCGGGCTGGACATGCTGCACGACGTCGAGATGGAGGTCTCGGCCGAGCTGGGCCGCACCCGGATGAGCGTGCGGGAGCTGCTCTCGCTGATCCCGGGCGCGATCGTGGAGCTGGACCGGGCCGCCGGCAGCCCGGCCGACCTGCTGGTCAACGGCCGGTTGATCGCCCGCGGCGAGGTCGTCGTCATCGACGAGAACTTCGGCATCCGGATCACCGAGATCGTCGCTCCCGGCAGCGAACGGGAGTAACCCTTGTTCGAGCTCGTGCTGCGGATCGGCTTCTCGCTGCTGGTCGTCTTCGGCCTGATGTGGGGACTGGCCAGGGTGGCGCGGCGCGGGGGCGTGGGCCGGCGCGGATCCGGCAACCTGTCGGTGCTCAACCGGCAGTCGCTGAGCCGCGGCTCGTCGGTGGCGGTGGTCCAGGTCGCCGACCGGGCGCTCATCCTCGGCGTCACCGACACCCAGGTCAGCCTGCTGGGCGAGACCGACCTGGACGCGTTCGGGCATGAGCCCCACGTCCGGCCCGAGCCGGTGGTCGCGGCCGACGGTGTGCTTCCGGCGGTGCACCCGACCGTGCTGCCGCATCACGGCGGCAAGCTGGACGGCTCGCTGCTGTCCCCGCGGACGTGGAGCTCGACCCTGGATTTCCTGCGCGACCGGACGACGAGGCGCTGACATGTGGCGTCGTACCCTGCTGATCCTGCTCTTCGCGCTCGGCGCGCTGGTGCCGGCCGCCGCGGCGCAGGCCGCGCCGCAGCCCATGCCCGTGCCCGCGCCCGCCGCCGTGCCGGTCGGCTACGAGTTGCCGCGCGCGCCGGGCCCGACGGCCCCGGTCGCGCCCACGGTGACCCCGAGCGGCGGCAGCATCAACTTCAACATCAACGGTACGAATCCCGACGGCAGCAAGCCGGCCTCCTCGCTGGTGATCGTGCTGGGCCTGACGCTGCTCTCGGTCGCCCCGGCGGCGCTGCTGCTGTGCACCTGCTTCACCAAGGTGTTCATGGTCCTCGGGATCACCCGCAACGCGCTGGGGCTGACCAGCCTGCCGCCCAACCAGGTGCTCGCCGGGCTGGCCCTGTTCATCAGCCTGTTCATCATGAGCCCGGTGGTGTCACAGGTGAACGAGGTGGGTGTGCAGCCCTACCTGGCCGGCGACAAGACCCAGTCGCAGGCGTTCGCCGACGGGGTGCAGCCGCTGCGCGAGTTCATGCTCAAGAGCACCCGCGAGGACGAGCTGGCCCTGCTGGTCAAGGTGTCCGGGCAGGAGAAGCCCGCGTCCCCGGCCGACGTGGAGCTCACCACCCTGATCCCGGCGTTCGTGCTGTCCGAGCTGCGCGCGGCCTTCATCATCGGCTTCGTCATCTTCATCCCGTTCCTCATCATCGACATGGTCGTCTCCGCGTCGCTGATGTCGCTGGGCATGATGATGCTGCCCCCGGTGACCGTGGCGATGCCGTTCAAGCTGCTGCTCTTCGTGCTCGTGAACGGCTGGGGGCTGATCATCACGGCGCTCGTGGGGTCGTATCAATGAACTGGGATCTGCCGATCTCGGAGCTGGTCGCCATCATGCTGGGTGCGGCCCGGGCCGGCGCGTGGCTGATGCTCTGCCCGCCGTTCAACTCCCGGCTCATCCCGGGGCAGGTCAAGGTGCTGCTCTCGATCGGGCTGGCGTTGCCGATGGCGCCGTACCTGACCACCTCGGTGCCCACCATCCAGACCTCGGCGATCATCGCCAGCTCGGTGCTGCAGGTCTTCGTGGGCGCGGCGCTGGGCTTCATCACGTACCTCTTCTTCGCCGCGGTGCAGGCGGCCGGCGACCTGCTGGACGTCTTCGGCGGCTTCACCCTCGCGTCCGCCTACGACCCGTTGTCGCAGAACCAGAGCTCGGTCTTCGGGCGCTTCTACAACCTGGTGGCGGCGACGCTGCTGTTCGCCAGCGACGGGCACCAACTGGTGCTGCGGGGGTTCCTGCAGTCGTACAAGACGCTGCCGCTGGACGCGAGTTTCTCGCTGGAGACGCTGAGCCGGCTGCTCACCAGTGGGATCGGCGAGATGGTGGTGGCCGCGGTGCAGATCGCCGGTCCGCTGATCGCCGTGCTGTTCCTCACCGATGTCGCGTTCGGCCTGCTCAACCGGGTGGCGCCGGCGCTGAACGCGTTCCAGCTGGGCTTCCCGGCGAAGATCTTCCTGCTGCTGACGCTGTCCGGGACCGCCATCGCGGTCCTGCCGCGGGCCCTCGACACCCTGATCGACAAGGCTGTCACCGCGGTCGTCCGGTTGAGCGGGGGGTGATCCGTGGCCGGCGAGAAGACCGAACAGCCCACTGCCCAGAAGCTCAAGAAGGCCAAGGCGGAAGGTCAGATCGGGCGCAGCCAGGACATCGGCGCCTGGGTCGGCATGCTGGCCGCCAGCATCGTGCTGCCGCGCACGCTGGGTTCGACGATGGAGCACTCGCGGGAGCTGATGGCCAAGGTCCCGGACGTCATCGCGGACCCCGATCCGCAGGTGGCCATGGGCATTCTCAAGGACGGCCTGATGAGTGCCGCCTGGGCCGTGCTCCCGCTGGCGTTGACGATGATGGCGGTGGGCGTCGCCGCGGCCGGTGCCCAGGGCGGCATCCGGGTTGCCACCAAGCTGTTCATCCCGAAGTTCAACCGGCTCAACCCGCTGCCCGGCATCAAGAAGATGTTCGGTATGCAGTCGCTCTGGGAGGGCACCAAGGCCCTGGTCAAGACCGGGGTGCTGGGCGGCGTGCTGTACCTGACGATGAAGGACATCGTGCCGCTGCTGATGACCGCGGGTCAGTTGCAGATCGGCTCCCTGCTCGGCGTCATCAACGACGCCGTGCTGTCGCTGATCCGGGCGGCGGCGGTGGCCGGCATCGTGATGGCCGCCGCCGACTACTTCGTGGTGCGCAAGCGCACCAACAAGCAGCTGCGGATGAGCAAGGAGGAGGTCAAGCAGGAGCACAAGAACACCGAGGGCGATCCGCACGTCAAGGGCCAGATCCGGGCCAAACAGATGGCCATGGCCCGCAACCGGCAGATGGCCGACGTGCCGACCGCCGACGTGGTGCTGGTCAACCCGACCCACGTCGCCGTCGCCCTGCGGTACGAACCGGAGCACGGCGCCCCGCGGGTCATCGCCAAGGGCCAGGGCAACACCGCCCAGAAGATCCGCGAGCTGGCCACCGAGCACCGCATCCCGATGGTGCAGGACGTGCCGCTGGCCCGGGCGCTGGAGCAGAGCGTGGAGGTCGGCATGGAGATCCCGGCCGAGTTCTACGGCACGGTGGCCAAGGTGCTGGCGTTCGTGATGAGCCTGAAGGCCAAGGGATCGGCGGCCGGGGTCCATCGCAACCCGAACCCGACCCCGGCGGCCGCATAGGACCATAGCCACAATCTGGGAGATTTACTCACATCACGCGCGCCACTGCGGGAGTATCAGCAAGTGGAGGGGGTGCTGTGAAGAACCGCAACCTCAGCAAGTTCGCCGTACCCGTCGGGGTCATCGGCATCATCGTCATGATGGTCGTGCCGCTGCCGACCTTCCTGCTCGACCTGCTCATCGCGCTCAACATCACCGGCGCCCTGCTGATCCTGCTGGTCTCCATGTTCGTCCAGCGACCGCTCGACTTCTCCGTCTTCCCGGCCCTGCTGCTGGTCGCCACCCTCTTCCGGCTGGCGCTCAACATCAGCGCCACCCGGCTGGTGCTGCGCGACGGTGACGCCGGCAAGGTCATTCACGCGTTCGGCAGTTTCGTGGTCGGTGGCTCCCTGGTCATCGGCCTGGTGATCTTCATGATCCTGATCATCGTGCAGATCGTGGTGGTCACCAAGGGCGCCGAGCGCGTCGCCGAGGTCGGGGCCCGCTTCACCCTCGACGCGATGCCCGGCAAGCAGATGGCGATCGACGCCGACCTCAACGCCGGTCTGATCGACGAGGCGGAGGCGAAACAACGCCGGGCCGACGTCGCCGCCGAGGCCGACTTCTACGGCGCGATGGACGGTGGTTCCAAGTTCGTCAAGGGTGACGCCATCGCCGCCATCATCATCACGGTCATCAACCTGGTCGGCGGCTTCGCCATCGGCATGCTCCAGGAGGGCATGTCGCCCGGCGAGGCGATGAACCACTACAGCCTGCTGACCGTCGGCGACGGCCTGGTCTCGCAGATCCCGGCCCTGCTGCTCTCGGTCGCCACCGGTCTCATCACGACCCGGTCGGCCACCAGCGGCGACATGGGCAGCAGCGTCACGGCCCAGCTCAGCCAGAACAAGCTGGCCCTGCGCATCGCCGGTGGCGCCGCCCTCGGGCTGTGCGTGATCCCGGGCCTGCCCAAGATCCCGTTCCTGCTCATCGGCGGCACGGTGCTGCTGATCGCCCAGCGGATCAAGGACCCGGAGCCGGTGGTCGCCGGCACCCCGGCAGCCGAGCTCGAACGCCCCGCACCGGACTCCCCCGAACAGCTGCTCGGCGAGATGCGCGTCGACCCGCTGGAACTGGCTCTCTCACCCGACCTGGTCGACCTGGTCGATTCCAACGGCGGCGACCTGCTGGACCGGGTCCGGGCCCTGCGCCGCAAGATGGCTCTCGAGCTGGGCATGGTGATGCCGCCCGTGCGGACCCGGGACGACCTGGACCTGCCGCTCTCCTCGTACGCGATCCGGATCAGCGGGGTCGACGCCGGTACCGGCCAGGCCCCGCCCGGCACCGTGCTGGCGATCGGCGACGGCCTGCAGGCGCTGCCCGGCCGGGCCGGCGTCGAGCCGGTCTTCGGGCTGGCCGGCAAGTGGGTCCCGGCCGAGCTGCACTACCAGGCCGAGCTCTCCGGCGCGACGGTCGTGGACCGGGCGTCCGTGATCATCACCCACCTGGCCGAGATCGTCCGGCAGAACGCCAGCCGCCTGCTCGGCCGCGAGGACGTGCGGTCGCTGACCGAGATGGTCAAGCGCACCCACCCCGTCGTGGTCGAGGAGCTGACGCCGTCGCTGCTCAGCCTGGGCCAGATCCAGCGGGTGCTGCAGGCGCTGCTCGACGAGGGCGTACCGATCCGCGACCTGGTCCGGATCTTCGAGTCGCTGTCGCTGCGGGCCAAGGTCTCCGTCGACCACGACGGCCTGGTCGAGGCGGCCCGGGCCGCCCTGGGACCGGCCATCGCCGCCCAGTACGCGGCCGGCGGCCGGCTCACCGTCATCACGCTGGACCCGATGCTCGAACAGAGCCTGCTCGAGTCGCTGCGCCCGAGCGAGACCGGTGCCTTCATGGCGATCGAGGGCATGCGGGCCGAGGCCATGGTCACCGAGGCCGGCCGGCTGGTCGAGGCGGCCGAACAGCAGGGCATCACCCCGGTGCTGGCCTGCTCACCGCAGCTACGGCTGCCACTGATGCGTCTCCTGCGCGCGGGTTCCCGCCGGGTGCAGGTGCTGTCCTATTCCGAGATCTCTGGTTCCACCGCACAGATCGAGACCATGGGGGTGGTGAACGGTGCCTACGCGGGTGCTGCTTGAGGGGCCGGCCATCGAGCCGTTGCTGGCGCAGGTGCGCGACGAGTACGGCTCATCGGTCCGGATCATCTCGGCCGACAAGGTCCGTAGCGGTGGCTTCGGCGGTTTCTTCGCCAAGCAGCACTACGAGCTGTCGGTCGAAGTTCCGGACGCCGACGAACGTGACGTACCGCGCCGGCCACCGGCGGCCGAAGAGCCGCCACAGACGCTGGAACAGTTGCTGGCGCGCGCCGAGTCCCGGGACCGGATCGCGCCGGACGGCCCGGCCGTCACGGACCGGCTGGCCGGCCGGGACGCGGGGATGGGGGACGCCGAAGCCGCGGTCGGCCGGCCCGGACCGGGGGCCGGTCAGCTGGGTGCCGGTCAGCCGGGCGCGGCCGGGCGGGCCGTGGCCGATCCGGGCGCCGCTTTCGCGGAGCTGATGGCCGGCCTGGACAAGGCCGACACCAACCCGTGGGGCCGGCCGGGGCCACGTCCCAAGGCCACCGAGGAGGACCGGCCGGACGGCCCGACGGTACGGCCGTTCCGCCCGGCCCAGGCCACCGGCTCCCCGGTCAACGGCGGCTCCGGCAGCACACGGCCGCTGCCGCCCGTACCGTCGCTGGCGGAGCTCATGGGTGGTCTCGGGGTGAACGACGCGCCGGCCTTCCCGACGAACGCCGCCGCCAACCGGGCCGCGCAGAATCCGGCGCCGCCGCGTACCGCCGCCGCGGCGTACGGGCTGGTGCCGACCTCGCCGGCGCCGGCCGGCAACGGGCTGGCCGAGACGCTGGCCGGGCTCGGGCTGGGGGTGCCGGCGACCGCACCGGCGCCGACCGTGCACGCGACGACGACGGCTCAGCCGCCGGCGGTGCTGCGGCAGTTCCAGGGCGATCCGGTGCAGCTGAACCTCATGAAGGTCGGCATGCCGGAGGAGATGGCCGCGCAGATCATCGGCGGGGACACGTACGCCGGGGTGCTCAGCGTGCTGGCGTCGCGGCCCGGCGCACCGCCCGTCCCGGACGCACCCGGCGAGATCCTGGTGCTCTGCGGGGATCTGGACCACGCCCTGCCGATCGGCCGCAAGCTCTGCGAGCAGGCCGGGATCGACCAGGCGCACCTGATGCTGGGCGGGCCCACCGCGGCCGGCACCGGCATGCACTCCTCGCGGGTGCTCGGTGACCCGCCGGCCGCCGCGGGCAAGGCGGAGCGGCTGCAGAGCGCCGACCACGCCTGGATCGTGGTGGTCGACGCACCGGTCGGCGGGACGGACCCGATCTGGGTCAGCGACATGTGCGACGCACTCGGTGCCACCGCGGTGTGGGCGGTCGTGGACGCGACCCGCAAGACCGCCGACACGGCCCGGCACCTGCGGACGCTCGGTGAGGTGGAGGCGCTGGTCGTGCACAGCGTCGACATCACCTCGGACCCGGCCACCGTGCTGGGCCTGGACCTGCCGATCGTCTCGCTGGACGGCAAGCCCGCCACTCCGCACGCCTGGGCCGCGATGCTGTGCGCCCGGATCGCCGCGGACGTGGTGCCGATGGCCGCTCTCCCGCGGCGGCCCGCCCGGGGCAGGTAGTCCGTGATCCGTCCCTCCGTCCTGCTGTTCGCGCTGCTGATGAGCGCACCGGCGCTGTACCGCTATCTCACCGACGAGGTCGACATCAGCCAGGTGCTGATCCGCTTCCTCATCGCCGTGCCGATCGCCGCGGTCCTGCTCGCCGGCCTGCGTTTCGTCACCGCCGGGTACGGCAGGACGGAGGAGCCGGGCACCCCCACGACGCCGACCCCGGGGGCGCCCGATTCGTCAGGCTCTGCGGGGATTCACGACACGCCTTGACAGTTCGTTAACAATTCCTTTTTGTTGGCATATGTTACCTCCGGTGCTCGACTGCCCACCGGAGGTGAACTGTGCCCGCTGACCGCCCGGTCATCGTCGTCGGCTGCCCGCGCTCGGGCACCACGATGCTGCAGCTCATGCTGCACGCCCACCCCCGTATCGCGATCCCGCCCGAGACCCGGTTCGTGCTCGGCGTCTACCGCGAGCGCCGCGACTTCGGCGACCTGTCGGTGCCGGCCAACCGGCGCGCCCTGGCCCGCCGGATCGTCGACCACCAGGAGACCCGCTTCTGCGACCTGGGCCTCGACGCCGAGGACGTGGTGGACCGGATCACCGCCGGGCCGGGCACGCTCGGCTCCGCGCTGGGCACGGTCTTCCAGCAGTACGCGGCCCGCTTCGGCAAACCGCGCTGGGGCGACAAGCGACCGGCCTACCTGCACAACATCGACATCCTGCTGCGGCTCTTCCCGGACGCGCAGTTCATCAACATCGTCCGTGACGGCCGGGACTGCGTGGCCTCACTCAAGGAGATGTCCTGGCACCGCAAGGACATCTACGCGACGGTCGCGGCATGGGCCCGGGCCGTCGACGATGCCCGCCGGGCCGCCCGGCGCCTGGGACCGCGGCAGTGGCACGAGGTGCGCTACGAGGACCTGGTGGCTGATCCGCACGGCCGGCTTGCCGCGATGTGCGCGTACCTGGGCGAGGAGTACCACCCGGCGATGGCCGAGCCGTCCGCGGTGGCGCAGGTGGCGGTGCCCTCGTTCAAGACCTGGCACGCGCTGACCCACGCACCGGTGACCACCCAGCGGGTGCAGAGCTGGCAGACCCGGCTCGACCCGGAGGAGATCGCCCTGTGCGAGGCGGCGCTGGGCTCCCGGCTCGTGGCCAGTGGATACGAGCTGTCCGGCACGATCCGTCCGGCCCCGGCCGAGCTGTTGCGCTACGGCTGGACCGCGGCTCCGCAACGGCTGATCCCGGCCCGGCGTGGTCTGAGCCGGGCCGCGAGCCGGCTGCGGCCCGATCGAGGGCTGGCGTATGTGCCGGGAATGACGCTCACGCAGCGGACCGCATCAGAGCCGCACGAGACGAACGGCCGGGTCGACGCCGGCCAGCCGTGACAGGTCGGCACCTTCCCGCTCCACCGCAGCGCGTTCCGCCGCGCTCAGCGGGGCGAAGAGCCGCACCTCCAGCACCCCGTCTCTGATCTTCCACAGGCCCCGCACCATCCCGTCGACCGTCAGCGCGGCGTCCACCACCAGGTACGGACGCCGCTCGGCAGCCACGATGCGGGACCGGTCGGCGTGACCGAACAGCACGTTGTCGAAGCCGGGCAGGAACCGCACGGGTGCCGGCACGTCGGGTCCCGGGCGCGGCGCGTCCGGCAGGTCGAAAAGCTCGACGCCGGAGTCATCGTGAAAGACGCGCAGCCGCGGGCGTAGCGCCTCGAAGACCTCGCGCAGCCGGGTCATGCCGCTCCAGGCCTGCATGTCCCGCGCCGAGGCCGGGCCGAACGCGGCCAGATACCGCCGGACGAGGTCCTGGACGTCCCGGATCTCCAGCGGCCGCCCCAGCAGCTGCTCGGCCTGCGCGAAGGGGGTGGCGCCCCGCCGGCCCCAGGTGCCGTCGGGCGCGGGATGCACGATCGGCAGCAGCCCCTGCACGGAGCGGGCGAGCCATTGCGGATCACACTGCGGCCACCGCCGGGCCAGCGTCCGGCCGAGCTCGGACCGGGTCAGGGTCCGGGCGCCCAGCACGTCGCGGGCCGACGCGGCCAGCTCGGCCGGCGCGATCCCGGCCGTGTACCGCCCGAACGCCCCGCGCCGCCAGACATCCAGCATGGGCTGCAACAGCGGCCGGACCCAGAGATAGTCGGACGCGGCCAGCAGGTGCTGCGTCCCCCGGAACAGGGTGGCCCGCAGCACCAGCCGCTCCTCGAGCAACCGGGTCAGATCGGTGAGCGCGAACCCCTCGATCCGGTTCCACAAGCCGAAGTAGGGCAGCTCCGGGTCCTGACCCTGCAACCCGGCGAGCTGCTCCACAACGGACAGTGCCGGCTGACGGACCCGGGAGAGCAGGAGCTGCCGAGCCAGGGTCGCCCGGCCCAGCTCGCGCGGGGAAAGCACATCCATGCGGCCAGCCTGGCCGCCATTGCGGTCAGGAGCTGACCGTTGCGGGCGCGGGGATCTGCTCGTGAGTGCCGAGCGAGGGGATCCCCGCGCCGCTGCCTAGACGACCGAGAGCGACAACTTCCCCTTGCCGTAGCGGGCCACCTCGACGGTCAGGTCCAGGCGCTTGCCCAGGGCCAGCAGGTGCGCGCGGGCGTCGTTCGGGATGTCCATGCCCGGATAGATCACCTGGTAGAGCTTCACGTGCGGGGCGCCCTCGCGGTTGAGCAGGCTGGTCAGCACGTTGCACAGCTCGAAGACGTTCTCGGCCAGGTTGGGGAAGAGCTGCTTCTCCTCGATGCTGTCTTCCGCGGCGCCGGCCGGGAGCAGGCCCAGGGCGGCGCCCGCGTTGGCCGCCAGCGCCAGTTGCATGCCCAGGACCGCGTAGAGCTGCTGCGACGTGTCCGCGTAGACGGCGATCACGGCGGTGGGCAGGTCGGCGGCGGTCATGGGGTCGCCCGGCGAGACGTTGACGTCGCGGCCGAGCAGGTCCTCGAAGAGATTGCGAACGGTGAGGGCGACGGGGATAACCGAGGTGTCAGACATAGCTATATCATCCCAAAATAGGAGAGAAGACCTCATCAAAACGTTCTGCAGTGAACGGCTTGACGATGAAGAAGGCGGAACCGGCGGCCTCCGCCGCCTGCTGCATCTCGGGCGTGCACTCCGAGGTCACGAAGCCGAACTTCACGTTGTTGCCGGCCGCACGCAGCTGGCGCAGCACCTCGATGCCGGTCATCTCCGGCATGTTCCAGTCCGAGATCACCAGATCCGGCTTCTCGGCGACCGCCATGTCCACGGCCTGCTGCCCGTCGGCCGCCTCGACCAGGTCGTGATCGCCGAAACCGGCCTGCCGCAAAGTACGGGTGACGATCTGGCGCATCACCCGGCTGTCGTCCGCGATCAGGATCTTCATGCGCTTGCCTCCTGCTTCACGCTCTGCCACATCGAGATGGAAACCGGCTCGCCGTCCCAGACGCCGTAGAGGCCGCTGATCCGCTCGGCCGCCGGGTAGTACGAAGCAGTGTCGGGGGCCAGCACCACGGTCGGCAGCGAGAGGAAACAACCGGCGGGCAGCATCGCCTTGACGTTGCCGCCGACGATGTTCGCGAGCTCTCCCAGCACGTCCGAGATGTCCTCCTGGCCGACCTCGTCGGGCTCCATGGCCAGGAACGCCGCGGCGGCCTTCTTGGCCGCGTCCCGCGACGAGGCGTAGACCAGGTGGCCGTGCCAGTTGCCGGTGATGGAGACCGTCGAGTGCACATCCGACGGCTGTTTCATGTCGCCGTGTACCACCAGCGGGCTGACCCCCTCAGGATCGAGGTACGACACCCACACCTGCTCCACCATCTCGGCGAGGTCTCCCTCGGTCACCACAGGTTCGCTCATGAGTTAGCTCCGGTCGGAACGAGGCCCAGCAGGGCCAGTTTTTCGATCATCGCGCCCTCGGTGAAGGGCTTGATCACGTATTCGTGGGCGCCCGCGGCCAGGGCCCGGACGATCTGGCTCTGCTCGCTCTCGGTCGTGACCATGACCAGCGTCATCTCCCGCAACCGGGGTTCGGCACGCACCTTCGTCACGAACTCGAGCCCGTTCATGTTGGGCATGTTCCAGTCGATGAGGGCCAGCTCCGGCACCTCGGTCATCGTGGCCAGCAGATCGAGGGCCTCCTGGCCGTCACCGGCCTCGACCGCCTCGAAGTTCAGCTTGGCGACGATGCGCTTGAGAATCATCCGCATCGCCCGGGAATCGTCGATCACCATGGCACGCACCGCAGCTCACCCCTTCCTCGCGGTACCGGCCGGCACCGCGCTCCGCACTCGGTAGGCAGAGGTCCGGCCGGCCGCCACCCGTTCGTAGTTGTCGTCGATGCCGATCGTGGTCTCGGCAGCGCCGAGAAACAGCCAGCCGTCAGGACGCAGCAGCCGGGCGACATTGCGCAGCACCGACTTCTTCGTCGCGACGTCGAAGTAGATGAGCACGTTGCGCAGGAAGATCACGTCGAACGGCGGCAACGCCGGCAACGGCGCGGTGAGGTTCATGAGCTTGAACGACACGTTGCGCCGCAGCCCCGGGGTGACCCGCCAGTGCGCGCCGGCCCGCTCGAAGTACTGGACCAGCTGGGTCGCCGGCAACCCCCGGTTGACCTCGACCTGGCTGTACTCGGCGGCCTCGGCCCGCTTGATCATCTCGGTGGAGATGTCGCTGCCCATGATCTCGTACGACCACCCCGCCGGCAGGTTCTCCTGCAACGTGATCGCGAGGCTGTACGCCTCCTGACCGCTGGAGCTGGCCGCCGACCACAGCCGCAGCTTGCGGTTCGTCCCCCGGGTGCGGACCAGTTCGGGCAGTACCACGTCGGTCAGTGCGGAGAACGGCTCCCGGTCCCGGAACCACGAGGTCTCGTTGGTGGTCAGCGCGTCGATGATCCGGCGCTGGTCGGCCGGGTTGGGCCGGCGCTGCAGGTTGGCCAGGAACTCGGCCACACTGGCCGCGCCCACCTGCCGGGCCACCGGGATCAGCCGCGCCTCGACCAGATACTCCTTGCCCGGGGCCAGCACGATGGCTGCCTCCCGGCGGACCAGGGCCGAGACGAACGAGAAATCGGCTGCCGAAAGGGTCATCGGGTCACCGCCGTCGGACGCGCGACGCGACCGGTCTGGACCCGCTGGATCAGTGCGGCCGCGATCCGGTCCAGCGGCAGGATCTCGTCCGCCAGCCCCGCGCCGACCACGGCACCGGGCATGCCCCAGACCACGGAACTGGCCTCGTCCTGCGCCAGGACTTCGGCACCTGCCTCACGCAGCACCTTCGCACCACCCCGTCCGTCGTATCCCATGCCGGTCAGCACCGTGGCGAACGCCGAGGCTCCGAAGAGCGCGGCCACCGAACGGAACATCACATCGACCGCCGGACGGCACGAGTTCTCCGGCGGCGCGCCACTGAGCTGGGTCAGCGTCGCGGTGCTCCGGCGTTGCAACACGAGGTGCTTGTCGCCGGGAGCGATGTAGACGGTGCCGGGTGCGAGCTCCATGCCGTCGCCCGCCTCGACGACCCGCAGCGAGGTGCTGCGGTCGAGGCGCTCGGCGAACATCCGGGTGAAGACCGGCGGCATGTGCTGGGTGACCACGATCGGCACCGGCAGGTCGGCGGGCAGCGCCTGCAGCACCTTGGTGAGCGCGTCCGGGCCGCCCGTCGAGGAGCCGATGGCCAGGATGTCGACGCGGCCGGGTGCGCCGGCGCGGCGTACCGGGCGGGCCGGACCGGCTGCCGCGGGACCGGCGGGCCGCAGCGGCGCCAGGCCGGGACGACCGGGCACCGGTCCGCCGGGCCGGCCGACGGGCGGTGGGCCCAGTCCGGGCCGGCCCGGTGACGGGCCGGGCCGGGCCGGTGGGCCGGGTGGCGGGCGGCGGCCGGCCAGCGCATGGATCTTCGGTACGAGCTGTTCGCGCACAGCCGCAATGGATTCCGCGATCGACCCGACGTTGCTCGGCTTCGTCACATAGTCGGTGGCGCCGGCGGACAGCGCCTCCAGCGTCGCGCTCGCGCCGGCGGCCGACAGCGTGCTGAACATGATCACCGGCAGCTGCTTGTGCCGCTTGCGCAGCTCCCGCACGGCTTCGATGCCGTTCATCTGCGGCATCTCGATGTCCATGGTGACCGCGTCCGGCTTGAGCTGGTCGATCTTCGCCTGGGCCAGCAGGCCGTTGGCGGCGGTGCCGACCACCTCGATGCCGGACGCGCCGGTCAGCGAGTCCACGATGAGCCGGCGGACGACCACGGAGTCGTCGACGACCAAAACTTTGATCATGAAGTCACCGCGCCCTTCACCCGAGCCACGCCGGGCCGAGCGCCGCGACCACCGGCGCGAGCAGCCGGTGAGCCGTGGCGGTGTCCAGCAGGTCCCGGACCACGAGGGCCTGCACCGCGCCGCTGAGCATGTTCCAGACCCCGCCCGCGCGATCGGCCAGCGGAATCGCCGCCGTGTCGATGGCCTGCACGAGCAGCATCTGCGCGGCCGCGGCGGTCCGGACCCGGTCGGACAGGTACGCCGCCCAGGACGCCGAGTGCACCGCCGGGGACCACCCACCGGCATTGCGCCGGGCGTCCTCCGCGGACTGCAGCAGCCGGGCCAGATCGTTCGCCCGGATCGAGCGCAGCCGGTCCAGCAGGGCCGACACCGCGTAGTGGTGCGGGCCCAGGTCGATCGGCTTGCCCGCGGGCAGCTTGCGCAGCGCGGCCACCCAGCCGGCGCCGAGCATCCGGCGGGTCGAGTCGTCCAGCACCTCCCGCAGATAGCTGGCCACGGCCGCGTCGCAGAGCAGAGCCGTCGCCGACGCGGCGTCCTCGCTCTGCTTGGCGTCGCGCCCGGCGCCCTGCCAGGTCCAGGCCATCACGTCGTAGCGCAAGCAGGTGAGCAGCGAGTCCACCGACCCGATCGGAGCCCGCTCGACCAGCGCCAGGGAACTGGCCGGGTCGTCGGCCTTGAGACCCTTGAGCGTCGGCATCTTGCGGGCCGCACTCTCCACCTCGACCCACAGCGGCCCACGGACACCCTCGTCGGGCAGCCGCTCGGCCAGCACCGGCAGGTCCCCGACGCTGAGGCGCAGGGCGCGCAGCAGCACCTCGGCGGTCGCCGACCCGCCACCGAGGCGGGTCAGGTCGAAGCCGAGGACGGGGGCGCTGACGAGGCTGTACATCAGGTGGTGGCTCGATAGGTGTCGACGGCCTGGTTCACGTCCAGGGCCAGCATGAGCCGTCCGTCCATCTTGAAGGTGCCGGTGACCAGCTCCCGGGTCGGGCCGCTGAGCGTGTCCGGCGGCCCTTCGAAGGCCTCGTCGTCGAGGTCGACGACCTCGCCGATGCGGTCCACGAGCAGGCTGACCGGCTCGCCGTCGCCGCGCAGGATCACGTTCATCACCGGACCCTGCATGGCCTGGCGGACCAGGCCGAGCTGCACCCGCAGGTCGACCGCGGCGATCACCTGGCCGCGCAGGTTGAACAGGCCGCCGACGGCCGGCGGAGCCAGCGGTACGGGGGTGTACTCGTTGTAGGACAGCACCTCCTGCACCGTGTGCACCTCGACCCCGAACAGCTGGTCGGCCACCTCGAAGGTGGCGAACTGACGACTCGCCATGTCAGGCCTCCACCAGCATCTCGTCGGTCACCTCGGTGTAGAAGTTCGGATCGGCGGCCAGGATGGCCCGGCGCACGTCCAGCAGCTCGGTCACCCGCTGCTGGATGACCGCGGTGCCGACCAGGCCGTCCTCCTCCGCCTCACGGCGCGCCGTCGTGGAGTTCTCGGCGATGTCGACGATCCGGTCGACGACCAGCGCGACACTGCGCTCGCCCTCGCTGTAGACGACCACGGACACGGTGTCGCCCTCCTCCACCTCGCTGTACGCCCCGAGCAGATGCGACAGGCGCACGAGCGGCAGGATCTGGCCCCGGTACTGCACGACTTCGCGGGAACCGGCGTGCTCGATGCGGTCCCGGGGGAACTCCTCGAGCCGGGTGACCGCGTCCAGCGGGATCGCCACCCGGCGTTCCCCGACCGCCGTGACCAGCAGGCGCTCGCCGTTGGCGGGTCCGCCGCTGGCCCGCGACGTGCCGACCAGGTTCTCCCGGTCCGAGTCGGCGGTCAGGTGCGAGCGCCGGGCCAGCGAGGAGACGTCGAGGATCAGGCCGACCTTGCCGTCGCCCAGGATGGTGGCGCCGGCGTACAGGCCGATGTCCTTGAACCGGCTGTTGAGCGCCTTGACCACCACTTCCTCGGTGTTCAGGACGCGGTCCACGACCAGGCCGAAGCGGCGGCCGTCGGCGTGCAGCACCATGATGTAGACACCCTGGTCGCCGCCGACGTCGAGGCCCAGCGCCCGGTCCAGGCGGACCAGCGGGAGCAGCTTGCCGCGCAGCCGGTAGACGGGCGCGCCGGAGGCGTACTCGATCTTCGTGGACTGGCCGTCGATGAAGACCAGCTCCAGCACCGCGACCTGGGGCACCACGTAGCGCTGGTCGCCGCAGTCCACGGTCAGCGCCTGGATGATCGCCAGGGTCAGCGGGATGGTGAGGCGCCAGACCGTACCCTCGCCCAGCGTCGAGTCGACGCTGACCGCGCCGCCGATCCGCTCGATGTTGGTCTTGACGACGTCCATGCCGACCCCGCGGCCGGACACGTTGGTCACCTTGGCGGCGGTGGAGAAGCCGGGCTGGAAGACCATCGCCATGATCTCGCGCTTGTCCATCGTGGCGATCTGCTCCGCGCGCAGCAGACCCTTCTCGACAGCCTTGGCGGCGATCCGGTCGACGTCCATACCGGCGCCGTCGTCGGCCACGTCGACGGCGACGTGCCCGCCCTCGTGGTAAGCCCGAAGTGTCAGCGTGCCCACGGCCGGCTTGCCCGCGGCGACCCGCTTGTCGGCCTCCTCGATGCCGTGGTCCACCGCGTTGCGCACCAGGTGCGTCAGCGGGTCCTTGACCGCCTCGAGCAGGCTGCGGTCGAGCTCGGTCTCCTTGCCCTCCATCACCAGCTCGACCTGCTTGCCGAGCGACTGGCTGAGGTCCCGGATGACCCGGGGCAGCTTGGACCAGATGTGCTCGATGGGCTGCATCCGGGTCTTCATGATGCCCTCTTGCAGCTCACTGGTGATCATCCCGAGCCGCTGGGCGCTGCGGACCAGACCGGAGTCGCCGGTCTCCATCACGCCGCGGACCAGCTGGTTGCGGGCCAGTACCAGCTCACCGACCAGGTTCATCAGGCCGTCGAGCAGGTCCACGTCGACCCGGATCGCGCTGTCCGCGACGCTGCGCTTCGGGGCCTGCTGCTGCAACGCCTCGTTGACCGCGGCGGGCTGGGCCTTGCCCTCCTCCAGCAGGATCGCGCCGAGCTTGCGCTCGTCGCCCTCGAGCTGCTGCTGCAAGGCGGAGCCGACGTCGCTGGGCGCTGCGGCGCCGGACTCGACGAGCATCTCGCCGAGCGGCTTCCGCTGCCCCTCCACGGGCTCGGGCGCCGCACGCACCGGCTTCTCCTCCAGCGGCTCCGGCTCCTCGGCGGGCTCGGCGGCCGCGGCGGGCTCCGCCGGTGCGGCGGCCTCGGGCGCGTTCATCTGGGCGTGTACGGCGGTGATGATGCTGTCGACGTCGACGTCGCCCTCGTTGCCGTCCTGCTCGATGGCCTCCAGCAGCGACCGGACCCCGTCGATCGTGGCCAGCAGGGTCGTGATCGTGGTGGGCGTGACCGGCTGGACCCCGTCCCGCAGCCGCGAGAGCAGTGACTCGCCGGCGTGGGCGAGTGTCTCGAGCCGGCTGAAGGCCAGGAATCCACTCGTTCCCTTGATCGTGTGGATGGCCCGGAAGATGCGTGAGATCAGATCACGCGATCCCGGTTCCTGTTCGAGGGCGACGAGATCCCGGTCGATCTGATCCAGGTTCTCGTGGCTCTCCATCAGGAATTCGCCGACGATCTCGCCAAGGTCTTCCACGGACTACCTCCTGCTCGGTTCCCATGCTGCTCATCGACCTCCGGGCTCCTCACCTGAGGACACCCGGACTGCTACCGTCACCGGCTCAGCTGTCACCACCCGGCCGCCGATAGCGGTAACCGAAGCCGCGCACGGATTCGATCGGGGAATCCTCGGGGTCCGTCCAGCCGAGCTTGCGGCGCAGCCGCAGGACCGCGAACTTGACCCGTTCCTGGCCGATGCCGGTCGGGTCGTCCCAGGCCTGGGTCAGCAGCTGGTTCGGGCTCAGCACCGCGCCCGCGTGCCGGACCAGTGCGTTGAGCAGCCGGAACTCGGTCGGGGTGAGGCGCTTCTCGTCGCCCTTGACGTAGACCCGGCGTTTGGTCGGATCCAGGTGCACCAGGCCGTCGTCGTAGATCTGGCTGGCCCAGCTGTTCTGTGCGCCGTTCGAGCGGCGCAGCAGGGCCTCGACCCGGGCGAGGAGCTCGTTGTTGGCGAACGGCTTGGTGAGGTAGTCGTCGGCCCCGCCGCGCAGCCCGCGTACCTTCTCGGCCTCCTGGCCGTGCGCGGTCAGCACCAGCACCGGGACGTCCGAGACGTCCCGCAGCCGTTCGAGCACCTGCCAGCCGTCCATCTCCGGCAGGCCGACGTCGAGCACGACCAGATCGGGGTGCTCGGCGTAGGCCTCCTTCAGACCGGTACGGCCGTCACCCGCGTGCGCCACCTCGTAGCCGGCCCGGCTGAACAGCAGCCGCAGGGCCAGCGCGATGTCCGGGTCGTCCTCGACCACGAGCAGCCTGCTCATGCTCCCACCACCATGACCCCCCAACGCGGCGTCGC
This sequence comes from Actinoplanes sp. NPDC048967, assembly GCF_040649415.1. Lineage (NCBI taxonomy): Bacteria > Bacillati > Actinomycetota > Actinomycetes > Micromonosporales > Micromonosporaceae > Actinoplanes > Actinoplanes sp. NPDC048967. Next base: position 494,144 of record NZ_JBEZFL010000002.1, read on the forward strand.
CAGACGCGGCTGCCCGGGCCGGCACGGCACATGCCCGACATCGGTCAGCGTCTTGCTTGCGCCCCCCGCGACCGCGGGCGACGAAGATGAAATGTCCAAAACCACGATAGCGTGACGTGTCGGTTCATATACGGAAAGTTATAGTTCAGCGTGCGCTTCCGCTTCCGGGGCCGATCGGTGGACAACCGATGAGCCCTGCCCCCGCCCCCGCGACCCCGACCCTGTCGGGCGGCGCGCTCCAGCCCCGCTTCCTCACCGTCATCTCGCACGAGCTGCGGACGCCGCTGACCACCATCGCCTCGTTCACCGAGAGCCTCGACACCGACGACCTGGCCCCGGCCGAACGCTCGGTGGCGCTGGCCGCCGTACGGCGCAACACCGACCGGATGCTCACCCTGGTCGAGGACCTGATGCTGGTGACCCGCCTGCAGACCGGGGACCTGGAACTGCGGCCGGTCCGGGTGGACCCCGGCGCGCTGATCCGCGAGGCCGCCGAGCTGCTGGCCAGCCGGGAGCCGTACACCGCGGCGACGGTGCGGGCGGGCACCGGGCCGGCGTTGTCGGCGGACGCCTCGCTGCTGCGGGACCTCTTCTATGCGGTGGTCGGCACCGTGGCCAGCGGGGCCGCCGACCGGTCCGCCACGGTCAGCGCCGAGGCCGGGGCCGAGGGCTGGACCGTGCGCGTCACCGCGCGGCAGGCCGAGCAGCTCACCGACGAGCACCTGATGGCCGGGATGCTGGCCACTCCGGAGCCGCCGCACCGGCGGCGCAGCACCGCCGTCTGGATGCTGCTGGCGGAGGCCATCGCGGCCCGGCACGGCGGCTCGGTCCGGCTGACCTTCGCCCCGGAAACGGGCGCCGGTGCCGAGATCGGGCTTCCGCTGACCATCCCCTCAGACTGACACAGACCTCGCACCAGCCACCCGGAAACGGTCAAAGAAGGGACGTACCTCCAAAAAGCCGGTCCGATTACCATGCCGGGCGACAGGCGCCCGGCCGTGGACCGGGAGGCAGCACTTTGTTGAAATCCGTACGTCGTCTCGCCCTTGTCGCGGCCGCGCCGATCGCCCTGCTCGGGCTGACCGCCGCGCCGGCGCACGCCGTGGCCACGGTCCCCGCGACCGGCCCGGCGCGGACCGCCCCGACGACCTCGCAGGTTCTCGGGGCCGAGGTGGTCACGCTCACCAACGAGGAACGGGCCCGGTACGGGTGCCCGGCGCTCACCGTGGACGAGGAACTGACCGTCGCGTCCGTACGGCAGAGCCACTACATGGCGGCCACCGGGGACTTCGGCCACTTCGGCTGGCGCGGCTCGACCTTCCTGACGCGGTCGCGGGCGGCCGGCTACCACGCCGTGGCCGCCGAGAACGTGGCCTACGGCTTCTCCAGCTCGGCCGAGGTGATGGCCGCCTGGATGGCCAGCCCGCCGCACCGCCGCAACATCCTCAACTGCGACGTGAAGTCGTTCGGCGCCGGCGTGCAGCAAGCCGTGAACGGCACCTACTACTGGACACAGGTCTTCGGCTGGCGCTGAGCCGTCAGAGCGAGCAGTTGATCAGGACCGGTTCGGGATGCAGGACGACACCGAACCGGTCCCGTACGCCGTCCCGGATCTCGCGGGCCAGCTCCAGCAGGGCCGTCGTGGTGCCGCCGCCGCGGTGGGTCAGGGCCAGGGTGTGCTTCGAGGAGATGGCCACCGTGCTGCCGCCGTACCCCTTGGCGAAGCCGGCCTTCTCGATCAGCCAGGCCGCCGGCACCTTGACGGTGCCGTTCGGGGCCGGCCAGCTCGGCGGCTCGCCCGCGTCGACCAGCCGGTCCTGCACCCGGGCCCACTCCGCGGCGGACAGCACCGGGTTGGTGAAGAACGAGCCCACCGAGCGGGTGTCCGGATCCTCCGGGTCGAGCACCATGCCCTTGCTCGCGCGCAGCTTCAGCACGGTCTCGCGGACCCGCGCGGCACTGACCCGCTCACCGACCTCGACCCCGAGGTGCCGGGCGAGCTCGGCGTAGCGGATCGGCGCCGACTCCGCCGACTCGGCGAGCCGGAAGTCGACGTCGAGGACCAGCCAGCGGTCGCTGTGCTTGAAAATGCTCGACCTGTACGCGAAACCGCACTCCGGCAGCGACAGCACCCGCATCTCGTCCTCGTGCCGGTCGTAGACGTGCACCGCCTCGATGGTGTGCGCGACCTCCTGGCCGTACGCCCCCACGTTCTGGATCGGCGTCGCGCCGGCCGAGCCCGGGATGCCGGAGAGCGCCTCCAGGCCGGACATCCCCCGTTCGAGGGTGTCCGCGACGAGGTCGTCCCAGGGCTCACCGGCGGCCACCCGGACCAGCGCGCCGCGGTCGTCCCGGTCGATCAGCCGGACGCCCCGGGTGCGAAGCAGCAGCACGGTCCCGGGGAACCCGTCGTCCCCGATCACCACGTTGCTCCCGCCCGCGAGGACCAGGACCGGTTGCCCCTTTCGGGCAGCACCCCGTACGGTTGACACCGCTTCGTCCGGTTCGGACACCACGGTCAACGTGCTTGCCGGACCGCCGAGGCGTAGCGTCGTGTACGCCCCCAGCGAACTGGCATGCGCAGCGGATGCGTCGGTTGGGTGGTCAGCACTAACGTCAGGCACGACGTTCACCCTAGGCCGCGGGCCCGGGGTGGGAACCGGTGGACCTCCTCGAGCGGGAGAAGGCTGATGAACAGGCTGCACGCGACCAAGGACTTCTGGCTCGCCGCCCTGCGCGCGGACGGGCCGGCTTTCCAGGATGCCGTCACCGAGACGGGTCCCGACGCCGTCGTGCCCTCGTGTCCCGGCTGGACGGTCGCCGATCTCACCGAGCACCTCACCGTGCTGCTGCACTGGGTGCGTGAGCTGACCCCGCGCGGCGTGGTCGACCGGCCCGCCGACCGGGTCGTCCCCGAGCCGCGGCCCCCGTGGCCCGAGGCCCTCGACGGCCTGCGCCGGGAGCTGACCGGCACGATCGAGACCCTCGACGCGCTCGACCCGGACTTCCCCAGCTGGACCTGGCCGGCCCAGGCCCGCAAGGCCGGCTTCTGGCAGCGCCGGATCGCCCATGAGGTCTCGGTGCACCGCTGGGACGCCGAGTCCGCGGCCGGCCGGGCCACCCCGATCGAGACCAAGCTCGCCGCCGACGGGGTCAACGAGGTGCTCGACACCTGGCTGCCCGCCGGCCGCCGCAAGGGCCCCACCGACCTGCACGGCGTCGTGCACCTGGTGGCCACCGACGCCAGCTACGAGTGGTTCGTCCGGCTCCGCGGCGCGGGCATCGCGCTGCTCGACACCGGCACCATCCTCGACAGCGACGACCACCACGCCCGGGCCGAGGCCAGCGGCACGGCCAGCGACCTTCTGCTGGCCCTGATGGGCCGGATCGATCCGGACAATCTGGTCGTCACCGGCGATCGACGCCTGTTCAGCGCATTGCAGGCCGGTTGAGCATCTCGTCCCCCGAACGGGATTCCGCAACTTTCGGATGTCTCCCGGAAAGGTGAATGGCTCTACGCTGTACCGGTTAAGGGCGATCGCTTCCGGTCGCCCGTCATAGTCCCGCCGCTGATCAGACCGGTCGGCGCGGCCCGGCACGGCAGCGGCGGATCACGCAGGGAGCGGTGAAGGATGACGGCAACCGTCTCGGTGGAATCGAGCGACGATCCGCTGGCATCAGGGGTACGGTTCCCGGACGGCTTCGTCTGGGGCGCCGCAACGGCGTCGTACCAGATCGAAGGCGCGGTGAACGAGGACGGGCGGGGCCCGTCCATCTGGGACACGTTCAGTCGCGAGCCCGGCCGGGTGCACGCCGGGCACACCGGCGACGTGGCCTGCGACCACTACCACCGGTATGTCGAGGACGTCGCGCTGATGGCCGACCTGGGCCTGGCCTCGTACCGGTACTCGATCGCCTGGCCGCGCATCCAGCCCGACGGCACCGGCCCGGTCAACACCCGGGGCCTGGACTTCTACGACCGGCTGACCGACGAGCTGATCGGCAAGGGCATCGACCCGGTGGTCACGCTCTACCACTGGGATCTGCCGCAGAGCCTCCAGGACCGGGGCGGCTGGACCGTCCGGGACACCGCCGAGGCCTTCGCCGAGTACGCCCAGATCATGCACGCCCGGCTCGGTGACCGGGTCCGCACCTGGACCACGCTGAACGAGCCGTGGTGCTCGGCCTACCTGGGCTACGCCAGCGGCGTCCACGCTCCCGGCATCCGGGACGCGGCGTCGGCGTTCAAGGCGGTGCACCACCTGCTGCTCGGCCACGGCCTGGCCGCGCGGGCGCTGCGGGAGGCCGGCGCGCAGAGCGTCAGCATCACCCTCAACCCGTCGGCCGTCTTCCCGCTGGACGAGAACAACCCGGGCGACGTCGACGCCGCCCGGATCGTGGACGGCCTGAGCAACCGGATCTTCCTCGACCCGCTGCTGCGCGGCCGGTATCCGGACGACATGCGCGAGCACATGGCCCGCTTCACCGACCTGAGCTTCATCCGCGAGGGTGACGAGGCGATCATCAACGCGCCGATCGACGTGCTCGGGATCAACTTCTACACCCCGTCGTACGTCTCGGCCAAGCCCGGCCAGCCGGCCTCGCCCGACGCACCCGGCACCGAGGGCATCGCCTTCCGCAAGCCGGTCGGCCCGATCACCGACATCGGCTGGCAGATCGAGCCGGCCGCACTGACCCGGCTGCTGGACCGGATTCACCGGGACTACCCCGGTACGCCCATGATGATCACCGAGAACGGCGCCGCGTACCCGGACGGCCCGGCCGAGGACGGGCAGATCCACGACACCAACCGGATCGAGTATTTCGACGGGCACCTGCGCGCCTGCCTCGATGCCATTTCCCACGGCGTTGACCTTCGGGGATACTTCGCGTGGTCGTTGATGGACAATTTCGAATGGGCCGAGGGGTACGCCAAGCGGTTCGGCATCGTGCACGTGGACTACACCACGCAGCGCCGGGTGCCCAAGGACAGCGCACGGTGGTACCAGGAGGTGATCCGGCGGAACGGTCTCACCGACCAGGGCCGGATCGGGGAGTGAGCTGATGGTGACGCGGGAGCGACCGACCCTCGAGGCGGTGGCGAGGCGCGCCGGCGTCTCGAGGGCGACCGTCTCCCGCGTCGTCAACGGGTCGACCACGGTCGCCGTGGCGATCCGCGAGGCAGTGCACCAGGCCGTCGCGGAGCTGGGCTACGTGCCCAATCAGGCTGCCCGCAGCCTGGTCACCCAGCGCACCGAGTCGATCGCGCTGATCCTGCCGGAAACCGCCAACCGGGTCTTCTCCGACGACCTGTTCTTTCCCGCGGTGATCCGCGGGGTGAGCATGGAACTGGACGCGGCGGACAAACAGCTCGTGCTGATGATGGCGGGCTCGGCCGCGAGCCACGACCGGGTCGAGCGGTACGCGATGGCCGGCCACGTCGACGGCGTCATGTTCGCCTCGATGCACGGCGCCGATCCGCTGCCCGGCGCCCTGGCCCGGCTCGGCATCCCGGTGGTGTGCAGCGGGCGCCCGATGACCCCGGCCGAGCTGCCGGTCCCCTACGTCGACGTGGACCACGTCGGCGGCGTGGGTCAGGCCGTACGCCACCTGATCAGCACCGGCCACCGCCGGATCGCCACCGTCGCCGGGCCGCAGGACATGATCGCCGGCGTCGATCGGCTCACCGGTTACCAGGACACCCTGCGCGCCGCCGGGCTGACCGAGCACGTGGCCTTCGGCGACTTCACCCGCGACTCCGGGCTGCGCGCGATGCGCCGGCTGCTCGCCGAGGATCCGCAGCTCGACGCGGTGTTCGTGGCGTCGGACATGATGGCCCACGGCGCGTTGCAGGCGCTCAAGGACGCCGGCCGGCGGGTGCCGGCGGACGTGGCGGTGGTCGGCTTCGACGACTTCGAGATCAGCCGGCTCAGCGACCCGCCGCTGACCACGGTCCGCCAGCCGATCGTCGACATGGGCCGCACGATGGCCCGCCAGATGCTCGGCCTGGTCAACGACAAGCAGGACGTCCCGGACGCCGTGGTGCTGCCCACCGAGCTGGTGGTGCGCGCCTCGGCCTGAGGGTCCTCAGCCCTCGATGGGCAGGCCCAGCACCTTGCGGGAGAGCAGCGTGCCCCCGACGACCGCCGCCGGCATCAGCAGCACGGCGCCGAGCGGGATCAGGAAGCAGGCGAAGACCGCAACGCCGAAGCCCAGCGCCGTCGCCCGGTCGCCGCGCAGAGCCGCCCGGCGGTGCCGCAGCCGCCGCCCGCGCCGCTGGAACGGGACCCCGGTCAGCTCCACCGCCAGCAGCCAGCCGGCCACCGCGCCGCCGACCACCGGGACGACCGTCTGGCCGACCACCGGGATGAAACCGGCCGCGAACAACGGGATGCCGAAGAGCACCGACAGGCCGATCAGGCGCAGCGAGTCGACCAGGCTCCGGGCCAGCGAACGGCCCAGCGACACCTCGACCTCGTCCGGCACACCCCCGAAGCGGTCCTCGACCATCCCGGAGATCTTCTCGTAGAACGGGTCGCCGATCAGCAGCGTGACCGCGGTGAAGGTGAGCACGCCGATCAGGCCGCTGAGCCCGATCAGGGCCGCGCCCGCGACGATCCGGAGCACGTCCCGGCCGGCGGCCGACCAGTCGTCGGCGAACCAGGTGACCCCGGCCGCCAGGTCGTCGATGAAGACGATGAGGGTGATCAGCAGGGCCGCGTACAGCACGCCGGAGATCACCGCGGGCAGCAGGCCGAGGCCGAGCATCCGCGGATTGCGCAGGATCAGACCGAGACCCCGGGCCAGCAGGCCGGCCCCGGTGGCGAACCGGCGTACGGCGCCGCCGGTCGCCGCGGCGCCCCGGCCGGCCGCGGACCGCAGGTGAGTGTCATCCACGTTGCGGGAGCTTAGGACCTGCGGACCAGCCCTGCTCCGCCGAGGCCGAAGTCCGGTGCCGCGCTGCCGGACGGCACGGTCGCCGACGGGCTCGGCGGCGTGCTGACGATCTGGGTGGGCGTGGGCACCGGCGGCAGCAGTGTCAGGGTCGGATCCGGTGAGCCGGACGTGACGATGACGACCGGCGTGGAGGGGCTCGGCGCCGTACTGGCGGCGGGCGCGCCGGGCGGGCCGGGCAGCGAGGACTCCACCGCCACCGGCTCGGGCGGCCGGGGCGACCAGTCCAGCACCGGTGACGTGGTCGCCGTGGCCTGCTTCGGGGGTGGCGCGGCACCGATCCCGCCGGCCCCGCCGGGTGCGCTCACCGGCGGTGGGGCGGGGGAAGGCGTACCGAGGGTCCAGCCGACGGTGACGGCGAACGGGAGGCCGAGGGCCACGACGCTGAAGAAGATGGATCTGGGGGAGTACCGCACGTCCTCAACACCGGATCAGCAGCCCGAAAAGTTACGGCGTAGCCGGATTCGCCCCGAAGTGCCGCCCCGGGAACAGCTTGATCGACGCCGATCCGGCCCGGTACTGTCCATCGGCTCGCATCGAATGCGAGCACTTTTCCACGGGGAGATTCATGAATACCGGACGACCTCGCGGTCTCGCCGCGATGCTCACCCTCGCGCTCGGGGCCGGCACGGTGGCCGGCGCGGGCCTGCTCGGCTCGCCCGCCTGGGCCGCCGGCGGGCTGACCGGCACCTACACCCTGGACAGCACCAGCATCTGGACCGGTCAGCAGGTCACGCTGACCGAGGGCGAGCTGGTCGACGAGACCCCGGAGTCGGTCGCCGAGCGCACGGTCGACTGGGGCGACGGCTCGCCGGTGCAGACCCTGGCCGCCGAGGCCAGGAAGGCCACCCACAAGTACGCCGCGGTCGGCAGCTACCCGGTCAAGGTGCAGCTGAAGGACACCGACGGCGAGGGCACCGCGACGATCACCAACACCACCACGACGGTGCAGGTGGCGACCGCGATCGGCAGCTACAAGTTCAACGTCGCGTCGAACTGGAGCTGGGAGGGCGGCGGCGCCACCGCCAAGCTGCTGCTCTCGGGCATCCCGGCCACCGCGACCCGGGTGTGGGTGGACTGGGGTGACGGCAAGACCAGCCTGCTCGGCCCCACCACCGGCTCGACGACGCACTACTACCCGGTCGGTACGCACGCCGCGCGGATCACCCTGGAGAACGCCCAGGGCAAGACCACGCCGGTGACCACCCGGGCGTACACGGTGAAGGTCGACTACACGGCCCCCAGCAGCACCCTCACGGTGCCGCGCAAGCCGGCCCGGGCCTCGTACTGGAAGACCATCCAGGGCACGGCCAAGGACGGCCAGATCGGCATGGACTCGGTCGGCGTGCAGCTGTGGAAGTGGACCGCCACCAAGGACTACTACTTCAACTTCTCCACCCGTAAGTGGGTCCGCTACACCCCGGGCAAGACGAAGATCCCCAACGCGGCCGTCTCCTGGCGCGGAGTGGACTCCAAGGGCGTCTGGAAGGTGCCGGTGCCCGGCCTCTCGAAGGGCTACTCCTTCGAGGTCGACTACGTGGCGGTGGACCGGGCCGGCAACGACAACGGCTGGAAGTACCGGGTGCAGAAGCTCACCAGCTGAGTCACTCCGCGTTCAGGAAGGTCGAGATGCGCTCGCGCAGCTCCTTGCGATGGGTCCACAGCAGCGTGGGCCTGTCGTAGACCTGCAACTCCGCGCCCGGCAGCAGTCCGGCCAGGCGTTCCGCGACCGACACCGGGTGCACGTCGTCGCCGACACAGCCGATGACCAGGGCCGGGCCCCGGAACGCGGCCAGCACCGACTCGTCGGGCACCGCGGGAGCGCGCCACAGCGTGTCCAGCTCCGGGGCCAGCCCGTCGGTCAGCAGCTGCTCGACGCGGTGACGCAGATAGCTCCAGCCCGTCGGCGTGTTGCGCACCGCCGGCGGGAGTTCGGGCTCGACCGCCTCGGCGACCAGTGCCGCCTCGCCGGACTCCACCGCGGTGAGCAACCGGGCCAGCCGCGCCTCGGCCACCGGCGGCCGCACGCCGTCCAGCGGCGCGGGCAGATAGAGCACGATCCGCTCGAAGCGCTCGGGAGACTGTGCGAGCAGCCGGCACAGCGCCCCCGCGCCCATGCTGATGCCCAGTGCCCGGGTCGCCCCGGCCCGGTCGGCGACGGCCCGCAGGTCGTCGGCGAGATCGGCGAAGCTCCACGGGCCGGGCGGCGCGTCGGAGCGGCCGTGCCCGCGGAAGTGGAAGAAGACCCGGCGGCCGAGGACGCCGCTGCCCAGCGGGCGGGTCCCGGCGATGTCGCCGGCCAGCCCGTGCGCGAAGACGGTGACCGGCTCGCCGACGCCGGTGACGAGCTGTTCGAGCCGGCCGCCGTGCGGGGTCTCGATCAGCTGGGTCGGCGGCATCGGCAGGGTGGGCCGGCCGCTGCGGGGCCCGCTGGGCCCCGGGCCGGAGCTCCGCGGGCCGCCGTCCGGAGGCGGCGGCCAGCGGAGACGCTTCACCAGAAGCCCTTGCCGTCCGACAGGTCACGCAGGCCGGGCCGGACGTCGAGCAGGTAGATGAGGGCGGCCGCGACGCCGATGAGGCCGAACAGGCCGGTGGCGCCGCCGCCGACGCCGAGCAGCGTCAGGATGATGCAGACCGCGAGGATGGCCAGCCAGGCGCCCTTGGGCAGGGTGCCGATGGCCTGGAACCCGTCGCCGCGCTGGGTCACGCAGTGGATCAGTGCGACTGCCTGCACCACCAACGACAGGATCAGGACGGCGAACGAGATGAGGCTCGCGACGTCGTCGTAGAAGATGGGTGTCGCGCTGTAGGCCATGACCGCCAGTCTATGCCGCGGGCCCCGGCTGACGCCGAGGCCCGCTGATCAATCAGTCGCAGGTCGTTACTTACTTGTCGGTGGCGGGGCGGGCGACGCGCTTGCGCGGCTTCGGGGCCGGGGTGGCGGCCGCTTCGACGGCCTTCGGCTCCTCGGTGGTCTCGATGTCGGCGTTGACCACGTCGGCGGCCTCGACCACACCGGTGCCGACCACGCGCTCGCCGTGGGCGACCAGCGAGGTGTAGACGGCGAGGGCCCGCTCCTGCGCGGCCTGGGCGAACGCGACGGCGCCCGCGGTGGCGGTCTCGCGCAGCTTGTCGAAGTCGGTGCTGCTCGCGGTGCTCTTCAGCGTGGTGGCGGTGCTGTTCGCCGTGTCGTTCGCGGTGCGCAGCGAGGCGACCGCGCGGTCACCGAGCTCGGTGACGACGGCCGGCAGCTTACGCAGCTGCTGGTAGGCCAGGTCACCGGCACCGGCGGCGGCGTAGAGCGGAGCGGGGAAACGGGTCTTGGTCTGCTCGGTCATGACTTCTCCTCGGGCTTGGTGGTCTTGGGTGCGGGGGCGGCGCCGCCTTCGACGACTGCCACGTCCTGGACGACAGCCCGCAGGGCCTCGTCCTCGTCCGGCACGTCCGCGGCCGGCACACCGTCGCCGGGTGTGCTTTCTTCGGGCGTGCTCTCGTCGGACGGGGCCGCCGGCGGCATCTGCCGGGCGGTCTCGTTGCGGAACGTCTCGTAGATCTGCGACAGGGACTGCTTCTGCGCGATCGTCAGCTCGGGATCGGCTGCGATGGCGGCCAGCACCCCCTGCTGACCCTCGCCGTCGAGCAGGCCGGCCCGCAGGTACATCGCGGGGGTCGACACCCGCAGCGCGCTGGCCAGCTGCTGCAGCACCTCGGCGCTGGGCTTGCGCAGGCCGCGCTCGATCTGGCTGAGATAGGGATTGCTCACGCCCGCCCGGTCGGCGAGCTGCCGGAGCGAGATCTTTGCGGTCTGCCGCAGGTCACGGATGAATCCACCGATGTCCTGGGGCAGGTCCTTGGGTGCGGCCATGCATTCGACGGTAGCCCGCGGTGCTAGCTCCTGCAAGCAAAACGCTAACAAGAGCTAGCGTGAACCCGGTCACCAGGCCGCGCGGACCTCGCCGACCCGGACCCCGCCGCCGAGCATCGGCACTGTCTCCAGCTCGTCCAGTACGGGCGCGGAGACGCCGAGCCGGCGCAACGCGGACACCAGCACCGGCATCCGGGCCCGCATGGCGCCGTCCGCGACCTTGATCGCCACCGCGCCGAGACCCTCGACAGCCACCGCCACCACGCCCTCGGCCCCGCCCTTGGCCAGCAGCCCGGGCACGCCGCGCATCAGCCGGGTGTCGTCCTGGCCGGTGCCCGCCACCAGCTCCGGGTCGGCCCGCATGGTGTCGGCGACCAGCCGCTCGAAGGAGGTCGGCGGCGCGTCCACCAGCCGCTGGAAGCCCCGCGCCAGCGCGGTCAGCGACACGGCGAACACCGGCGCACCGCAGCCGTCGATGCCGGTGGCGGCGATCGGCTCCCCGGCCAGGTCGCTCACGGCCGCGGCCAGCGCCACCTGCAGCGGGTGCTCGGCGTCCCGGTAGTCCGCGAGCGACCAGCCGTTGACCACGCAGGTGGCGAGCATCCCGGCGTGCTTGCCGGAACAGTTCATCAGGACCGGGGTGGCTCCGCCGCCGTCCCGCAGCACGATGTCGCGCTCGTCCTCCGAGAGCGGCAGCGACGGCGGGCAGCGCAGCGCGGACTCGTCGAGGTCGGCGGTGGCCAGGATCTGGCGGACCCGGGCGACGTGGAAGGGCTCGCCGAAGTGGCTGCCGCTGATCAGCGCGAGATCGGCCGGGTCGGCGGTGCGCAGGCCGGCCCGCAGCATGCCGACGGTCTGCAGCGGCTTGTTGGACGACCGCGGGAAGAACGGGTCGGTGACGTCACCGGCCGCCGCGATCGTCGCGCCGTCGGCATCCAGTACGACCACCGAGCCGTAGTGCACGGACTCGACAAAACCCGAGCGCACGACCTCGGCGAGGATCATCGGGCCACCATCCCGAGCAGCTCACGGGCCTCGGCCGTGGTCAGCGGCGGACGCTGGGCCAGCTGGGCGAAGCCGACCGCCCGGGCCACCAGCTGCATGTTCGACTCGACGGGACGGCCCTTCGCGTACGTGACGGTGTCCTCCATGCCGACCCGCAGGTGCCCGCCCGCCGACAGGGAAGCCAGCATCACCGGGATCGTGCTGCGCCCGATGCCGGTGGCCGAGAACGTGGTGCCCGCGGGCAGGTCCCGGATCGCCTGGTGGCACGCGACCAGCGCGGCGGCGGTGCCGGGCATGCCGCCGGGCACGCCCATCACCAGGTCGACGTGGACGTGGCCGCCGTACGGCAGGCCGTGCTGCGCGAGCAGGCGTTGCAGGGTGGTGAGCTGGCCCAGGTCGAAGATCTCGTACTCGGGCACGATGCCCTTGTCCTGCATCCGGGTGTGCAGGTCGACGATGAACTCCCAGCGGTTCAGGAACACGCCGTCGCCGAAGTTGACCGTGCCCATCGTGCAGGAGGCCATCTCCGGGCCCGCGTCCAGCACGGCCAGCCGGTCGGCCTCGGGATCGGTCACCGCGCCGCCCGAGGAGAGCTGCACGATGAGGTCCGTCGACTGCCGCAGCGCGGCCACGGTCTCGCGCAGCCGGCCCTGGTCCAGGGTCGGCTCGGCCGCGTCGTCGCGGATGTGGACGTGCACGATCGCGGCGCCGAGCGCCTCGCACTCCTTGGCGGTGGCCACGAGCTCGTCGATCGTCACCGGCAGCGCGGGTACGGCTGCCTTACTGCTCTCCGCGCCGGTGGGCGCGACAGTGATGAGGGTCCCGGTCATGCCGCGATCCTGCCATGCCGCCCCTGCTCAGGAGATGTCGATGGCCGCGGCTGACTCCCCCACCAGCAGGGCCGCGTCGTCGGCGACGTTGCGCTTGAGGACGGCCAGCGCGATCATGCCCAGCTCGTGGTGGCGCACGGCGGTGCCGACGAAGCCCACGGCCCGGCCGTCCAGCGTCACCGGCGTGCCCTGCGCGGGCGGCTGGTCGGTGGCGATCCCGTCGAGGTGCAGCAGCACCAGCCGGCGCGGGGGCTTGCCCAGGTGATGCACCCGGGCGATCGTCTCCTGGCCCCGGTAGCAGCCCTTGTCGAGGTGCACGGCCGGCGCCACGAGACTCGCCTCGGACGGGATGGTCCGGTGGTCGGTCTCCCAGCCCAGCCGCGGCACCCGGTGCGCCACCCGGACCGCCTCGTACGCCCACAGCCCCGCCTTCGGCACGTCGGCCAGCAGCGCGAGCACCTCCGCCAGCGAGGAGCGCGGCACCAGCAGGTCGACGCCCAGCGGCACCCGGCGCGCCAGGGCCCCGGAGCCGAACGGCCGCACGTCGTAGAGCGCGGTCGGTGCGGCCGGCACCGCCCCGGCGGCGAACTTGGGCCCGGGCACCTCGAAGATCCGCGGCTCGGCGAGCTGCACGCCCAGGTGCTCCCGCGCGGCCGCCACGGCCTGCGGCCCGACCAGGGACAGCACGGCGGTCTCGGCGCTCGCGTCGCGCGGCTCGACCCTGGTGAAGAAGCGCATCATCTCGAGGTATCTGAGCAGGCCGGCGCCGGCCCCGGGCTCGGTGTCGAGCCAGGCGGTGGTGCCGTCCTCGGCGACCAGGGCGTGCTGCTCGACGTGCCCGTGCGGGGACAGGACAAGCAGCTCGGTGCCCTGCCCGGCGCGCAGGTCGCTGAGGTGCTGGGTGGTGAGGGTGTGCAGCCAGCTCGCGCGTTCCTCGCCCGGCACGGCGAGCACCTCGCGGTTGGAACGGTCGACGAGGCCGACGGCGGTGTCGAGGGTGCGCTGCTCGCGCATCGGGTCGCCGTAGTGGGCCGGGACGCCGGCGTCGGCCGACGTGGGCTCCAGCTCCTCGATCAGGACGGTGGTCATGGCTGCTCCTTGCAGTCGCCGCAGACGCCGAACAGGGACACGTGGCCCACGTCGACCCGGAAGTTGCGGTCCCGCTGCAGCTGCTCGGTCACCGGCAGCATCACGCCCGGGTCGACCTCGTCGATCGACCCGCAGTCGCGGCAGACGAGATGGACGTGCTGGTCCTCGCCGGCGCGGTGGTATGTCGGGGAGCCGTGCGACAGGTGGGTGTGGCTGACCAGCCGGAGGTCCTCGAGCAGCTCGAGGGTGCGGTAGACGGTGGTGATGTTGACGCCGGCGGCCCGCTCCCGCACGGTGTGGTGGATCTGCTCGGGGGTCGCATGGCCCAGCTCGTGCACCGCCTCCAGGATCAGCTGGCGCTGCGGAGTCAGTCGCAGGCCGCGCTCCCGGAGCATCTCGGCGAGGGAAGAGGAGGACACGGTACGAGCATAGTTCGCACGGCATACCCTCTTCTCTGGTGAGCGACAGCTTGATGGTGATCCCCGGCTCAGGCGAGCTGAGCCCGGTGGACCGGGGCGTGCTGTACGGCGAGGGTGTCTTCGAGACGTTGCACCTGCGCCCGGACGGCCCGTGGCTGCTCGACGCCCACCTGGACCGCCTGGCCCGGTCGGCGGCCCTGCTCGAAGTGCCCCTGCCGCCGCGCGCGGACCTCGCCGCCCTGGCCGCCCGAGCGGCGCAGGCCTGGACCGGCGGCGAAGGCGCCCTGCGGCTGATCGTCACCCCGGCGACGTTCTATGCCACGGTCGGCGCGGTGCCGGCCACCGCCCGCCGCCAGCGCCGCGACGGCATCAAGCTGATCACCGCGGACCTGGGCGTGACGTCCCGCCCACCCTGGTCGCTGGCCCCGGCCAAAACCATCTCGTACGCGGAGAACCTCGCCGCCACCCGCTGGGCGAAAAGGCAGGGCGCCGACGACGTCCTCTGGCTCCGCACCGACGGCCACGCCCTGGAAGCCCCGACAGCCAGCCTGATCTGGCTCACCGGCGACACCCTCTGCACGGTCCCCGCCGCCGAGGTCGGGATCCTCCCCGGCACCACGGCCGCCCACCTGCTCAGCCGAGCGCCGGAGCTGGGCCTGCACGCGGAAGAACGCATGATCACCGCAGCGGAGCTGGCCGCCACGGACGCGATCTGGCTGGCGAGCTCGCTGCGCGGCCTGGCGGAGGCGCGCAGCGTCGACGGCGTCGAGCGCGCGGCGTCACCGTGGACGCCGCGCCTGCTCAGCCTGCTCGGCTACGACGGGTCTTGACCAAGCACGCAGCTCGCGTTCGGCGGGAGCGACGGTCAGCACCATGCAACCAGGCACGACATGGCCTTGCCCTTGACCTTGAAAAAGATCAGCCACCCACCCGGAGCAGCCTCGCCGACAGGTGCGGCACCAGCGTCTCCCCCATGCCGGACATCTCGTGGGCGTAGAGGAGCGCCCCGTCGACGATGCCGAACAGCCGGTGCCCGGCCGTGACCTCCTGGGCGGACGGCGTCCGGACGACCGCGTCGGTCACCATCTCCAGCCGCGTGCCGCTGACCCGCCCGATGTAGAGCTCCATGACGCCGTCCGGGGTCATCATGGTGGCTTCCATCTCGTCGCCCGGCCGGTCGTTCACCAGCACGGGCCGCCACCAGCCGGTCTCCCGGTCGGCCATCCGCACCGGCTGGGAGTCCGCGTCCAGGATCCAGATCCGCGACTCGTAGGCCAGGAACGGCCGCCCGTCGTGGCTGATCCGGACCTCCTGCGCGAAGTCGAAGTCCTCCGGTGCCGGGAAGCCGCCCTGCCCACGTCCGCGCCACAACCCGATGAACGGCAGCAGCCCCAGCAGCGCCGGGTGCAGATCCGGCCCCTGCCGCAGGTCGTGCGTCTCCTCGTACGGGTACGCCTCGACCGGCGGCGCGTTCAGCCAGGGCGGCGGGCCCAGCGGGTTTTCCGTCTCACTGCTCACCAGCGTCCCCTTGCAATGCGCATCGCCAGATAGCCCAAACCGCCTGCCAGCCCGCCGAACCCGGCGACCAGCAGACTCACGAACCCGATCTCGGTAACCATGACCGGCCCATCCTATGCTGACCCGCATGGCCCGCTTGCTCGTCGTCAAGGCAACCGCCGGCGCGGACGCCCCGGAGCGCTGCTCGCAGGCGTTCACCGTGGCTTCGACCGCGGCCGCGTCCGGGGTGGACGTCTCGTTCTGGCTGACCGGTGAGTCCACCTGGTTCGCCCTGCCGGGCCGGGCCGCGCAGTTCGAGCTGCCGCACGCCGCGCCGCTGCCGGACCTGCTCGACCTGCTGATCGGCAGCGGCCGGGTCACCGCCTGCACGCAGTGCGCCGCCCGCCGGGAGATCGGCCCGCAGGACGTCCTGCCGGGCATCCGGATCGCCGGCGCCGCGGTGTTCGTCGAGGAGATCATGTCCGACGGCGCCCAGGCGATCGTCTACTGACGGGAATGCAACCGGCCCCGCCGCTGCGGGGTGTACTTGGTCATGCCACCCAGCACCGCTGACTTCGACGCCTTCTACCAGGCAAGCGCCCGGCGCGTCGTGCTCTACCTGTACGCCGTCTGCGGCGACCTGGCCGACGCGCAGGACATGGCCCAGGAGGCGTACGCCCGCGCCTGGCAGCACTGGCCGAAGGTCTCCGGTTACGAGAACCCGGAGGGCTGGGTCCGGGCGGCCGGGTGGCGGCTGGCGGCCAACCGGTGGCGGGGTCTGCGGCGCCGGTGGGCGGCCCAGGCCCGGATGGGTCCGCCCGAGCCGGCAGCGCCGAGCCCGTCACCGGACCGGGTGGCCGTGGTCGCCGCCCTGCAGCAGCTGCCGGCCGCCCAGCGCCAGGCGGTGGCCCTGCACTACCTGCTCGACATGTCGGTGAACGACATCGTGCTGCACACCGGCGCCCCCGCCGGAACCGTCAAGGCCCGGTTGTCCCGGGCCCGTACCGCGCTCGCCGGCCTGCTCGGCGACCACCCGCAGGAGGTCAGTGATGTCGCGTCCGGTTCGTGAACGTCTGTCGGAGCTGTCGGCCGATGTCGACCAGGTACGCCTGGCCCCGGCAGCCGCAGTCCGGGAGCGGGGCCGCAGCCGGGCCCGCCGCCGCCGGATCGGCACCGCCGCGGCGCTGGCCACGGTGGTCGTGGCGGGCGGATTCGGCCTGAGCTCGGTCACCGATGGGGACGCGGGCCCGGTCGCCACGCTGCCCGCCGGCCCGTCGTCGTCCCGTTGCTCGTTCCCCGTCGACCTCAAGCTCCCCGACGATCCCGGCGACGTGATCATCAAGGTCGTCGGCCGCTCCGATCTGGTCGGCGCGACGGCCGTCGAGCTCGGGCACCGCGGCTTCGTCGCGAGCGAGCTGAGGTCGTTCGATCCCGACGCCGACAACGCGGGACCCGCGGCGGTGCTCCGGTACGGGCCCCAGGCGGTCGGCGCCGCCACCGTGGTGCGAGCACTGGTCAGCGGCGACGTCGCCATGAAGTTCCTGCCCGACCGGGGCGGCCGGACCATCGACCTGGCGCTCGGCACCGGCTTCCGCCGGCTGGCCACCACGACCGAGGTGAACATGGCCCTGGTGGAGTTGGGCGAGCCGGCCCGCCCGCCCGGCTGTTAACCCGGCACGATCCGCCAGCGCTGATTCGCCCCGCCCAGGTCGGCCCACTGGGTGACGGCCGCACCGTCGGCCGTGGACTGCCCGGAGACCTCCAGGACCTTGCCGCTGTGCCGGGCGACCAGCGCGAACGTTCCCGATCCGGACCAGGCGAGCCGCCACTGCTGGTTGGTCCCGCCCAGGTAGTCCCACTGGGTCACCCGGGCGCCGTCGGTGGTGGCCGCGCCGCTGACGTCGACGCACTTGCCGGTCAGGTTGCTCACGATCCGGAAGTGGCCGCCGCCCACGTCCGCGAACTTCCAGACGTGGTCGGCGGTGCCGGTCGGCGGCCACTGGGTGAGCTGGGCGCCGTTGGCGGTGGACATGTCCTGGATCGCCAGCACCTTGCCGGTGTGGGTCACCTGGAGCTTGACCGTGCCGTCCGGGATCAGCTGCCAGTTGTGGTCGGCGGTGCCGGTGTCGGCGTACTGCACCACGTTGGCCGAGTCGGCGGTGGACATGCCGGCCACGCCGAGCACCTTGCCGGAGTTCTTGTTCCTGATCCGCAGGTGGCCGTCGCCGTTGTCGGCCAGCTGCCACAGGTGGTCGGCGGTGCCGGTGTCGTCGAACTGCACCACCTGGGCCGAGTCCGCTGTGGACATCCGGTCGACGCCCAGCACCTTGCCCGAGTTCACGCAGCGGATCCGGACGTGGCCGTCGCCGTTGTCGACCAGCTGCCACAGGTGGTCCGGGGTGCCGCTGTCCGCGAACTGCACCACCCGCGCGCTGTTGGCCTGGGACATCTGGTCGACGCCGAGGACCTTGCCGCTGTGCTGGTTGCGGATCCGGAAGGCGACACCGGGCGGCACCCACGGCCGGCCATCGCCGATCGTCGGGAACGAGGTGACGCGCAGACGGGCGGCCCCCATCGGGATCAGAGTGATGGTCTCCACCGGCTCCGCGGACGGCGTCGGGCTGTCCTGCAACGGAGTGACGATCTCGTCGCTGTCGGCCGTCCAGGCGGGGATCCGGCGGGCCGGCGTGGTGATCCTGATCGGCGCGGTGGCCGGGGTGAACGGATCGGCCACGTCACCCAGGCCGGTCGTGACGGCGAAGGACGTCGCGCCGTCGAGCCCGTAGTTCCACGGTGAGCCGGGCCGGACCTCGCTGTTCGGCCAGGTCTCCGTGCCGCCGGTGCGGGTCCATTGCTCGGTGACGGCCAGCGAGAAGGTCAGCGCGCCGAAGTCGACCGAGACGCTGTCCTGCATGGCGGTCCAGGTGCGGACCCGGGTCCGCATGGGCAGGCGCAGCACGACCCGGTCGCCGTCCTGCCAGGTCCGGCTGATCTTCGCGTACGCCGGGCCGGCCGCCACGGCCGCGGCGGCGCCGTTGACGGTGAGCACGGGGTCGGTGCACCAGCCGGGAACCCGCAGGTACAAAGGGAACGCGGCACTGGCCGGGGTGCTGACGGTGTAGGTGATGGTGTCGCCGAACGGGTAGGCCGTGTCGGCGACGATCGTCACCGCCGTACCCCCGGCGACCGCGGCGGTGACCCGCGACGGGCCGTGCAGGTTGGCCACCAGCCCGGCGTCCGGGGTGGCCGCCCACATCTCCTCGACGTAGTACGGCCAGCCCATGCCGTAGTTGTGCGGACAGCACCGGTAGTTGTCGATGCCCAGCATGTACGCCTGCATCGGGAAGCCGTTCTGGAACTGGCCCTGGCTGCCGGTCCGATCGCGCAGCGCGATGCTGTTCGCGCTGGTGATGTAGTGGATGCCGCGCTGCTTCGGGTCCAGCGCCGCGGGCAGCGAGTTGAACGCCAGGTCCTCGACCCGGTCGAACCAGACCGGGTCGCCGGTGATCCGGCCGAGCATCTCGTGCCCGGCCATGAACTCGACGATGCCGCAGGTCTCGAAGCCCTGCCGGGGGTCGCTGAAGCCGGGCCGGGCGTTCTCGTCACCGGCGAACCCGCCGCCGGGGAACTGCCCGTAGCTCTTCATGATCAGGTCGTAGTCGGCGTAGCTGGCCTGCCGGTGCGCGGCGTCGCCGGACAGCACGGAGTAGACGGCCGGCTCGCGGAAACCCTGTGCCAGGTTGACGTTGTGCGGCGACGGCAGGTTGTTCAGATAGTCGGCGGAGTTGGCGTGGATCTTGCGGGCCAGGTCGAGCAGGAACGCGTCGCCGGTGCGGTTGTAGGTCCAGAACACCACCTCGAGCGTGTCGGCCCACCGGTAGCTGCCCCAGCTCTGTGAGAAGACGCTGGTCGGGCAGCCGTTGACGTAGCGCAGGAAGCGGGTCAGGAACGGCACGACCCGGGCGTCGCCGGTGAACTCACCGAAGGTGCGGATCGCGTGCAGCATCGGCATGTGCGGCCACAGGTCGGGGCCGTTGTCCAGGCTCGTCCGCAGCCGGGTGGGGCCGAAGTAGCCGTCGGCCGCCTGGGTGGCCAGCACGCCGTCGATCCAGCGTTTGGTCTCCGCGATGACCCGGGGGTCGCCGGTGACGTAGCCCAGGCTGCTGAAGCCCTTGAGCCAGTACGGCACCTCCTCCCAGCCGCCCAGCTCCGGACGGATCCAGCCGGTCTCGTCGTACCGCAGGAAATGCGAGACCTCGGGCAGCCGGCCGTTGAGGCCGTCGAGCTGGTGGGCGAGCTGGGTGGCGAGCCACCCGCCGGCCCGGGTCCGGCCGGGTGTCAGCCGCAGGAAGGCGTCGGGACGCAGCGGCGAGCGGTTGACGACGTAGCCGGGCGCGGCCGCCCCGGCGGGCGCTGCCGTGCTGAGCTCGGTGACCGCCGCGACGGCGGGCACAGCGAGGGTTCCGGCCAGGAAGGTACGACGGTCCACAGCAGCCTCCGGGTGGGCCAGGGCGTGCAGTCATGGTGGATTATGTGCGATTTCTTGCGTTACGTGATCGTAAAACATCGATTCACGCATGTAAATAGATCGGCCGTGCTCGATGGAAAGTTTGTTAACGACAGCCGGTGGTGGCGTCCACCCGAGCCCGGCCCTCGCTGTCACTGACCACCACCGACACGTTCCCGGCCCGGTACGCCCACGCGTGCGGGTCGGATTGCACCACCATCGCCCCGGCGACGGCGCCCTGCAGCGCCCGCCCGAGATCGGCGGGTGCGGACAGCTCGTCGGCGGTGACCGTACGGGCGACGCCGCCGCTCGGGCAGCTCACCTCACTGCTCGTGGCCTTTGCTGCCGTCGCCCCCAACGCCCGCAGCGCGGCGGTGAACGCCGGCGGCACCTCGGTGGCCGCCACGGGTGCCGGATCGAGATCCACCCCGTCGGCCAGCGGCCGGCATCCCGTCGAGACCAGCAGCGTGAAGGCGGAGGCATCCGCGTCGGCAGTGGTGTCGACCCCCACGAACTCACCGGCGTCGGCCCGCAGGCCGTAGCGGGTGCGGGCCTCGTTGTGCCGGGCCGTGGCCGCGTACCCGGCGGGCAACGCCCGGGCGATCGCCTGCAGCACGCCGGGCACCTGACCCGGCTGGACGTGGACGGTGATCTCCCGGCTGGCCTCGACACCCTCGCGTACGGGCGTGAGGGCACAGTCCCCGTCGAAACTCAGCTGGCCCAGCGTGACCACCCGGTCGGCGGCGTCGGCCGCGGCCAGCGTCACCCCGGTGGCCCGCTGCAACACGGGCAGGGCCGCGGCGATGTCGCGCTGCTCCGGCACGGTCGGTGGATCATTGCGTACGGACCAGACGGCGAAGCCGGTCAGCACCACCGCCCAGGCCACCACCACCCCGGTCAGCCACCAGCGCCGCCGGGGCCGCCGGGCAGCGGGCGGCGGGGCGACAGGGTGGTACCCGGGGGCGGTCACGGCAGCCATGCTCGCACGACGAAGGGCGGGACCCGGTGCGGGTCCCGCCCTTCGTGAACAGAGCGTGGGTCAGGAGCTGACGCTGAGGCCGACCTCGTTGACGCCGCGGGTCGCGTCCACGGCCAGGTCGCCGTTGCCGTGCCGGGACAGGGCGCGCAGCGTCCAGGAGCCCGGCGCGGCGAAGAAGCGGAAAACGCCCTCCGGGGACGTGACCACCTCCGCGGTGAACTCACCGGTGGAGTCCAGCAGGCGGACGTACGCGCCGCCCACCGCCTCACCCTCGGCGTTGCTCACGACGCCCGTGATGACGGTTTCCTTCTGCAGGTCGACACTGGCCGGGATGGGAGCCGACTGGTCGGGCGCGGCGCAACCGTCCGCGATGTTGGAGGGGGAAGTCATGATCACGCCTCTCCCGGCTCGTCGCCGAGGGCGATCGGCACGCCGATGAGCGAGCCGTACTCGGTCCAGGAACCGTCGTAGTTCTTCACGTTCTGCTGGCCGAGCAGCTCCTTGAGCACGAACCAGGTGTGCGAGGAACGCTCGCCGATGCGGCAGTAGGCGATGGTGTCCTTGCTGCCGTCCAGGCCGGCCTCGCCGTAGATCTTGGCCAGCTCCTCGTCGGACTTGAAGGTGCCGTCCTCGTTGGCCGCCTTGCTCCACGGCACGCTGATCGCGGTCGGGATGTGGCCGGCGCGCTGCGACTGCTCCTGCGGCAGGTGCGCCGGGGCCAGCAGCCGGCCCGCGAACTCGTCGGGGCTGCGCACGTCGACCAGGTTCTGCACGCCGATGGCCTGCACGACCTCGTCGCGGAAGGCGCGGATCGACAGGTCCGGGGCGGACGCCTGGTACTGCGTCGCGGCCCGGTTCGGGACGTCCTTGCTGTACGGGCGGGCGTCGAGCTCCCACTTCTTGCGGCCACCGTCGAGCAGCTTGACGTCGCCGTGCCCGTAGAGCTTGAAGTACCAGTACGCGTACGCCGCGAACCAGTTGTTGTTGCCGCCGTACAGGATCACGGTGTCGTCGTTGGCGATGCCCTTGTCCGACAGGAGCTTGGAGAACTGCTCCTGGTTGACGAAGTCCCGGCGCACCGGGTCCTGCAGGTCGGTCTTCCAGTCGATCTTCACAGCGCCGGGGATGTGGCCGCCGTCGTAGGCGGCGGTGTCCTCGTCGACCTCGACGAAGACGACGCCCTGCGTGTCGAGGTTCTTCTCGGCCCAGTCGGCAGAGACGAGTGCGGTGTCGCGACTCATCGGAGTACTCCCTTGGTCAGGTGAGATGGGGGTGAGTCGGCGCGCGGAGATTCGGTCGCACCCCGCGCGGGACCCTTGCGGTACGGATCACGTTGGGTTGGGTGCGACGGCGCCACTGCCGGGCGGGGAGAATCAGAGGAAGATCAGATCCTGCGCAGCGTGAATGGCCCCGTCAGATGACAGGGCGACACAGGCAGGCGGCCACGCGGCACAGGTCGACCGCGCGCCTTTTGGTGAGCAGAGGGCTCATGAACGCGACCTTACCAGCGGGTCCACGGCTCGGAACACCGTCGACCACCATCCGGGATCGTGGTCGCGGTCACAGACCGCCCGAACTCAGTGACACGTTGCTTGCTCCGGTGGTCACGTACAGGCCGTCGGCGCGCGGCTCGACCTTCTGCACCTTCAGGCCCAGCGGCAGGGCCGGCACCTTGAGATCGAAGGCCAGCTGCTTCACGTAGTTGTCGACCAGGGTGCGCACCAGCGGGATGTTCGGCAGGCCCTCCGCGGTCACGTCGGCGAAGGTGACACTGACGACGCCGTCCTTGACCGCCAGGTTCGCCGTACCGGTGGTGTTGAAGGTCTGGCCCAGCGCCTCGAACGGCGCGGCCCCGATCAGCTTGCCGTCCCGCTCGCTGAGCTTGAGACCCTTCTGGCCGATCAGGTCGGCCAGGTCGGGATAGCTCAGCGTGCCGACGCCGGTGACCGTGGCGGCCACGATGTCGCCGTTGCCGGTGCGCACGGTGTCCAGCGGCGCGTTCACGTCCTTGGCCCGGATGTCGAGCCGGTCCAGCTTGATGTTCTTGCCGTTGCCGGCCGGCCCGGAGAAGTTGTTCAGCAGGATCTTGATCTCCTGGTACTTCCCGGCCAGGACCTGGGTCAGGAACGGCACACCCTCGATGGTCACGTCCGGCTTCTCGGCCGTGGCCTTCTGCTCGGTGAGCTGCTGGGCGACCCGGTCGCCGATCTCGCGCTCGGCGTAGGAGGCGCCGAACCGGTCGGCCACCACCAGCGCCCCGAGGATGATGAGCAGCAGCACCACGAAGGTGATCAGCAGACGCCGACCCCAGCGCTTGCGCGGCCGTGCGGACCCGTACACCTCAGCCACTACGGCCTCCCGTTCACGTCAGGATGGGGCACGGTATATGCCCGATGCGAGCTCTCCGGACACCCTCAACTGAGGAAGAAGGCCGTCAGGACGTACGCACCGGGCAGGGCCAGGGCGAACGCACCCAGCGGACCCTGCATGTGCCGGGCCACCCAGAAGGTCGGTGTGTCACCGGCCATCCGGCGGCCCACCTCCGAATAGTTGACCGCGAGGTCCACCAGCATGGCCACCCCGGCGGCGACGAAGCCCAGCAGGGCGCCCTTGGCCGGCGTGAACGGCAGCACGAGCACGCTGCCCAGCGCGGCCGCCGCGAGAGTGCCCAGCATGGCCCCGGCGATGATGCCGCTGGCGCCGCGGGGCACCTGCGGCGCGATCCGCGGCCGTGGGAAGAAGGCGTCGACCAGGTGCGCGACCAGCACCGACACGGCCACCGCGGTCAGGCAGACCAGCACCGCCTGGGTGCCGACCGGCTTGCGGGTGAGCACTATCAGCTGCGCGAACGAGACCACGCCGACCACGATCAGCAGCGTGCCGCTCAGCGCGTCGCGCACGTGCATGCGGTCGCCGGGACGGATGAACTGCCCGGCCACGGCCACCGCGTAGCCGGCCGCCGCGACCACGATCAGCGGCACGATCCCGGCGGGCTCGCGGTTGACCGCCAGGTAGTCGGCCACCAGGGCGGCGGCCACGCAGACCCCGGCGACCGTGCCGACCGCGGGCGGCCGGATGGCCATGGTGAAGGCCAGGATGAAGAGCAACTGCACCCCGAAGACCACGATCGCGTACGGCAGGCGCGCGTCCGGTCCGGAGGTCTGGGCCCCCAGGATCAGGCCCACGCCGAGCAGAGCCGCGAAGCCGGCGATCGCCACCGACAGCTGGCGGCGGACCGGGACCT
Source organism: Actinoplanes sp. NPDC048967 (assembly GCF_040649415.1). Taxonomy (NCBI): domain Bacteria; kingdom Bacillati; phylum Actinomycetota; class Actinomycetes; order Micromonosporales; family Micromonosporaceae; genus Actinoplanes; species Actinoplanes sp. NPDC048967. The sequence continues at coordinate 518,533 of NZ_JBEZFL010000002.1, forward strand.
CGGGGATCTCCTCCTCGATCTCCTCGGCGTCGTCCTCGTCCGGATCGCCGCCACGGGCGCCGATCCGGGAGGCGGGCTCGGGGGCGCCGGCGTAGAAGCCGGACGACGACCGGCCCGGCGCCGACCGGGCGATCTCCCGGGAGACGTCGTCGTCCCAGGAGTCGTTGTCGCGCGGCGCGGAGGGAAGCACGCCTGCGATCGTGCCAGACCCGGAGCCGATCGCGCTCATCGCGGCGTGCTCATCTCATTCGACACGAGCCGGCAACATGGACGCGCTCCCACGGAGCCGGCGGCGCGGGTCGGGTGAAAGGCTGGTTACGATCCGGCCGTTCGGCCACCTCCGGGGCGTAGTTCACATCACTTGGCGATCCGACCAGGGCTTTCCGCGTAGTGCATCGGTTAAGGTATTCGCAGCCCACCCGTCGGTGACGCCGGGACAAGTCCTACCGGTGGCGCAGCCCTGAGCTGCGCGGACCGGGTCACCCGAGCGGCCCCGTGCCGCGAGGATCGAGGTGAGTGTGGAAATCCTCCTGTTGGTGACGACACGTGCTGGTGAGCCCTCCGCCGTGCTTCCCGCCCTGGACCTGCTGCCCCACTCCGTGCGCACGGCGCCTCGCGACGTGCGCACTCTGGTGTCCGGGCCGAGCCCGGACGCCGTGCTCGTCGACGCCCGCTCGGAGCTCTCCGAGGCTCGTGCGACGTGCCGGATGCTGCACGCGACCGGCATCGGTGTCCCGCTGATGGCAGTGGTCACCGAGGCCGGCCTGATCGCCCTCAACGCCGACTGGGGTGTCGACGACGTCATCCTGGCCAGCGCGGGTCCCGCCGAGGTCGAGGCCCGGCTGCGCCTGGCGGTCGGCCGGCTGACCAACGCCACGGCCGGGGCCGGCGGCTCGATCCGGGCCGGCGAGCTCAACATCGACCCCGACACCTACGCCGCCAAGCTCAAGGGCCGTCCGCTCGACCTCACCTACAAGGAGTTCGAGCTGCTCAAGTTCCTGGCCCAGCACCCGGGCCGGGTCTTCACCCGGGACCAGCTGCTGCGCGAGGTCTGGGGCTACGACTACTTCGGTGGCACCCGGACGGTCGACGTGCACGTGCGGCGCCTGCGCGCCAAGCTCGGCTCGGAGTACGAGTCGATGATCGGCACCGTCCGCCAGGTGGGCTACAAGTTCGTGGTCCCGCCGAGCGGCCGGCAGCTGCCCGACAACGAGCCCGTGTCGCTGCCCGTATGACGAAGGTCCGCTCCCAGGACCGGCTCTCCCCCGCCGAGGCGGCCGACGTGCTCACGTTGGCCGCCGCGGCGGACGAGGCCGACGGCGTCCACCCCCTGTCGGAGGACGGTGTCCTCGGCCTGCGCGGCTCCGGCCGCACCCACCTGCTCGTGTATGCGGACGACACCCTGGCGGGCTACGCCTACCTGGACGGCACGTCCGGCGAGCTGGTGGTGCACCCGAAACACCGGCTCCGCGGCTACGGCACTGCCCTGCTGGCGGCGGCCGGTCCCGGCCCTCTCCAGTTCTGGGCGCACGGTGACGAGCAGGCCGCCCGGGCCTTCGCCGAGAAGGCCGGCTTCTCCCGCTCCCGCGTGCTCTGGCAGATGCGCCGGTCCCTGAGCGACCTGCCCCAGGTGCCCCTGCCCGAGGGCATCGCCGTGCGGACCTTCGTGCCCGGCGCCGACGACGAGGCCTGGCTGGGCGTCAACTCCCGGGCCTTCGCCCACCACCCGGAGCAGGGCCGCTGGACGGCCGACGACCTGCGGCTGCGCTTCGGCGAGCCGTGGTTCGACCCGGCCGGTTTCCTGCTGGCGGTGGACCCGGCCGACGACCGGCTGCTCGGCTTCCACTGGACCAAGGTGCACCCGGCCGAGGGCAGCGAGCCCGCGATCGGCGAGATCTACGTGCTCGGGGTCGACCCGGGCGGTCACCGCCGTGGGCTGGGCGCCGCCCTCAGCGTGGCCGGTCTCCGGCATCTCGCCGGGCTGGGCCTGGCCGACGTGCTGCTCTATGTGGACGAGTCGAACGCCGCCGCGGTCGCCCTCTACCGGCGGCTGGGTTTCGACATCCACTCCACCGACGTGATGTACAGCCGGGACTGATCCCCGGCGGTCACGGGACGACGGTGACCGGCCAGCGGCCGCAGCGGACCAGCCGGACCGCCAGCGAGCCGGCGATCCGGTGACCCACGCTGCGCGACGAGCCGACTATCACCGCGTCCGCGCGTACCTCATCGGCGACCTCGCTGAGCACGGTGAGCGGGTCGCCCTGGCGGGCCTCGAGGCGGGCGTCGACTCCCCAGACCCGGGCCTGCCGGTCGAGCTCGGCGCGGAGCTGGGCCTCGATCTGGTCCTGGGTGTCCAGCTCGGCCCGGGTGGCCAGGCCGGTGGGATCGGCCAGCGTGAGCAGTGCGCCCGGGGCACCGCGGGCATAGACGACCACGAGCCGGGTGTGCTGGCGCCGGGCCAGGCCGGCGGCGTACGCGGCCGCGCGCAGTGAGGTCTGCGAGCCGTCCACGCCGGCGATGATGGCGTGCGGTCCGTCCGTGCCGAACTCGAAGCCGGACACCTCGTCACACGCCGCGAAGCTCGGGCAGTGTCGCGGCGGTGAGCCGGCGCGGGGTCTCGTCCGGCGTGACGAGCACGACGGTCGAGGCTGCCGCCCGGGTCAGAGCCGCGGTGAAGCTGCCGTCCGCGAACTGGGCCGCCGGTCCGCGCGGCGAACGTCCCACCGCGACTGTCCGGGCCTGCACATCCTCGGCGTGCGCGGCCAGGGCCCGGCCGGCCGCGGCGTGGTCACCGACGCTGGTCAGCAGCATCCCGGTGGCCGCGATCCCCCGGCCGGCGAGCCGGCGCAGGTGGGCGGTCACCGCGGCCCGGGCGCTCTGCTCGTCCTCCGGCTCGATGGCCAGTTCCTCGATCACGACGGTCTCGCGGACCCGGACCACTTCGAGCGGGGCGTCGAGGTCCCGGGCGAGCACCGCGGCCGCGTCGACGATCGCGGCCGCGTCGGCGGTGGCCCCGACGGCGACGACGACCGGCCGGGCGTCCGCGGGCGCCACGGCACCGACCGGCACGAACGGCGCTACTGCCTCGCTTGCCCCCGACTCGGCCGCGGTGACCAGCTTGTGGCCGGTGGCCAGCACGACGATGGCCAACAGGAACGCCATGCCGCCCAGGTAGAAGGGGACGCTGAGGTCGAAGCGGTCGGCCAGCTTGCCGGCCACGAACGGGGCCAGGCCGCCGCCGATGAAGCGCACGAAGCCGTACGCGGAGGAGGCCACCGACCGCTCGACCGGCGCGACCAGCATGACCGCCTGGGTGGTCAGCGTGTTGTTGATGCCGATGAAAGCGCCGCTCACGATGACGGCGACGATGACGGTCCGCGGGGTCGAGACGCCGGCCGCGATGACCGCCATGACGATGGCCAGCGCGGCCATGTTGGTGTAGAGCACCTTCGCGGTGCCGAAGCGGGCCTGCAACCGCGGGGCGAAGAAGACACTGAAGGCGGCGACCAGCAGCCCCCAGCCGGTGAAGACCAGGCCGAGCTGGTGCGCGTCCAGCTCCATCGGGTACGGCGCGTAGCCCAACATGGTGAAGAAGCCCCAGTTGTAGAGCAGCGCCATGATGCCCATGGTCAGCAGCCCCCGGTGGCGCAACGCCTTGAGCGGCGCGGTCAGTGACGTGGGCCGGGCCGGCCGGGGCAGCGAGGGCACGAAGGCGATCGTGGCGATCATCGCGATGGCCATCAGCACCGCGACGCCGAAGAACGGGCCGCGCCAGCTGATGCTGCCCAGTTCGCCGCCGAGCAGCGGACCGACGGCGATGCCCAGCCCGAGGGCGGTCTCGTAGAGGATGATCGCGCCCGCGAAGCCGCTGGTGGCCGAGGCGACGATGACGGCCAGGCTGGTCGCGATGAACAGCGCGTTGCCCAGCCCCCAGCCGGCCCGGAAGCCGACGATCTGGCCGACGGTGTCGGAGGTGCCGGCCAGCGCGGCGAAGACGACGATGATGCCCAGCCCGACGACCAGCGTGAGCTTGGGCCCGATCCGGCTGGCCACGGCGCCGACCACGAGCATCGCCACCGCGGTCACCACCAGGTAGCTGGTGAACAGCAGCGACACCTGGCTCGGCGTGGCGTGCAGGTCGTTCGCGAGGGCCGGCAGGATCGGGTCGACGAGCCCGATGCCCATGAACGAGATGACACAGGCGAAGGCCACCGCCCAGACGGCGCGGGGCTGCTTGAAGGGGTTGGTCGCGGGTCGGTGCGGTGCGGTCATGAGGTGGGCTCCTGGAAGTCGGGGGTACGGACCTCGATGAGCCGGGTCAGCGCCGGCAGGGCGTGCTCGATGGCCGCCCGGTCGTCGGGGTCGAGCTGGTCCAGCAACCGGCTCAGCGCCTCGGCCCGCTGGGCGTGCCGCAGGGCGACCAGCTCGCGGCCGGCGGCGGTCACCTCCACCAGCACGGCACGGCGGTCGCCGGTGCCGGCCGTACGGGTGACCCAGCCGTCGCGTTCCAGCCGCCCGACGAGCTGGGTCATGCCGGGCTGCGACAGGCGTTCCTGGCCGGCGAGGTCGGTCAGCCGCTGGGGTCCCTGCCGGACGAGCCGGCCGAGCAGCATCAGCGCCGACATGCTGAGGTCGCCGGCGGTGGCGAGCTGCCGGACCAGCCGGGTCAGCTGCTCCAGCGCCGTGGCGAGTTCTCCGCCGATTTGCATAGCTGCATTATGCATCTATAGGCGCGGCGAGAGCCAGTAAGCCACCTCACACCGGCCGCATCCCACCTGTCCCGAGCCGGTCACTCAGGCCCGAAAGAGAACACAAAATAACGGACTTATACGGCGTCGTGCCCTCGGTTCACTTAACGGACAACCCTTCCTCAGCCAAAGGCTACGAACCGGCGCAGACCTGTTCACCCTGCGTTCACTTAGGCCCGGGGAGCCGGTCACCTCGCGCTCTTAGCTTTCCGGGTGTGCCGATGAGAGTTCGGCCGGCCGGGACTACGGAGCCCGGAGTTGCGATTCATTCGAAGGGAAACCCGTTGAAGCTCCAGCGGTTCTACGTTGCCGGCATTGCCTTGACCGCCTCGGTCGCGCTCGCGGCATGCGGCTCTGACAACACCGACTCGCCTGCCGCCGGCGGTGCCTCGGCCGCCTCCGCGAACTGCGCGGCCGGCGACCTGACGGCCCAGGGTTCTTCGGCGCAGAAGAACGCCATGGACGAGTGGATCAAGGCCTACCAGGGCCAGTGCTCGGGCGCCAAGATCGGCTACGAGGGCACCGGCTCCGGCGCCGGCATCCAGGCGTTCATCGCCGGCACGGCCGACTTCGCCGGCTCCGACTCCGCCCTCAAGGAGGAGGAGCAGCCGCAGGCCAACGCCAAGTGCCCCGGCGGCCAGGCCCTCAACCTGCCGATGGTGATCGGCCCGATCGCGGTCGTCTACAACCTCGACGGCGTGGAGAACCTCCAGTTCTCGCCGGCCACCCTGGCCAAGATCTTCGCCGGCAAGGTCACCAAGTGGGACGACCCGGCCATCAAGGCGGAGAACGCCGACGCCAAGCTCCCGTCGACGGCGATCCAGGCCGTGCACCGCTCCGACGAGTCGGGCACCACCGACAACTTCACCAAGTACCTGAGCAAGACCGCCGAGGCGGACTGGACCTTCAGCAACGCCAAGGCCTGGAAGGCCCCGGGCGGCGTCGGTGCGGCCAAGTCGGACGGCGTGGCGACCGCGGTGAAGAGCACGGTCGGCGCGATCTCCTACGTCGAGCTCTCCTTCGCGGAGAACAGCGACCTGAAGAAGGCCAAGATCAAGAACGGTGCGGGTGAGTTCGTCGAGCTGACCGGCGAGAGCGCCGGTAAGACCATCGCCGGCGCCAAGGTCAAGGGCACCGGCAACGACCTGGCCCTCGACATCGACTACGCCACCACCGAGGCCGGCGCGTACCCGATCGTCCTGGTCACGTACGAGATCGCCTGCAGCAAGGGCAGCGCCAAGGCCGCCGCCATCAAGGGTTTCCTGAGCTACACCGCCAGCACCGGTGGCCAGTCCGCGCTCGCCGAGCTCGGCTACGCCCCGCTGCCGGAGGCCGTCCGCAGCAAGGTCGAGACCTCGGTCGCGGCCATCTCCTAGGCAACCCGGCCCCCCGAAGCCCCTTCTAGACGACAGCGAGCGAGCGAATGGGTGACTATCCCTCCCGCTCGGCGAGCACCGAAGCCGGCGGATCGAGCGTGACAGCACGTCACGCCCGATCCGCCGGCGGCGGCCTATCGCCGATCCCTCCCGATGATCTCGACGGCAGCCGCCCGCCGCTCGGTGGTGGGGGCGCCCTGCCCAGGAAAGCCCGGTTCTCGATGGAGACCGGCTTCCGGGCCCTGAGCACGTCCGCCGGCGCGATGGTGCTGGTCATCATCGTCGCCATCGCGATCTTCCTGATCTCGAAGGCCGTGCCCGCCCTACAGGCCAACACCGAGAACTTCCTGACCTACAAGGCCTGGTTCCCCAACGACGCCGAGCCCAAGTTCGGCATCGCGGCGCTGGCCTTCGGCACGGTCCTGACCTCGATCATCGCGCTGATCGTCGCGGTTCCCATCGCCCTGGGCATCGCTCTGTTCCTCTCGCACTACGCGCCCAAGCGGCTGGCCAACCCGCTGGGTTTCATCATCGACCTGCTCGCCGCGGTGCCCAGCGTCGTCTTCGGCCTCTGGGGCCGGGACGTGTTCCGGGAGCCGGTGCAGGACTTCTCGGTCTGGCTGAACAAGTACTTCAGCTGGCTGCCGATCTTCGGGGGCGACGGCCCGTTCGGCCGGTCGATCCTGCTCGGCAGCCTGGTGCTGGCCATCATGGTGCTGCCGATCGTGACCTCGCTGTCCCGCGAGGTCTTCCAGCAGACCCCGCTGATGAACGAGGAGGCGGCGCTCGCCCTGGGCGCCACCAAGTGGGAGATGATCCGTACGGCCGTGGTGCCCTACGGCAAGCCCGGCGTCATCGCCGCGGTCATGCTGGGCCTGGGCCGCGCGCTCGGCGAGACCATCGCCCTCGCCCTGACGCTGGGCATCGTCTTCAACATCTCGTTCAACCTGATCGAGAGCGGCGGCAACAGCATCGCCGCCAACATCGCCAACACGTTCGGCGAGGCCAACGCCACCGGCCGCGGTGCGCTCATCGCCTCCGGCCTGGTGCTCTTCGCCATCACCCTGGTCGTCAACATGGCAGCGCGGGCGATCATCTACCGCCGCCGCGAGTTCCGGGACAGTGCCGCATGAGTCTGCTGGAGAAGGAAGTCCCCGGTGTCGTGATGACGCCGGACAACATCCGGTCGAAGAAGCTGCCGCTGGTGGTCGACCTGGGCATCGCCGTCGTCGCGCTGCTCGTGTCCGCGGCGGTCGTGCTCGGCCTCGGCCTGGGCAACTGGGTTCTCGTCATCGTGGTCGGCATCGTGTTCTACCTGGCCGGGCTCTTCGCCGCGGCGACCCGCGTCGAGGGGCGCCGCTCGGCCCGCAACCGGCTCTGGAAGACGCTGATCTACGCGGCCTGCATCCTGGCCATCCTGCCGCTGGCCTCGGTGGTGTGGACGCTGGTCTCCAAGGGCGCCGCCCGCCTGGACGGCGACTTCTTCGGCAGCTCGATGAACAACATCGGCGCCCGGGACCCGAACGGCGGCGCGTACCACGCCATCATCGGCACCCTGGAGCAGGTCGGCATCGCCACCCTGATGGCCGTCCCGCTGGGCGTGCTGGGCGCGATCTACCTGGTCGAGTACGGCCGTGGCAAGTTCGCCCTGACCGTGCGCTTCTTCGTCGACGTCATGACCGGCATCCCGTCGATCGTGGCCGGCCTGTTCATCCTGGCGTTCTGGGTGCTGATCGTCAGCCCCTGGTTCAACAACGGCACGCCGCGCTTCTCCGGCTTCGCCGCCTCCCTGGCGCTGACCGTGCTGATGTTGCCGACGATCGTGCGGTCCACCGAGGAGATGCTGCGGCTGGTGCCCGGGCCGCTGCGCGAGGGGGCGTACGCGCTGGGCGTGCCGCAGTGGAAGACGATCGTCAAGGTCGTCCTGCCCACCGCGCTGCCCGGCATCGTCACCGGCGTCATGCTCGCCGTGGCCCGCGCCGCCGGCGAGACCGCCCCGGTGCTGCTGGTGGCCGGTGGCGCCGCCGCGATCAACTTCGACCCGTTCGCCGGCAACCAGTCGTCGCTGGCGCTGTTCGTGTACCAGCAGGCCGGCGACGCCTCCCGGTACGCCCCGGACCGCGCCTGGACGGCGGCACTGACGCTGGTCGCCCTGGTCCTCATCCTGACGATCGCGGCGAAGCTGCTCGCCCGCCGCAACCGGCTGACCTGACAAAGAGGTGTCCCCCATGGCCAAGCGCATCGAGGCGAGCAACGTCTCGTCCTACTACGGCTCGTTCAAGGCGATCGACAACATCTCCATGACCGTGGAGCCGAAGACGATCACCGCCCTGATCGGCCCGTCCGGTTGCGGCAAGTCGACGTTCCTGCGGTCCATCAACCGTATGCACGAGGTGCTGCCGAACGCCCGCATCGAGGGCCGGCTCACCATCGACGACCAGAACATCTACGACGCCGATGTCGACGTGACCGCCGTACGCCGGATGATCGGCATGGTGTTCCAGCGCCCCAACCCGTTCCCCACGATGTCGATCTACGAGAACGTGGTCGCCGGCCTGAAGCTCAACGGCGTCAAGAAGAAGTCCCTGCTGGACGAGGCGGCCGAGAAGTCGCTGCGGTCGGCCAACCTCTGGGACGAGGTCAAGGACCGGCTGGCCCGCCCGGGTGCCGGCCTGTCCGGCGGTCAGCAGCAGCGGCTCTGCATCGCCCGCACCATCGCGGTGCAGCCCCAGGTCGTGCTGATGGACGAGCCCTGCTCGGCCCTCGACCCGATCTCGACGCTGGCCATCGAGGACCTGATGTTCAAGCTCAAGGACCAGTTCACGATCATCATCGTCACGCACAACATGCAGCAGGCGGCCCGGGTCAGCGACAAGACCGGCTTCTTCTCGATCGAGAAGACCGGCGACCCCGGCCGGCTCATCGAGTACGACGACACCCAGAAGATCTTCAGCAACCCGGCCGAGAAGAAGACCGAGGACTACATCACCGGCCGCTTCGGCTGATCACATGTGCAGCACGCCGCCGTCTTCCGTCAGCTCCACCCGGGGCATGACGGGAGTGGCGGCGTCGTGCTCCCCTTCCGCTCGCAGCACATCATCAACACTTCGGTACGCGGACAGATCGTTCAGCATCACCCGCGTAGGTGGCAGCATGGCCAGGCCGTTGGCGGCCGCCGGGCTGATCCACATGGTCCGGTCAGCCTCGCCGGAGACGTCCCGCGCCGTCTGGGCCGGCGGCAGGGCCGCCACGAAAAACCACGTGTCGAAGCGCCTGGGCTCGAACTCCGGGGTGATCCACCGGGCCCACGGGACCAGGAGATCGTCGCGCAGCCGCAGCTGCCGCCGGTCGAGCAGCTCCGTCATGGTCAGCTCCCGCCGGTGCACAGCGACCCGGTCGGCCTCCCAGTCGTCGCCGCTGACGTCGCCCACCAGCTCATCACCGGCCGGGCCGGCGAGCAGGACTCCCGCCTCCTCGAAGAGTTCACGCGCCGCCGCGCCCACCACGGCCTTCGCCTCCGGCTCGGGGACGCCCAGGCGCTCCGGCCAGTCGCTCCGGATCGTCCGCGGGAGGTCGTTACGGTCCACGCCGCCGCCCGGGAAGGCGTGGACGCCACCGAAGACCATCGTCGACGCGCGCCTGAGCACGTACACGTCGAAGGCCTCCGTGGCCGGGCGCAGCAGCACGACGGTGGCCGCCGGGCGGGCCGGGGCCGGCGGGCCGGCGAAGTCGCGGGCCCGCTGCAGCATGGCCGCCGGCAATGGCATCGATTGGCTCACCCAGGAATCCTCTCCCATCCGACCACCCCACCCACCACCCGAAGCACGACTGAAGGCCGAATTACCGCGGCCAGGGAGGATACGGTGGCGATCATGACCGAGAAGAACGTCCGCTGGGGGATCCTGGGCACCGGCGGCATCGCCAGCACCTTCGCGTCCGACCTGCCACTCGTGCCCGGGGCCGAACTGGCCGCCGTCGGGTCCCGTACCGGTGCGGCCGCGACCGCCTTCGCCGAGCGGCACGGCTTCGCCCGCGCCCACGGATCCTGGGCCGACCTGGCCGCCGACCCCGACGTCGACGTGATCTACGTGGCGACCCCGCACGCGTTCCACCTCGACGCGGCGCTGGCCTGTCTCGCGGGCGGTAAGGCCGTGCTGTGCGAGAAGCCGATGACCCTGGACCACGCGTCGTCGGCGCGGCTGGTACGGGAGGCCGGCAGCCGGGGCCTGTTCCTGATGGAGGCCATGTGGATGCGCTGCAACCCGGCCGTCCGGCGGATCGTCGAGCTGGTCACCGAGGGCGCCATCGGCGAGGTCACGGCGGTGCACGCGGACTTCGGGCTGCAGGGACCGTTCGAGGCGACGCACCGGCTGCGGGACCCCGCGCTGGGCGGCGGCGCCCTGCTCGACCTGGGCGTCTACCCGCTCAACCTGGCCCACCTGATCCTGGGCGCGCCGGCGACCGTGCACAGCTGGGCGCGGCTGACGGCCGAGGGCGTGGACGACAACACCGGCATGCTGCTGGGCTACGACTCGGGCGCGGTCGCGGCGCTGACGTGCAGCCTGGTCGGCGAGACCCGCAACGCGGCCTCGATCACCGGCACGCTCGGCCGGATCGACCTGCCGCAGGGCTTCTTCGTGCCCCGCTCGTTCCGGCTGCACCGGGTGGGCGCGGAACCGGAGGAGATCAGCTACCCGTTCGAGGGCAGCGGCTACCAGTACGAGGCGGCCGAGGTGCAGCGCTGCCTGACCGAGGGCCTGCTGGAGAGCCCGCTGATGCCGCACCGGACCACCCTGGAGATCATGACCCTGATGGACGGCATCCGGGCCCAGCTCGGCGTGGTGTACCCGGTCACCGGCTGAGCCGGGCCTCAGCGCCGAGCCGGGCCAGCTTGTCCGGGTTGCGCACCGCGTAGATGCCGGTGATCCGGCCGCCGTCGAGCACCAGGCTCACCGCCGTGTCGAGCTCGTCTCCGAGGTCCAGGCGCATCGCCGGCGCGCCGTTGAGCCAGATCGGCCGCACGGTGAAGTCGCCGGCCACCTCGGCCAGGCTCGCCAGCAGCGGAGCCACCCGGCGGGCGGCGACGATCGGGCGGCGCGCGGCGGCGACGACACCGCCGCCGTCAGACACCAGGACGACGTCGGGCGCGAGCACGTCCAGTAGGCCCTGCAGGTCGCCGTCGCGCACCGCGACCCGGAACCGCTCGACGACAGCCGCCTGCTCGGCCGGGCTCACCCGCACCCGCGGCCGCCGGGCAGCGCTCCAGCGGTGTGAAGACGTCCGACTCCCGCCAGCGCGGCACCTGCTGGGCCTTGACCTCGTCCAGGCCGTTGTTGTGCGCCTGGAAGTAGCCGAGGTCGAGGCAGAACGAGCAGCCGACCAGCGCGGCGACCGCCATGTGGGCGTACGACTTGAGATCGTCGTCGCACTCGTGCCACTTGGCGGCCCTACGGCCCATACCCATGCTGGTGCTGAGCACCTGCCGGTGGTGCCACATCACTTCGAGGGCCTCGGGCACCTGGCCGAACATCTTGCGGCTGAACCTCTTCAGCACGGCGCCGTAGACACCGGTGATCTCAGTTCTGGGGACCCTGGTGTGGCCGGTCATGTCTCCTCCTCGGTGTCGATGACATGAAGACACCGAGGAGGGCCGCTCTGTGACAGCGCACGCGGGACCGGCTCAGTTGAACAGGGGCCGGACCGCCAGGTAGATGACGCAGGCGAGGGCGCCCGCGGCCGGGAACGTGATGATCCAGCCGAGCACGATGTTGCCGGCCACGTTCCAGCGGACCGCGCTCAGGCGTTTGGTGGCGCCGACGCCCATGATCGCTGAGGTGATCGTGTGGGTGGTCGAGATCGGGGCGTGCAGGACCAGCGCGTTGAAGTAGAGCACCGAGCTGGCCACCGTCTCGGCCGCGAAGCCCTCCGCCGGGCCCAGGTCGATGATCTTGCGGCCCAGGGTGCGGATGATCCGCCAGCCGCCGGCGTAGGTTCCTGCTGCCAGCACCGCCGCCGAGGTCCAGAAGACCCACCACGGGATGTGCGTCGCGTCGCTCTGGAAGCCGCCCGTGTAGAGCGCCAGCACGATGATGCCCATGGTCTTCGCGGCGTCCTGCATGCCGTGGCCGACCGACATGAAGGCGGCCGAGACGGTCTGCGCGTGCCGGAAGCCGCGGTTCAGGCGGCCCGGGTTGCCGCGCCGGAAGATCCAGGTGATCGCGATCATCACCGCGAAGCCGAGGACCAGGCCGACGACCGGCGAGGCGACCATCGGGATCAGCACCTTCTCGGTGATGGTGGCCCATTCGATGGTGGCGTCGGCGGCGAAGAACGTGGCGCCGACCAGGCCGCCGAACAGCGCGTGGGACGAGGACGACGGCAGGCCGAAGTACCAGGTCACGAGGTTCCAGCAGATGGCCGCCAGCACGCCGGCGAAAACCACGCCCAGGCTGGGGATGCCGGTGGGCAGCTTGACCAGGCCGTCGCCGACCGTCTTGGCCACCCCGGCGCCGAAGTGGGTGCCGATGAAGTTGCCGACCGCGGCCATCGCGAGCGCGACGCGCGGGGTCAGGGCCCGGGTGCTGACGCTGGTGGCGATGGCGTTCGCCGCGTCGTGAAAACCGTTGGTGTAGTCGAAGGCCATCGCGGCGATGATCACCGCGAGCACTGCGACGAGCTCGGCGGACAAGGCCTAGGACTCCTTGACCGTGATGGTCTCGACCGTGTTGGCCACCCGCTCGAAGGCGTCGCAGGCGTCCTCGAGCTCGTCGGCGACCTCCTTCATCTTCAGCACCGTGAGCGCGTCGTACTCGCCCGAGAAGAGCCGGACCAGCAGCATCCGGTACGCCCGGTCGCCGTCGTTCTCCAGCCGGTTGATCTCGATCCAGTACTCCTCGAGATTCTTCATCGTGCGCAGCCGCGGCATCGCGTCGGCCGTGATCTTGGCCTGCTGGTCGAGCACGGTCACCAGCTCGTGCATCTCGCGCGGCAGCGACGGCAGCTCGGTGAGGCCGTACAGGTAGAGCAGGTTGCCGACCGCTTCGAGGTGGTCCATGACGTCGTCGAGCTGGGAGCCCAGCGAGTAGATGTCCTCACGGTCGAACGGCGTGATGAAGGTCGAGTTGATCTTCTTGTACAGCTCGTGGGTGATCTGGTCGCTGTCGTGCTCGACGTCGGTCAGCCGGTCGCTGACCGACTGCACGTCCACCCCGGGCAGAGCCAGCTCGTTGAGCAGCTCGGTGCCGCGCACGAGGTTCTGGGCTGCCCGGGTGAACAGCTCATAGAAGGCGCCCTCGGTGGGGCGGAAGGAGAACTTCACGGCGCGAACCTCGTTTGCGGGTGGACGGGGTCTGGCGAATTCGAGGGAATGCTAGGTAATGCCTCCCCGGGTTCCGAGCCCGCCTACCCCTGCTCAACAGCAGTTCAGTGCTCGTTCACTTGCTGTTCACCTGGAACGTGCACTTATCCGGATCTTTCAGACGACTGGCGCGATGTCCGGTCGCTGATTGGTGGCTCGCGGGGCTGGGGCGCTACGGCGGGTCACCGGTCCGGGCGTCACTCGGGGTGGCACCGGCCGGTGCACCGGATGCCGGCGCAGGTGCCGGGCCAGCCCCACCTGGTCGCTGTCGGCGATCACGTCCACGCCGGCCTCACCGAGCTCGGTCCAGACGGCCTGCCGGGCCTTGCGGGAGCCGGTGGGCAGGCCGGAGATGCGCACCGTACGCCCGTCCTCGTGCGCGGAACGAACCAGCGCGTGCAGCAGGTGCCGTTCCTCGGCGGAGATCGGCTCGCGACCGTCCCAGCCGAACCGGCGGCTCCACGGCTCACTGATCATCGGCACCAGCGCGGGCGGCGCCGACGCGGAGCCGATGTCGTCGAAGGAGCCGTCGGCGAACGCGTACCGGCGGGTTTGAGTGGCGAGCAGGGCCCGCACGTCCACGATGCCGGTGATGGCGACCGTGACGGCCCCGGGATCGAGGCGGCCGTCGACACAGCGGCTCAGCAGCGGGGCATGGTCACGCAACTGCTGGTCGAGCATCCGGTACGCCCGCAGCAACGTGTCCGCGTCCCGGACCGGCCCGGTGAACTCGACCACCAGCCGGAACGGCACCCGCTGGTCCCGGCAGAGCCGCCCGCCACGCGCCTGAGCCCGGGTGAACAGCGGGGTGAGGACCATTCGGCGCAGCGTACGACCGGGTTGCGGCTGCCCCGAGCCGAGGAACAGCTCCCCGTGCGGCCCCGGGCGTACCGGGACGGTGAGACCGGCGAGCCCGCGGCGCAGCACCCCGGGCAGCGGGTCCTCGGCCTGGTTGGCGACCAGGGCGTGCCCGGCGGGGAGGTACGGCCTGGGCCGGCGAGCCACTGCGACGCCGAGTGTCGCCGCACCGGTGGCTCCCGCCACTCCGGCCAGCCCGCCCAGCAGGGTCGCCACGTCGTTCGCCACCGTCTGCCCCCGCCCCCCGCAAACGCGAAATAGGACCAAATACTCTTATCGCGTTTACTACTGTGTCACACGTGACACCTGTGACCGGGCAATGTCCTTCAGAATTCCCCCATGCCGTCGGACGCTTTCGAAGCTGAACGCCCCCACCTGCTCGCCGTCGCGTACCGGATGCTCGGCAGCCGGGCCGAGGCCGAGGACGCGGTCCAGGAGGCCTGGCTGCGCTATCACAAGGCGCGGACCGGCGGGGAGATCCACGACCTGCGCGGCTGGCTGACCACCATCACCGGCCGGATCTGCCTGGACGTGCTCAAGTCGGCCCGGGTCCGCCGCGAGGCCTACCCCGGCCAGTGGCTGCCGGAGCCGATGGTGTCCCGGCTCGACGACCCGGCCGAGCGGGTCACCCAGCGCTCCGAGGTCAGCCTCGCACTGCTCGTCGTGCTGGAGAAGCTCACCCCCGAGCAGCGCGTCGCGGTGGTCCTGCACGACGCGTTCGGGATGCCGTTCGACGAGGTCGCCGCAGTGCTCAACACCACCGTCCCGGCGGCCCGTCAGCACGCCTCCCGGGGCCGGCGGGCCGTCGCCGAGGGCCAGGCCCGGCACACCGCCGACCTGCCGGAGCAGCGCAAAGTGCTGGACGCCTTCCTCGCCGCGGCCGCTTCCGGCGATCTGCAGGCCCTCGCGGCCGTGCTCGCGCCCGAGGTGGTGGCGATCGGCGACGGCGGCGGCGTGGTCAACGCCGGCCTCAACCCGGTCGTCGGCCTGGACCGGGTGGCCCGCTTCTACATCGGCATCCTGAGCCGGCGGGCCCGCGACTACACCGACGTCACGGTCGAGCCGGTCCTGGTCAACGGCGACGCCGGCGTGCTGGTCCAGGGCCGCCACCCGGACGGGCGGCCAGTGCTCTTCGTGCTCACGGTGGCCGTCGCCGACGGCCGGGTCACCGCCATCTACAACCAGCTGAACCCGGCCAAGCTGAGCTCAGTCGACGACCGCTGAGAGCCATTTCCGGTACGTCGAAGCGAAGGGTTCCGAGCCGTCGCCCAGGGCCACGAACAGGCGCGCGGCGGCGGCCCGGGCCTCGGCCACCAGCTCGTCCGGATAGCCGAAGCGCACCTGGTGGTCGGCGAACTCGTCCTCGTCGCGCAGCTCGATCACCCCGGTGTCGCGGCGCCGCGAGACGTCCAGGTCCAGGTCGACGATGTGCACGGTGTCACCCTCCCAGCGGGCCGGGGTGGTGATGTCGCAGTAGACCTCGCTGGTGCGCGGCGGCGGGTTGAACATGCCGGTCCACCACGCCCGGTGCGGGATGAGCAACACGAACGGGATCTGCTCGACCGACGGCAGGCCGTGGTAGACGGACGCCGTGCCGCGGGTCACTCCGACCCATACTCCCAGCTCGTCCTCGTTGAGCCGGCGGGCCGGGTAGTCGCGGTGGGCGGAGCCGTCGTACTTGGTGTAGACGACCCGGACCATCTCGCTCGGCATGACAAGACCCTAACGGTGACATGGTTTCGTCGGTGGTGGCGGGTACGGTCTCGGACGTGACTGCCGCGACCCGCAAGAAGGCAACCGCTTCCCAGCTTCTCGCCGCCGCTGTCGGCGCTGTCCCGGGCGGCGCCTCGCGGCCCGGGCAGGAGGAGATGGCCGCGGCCATCGAGCGGGCCGTCAAGCAACGTGAGCATCTGCTGGTGCAGGCGGGCACGGGCACCGGCAAGTCGCTCGCCTACCTGACGCCGGCCCTGCTGGTCGACGGTCCGGTCGTGGTCTCCACCGCCACCCTGGCCCTGCAGAACCAGCTCGTCGAGCACGACCTGCCCCGGCTGGCCGACGCGGTGGAGCCGGTGCTGGGCCGCCGCCCGACCTTCGCGGTGCTCAAGGGCCGGCACCACTACCTCTGCATGGCCAAGCTCGAGCACGCCGACGAGGAAGCGCCGACCGACACCCTCTTCGACGACGCGCCGCCGCGTGCGACCCAGTGGCTGGGTGAGGCCGGCAAGCTCGGCAAGCAGATCCTGCGCGTGCAGGCCTGGGCGGAGAAGACCAAGACCGGCGACCGCGACGAGCTGGACCCGGGGGTCGACGAGACCGCCTGGCGGCAAGTGTCCATGCCGGCCCGCGACTGCGTCGGCGCGGCCCGCTGCCCGTACGGCGCGGAGTGCTTCGCCGAGGCCTCGCGGGTGCGCGCCCGCGAGGCGGACATCGTGGTGACCAACCACAGCCTGCTCGCGGTCGACATGCTGGCCGAGCGCAACATCGTCCCCCCGCACAAGCTCCTGATCGTCGACGAGGCGCACGAGCTGGCCGACCGGGTGTCCTCGGCCGCGCAGGCCGAGCTGACCCCGGAGGCGGTCGAGCGGGCGTCCCGGCGGGCCAAGCCGCTGGTCTCCCCGGCCGCGGCCGAGGCCCTGGCCGAGGCGGCCGACGCGCTGACCGTCGGCCTGAGCGACCTCCCGGCGGGCCGGCTGACCACGGGCCTGCCGCCGCTGCTGCACCAGGCCGTCATGCTGATCGAGTCGTCCACCCGGGCCGCCCTGGACGCGATCGGTGACGTCAAGAACGACGACCCCGACCCGGTCCGCAAGCAGCAGGCCAAGGCCACCCTGGACGACATCTCGACCACCGCCCAGCGGCTGCTCACGGAAGACCAGTACGACGTGGCCTGGGTCGAGAAGTCCGACCTCGGCAACGGCCGCCGCGCCCTGGTGGTGGCGCCGCTCTCGGTCGCCGGCACCCTGGCCACCAACCTGTACGACGAGCGCACGGTGGTCGCCACCTCGGCGACGCTGACGCTGGGCGGCCGCTTCGACACGGTGGCCCGCTCGCTCGGGCTGCCGGCCCCGGCCCCGGTCCCGGCGGCCCGCTCCGGCGCCGGCCTGACCGCGGACGCACCGCCGGTCTCCGGCGACGGCTGGAGCTCGCTGGACGTCGGCTCCCCGTTCGACTATCCCCGCCAGGGCATCCTGTACGTCGCCGCGCACCTGCCCCGTCCGGCTGCCTCCGGGCTGCCCGACCCCGCGGGTGAGGAGCTGCTCAAGCTGGTGGAGGCGCTCGGCGGTCGCACGCTGGGCCTGTTCTCCTCGCGCCGCGCGGCGACCCAGGCGGCCGAGCTGCTGCGCGCCCGCACCGATCTGCCGGTGCTGCTGCAGGGCGAGGAGTCGCTGCCGATCCTGGTCCGCAAGTTCCGGGAGCAGAAGGAGAGCTGCCTGTTCGGCGTGATGTCGCTGTGGCAGGGCGTGGACGTTCCCGGCGATGCCTGCCAGCTGGTGGTGATCGACCGGCTGCCGTTCCCGCGTCCGGACGAGCCGCTGGCCGCCGCCCGCGCCGCGGCCGTGGACGCCACGGGTGGTTCCGGCTTCGCCTCGGTCAGCGTGCCGATCGCCGCGGTGCGCCTGGCCCAGGGCGTGGGCCGGCTGATCCGCTCGACCGGCGACAAGGGAGTGGTCGCCGTGCTCGACTCCCGGCTGGAGACGGCCCGCGGCTACGGCGCCTTCCTGCGCAAGTCCCTGCCCCCGTTCTGGTACACGACCCGTCCGGAGGTCGCGATCGGCGCTCTGCAGCGCCTGGCGAAGTCCTGACCGCCCGTACCGCTGCGACTACTTTCCTCCGAAAAGCAACATAACCCCCGTCCCATCCGTCTACTGGTCAGGTGTTGATCGACACCGCCGTGGACGTCGAAGGGACCCCGCTTCATGACGGACGCCGCCGATCCGAAGCCGATCTCGCATCGCAGGCGCTTCAAACTGCCGCGATGGGCCCGTCGTCTGACCGCGGCCGCCGCCGTGGGCGCGGTGGCGATCAGCGCCGGTGTGGCGGGGTACGTGGCGAGCGTCGACCTGCCACCGGATCCGGTGCCGCCGCAGGCTTCCGTCCTGTACTACCGCGACGGTCGCACGGTGCTCACCCGCATCGGCGCCACCGACCGCACCGACGTCGGGCTGAGCCAGGTCCCGGTGCCGGTCCAGCGGGCGTTCCTGGCCGCCGAGGACCGCGGCTTCTACGACCACGTCGGCGTCTCGACCCGCGGCGTGCTGCGTGCACTGTGGACCAACATCTTCCACGACAGCGGTCAGGGCGCGTCGACCATCACCCAGCAGTACGTGCGGAACGCCTACCTCACCCAGGACCGCACAGTCAGCCGCAAGGCCAAGGAGTTCGCCCTGGCGCTGAAGGTCGAGCACCGGTTCAGCAAGGACGAGATCCTCCAGCGCTACCTCAACACCATCTACTTCGGCCGCGGCGCGTACGGCATCCAGGCCGCGGCCCACGCCTACTTCGGCACGACGGTCGACCGGCTGACCGGCTCCCAGGGCGCTGTGCTCGCCGCGCTCATCAAGGACCCCACCCGCGGCGATCCGGCCGTCGACGCCGAGTGGGCGCAGACCCGCTGGCGGTGGATCCTGCGGGCCATGACCGAGCAGGGCTGGCTGCCCGCCGGCGAGGCCGACAGTGCGAAGTACCCGGCCGTCGCCAAGGAGTCGGTCACCGCGAACAGCATCGGCGGCGCCGCCGGGCTCATCGCCGACCGGGTCGAGGACGAGCTGGTGCGGGCCGGCATCAGCCGGCAGCAGGTGCGCACCGGCGGCCTGCGGATCACCACGACGATCGACTTCACCGCCCAGGGCGCGGCCTCCGACGCCATGGCTGCCGCGCTGCGCGGACAGCCCAAGGAGCTGCGAACCGCTCTGGTGGCGGTCGACCCGGCCAGCGGCGGGGTACGCGCCTACTACGGCGGTGACCGCGGCCGCGGCTACTTCGACGACGCGCTCGCCGCCCGCCCGCCGGCCTCGACCATCAAACCGGTCGTCCTGGCCGCCGCCGAGGAACGCGGCATCGGCTTCCAGTCGCTCTACAACGGCAGCTCACCGCGCCTGTTCCCGAGCCGGCAGGGCGTGCCGCTCTACAACCAGCGCAACCTGCAGTGTCCCGTCTGCCCGCTCGACCAGGCCATGGTCCACTCGCTCAACACGCCGTTCTACGCGCTGGCCGAGCAGATCGGCCCGGACACCATCCGGCGCCTCGCCCATCGGTTGGGCGTGCCGGAGAAGTACGGCAAGCAACCGACCATGGTGGACGTCGCCGGCGATCCCGCTCCTGGGCGTACCCGCCCCGACATCGCCCTCGGCCGGTATCCGGTCGCGCCGGCCGACCTGGCCACCGTCTACGCCACTCTGGCGGACGGGGGCCGCCGCCGGGACCGGCACTTCGTCGAATCGGCCATCAACGGCAAGGGCGCGGTGCTGCACCTGTACGCGGGGAAGCCCCAGCGCGTGCTCTCCGGTGCCGTGGCCGCGGACGTGCAGACCGTGCTGTCCAAGGTGGTGGCCAAGGACGGCGTGGTGGCCGGGGTCGACGCGGCCGCCAAGACCGGCTCCCAGCAGTGGGGTGACACCACCGACTCGTCCGACGCGTGGACGGCCGGCTGGGCCCCGGGGCTGGCCGCGGTCACGTGGATCGGCCGGGACAAGCCGGGACCCATCCGCGAGAAGAACGGCACCGCCATCAACGGCGACGGCATGCCGTACCGGATCTGGAAGTCTTTCCTGGCCACCGCCCTGCAGGGGCAGCCCGCCCGGGCGGTCAACCGCCCCTCGCACGTCGGCCGGCTGGAGACCACCGACCTGAGGTCGCTCGGCGCCGCCATCAAGGCGCCGGTCGGTGCGGTCTTCCAGGGGCCGCAGCAGGGCGACCAGGTCGACAAGTCCAAGGCGACCGGCTCGTGGCAGCAGCGGGTCGACCGGCTGACCAAGGTGCTCGACAGCTACGCCGCCACGGTCCCGGAATTCTCCGTCGCGGTCACCGAACGCCGGACCGGGCGCCGGTTCGACTATCACGGCAAACGGCAGCAGGAATCGGCCAGCATCATCAAGGCCGAACTGCTGGCGGCGTTGCTGCTCAAGGCCCAGGACGACGGCCGCAAGCTGACCAAGGCCGAGCGAGGCCGGGTGACGAAGATGATCCGGGCCAGCGACAACGACGCGGCCACCAAGGTGTTCGACGCGGTCGGCGGCGCCGACGGTCTGCGCGCGGCGGGTGAGCGGCTGGGACTGACCGGCACCGACCCGGACGAGTCCTGGGGCCTGACCCGCACCACCGCGAACGACCAGCTCAAGGTGCTCGCCGCGGCGTCGGACCCGGACGGCGTCCTGAACGAGGACTCCCGGGAGCTGATGCTCGACCTCATGTCGTCGGTGAACGCGGACCAGAAATGGGGCGTCAGCGCGGCGGCCCTGCCGGGCGAGCGCGCCGCGCTGAAGAACGGCTGGGTTTCCCGTACGGCCGAGGACAACCGCTGGATCATCAACAGCATGGGCCGGATCACCGGTACGGACACCGACACCGCCGTGGCCGTGCTGTCCCACGGCCACACCGACAAGCAGGCCGGCATCGACGTCGTCGAGCACGTGTCCGCGCTGACCCGCAGCTACCTGGGCTGGTGACGATGCTCAGGGTGCGGTGGCCCCCCGGCCGGCACCACGACAGCGTCCGGCGGCGCCTCCGGACGTTGCCGGGCCAACCGCCGTACCCCGGTGTTGAGGACCGCGATCAGCGGGACCGCGACCAGGGCGCCGATGATCCCGGCCAGCACCACGCCGGAGGCGATGCCGATGATCACGACCAGCGGATGGATCGCCACCGCCCGGCCCATGATCAGCGGTTGCAGGATGTGGCCCTCGACCTGTTGGACCAGGATCACCGCGCCCAGCACGATCAGGGCGATGACCCAGCCCTGGTCGACCAGCGCGACCAGCGCCGCGACCGCGCCGGACACGCTCGCGCCCACGATCGGGATGAACGCGCCCAGGAACACCAGCGCCGCCAGCGGGAACGCGAACTGGACGTTCAGAATCACCAGCGCCAGGCCGATGCCGGTGGCGTCGATGAAGGCCACCAGCACGGTCGCGCGCACGTAGGAACCCAGCGTCGACCAGGAGGCGTCGCCGGCGTCGGCCAGGCTCCAGCGGGCGTTGACCGGGAAGAGCCGCACCAGGAAACGCCAGATCTTGCGCCCGTCGCGCAGGAAGAAGAACGTCGCGAAGAGCACCAGCAGCGTGCCGGTGAGCACCTCGAACAGGGTGGCGGCGGTGGCCACGCCGGTCGCGGTCAGCGACGACGTGTTGGCGTTGATCCAGTTCTGGGCGGAGTCGATGGCCTGGTTGACCTGCTGGTCCGACAGGTGCAGCGGGCCGGTACGGGCCCACTCCTGGATCTGCCGCACCCCGCTGATGGCCTTGTCGGTGAGCTCACCCACGCCGTCCACGAACTGGTTGACGACCAGCGTCAGAGTGCCCGCGACCGCGGCGATGCCGCAGATCAGCACCAGGAAGGTCGCCAGCGATGGCGGCAGCCGGAACCGGCGCAACCAGCCGACCGCCGGCGACAGCAGCGCCGACAGCAGCAGGGCGATGGCGAGCGGGATGACGACGATGCTGACGATGGCGACGAAACGCAGCAGCACCCAGCCGACGACCCCGACGATGATGAGCCGCCACGACCAGGCGGCCGCGATCCGCAACGAATGCGGCACCTCGGCATCGTCCCGGCTCGACGTCGACCGATGATCAACCGGCGGGTCCGGCGCCGGCAACTCGAACCCGACATCCCGATCGTCCGGCGCCGGATCATGCTCCGTACGCGCCAGCCGGACCGACTCCCGCCCGCTGTCGTACGCACGACGCAGATTCGCCCGGACTCGCTGCAAGCGGCTCAACCGCAGACCCCCTCGTCCGTCGTCACGCCGGTCCCACCGTAGTGCAGACCCGCCCGTGGACCCGCTCACCACCCTGGCCGGGCCGGGCGTACCGTCCTGTCGTGAACACCGACACCCGTACCGAGGCCGGGCTGCCCATCCGGATGTTGCACGACCGCGTCCTCGTCCGGCTCGACGGCGGCGACGGCGAACGCCGCTCCAGCGCCGGCATCGTCATCCCGGCCACCGCATCGATGGGCCGCCGCCTGTCCTGGGCCAAAGCCGTCGGCGTAGGCCCGAACGTCCGCTCCATCGTCGTCGGAGACCGGGTCCTGTTCGACCCGGACGACCGCGCTGAGGTGGAACTGCACGGCAAGGAGTACGTGCTGCTGCGGGAGCGGGACGTGCACGCGGTCGCCGCGACCCGGGTCGAGTCGGACGGCACCGGGCTCTACCTGTAGGGCCTGGAGGGTCAGTGCTGCCGGGTCTCCGGCGGAGTGGGGTCGCCGGTGGCCGGGTCGGTGAACTCGGTCGGGTGGTGTCTCGGCTGGTCCTGGGCCCGGTGGCCCTCTTCCTGACCTGAGTGGTGGCTTTGGTTCTGGCCCTGTGTCGGGGCTGGGCCGTAGGCCGGTGCGCCTCCCGGCTGCTCGTGCTCGCCATAGCCGGGCTGCTGGCCATAGCCGGGCTGCTGGCCGTAGGCGGAAGGCTGGCCGTAGGCGGCCTGGTCGCGGTCCGGCTGCTGGCCGTGGGCGGCCTGGCCGAGGTCCGGCTGCTGGCCGTAGGCAGAAGGCTCGCCGTGGGCGGCCTGGCCGTGGTCGGGCTGCTGACCGTAGGCGGAAGGCTGGCCATGGCCGGGCGGCGGGCCATAACCAGGCTGGCCGGGACCCGGCTGCGGGCCGTGGCTCGGCTGGGCGTGACCCGGCTGCTCGCTGTAGCTCGGCGGGCCGTAGCCAGGCGGCGGCCCATAACCAGGCTGGAGCTGACCGGACTGGCCATGACCTGACTGGCCTTGATCGGGCTGCTGGCCGTAGCCGGGCGGCGGGCCATAGCCCGGCTGGGCATAACCCGGCTGCGAGCCGTAGCTGGGCTGGCCCTGCGGCGGACCGTAGCTGGGCTGGCCGTAACCGGGCTGGCCGTAGCCGGGCGGCGGCCCGTAGCCGTTGCCATCCGGCTGGCCGTAACCAGCGCCGTAGCCGGGCTGGCCGGAGCCTTGCTGTCCATAGCCAGGCTGCGCGGCACCAGGCTGGGTGTACCCGCTGTGACCAGAATCCGGCTGCCCATAGCCACCCGAGCCCGAAGCTGATTGCCCGTAGCCGGTCTGGCTCAGACCAGGTTGGCCATAACCAGCCGGGCCATAGCCCGGCTGACCACCCTGACCAGAACCGCCGTAACCCGCCGGACCGGAACCAGGCTGACCGCCCTGACCAGGACCGGCGTAACCCGCCGGACCAGAACCAGGCTGACCGCCCTGACCGGGACCGGCGTAACCCGCTGGACCGAAGCCGGGCTGGCCATAACCGGCCGGGCCGCCGTATCCGGGACCGACCTGACCAGGTGCCCCGGCGTAGCCAGGTGCGGCATGACCCGGCGGCATCCCGTACCCGCCGGCCATCACCGGCATCGGGGGCAGCCGCACCGGCACCGGCACCACCGGCTCAGCCGGAGCGTTCACCGTGCGCGTCACCCCGTCCGGGAACGCGATCTGGTAGCTGCTCCCGTTCCAGAAGGCCTGCGGCATCTGCGGGTCCCGCCCGACGAACACCGACCGGTAGCTCGAGATGGCCGTCAGCAGGCGCTGCTCCTCCTCGAGGGCCCGCTGCTGGTCGTCCGGACCGCCACTGTGCAGACCACGCTGCATGCCGTCGCGCAGCAGCGCCAGTTTTGTCGATGCCGCCTGGAAGCCGCGCATTGCGCGTACCCCGGTGTCGCCGGCTACTCGCTTGGCCCATTGGCGGGCCGAGTGCCGGCGGCCCAGGGAGCCGAGCGTCGCCACCTCCGGCGGGGACAGCCAGCCGGCGCTCACGTAGCCGGGCAGGATGCGCTCGCTGAGCCGGCCCTCCCAGCTGCGCAGGGCGATGGCGAAGCCGACCACCAGGAAGAAGAACGGGACCATGAAGCCGAGGTAGCCGTACAGCATGATCAGGGTTTCGCCGGTGGCGACCGACAGGGTCGGCAGCAGGTTGAACGTGCCGTGCAGGATCATCGCGAGCAGCAGGCCCGCGATCGGCGCCAGCCATTTCACCCGGCGGTCCGCGGAGCGGGCGGACAGGCCCAGGCCGATGCCGGTCATCGCGGTGAACAGCGGGTGCGCGAAGCCGGTGAAGATGATCCGCACGATGAAGATCAGGAAGAGGTTCTGGATGCCGGTCGCCGGGCCGTACTGGTCGGCGCCCGACGCGTAACCGTGGCCGCCCAGATAGAGCACGTTCTCGACCATGGCGAAGCCGAGCGCGGACAGGCCACAGTAGACGATGCCGTCGGTGATGCCGGACCACTCGCGGCGGCGGCGCCACAGCAGCAGGATCGGGCCGAGGGCCTTCATCGACTCCTCGATGAACGGCGCCACCAGCACCGCCACCAGCGCGTCGGGCAGGCCGATCTTGTCGAAGCCCCAGGCGGCCAGCGAGTTGACGCCGATCGCGACCAGGGTGGCCACGGCCGAGCCCCAGGCGAAACAGAAGATCAGGTAGCGGCTCGGCTCGGGCTCGTACCGGTCCAGCCAGAGGAAGCAGCCGACCAGCACCGGGACCGGCAGGATCGCCGCGCCCAGGCCGATGGCCAGGCCTTTCGGGCCGTTGCTGAAGCCCAGGATGATCAGCATCACGATCGCGCAGATCGCGATGAAGGTGATCACCAGCGTCAGCGGCACCCAGCGCGGAATCCTCGACCGTCGGCGCGGCATCTTGTCCAGGGCCGCGGGATCCGGCACACCGACCGGCGCGTCCGGCGCGACAGCGACCGCGCCGGCAGCCGCGTCACCCCCGCCCGAACCGGAACCGGCCGAACCGAACGCGGCCGAACCGGCGGAATCAGCACCGGAGAAATCCGAACCGGCCTGCGCAGCACCGGCGAAACCAGGCCCAGCAGATCCAGAACCAGCAGAACCAGAACCAGCAGAACCAGAACCAGCAGATCCAGGACCAGCAGATCCAGGACCGGCCGGGCCGGAAACCGGCGCAGCGGGATCCGGCGCCGGAGTGGCCGGAGCCGCGGGGGTGGGCGCCGGGTCGGGCGACCCGCCGTGAGCTACGTCGGCCATGTCGCCCAGCGTAGCCACCCGGACCGTGCCGGGCAGGCCCGCGGCGGCGGAAAGAGGATCAAGAGCGGAAAAGGGCCGGAAATCTCAGGACGGGCCGCGGCCGGAGCCGCCGGGCCGGGACCGGCCGGCGCTCTTGCGGGCGGTACGCCCCCGCGCCTGCCAGCCGACAGCCCGCCGCACCAGCCGGGGTGCTTCCGCGTACTCGATGCCGGTGGCCCGGAGCAGGTCCGAGACCGTGGTCCGGACCTGCGCGACGACCACCCCGCCGGAGAAGCCGACGCCTTCGTCGTACGCCCGGCCGGATTCCGCCGCCGCCCGCAACGCTCGTTCGCGGGTGGCGATCGGCTCGGTGCCCTTGGCCCATTCCTGGCGCAGCAGGTCCACCGCGTCGCCGAGCAGCGTGATCGAGGTCGGCAGGCATTCCGGGATCTGCTCGCCGTCGCCGAGGGCTGTCATCACCCGCCGGGCCAGGACGCGGACGTTGCGCAGCGCATACGTCACGTGGTCCGCGCCCTCGACGTACTGGCTCAGGGCGCCGCGGGCCCGCCAGCGGGCCGGGGCGAAGGCCACGTTCTCGCTCGCCGCGGTCGCCGCCTGGTCGAAGCCGGTGAAGTTCGCCTCGGCGGTCCGCAGCTGGTCGAGGGCACCGCCCACCGCGCCGGCGTCCCCGGATTTGAGGCCTTCGGCGATCGCGTGCAGGCCGTCCGCGAGCGCCTGCAGTGCCGGGTCCGCGGCCCGGCGGATCACCGTCAGCGGGTTCAGTGGCAGCAGGACGGTCATGACGGCCAGCCCGACCGCGCCGCCCACGAGCGCGTCGAAGAAACGGGTGTACGGCAGGCCGGTGCTCGGTGTCGTCAGCGTCGCGACCAGCACCGCGGATGAGGCGGACTGGACCACCAGGGGCGTACCGCCGCCGACAGCCGCCGCGGCCGTGATCGCCAGGATCACCACCAGGCCGACCTGCCACGGCCCGGTGCCGATCAGCAGGATGATGCCGTCGCCGATGCCGATGCCGATGGCCACCCCGATGACCAGTTCGGCGGTGCGCCGGGCGCGCTGGCCGACCGACGAGGCGAGGGTGATGACGGCGGCGATCGGCGCGAAGAACGGGCTGGGCCGGCCGATCACGTCGTGCGCGATGAACCAGGCGATGCCGGCGCCCAGTCCGGCCTGCGCGGCGAGCGGGAAGCCGGCCCGTACCCGGGACCAGCCGGCGCCGATGCCGGACCGGGACCGGCCGCGCAGCTCGGCGAGAACCGCGGCCAGCCCGCGCTGCGCCTCCACGTCGGTCATGGTGCAGACCCTAACCGCAGGCGTGTCAGGATGACCGTCGTGACAAATCTTGTGCAGCGGTGGGTTGCGGCGGCCCGGGGTGCCGGTGCGACCGCCGACGACGCTGATCTGGGCGCGGCCGGTGAGTACCTGCTGACCCGCTGGTCGGAGCCGCAGCGGCAGTACCACACCGTGGCGCACCTCACCGCGGTCCTCGACGTCATCGACCGGTACGCCGAGCTGGCGCCGGGCGCGGACCGGGTGCGGCTCGCGGCCTGGCTGCACGACGCCGTCTACGACCCGCGGGCGCTCGGTGACGCCAACGAGCGGGACAGCGCCGAGTTCGCGGCCGGGCTGCTGGCCACGCTGGGCGCACCGGACGAGGTGGCGGCGGAGGTGGCCCGGTTGGTGGGGCTGACCGCCGGGCACGCCACCCAGGACGACGATCCCGACGGCGAGCTGCTCTGCGACGCCGATCTGGCCATCCTGGCGAGTGACCCGGACGGATACGCGGCGTACACGGCCGCCATCCGCCGGGAGTACGCGCACGTGCCGGACGACGCCTTCCGCGGCGGCCGGACCCAGGTGTTGAAGGCCCTGCTGGAGCTGCCGTCGATCTACCGGCACGCCCCGTTGCGGTCGGCGTGGGAGGACAAGGCCCGGGCCAACCTGGAGGCCGAGCTCAAGACCCTGAGCTGAGGTGCTTGGGCCGGCGCAGACCGGCCGCGCGCAGCCGGGCGGAGACCTCCCGGGAGCGGACCAGCGTGGCGCCGAGCCACAACGCCATCGGGAAGCGGACGTCCGGGATGTCGTAGTGGTCCCGGTCGAACGCGCGCCGGGGTGCGCCCAGCATCTCCGCGAAGGCGTGCAGCTCCGCGTACGAGACGTCGCTGACCAGGTGCGACCAGAGCCGCCCGCGGGCCGGCCAGCGCGGCTCGTCGACGAGGATCAAAGTTCCACTTCGAGCAGATCGGTGCCGCGGTCGGCGGCGTAACCCCGTACGTCGGGTACGCCGAGCCGGGCGGCGTCGGCGGTGAGGTCGTCGGGCATCTTCTGCGACTGCCGCTCGGCCTCGACCCGGGCCAGGTAGTGCTCGATCTCCCGGGAGCGCACGGCGGCGTCCCAGCCGAGCGCGTCACCCATCACCGCGGCGGCGTGAGCGGCGGTGTCGGCGCCGCGGTGCGGGGTCTCGAACGAGATCCGGGTGCGGCGGGTGAGCACGTCGTCGAGGTGCAGGGCGCCCTCGGCCTGGGCCGCGTACGCGACCTCGGCGGCGAGGTATTCCGGGGCGCCGGCGAGCGGGGTGGCCAGCGCCGGATCGGCCTCGATCATCGCCAGCAGGTGGACGGTGAGGGTGCCGTACCGTTCCAGCAGGTGCTCGATCACCCCGGCGGTGACGCCGTGCCGGCGGGCGATGTCGAGCCGGTCCCGCCAGGCGGCGGCGAAGCCGTCGGCGCCGAGCAGCGGAAGCTGATCGGTCCGCGAGGGCTGCGCCGAACCGCCGAGCCGGCGCACGGCCCGGTCGATGACGTCGGCGGCCATGACCCGGTATGTGGTGTATTTGCCGCCGGCGACCAGCAGCAGCCCCAGCATCGGCTCGACCACGGCATGTTCGCGGGACAGCTTCGAGGTGGAGTCGGCCTCGCCGGAGAGCAGGGGCCGCAGCCCGGCGTAGACGCCCTCGATGTCGTCGGCGGTGAGCGGCCGGTCCAGCACGGTGTTGACCTGGTCGAGCAGGTAGCGGATGTCCCGGGCGGACGCGGCCGGGTGCGAACGGTCCAGCTCCCAGTCGGTGTCGGTGGTCCCGATGATCCAGTGCCCGCCCCACGGGATGACGAAGAGCACCGAGGTCGGCGTGCGCAGGATCAGCCCGGCCTCGCCGGTGATGGCCGACCGCGGCACGACCAGGTGCACGCCTTTGGAAGCGCGCACCCGCAGACCGGGCCGGACGCCGACATCGCGCAGCATCCGGGACATGTCGTCGCTCCACACCCCGGTGGCGGCGACAACGGTGCGGGCCCGCACCTCGAACTCCGGCGAGTCGGGCGACTCCAGATCCCGCACCTTGACCCCGACCACCTCGCGCGCCTCCCGCACGAACCCGGTGACCCGGGCGCTGGTGACCACGGCGGCGCCGAGGCTGGCGGCGGTCCGGGCCAGGTTGACCACCAGGCGGGCGTCGTCGACCTGCCCGTCGAAGTACCGGATCGCCCCGGTGATCTTGTCCGCGCGCAGGCTGGGGAAGAGGTGCCGGGCGCCGTCGCGGGTCAGGTGCCGGTGCAGGGGCATGCCGCGCCCGCTGCCGAAGACCCCGGCGAAGACGTCGTAGGCGGCGACCCCGAGGCCGTAGTAGGCCCGCTGCCAGACCCGGGCCGGCGGCGAGGCGGCCGGCAGCGGCACCAGGATCGGCACGGGCCGCACCAGGTGCGGGGCGAGCCGGCTGGTCAGCAGCCCCCGCTCGGTGAGCGCCTCGTGCACCAGGTGCAGCTCGAGCTGCTCCAGATAGCGCAGGCCGCCGTGGATGAGCTTGCTGGACCGGCTGGAGGTGCCGGCGGCCAGGTCACGAGCCTCGACGAGGGCGACTCTCAGCCCGCGCGAGGCGGCGTCCAGGGCCGCGCCGGCGCCGGTGACCCCACCGCCGATGACCAGCACATCGAACTGCTCGTCCCGCAACCGCCGCAGGTCGGCGGTGCGACGGATGGGCGAGAGCCGCCCGGCGGCATAGCGGGAGACGGAAGGAGAGCGCACAACCCCCACGGTAGCGCTGCCGGGTGTCCCCCCGGCGAGTGAAAAGAGATTGGCAAGATCAGATACGGACGATCAAAGACTTCAGGTCGTAGGTCTGTGCGGATAACTGACCGTCGCTCCCGCCGATCGCGAGCTGCGTGCTCGCAAGGTCAACTGCGGGCCCGGACCGCGTTCAGCATCTCGGTGACCGAGGCGGCCGGGTCGGTGATCGGGAACTGGACCGTGCGGATCGTCGCCGTCGGGTCGGCCAGCAGGGTCAGGCGCTTGAAGCGGTCCTCCCCCGCCGCCCGGAAAGTGGGCAGGCGCAGGCTCGCGGCCAGCTTGACGTCCTGATCCGACAGCAGCGGGAACGGCAGCTGCGCGTGGGCGGCGAAGGCCTCCAGCTGGTCCGGGCGCTGGGTGCTGATGCCACGGATCTCGGCTCCCGCCGCGGTGAAGTCGGCCGCTCTGGCCGCGTACGTCATGGACTCGAGGGTGCAGCCCGCCGCGCCCGGGATCTCGCCCCAGCCGGGCGGGTAGCCGGGGGTGTCCGGCGCGAAGGCGCCGGGGAAGAAGTAGAGGACCGTCCAGGTCTCCAGGCGCAGTGCCGGGATCCGCCGGCCGACCAGGCCGTGCACGCGATTGGCCTCCGCCGAGGTCGGCGCGGCCGTCGCGGTGAGCGAGCCGTCGCCGAGCACGTGCCGGTCGCCCCACTCCTGGAGGGCGATCAGCACCGGCAGCAGGCCCTCGCCCTTGAGGGTGAGCAGGTAGTCGTGGCGAGGCGGGTGCTCGGAATACGGCTCCCGGCGCAGCACTCCGTGCTCGACCAGCGCGGCCAGGCGTTCGGTCAGGGCCCGCCGGCTGACCCCCAGCGAACGCTGCAACGCCTCGAACCTGGTCACACCGCCCGCGATGTCGCGGACCACGAGAAAAGTCCACCAGTCGGTGAGCACGCCGAGGGCCTGCTCGATGCCGCAGTCGGCATCAACGAGTTCGACCCTGCGCACGCGCTCCACTATAGTCCGTTCCAGAATGGAACTTACTCGAACGGGGGCGGGGACCGTGAGCGTGTTCTGGCGGTGGTGGACGGCCGGCACCAGCAGTGATCTGGGCTCGGCCGTCGGCGGGGTGGCCCTGCCGCTGACCGCGCTCGCGGTCCTCGACGCGACCCCGTTCGAGATGGGCCTGATCGCCGCGGCCGGTTATGTGGCGTGGCTGGTGATCGGGCTGCCCGCCGGGGTCATCGTGCAGCGACTGCCGCTGCGCGGCACCCAGGTCACGGCGGACCTGGTCCGCGCGCTCGCCGTCGCCTCCATCCCGGTGGCCTGGTGGTTCGGCGGGCTCACCGTCGCTCAGCTGGTCGTCGTCGCCCTGGTGGTCAGCTTCGCGCACGTCGTCTTCTTCGTCGCCAACACCACGTTCCTGCCCGAGATCGTCAGCCGGGACCAGCTCCAGTCGCGCAACAGCCTCACCTCCGGCACCCACGCCACGACCCAGCTGGCCGGTCCGTCGCTCGGCGGCCTCGCGGTGCAGTTCCTCGGCGCGGTGCCGACTCTGCTGATCGACGCGATCAGCTATCTCGTGTCGGCGGCGCTGCTGCGCACCCTGCCGGCCCGGCGGGGGCACCGCCCGGACCGGCCGACCCCGATGGGCGCGATGATCCGCGAGGGCTGGGCGTACGTGACGAGGCACCCGATGATGGGCCCGGCCATGTGGTCGGCCACCGCGTCGAACTTCGTCAACGGCGCCTACCTCGCACTCTTCCCGCTCTACCTGGTCCGCGAACTGCACGCCCCGGCGGGCGTCGTCGGCCTGCTGCTCGCCGTTGACGGCGTCGGGACCCTGATCGGCGCGGCGCTGACGACCCGGGCCACCAACACTCTCGGCACGGCGCGCGGACTGATCATTCTGGGCTTCGTGGAAGCCGCTGCCGCCTTCGTCATCCCCGCCGGCACCGGCCGGGTGGCGTACCTCGGCTTCACCGCGGGCGTGCTCGTCTTCGCCGCCACCGGCTGCGTCTTCAGCGTGACCACCCGCACGTACCGGCAGATCGCCAGCCCGCCGGAGCTGCTGTCCCGGGTGATGGCGACGGTCCGGTTCGTCTCCTGGGGCGCCATCCCGGTCGGCGGGCTGGTCGCGGGTGCACTGGCCGGACCCCTCGGTGCCCGGGCCACCTTGCTGATCGTCGCGGTGGCCTCGGTGGCCGCGCCACTCGCGCTGGTGTTCTCCCCCGTACGCGGGCGCCGGGACCTGATCGAGCCGACCACGCCGGAGCGGGAGGCGGTCGTTGGGTAGGTTCGGCGGTTGTGGACAGCGAGTTCTGGATCTCCGAACTGACCGACGACGACGTACCCGCCGTGGTGGCGCTCTGCCGGAGCGCCCTGGACCTGCCCGAGGACGCCGCCGAGGCCGCGGAGATCGTGCTGCGCCTGCGCGAGACCACCGGCACTGACGGTTGGTCGGCCACTCCCCGCAGAATCACCGGCTTCATCGCCCTGCGCTCAGCCGGCGCGAGCGCCGCGGCCGGTGCGGCCCTCTCCGGGGAGCCGGTGTCGGTGACCGGCGGCCGGGTGATCGGGGTGGTACTGGGCTCGGTGTCGCACCGGGACCGCTCGATCGGCCACGTCGACCTGATCGCCGTGGACCCCCAGGAACGCCGCCGCGGCGTGGCCCGGGCCCTGATCTCCCGGGTCGAGGGCGCACTGGCCGGCCTCGGCGCCGGCGACGTGGTGATCGCCGGCAACGCCCCGTACTACGCCTGGCCGGGCATCGACGTGCGCTACACCCCGGCGATCTGCGCGGCGATGGCCTTCGGCTTCGAACAGGACCAACCCGCCTGGAACATGACGGTGGACCTGACGACGAAAGCCTCCGGAGCCGCACCGGGCGCAACGGCCGAGGACGAGGCCCGACTGGCCGGCGAAGGCATCACCCTCCGCCGGGCAGGCGCCGAGGACGTCCCGGCCCTGGTCCGCTTCACCCTGGCCAACTTCGGCGAAGGCTGGGCCGGCGAGATCACCCACTCGGTGGGCCGGGACCAGGCCGGCTGCCACCTGGCCCTGGCCAAGGACGGGGCAATCCTGGGCTTCGCCGCCTACGGCTCGTCCCGCCCGTCCTGGTTCGGCCCGATGGGCACCGCACCGGCCGCCCGCGGCTCGGGAATCGGCGCGCTGTTGCTCCGCCGCTGCCTCGCCGACCAACGAGCCGCCGGCCACACCCAAGCACAGATCGGCTGGGTCGGCCCCCTCCCGTTCTACGCGAAAGCCGTTGCGGCCCGAGTAGAACGCGTCTTCCTCCTCTACCGCAAACAGCTCTGACGTTCGCCTTGTACTGCGGGTTGTGTGACGGGGATAAATACGAGCGGCTGCCCGTCGGCCGTACGAGAACTCAGTGGTGGCTCCAGCGTTCCTGGTGGACGCGCGGGGCAGTCGTCGGCCTGGCCTTCGGAACAGTCATGTTCGTCGTCTCATGGGCGAGCGACGACGATTCCGATCCGACAGGACAGCTCATCGGCGCGGCGGCCTCAGCGGTGCTGTTCGCCCTCGTGACGGGTCTCTTCATCAGGTCCTACGAACGACGAATCTTCCAGGCCGGCGGGCATACCCTGACCCCGGAGGAGAGATTTACGGTCGTGCACAGCGTTGACGCCGGGCGGTGGCCGGACGACGTACGGCTGCATCCATCGGCCTCCCGGCTGGTGGACCAGCGGCTACGCCGCACGATGACGCCTGCTGTCGAGATCGCGGTGTTCGGCCTGATGCTCGCCGTGGCCGTGTTGAATGTGGTCCTGAACGGGCCGTGGTGGTGGCTCGCCGTCGTCTTCTGGGCAATCGCAGGTCCTTGGTCGATGCGGAGCGCCAGGCGCAGCCGCGCCGGGGCGCAGGCCTTGCGCGATGCCGCGCCGGCCCGCAGGCCCCAATAACGCCGCTGACGTGAAGCTCTGCCAGCCGCGCCAGTTCTCGATCATCGTCGGATCCCCCGAGAAGCGGTTGGCCGGTCCAGCGAGCTACCTGCAAATATCCGGCTCTGCCACCGGATGGCGCCAGCGAAAGCCGTCACCAGCGCCATGGTGTCCGCTTCAACCTTCCACAGTGGACCATAACCTCGGTCGAGGCTCGAAAGCCGGCCGGGAGATCGCGCCAGGAGCCTTCTAACAGTCGTCTCAGATTCGCTTGTTACGAATTCGGCGTCAGCTGAGCGAGGGGTCGTCAGCTCCACCACAGCCGCCGCGCGGTTCCTCGCGGTGCCACCGGTCGGCGCTGCCGCGATGCGCGAAAACCCGTGCCCTTCGCATACCAGACCACACAAACGCGTGAAGAGAGAATGACATGAAGCCCATGGGACGCCGCGGCTTTCTGGCCGCTGCCACGGCACTTGGCGCTGGTGCCGGCCTGTCCGCCTACGCCGCTGTTTCGGCAGCGGACGAGAACAAGACTCCGGACAGGAAGCCGGACATTGCGATGCGAGACCGGGACCTGCCCTTCATCGGCACGGAGGAGACCTTCTCGACTCCCGAACTGTTGAAACTGAACTCCATCAACGAGGATCACATAGCGTTCCTCGAGGAGATCGGTCTTTCGGATCTGGGCCAACGCCGCATCGGCGACATGGACGCGGGGGGACTCAACGTTCAAATCCTCTCCGCGCACACACCATCCGTGCAGAACGTCCCCGGGAAAAGGGGCATCGATCTTGCCTACCGTCTGAACCGGCAACTTGTGGACGGGCCGATCGCCAAATATCCGGGCCGTTTCAAGGCCTTCGCCACCTTGCCCCTGCAGAGCCCGGAAGCGGCGGCGGACGAACTGGAACGCTCGGTTCGGGAAGATGGCTTCCTCGGCGCCCTGACCAACGGACACATCACCAAGAAGTATCTCGATCATCCCGACTTCGAACCTGTGCTGGCCCGGGCCGTCGCTCTCGACGTGCCGATCTACCTGCATCCCGGCTATCCGGCTGACGAGGTTTTCAAGATTTACTACAGCACCACACGGTCCGAATACACCGAAGAGTTCCAGGACTACATTTTCAGTGGGTCCGGATACGGCTGGCACCAGGAGGTGCTGACCCAGTGCATTCGGATGATCACGTACGGGGTCTTCGACAGATTCCCCCAACTGAAAGTCATCATCGGCCACATGGGCGAAGGTCTTCCCTTCTACTACAAGCGGATCCTGGAAGACATGGGCGAGCCGACCGAAGATTCGCTCAAGAAGCCCTTCGGGCAGTACTTCCAGGACAACTTCTGGATCACCACCAGCGCATTCCCGCAGACCGAACTGCTCGATCTCCTGCTGAAGTTCATAAGCGTGGACCGAGTGATGTTCGCAACCGACTACCCGTTCGCGGACATCAAGGCCCAGACCGACTGGTTCCGCGGAGTCGATCTGCCGCGGGAGGACAAGGAGAAGATCGCGTTCCGAAACGCAGAGAACCTGTTCAAGATCAAGCTGCCCGTGAAGTGACGCGCCAGTCCGAGCGGAGCGACTCTGTCACCGATCTGGCGGTGCTGCGGCAGCAGGACGGCATGTGCGGTCTGGTGGCTTTGATCCGACCGCGTGGCAGGTCCTGGATGCGATCGACACCGCGGCCTTCGCACCGCCGCCGACCGGCGCTGAACCACCGACCTCAGCACGGCCTTCGAACGCCTCGCCGCGCTACCCGAGCCCGTGACCTGACAACGGGAACCACCGCCCACCACGACCAGGAACCAGGGAGCAACCGGGCCCACGGTCGGACAGCACCGCCTGCCCGGACTCCGGCGTCGACGCCAAACCCGCCGCGACCAGAACCCCGGCCGCCTTGATGAAAGACGAAGGCTGACGCCCTGCCAGCCGTCGGCCCGAAGTCACCCAGTTCGTTCCTGCGCCGGAACGGGTTCGTCGATGCTGTCAGCCGAGCACCGCGGCTAGCCGGCGTAAGAGGCTGCAACCGGCAGAAGAGGCGGCCCAGGAGGGAGGGTTGGCCAAGCGAACAAGCTCCGAATCTGCGTAAGGGCTGGCCAAGCGCCACGTTGCGGCCGGACGAGGCCGACCGGACGAAGCGCCGCGGGGCGACAGGCTACGGCCAGCCAACAGGCCGGCCAAGCGACGACGCCGCCCAGCCGCCCAGGCCAGCCAGGCGCCCAGGCCAGCCAGCCGCCCAGGCCAGCCAGGCGCCCAGGCCAGCCAGCCGCCCAGGCCAGCCAGCCGCCCAGGCCAGCCAGCCGCCCAGGCCAGCCAGCGACAACACCGGCCAGGCGAGAAGCGGCGGCTGGGCGACAGGCTGCGGCTGGGCGACAGGCTGCGACTGGGCGACAGGCTGGCAGGCGAAGAGCCGGCGGTCAGCGGCCCGAAACCGGCCGGCCCAAAGCCCCCACGACCGACCCGACAAAGACCCCGATGCCCGACCCGCCACCGGAAGCTCCGAAGGGAGTGCATGAAGCAGCAAGCCGAACCACAACAGGGCTTGGGGGCGGGGGATGACCCACGCAGATATCAAGCTTGACGGGCTGCGTGGGTCATCCCCCGCCCCCAAGCCCCCCATGCAACCAGCAAAAGGCGGGCCGCCCAAAAAAACTGGCGACCCGCCCCTGCCAACAAAAGCGAAGGACTTAGAAGTCCATGTCCCCGCCACCCGGAGCACCGGCCGGAGCCGGGTTCTTCTCCGGCTTGTCCGCCACAACAGCCTCGGTCGTGAGGAACAGCGCAGCGATCGACGCGGCGTTCTGCAGCGCCGAGCGGGTGACCTTGGCCGGGTCGATGATGCCCGCGGCCAGGAGGTCGACGTACTCGCCGTTGGCGGCGTTCAGGCCGTGACCCGCTTCGAGGTTACGGACCTTCTCCACCACGACGCCGCCCTCGAGGCCGGCGTTGACGGCGATCTGGCGCAGCGGGGCGTCGAGCGCGACCTTGACGATGTTCGCGCCGGTGGCCTCGTCGCCGACCAGGTCGAGCTTGTCGAACGCGGTCTTGCCGGCCTGCACGAGCGCCACGCCACCGCCGGGGACGATGCCCTCTTCGACGGCCGCCTTCGCGTTGCGGACGGCGTCCTCGATGCGGTGCTTGCGCTCCTTGAGCTCGACCTCGGTGGCCGCGCCGACCTTGATGACCGCAACGCCGCCGGCCAGCTTGGCCAGGCGCTCCTGCAGCTTCTCGCGGTCGTAGTCGGAGTCCGACTTCTCGATCTCGGCGCGGATCTGGTTGACCCGGCCCTGGATCTGCTCGGCGTTGCCGGCACCGTCGACGATGGTCGTCTCGTCCTTGGTGATGACCACCTTGCGGGCCTGGCCCAGCAGGCTCAGGTCGGCGGCGTCGAGCTTGAGGCCGACCTCTTCGCTGATGACCGTGCCACCGGTGAGGATGGCGATGTCGTCCAGCATGGCCTTGCGGCGGTCACCGAAGCCCGGAGCCTTGACGGCGACGGACTTGAAGGTGCCACGGACCTTGTTGACGACCAGGGTGGCCAGGGCCTCGCCCTCGACGTCCTCGGCGATGATGATGAGCGGCTTGCCGCCCTGCATGACCTTCTCGAGAACGGGGAGCAGGTCCTTGACCGCGGAGATCTTGCTGTTCGCGATGAGGATGTACGGGTCGTCGAAGACGGCCTCCATCCGCTCGGCGTCGGTCATGAAGTACGCCGAGATGTAGCCCTTGTCGAAGCGCATGCCCTCGGTGAGCTCCAGCTCGAGCCCGAAGGTGTTGCTCTCCTCGACGGTGATGACGCCTTCCTTGCCGACCTTGTCCATGGCCTCGGCGATGATCTCGCCGACCGTGGAGTCACCGGCGGAGATGGAGGCGGTGGAGGCGATCTGCTCCTTGGTCTCCACGTCCTTGGCGAGCTTGCTCAGCTCGTCGGAGACGGCGGAGACGGCCGCCTCGATGCCCCGCTTGAGGGCCATCGGGTTGGCGCCGGCCGCGACGTTGCGCAGGCCCTCGCGAACCAGGGCCTGGGCCAGGACGGTCGCCGTCGTCGTGCCGTCGCCGGCCACGTCGTCGGTCTTCTTGGCGACCTCCTTGACCAGCTCGGCGCCGATCTTCTCGAAGGTGCCCTCGAGCTCGATCTCCTTGGCGATCGACACACCATCGTTGGTGATGGTGGGAGCGCCCCACTTCTTCTCGAGCACGACGTTGCGGCCCTTGGGGCCGAGCGTCACCTTGACGGCGTCGGCGAGCTGGTTCATACCACTCTCGAGGCCGCGACGAGCTTCCTCGTCAAATGCGATGATCTTGGCCATACGGCTTTGTCCTCCTGGACATTCGCGGCGCCGGGCCGGTCCGGCCCGCTTTCCGCACGTTGAGAACCATGCGGACGTCACCACCTGGCGATGTGACGTCCTCAGGCCGAGCCGGATAGCCCGCGACGACCGGTCCCGTGCCCCGGCACCGATGGCGGTGCCGCAGCCGTGACCCCACCGTCCCGACCTGCTGGCACTCACATGGCGCGAGTGCCAATCACTTGTTTAGCACTCTGCTGGGGCGAGTGCAAGCAGAACGGACCGCCCGCACGGGTGCCCGCGGCGGTCGTTTATCGGCGTCCGACTTGCCCCCACCTGGGCGACGAGGTAGGCAGAGCAGCATGACCAGCACTGTCGCGCCCACCATGACCGTGCACCGGGTCACTCCCGCGGACGCCGGCCGGATGCGCGCGCTGCGGCTGGAGATGCTGGCCGACAGCCCGCTCGCCTTCCTGGAGACCCTGGCCCAGGCCGCGGCCCGGCCGCACGCCGACTACCGGCGCCGGATCGCCCAGGCGTCGACCGGCGGCCAGCTGGCCCAGTTCGTGGCCGATCCCGGGGGCCGGCTGATCGGTCACGCGGGCGGCACGGTGCTGCCGGAGGACCCGCGCGCGACGGTCGTCTTCGCGGTCTACATCACACCGGCCCAGCGCGGCCGGGGCGTGTTGCGGGAGCTGGTCGAGGCGGTGGCCGAGTGGTCGGTGGCGATGGGCCGCGGTGAGCTGATGCTCGAGGTCGTGGTCGGCAACGACCGGGCGGTCCGGGCGTACGAGCGGCTGGGCTTCGAGGACACCGGCGTACGGGTGCCGCACCCGGTCGTCCCCGGTCTGCTGGAGCTGCAGATGCGCCGGCGGGCCTGATGGGCGCCGGGTGGCCGCTGGCCCGTACGGTGCTGACCGCCCTGAACGGCACCACACTGGTAGGCCTGGGCATCGCCGCACTGACCGGCACCAAGGTGCGCCGCGGTCCCGGCGGCATCCTGATCGCGGAGGGCTACCGCCGCAAAGCACCCCCGGCGACCTGCTTCACCATCGGCTCGGTGATCATCACCCGGCGGACGGCCGAGTGGCTGCTGGACGAGAGCCGCGCCGCGCTGCTGGCCCACGAGAGCCGGCATGCCGGGCAGTACGCGGTGCTGGGCCCGCTGTTCTGGCCGGCGTACTGGCTGTCCTGCGGCTACTCGTGGACGATGACCGGCACCTACGGCACGCGTAACGCCTTCGAGCGGCACGCGGGCCTGGAGCACGGCGGTTACCGGGTGGCCCCGCTGCGGCCGGGGCTGCGCCGGTTCAGACGGTCAGCTGCCACTGGGTCCAGCGATCCACCGGCCGGAAGCCCATCGCCTCATTGATCCGGAGCATGTGCTCGTTCTCCTCGGCGTTGGAGGTGTCGATCGCCCGCAGGCCGGGGCGCGCCGTACGCGCGTACCGCAGGTTGTGGTTCTTGATCGCCAGCCCGAGGCCGTGCCCGCGGTGGTCCGGGTCGACGATGGTGATGTTCTGCCAGGCGTGCCAGCCGGTGTCGTTCTCGCTCGCGATCATCGTCCAGGCGACGAGGCGTCCGCTCTGCTCGTGCACGGCGCCGGTGTGGAACGTCGTACGCCTCCGGCTGCGCAGCGTCTCCTCGGCCGCACGGACCCGGGCAGCGTCCACTTTCTCGGACTCCACGGCCAGTTCGCCGGTGGGCGCGTCCTCGTTGAGCCGGCTGTCCAGGTAGCCGATGTCGTCCAGCAGTTCCTCGGGCGCCTCGTCCGTCCATCGGACGAGCCGGTAGCCGGGCGGCGCGGGGCTGTCGCCGGGCAGGGGGCCCGTGATGTCCAGCCGGCTGCGGATCTCCACCAGGGCCGGGATCGCGCCCGCGGCCCGCGCGAAGGCGTCGGCGGCCACAGCCTCTGTGATCAGGTGCCGGCGGCCGAGCTCTGTCGCGCGGCGCACCGCGTGGGAGAGCAGGGCCCGGCCGGTGCCCCGGCGGCGGTGGTCCGGGTGGACGAAGAGCTCGACCATGACGTTGGCCAGGTTGTCGAGCTGCGGCAGGTACAGCTCGAGGTGGCCGGCCGGGGTCCCGTCGTGGACGGCGAGGTACTGCTCCGCCCGGTTGCCCGGCCACGGGTGCCGCAACCGGGTGCGATAGGTCTCGAAGGAGCTGAACGGAATGTCGGGGGCGTCCGCTTCGGCGGCGGCCCGGTCGATCTCGTAGGCCGCCCGCTCGTCGGTGAGGGGAACTATCCGCAGCATCCCGACAGCCTGCGCCGCCGGCCAGCTGACCGCGACTGAGATTTGGTCGGGAGGACGCGCGCACAGCGCCTCCGGCACTGGGTCGTTGGGCCCCCAGGAGATTGTCGCCAAGCTCGAAGGTGGGGCCACGTACGGCGTCGCGTCCTCCCGCGTAGAGCATCCTGCCGACCCTGAGATCCTCGCGCAAGTCCTCGCGGGTAGGAATTCTCGACGTTAGGCAGAGTGCTGACTACCGTGTGTCACCCGAGCAGGCCGGCATCCCGGGCGCCGCGGAGGGACGGCTTGATCCGGTGGGTGGGTCCGACCTGGCCCGCGACGGCGTCCAGGGTCTTGAGGCCCTCGCCGGTGTTGTAGACCACCGTCTCCTTGTCCGGGTCGAGCTTGCCGCTGGCCACCAGCTTCTTGAGCACGGCCACGGTCACCCCGCCGGCGGTCTCGGCGAACACGCCGGTCGTGCGGGCGAGCAGCTGGATGGCGTCGCGGATCTCGTCGTCGTCGGCGTAGTCCATCCAGCCCCCGGTGCGGGTCACGGCCTCGATGGCGTACGCGCCGGCGGCCGGGTCGCCGATGTTGAGCGACTTGGCGATGCCGGTCGGCTTGACCGGGATGATCTGGTCGGTGCCGTTGTGCAGCGCGGTGGCGATGGGGTTGCAGCCGGCCGACTGGGCGCCGAAGACGGTCCAGCCGCCCTCGGGGGCCTCGACCAGGCCGATCTCCACCAGCTCGGTGAACGCCTTGTCGATCTTGGTGAGCAGCTCGCCGCTGGCCATCGGCACGACCACCTGGGCCGGGATCCGCCAGCCGAGCTGCTCGGCCACTTCGTAACCCAGAGTCTTCGAACCCTCGGCGTAGAACGGGCGGACGTTCACGTTGACGAAGGCGGTGTCCTCGAACTCGTCGGTCTCGACCAGCTCGCCGCAGAGCCGGTTGACGTCGTCGTAGGAGCCGTCGATGGCGACCAGGTCGCCGCCGTACACCGCGGTGGTGATGACCTTGCCCTGCTCCAGGTCACCCGGGATGAAGACGATCGAGGGCACCCCGGCCCGGGCGGCGTGCGCGGCCACGGAGTTGGCCAGGTTGCCGGTGGAGGCGCAGGCGAAGCGGGTGAAGCCGAGCTCGCGGGCGGCGGTGAGGGCCACCGAGACGACCCGGTCCTTGAAGGAGTGGGTCGGGTTGGCCGAGTCGTCCTTGACCCACAGCGGGGCCCGCAGGCCGACCTCGGCGGCCAGCGCGTCGGCGCTGACCAGCGGGGTCAGGCCGGGGTCGAGGGTGACGCGGGTGGCCGGGTCCTGGCCGGTCGGCAGCAGGGCGGCGTAACGCCAGATGTTGTGCGGACCGGCTTCGATCTGCTCGCGGGTGACCGCGGCCAGCGCGGCGGCGTCGTACGCGACCTCGAGGGGACCGAAACACTCATAACAGGCGTGCTGCGCGGCCAGCGGGAACTCGGCGCCACAGCCACGGCACACGAGGGCGCGGGCGGGGCTGGTGGACTGGCGGGGGGCGTCGACGGTGGACGTCACAATGAGGCTCCTTCTCATCTTTCCCCCGGCGTCGGTGGACGCGCGTGGGGACGGAATTAGCACCTGCCACACGCTGGGCCTCGCCATCGAGACATGTGTGGTGGTTGCCGGGGCGTCATCGGGCCGTTCCCTCAGCCCCTCTGGATGAGGTATTCAGTTGTGTCCCTCACCTTACGGCGTGGGCGGCCAAAGCGCTGCCAAGCATCCCGAGGTGTGAGCTTCAGCTCCCGGGTGCGCGTCCCACTGATCGATGTAGGTCGATTGATTCACAGCAATCTCCGAGGTTGAAACGCGCGCTCCGGCCCTACTGTCCATTGAAAGTTATGGATTTGTTGGCCGGATGGAGGACCCCCCGTGCTGTACGCGATCGATCTCGTCGCGGTGTCCGTGCTCGTCTTCGGGCTCTACTTCCCCCGGCACCGCCGCCGTGACCTCGTCGTCGCGTACCTCGGTGTCAACGTCGGCGTGCTGGCCGTGGCCGGCTCGCTCAGCTCGGGCACCGTCGGGGCCGGCCTGGGTCTCGGGCTCTTCGGCGTGCTCTCGATCATCCGGCTGCGCTCCACCGAGCTGGACCAGCACGAGGTGGCCTACTACTTCTCCGCGCTGGCGCTGGGCATCATCGGCCCGCTGGGCGGCGGTGCGGTGTGGCTGGCACCGGCGCTCATGGCGCTCATCCTCGTGGTGATGTTCCTGGGCGACCATCCCCGGCTGTTCCGCGGCTACCGGCGCCAGGTGCTGGTCCTCGACTCGGCGACCACCGACGAACTGGCCCTGGTCGCCCAGCTGGAACAGGTGCTCGGCGCCCGGGTGCACGCGGTCTCG
The DNA here is from genome assembly GCF_040649415.1 of Actinoplanes sp. NPDC048967. Classification (NCBI taxonomy): domain Bacteria; kingdom Bacillati; phylum Actinomycetota; class Actinomycetes; order Micromonosporales; family Micromonosporaceae; genus Actinoplanes; species Actinoplanes sp. NPDC048967. Next base: position 560,839 of record NZ_JBEZFL010000002.1, read on the forward strand.
GTCGAGCGGGTCGACCTGGTCAACGAGACCACGGTGGTCGAGGTCCGGTACTCGCGGACCCGCTCGGTGGCCGGCACCCGCGTGGCCGCGGCGGCCGGAGCCCGCCCGTGACCGCCGCGCCCCCGCGGCTGGAGGGCCTGGCCGGCCTCGGCCCGATCGGGCTGGCCGAGCTCACCACGCAGGCCGAGCTGCAGGTCAGGCGCGACCGCAAGTACGTCCTGCCGCTGTGCGAGCTGGCCACGCTGCTGCCCGCGCTGGGCCGCGACACCCGGATCCTGGACATCGACGGCAACCGGCTGTTCCGCTACGCCTCGGTCTATTTCGACACCGCGGACCTGGCCTGCTTCCGGCTCACCGCGCTGCGCCGGCGCCGCCGGTTCAAGGTCCGCACGCGGACCTACCTGGACTCCGGCACGTGCCTGCTGGAGGTCAAGACCGAGGGGGTACGCGGCGGCACGGTCAAGACCCGCCTGGCGTACGAGCGGCAGCACCACGACGACCTCGGACCCGGCCGCTGGTTCGTCGACGCCGTGCTGGAGGACCTGGACGTGAGCGGCCTGGTCTTCGCACCGGCGCTGGCCACCCACTATCGGCGCAGCACTCTGTATCTGCCGGCCTCGCAGAGCCGGGTGACCATCGACATCGACCTGTCCTGGACCGGGCCGGGCCGCAGTGCCCCGGACCTGAGCCCGCCGGACCTGAGCCTGCCGGGCATCGCCGTGGTCGAGACCAAGACCAGGGCGGCGGCCTCCGAGGTCGACCGCCTGCTGTGGGCCCGGGGTCACCGCCCGGCGTCCATCTCCAAGTACGCCACCGGCCTGGCCGCTCTGCGCCCCGAGCTGCCTTCCGCCCCGTGGCGCCGGCTGCTGCGCCGGCACTTCCACCCCGCTGCCCCGGCCGGCCCCGCGCCGGCCGCCGACCGAAGGATCGAGACATGCACCGTTCCCCCGTCCTGACCGCCGCGCTCGCCGGCGCCCTGGCCCTCGCACCGGGTGCCGCCGCCCGGGCCGCCGACCCGGTGGTGCTCGCCGCGGGCCCGGCCGCGGCGCAGGCGCTGGCCGCCAACGCCCCCGACCATGACGACCCGGCCGATCACGTCTGGAGCGAGTCGGCCGTCGCCGCAGTGACCCTGACCGGCTCCGGCGCCACGTCCACCAGCAGTGGCGTGTCGATCAGCGGCAGCACTGTCACGGTCACCGCCGCCGGCACCTACCGCTTCGCCGGTTCGCTCACGAACGGGCGGATCGTGGTCAACAGCACCGGGGCCGGCCTGGTGCGGTTGATCCTCAACGGCGTCACCGTCGCCAACTCGGGCACCGCGCCGCTCTCTGTCGTCGCCGCCGACGAGGTCATGGTGGTGCTGGCCGACGGCACCACCAACCGGCTCACCGACCCGGCGACGTACACGACCGCGGTCAACCCGGGCGCCGCCCTGTCCAGCGCGGCCGACCTGACCATCACCGGCACCGGGGCGCTGACCGTCACCGGCAACGCCGCCGACGGCATCGCCGGCGACGCCGGCCTGGTCATCGACTCGGGCACGATCACCGTCACGGCCAAGGACGACGGCGTCCGGGGCCAGGACTACGTCGTGCACACCGGCGGCACGCTGGGGGTCACGGCGAGCGGCGACGCGATCAAGTCCGACGAGACGACCGACGCCACCGAGGGGTACGTCTACCTGGCCGGCGGCGCCCGTACCCTCACCGCACCCGCCGGTGACGGCATCAGCGCGACCACCGACGTCATCGTCGCGGGCGGCAGCCTGACCGCGACGACCGGCGGCGGCAGCACCACGGCCCCGGGCACGGCCTCGACCAAGGCCGTCAAGGCCGGCGTCAGCGTGGTCGTCAGCGACGGGCAGCTCAACCTGAACGCGTCCGACGACGGGATCAACTCCAACAACCTGATCACCGTCGACGGCGGCACGCTGACCGTGGCCAGCGGCGACGACGCGGTGCACGCCGACACCGCCCTGACCGTCTCCGCCGGCAGCGTGACCGTGACCAGGTCGTACGAGGGTTTGGAAGCCATGCAAACCACGCTCGCCGGCGGCACAGTGACCGTGACCGCGACCGACGACGCCGTGAACGCCGCCGAGGAGGGCGTGGACGAGAGGCAGGTCGCGCCCAACGCCTTCATCAAGGTCACCGGCGGCACGGTGACGGTCAGCGGCGGCACGGACGGGCTCGACTCCAACGGCATCCTGGCCATCTCCGGCGGCACGGTCATCGCCAACGGCTCGCCCACCCGTGGCGGCGGCGAGGGCGGCCTGGACTCCAACGGCGCGCTGACCATGACCGGCGGCTCCATCCTGGCCACCGGCCTGACCGCGTCGACCAGCGCGCTGCCGTCCGGCGGTCAGGCCTGGGTGGCGTACTCGTTCGGCGCGAACCAGCCGGCCGGCACGATCGTGCACCTGGCCACCGCCGCGGGCACCCAGCTCGCCTCGTTCCGCAGCACCCGGGTGCTCAAGGGTGTGCTCTTCGACCTGAGCTCGCTGACCCGGGGCACGTCGTACCGGATCTACACGGGCGGCTCGGTCTCCGGCACCGACGCGGGCGGCGGCCTCCATCTGGGCGGCACGCTCTCCGGCACCCAGGTCGCCTCGGTGACGGCCGGCAGCGGCCGCGCCTGAGCTCTCCCCGGATCGGCCGTGACCCCGTCCTGGCCCCCGGACGGGGTCACGGCCCGTTTCGCCGGGATCTGTGGCGGAGAGTGATTAGGGTGACGGCGTGAATGCTGTCCTCGAGATACAGGGCCTGCGCAAGACCTATCGCAGCCGCAAGGGGGTGCGCAGGGCGCTGGACGGCTTCGACATGGTCGTCGAGGCCGGTCAGGTGCACGGCTTCCTGGGGCCCAACGGCTCGGGCAAGACCACCACGCTGCGTACGCTGCTCGGCCTGATCCGGCCCAACGGCGGCCGGATGGCCCTGCTCGGCCGGGAGGTCCCGCAGGCTCTGCCCGAGGTCGCCGGCCTGGTCGGTGCCATCGTGGAGAGCCCGCAGTTCTTCGGCAACTTCTCCGCCCGCGACACCTTGTCCCTGCTCGCCGACGCCGGCGGTGTCGAGCGGGTGCGGGTCCACGAGGTGCTGGAGCTGGTCGGGCTGCGGGACCGGGCCACCGACCGGGTCAAGACCTACTCGCTGGGCATGAAGCAGCGCCTCGCCGTCGCCTCCGCCCTGCTCAAGAACCCGCAACTGCTGATCCTGGACGAGCCGGCCAACGGCCTGGATCCGGGCGGTATCCGGGAGATGCGCACGCTGATGCGCAACCTGGCCGAGTCGGGGATGACCGTGGTGCTCTCCAGCCACATTCTCGGCGAGATCCAGCTCATCTGCGACTCCGTCACGATCATCTCGGCCGGGCGCCGGGTGGCCGCCGGTGGCGTCGCCGAGGTGCTGGCCCAGCACGCCACCTCCTCGGTACGGGTCCGCGTCGAGTCGATCGCCGACCTGACCGGCTCGGCCGGGGCGTTGCGTGAGATCGGCGCCCAGGTCGTCGTCGAGCCGGACCACCTGATGGTCAGCGGCATCGCGCAGCCCGGGGCCATCACCCGGACGCTCGCCGCCCGCGGCGTCTACGTCAGTGAGCTGGCCCCGGTCGCGGTCGACCTGGAGAGCGTCTTCCTGGAGCTCACCGGCACCGCGCCGGTCGAGGGCGAGCACCGCCAGGTCGACGAGTCCGCGGCCGCCCCGGCGATCAACGGCGGGTGGGGACAGTGAGCCTCTACACGGCGGAGACCCGCCGGCTGACCAAGCGCCGCTTCACCCGGTTCTTCGTGCTCGGCACGCTCCTGGTGCTGGCCGCCATCGTGGCCGGGATGTTCCTCACCAACCACAAGGCGTCGCCCGAGCGGCTCGCCGCCGCGCAGGCCGAGGCCGACAGCCAGTACCAGATGGCCGTGCGGCAGGCGAGCAAGGAGACGACGGACTGTCAGGCGGCCCAGGGCACGCCGGCGGCGCAGAACTATCCGCCCTGCGACCAGATCTACCAGCCGGTCCGGGACGACTTCCGCGCCGAGTGGTACATGGACCCGACGTTCAACTTCCGCGAGCAGTTCGGTTTCCTGGTGACCGCACTCGCCGCGCTGCTGGCGGTGACGGCGTTCGTGATCGGCGCGACCTTCGTGGGCGCGGAGTGGAGCAGCGGCGGCATGATGAACCTGCTGCTGTGGCGCCCGCGCCGGCTCCAGGTGCTGGGCACCAAGCTCGGTGCGCTGCTGGTGAGCCTGGCCGCGTTCACGGTGGTGGTCTCCGCGGTGTGGACCGGGCTGTTCGTGCTGATCGCGCAGCTGCGCGGCACGCTGGCCGGGATGACCTCGGGTGCCTGGCAGTCCATTCTGCTCATGGAGCTGCGCGGGCTGGTGCTGGTGCTGGCGGCAGGCGCGGTGGGCTTCGGCCTGGCGTCGCTGGGCCGGCACACGGCGATGGCCCTGGGTGCCGCGATCGGGGCGATCATCGTGTTCCAGTTCGGCCTCGGCACCGTGCTGACCCTGGCCAAGGTGCCGTTCGTGGAGGCGTACCTGGTGCCGGTGTGGACGCAGGCCTGGATGGACAAGTCAGCCGTGGCCACCGACTGGGACTCGTGCGACTACTCCAGCACCTCGGGGTGCGAGCCGGCCACGGTCACCATCACCTGGCCGATGGCCGGCGGGGTGCTGGCGGCGGTGGTGCTCCTCGTTGTGGGGGCAGCCATGTGGACTATGCGTAGCCGAGACATTACTTAAGGTAGCTTCGGCTGCATCGGCACTCACGGACGGCGGGGATCGTCGGCGGCCACTATGCTGACGATCCCTTCGTACATCTGTGCGTGCTCTCCCACCGCCCAGGAGCGCCATGCAGCCCGACGCCTCTCTCAACCAGCAGCACGTCCCCGCGCCCCGCGAGGAGACCCCGGCCGAACCGGCCGAAGCGCCCGCCCTCACCGAACGCGAGGTGCAGATCCTCGCGTTCGAGAGCAAGTGGTGGAAGCACGCCGGCGCCAAGGAACAGGCCGTCCGCGACGCCTTCGGCCTGTCCTCGACGCGCTACTACCAGCTCCTCAACGGCCTGCTGGACAACCCGGCGGCGCTGGCCCACGACCCGGTCCTGATCGGCCGGTTGCGCCGGCTGCGCTCGACCCGGGCCCGCACCCGCCGCCGCTAGCCGGGGGCGTGTGTGGAGGCATAGGCCTCAAGCCACGCGACCTGCACCGGATCGAGCGAGGCCCGCACCCGCTTGCGAGCCGTCGCCACGTGCTCGGCGGTGACCGTCGAGGCGTCCAGCGACTCGCGCATCGCCGACAGGGCCGCCTCGCGGATCAGCGCCGCGCAGTCCGCGGCGGAGAAGCCCTCCAGCTCGGCGCCCAGCTCGTCCAGGTCGACGGCGCTGTCCAGCGGCACGGACTTGGCCGAGGCCCGCAGGATGGCCGCCCGCGCCTCGCCGTCCGGCGGCGGTACGAAGACCAGCCGTTCCAGCCGGCCCGGCCGCAGCAGTGCCGGGTCGATCAGGTCGGGCCGGTTGGTCGCGCCGATCACCACCACGTTGCGCAGCGACTCCACCCCGTCCAGCTCGGTCAGCAGCGCGGCCACGACCCGGTCGGTCGTGCCGCCGTCGGTGGACTGGCCGCGGGTCGGGGCCAGCGCGTCCACCTCGTCCAGGAAGACGAGGGTGGGCGCAGCCTCACGGGCCCGGCGGAAGAGCTCCCGGACCGCGCGCTCGCTCTCGCCGACCCACTTGTTGAGCAGCTCGGCACCCTTGACCGACAGCACGTTGGCCTTGCCGGTGCCGGCGATCGCCTTGACCAGGTACGTCTTGCCGCAGCCGGGCGGGCCGTAGAGCAGAACACCGCGCGGCGGCTGCACCCCGAGCCGGGCGAACGTGTCGGGATAGGTCAGCGGCCACAGCACCGATTCGGTCAGGGTCTGCTTCACCTCGGCCATGTCACCGACGTCGTCCAGCGTGACCTGGGCGACCTCCAGCGTCGACTCGGCCATCGAGGTCGGCCGGACCACGTCCAGCGCGCCCTCGAAGTCGGCCATGGTCACGGTGGGCGACTCGGCGTCCTTCTGGCGCAGCGCGGCGCGTACCCCGGCCTCGCGGGCCAGCGCGCCCAGGTCGGCGGCGACGAAGCCCGGGGTACGCCCGGCGATGTCATCCAGCCGCACATCCTCGGCCAGCGGCATACCGCGGGTCAGCACCCGCAGCTGCTCGCGCCGCATCGCCGCGTCCGGCAACGGCACCGCGAGCTGGACAGCCAGCAGATCCGGCGACCGCAGCCCGGGCTCCACCGCCTCGGGACGGCTCGTCGTGCCCACCACCGCGCCGCCGGAGCGCAGCAGCTCACCCAGCACCTGCCGGAACACCGTGGCCAGCGGGCCGGGCTCGTCGCGCGGCGCGAGCGCCTCGACGTCGGCGATCAGCAACACCGTCGGACCGCCCGCGCGGGCGTCCCGGGCCAGCTCGCGCAGCCGGGCCGCGGCCGAGTCGTTGGTCAGCGCCGCCAGCTCCGGACCCCAGACCGGCAACACGGTCGCGCCGACGTTCGCCGCGACCGCGTGCACCAGCGCCGACTTGCCCGAGCCGGCCGGGCCGGTCACCAGCACCCCCAGCGACACCGTGGTGCCCAGCCGGCCGAGCACCTCGCCGTGGTGGAAGCCGAGGTCGAGCAGCTCGATCAGCTCCTGGGCCTGCGTACGCAGCCCGGGCAGGTCGTCCAGGCTGGGCGGGGGCGTCTCCGGATCGGTGGAAGCCGGCTGCCGGGCTGCCGCAGCAGTGGGAGCCGGCTGGTCCCGTACGGTCGAGAACTCCCCGTCCTGCCACCCCACCACCGTGTCCATGGTGACCAGCGCGGCATCGGCGTCCTCGACCGCGACCACCGTGAGCAGCGTGCTGGTCCAGGCGTAGCCGACCCGGTTGGCCAGGCTGCGCCGGGCGGCCTCGACCAGCGACCGGTCGCCCGCGTCCAGCAGCACGTCCTGCGGCAGCAGCGAGACGTTGTCGCCCGCGGTGACCACCTTGCCCAGCAGCGCCAGGCGCAGCATCTCCGGCGACACCACCGCCACGATCTCGGCCGGGCCGGTCAGCGTGACCCGCCGGGCCTGGACGACCGGCACGGGCGTCACGGTCACCTGGCCGCCGTCGCGCAACCCCAGATTGCCGATGATCAGATCGTCGGCGTAGAGCAGCGCCCGGCTCGCTGTCGGCTCGGCCCGCGCGGCGAGACCCGCGGTGGTCCGCCGGCCGGCCAGGCGCAGCGGATCGCCCGGATTGATGGCGAGCGCGGCCATCACCTCGGGGTGCAGGCGGACGATGCCGCGCCGCGCGTCGAGGGCCGCCGTCCGCTGGGTCACGGTCAGCGTGAGGTCGTCTGGCACCGGGGAGGCCTCCGTTTGGACGAGGGGACTAGGTTGACACGCTAGCCGCCGTACGCCGCCCGGGGAGGCACCACCGCGATGAGGCTTCGTCACGCCACTTTGGCCGTTGTCACGCTGACCCTGCTGGGGGTCGCCGGCTGCGGTGACGACTCCGACGACACGGCGCCCGCCGCGCAGGCACCGGGCGTCTCCGCGGGACCGTCCGCCGACGGCGGGCTGGGTGTTCCGGGAGCCTCGGCCGCACCGGGTTCCTCGGCTGCTCCGGGCACGCCACCCACCGAAGGCACGGCTGCCGCCAAGCCACCGAAGAAGGGCGGCGGGGCCGCGCAGGGTCCGGCCGGCAAGCCCGCGGTCTCCCCCGACGTGCTGACCGCCGCCGGGATCGGCCCGTACCAGGTGGGTGTTCAGCAGAAGGAGCTGACGTCGGCCGATCTGGTGGGCAAGGTCACCAGGACCAAGGACACCTGTACGACCGCCAAGGGTCTGGGTGAATACCACACGCCGGCCCTGGCGTTCACCGGCGGCAAGCTCCAGCGCCTCACCGTGACCAGCCCGAAGGTGGCCACTCCGAAGGGCGCCAAGGTCGGCACCGGCTACGCGAACCTCAAGGGCATGTACCCCGGTGGCAAGCAGCTCGACGACTGGGTCGGCGCCAGCGCCTGGTACGCGGTCGACGGCGGCAACGCTCTGCTGTTCCGGATCAAGGACGACAAGGTGACCGCGATCGACGCCGGTGCGGGTCCGGCCGTGCAGTTCTTCTACACCGACAAGCAGGGCTGCTAGGCACGTTCACAGCTCCCGCTCAGCGGCCCGCGGCTAGCGTGGGCCGCATGTCAGCCCTCACGACCCGGCTCCGCCGTGCCCTGCCCCGAGTGACACGGCGGCGGGTGGTGGCCGGATCGGTGGCCCTCGTCCTGATCGCCGCCCTCATCGGCTGGGCCGCGCTGCCCGAGCGCCACTCCTGGACGGCGGTGGACCAGCAGCTGACCGTGCTCTCCGGCCCGTCCGGCACCGAGCCGGTCGACCTGGACACCCGGTTCTACCTGCCGTCGGGCGACAACGAGGTGCCGGCGGTGCTGCTCGGCCACGGCTTCGGCGGCAGCAAGAATTCCGTCAGCGACGACGCCGAGTCCCTGGCCGACCGCGGGTACGCCGTCCTGACCTGGACCGCCCGCGGCTTCGGGCGCAGCGGCGGCGAGATCCACCTGGACAGCCCGGACTACGAGGTCAAGGACGCGCAGCGGCTGCTGGACTGGCTCGCCGAGCAGCCGCGGGTGCGGACGGATGCGGCCGGGGACCCCCGGGTCGGCGTGGTCGGCGGCTCGTACGGCGGCGCGCTGGCCCTGCTGCTCGCCGCCCAGGACCCCCGGGTCGACGCGATCGTCCCGCTGATCACCTGGAACGACCTCGGCAAGGCGTTCTTCCCGCAGTCCGCGACCGGGGTCACCGCCCCCGGCGTCTTCAAGAAGAGCTGGGCCGGCCTCTTCTTCGGCAGCGGCTCGGGGCCGCTCGGAGCCGGGGCGGTGGACGCTCCGCCGGTGCCGGTCCCGGTGGCGAACCCCGCCTGTGGTCGCTTCGCCGCGGACGTCTGCGCGGCGTACCTGAAGATGGCCACCACCGGCACCCCGGACGCCGCGACGACCGCGCTGCTCCAGCGCTCCAGCCCGGCCCCGGTGCTGAACAAGATCAAGGCACCCACGCTGCTCATCCAGGGCGCGGTGGACACGCTGTTCCCGCTCTCGGAGGCCGACGCCAACGCCAAGGGCATCGCGGCGACGGGCACCCCGGTCCGGGTCGCCTGGTTCACCGGCGGCCACGACGGCGGCTCCGGCCCGCAGACCGACCAGGACCGCACCAAGTTCCTCACCGCGCAGTGGCTCGACCACTACGTGAAGAAGGACGGCGCCACCCCGGCCAACAGCTTCACCTACTCGCGGGTGGCCGGCTTCAGCGCGCTGGACCGGGGGCTGGTCACCAACGGGTACTCCGATCCGACGTACCCCGGCCTGACCGGCACCGGCCGCGCCGAGGTCACCGTCAGCGGCGCCGCCCAGCCGATCGCCAACCCGCCGAACGGCAACCCCGGCGCGCTGTCCTCGCTGCCCGGCGTGGGCGGCCAGCTCAGCTCACTGCTCGGCAGCGTGGCCGGTGACCTCGCCGGTCAGCACGCCGAGTTCGACTCGGCGCCGGTCACGGACGCGATCGAAGTGGTCGGCGCGCCCACCGTGCGGCTGCGGGCGGCCTCCCCGACCGGCTCGGCGACCCTGTTCGTCAAGCTCTACGACGTCGACCCGAACGGCACCGCCACCCTCAGCGGCGGCCTGATCGCGCCGGTCCGGCTCACCGGGCTGCCGACCGACGTGAGCGCGGCCCAGCCGGTCACCGTGACGCTGCCCGCGATCGTGCGCCGGATCGACGCCGGGCACACCGTCCGGGTCACGGTGGCGACCTCCGACCAGGCGTTCCTGACGCCGCCGGACCCCACGACCTACACCGTCGCGGTCGAGCCGGCGGTCAGCCTGCCCACGGCGGTGGGCACGCCGATCGCCAACCCCCAGATCGTCTGGCGGTACGTGCTGCTGGGCGTGCTCGCGGTCATCATCGCCGGGCTCGTCGTGGTCCTGGTCGTGCGCCGCCGCCGGCTGCGCCGCCACGAGGCCCCGACAGTCGACGAGTACGCCGAGACGCCGCTGGTCGTGCGGGGCCTGCGCAAGGCGTACGGGGACGGTTTCGTCGCCGTCGAACGGGTCGACTTCACCGTCGAGCGCGGCCAGGTCGTCGGCCTGCTCGGTCCCAACGGCGCGGGCAAGACCACCACGCTGCGGGTGCTGATGGGCCTGACCATGCCGACCGAGGGCGACGCGCTGGTCTTCGGGCACCGGCTCGAGCCCGGCTCGCCGGTGCTGTCCCGGGTCGGCGCGCTGGTCGAGGGCCCGGGCTTCCTGCCGCACCTGACCGGGCTGCAGAACCTGCACGCGTACTGGCAGGCGACCGGCCGGCCGGCGGCGGACGCCCGCTTCGACGAGGCGCTGGAGATCGCCGGGCTGGGCGACTCGGTGCACCGCAAGACGAAGAACTACAGCCACGGCATGCGGCAGCGGCTGGCCATCGCCCAGGCCATGCTGGGCCTGCCCGAGCTGCTGGTGCTGGACGAGCCCACGGACGGGCTGGACCCGCCGCAGATCGCCGAGATGCGCCGGGTCCTGAAGCGCTACGCGACCGACGGCCGGGCGGTGCTGGTCTCCAGCCACCTGCTCGCCGAGGTGGAGCAGACCTGCACGCACGCGGTGGTGGTGAACAAGGGCCGGATCGTCGCGGCGGGACCGGTCGACGACATCGTCGGCGAGAGCCCGTCGGTGCAGCTGGAGGTGTCCGACGTACCGGCCGCCGAGCTGGTGCTGGCCGGGATGGACGTGCGGTCGGTGACCCCGGAGGGTGCTTCGGGGCTGATCGTGGACATGAACGGCACGCCGCGTACCGAGGTGGTGGCCTCGCTGGTGCGCGCCGGGATCGGGGTGGACCGGGTGGTGCCCCGGCGGCGCCTGGAGGACGCGTTCCTGGCCCTGGTGGGCGACAACTCGCGAGGAAGTGGAGACCGATGAGCGCCGCTGCGACGGGCTACCGGGCGACGGCCACCATGCCGTTGCTGGCCGAGGTACGCCGGCAGGCATCCCGCCGCCGGACCCAGCTGGCCCTGGGCTTCATGGCCCTGCTGCCGGTGATCATCCTGCTGGCGTTCGAGTTCGGCGGGGACGGCGACGACGACAACGGCGGCGGGGCCTTCGCCAGCCTGGTCGACCTGGCCACCTCGGGCGGGCTGAACTTCGCCCTGTTCAGCATCTTCGTGTCGGCGGGCTTCCTGCTGGTCGTGGTGGTCGCCCTGTTCTGCGGCGACACGGTGGCCAGCGAGGCGAGCTGGGGCAGCCTGCGCTACCTGCTGGCCGTCCCGGTCCCCCGGGCTCGGCTGCTGGGCGTGAAACTGGTCGTGGCGCTGGGTTACTCACTGCTGGCCCTGCTGACGCTGGCCGGCACAGCCCTGCTGATCGGCACCGTGCGCTACGGCTGGCATCCGCTGGGCAGCACGGTGGCGGCGGAGATCCCGGCCGGTGAGGGCGTGCTGCGCCTGCTGGCGATCCTCGGCTACCTGGCCGTGGTCCTGCTGGTGGTGGCCGGCCTGGCATTCCTGCTGTCGGTCCTGACGGACGCGGCCCTGGGCGCGGTCGGCGGCGCGGTGCTGCTCTGGATCCTGTCCGGCATCCTCGACCAGATCACGGCGCTGGGCTCGATCCGCAACTTCCTGCCGACCCACTACAGCGACGCCTGGCTGGGCCTGCTGTCGACCCCGATGCAGACGGACGACGTGGTGAAGGGGGCCATCTCGGCGGTCTGCTACGCGACGATCTTCTGGTCCCTGGCGTTCTACCGCTTCACCCGCAAGGACATCACTTCCTGAACGCGAAGCGGCGGCCCACCCCGCCAGGTGGACCGCCGCTGGTTCTCGGTGCCTCAGCTGTTCATGAGCTGGAGCATCTGCTTGATCTGATCGGCCCGGGAGGCCTTGACCCGGTCCGCGAACGCCTTGGCCTCGGCGTTGCTGCCCTTGGTCGTCTCCAGCTGGGCCATCTCCACGGCGTTGTGCTGGTGGGCGACGAACAGGTTCAGGAACGCCGTCTCGAAGGCCGTGCCCTTGGCGTCCTTCAGCGCCGCGATCTCCTCGTCGCCCGTGGCCGGGAGGCCACCGTGGTCGGCGTGGGCGCTCGGCGCGTGGTCCACCTTGGTCGGTGCCGACCACTGCTCCAGCCAGCCGGTCATCAGTTTGACCTCGTCGGCCTGGGTGACGTCGATCGCCTTGGCCAGGGTGCGGATCTCGGTGCGCCCGGCGCGCTTCTCGGCCAGGCGGACCATCTCCAGGCCCTGCTCGTGGTGCGCGACCATCATCTGCAGGTACATCACGTCGGTGGCGTTGTGGCCGCCTTCGGCCTGCACCGCCGCCTGGGCCGCGACCTCGGTCACCGGCGCTTCCTTGGCCGTGCCGCAGGCGCCGAGCAGCAGGGCGCCCGCCATCAGGACTGTCGCGTAGCGGAGTTTCACAGCGGCAGCCAGAGAGCGAGGGTGTAGATGGACGGCTCCCAGCTGCGGATCGACGAGTGCGACTGCCGGCACTGGTAGGTCTTGCCCTGGTAGGTCACCTTGTCGCCGGTGCGGTACGCGACGCCCGGCGCCCACTTCTTGCCGTCCTCGGCGATCGGGACAGCGGGAGCCTTGGTGGTCGCTGTGGGAGCCGCAGTCGGGGCAGTGGTCGGCGCGGCGGTGGTCGGCGCCGTGGTCGGCTTGGTGGTCGGTGGCGTCGTGCCTCCGGATCCGCCGCTGCCGCCCACGTTGAGGTCGATGCAGCTGTAGAAGGCGTTCGCCGTGTCGCCGATGTTCCAGACCGCCAGCACCTTCTGCTTGCCGGGGAACGCGCTCAGGTCGACCTTGTGGGTGACCACCGCATCGGGCTGCGCGTTGCCGCCGTCGACGGTCGCGACCTTCTTGTCACCGATGAAGTATTCCCAGTTGCTGGTGCGGTGCCGGGCCGTCATCACCCAGGTGAAGGTGACCGTGGAACCGACCGCCTTGGCCGGCCAGTTGCGGCTCTCGTCGGAGAGCACCGAGAAGCCGGCCACCCCGCCGTCGCAGGATCGCCGGCCCTTGGGGCCCTCGACGCTCTGCGGCTCGAACTGGATCTGCCCACAGTTGGCGACCGCGCCGGACGCGCACAGCGCCTGCCGGCTGGGCGGGGCGGAGACGTAGCCGTGCGCGAGGGCGGGCGCCGCACCGACCAGCGTCGAGCCGAGTGCTCCGAGTGCCACCAGCGGATAGGCGATGGACCTGCGCATCGTCTTGGTCTCCCAACGTGTCGTGCGGTTCGGACAGCGGGAAACGTAACGAGGCTTTCCATAAAGAAGCCTTAAAGGCAACGGAAACAATCATGAAGCAGCGCCGCGCCGACGGCGGCCCGCCGGGCGCGGGGCAGCCACGGCCCGCTCTCCTTCCGGTACGGGCAGCAGCATCGCGATCCGGGCCCCGCCCAGCGGCCCGCGCTCGATCATCAGCCGCCCACCGGCCGCCTCGGCGACCCGGCGCACGATGTCCAGCCCCAGCCCGGACGAGCCGGCCCCGCTGACCCCGCGGCGCACCGCGGCGGCCGGATCGCTGATCCCGGGTCCGGCGTCGTCGACCAGCAGCCCTGCCTCGGAGACGGTCACGCGGAAGGCCACGCCCTCCGGGGTGTGCGCGAAGACGTTGCCGAGCAGGGCGTCAACGGCCAGGATCAGCTCGCTGCGGGGCAGCGGCACCGGTACGGGATGATCACCGCCCACCACCTGCCAGGGCCGCGCCTGGTCCTCGGCCAGCGCCGACCAGAAGGCCAGCCGCTCGGCGAGCACCTCGACCAGGTCGGACTGCTGGGCGCCGCGGGCCTCGACGCCGAGCCGCGCCCCCGCGATGATCGCCTCGAGCTCCTCGTCGAGCATGTCGCAGGCCTGGCGCATCCGGTCCGCGATCAGCCCCGGCGGCATCGCCTCGGCGTCCAGGCGCAGCGCGGTCAGCGGTGTCCGGAGCCGGTGCGACAGGTCGGCCGCGAGCTCGCGTTCGGCGTCCAGCAGCCGGCGCAGGTCGCCGGCCATCGTGTTGAAGGCGACGGCGGCGTCGCGCAGCTCCGGCGGCCCGGACGGGGTGACCCGGGCGGTGAGCTCGCCCGCGCCGAGGCGGCGGCTGGAGCCGGCCAGGTCCCGGGTCGCGCGGACCAGCCGGCTGCCGAGCCGGTCGGCCACCAGCGTCGAGCCGGCCACCAGGGCGATGGCCAGGCCACCCAGGGCGAACCAGGCCGGCCACACCCCGCGCCGCATCTCCGCCTCGGGAACGTAGACCTCGATGACCACCGCCCGGCCGTCGCTGAGCACGCTGGGTTGCAGGTAGGCCAGGCCGCCGGCCGCCGGCGCGGTCACCGGCCGCCGGTAGGAGGTCGCCGAGGCGACGTCCGCGCCGGTCACGTGGGTGGTGCCGACCGGGGCGATGCCGGGCAGGTGCACCGCGAGCCGGCCCGCGCTACCGGCCACCGTGCTGGCGACGGCGCTGGTCAGCAGCTTGGGGTCGGCGTTCACGGCGAGGGCGGCGACCATGGCCGCGGCCTGCTGGCGGGCGTCACCGATGGCCCGGTCGTGGGCAATCTGCCGGGTCGCGAAGATGAGCGGCACGAGGAACGCCAGCGCGACCATCGACGTGATGGCCAGCGCCAGCCGGTTCAGCTGCCACCTCACTGGGGTTCGACCATCATCACGCCGACCCCGCGCACGGTGTGCAGGAACCGGGGCGCCGCGGCCGTCTCGCCGAGCTTGCGGCGCAGCCAGGAGATGTGCACGTCGATGGTCTGCTCCTCGCCGATCCGCGACTGGTTCCACACCTCGGTCAGCAGCTCCCGCCGGCTGACCACCTGCCCGACCCGTTCGGCCAGGTACGTGAGCACGTCGAACTCCCGCCGGGTCAGTTGCAGCGGCTTGCCGTGCAACGACGCCTTGCGCTGCCGCGGGCTGATCGTGAGCTCACCGACGGTGATGGTGTTGGGCGTGGTGTCGGCCGCCGCCCGGGTCCGCCGCAGCACCGCCTCGATCCGGGCCAGGATGTGCCCGCCGGAGAACGGCTTGGTCACGTAGTCGTCGGCGCCGGCGCTGAGCAGCGTGATGATGTCGGCCTCGGCCCGCCGGGCGGTGGCCACGATGACCGGCACCTCGGACACCTGCCGCATCATCCGCAGCGCGTCCGTGCCGTCGATGTCGGGCAGGCCCAGGTCGAGGATCACCAGATCGGGCCGTTCCTGGGTGAGGATCCGGAGCGCCTCGGTCGCCTGGCCGACCGGCCGCACCACGTGCCCGGCGTCGGACAACGCCCTACTCAGGGCGGCCGTGATGTAGCGATCGTCCTCGACCAGCAGAATCAGCGCCATGGCGACACCCTAGAACCAAGTGGGATCATGGTCGCGTGCGATCTCCCCTGGCTCCCGTGCTCGGCTGGTGTGCCGCGACCGTCACCAGCGTGGCGCTGGCGTCGGTGGCCATGCTGCCCGTGCTGCGCACCGCGACGCCGGACGAGAGCTCGCTCGTCTCGGTGGATCAGCTGCGCGACTCCGGGCAGGCCGGGCCCTCGCCGCTGCCGCCGCCCAGCACGTCCCCCACCGCGGAGCCCGAGCCGGAGCCCAGTGCCACGACCACCACCAGGGCGCGGCGGCCGACCTCAGCGCCGGCGCGCACCTCGGCCACGCCGTCCCCGCCGCGGACGACGACCACCACCGCTCCCGCCGAGAGCACCACCACGACCGAGGACGGCTGGACGGTGACCACGGACGGTGACGGCAGCAAGTCGTACGTGCGCTCGTTCCGGGTCGAGGGTGGCTCTGCGGTGATCCGGGTGACCGAGGACAACGTCAAGGTGGTCACCGCGACGCCCAGCGACGGCTTCTCGGTGGCGACGGTGCAGAACAGCCCGGACAACCTCGCGGTCTACTTCAACGAGGTCAACCACAGCTTCATCATCCATGTGGCCTGGAACATCAACAAACCGTTCGCCGAGGTCAGCGAGATCGGCGAGTAGGCCCGGCGGCTCAGGCGCAGACCACCTGGACGCCCGCGTCGCGGAAGCCGGCCAGCAGCTCTTCCGGGGCCCCGGAGTCGGTGACCAGTGTCTCGACCTTGCTGATCGGGCAGATCCGGGCGAAGGCGTGGCCGCCGAGCTTGGACGAGTCGGCGATCACCACGACCCGCTTGGCCCGGGCGACCATCAGGCTGTTCATCGCCGCCTCACCCTCGTGGTGGGCCGCCGCGCCCAGCTCCACGTCGAGCGCGTCCACACCGAGCAGCACGATGTCGAGGGTGACCTCCTTGAGCAGCGCCCCGCCCAGCGGGCCGACCAGCTCGAAGGACTGCGGACGGACCACGCCGCCGGCCACCACGATCTTCATCCGGGAACGGACCAGCAGCTCGTTGGCGATGTTCAGCGCGTTGGTCACCACGGTCAGCTGGGCACCGTCGCCGCTGGTGTTGAGGTCGGGCCGGACCGCCAGGGCCCGGGCCACCTCGGTCATGGTGGTGCCGCCGTTGAGACCGACCACCGTGCCCGGCACCACCAGGTTGGCCGCCGCCTCGCCGATGCGCTGCTTCTCCGCCGAGTGCTTGGCGCTCTTGTAGCGCAGCGGCAAGTCGTAGGAGACGCCGTTGGCGACCGCGCCGCCCCGGGTCCGGGTGATCATCTGCTGCTGCGCGAGCTGGTCGAAGTCGCGGCGGATGGTGGCCTGCGAGACGTCGAGCCGGCCGGCGGCGTCCTCGACGCTGACCCGGCCGCTCTCGGCCAGTAACTCGAGCAGGGCATTCCACCGCGCGTACCGGTCCACCCGAGCTCCCTGCTGCACGTTTCGTGATAAGAGTGTGCACATTAGTGCGCGAAACCTCACGAAGCAAAGAGCGTGCCTGCTCGAACACGCTCCGGTGGTTGCGGATGCGCAGACCTTCCACGCAGAATGACGCTCGAAATACCGGTGAACCGAGCGCATCTGCGCAGGCGATTGTAGGGAAAACTGCCATGAGTCACGTCAAGGTGGAGATCGCCAGCCAGCCCGACTGCTGGCTGCAGGCCGCCAAACTCGCCGACTCGCCCGGCCTGCCCGGCCCGGGCGAACGGGTCGCGGTCGTGGGTTGCGGCACCTCCTGGTTCATGGCGAAGGCCTACGCCGCCCTCCGGGAGCAGTCGGCCCTCGGCGAGACCGACGCCTTCCAGGCCTCCGAGTTCCCGCTCGGCCGCAGCTACGACCGGGTCGTCGCGATCACCCGTTCCGGCACGACGACCGAGGTCATCGAGCTGCTGGACGCGCTGGACGGCCGGACGCCGACCACCGTCATCACCGCCGACGGCGCCGAGCCGGCCGCCGCGGTGGCCAAGGACGCGGTGGTGCTGGACTTCGCCGACGAGCTCTCCGTCGTGCAGACCCGCTTCGCCACCAGCACCCTGGCGATGCTCCGGGCCCACCTGGGCGTCGACATCGAGCCGATCGCCGCCGACGCCGAGGTCGCCATCCGCCTGCCGCTGCCCGTGCACCCCGCGCTGGCCCAGCAGATCACCTTCCTCGGCCGCGGCTGGACGATCGGGCTCGCCGAGGAGGCCGCCCTCAAGTGCCGCGAGGCCGCGGCGTGGTGGGCCGAGGCGTACCCGGCGATGGACTACCGGCACGGGCCCATCTCGATCGCCGGCCCCGGCCGGGTGGTCTGGGCGTTCGGCGAGATCCCGGCCGGGCTGGCCGACGACGTGGAGGCGACCGGCGCCGCGTTCGTGCACAGCCGCTACAACGGCGGCTACGCCGCGCTGGGCAGCTGGTGCGGCGGCCGGGCCCCGCTCGACCCGATGGCCGACCTCGTCGTGGCCCAGCGGGTCGCCGTGCTGCTGGCCACCAGCCAGGGGCTCGACCCCGACCACCCGCGCAACCTGACCCGCTCGGTCGTCCTCACGTGAACGCCCGCCCCGGCCCGCGCGGCGAGAGGTAGCACCGTGAGCAACGACGTCGTGGTGGCGCTGGATGTCGGCGGCACCGGCATGAAGTGCGCCCTGGTGCGCCCGGACGGCACGGTCCACCACGCCGAGCGGCACCCGACGCTCGCGGCCCGGGGTCCCGAGGCGGTCACCGCGAACATCCTCGACGTCGCCGCCGGCCTGGCCGACCGGGCCCGCGCGGACGGGTTGACCCCGGTCGCCGCCGGTGTCGCCGTGCCCGGCGTCGTCGACGAGGAGACCGGCACCGCTGTGTGGTCCAGCAACGTCGGCTTCCGCGACGTACCGCTGCGGGCTCTGGTCTCGGACCGCCTGGGCGTGCCCGCCGCGCTCGGCCACGACGTCCGGGTGGGCGGCATGGCCGAGGCCCGCCTCGGCGCGGGCCGCGAGGAACGGCACGTGCTCTTCATCGCGATCGGCACCGGCATCGCCGCCGCGCACGTGGTCGACGGCAAGGCGTTCGCGGGCGCGCACGGCGCGGCCGGCGAGGTCGGCCACGTCATCGTGCGGCCCGGCGGCCCACCGTGCGGCTGTGGTGCCCGCGGCTGCCTCGAATCGGTGGCGTCGGCGTCCGCGGTCGGCCGCCGCTACGTGGAGCTCTCCGGCATCACCGGGGTCACCGCCTCCGACGTCGTCACCCGCGCGGCCGCGGGCGAGGAGCTGGCCCGGACCGTCTGGACCGAGGCCGTCGAGGCGTTCGCGGACGGCCTGCTCACCGCCCAGGCGCTGTACGACGCCGGGATCGTGGTGCTCGGCGGCGGGCTCGCCGAGTCCGGGGAGGCCCTGCTCGCCCCGCTGCGGATCGCCCTGGACGCCCGGATCACCTTCCACCGGATGCCGCGGATCGTGCGCGCGGCCCTGGGCGACACCGCTGGCTGCCTGGGCGCGGCTCTGCTGGCCCTCGACACCCTGGAGGCACCCTCTTGACGGAGAAGATCAGCGGCCGCGTCGTCCGGCCCGGGGCAGTGGTCCCCGGGTACGTCGAAGTGGACGGGCCGACGATTCTGGACGTCACGGAACGGGGCCACCCGGGCGACGACATCATCGTCCCGGGTTTCGTGGACCTGCACTGCCACGGCGGCGGCGGGCACACGTTCACCCAGGGCGACCCGGCGGCGGCCCGCGCCGCGGCGGCCTTCCACCTGCGCCACGGCACCACGACGATGCTCGCCAGCCTGGTCAGCTCCCCGTACGAGCTGATGCGCGACGCCACGACGGCGTACCGGCCCCTGGTCACCGACGGCACGATCGCCGGGGTGCACTACGAGGGGCCGTACCTGTCCCACACCCGCTGCGGTGCGCAGAACCCGGCCTTTCTGCGCGAGCCGTCGCTGGCGGAACTGAGTGCCCTGGTCGAGCTGGGCCGGGGCGCGGTCCGGATGGTCACCATCGCCCCCGAACTGCCCGGCGCCCTGGACGCGGTGAAATACCTGACCGGGCACGGGGTCGTCGCGGCCCTGGGACACACCGACGCGACGTACGAGCAGACCCTGGCCGGGGTCGCGGCCGGCGCGACCGTCGGCACCCACCTGTGCAACGGCATGCGACCGGCTCACCACCGCGAGCCGGGTCCGATCATCGCCCTGCTGGACTCCCCCACGATCGTCTGCGAACTGGTCGCCGACGGCATCCACCTGCACGACGGGATGCTGCGCTTCGCGGCCCACGCGGCCGGACCGGCCCGCACGGCACTGGTCACCGACGCGATGGACGCGGCCGGGATGCCGGACGGCCGCTACGAACTGGGCGGCCAGGAAGTGACGGTCGCCGACCGGGTGGCCCGGCTGGTCCGCGACGGCTCGATCGCGGGCAGCACACTGACCATGGATGCGGCGTTCCGGCAGGCGGTGGGCGCGGGGCTGGACCTGCCGGCGGCGGCGGAGATGGCGGCGACGACACCGGCCCGCGTCCTGGGCCTGGCCGACGAGGTGGGGGCGCTGGAGGCGGGGTTGCGGGCCGATCTGGTCGTGCTGGCGCCGGATCTGACGGTCAAGCGCGTGATGCGCGCCGGCGCCTGGCTCTGACCGGCGTCACTGCAGCGGGAACGGTTTGCCCAGCGGCCTCTGCTCGAGGTCGTTCAGCACCTTCCGGCAGTCGATGTTGTGCGAGACGTACGGGTTGCCCTGCAACGCCTCGAACAGCGGGCGGTCCCCGTGCAGCTGGTCGGCCTCGTTGTGGCAGGTCAGCCGGTACTGCACCTGCGACTGCGGGATGCGCATGATGTACCGGGTGTCGGCGTGCAGGACCGTCACCCACTCCTCGTTCTCGTCGATCGGGTAGCCGACGAAGCGGTTGGCCGTCTCGATGGTCAGCTCATCGGCGCGGACCTGCCTGTTCTGGGTGGACACCACCGCCGGGTCGGTCACCTGGAAGGCCTGGGCCGAGACCCACGGGACGTCGAGGCTGAAGAGGAAGAGGCCGGCCATCGCGCCGGCGCCCAGGTAGACGATGGACAGCCCGCGCAGTCCGGACAGGATCCGGCGGCGGCGCCGGCCCAGCTCGCCGGGCAGGTCCGCCCACACCCGCCGGTAGCGCCGGATCACCATCTCCCACCAGACCGCCACCAGCAGCACAGCCACCCCGCGGACCAGGTAGGTCAGCGGTGAGGCCAGCGCTGTCAGGATGACCACGATCGCGATCAGGGGCCAGAAGGCCGGCCGGATCCGGTCCCGGAACATGACGGCGAACCAGGCCGTGCCGAGCGCGACGGCCGGCAGCACGTAGTACGCGTAGATGGTCACCGTGCCCAGCGCGACCTGACTCGGCGTCGCGACGAGCAGTGCGGTGGTGGTCGTGAGCGAATAGTGGGCGACCCCGTACGACTTGATGATGAACAGCAGCAGCAGGAGCGCTGATCCCACCGCAACCACGTCCCGGAATTCCGGGCCGGACCGGGGGTCAGGATCGCGGTGCACCCTCGAACGCAAATGGGAGAGGACTGCGGCCGGGTGATCGACGGGGCGGGCGTGGCGTCGGGACATCCTGGGAAGCGTCATCGCTGAGCTGTCCTCTCGAACCGCTGACGGTCCTGACGCCTCAGAGGGTAGGGCAACTACGCAATCGCCGGTGTCCGGTCACTCAGAGCTTTCGGAAGAGCGAGCGGGGGGCGGGGTCACGGAATACCTTTGGGGTCCCGAGACTCGCCGGGGACCTTAATTTACCCGCCCCCCGTAGCCGCGCGGTCCACGATGGGTCGCTCAGTCCGGCTCACTGGCCAGCATCGTAAACCGGGCCTACGACAAGAACTGCGGAGCCTGCAGTCCGGCCGGGCGGTCGATGCCGCGGGGCAGGCCGGGCAGCGGGATCGTGTCCCACGGGATGCGGGCCAGCAGCCGGGTCAGGATCAGGCCGAGCAGCAGTCCGGCCACCGAGTCGGTGATCCAATGGAAGGCCAGCCAGGTCGTCGTGCAGAAGACGATGGCCGGTGGCAGCACCCGCAACGCGAGGTACGCCCGCGGCGACAGCACCGGCCGGTCCAGCGACCGCAGCACCGCGTTGAGCAGCACCGCGATGACGCCGTACCAGGCCAGCGCGTTCGCCACGTGCCCGGACGGGTAGCTCATCGCCTCGATGCCGGAGGCGTGGGCGTTGAACAGCACCAGCCGGTCGGGGCCGTCGAAGGCCGGGGCCGCGCGGTCCAGCCAGATCTTCAGCGGGCCGATCGTGACGTAGGTCAGCACGAACACCGCGGCGAAGACCAGCAGCGGCCGTACCGAGCGCCGCCGCCAGGCCACCAGCCCGGCCAGCAGCAGCGCGACCGGCATCAGCACCTGGCCGCCCTGGCCGAGGTAGTTGAGCACCCGCAGCAGCACGTAGAACGGTGTCGGCCGGTGCGTGCCGGCCCAGTCGGCCACCCGCTCGTCCAGGGTCAGCAGGTGGCCGCGGGCCAGGGCGACGGTCAGCACGACGAAGCCGGCCAGCAGGGCCAGGTCGATCAGCCAGGGCAGCAGCCGGCCGCGTCTCGTCACTGTCGCCACCGGAGCCCGCATGGCGCATACGGTACGTCAGAGATACGACTTGATCTTGGCGTTCAGCAGGTCGGCGCGGACTCCGGAGTTGGGGCAGCCGCCGAAGTGGTGCAGCGCCACGACCCGGTTGGTCTTGCGGGACAGCACCGGGCTGCCGCTGGATCCGCCCTCGGTGTCGCAGTAGTACGAGACGTCCGAGTCCGCGGCGTACCCGTCGAAGGCGGGGTCCGCGACAGCGCAGGTGCCGGCCCGGGCACCGTTGCGCCCGGCGATCCGGGTCGGCTCGCCGGCCGGGTGCTGCGGCACGTAGAGCTCCTGGCCCTTCGCCGGCCGGGCGGTGTCCAGGCTCAGGTAGCCGAACTTCTGCACCGCGCGGAAGTTCTCCACCGTGAAGAGTGTGAAGTCCAGCACGTGCTCGGTGGCCAGCACCTTGTCGCCCCAGACCTTCGTCGGCTTGAAGACCTCGAAGCCGCCGCAGGTCGCGCACTGGTAGTTGAACCACACCTCGGTCTCGTACGCGTTCGCCGAGTTGTCGAAGCAGTGGTTGTTGGTCAGCATCCGGTTCTTGCTGCCGACCCGCCAGCCGGTGCACAGTTCGGTGCCGTTGATCAGCAACCGGGCGATGGCCTTGGAACGGGTGTAGGCCACCGGGTCGGCCGAGCGGTAGCAGACCGCGTCCTTGCTCTCGTCCGAGCCGCAGACCGACTCTTCCCGGCCCGTCCGCCCGGGGGCGGTGAGCTGGGACTCCGGCACGCGCGCCTGTTCCTGGCGCGAGTAGCCGCGGGCCACCTGGTCCACGTTCACGCCGAGCCGGCCGAGCAGCGAGCCGACCAGGTTGCCGCCCCCGCGGTGCATCTCGACGATCGCGGTGTCACCGGTGATCGACATGGCCCAGCGGTCGGTGGACACGCCGTCCAGCAGCCGCGGCGCGTCGTACCGGTAGGACTCGCGGCCCTTGCCGTCGGAGACCGTCACGTAGTCGCCCGGCAGCATCGCCATGCGGCTGAAGTGCACCTTGACGTAGGAGGCCCGCGGGTAGTGGAAGACCTCACGTTCCGGGGCGCCGTACCCCAGCAGTTTGTCGATCGACAGCAGCTCGCCGACCTTCTGGCGGCCGTCGCCGCCCTTGGCCGTGGCGGACTCGGCGGTCCGGCCGCCGGGCTCGGCCGGCGAGGCCGACGCGGACGCGCCGGCCTGCGGCTTCACGGTCCGGTCGTCGGCGCCGGCGTCGGCGGCCGGGCTGCTGCTCGGGGTCCCGGCCGGGCCGGTCGTGGCCGCGGGCTGCTGCGCAGCGACGGGGGTACGGGCTGACCGCGCCTCCTGCCAGGAGCCGACCGGGCGACCCTCGTCCGCCGAGTACTTCCAGGCCGCCGCACCGGCAGTGCCGGCCAGTGCCAGGGCCGCACTCGCCCCGACGACGATGCTCACCGCGCGTCGCAAATTCACTCCTGCCCCTCGAGTCACATCGCCGACATACGAAACAATCCGGCGATCTCGCTTCTGTGTAACGAGCCACGTGCGGCAGCGACGTGCGCCCCGCAGCGTGCACACTGGGCACGTGCGCATCACGTCCGCCCTAGTCGACCCGGCGCTGCTGGACCTGCCGTGGAACGTGCCGCTCGAGGAGTGGCCCGCGTCCCACCTGGTCGCGCTGCCGCAGGGCATCTCGCGGCACATCGTCCGCTTCGTCAAGCTCAACGAAACCGTCTACGCCCTCAAGGAGACCCGGGAACGGATCGCCGAGAAGGAGTACGACCTGCTCCGCGCCCTGGAGCGGATCGACTTCCCGGCGGTGGAGGCGGTGGCCATCGTCAACGACCGCCAGGACGACGACGGCGAGCCGCTGGAGTCCGTGCTGATCACCCGGCACCTGCAGTTCTCGCTGCCGTACCGGGCTCTGTTCTCCCACACCCTGCGGCCCGAGACGATGAACAGGCTGCTCGACGCGCTCGCCGCGCTGATCGTGCGGATGCATCTGATCGGTTTCTCGTGGGGTGACTGCTCGCTGTCCAACACGCTGTTCCGGCGGGACGCGGGCGCCTTCGCGGCGTACCTGGTCGACGCCGAGACGGGCAACCTCTACCCGAAGCTCTCCGAGGGCCAGCGCAGCGAGGACATCGAGATCCTGCGGCTCAACATCTTCGGCGAGTGCCTGGACCTGCAGGCCGCGGAGCTGCTGCACGAGGCGATCGATCCGGAGACCGTGGTCGACGACATCGTGGCCCGCTACGAGCGGCTGTGGCACGAGGTCACGTACGAGCAGGAGGTGCGGCGCGACGCCCGGCACGACATCGAGGGCCGCATCCGCCGCCTCAACGAGCTGGGCTTCGACGTCGCCGAGGTGGACATGTCCACCGTGGACGGCGGTTACCGGGTCCGGCCCAAGGTGGTGGACGCCGGCTACCACACCCGCCGGCTGCTGCGCCTGACCGGCCTGGACGCCGAGGAGAACCAGGCCCGGCAGCTGCTCAACGACCTGGACGCGTACCGGGCGGAGTCGGATCTGGTCGACGAGCAGCAGGCCGCGCACCGCTGGCTGACCGAGGTGTTCGAGCCGGTGGTCCGGGCGGTGCCGGCCAACCTGCGCCGCAAGCTGGAGCCGCAGGAGATCTTCTCGCAGATCATCCAGCACAAGTGGCTGCTGTCCGAACGGGCCGGCCGGGACGTGGGCATGGGCCCGGCCGTGCAGTCGTATCTGACCGACGTGCTGGCCCACAAGCCGGACGAGCAGGCGGTCCTGGGCGTCGAGGTGAGCGCCCTGACCGACGGCGAGCCGGTCAGCGCGGGCTAGCCGCCCTCGTCGAGCTGGGGCGTCGGCTCGGCGGGCGGCGTCGCGTGCTCGACCAGCGCCCGCAGGCCGGCCCGCCGGGCCACGATCATCACCCGGTCGCCGGCGGCCAGGATCCGCCGGGGGTCCGGCGCCCAGTCCACCCACTCGGAGCCGGCCACGGACAGCCCGATCACCCGTACGCTCAGCGGCCGGTCGGCCTGGCTCAGCGTCGCCCCGTCGAGCGGGGACCCGGCGTAGACCTGCACGCCGGCCACCAGCAGCGCGTGCCGGTCGACCGGGATCGTGGCGAGCACGTCGCGGTCCAGCATCGCCGCGGCGAACGCGGGCGCGGCCAGCCGGGAGACACTGCGCGAGCTGTTGATGGTGAAGGCGGTCTGCACCCGTTGGGCGAAGTCGTCGTCGAAGAGCCGCAGCACCACCCGCAGATCCGGGCGCACCGCGCGGGCGTTCAGCGCCGCCTGCAGGTTGGTGACGTCGTCGGTGGAGACGACGACCAGCGCCTTGCTGGTGGCGATGGAGGCCGCCCGCAGCGTCTCCTCCCGGGCGGCGTCGCCGACGATGAACGGCACACCCAGCTGCTCGGCGGCCTTCGCACCCCGGGCGTCGGCCTTGCGGTCGATCGCGACCACCTGTACGCCGAGATCGACGAGCTGGCGCAGCACCCGGGTGCCCACGTTGCCCAGCCCGACCACCACGATGTGGTCCTCGTGCCCGGCCGCGGCCCGTCCGCTGGACAGGGCCAGCCGGGCGTTCACCATGCCCTCGACCACCGCCGCCGTGATCAGCGGCAGCAGCGCCAGCCCGGCGATGGTCAGCACCAGCTGCGCGGCCTGCGCGACCCCGTTGCGTTCCATCTCCACATCGGACGAGCCGACCACCGTCAGCAGCGTCACGTAGATGGACTTCCAGAACCCGTTCACCCGGTCGGCGTGCACCAGGACGGCGCCGGACACCAGGGTGATGACCAGGGTGGCCAGCACGGCGATGCCGAGCTTGCGGCTCAGGGCGGCCCGCAGCGCCCGGCCCATCACCCGCAGCGGGCGGCGGCGCCGGCGGGCCCGGACCAGGCGCTGGGCGGCGACGGTCTGCCCGGCCGGGCGCCCGGTCGCCTCGGCCAGCACCAGGTCGGTGGGGCGCTCGGCCTCCGGCGCCGGATCGGCGGGCAGCACGTCGACCCGGCCGGCGCCGTCCGCCGCCGTCAGCGCGCAGACCACGTGCTCGGCCCGGACATCGGCGCGGCGGGCCACGTACAGGGTGCGGCCGGCCAGGCGGACGTGGGTCGGTGCCACCTCGCCGAGGGACGCGGCCACGAACGCGGGAGCGGCCATCGCGGCGTCGGAGAGCACCGCACAGTCGGCGAACAGGCGGCGGACGCCGTACCCCAGACCGGTGTTGAACATCCGGATCACCAGGCGCAGGTCGGGCTCGACGGCCTGGGCGCAGAGCGCCGCGTGCAGGTTGACCACGTCATCGGGCATCACCAGGGCGAGCGCCGCCGCGCCGGCCAGCCCGGCCGAGCGGAATGTGCGCTCGTCGAGACGGTCGGCCCGGATCACCCGTACGCCGCGCAGCGTGGCCAGGTCGGGCACGTCGGCCCGGAGCCGGGCCGGGACGATCACCGTGAGCCGGATCCGGTGCCCGGCGTTGGCCAGCTCCTCGGCGACCGTGTAGACCAGCGCGTCAGCGCCACAGACCACGAAGTGCGGGCGGGTGTCGGCGGTGCGCCGCAGCCGGGAGACCAGGGATCGGCCGGGTGGTTCGCGGGCTGGTTCGACGGCCATGGCGGCATCGTAGCCAGCGGATCATCGCTGCTTGAACCCGTTGCTCCCCGAACCCTCCATGCAGGCCACTCGTTGGCCTTTCCGACCGATTGGTCCGAGTTCATGCTGGAGGAGATCGATGCGCAAGTGGTTCTACGCCGGGGCGGTGGTCGGCGGTTTCCTGCTGCTCGGCGCGGCACCCGCGCAGGCTGATGTGGTCCCGGCACCGGCCGGCGGACTGCTGGGCTCACTGGGCGGCGGCGCCACCCAGGGGCTCGGGCTGGACCCCGCGGGTGGACTGAACCTCGCGAGCCCGCTGGACGGCTCGTCGCTCATGGACGTCAAGCCGGGGCAGAACTCCGCCGACCTCACCGGACCCGCGTCGGGCCTGGCGGCGCAGGACGAGGCCCGTACCCGCGAGGCGGATGAACCCGCCGGTCGCCGGCCGGCCGGTGGCTCGGCCCCGGCGGACCTGCCCGTGATCGGCGGACTCACCGGCGGCTCGTCCAGCGGCAGCCTGGGCAGCGGCAGTCTGGGCGGCGGCAGTCTGGGCGGCGGCGCATCCCGCGGCACGGGCGGCGGCCTGACCGGCGGCGGGTCGGGCGGCGGTCTGCCGACCGGCAACCTGAGCAACCTGATCCCGGCCAACCTGCTCGGCGGCGGCCTGCTCGGTGGCGGGCTCACCCCGGACGGCCGTACGGCGTCGGCCGAGGCGCCCCGCGAGTCGGCGCTGTTCGACGGTGGCGTGCCGCTGCTCGGTGGCCTCGGCGGGCTGCTGCCGGCCAACGAGACGCCGCGCACCCTTCCGGCGACCGGCGACGACACGCCCACCGGCATGCCGGCCGGCGGTACGGCCGTCGACCCCGCCCTGGTCGACCCGGTTCCCGGGAAGCCGGCCGACGGACCGACCGGCGACGACCAGGCGGCCGCGCCGGCCGCGGACCAGCCGGTCGACGACCCGCGCCTGCACGAGGAGCCGGTCGACGACGAGGCCGGCGGCAAGAAGCGGTCCTTCTCGGACGGTGGCCGGCCGATCGCCGGCGAGGACGAGGACTTCCGGTAGGACCGGGGACAAAAGCACGAGCCCGCCCCCGGTCAGCGCCGGGGACGGGCTCGTGGTGTCGGTGTTTAGTTGACCGCGCCGATCGAGACGGTGCCGCGGCCGACGACCGCGCCCTCGTCCGTGATCAGCGTCATCTCACCGAACAGGCTGCGACCGGCCGCGGGCGCTGCCGTGGCGGTCACCGAGCCGGTGACCTTGGCCGTGGCACCGTTGGCGAGGTTCAGCACCGTGGCCGGCACCGTCATCGCGCCCAGCGCCGGGCTCAGGAACACGTCCCGGTAGTCGTACTGCGTGCTGCCCGAGGGCACCGCGTAGCCGTCCACCACGACCGTGTACGTGCCGGCCGCCGGGTTCGGGATCGACACCGACTCCTCCGAGTCGCCGTCGGCCGACTGCGCGACCTGCTCGCCGTCGAGCAGAACCGTCAGGTCCAGGTCGGCCGCGGCGTCGCTGACGTTGCCGATCGCCACGTCGAGGCGCTGCGCACCGGCAGGCACGTCGACCGTGTACTCCTGGCTCGCCCCGTCCTCGATCGTCGGCCGCTGCGAGAGCGCGCTGCCGAGCGGGCCGCCGGTGGCGGTGAGCCGCAGCGGACCGAAGTTGTTCTTGACGGTCCAGCTGACCGGCGTGGCCGCACCGGCCGTGACGCTGGGCAGCTCGACCGTCGCCGGCTCCACCGTGACGCCCTGCACCTTGGCGGTCAGCTCGTACGGGTTGCGCAGCGACGGCGAGGTCCGGCGGGACTCCACCTCGAGCTCCCACACGCCCGGCATCGGGTTCTCGTACGCCCGCTCCTGCGGCTTGCAGGCGGCCCCGTCCGAGAAGTTGGTGTAACACGCCGTGCTGGCCGTGCTCTCGACCGGAACGCCCCACGGGTTGATGGCGATCCAGCGGGTCTGCGAACCGGTCGCGATGCCGGACAGGTCGACCTGCAGCGCGCTGGCGCCCTCGGGCACGGTGATGAAGTACGAGTCCGACGAGTTGCGCTCGACGGAACCCTCGACGGTCATGTCGAACGCCGGCTTCTTCGGCGCCACGCTGGTGACGACCGTGTTGAGCACCTCGAAGTCGGTGACGGACGTCTTCGGGTCGTCCACCTCGAGGATGGCGCTGTTCAGGCCCTCGGCCGGCGTCACCTGCACGGAGACGTTCACGGTCTTGTTCAGCGGCAGCGAGACCGACGACTGCGAGCGGAACGACCGCTTGTCGCCGACCCAGGAGAGCCGGTGCGTGACCGAACCCTTCGGACCCGACGTACGGGTGAGCTTGACGGTGTAGCTCTTCGACTGACCGGCCTTGAGGCCACCGGCACCGCTCGCGCAGCGGTTGTAGATGCCGGTGCCCTGGTTCGGGGTGTCGAAGTCGGCCGAGAACGGCGTGCAGACCGGCGCGGACGAGGTGTACCTGCGCGCCTCGACCGTACGGGCCAGCAGCGCCCAGGTGCCCGGAACGTCCATCAGGCCGTTGCCCTGACCGGCGACCGAGGTGTCCGCGATCCGGTCGGCCGAGGTGTAGAGCGCCCGGCGCAGCTGGGCCGGGGTGACGTCCAGGTCGGTCGCCCTGGCCGCGGACAGCAGCAGCGCGGCGCCGCCGGTGGCCTGCGGGGAGGCCATCGAGGTGCCGTTGAACATCGCGTACCCGGTCGGCAGGCTGTAGCCGGCCTCCGCGATGGCCGGCTGGTCCAGCCAGGTGTTGACGGTGGAGATGGCCGAGCCCGGCGCGGTCAGGTTGGGCTTGAAGCCGCCGTCCTCACGGGGGCCACGCGACGAGAAGTTGAACAGCGCGTTCTTCTTGCTCACCACGGAGCCGTAGTTGGCCAGCCAGGTCTCCTTGCTGACGCTGGCCGCCACGCTGACGACGTCGGTGGCCACCGACGGGTCGCCGATCGTGTTCACCCCCGGGCCGGAGTTGCCGGCCGAGATGAACAGCTGCACGCCGTAGTCCTTGATCAGCTTGTCGTACAGCTGGGCGCGGGCGTTGTTGCCGTCGTTCAGGGCGGGCAGGCCGCCGATCGACATGTTGACGACGTCGACGTGCCGGTTGACGACCAGGTCGACCATGCCGGTGGTCAGCGCGGCCGCGGTGCAGCCACCGCCCCAGGAGCAGGCCCGCGCGGAGACGATCTTGGCGCCGGGCGCCTGCCCGTCCAGGTTGGTGTTGCCGAGCATGTCGTTGGCGGCGGTGATGCCGGCGACGTGCGAGCCGTGCGCGTCCTCCGGGATGCCGATGTTGACGTAGTCGACCGTGCCGAGCCCGAGCACGGAAGCGTCGACGTCCTCGCGGTACTCGACAACGAACGGCATGCGCTCGGCGATCGCGGTGGCCGGGTTGTCGGTGCCGAAGTGCCCGACGTCGAACTTCTCCCGGTACGGCCGCATCACGGCGTCGTCGGTGAAGTCCTTGTTCTGGTTCGTGTCCACCCGGATGTCGTGGTTGACCGGGTTGTAGAGGATGCCGAACACGTCGGTGGTGTCACCGTCGCGGTTGACGTCGCCGCCCGGCTCACTGGCCGCGGTGATCGCCTCGGTGAAGCGGTTGACCTTCCAGGTGCCCGCGGGCGCCGTCCAGGTCGCGCCCAGATAGGTGAACGTCGGGCCGGCCACCTCGGTGGCCATGGCCCGCCAGGTCGCGTCGCCCTCGGTCACCGGGTCGGTCGCGGTCACCCAGTCGACGATCTTGCGCTCGCCGGTGGTGGTCTTCTGCAGCGCCGGGTGCTCCAGCTCGACGCCGGAGTCCATGATGCCGATCGTGACGCCGCGGCCGTCCCAGGTCGGGTGCTGCTTCTTGAAGGCGACGGAACCGATCTCGTTCGTCGGCATGTACGGGTTCGCGGCCGGCGTGGTCGCGCCCGGGCCGGGAAGCGTCGCTGCCTGCGCGGCACCCTTGGCGCCACCGCGCCTGCCCGCCTCCGGGTCGGGGAGCTTGACGACCTCGTCGAGGTCCACCGCCGAGATGCCGGGCAGCTTCGCGGTTCTGATCACCTTGGCGGTGGGGACCGAGGCCAGCACGTAGCCGACCTTGTCGTAGCGCTGGGCGACCGTACCGCCGAGCTTCTTGACCTCGGCCGCGACGTCGGACGCCTCGCCGGACTCGGTCGAGATGATCAGGGTGACGTTGCGGACGCCGCTGCTCTCGGCTTTGGCCAGCAGCTCGGCGTCGTGCGAGTCCAGCTCGTCGGTCGGGCCGTCCTTGGGGGTGGCCGGGTCCGCCACCGGGGCGGGAGCCGGTGCCCGCAGGGGCGCGGCATTCGCGGGTGCGGGGCCGCTCAGCGCGGCGGCGCTGACGACCACGCCCGAGGCGAGCAGCGCGGTGAGTGTGCGCCGGCCCCGAGAAGATTGTTGTCTCACGTACGGGTCCTCCGAGGAGATGGGCGCTCGGGGGGTACGAGCACCTCTGAAGCGGATCGTGGAGTTCACGCGCTTCGATGTCACTACGGGAGGACGCATCGTGACGAGGACGTGACATTCAAGATTGCGCATGCAACCCAGGTATCGACGGAAGAACTACGGCTTCAAAACCGTTGCACCGCAAGACATCCTGTTTCGAACCAGGACTTCAAGGGCTGAAGATCATCTGATGCAGACATTCCTTCCCTACCCGGACTTCCTCACCAGCGCCCGCGCCCTCGACCAGAAACGGCTGGGCAAACAACGGGTGGAGACCGTGCAGGTGCTGCGCGGGCTGACGCTGCCGACGTACGGCTGGCGCCACCACCCGGCGGTGAAGATGTGGATCGGCTACGAAGAGGCGCTCGTCCGGTACGGCCTCGACATGTGCGAGATCTGGATCTCCACTGGTCGGGCCGACACGACGGCCGCCACGATGCGGGCGGACGTCGCCGAGGCCCGCGGCATCACGGTGATCCGCACCCAGGACGAGCTGGCGGCGGCCGGTGAGCTGCCATCCTGGCTCGGCGACGAGGCGCTGCACCTGAGTCACCGGTCCGCACTGTTCCGCAAGGACCCCGACTTCTACCGGCCGCTGTTCGGCGAGGTCCCGGCCGACCTGCCGTACGTCTGGCCGCCCTCGGACCGGGCGCGCGACACCCCCTAGTGCCCGGACTCGATGCGGTCCGGCACCCGGCGCCCGGCGGCCACCGTGATCGCCACCAGCACCACCAGCAGCCCCGCGATCACCAGCACAGGCTCCGGACCGAACGGCGCCAGCAACGCCAGCACGGCCACCGCCGGATAGGCCACCACGAGCGCCCCCTGCTGGTGCGGACGAATGTGCAGCAGCCAGACGAAGAACAGATAGAGCGCCACCGGCACGGCCAGCGCGAACCCGGCCGTGACCCCCGAGATGTGCGCATGGTGGGTGGCGTGGTCGACCGCCACCGCGATGCCGACCCCGGCCGCCGCGGCCGAGCCGAAGATGAAGTAGTGGCCGTAGCCCCACAGCATCCCGGCCCGCAGCGAGGTCAGCAGCCCCTGCGCCGAACGGTCGAAGTACAGCCACCACAGCGCGAAGACGACGACCAGCCCGGCCACCGCGATCGACACCAGGTCGGCGACGTGATCGCCGGTGTCGAGGCCGGTGCGGATCGCGATCGTCGCCGCCGACACCGCCTCGCCCAGCATGATGATCGTGAACAGGCCGTAGCGTTCGGCGATGTGGTGCGGGTGCCAGGTGGTCGGGCCGCCCGGGGCCCGCTCGGCGATGATCGGCACCAGCAGCTCGGCGACGACCAGCACCAGGAACGACGGCGTGCCCCAGCCTTCCGGCAGCGCCAGCCGCAGCAGCCAGAGGACCTGGACGACAGCGATGCCGGCCGCGTACAGCAGTGCGGTGGCCCGGCGCTGCTGATCGGCGCGGGCGGCCCGCAGCCACTGCGCCACCATGGCCAGCCGCATGATCACGTAGCCGATCGTGATGCCGACGTAGTTGCCGTCGTCGAACGCCGAGGAGACGCCGGCCGCCAGCACCAGCGCCCCGGCGATCTGCACGAACGAGGTGATCCGGTAGACGTCGTCGTCGGTGTCGTACGCCGAGGCGAACCAGGTGAAGTTCATCCAGGCCCACCAGATGGCGAAGAAGACCATCAGGTAGCTGGTGACCCCGTCCCACACGTGGTTCTCGGAAACGGCGTGGTGCAGCGGCACGGCGGCCTGCGCCACCGCGACCACGAAACAGAGGTCGAAGAAGAGCTCGAGCGGGGTCGCGACGCGGTGGTTCTCGTCGGCCGACCGGGCCCGCATCGGCGTCAGCCAGCCACGCCGTGCCTCGGTGAACGTCATGTCGCCCCGTCTCCCCCAGTGAGATCCCAGTTCAGCAGCACGAACGGCGTCTGCTCGGTGGCGCCCGCCCGGCGGTAGGTGGCCTGTGCGGCCTCGTTGTCGACCTCGGTCGCCACCCACATGCCGTAACAGCCGCGCTCGCGGGCCAGCTCGGCCAGCGCCCGGACCAGGGCCGTGCCGACGCCGAGCAGCCGGGCGTCGGGCAGGACGCCCAGCTCGTACACGAACATCTCGGTGCCTTTGTCCGGGTGGGTGGTCTCCACCCCGGAGATCATGCCGACCGGGCGGTCGCCGAGATAGGCGAAGAGCAGATGGTGATCCGGCTGAGCGAGAAACTTCTCCGTCGCGGCCGCCAGCGGCGGCCCGTCGAAAAGAGCTGCCGCGAGGTGTACGGCCGCGACGTCCACGACCCGCTCGATGCGCATGGCGCCACCCTAGGAGCCCCCGGTCGGAATCGAACCGACGACATCCTGTTTACAAGACAGGTGCTCTGGCCAACTGAGCTACAGGGGCGCGGGCATCAGCATACCGGTTGCCGTCTGACAGGCCGAAACGCCCTTTACCGGGCGCTCGCCTTGGCAGTTGCGGAAAAAAGACCTACGGTGACCAGCGTGTGGCTCACCACACTGTTCCTCCCACTCGGATCGTCCGGCACGTTCCTGCCGGTGGAAAGGAAGTAGATTCACCATGGCTACGGTCACGTACGACAAGGCGTCCCGGATTTATCCCGGACAGGAGCGCCCCGCGGTCAACGAGCTCAGCCTCGAGATCGGCGACGGCGAGTTCCTGGTCCTGGTCGGCCCCTCCGGTTGCGGTAAGTCCACCAGCCTGCGGATGCTCGCCGGCCTCGAGGATGTGGACCGCGGTCGCATCCTGATCGAGGGCAAGGACGTCACGAACCTCCCCCCGAAGTCGCGTGACATCGCGATGGTGTTCCAGAACTACGCCCTGTACCCGCACATGTCGGTGTACGAGAACATGGCGTTCGCCCTGAAGCTGCGCAAGACCCCGAAGTCGGAGATCGACCGCCGGGTCAAGGAAGCCGCCCAGCTGCTCCAGCTCGACGAGTACCTGAGCCGCAAGCCGAAGGCGCTCTCCGGCGGTCAGCGCCAGCGTGTCGCCATGGGCCGCGCGATCGTGCGTGAGCCGCAGGTCTTCCTCATGGACGAGCCGCTGTCGAACCTCGACGCCAAGCTGCGCGTGCAGACCCGCTCGCAGATCGCCACCCTGCAGGCCAAGCTCGGCATCACCACCGTCTACGTGACCCACGACCAGGTCGAGGCCATGACGATGGGCCACCGGGTGGCGGTCATGCTCGACGGCGTGCTGCAGCAGTGCGACACCCCGCGGGCGCTGTACGACAAGCCCGGCAACGTCTTCGTCGCCGGCTTCATCGGCTCCCCGGCCATGAACATCAAGACCGTCGGCCTGACCGAGGGCGGCGCGAGCTTCGCGGAGCTGGCCGTGCCGCTGACCCGCGAGCAGGTCGCGGCGGCGCAGGGCAACGGCAAGGTGACCATCGGCTTCCGCCCCGAGGCGACCGACCTGGTCGCCCCGACCGCGGGTGGCCTGCCGATCGTCGTCGACCTGGTCGAGGACCTCGGCTCGGACGCCAACGTCTACGGCCACGCGGCGCTGGAGGGCAGCTCGGAGCGGTTCGTGGTCCGCACCGACCGGCGCAACATGCCGACCATGGGCGAGACCGTGTTCATCAAGCCGCAGACCGAGAGCGTGCACGTCTTCAACGCCACCACCGGCGAGCGCATCTGAAGCAGGTAGTCAGCTGAACGGGCGGTCCCTCCAGGGGCCGCCCGTTTCGCTATCCGGCGAACCGCTGGATGATGAAGTCCGCGTCGGCGACACAGGCCAGGTGGCTGGTGTCCCAGGCGCAGGTCGAGGACCGGACGTCGGCCAGCGACCCGAGCGGAACGGCCTTGTCACCGACGTGCTCCCCGGCCAGCGCGGGATCGTCCGCGGAGGTCGACAGCGCCTTGGAGAACTGCAGGGTGTTACCGGCGTCCAGCCGTCCGGCCACCCCGGCCCGGGTCCAGGCGACCCGCCCGTCGGAACCCACCAGGCTGACCTGCGCCGGCGACGTGTTCTGCGGGACGAGCACCGCCTCGCCGACCGCGACCAGATCCTCGGCGTTCGCCACGGCACGCCGCCACACCACCCCGCCGTCGGCGGCGTTGACGGCCACCACCTGCGCGGTCTTGGCGTCGGAACCGGTGGTCTCGATCAGGCAGATCCGATCCGCGCCGCACGGCGTCAGATGCTCGAGCCGCGAGTTCGGGCTCGGCGGGGTGTAGAGCAGCTTCGGCTCCAGCTTCTTCAGGTCGTAGGCGAACAGCCGGTGCGCATCGGTGGACTCGGCCACGATGAGCCGGCCGTTGTGCGCGATGATCTTGTCGTCGGTCTGCGCCACGCTCTGCCGCGGACCGGCCACCACCTCACCGCTGTCGGCGTCCCTGACCTGCGCGGAGTCGTCGGCACCGATCTGCACGATCCGCTTGTCGTCATCAAAAGGCTCGGCGAACGCAACCCCGTCGGTGCCGGCCGGACCGGCGAAGTCATCCTCGGTCGTGACGGCGACGACCTGGGTGGTGGTCTGCCCGTACTCGCTCTTGGGGTTCCGCTTCTCCCACAGACCCTTGCCGGTGCGCGGATCGAGCCCGAGCAGCCGGCCCTCGCGGCGGTCGATGAGAACCACCCGGTCCCCGGCGAACAGCACGTTGTCGTAGCCGTCCATGGCCCGTTCCCAGCGCTTCTTGCCGTCGTCCGCATCGAGCAGCACCACCCGCCGCTGCCCCGTGATCGAATCAATGCCGGTGATGGCGACAACAGCGCCGGGAATGGTGAAGAAGAACTCCCAGCGGTTGGCCGACCCGGCGGCCGTGCTGGTCCAGGCGGTCTTGCCGGTATCGGTCGCCGCCGCGACGACCCCGAGCGTGTTCGTGTCGTCGGCACTGGCGAAATAGGCCCGCCCGTCCCGCAGCGCGGCGGCACTGAAGGCGGAACTGACCGGCACGGCGGGCTTGACCCGGTGCAGATCGGCGAGCGGCTCGTAGTCCAACGCCGGATACCCCGGCCAGAACAGCACGACAACGGTCGCGGCGGCCCCCAGCACGACGGCCGTCACGGCCGCGACGATCCAGACCAACTTCCGCTGGTACGCCGGGAGCTTGGCTCGCGCCCCCGGCTCCCCGGCCTCGCCCGGATCAGGATGCGTCGAGGCCAGCCACGGCTCGGCCCCCGGCGGAGTAGCAGCGCCCGAGACCGGGGCACCCGACACCGGGTGAAGGACGGGGCCGCCACCGACGTTCCCGAAGGCAGCAGCCTCACCCGTCGCCCAGGGATCAACAGGCTCGGCGTAGTGCGGCTCCGCACCCTGCGACCCGCCGGCGGCCACCACAGCGGCCGGCTTCGCATGCTGCGACGGCCCCGGCGGCTGATGCGACGGCCTCGCGGACGGCGGCTGCGGCGACGCCGCGAGCGGCTGTGGCGGCGGCATCGCGGCCGGCGGCTCGGAGTGTTGTGCCGGGGCGGCCCCCTGGGCGGAAGGCAGCGAGGCGGCGGCCACATCCGTCTCCGTGGGGATCGCCGCGGCGGCAGAGGTGGGTTGCATGGCTTCCGTGCTGAGCAGCCTCGGTGCATCGCCCTCGGTCGCGGGCGCAGGATGGGTCATGGTGTCAGAGATCGGCGGCACCGCCGCCGGCCGCATCGGCGCAGCCGGCGTCGCCGCGCTGTCCACCGCTTCGGCACCCACCGACCCGGCCGAGGCCGCCAAGCTGTCCGTTGTTGCCGCGCTGTCCGTTGTTGCCGCGGCGGCCCGCGCGGCCGTGACCGCCGGATCATCCGGCGTCCCAGCGCCCACCGATGCCGCCCCCGCAGCCGCGTTACCCGGACCGGTCGCGCGCTCCTGCCCGGGCGGGGTCGCCGCGCTTTCCGGCGCCGCAGCCCCCATCCGCGCGGCCTGATCCACCGCATCATCCGGCGTCGCGGGGGACACTGGCGCGGCCGAAATCCCCGCGCCGTCCGGCACGGCTCTGGCCGCCGCATCATCCGGCGTCGCGGCGGACACTGGCGCGGCCGAAATCCCCGCGCCGTCCGGCACGGCTCTGGCCGCCGCGTCATCCTGCGTCACCACGCCCGCCGGCGGGACCACCGCGTTGTCGGCCGCGGCGACCACGATGATCGCGCCCTCCGCCACCGGCAGTTCCGGCTGTTCCAGCACCGTAGGCGCGATCCCCAGCTCCCCGTGCAGCAGCCGAGCCACCAACGGCACCCGCGAAGACCCGCCGACCAGGAACAACCCGGCCAGCTCGGTCGGCGCCACCCCAGCCGCCCGGATCACCACGCCGGCCTCGGCCACCCCGCGCCGCAGCAACGGCCCCGCCGCGGTCTCGAACTCGTCCCGGGTCAGATGGGCCGCATGCTCCACCCCCGGCACCGGCACCGGAGCGAGCGCCGTACGGGAAAGCATCTCCTTCGCCCCGCGAACGTCCTCCCAGAACTGCCGCCGGGCCCGCCACTGGGCCAGGGTGACCGGCTCGGTCAGCGCCGCCCACGCACCTGGCTCGCTGCCACTCAGCTCAGCCCCGAGATGCTCGACCAGCGCCGCATCAAGATCGAGCCCGCCCAGGTCGTCGATGCCGCCGGACGCGGCGACCGCGAACCGCGGCAGCCCCTCCGGCGTGACTCCCTCGTTGCGGACGACGGCGATGTCCAGCGTGCCGCCGCCGAAGTCGAAGACGGCCAGCGCCGATCCGACCGGCACCGGGCGGCGCAGTACGTCCACGAAGTAACGCGCCGCCGCGACCGGCTCGGGCAGCAACTGCGTGGCCGGCGGCCAGCCGGCTCGGGCCAGCGCCGTCGTCAGGACCTCGCGACGCCGGGCGCCCCAGGCCGCCGGATAGGTCAGCACGGCCGGCGGCAGGAACCCGGTGGCCGCGACGGCCTCCCGGGCCACCGCGCCGAGCGGGGCCGCCAGCAGGTCAGCCGTCGGCACCTCGGTGTCGCCGAGCAGGACGGTTTCCGCGTCGACGTGCCGTTTCGGGTTCGGTTCGAGCCGGCCCGGCTCGGCCTGACCGAGCCGGACCGCGTCCCGGCCGACATGCAGCCGGCCGGTGGTGTCCAGGTAGACCGCCGACGGCAGCAGCGGCTGGCCGTCGAAGAGCAACGGCCGGGTGCGGCCGTCGGGCCGGCGCAGCATCGCCACCGTATGGGACGTGCCGAGGTCGACGCCGAGCAGCCAACCGCCGCGCGCCATGCCGTCGGTCATGCCCTGCTCCTCCGCGCCACGGTCCACTCGGCCCGTCACGTTACAGGCAGGCCGCGATTACCCGTAGATGCGGCGGCGGGACACCTCGGCGAGGGTGACCGCGGCGGCGACGCTGGCGTTCAGCGACTCCACGTCGGACATCATCGGGATGCTCACACGCAGGTCGCAGGTCTCGCCGACCAGCCGGGACAGGCCACGCCCCTCGGAGCCGACGACCACCAGCAGCGGGCCGACAGCGACCTCGAGCTGGTACAGGTCGGTCTCGCCGTCGGCGTCCAGGCCGATCGCGGTGAAACCGGCCTGCTGGGCCGCCTTGATCGAGCGGGTCAGGTTGACCACCTGGGACACCGGCACCCGCGCGGCCGCGCCGGCGCTGGTGCGCCACGCGGTCGCCGTGATGCCCGCCGCCCGGCGCTCGGTCATGAAGACGCCGTGCGCACCGAACGCGGCCACCGAGCGGATCACCGCACCCAGGTTGCGCGGGTCGGTCACCCCGTCGAGGGCCACCAGCAGCGGCGCGGTCTGCTCCATCGCCGCGGCCACGAGGTCGTCGAAGTTCTCGTACGCGAACGGGGGCACCTGCAGCCCGACGCCCTGGTGCAGGACGCCGCCGGTCATCCGGTCGAGCTCGAGCCGGCTGATCTCCAGGATCGGGATGCCCCGGTCACCAGCCGTGCGGACGATCTCGACGACCCGGTCGTCAAGATCGATGCCCTGCGCCACGTAGAGGGCCGTCGCCGGGATGGACGCGCGCAGCGCCTCGTTCACCGGGTTACGGCCGAGCAGCAGCTCGGGACCTTCCCGGGTCGGGTTGGACTTGCGCCCGGGGGCGATCCGGGGACCGGTGCGGCCCTGCGGGCGGTTGCCCCGCTGCTGGGCCGGCCGGCCGGTGGTGCCCCGGCCGCCGCCGCGGCCCCAGGTGGTGTCCTTGGTGCCCGGGATGCCGACCTTGGGCGCGCGGCCCTCGGCGGCGGCGGCGCGCCGCTCCTTCTCCTGCTTGCGCGCCGTCTTGTCGGGCAGCTTCTCGGTGCCGGAGTAGCCCTTGTGCCAGGGCCGCTCGTCGGCGGGCAGCGTCTTGCCCCGGCCCTTGAGGCCCGAGCTCGACCTGTTCTTACCGCCGGAGCCGGCGGTGGCGCCCTTCTTGGCCGACACGCGCTTGCTCACATTGAACGAATTACCCGGCATCAGTGCTGCTCTCCTACCGTCCAGCGCGGCCCGGCCGGAGTGTCCTCCACCTGAACTCCCGCGTGTTTCAACTGGTCGCGGACCGAGTCGGCCGCCGCCCAGTCCTTGCGTGCGCGCGCCTGTGCGCGCTGCTCGAGTGCGAGCGCCACCAGCGAGTCGACGATCGGCTTGAGGTCGCCGCCCTCGTCGCCGCTGCGCCAGGCGTCGTCGAGCGGGTCCAGCCCCAGCACGCCCAGCATCGCCCTGACCTCGGTCAGGGCGGCGCGCACGCCGGTCTCGTCGCTCGCGGCCAGCGCGGTGTTGCCCTCGCGGATCGTGTCGTGCACGACGGCCAGCGCCGCCGAGGTGTTCAGGTCGTCGTTCATCGCCGCGGCGAAGGCCGGCGGCACGTCCTTGGGCCGGCCGGAGCCGACGACCTCGACCGCCCGCTGCACGAAACCCTCGATCCGGCGGTACGCCGTGGCGGCCTCCCGCAGCGCCTCGTCGGAGTAGTCGATGCGGGAGCGGTAGTGCGGCACGCCCAGGTAATAGCGCAGCTCGACCGGGCGGATGCCCATGGCCAGCACCGCCTGCACGTCGATCACGTTGCCCAGCGACTTGCTCATCTTGGCCTCGCCGAGGTTGAGCAGCGCGTGGTGCACCCAGTGGCGGGCGAACGACAGCCCGGCCGAGTGCGACTGGGCGATCTCGTTCTCGTGGTGCGGGAAGGTCAGGTCGAGGCCGCCGCCGTGAATGTCGAACTCGGGGCCGAGGTAGCGCCGGGCCATCGCGGAGCACTCGATGTGCCAGCCGGGCCGGCCGCGGCCCCACGGGGAGGCCCAGGACGCGTCACCCGGCTCGTCGGCCTTGACGCCCTTCCACAGGGCGAAGTCGGCGGGGTGGCGCTTGCCGCGTTCGGGGGCCTCGCCGGCGGAGAGCATGTCCTCCGGGCGCTGCCCGGACAGCGAGCCGTACTCGCGGTAGCTGGGGACGTCGAAGTACACGTCGCCGGTGCCCTCGGCCGACACGTACGCGTGCCCGCGCTCGATCAGCTCGGCGATCAGCTCGTGCATCTCGGTGATGTGCCCGGTGGCCAGCGGCTCGTACGTCGGTGGCAGCACGTTGAGGGCGCGGTAGTCGGCGTCGAGGACGAGCTTGTTCGCGTACGCGATCGCCCAGAAGGGGCGGCCCGTCTCCAGCGACTTCACCAGGATCTTGTCGTCCACGTCGGTGATGTTGCGGACGAAGGTCACGTCGAGGCCGATGTGCAGCAGCCAGCGCCGCAACACGTCATAGTTGACCGCTGATCGCAGGTGACCGATGTGCGGCACCGACTGGACGGTGAGGCCGCACAGGTAGATACCGACCTGACCGGGCGTCATCGGGACGAAGTCCCGGACGGATCGGGTCGCGGTGTCATGCAGGCGGAGCGTCACCGTACAAGGGTACCGACCTCCGCCACGAAGTAACCTCCCGCCCGAGTGACGCCGGGCGGGAGGTTATCCACAAGCTCGTCCACAGCCGCTCAGGGGCGGGTCATCCGGAGCACGTCGAGGGCCGTGTCGAGCTGCTCCTCGGTCAGCGTGCCGTTCGCCACGTGACCCCGCTCGATGACCACGGCACGGATGGTCTTGTCCTCCTTGAGGGCCTGCTTGGCGATCGCCGCGGCCTCGTCGTAGCCGAGGAAGCGGTTGAGCGGCGTGACGATGGACGGCGATCCCTCGGCGTAGCCGCGGACCACGTCCTCGTTGACCTCGAGCCCGTCGATGCAGCGGTCGGCGAGCATCCGGGCCGCCGCGGCCAGCAGCTTGATCGACTCCAGCAGGTTGCGGGCCATCACCGGCAGCATCACGTTGAGCTCGAAGTCGCCCTGGGTGCCGGCGAAGGCGACCGCCGCGTCGTTGCCGATGACCTGGGCCACGACCTGACGGACCGACTCGGGGACCACCGGGTTCACCTTGCCCGGCATGATCGACGAGCCCGGCTGCAGGTCGGGCAGGCGCAGCTCGCGCAGGCCGGCCCGCGGTCCCGAGCCCATCCAGCGGATGTCGTTCACGATCTTGTACAGGCTGACCGCGACGACCCGGAGCTGCCCGGACGCCTCGACCAGCGCGTCCCGTGCCCCCTGGGCCTCGAAGTGGTTGCGCGCCTCACTCAGCGGCAGCCCGGTCATCTCCTTGAGCAGCGAGATCACCGCGGGCGCGAAGCCGGGCGGGGTGTTCACCCCGGTGCCGACCGCGGTGCCACCCAGCGGCAGCTCGGCCAGCCGGGGCAGGGTGTCGGTGAGCCGGTCGATGCCGTTCTGGATCTGCGCCGCGTACCCGGAGAACTCCTGACCCAGGGTGACCGGCGTCGCGTCCATGAGGTGGGTGCGGCCGGACTTGACGACCTGCGACCAGTCGTTGGCCTTCGCGCTCAGCGCGACCACGAGGTGGTCCAGGGCCGGGATCAGGCTGCTGGTCATCGCCTCGGTGGCGGCCAGGTGGATCGACGAGGGGAACACGTCGTTGCTGGACTGCGAGGCGTTGACGTGGTCGTTGGGGTGCACCGGCCGGCCCAGCGCCCGGGTCGCCAGCTCGGCGATGACCTCGTTGGTGTTCATGTTGGACGAGGTGCCGGAGCCCGTCTGGAACACATCGATCGGGAACTGGTCGTCGTAGCCACCGTCGGCGACGTGCGCGGCAGCCGTCACGATGGCCTTGGCCAGGTCGTCCTCAAGCACCCCGAGCGACGCGTTGACCTGCGCGGCCGCGCCCTTGATCTGGGCCAGGGCCCGGATGTGCGCGGGTTCGAGCCCGCGTCCGGAGATCGGGAAGTTCTCCACCGCCCGCTGGGTCTGCGCCCGCCAGAGGGCGTCGGCCGGGACCCGGACCTCGCCCATGGTGTCGCGTTCGATCCGGTAACCGCTCTCGTCAGTCGTCGTCACGCTTCCATCCTGCCCCCGCCGGCCGGGGTCCGCAGTTGATCCGCGCCACTGTCGAGCGCCGCCAGCCGCCGCTCGACGTCGTGGCGCTCGGGCACGCCCATCCGGTCGAACATGTCCAGCGCCTGCTCCAAGAGCCGACGAGCGGACCCGGCATCACCCTGCGCGAGATGGACGGCGGCCCGGCCGGACAGAGCCAGTGCCCACTCGTACGGGAACCTGGTGCGCGCCAGACGCAGCGCGTCCTCGCAGCTTTCCGCGGCACCGGCGACGTCGCCGGCCGCCAGCAGAAAGGCACCGCGGTGGACGCGGTACCAGGCCCCGTACCGGTGGTGACCGATGCGGTCGACGACCGCGATGGCCTGCTCCACCTGCTCGATGGCCGCCCCGGTGTGCCCCTCGGCGTGATCGAGCTGAGCCAGTTGGCCGAGGCCCTCGGCCTCACCGATGGTCCATCCGACCGAACGGCTCAGCCGCAGCGCCGCGGTGAGCATGCGTCGGGTGGTGGCGGCACCGGCCAGCCCGGCCTGCCACTTGACCCGGGCGATGTGGTGCAGGCTCGACGCGACGCCCACGGCGTCTTCGGTCGTGCTCGCCAGCTGCAACCGCAACCGCAGGTGGTGCAACGCCGGTCCGAACCGGCCGAGCCGGGCGTGGCCGGCCCCGACAGCACCGTGTTGCAGCCCCGCGTGTACCAGGTTGGACGGGACGCTCAGACCGATCCGCAGGGCTTGCAGGCTACTTTCGATCATCTTGTCGAAGCGGCCCTCGGACTCGTAGATGACGGCCAGATTGCCCATCGACCGCACGGTGTTGACAGCGTTGGTCCCGCGGCTGAGCCGGGTCGCGAGCTCGAGCAGACCCCGGGCCTCGTCCCGGCGGCCGAGGCGCTGCGCGGACGAGGCGAGATAGTTCGCACTGATCGCCACCGCGGAGTCGTCGCCCAGCTCCCGCGCCGCATCGAGTCCGCGGCGCAGC
Source organism: Actinoplanes sp. NPDC048967 (assembly GCF_040649415.1). Lineage (NCBI taxonomy): Bacteria > Bacillati > Actinomycetota > Actinomycetes > Micromonosporales > Micromonosporaceae > Actinoplanes > Actinoplanes sp. NPDC048967. The sequence continues at coordinate 603,933 of NZ_JBEZFL010000002.1, forward strand.
AACGCGTCGACCTCCGTGACGTAGCCCCGGGTGTAGAGGAAGCGCCAGGCCGCCCGGGCCAGCCGCCACACCAGTTCCGGCTGGTCGGCGGCCATCGCCGCGTCGGCGAACGCGGCCAGATTCGGCCGTTCCCGCTCCAGGTGGGCGACAGGATCCGCGAGGGCGGCGGCCAGGTCCGGGCGGCGCGGCACGGCCCCTCCCAGGTCCGCTGCCACGATGGCACGCTGCGGTCCGTCGTTCGCGGCGACGAACGCGTGCAGATGGAAATCGAGCAGGCGCCCCACGGCGTCCCGGCGCTCGGCCGCGGACAGCTCCGCCGCGAGCATCTCGGCGTACTCACGGAGCAGATCGTGCAGCCGGTACACCTCCGGCTCGGGCTCCTCCACCAGGTGCACGTCGAGCAGGTCGTCCAGCAGGTCGCGGGCGGACGCCAAGGACTCGTCCGCGAGGGCCGCGGCGGCGAGCGCCTCGAACCGCTCACCGGGGTGCAACCCGAGCAGCCGGAACATCCGCTGGGCCCGCTCCGGCAACTGCCCGTACGACAGGGCGAACGCGCTCGCCACCGTACGGTCCTCGGCCGCCAGCTCGGGCAGTGCCGCGTCGCCCAGCCGGCGCAGCAGGTCGGCGACGTGCCAGCGGGGGCGGTGGGCGAGCCGGGCACCGGCCAGCCGGATGGCCAGCGGCAGCCGCCCGCAGCGCCGGACCACCTCGAGGGCGGCCTCGGGCTCCGCGGCGACCCGGGCCCCGACGATCCGGGCCAGCAGCGCCACCGCCTCGGCGTCGTCGAGGACCGGCAGCGATTCGGGCTGCACCCCGTCCAGCCCGGCCAGCCGGCGCCGGCTGGTGATCAGCACCAGCGCGTTGCCGGAGGCCGGGAGCAGTGGCAGGACCTGGGCCGTCGAGGCGGCGTTGTCGAGCACGACGATGGACCGGCGGGTGGCCAGCTCACCGCGCCACAGCCGGACCCGCTCGTCCAGGTGGTCGGGGATGTGGTCGGCCGGCACGCCCAGCTGCCGGAGCAGCGTCACCAGGGCCGCCTCGGGCAGCAGGGGCCGTTCATCGCTGTGACCCTGCAGGTCGACGAAGAGGCTCGCCTCGGGGAAGCGGCTCCGGAGCAGCCCGGCGAGGTGGACCGCGAAAGTCGTCTTGCCGCTGCCCGCCATCCCGTCGACGACCCGGACGGCCGGTACCGGATCAGCGCTGTCCAAGGTCGCCAGCAAGCGGGCGGTCAGCTCGTCCCGGCCGGTGAAGTCACCGACCACCCGTGGCAGGCTGTCCACCGCTTCCGGACCGGGCGCGGACTGCTGCGGGGCGGCCGGCTCACCGAGCAGGATCTGCCGATGTACTTCCTGCAACGCCGCACCCGGCTCGATACCCAGCTCCTCGCGCACCAGGTCGCGGAAGCGGCGGTACTCGGCCAGGGCTCCGGCCTGGCGCCCGGCCCGGTGCAACGCCAGCATCAGTTGCGCGCGCAGCCGCTCCCGCAACGGGAATCGCTCGACGAGCCCGGTCAGCTCGGCGAGCAGGTCCGGGTCCGGGCCGGCGACCAGGTCCAGGTCCACCCGGTCCTCGACGGCCGACGCGTACTGCTCGTCGAGCACGGCGCCGCGCTGCCGCACCGCCGGCACGTCCAGGCCCGTCAGCACCGGCCCGCGCCAGAGGCCCAGAGCTTCCCGGAAGAGTTCGCGAGCCGCCACGGTGTCTCCGCCCGCGGCCACGGCCCGGGCCTGACTGATCAGCCGGATGAAGACAGCGGCGTCGAGGTCTTCCTCCCCGCAGCCGATGCCGTAGCCGGCCGGGTCGGTGAGGATGACGTCCGGCCCCAGAGTCCGGCGTAGCCGGGACACACAGGTCTGCAGCTGACCGCGTGCCGTCACCGGTGGCCGATCCGGCCACACCGCGTCGATCAGCTCCTCGAAACCGACGATCCGGCCCGGGTGCAGCAGCAGCATCGCCAGCACCACGCGGTCGCGGCCGGCGGTTATCGCCACCTCCCGCCCGGCGGCGGTCACCGACAGCGGTCCCAGAATGCGGAACGTCAGCAGCATGTGCGCCACCACCGGCTGACCCAACGGTCCGCGCGGGTCGCCAGCAGGCCTGGTCGCACCGGAGGTACACCTCATCTCCGCAGGTCGATCGGCATCGACCATAGCCGAATTCCACTCGCGGACCGGGCCCCGCCGAGAGCGGAACGACAGCGGAACGAGAGCGCCTCAGGGCAAGCTGTGGGACAGGCCGTTCCACTCCGATGTCCTACATCGCCCCAGAGGAGCGGAACGGCCCAACGGGGGGTGTTCAGCTCGTCCGCGACGATGTCGCGGACGAGCTGTTCGCGTTCCGGCGCCGGACGCCGGTTGGACGCCACCCGGGCCGGAACGTATCGTCGCGAAGGGTTTGGACTTCCCCGACGAACAGGATCTTTGTCATGCGAACCGCCCTCACCGCTGTCTGGATCGCCTGCGTGCTGCTCACCGCGACCGCCTGCAGCAGCGACGACAACGGCGCCGAGCCGATCGCCGAAGCACCTGCGGCGGAGGCGCCCTCGTCGGTGACGAGCACCGTGCCGGAGCCGGACTACGAAGCCAGCGACCGCAAGGTCTGCGCGACGCTGACCAAGGTCTTCGACGCGGACGTGGCCCAGTTCGGCACCGCGATGGGCAAGATGATCGCCTACAAGGAGGCGAAGCAGACCCCCGAGGCGGAGCAGGCCCGCAAGTCGGCCAGCAAGGAGCTCAAGGAGGTCGCCGCCAAGGTGCGCCAGGCCACCGCGGACGCCGAGAACCCCGAGCTCAAGCAGGCCGGCGCGGTGTCGGCGACGAAGTTCGCCAAGAGCGCCGACGACAAGGCCCTCTTCGACAAGGTGAAGACCACGAAGGACCTGGACCGGACGCTGGCGACGAAGATGCCCGACTGGATGGACCCGGTCGCCGGCCTCTGCGGCAGCTGAGCGCCGGAAGCCGGACGGCCTTACCGCCGGCCGATGCTCAGCACCGGCTTGGTGACCTCGGCGAAGAAGTCGTTGCCCTTGTCGTCCACGACGATGAAGGCCGGGAAGTCCTCGACCTCGATCTTCCAGACCGCTTCCATGCCGAGCTCCGGATACTCCAGGACCTCGACGTGGCGGATGCAGTCCTGGGCCAGCCGGGCCGCCGGGCCGCCGATCGAACCCAGGTAGAAGCCGCCGTGGCTCTGGCAGGCGCTGGTCACCTGGCCGGAGCGGTTGCCCTTGGCCAGCATCACCAGGGAGCCGCCCGCGGCCTGGAACTTCTCCACGTAGGCGTCCATCCGGCCGGCGGTCGTCGGGCCGAAGGAGCCCGACGCGTAGCCCTCGGGCGTCTTGGCCGGGCCCGCGTAGTAGACCGCGTGGTCGCGCAGGTACTGCGGCATCGGCTCGCCGGCGTCGAGGCGTTCGGCGATCTTCGCGTGCGCGATGTCGCGGGCGACGACCAGCGGGCCGGTCAGCGAGAGCCGGGTCTTGACCGGATACTTGCTCAGCTCGGCCCGGATCTCGGCCATCGGCCGGTTCAGGTCGACCCGGACGACCTCGTCGGTCTCCAGGTTGTCGTCGGTCACGTCCGGGAGGTAGCGGGCCGGGTCCGGCTCGAGGCGCTCCAGCCAGACGCCCGAAGGGGTGATCTTCGCCAGCGCCTGCCGGTCGGCCGAGCAGGAGACCGCGATCGCCACCGGGCAGGACGCGCCGTGCCGGGGCAGGCGGATCACCCGTACGTCGTGGCAGAAGTAACGGCCGCCGAACTGTGCGCCGATGCCGAAGTCGCGGGTCAGCTCGAGGACGGCCGCCTCCAGCTCGACGTCGCGGAAGCCGTGCGCGGACATCGAGCCGGTCCGGGGCAGGTTGTCCAGGTACTTCGCGCTGGCCAGCTTGGCGGTCTTGAGGGCGTACTCGGCGCTGGTGCCGCCGATCACGACCGCGAGATGGTACGGCGGGCAGGCCGACGTGCCGATCAGGCGCAGCTTCTCGTCCAGGAACTCCATCATCCGCGCCGGGTTCAGCAGCGCCTTGGTCTCCTGATAGAGGTACGACTTGTTGGCCGAGCCGCCGCCCTTGGCCATGAACAGGAACTTGTACGCGTCCGGCTGGCCGCCCGGGTCCTCGGCGTAGAGCTCGATCTGGGCCGGCAGGTTGGAGCCGGTGTTGCGCTCGTCCCACATCGTCAGCGGCGCGAGCTGCGAGTAGCGCAGGTTCAGCCGGGTGTACGCCTGGTAGACGCCCTGGGCGATGGCCTGCTCGTCGGTGCCGTCGGTCAGCACGTGCCGGCCGCGCTTGCCCATCACGATCGCCGTACCGGTGTCCTGGCACATCGGCAGCACGCCGCCGGCCGCGATGTTGGCGTTGCGCAGCAGGTCCAAGGCCACGAACCGGTCGTTCGGGGAGGCCTTCGGGTCGTCGATGATGGACCGCAGCTGAGCCAGGTGGGCCGGGCGCAGGAAGTGCGCGATGTCGTGCATGGCCTCGGCCGTCAGCAGCGTGAGCAGGCTCGGGTCGACGGTCAGGAACCGCCGGCCGCCGGGCCCCTCGACCACGTCGACACCCTCGTCGGCCAGGAGTCGATACTCGGTCAGGTCGTCACCCGTCGGCAACAGTGGCGAGTACGAGAAAGCGGCGGCTCTGCTCATGACGGGCAAGCCTAGGCCAGCGCCCGTACGAGGCGCGAACCAGCACGGTCACGGGTCGATCACTGTGCGGGCGACGAGCCGAACGGCAGGTACGCCATGTCCCGCCCGGCGACCAGGATCAGGCCCCCCGGCCCCACCGCGAAGACCTTCGCATCGGTACGCGCTTCGGTCAGCACCCCACCGGTACGCGGGCTCAGCGCGATCACCCGGGCCGGCTTGCGCTGGGCCACCACCGCCGCGTACGGCGTCAGCGCGGCCTGCGTGTCCGCGGTGATGCCCCGCCGCCAGGCCACCTTGCCCCGGCCGAAGGACCGGGCCACCAGCGTCCGTTTGTCCTCGGTACGGACCAGCGCGTACTGGTCGTCGACGGCGAGGACGTCCTGGCCCCGTTCCCCCCGCCAGAGCACCCGGCCGTCGTGGGCGGAGATCAGCTCGCGGCGGCCCACCGGGTCGACGCCGAGCACGACCTCGTCCCCGCCGGCCGGGTCGTGTTCCTGCTTGCAGGACGAGCCGTTGTCGGCGGTCCGCAGGTTGAGCCCGTCCCGCTGCCAGACCGGCCGGCCGTTGGGCGGGTCGTGCGCGACGACGCCGTAGTAACAGGTGCCGTCGCGGGCCTCGCCGGTGACCGTGAGGACCCGGCTGCCGACCACGGCGACGCGCTGGTCCCCGGCCGGGGTACGGGTCTGCACGACCCGGCCCTGAGCGGTGTCGATCACGTCGATCTTGCCGTCGCCGGGCAGCCCGACGAGATTGGGCAGCCGCCTCGGGCCGCCCGCCCGGTTGTCGATCTGCGACGAACTCAGCGGCTGCGTGTCGGGCAGGTCCGGGTTGGCCGCGTCCAGCACGAAGCCGATGCCGGGGGTGCCGATCGTCCACATCGGCTGGCTGCCGCGCGGCTCCCAGGCGCTCAGCTCGCACTCCCCGGCCTTGGGGCAGCGCAGGTCGAGGACCGCGTCGGCGTAGGTCCACACGGCGGTGGCCTGGGTGTCGCGGCGGCGGACCGCGCCGGTGGCCGGGTCCAGGACCTCGTACCCCTTGGTCAGCAGGCGCCCGACGACCACGACCGCGTCGCTGTCGCCGCCGGCGACACCGGCCCAGTCGGCGTCCGACTTCCAGAGCCGGACCCCGGCGGTGATCCCGTACGCCTCGACGGACGTCCGGTATTCGACGACGACAGCACCGCCGCTGATCGTGACGCTGCGCGGTGAGCCGCCGATGGGGGTCTGCCAGGTGGCGACGCCCTCGGCGATCGGGTCGCTCTGGTTGATCCAGGACCAGATCTTCGGGAACGGGTTCCACACGCCGGTGGTGGCCAGGATGACGACGACCACGACGCCGACCAGCGCGTAGCCTTTCGCCGACCCGCCGGAAGCCACGTCGGACACGGTAACGAGATCGACAGGCCCCGACTGCCAGCCCGAAAGGCCCGTGTCGCGGGCTTATGCCCGGCTTGCCGCCCGGACCAGCGGCATCGTGCGGTACGGGATCTGCTCGGCCAGCGCGATGATGGTCGACGCCCGCAGGATTCCCTCGTAAGTGACGATCTCGTCGATGACCCGTTGCAGGTCAGCGTTCGAACGGGCCACGATCCGGCACATCAGGTCCCCGCTGCCGGTGATCGTGTGCGCCTCCAGCACCTCCGGGATGTCCGCCAGGTGCGCGGTCACCGCCGGGTGGCCGTACCGCTGACTGATCTCCAGGGTGACGAAGCTCATCACGCCGTAGCCGATCGCGGCCGGCGACACGTCCGGGCCGAAGCCGCGGATCGCGCCCCGCGCGATCAGCTTGTCCAGCCTGGCCTGGACCGTACCGCGGGCCACCGCCAGCCGTCGGGAGAGCTCCAGCACGCCGATCCGGGGCTCCGCCGCGAGCAGCGCGAGGAGCTTGCCGTCGAGCGCGTCCAACTGCACACCTTGTCCAGCCATAGTGCCTCAGCACTCTACCGAATGTGCAGACTGACCAGCAGCAAATCCAACTATTGCCCAGCGGGCGACGGAGGGCCAGCCTCTGGACATGACGCAGATGTTGGAAACCGCCACCGAGACCGTCGACGTTTTCCCCGTCAAGGGCGTCGACCACCTCCAGTTCCTCGTGGGCAACGCCAAGCAGGCCGCCCACTACTACTCGACCGCCTTCGGGATGACCTGCGTGGCCTACCGCGGTCCCGAGCAGGGCTTCCGCGACTACGCCGAATACGTGCTGGTCAGCGGCTCGGCCCGGTTCGTGGTCACCGGGGCGGTGCACGCCGGGGCGCCGCTCGCCGGGCACGTCACCAGGCACAGCGACGGCATCTTCGACATCGCGCTGGCTGTGCCGGACGTGGACGCGGCGTACAAGCACGCACTCTCCGCCGGCGCCACCTCGGTCAGCGAGCCGCACGACCTCACCGACGAGCACGGCACCGTCCGGCTCGCCGCCATCGCCGCGTACGGCGACACCATCCACACCCTGATCGACCGCTCGAAGTACGACGGACCGTTCCTGCCTGGCTTCGTGGCCCGCGGCCCGATCGTCGACCGGCAGCCCGCGATCGACGCCGGCCTGCAGCCCAAGCGCTTCTTCCAGGCGGTCGACCACGTCGTCGGCAACGTCGAGCTCGGCAAGATGGACGAGTGGGTGGCCTTCTACGGCCGGGTGATGGGCTTCACGAACATGGCCGAGTTCATCGGGGACGACATCGCCACCGACTACTCCGCGCTGATGTCGAAGGTCGTCGCCGACGGCACCCGCAAGGTCAAGTTCCCGCTCAACGAGCCGGCCGTGTCGCAGCGCAAGTCGCAGATCGACGAGTACCTGGAGTTCTACGGCGGCCCCGGCGCCCAGCACATCGCGGTGGCCACCAACGACATCCTGGCCAGCGTCGACGCGATGCGGGCGGCCGGCTGCGAGTTCCTCGACACGCCGGACTCGTACTACGACGACCCCGAGCTGCGGGCGCGCATCGGTGAGGTGCGGGCCCCGATCGAGGAGCTGAAGAAGCGCAAGATCCTGGTCGACCGGGACGAGGACGGCTATCTGCTGCAGATCTTCACCAAGCCCGTGCAGGACCGCCCGACGGTCTTCTTCGAGCTGATCGAGCGGCACGGGTCGCTCGGCTTCGGCAAGGGCAACTTCAAGGCCCTGTTCGAGGCCATCGAGCGGGAGCAAGAGCTGCGCGGAAACCTGTAACACTGTCTTCGTGACGCAAGCGAACGACGACGCCGCGGCCGCGGCCGGCCCGCCCACCGGTGAGCCGGTCCGCGCCCCGGTGCCGCCGCAGACCCCGTACGGCCCCGCGCCGCACTACGGTCCACCCCCGCAGTACGGGTGGCGCCCACCGCCCGTGCCGCTGGCGCCCGACGGAAGGCCGCTGGCGGACTTCGGCACCCGCCTGCTCTCCCACCTCATCGACACCTCGATCCTCACCGGCATCGCGATGGTGATCTTCGTACCGGTGATCTTCGGAGCGTTCTTCGTGCTGATGCCGGACCTCGTCGACCCGGTGACCGGCACCGCCACGAGCGTGACGGCCGACGAGGTGGTGGCCGACTTCTTCCTGCCGCTGCTGCTCATCGAGCTGGGACTGGTCCTGGTGCTGCTCGCGGGCTACTACATCTACTTCGTCGAGATGATGTACCGCAGCGGCCAGACGCTCGGCAAGAAACTGATGAAGATCAAGGTCGTGCCGTTCGAACCGGGCGCGACGCTGACCCGCGGCATGGCCGCGAAGCGGTACCTGATCGAATTCGTGGCCGGCACCGTCGTGCCGCTCTTCTACTACGTCGACGGCCTGTGGCAGCTGTGGGACAAGCCCTACCAGCAGACCCTGCACGACAAGGTCGCCAAGACCGTCGTGATAAAGGTTGCGCCATGACTTCGCTGCCCGCCGGTTGGTACAAGGACCCGGCCGACCCGACAACCCAGCGCTGGTGGGACGGCGAGGGCTGGCTCGGCAAGGCCCTCCCGGCCGACGTGACGCCGCCCGACGGCCCGCCGCCGGCCGAGGAGCCCGAGCCGGCCGCGCCTGCGGCTCCGGGTGCGGCTGGGTCGGCTGGGGGTGCCTTGGGTGGCTCCGCTGCGGCGCATGGAGCGCCGGGCGCGCATGGAGCGCCGGGCGCTTCCGCGCAGCAGAAGCCGGGATCGCCGGCCGCCGGGCCGCCCGCCGGCTGGGGTGCTCCGCCGCCGGGCTACGGGCCACCACCTCCCGGCTGGACGCCACCTCCGGGCTGGACGCCACCGCCAGGCTGGACGCCGCCCGCCGGACATCAGCCGCCCGCCGGACATCAGCCGCCCGCCGGACATCAGCCGCCCGCCGGACATCAGCCGCCCGCTGGATATCAGCCGCCCGCTGGATATCAGCCGCCGCCCGGATGGACGCCGCCGCCGGGCTACGGTCAGCCCCCACCCGGATGGGCGCCACCGCCGCAGGGGTGGGCGCCTCCGCCCGGCTGGACGCCCCCGCCCGGCTGGACGCCGCCGCCCGGCTCTCCGCCTCCGGCGGACCTCCAGGCCTCAGCGGGCACGCAAGCTCCCGGGCATCCCACCTCGACGCCGGGCTCACCGGCCGCGACGGGCTCACCGGCCGCGACGGGCTCACCGGCCGCGGCAGGCTCACCGGCCGCGGCAGGCTCACCGGCCGCGGCGGGCTCACCGCCGTGGACCGGGAATCAGCCGCCCCAGGGCTGGCCGCCGCCCCCGCAGGGCTGGGCTCCGCCGCCCGGTTGGGTCCCGCCCCCGGGCTGGGCCCCGCCGCCCGGCTGGGTGCCCCCACACGCCTACGCCTACCAGGTGCAGGCCCGCCCGCACGGCCAGCCCTTGGCCGGCCTGGGCCGCCGCCTGGTCGCCCGGCTGATCGACATCGTCGCCGTGCTGATCCTCAACGTGCTGGTCAACGGCTGGCTGGCGTACCAGTGGTGGCTCGAGGTCGAGCCGATCTTCCGCGCCACCATGGCCGATCCGTTCACCAGTCCGCAGCCCGCCTCGCCCCGTTCCAGCTACCTCATCCTGACCATGCTCGTCATAGCCACCGCCCTGTGGTTCGCCTATGAGGTGCCGGCGCTGGCCAACAGCGGCCAGACCCTCGGTAAGCGGCTGCTGCAGGTCAAGGTCGTGAAGCTGGAGAACACCGAACCGCTCGGCTTCGGTCGCGCGTTCGGCCGGTGGGCCCGGCTCGGCATGTGGACGCCGCTGTGGAGCTGTTACGGGCTGGGCTTCGTGGCGCAGCTCGTCGACTCCGGCTCGGTGCTCTTCGATCAGCAACTGCGCCAGGCCCTGCACGACAAGTCGGCCGCGACTGTGGTCGTCGCCGTGCCACCCGGCCATCGGGAGCAGCCCGTGAAGGCGCCCGAGAACGCCGACGACTCCACCGGAGGGAAGAGATGAGCAGGCTGACCCGCGCCGACCTGGAGGCGCTGCCGGCGTACGTGCCCGGCCGCAGCGTCGCCGACCTGGCCCGTGAGCTGGGCATCGCCGAGGCGATCAAGCTGGCCAGCAACGAGGTGCCGTTCGGGCCGCTGCCCGGCGTACCGGAGGCGGTCGCGGCGGCGATGACCCGGTCGCACCGCTACCCCGACATGGGTGTGCTGGAGCTGCGGGACCGCCTGGCCGAGCGGTACGGCGTCAGCCCCGACCGGATCGTCACCGGCTGCGGCTCGGTGGCCCTGGCCGAGCACCTGGCCAAAGCGACCTGCCTGCCGGGCGACGAGATCGTCTACTCGTGGCGGTCGTTCGAGGCGTACCCGATCATCTCGGCCGGGGTGGGCGCGACCAGCATCCGCGTGCCCAACACTCCTGGTCACGGCCACGACCTGGCGGCGATGGCCGAGGCGATCACCGACCGGACCCGCCTGGTGCTGGTCTGCAACCCCAACAACCCCACCGGTACGAGTGTGCGCAAGGCGGAACTGGACCGGTTCCTGGACGCCGTACCGTCGGATGTGCTGGTGGTCCTGGACGAGGCATACCGCGAGTTCGTCACTGACGACCAGGTCCCGGACGGCCTGGTGACCTACGGCGACCGGCCGAACGTGGTCGTGCTGCGCACGCTGTCCAAGGCGTGGGGCCTGGCCGGGCTGCGGATCGGCTACCTGGTGGCCCAGCCGGAGGTGGCCGCGGCGATCCGCAAGGTGCTGACTCCCTTCTCCACCAGTCTGGTGGCCCAGGCGGCGGCGCTGGCCGCGCTGGACGCCGAGCAGGAGGTGGTCCGCCGCTGCGCGCTGGTGATCAGCGAACGGGAGCGGGTCACCGAGGCGCTGCGCAAGCTGTACCCGGACGTTCCGGCCAGCCAGGCCAACTTCGTCTGGCTGCCGCTGGGTGACCAGGCGATGGCCTTCGGCGCGGCGTGCGAGCAGCGGGGCGTCATCGTCCGGCCGTTCCAGGGCGACGGTGTCCGCATCACCATCGGCACGCCGGAGGAGAACGACGCTCTCCTGGCGGCCGCCGAGGCGGCTCTCTAGCGGCTTCACCTCGACGGCCGGGCGCGCAGGGCGGACGGTGTGCTCGCCACCAGAGCGAGCACGAGACACGCGGCGACGATCGCCGAGATCAGCGGCCAGGGCACGATCACGCTGATCTCGGCGCCGACCTGAGCGGCCAGGGAGCCGGCCGAGCCGAGCAGGGCCAGCATCGCGGTCGCGCCGCCCAGCAGGGATCCGATCGTCACGACCAGGGTCGACTCCAGGGCCACCGTGCGGGCGACCTGGCGTGGGGTGGCTCCGGCCAGGCGCAGGACGCGGTAGTCGCGTACGCGGTGGCGGGTGGACATGAGCAGGGTGTTGGCCACGGCCAGGGCTCCCGCCCCGGCCGACATGACCAGCAGGAGCAGCGTGAACGACCAGACCAGGCGGTCCTCCTCGGCGTCGGCCCGCTCGGCGTACGTGGCCACGGGGACCAGCTCCGACCCCGGTGTGGTGGCGGCCGTGGCGGTGAACGCGGCCGGGGCCAGTGCTGACCTGTCGTGGTCCCGGACGACGTCACGGGCCAGTACGAGCTCCGCCGGGACCGGGCCCGCCGGTGCTTCACCGGTTATCCGCAGCGTTTCCCGTGCCCCGTCCGCGTAGGTGAGCGTGACGCTGTCGCCGAACTTCCCGGCAGCGTCCGGGCTCACCAGTGCCGTGCCCGGCGACTGAGTGGGCAACCCGACAACGGCGACCGACGCGCCGGCCACGTACACCTGGGTCGGTAGCGGCGCGCCGGGCGCCGCGGCGTCGGTCAGACCCGGCGTGCCGTTCGGGATCAGCACTGTCCCGGTGTCCACGGTGGTGGCCCGGCGGACCGCGTAGGCCGCTGTCGAGGTCTGGACCGTGCCGGTGATGAAGACCCCGAAAGCCACGGTGAGCAGCACCGGCGCGGCGGTCGAGGCCGTGCGCCGGACCCCGGTCAGGGCACTCTCGCGGACCAGCGATCCGGTGATGCCGGTGACCGGCCACAGCAACAGCCGGACCAGCAGCGGCACGACCACGGGAGCCAGCAGGGCCGCTGCCACGATCAACGCCATGGCACCGAGCAGCGCGAACTGGGCCATGTCGGTGACATCCGCCGCGGTCGCGGTGTAGATGCCGGCGGCGGCACCGATCGCGGCTGCCGTCAGGCCGGCGATCCAGCGCGAGCGGGACATCGGCCGGTCCTCGACCTCAGCGACTCGCAGGGCCTCCAACGGGCCGATCCGTGATGCCCGGCGGGCTGAAGCCGCCGCCCCGAGCAACGACACCAGCGGCCCGGCCAGGAACGCCACGGCCAGGGCCCAGGGCTCCCAGTGCACGGTGAACCCGACCGGCTGGAAGCGCGCGTCGACCAGGAACCCGTCCAGCACCAGCGCCAGCACTGCGCCCAGCAGCACACCCAGCGCGGCGGCCACCCCGCCCACCAGCAGGGCCGACCGGTACAGAGTGGATCGGATCTGCCGCGGCGTCGCCCCGACCGCCCGCAGCAGCCCGATCTCACGGCGGCGCTGGTTGACCCCGAAGGCCGAGGTCGAGGCGACCAGGAACACGCAGGCGAAGCCCGCCAGCGCCACGGTCGCGGTCAGCACCTGCGTGCCGATCCAGCGCAGGCGGGCATCGGCACGAGGCTCCAGAGCCCCACGCCCCGCGCCGGTCAGCACCGTTCCGGCACTCCCGACGACTGCACGCACAGCAGCCGGGTCGGGATCGCCGCCGAGCCCGATCGCCCGGACGCCCGGTTGCAGCCGGGCCGCGACGGTCCCGGCCACGAGCACTGCCGAGCCCTCGACGTGGCCGGTGACCCGCCATGAGGCCGGCCCGGTCGCGGTCAGCACCGTGACCTCGTGGCCGATCGGCACCCCCAGATCACTGCCGACGACCACGTCCCGTTCCCCGGTCGGAGGTGTCCCCGCGACCAGTCGGGCCGCGCCCGCGCTCCAGCCGTACCCCGTGGTCAGGCCGGGGACCGGCCGCCCGGAGCGGACCGGCTGCGCGTAGAACGGCCGGTCCTGCACGACCGCTGTCACGCCCGGCAGCTTGCCCAGCCGATCCGCCAGCTCCTGAGCCGTGGCGGCGGGCCAAGGCACCGGCTCGGCGAAGAATTCGGCCGGATTCGTCGCGGCCGGGCTCTGCACCACGACGCCCAGCCCCGCGAACCGGTCCGGAACGCGGGGCCGGGAGGACGTCCAGAGCAGGAGCGCCGCCGCCACGATGGTCGTGCTGAGCACCACGGCGACGAACGTGCCGAGCCGGTCGCGGGTCAGCACGCCGACTCCAGCATGGTCATCCGGGCCGCGATGGCACCCGCGTCGGCCCCGGTGAGCTCCCCGGCGAGCCGGCCGTCGGCCAGCAGCAGCACCCGGTCGGCCATCGCCGCGGCGACCGGGTCGTGGGTCACCATGACGATCGTCTGGCCGTGCTCGTCCACCAGCGCGCGCAGCAGGTCGAGCACCTGCCGGGACGTACGCGTGTCGAGCGCGCCGGTCGGTTCGTCGGCGAACACCACGGCCGGACGGGTGATCAGCGCGCGGGCGATCGCCACCCGCTGCTGCTCACCCCCGGAGAGCTCGCTCGGGCGGTGCCGGGCCCGGTCGGCCAGCCCCACCGCGCCCAGTGCGGCGGTCACCTCTCCGGCGGCCGGGCGGCGGCCGGCCAGGCGCAGCGGCAGAGCCACATTCTGCGCCGCGCTGAGCGACGAGACCAGGTTGAACGCCTGGAAGACGAAGCCGACCCGGTCGCGGCGCAGCCGGGTCAGCGCTGTCTCGTCCAGGTCACCGAGCGGTGTGCCGGCGATCGAGACCACACCGCCGGTCGGGCGGTCCAACCCCGCGGCGCAGTGCAGCAGCGTCGACTTGCCGGAGCCGGACGGCCCCATCACGGCGCTGAACGTCCCCGGCGGGAAGTCCACGTTCACGTCGTCGAGGGCGAGCACCTGCCGGGTGCCCGAGCGGTAGATCATCCGCACGTCGCGGAGGGAAACGGCCATGGCGAAAACAATGTCGGCTCCGCCGCGGCCCGTCGTCATGCTCAGGACGACACCTTGAGTCCTCCTTGGGCAGGACGGCCGGCCGCCGCTTCATCCTCAGGTATGACGACTCAGGGACGACGACCCCGCAGCCCGGCGCCGCTAGGGTCGGAAACGTGCCTGTCCCGCCTTTCCAGCTCTGGCGACCCGGCCGGGTCCAGCGACGCATTTTCGATGCCGTCCTGGCCGCCGCGGTCACGCTCGTGTGCCTGCTGTCGGCTGTCGAGTCACCGGCCGCAGGCCCCCACGAGCCCGCCTGGGTCACCCTCGTCGCAAGTCTGGCGATGGGTGCGCCACTCGCGGTCCGCCGGCTCGTGCCGCTGGGTGCCGCGGCGGTCGTGCTGAGCGCGGCGGCGGTCTGCCTGGCCACCGGCCTGGTTCCGGACTTCGCTTTTCCCGGGCCGGTGCTGGCGGCGGGCATCGCGCTGTATTCGGTCGGTGCGCAGGTTCCCGGCCGCCGCGCGGTCGTGACCCTGGTGGCCGGGGCCGCCCTGGTGGCCGCGGCCACGGTGGTCGCCGGCGACTCCGCCGACGGTCCGGGGTCCTTCGAGGTGGCCCTCGTGGTGCTGGTTTTCGGGGTCTGCTGGCTGCTCGGCTGGACGCTGCGCGAACGCCGGGCCCATGCGGCCCGGACGGCCGCGCAGGCGACCGCGCAGGCGGTGACCGAGGAGCGGCTGCGGATCGCCCGCGAGATCCACGACATCGTCGGGCACAGCCTCACCGTGATCGCGGTCAAGTCGGCGATCGGCAGCCACGTCGCCGCCGAACGGCCGGCGGAGGCCGGTGCTGCCCTGGACGTCATCGCGGCGACCAGCCGCAGTGCCCTCACCGAGCTGCGCCGCGCGGTCGGCGCCCTGCGGACCGACCCGGACTTCGCCCCGACGCCGACCCTGGCCGAGCTTCGGAAGCTGGCCGACCGGGCCGCCGAGGCGGGGATCGACGTACGGCTCGACGTGCGCGGCGACTGCGAGGTGCCGGAGGGTGTCGCGCTGGCCGCGGTTCGCATCGTGCAGGAGTCTCTGACCAATGTCGTCAAGCACGCGGGGCCGACCAGCTGCCGCGTCGACGTCGAGGGGGTGCCGGGCGAGCTCCGGGTGGAGGTGACCAACGACGGCACGACGGCACGACGGCCGGCCGTCGACGGTGCGGGCCTGACCGGCATGCGCGAACGGGTCGCCATGCACGCGGGAGCGCTGACCGCCGGTCCGCGGGACCAGGGCGGCTTCCGCGTCCGCGCGACCCTGCCCTACGAGCAGCCCGCATGAACGCCCGGCTGGCGATCCCCAATGAACGGCCGGCATGAACGCCCGGCTGGCGACCCCCAACGAGCAGCCGGCATGAGCGCCCGCAGCGAGCCGATCCGCGTTCTCATCGCGGACGACCAGGCGCTCGTGCGTGCCGGTTTCCGCCTGCTCATCGACGTCACCCCCGATCTCGTGGCGGTGGGCGAGGCCGCCGACGGCAACGAGGCCGTGACCCTGGCCCGGCGCGAGCAGCCCGATGTCGTCCTGATGGACATCCGGATGCCCGAGCTCGACGGCATCGCGGCGACCCGGCTGATCACCGGCTCGCCCGAGACGCCGGACACCAGGGTGCTGATCCTGACCACGTTCGACCTCGACGAGTACGTCTTCGCCGCGCTGCGTGCCGGGGCCAGCGGCTTCCTGCTCAAGGACGTGTTGCCGGCCGACCTGGTGGCCGCCGTCCGGGTCGTCGCCGCGGGTGAGGCCCTGCTGGCGCCCACGGTCACCCGGCGGCTGATCACCCACTTCGCCGGGCTGGCGGAGTCGGCGAGCGAGCCCGCCGATTCGCTCGCCGGCGTCACGGACCGCGAGCGTGACGTGCTCACCCTGGTCGGCCGGGGCCTGTCGAACACGGAGATCGCCGAGCATCTGCGGCTGAGCCTCGCCACCGTCAAGACGTACATCGGGCGGTTGCTGGCCAAACTGCAGGCGCGGGACCGGGCCCAGCTGGTGATCGTGGCGTACAAGACCGGGCTGGTCAGACCGCTGCCGGCGCCTGCTCCGGCACCGGGGCGCGCACCGGGAAGGCCCGCCGAGCCACCAGGACAGTCAGGGCGGCGACCCCGGTGAGCACCGCGGCCAGCGCCGGCAGCCACCCCAGCCGACCGGCCGACACGAAGCGTTCGCCGAGCAGGGCGCCGCCGCCGATGCCGATCTGGAAGGCGACCACGTAGACGGCCGAGGCGGCGTCGCGGGCCAGCGGTGCGACCCGCAGGATCGCCGCCTGCAGCACCACCGGGATCGCCGTGAACGTGCCGCCCCAGATCAGCGCGGCCAGCACGGTCGGGGCGGCGCCGAGCACGGGCGCGAGCGCGATCAGCGAGAGGGCCATGAGGACGATGAGCGTGATGAGCAGCGGTCCGGGTCGCCGGTCCACGAAACGCCCGACGATCGCGTTGCCGATCAGGCCGGCGGCGCCGTAGCCCAGCAGCAGGGCGCTCAGGCCGAAGCCCTCCAGCCCGCCGTCGCGGCGCACCAGCGGGGCGATGTAGGTGTACGCCGCGAAGTGCCCGATCACCAGCACCACCGTGCTCAGGCAGACCGCCGCGACCGGCCCGTTGCTGATGATCCGCACCGACGCCTTCAGCCGGGCTCCCGCGCGCACGGTCAGGTCCTGGGGCAGCGCCGGCAGCTTCGGCAGCACGATCAGCAGCGCCACCACGCACGCGGCGCCGGCCACCGCCAGCACGGCCAGTGCCACCCGCCAGCCCAGCCATTGACCCAGGGCCGTGCTCAGCGGCACGCCCAGCACGATGGCCAGCGAGTTGCCGAAGAACACCAGCGCGGTGGCCCGTCCGGCCCGGTCCGGTGGCACCAGCCGGGCCGCCACCGGGGCGATCGTCGACCAGAAGACGCCGTGGGCCACCGCACAGATCAGACGCGACAGGGTGAGGATGAGCAACGAGCCCGCGAAAGCGGCGATGAGCTGGGAGATTGCAAATATCGCCACGGTCACGGCGATGAGCAGATGCCGCGGGATCCGCATGGTGAGCGCGGTCAGCGGGATGGTGGTCAGCGCCGCCACGACGGCGTAGCTGGTCAGCAGGAGGCCCACGTCTGCCTCGCTGACCGCCAGGCCGTCGGCGATCTGCGGGAGCAATCCGACCGGGAGCGTTTCCGCGGTGACGTAGACGAAGCAGGCAGCGCTGAGCACGATCAGTCCACCTCGGTGCTGGCTCACCACACGACAATATGCTCTTGATCCGAGCAAATGAAGGGGGAACGCTGTGCCGACGCGCGCAACCGAGCTGCTGCGGGTGGTGCACGCCCGTCCCGGCGTCACCCGGGCGGACGCCGCCCGGCTCATCGGCGTCGGCACCGGCGCGACCACCGAGCTGGTCGGCCGCCTCGGGCAGGCCGAACTGCTCGCGGAGGGCCCGACCGCACCGAGCGGGGCCCGCGGCCGCCCGACGACCGCCCTGATCCCGCACCCCCGCGGCCCGCTGATCGCGGCCGCCTCGATCACCCACGAGTCCTGGCGGGTCGACGTGGTCGAGCTGGGCGGCAGCATCCTGGCCACCGCGGGCGAGGAGCTCGCGGGCCGGGCGGGTGACGAGGTGGTCGCGGCGCTGGGCGCGGCGGTCCGCCGGCTGCGGCACGAGTACGGCGACCGGATCCGCGGCATCGGGATCGCCGTGCCGGGCACCGTCTCCCGCGACCTCATGCTGGACGCCAGCAACCTCGGCTGGCACGACGTCGACCTGGCGGTGGCCTGGCCCCGGGCCGAGATCTTCGTGGCCGGCAACGACGCCACGCTGGCCGCCTCGGCCGAGTCCCGGCGCGGAATGGCCGTCGGTGCGGCGGTCGCCCTGCACCTGCGCATCGAGGCGGGCCTGGGCGGCGCGGTGGTGGACGGCGGCAAGGTGCTGATCGGCGCGCTGGGTGCGGCCGGCGAGTTCGGGCACATGCCGTTCGGCGACCCCGCGGTGCGCTGCCCGTGCGGCGCGTACGGCTGCTGGGGCACCGCCGTGGACGGCTCGGCACTGGCCCGGCTGCTGGGCCACGAGCCGCCGCGCGACCTGATCACGTACGCCCGGCGGATCATCACCTCGCCGGAACCCGAGCCGGCCGCTGCCGCCGCGACCGTGGCAACCGCCCTCGGCCGGGGCATCGCGGGCCTGGTCAACGGCCTGGACGCGGACCTGGTCACGCTGGGCGGGCTCGGCGTCGACCTGCTCGCCGCCGCGCCGGAGCAGCTGCTGACCGCGTACGAGGCGGGCCTGATGAGCTTCCGGCGTGCGGCCCCGCCACCGGTGGTGCCGGCGCTGCTGGGCGACGACGGCCCGATCGCGGGCGCGGCGGAGGAGGCGTGGACTGCCCTGCTGACCCGGCTGGTCTGAAGGGGCTAGAGGGTCACGGCGACGAGCTGGCCGGCCGGCCCGTCCGTGCTGGGGTAGACCGCGGTGACCGCGTACAAATTGTCGTCACCGACCGCGCACGCGAAGCCGCCGCGGTCCAGCTCGACGGTCCGCAGGATCTCGCCGCCCTCGCGCACCCGCACGCAGCACTTGTTCGGCACGTCGGCGTACCAGACGGCACCCTCCGCATCGATGCAGATGCCGTCCGGGACGCCCGTGCCCAGCGCCGCCCAGGTCCGCCGGTCGCCGAGGCTGCCGTCCGCCGCGATGGTGAATGCCGTGAGCCGGCCCGCGTACGACTCGGCGACGATCAGGGTGCGGTCGTCGGCAGTCACCGCCATGCCGTTCGGGAACCGCACGCCGTCAGCCACCTGCCGGGCCGTGCCGTCCGGGTCGACCACGGCGATCAGGCCGGGGGCCGGCTCCCCGCCCGGGAAGTCGAAGCCGATGTTGTTCACGTAGGCGTGCCCGCGCGAGTCGACGGCAATGTCGTTCCACGGATGCGTCCCGCCCAGCGCCGTCAGGTCCGCGTGGGTGACCAGGCTGCCGTCCGGCTCGCGGCGCAGCAGCAGCCCGCGTCCGGTGATCACCAGCAGCCGCCCGTCGGGCAGCCAGTCGATGCAGAACGGGAAGTCGTCGATGCGGGCGACCACCTCGGGCTGGTCGGCGTTCATGACGACGATCTCGCCGGCGCCCCAGTCGCAGAACCAGAGCCGCCCGTCATGCCACCGGGTCGACTCGCCCATGACCAGGCCGTCCAGCACCACTCGCATGCGATCCACCCTAGAGTGCGTCCATCCGGCATGACGGCCGGCAGACTCTAGATAGCAGCGATGACCACGGGGTCCGTCGTGTAGAAGCTCGAATCCGGCAGGAGCCGCTGGACCGCCACATAGCCGTCCGTCAGCTGCCAACCGTCCGGCGTCCACGGCTCGACGCGCTCGTCGGGCACATAGAGCGGGAAGGTCGCCCGCTGCGCACCGGTGGCCGCGTCCAGCACGATCAGCCGCCGGTCCGGCGTGAGCAGCACGACCCGCCCGGCCCGGACGCCGAGCACCTGCGCCGCGCCGGTCCAGCGCCACACCTCGCTGCCCGCGCGGGAGGCCACCACAGCGCCGCCCGACGCGCTCAGCACCAGGTCGCCGCCGGCCGTGGCGTCCGGGGCGTCCAGGGCGGGAACCCGTTCCGGTCGCCGGCCGCCGGTCAGCCAGCCCTGACCGGTCCCGTCGCGCAGGCCGGCGCAGTCCGAGCGGGCCACGTCGCACCCGATCGCGGTGAACGGCCCGGCCGGCCAGCCCCGGACCGGGTTGCCCGACAGCACGTCCCATGCGCCTGAGCTGCACACGTACCGGCCGCCCGCGGTCACGAAGCCGGCGCCGCAGCCGGGCGGCAGGGTCACCGCCCAGCGTTGCGTGCCGTCCGCGCCGGCGCGGGCGATCAGCTGCCGGCCGTCGGTGATCAGCACGCTGGTCCCGGCGGTGTGCAGGCCCGGCGGGGCCCAGACCGCCGCGGAGCCGGTGCGTCCGGTGAAGGGTTCGGCGCCGGGCCCGGCGGCCCGCCAGACCGGCTTCCCGGTACGGCCGTCCAGCGCCACGAGCGCACCGTCCGACCACCGGGTGACCACCGTGGCCGCCACCGCGACGATCCCGGTGAGCTGCTCCGGCCAGCGCCGGAACGACCACCGCGGGGTGTACATCGTCTTCGCCTCGACCGGTCCGTCCGCCTTGACCAGGCGCTTGCCCGCGTAGACCCGGACGCTGCCGGCGACGATCAGCGGCGCCATCGTGGTCTTGCCGGTGACCCCGGGCGGCCGGGTGACGGCGACGGGCAGGGCACCGGTGGCCGGCTCGAGGACCTCGGCGGGGGCCAGCACGCGCCAGCCGATCAGGACCGCGGCCGCCAGCACGACGACGGCGGCCGGCACGCGCAGCAGCTTCCCGGTCACCACAGGGACGATAGGTCAGGCGGCGGCGGCCAGGTCCTCCAGGTCACGCCGGAGCGCGCCCTCGACCGTACGGGCTGCCAGCCCGCCGAAGACCAGCGCCAGGAACCGGCCCGCCGGCGCGGTCGGGGTGCCGTCCTGGACCACGGTGACCATCGTGCCGCCGCGGTGCCGGCCCTCGAGCACCGGCACGAACGTGTAGGTCATCCGGTATTCGGCGCCGATGCCGGGCGAGCTGACCACGAAGCGCTGCGGGCTCACGCACTCGTCGACGCGGAACTCCTCGGTGATCTCCGTGCCGTCGGCCATCGTGCGGGTCTCGCGCCATTCGGTGCCCGCGCCGAACGGGCCCTGGGTGAGCAGCTCGACGGCGATGACCGTGGACAGCCGTTCGCAGCGACTCGGCAGGTCGGTGAAGACGCGCCACACGGCAGCCACCGGCGCCTCGACCAGCCGTGTCACCGCAACCGTGGACATCCCCGACCTCCCGCCTACAAGGTACGGCGAGTCGTCCCTCAGCGACAGACAGTTCCGGTTACGGACCCCAGCCCGATCGGCGCGCCGTCCACGCCGGGTGCGGTCGCGCTGATGGTGACCGTGTCGCCGTCGAGCAGGAAGCCCCGGGCCGAGCCGTCGTCGAGCTTCACCGGCTCGGTGCCGTTCCAGGTCAGCTCCAGGAACGAGCCGGCCTGCGCGCGTTCCGGGCCGGAGACTGTGCCGGAGGCGAAGAGGTCGCCGGTGCGGACGCTGGCGCCGTTGACGGTCAGGTGGGCGAGCTGCTGGGCGGGCGTCCAGTACATCTGGGCGAACGGTGGTGAGCTGACCGTGGTCCCGTTCCAGTCGACCGTCAGGCTCAGGTCCAGGGCGTCGCCCGGGGGCCTGAGGTATTCCGCCGGTACCGGGTCCTGCGCGACCGCCGGCACGAGAGCACCGGACAGTGCTTCGAGCGGCACGACCCACGGCGACACCGACGTGGCGAACGACTTGGCCAGGAACGGCCCGAGCGGCTGGTACTCGAAAGCCTGGATGTCGCGGGCCGACCAGTCGTTGACCAGGACCACCCCGAAGACGTGCTCGGCGAAGTCGGCCGTGCTGATCCGCCGGCCCGGTACGCCCACCACGAAACCGACCTCGGCCTCGACGTCGAGCCGCCGGGACGGCCCGAACTCGCCGGGACCGAGCTGACCGGCGGGCCGCTCGACCGGGGTGCCGGAGACCACGACCGTGCCCGCGCGCCCGTGGTAGCCGATCGGCAGGTGCTTCCAGTTCGGCTGGAGCCCGGGTCGTTCGGGCCGCAGGATCCGGCTGACCTGGGTGGCGTGGTGCTCGGAGGAGTAGAAGTCGGTGTAGTCGGCCACCTCGAACGGCAGGTGCAGCTCGACGTCGGCCAGCGGGACGGCCGGCAGCGTGGGGGCCAGCTGGACGACCCGGGCCCGGATGGCACTCCACAGCGGACGTCCCAGCGCCATCAGCACGTTGAGCGCCGGCTGCCGCAGCGCACCCCCGGCCAGGATCAGGTCCTGCTCCTCGGCCCGGGACAGGTCCAGCACCGCGTCGCCCAGCCGGACGCCGATCCGCCGCACCCCGTCGCCGGTGCTGAACACGCCGTACGGGAGGTTGCGCAGGTCGAAGAGGGTCACTCGTAGCCGCCGTTGATCAGGCCGAGACGGATGAGCTCCGTCAGCGGCTCCAGCACGTTGAAGGCCCCGAAGCCGACCCACAGCGGCCGTGGCTCGGTCCGGCGCGAGCGGGCCGGCTCGACCAGCGGCACCGGATGCGTCGCGGCCAGCGCCTCGGCGACCTCGGCCACCTCACCGCCGTCACTGGCCGCCGCCGACGCGACCAGCACGTTCAGGAAGCCGTGGTGGGTGAAGCCGGTCTCCGGGTCGGTGTGCCGCAGCGCGTGGCGCAGCCCGGCGGCGAGCTTGAACGGCAGGTTGCGGTCGCGGCAGGCGCAGATGACCGCGGCCAGCTCGACCGGGGTGGGGAACAGCTCGGAGGCCAGCCCGCCGACCCGGAACTTGGGCGCGATCCGCAGGCCGTCGGCGCGCTGGGCGGCCACCGTGTCGAGGCCCGCGAGCAGGCCCCAGCTGAGCGGGATCTCCGCGTACACGTCCAGGTCGGGGGTCTCGACGGCGAGCGCGCCGAGCGCACTCAGGCCGGGCTGCGGGTCCTCGCCGCGGCGGGCGACGGCCGCCTCGACCCGGGCCACGTCGCTGCCGGCGGCCCGCAGCTTGGCCACCACCGCGGGCAGAGCGCCGATCGCGGCGTCGTTGACGACGCCGACGGCCAGGCCGCGGGGAGAGAGATCAAGATTGACGAGCGACGACGGTACGAGCAATGCCCCGATCAGTCCCGAATACCAGGAGTCACGGTGTTTGGTATGAGCCGCCAGCGCCTCCGGGGTCCCGATGATGCCCGGCGGCAGCAGGGACGCGTCATCGACGAGTCCTGCGAACAGCGGCGGCACCAGCGTTGACACGAAACTGAACCTAATGGACGCTTCGAGAGGCGGACAACACCGTCCGTAATGTCAGTTTTCTAGGGGTGGTGGCAACGATGCCGTACTACCGCAGCGTCGGGGAGATCCCCCGTAAGCGGCACACCCAGTTCCGCCGGCCGGACGGCGGACTCTACGCGGAGGAGTTGATGGGCCAGGAGGGCTTCTCCTCCGACTCCTCCCTGCTCTACCACCGGTACGCGCCGACCGCGATCAGCTCGGCCGAGGTGCACGAGCCGCCGGTCACGAGCCAGTCGCCGAACCTGCCGCTCAAGCCGCGCCACCTGCGTACCCACAAGCTCGACGCCGGCCCGGGCGACGCGGTCCTGGGCCGCCGCCCGCTGCTGGCCAACGGCGACGTCCGGATCGGTTACGTGGTCGCCGACCGTCCGTCACCGCTCTACCGGGACGCCGTCGGCGACGAATGCCTGTACGTCGAGGAGGGCGCCGCCACGATCGAGACGACCTTCGGCGCGCTGCGGGTCGAGGCCGGCGACTACGTGATCATCCCGACCTCGGTGGTGCACCGGATCGTGCCGGACGGCCAGGTGCGGATGCTGACCATCGAGGCGACCGGGCACATCGGGCCGCCGAAGCGCTACCTGTCGGTGCGCGGGCAGTTCCTGGAGCACTCGCCGTACTGCGAGCGCGACGTCCGCGGCCCGGACGAGCCGCTGCAGGCCGAGGGCACCGACGTCGAGGTGTACGTCAAGCACCGCGCGGGCTGGACCCGGCACGTGTACGCCCACCACCCGTTCGACGTGGTCGGCTGGGACGGCTGCCTGTACCCGTGGGCGTTCTCGATCCACGACTTCGAGCCGATCACCGGGCGGGTGCACCAGCCGCCGCCGGTGCACCAGACGTTCGAGGGGCCGAACTTCGTGGTGTGCTCGTTCGTCCCGCGCAAGGTCGACTACCACCCGCTGGCCATCCCGGTGCCGTACAACCACCACAACGTCGACTCGGACGAGATGATGTTCTACACCGGCGGCAACTACGAGGCCCGCCGGGGCTCGGGCATCGAGCAGGGCTCGATCTCGCTGCACCCGTCGGGCTTCACGCACGGCCCCCAGCCAGGCGCGGTGGAACGCGCGATCGGCGCCGAGGCCTTCGACGAGCTCGCCGTCATGGTCGACACCTTCCGCCCCCTGGACCTCTGCGACGCCGCACTGTCCGTCGAGGACACCGGTTACGCCTGGACCTGGAACAGGTGAGAAAAGGCGGGGGAGCTTGTGGCTCCCCCGCCCCTCTTTCCCCGGTGTGGTTTGACTATCCGATGTGGAACTGGTCGCCGTAGACGGCGAAGTCCAGCGGGGTGTTCAGGTCGAAGTTGCCGTTGCGCAGGAAGACGCGCTGGGCGGTGTCGATCCGGGTGACGTCGGAGTGGGCTTCTTCCTTCTTCATCTCCACGACGCGCTCGTCGAGGAAGGCGTTCAGCCAGGTGGTCTCGTTGCCACCCTGCGACGGCGGCTTGGCCAGCTTCAGCGCCCGGCTGCGGATCGACCGCATGCCCTCGTAGCCGTGCACCACCGAGGCGTCGTAGTACGCGAACTGGCCCAGGGCCCGGACTCCGTCGGACTTGCCGTCCCGCACGGACGGGTTGAAGTACACCCGGTCCCGCTCGGATTCCTGCGCGGCCTGGAACACCGGGTCGGCCGCCGCGGTCTTCCAGTCCCGGGTGAAGTTCGGGTCGAGCCCGGAGTGCGACGAGGTCCCGTTGACGTTGCGCAGCGCCGGCAGGTACTTGGCCAGCACGTTGCCCGGCTTGGTGGCCGTGTACGCCTCGACCAGCTCCAGCATGTCGCCGGTGCCGGAGCAGAAGCCGATGATCCCGGCGGTGTAGCCCCGGCCGTCCTTGATGTCCTCGATGTAGGAGAACTGGGCCCGCCAGTTGAGCGAGGAGTTCTCGGCGGCCGAGACGATCTGCATCGCCACGTCCTTCTTCGCCGGGTTGTCCAGGCCGACGCCGCTGTTCGGCGGGGTCGTGGTGGGTGGCGTGGTCGGCGTGGTGGTGCCGCCGGGCAGGGTCCACTTCTGGTTGGCGCCGGTGCCGCAGGTCCAGATCTGCAGCCGGTTGCCGTTCGCGGAGTTGTTGTCGGGTACGTCGAGACACTTGCCCGAGCCGGTGTTGATGAGGGTGCCGCCGGTGCCCGCGGTCCACTTCTGGGCGGCCGTACCGTTGCAGTCGTAGATCTGGATCTTGGTCCCGCTGGCCGTGCCGGCGGCGGTCACGTCGAGGCACTTGCCCAGCGCCCGGATCGTGTTGTCGGTGTTGCCGACACTCCAGGTCTGAGCGCCGGTGCTGTTGCAGTCGTAGAGCTGCACGGCGGTTCCGTTCGCACTGTTGGCGGCGGCGACGTCGACACATTTGCCGCCGAGGCCCTTGATGGCTCCCGCGGTCGCCGCGCTGGCCGGCATGAGGCTGTAGGCGATGCCGGCCGCGGGGATCAGCACACCGCCGAGGGCGTACGCGATCAGCTTCTTGCGGCGGTGCGGTCGTGAGGGGATGGTCATGGCGCTCCTCGTGGGGGTGGAGGCGGGTGGGCGCGCAGGGTTGAGCCATCGATGACGGGCGTTGGGGGTGCCCGTCGCCGAGGCGATGAGTGGTCACGCTAGGTCAGTTAAGTTGATTAATCAATCCCTGTCGATTAATCACTTTTGCCCGCTCCGGGGGTGATTCACCCGGCCGACTTGCCGCATGGGGGAAACGCAGCGCGACGAAGTATTGACAGCTCAACAGCGGCAGCCCTACGGTCCAGCTAATTGTTAGCTGATTTGCCAATCCGAGGGGGCCCCGTGCCGCGACTGGCGGGATCGTCCAAGCTGCTGCGCGCCATGAACGAGAGCGCGGCGCTCGCCCACCTGCTCGAGCCGGGCCGGCTCACCCGGGCCGATCTGCGCCGGCTGACCGCGCTCTCCACCCCGACCATCTCCGAGGTGCTGCGCCGGCTCACCGATGCCGGCCTGGTGACCGTCGTCGGCTACAACAGCGGCCGCCCGGGGCCGAACGCGGAGATCTATGCCGCCAATCCGGACGCAGCGTACGCCGCCGCGGTGTCGGTCCGCGACATCGGCGCCAGCGGAGCACCGTCGGTCGAGGCCGCGCTCTGCGATCTGACCGGCGCCGTCCGGGCCCGGATCGCCACCCCGGTCGACTTCCTGCAGACCGATCCCCGGACCGCGCTGGTGGACGTCGTCGCCGAACTGAGCAATGCGGCCGGCGTCCCGGCCGACCGGGTCCACCACGTGCAGCTCGGCGTGCCCGGCTCGTACGACGTCGGCGCGGCGACGATCCGGCACGTGGACGTGCCCGGCCTCGGCCGGGCCGGCCTGGTCCCGGAGCTCGCCGCGGCGCTGGGCACCCACGTCGGCGTCGACAACGACGTCAACCTGGCCGCGGTGGCCGAGCGGCGCCGGGGCGTGGCCCGCGAGGTCGACGGCTTCGCGCTGCTCTGGCTCGGCCAGGAAGGCCTCGGTCTGGCCATCGACATCGCCGGCACCCTGATCCGCGGTGCCCGCGGCGGTGCGGGCGAGATCGGCTACATGCCGCTCTACTCCCCGGATTCCACCCATCGCAAGGTCGACCTCCAGGACCTGTTCGGCGGCGCGGCCATCCTCGCCCTCGGCCAGGACCACGGCGTCTCCGGCGGCACCCCGTACGAGATCGTCGCCGCCGCGGCCGCCGCCCCGGACGCCTCCGGCGAGTTCTTCACCCACCTGGCCGACCGGATCGCGGTCGGCCTGGCCGCCGTGATCGCCGTGCTCGACCCCTCGCTCGTCGTGCTGGCCGGCCCGGTCGCCCAGGCCGGCGGCCAGACGCTGCTCACCGCGGTCAAGGGCGCCCTGCGCCGGGCCGCCCCGCTGGACAGCACCATCGCCGTCACCACGATCGACGACGACGCGGTCCTGCTCGGCGCCCTCGACGCCGGGCTCACCGCCGTCCGCGAGGCGCTGATCGCCTCGATCCGCGACAACCAAGCCTGAACCCCCTGCCGCACCACCCCTGAGAGGACCCCTCGAAGTGAACAAGCGGATACCTCATGCCCAGAAATCGATCGTCGCCGCCGCAGCCGCTCTGCTGCTGACCGCTGCCTGCACCCCCGCTGCCAAGGAACAGAAGATCGCCGACCCGGGTACGGAGGTGTCCGGCACGGTCGAGCTGTGGCACTTCTTCACCGAGCGCGAGGCCGCCGCCATCGACACGGTGATCAAGGACTTCACCGCCGGCCACCCGAACATCAAGGTGACGGTGAAGCCGGGTCAGGACGACTCGAAGATGACCCAGGCCATCGGGGCCGGCAACGGGCCGGACATCGGGCTCTCGTACTCCACCGACATCGTGGGCAAGTTCTGCTCGTCCGGGGCCTGGGTGGACCTGGCGCCGTACATCAAGCGGGACAATGTGGACCTGAACCGGCTGAACGAGACCACGCGCTCGTACACTGAGTTCGACGGCAAGCGTTGCGCGATGCCGTTCCTGGCCGACGCGTACGGCATCTACTACAACAAGGACATGTTCGCCAAGGCGGGCATCGCCGGCCCGCCCAAGACCCTCGACGAGCTGACCGAGGACGCCAAGAAGCTCACGGTCAAGAACAAGGACGGCTCACTGAAGACGGTCGGCTTCCTGCCGCTCTTCGACTTCTACGAGAACGCCGCCGCGCACCTGGCCCCGGCCGTCGGCGCGAAGTGGCTCACCCCCGACGGCAAGTCGGCGGTCGGTGCCGACCCGGCCTGGAAGACCCTGATGACCTGGCAGAAGAGCCTGGTCGACTGGTACGGCTACGAGAACCTGCAGAAGTTCCGGGCCGGCCTGGGTGACGAGTTCAGCGCGGACAACGCCTTCCAGAAGGGTCAGGTGGCGATCAACGTCGACGCCGAGTACCGGCTGGCGTTCCTCAAGGACCAGGCGCCCGACCTCAAGTACGGCGTCGCGCCGATCCCGGTCAGCGACCCGGCCCGGTACGGCGGCGGCTACGTCACCGGCAACATCATGGGCATCTCGAAGAACGCCAAGAACCCCGAGGCGGCCTGGGAGCTCATCAAGTACCTGACCACCGACGACAAGGCCATCGTGAAGCTGGCCAACTCGCTGAAGAACGTGCCGACCACCACCGGGGCCATCAGCGATCCGGGGCTGCAGGTGGAGCCCGAGTTCAAGGCGTTCATGGACATCTTCGCCAACCCGAACTCGCTGACCTCGCCGCCGGCCGCGTCCGGGCCCGCGTACCAGGAGACCTTCGGCACCTTCGCCACGAACTGGCAGTCCGGCAAGGTCAAGGACCTGAACGCCGGGCTGGCCGACGCGGACAAGCAGATCAACAGCGTGATGACCCTGGGCGGCTGAGCCATGCGCCTGCGCCGCAACCTGACCGCGTGGTCGTTCCTCGCCCCCGCGCTGATCGGCATCGTGGTGTTCTTCATCTACCCGCTGCTCAGCGCCGTGTACTTCTCGTTCACCAAGTTCGACCTGCTCACCGTGCCCGAATGGGTCGGGCTGGCGAACTACCGGCGGATGGGCGATGACCCGTACCTGCTCCAGTCGATCCGCAACACGTTGTGGATGGTCGTGGTGTTCGTACCCGTCCGGATCATCAGCGCGATCGGGCTGTCCATGCTGTTGAGCCAGCTCAAGCGGGGCGCGGGCTTCTTCCGGACGATCTTCTACCTGCCGGCGCTGGCACCCCCGGTGGCCGCCACCATCGCGTTCGTCTACCTGCTCAAGCCGGGTACGGGTCCGGTCAACAACTTCCTGGCCCGGATCGGCATCGAGGGACCGCTCTGGTTCAACTCACCCGAGTGGTCCAAGCCGTCGCTGGTGCTGCTCGGCCTCTGGGGCATCGGCGACATCATGATCATCTTCCTGGCGGCGGTGCTGGGCGTCCCGGCCAGCCTCTACGAGGCGGCCGCACTCGACGGCGCGAACGCCTGGCACCGCTTCCGCTACGTCACCCTGCCGACCATCCAGCCGGTGATCCTGTTCGCCACGGTCACCGGCGTGATCTACACGCTCCAGTACTTCGACCAGGCCGCGGTGGCCGGGTCCATCGCCAGCGGGCAGGCCGTGACCGGCGGCGGCATCTCGTCGTCGTTCGGCTTCCCCGAGGGCTCCACGTTCACCTATCCGCTCTGGCTCTACACGGTCGGCTTCCGCTACAACGCGCTCGGCTACGCCAACGCGATGGCTGTCGCGCTGTTCGTGGTCGCGCTCTCCGTGACGGTCATCCTGCTGCGCCGCTCCAAGGCCTTCTCCGGGGAGGAACAATGACGGCTCTGCTGGAACGGCCGGCCGCGGCCGCGCCGCCCACCATCCGACAGGTACGCCGTCAGCACCGGCTGGCGTGGATAGCCCGGCACAGCATCGCGATCGTGCTGGCCATCATGTTCCTGACCCCGGTGGTCTACCTGTTCCTGATCTCGGTGATGACCAGCAACCAGGCGCTGACCAGCGACTACTGGCCCAACACGTGGCACTTCGAGAACTACGTACGGGTCTTCGAGATCACCCCGCTGCCGCGCTACCTGCTCAACACGGTCATCTACGCGGTGTCCGCCACGGTGCTGATGCTGCTGTCCAGCGTGCCCGCGGCGTACGCCCTGGCCAAACTCAGGTTCCGCGGCCGCAACGCCATGTTCCTGACCGTGCTCTGCGTGATGATGCTGCCCCCGCAGGTCGTGACCGTCCCGCTCTACCTGATGTGGGCCCGGTACGGCCTGACCGGCTCGCTGGCCCCGTTGATCATCCCGATGCTGTTCGGCGACGCGTTCTGCATCTTCCTGCTGCGCCAGTTCCTGCTCACCATCCCGACCGACTACCTGGACGCGGCCCGGGTCGACGGCTGCGGCGAGTGGCGCACCCTGCTGCGGGTCGTGGTGCCGATGGCCCGGCCCGGGATCGCGGCGGCCGCCCTGTTCCAGTTCTTCTACGCCTGGAACGACTACTACGGCCCGCTGCTCTACACCAGCGAGAACGAGCACGCCTGGACCCTTTCCCTGGGCCTGGCCTCGTTCCACGGTGTCCATCACGTCGACTGGAACCTGGTCACCGCGGCCACGGTGCTGGCCATGGTCCCGATCGTCGTCGTGTTCTTCTTCGCCCAGAAGGCATTCGTCCAGGGCGTCACACTCACGGGAGTCAAAGGGTGAAGATCGCTGTCGTCGGCGGCGGGTCGACGTACACGCCGGAGCTGGTGGACGGGTTCGCCCGGCTCGGCACCATGGTGTCGGAGCTGGTGCTCATCGACCCGGCGCGGGAACGGCTCGACATCGTCGGCGCCTTCTCGGCGCGGATCTTCCAGCACTACGGCCACCCGGGCAAAGTCACCTGGACCACCGACCTGGACGCCGGCGTCACCGACGCCGACGTCGCGGTCATCCAGTTGCGGGTCGGTGGTCAGGCGGCCCGGATCAGCGACGAGACGTTCCCGCTGGACTGCGGCTGCGTGGGTCAGGAGACCACCGGCGCGGGCGGACTCGGCAAGGCGCTGCGTACGGTGCCGGTCGTGCTCGACGTGGCTGCCCGGATCCGGGCCCGGGCCAAGCCGGACGCGTGGATCGTCGACTTCACCAACCCGGTCGGCATCGTCACCCGGGCGCTGCTCGACGACGGGCACAAAGCGGTCGGCCTGTGCAACGTGGCGATCGGCTTCCAGCGCCGCTTCGCCCGGATGCTCGGCGTGGAACCGGCCGCGGTCGTCCTGGACCACGTCGGCCTGAACCACCTGACCTGGGAACGCGCCGCGTACGTGGACGGCGTCGACCGGCTCCCGGAACTGCTGGCGGCCCACCTCGGCGAACTGGCCGGGGAAGTGGACCTGCCGGCGGAGGTGCTGACCACGCTGGGCAACGTACCGAGCTACTACCTCAGCTACTTCTACGCCCACGACCGGCACGTCCGGCAGTCCCGCGGAGCCCAGACCCGCGGCCAGCGCGTCGCGGAGATCGAGGCGACGCTGATGGAGATGTACCGCGATCCGGCCCTGGTCGAGAAGCCGGCCCTGCTCGGCGAACGCGGCGGCGCCTACTACTCGGAAGCCGCGGTGGGCCTGATCGCCGCCCTGCACGGCCACGACCCGGACGGGGTCCACTCGGTCAACATCCGCAACAACGGCACCCTGCCGTTCCTGCCGGACCAGGCGGTGATCGAGGTGTCGGCCCGGGTGGGCCGCCCGGGCCCGGTGCCGCTCCCGGTCACCCCCCTGGCCCCGGACCTGGCCGGTCTGGTCGCGCACGTCTCCGGGTACGAGGAACTGGCGCTGGACGCAGCGGTACGCGGTGGCCGCAACCGGGTCTACCGCGCCCTGCTCGCCCACCCCCTGATCGGCCAGCACGAGGACGCCGAGGCGCTGACCGGCAAACTGCTCGCCGCGGGTGCGCAGCACCTGGCCTGGGCTCGATGAAGCCGCTGTACCTGGCCGTGGACGGCGGCAACTCCAAGACGGACGTCGTCCTCGGTACGGCGGAGGGCGAGATCCTCGGCTTCGTCCGCGGACCGACCAGCTCCCCGCACATCCTCGGACTCACCGGCACGATCGAGGTGCTGCGGGACCTGATCGCCGCGACCCGCACCGACGCCGGGCTGCCCCCGGGAACGCCGATCGACCTGGCCGCGGTCTACCTGGCCGGCGCCGACCTGCCGATCGAGGTCCAGCGCCTGCACACGGCCATCGAGGCGCAGTCGTGGACCGCGCAGACCATCGTGGACAACGACTGCTTCGCCCTCATGCGCGCGGGCACCTCGATGCCGGACGCGATCGCGGTCGTGTGCGGCGCGGGCACGAACTGCGTGGGCCGGGCCGCCGACGGACGCACAGCCAGGTTCCTCGCCCTGGGCCCGATCTCCGGCGACTGGGGCGGCGGCCACGACCTGGCCGACCACACGCTGCGCATGGCCGCCCGAGGCGAAGACGGCCGCGGCGACGAGACGTCACTATCACAGGCGGTCGCGAACCACTTCGGTTACTCGACTGTGGAGGAGGTGAGCATTGCTTTGCACCTCGGCGAGCTGGACCCGACCCGGGTCCGCGAACTGACGCCGCTGCTGTTCAAGATCGCCACGGAGGGCGATCGGGTGGCCGGGCAACTGGTCAACCGCCAGGTGACGGAGATCCTGGCCCAGCACCGGGTGGCGGCGACCCGGCTCGGCCTGCTGGAGGAACCGCACGCGCTGGTGCTGGGCGGCGGGGTCCTCCGGGCGCAGCACCCGGTGCTGCACGACCAGGTGGTCCGGGGAGCGGTGGCACAAGCTCCACAGGTACGGGTCGGTGTCCTGGACACGCCACCGGCTGTGGGGGCGGCGCTGCTGGCCCTGGATGCTCTCGGCACGGCCGGCCGAGCCGAAAAAGCAGTACGCACAACCCTCGCCGCTGTCGAGCCCGGCGCCGCTCCGCTCTTCGGAGCCGCAGCCTGAGCCTTTCCCTGGCGGTTCGGCGGCTCCTGCCGGCGGTTGGGCCGCGTTCCTCCCTCGGCCATTGGGGTTTGGCGGCTTCCCGGCCGTTGGGCCGCCTTGCCCTGGGTTCGGCGGCACTTCTTGGCCGTTGAACCCGCTGCCCGCGGGTGACCCCCTGCCCGCAGATGGCCCCTGCCCGCGGGTGACCCCCTACTCGTGGGTGGGCCCTTCCCCCAGATGGCCCCCCTGCTCGCGGGTGACCCCCTACTCGCGGATGGCCCCCTGCCCGCAGATGGCCTCTGCCCGCGGATGGCCCCCTGCCCGCAGATGGCCTCTGCCCGCGGATGGCCCCCTGCCCGCAGATGGCCTCTGCCCGCGGGTGGGCTGCTCTTACTAGCGTTGGCCGCACGTCCCGGCGTTGGGCTCCACCTACCGGCGCTGGGTCAGAACGGCGAGCTCGGCGGCGGCAGCGACAAGCATCGCGATGACCAACGGGATGACGCCGCCGAGCACCGCGAACGCCACCAGACCCAGCGGCGCCAACGCCGTCGCATAGACCGCGGCGACCAGCCGGCCCGCTCCGCGGATCTCGCCGAGAGCAATACCGATGGGCACCGGCAGCGCACGCGTGAGCCAGACCGCGACGGCCACCACGACCACCACTCCGATGACCCCGCCCCACATCCGGGCCACGCCGGTGCTGGCGGTGGTCATCACCGCGGCGAGCACGGCGGCGATCAGCACCCCGTTGCTGCCGTACAGAACGGCCTGCCGGAACGTGTCCGCGACCAGGGCCGAGCGGTCGAGCACCGGGCCGGCCGGCCGGGTGACCGGAGGCGGCGGCGGGGCCGGCACCTCCTCGGCGACCGGCTCCGGAACGGGCAGGGCGGCGTCGGCCAGGCTCTCGAGCGCCAGCGCCCACCGGCGGCGTTCCAGCCGGACCACGCCGACGTCCTGCTGCGCGTCGCCGATCGTGGCGTCGAGGTCGAGGGCTTCCCCGTACGCCCGCTGCGCCAGGTCGAACAACCGCAGCCGCGCCGCCACCACTGCCAACACCAGATGCGCCTCGGCGTCGGTGGGCGTGAGCCGTACCCCGTTCCACGCGGCATTGAGTGCGTCCTGGCCGTTACGCGCCTCACTCAGCAGGGCCGCCCCGGTGCGCTGCGCGTACGGGTCAGCCGGCCAGGCCGCCAGAATGGACGCCGCCACCTCGGCGGCCTCGCCGAACCGCCGCTCGTCCGACAACGCCATAGCCCGGGCGACCAGCGGCCCCACTGTCCCGGGTGCGGCCGTGACGGCCCGGTCCGCGGCAGCCAGCGCATCCACCGGTTGCGCCGCGGCCAGGTGCACCCGCGCCAACGTGGTCAGCAGCGCGGCGTCATCAGGCGCAGCGGCCAGACCACTGGCGATCTCCCCGGCCGCCTCGTCGTAACGGCCGAGGTCAGCCATCAGGAGGGCCCGCTGCCGGTACTCCTCAGGGGTGGTTTCCGGCTCGGACTGGGACGTGGGCTCGCTCGACACCCATCGAGCGTAGGTCTTCGGCCGCGAGATCACCCCGTCCGGGGCAGCCTCATGCCGAATAGATCAGCGCGGTGGCGACAGCAGCAAGCCCTTCACCACGCCCGGTGAGCCCGAGCCCATCCGTGGTGGTGCCGGAGACGGTGACCGGCGCACCGACCGCCGCGGAAAGCACCTGCTGCGCTTCTTCACGGCGCTTACCGATCTTCGGCCTGTTTCCGATGACCTGAATCGACACGTTGCCGACCGCGAAGCCGTGCTCGGCAAGCCGCCGAACGGTCTCAGCCAGCAAGGTCACCCCGGCGGCGCCGGCCCACTCCGGCTCGGCGGTACCGAAGTTGCTGCCGAGATCACCGAGCCCGGCGGCGCTGAGCAGCGCATCGCAGGCGGCATGGGCGGCAACATCGGCGTCGGAATGCCCGGCCAGCCCGGACTCACCGGGCCACATGAGGCCGGCCACCCAGCAGACCCGCTGGGGATCGAAGGCGTGCACATCGGTGCCGATCCCGACACGCTGGCTGGGCGGGCTCACAGAAGTCACCGCGTCAGGCTACGTGCAGCAGCGCCTCGGCGATCACCAGGTCCAGCGGACGGGTGATCTTCATGGCGAGCTCCGACCCGGGCACACAGGTGACCGGAACGCCGGCCTTCTCGACCATCCCGGCATCGTCGGTGTGGGCGCCGAGCCCGGCAGCATGCGCAGCGGCAAGCACATCCCGCCGAAACCCCTGCGGCGTCTGCACACTCCGCAGAACAGACCGATCAACCGTCCCGAGCACAACTTCCACCGGAATGCGGATGGGGCTGAGGCCAGCAGGATCAGCAACAGCACGGCCGGGTTCGGCAGAAACGGCAAGGACCGAGTGTGCGGTGTCGGCAAGATCAAAGGGATCGGCCGGATCAGCCAGATCGACCGAATCGGCGAGGTCGGCCGGATCGGCCGGATCGGCCGGGTCAGCCGGATCGGCCGGGTCAGCCGGGTCAGCCGGATCGGCAGGGTCAGCCGGATCGGCCGGATCGGCCGGGTCAGCCGGGTCAGCCGGATCGGCCGGATCGGCCGGGTCAGCCGGGTCAGCCGGATCGGCCGGATCGGCCGGGTCAGCCGGATCGGCCGGATCGGCCGGATCGGCAGGGTCAGCCGGATCGGCGAGATCGACCCGGTCGGCGGAGGCAGCTGAGACAGCGAAATCGGCCCGAGCGGCGGAGACAGCTGAATCGGCCGGGTCCGCGGGGTCAGCCGGATCCCCCAGATCCGCTGGGTCTGCGCGGTCCGCCGAATTATCAAGATCGACAGGGCTCAAGCCGGCAGGGCCGACGGAAACGACGTCGGCAGGGCCGGCAGAGCTGCGGTTGGCATACCCGCCACCGGGAGAGCCGAAGCCGGCAGAACCGGCCGAACCAACGTCGGCGCGGTCAGCACCATCGACGGGGTCGACTAGACCGACCTCCTTGATGGTGTCGACCACCGGCAGAACCGGAATCACCGCCGGCCGCCCACTGCGAACAGCGGCCGCGACCGACTCGATCAGCTCCGGCGGCGTAAGAGCGCGCGCCGCGTCGTGCACCAGCACGATCCCGACATTCTCCGGTACGACCGCCAGCGCCGCCGCCACCGAATCCTGGCGCTCAGCCCCGCCCGCGACCACAGTCACAGCGGCCACCGGGGCAAGCAGCCCTCGCACCGCGTCGACCTCAGCAGCCGGGGCGGCCACGACGATCAGGCGCACCGACGGGGCTGCCGCGATGCGCCGGACCGTGTGCACGAGAAGGGGCTCCCCCGCGAGCAGGCGCAGGGCCTTCGGACCGCCCGGGCCCAGGCGCAGACCTGCGCCGGCGGCCGGAACGAGGACCGCGACGTCACCGCGAGCATTGAGCTGCGCGGTCACGTCGCGGTCCTGTTCGGCTGCTGTCACCGTGGGGGGTGGTGCTGAGGTGGTGGGAACGTCAGGCCTCGGTGAGCACCTTGTCGAGGAGGACTTCCGCCTCGTCCTTGGTGCTCTTCTCGGCGAGGGCCACCTCACCGACGAGGATGTCGCGGGCCTTGGCGAGCATGCGCTTCTCCCCAGCCGAGAGACCACGCTCGCGCTCACGACGCCAGAGGTCACGGACGACCTCGGCGACCTTCAGCGGGTTACCGCTGGCGAGCTTCTCGAGATTGGCCTTGTAACGCCGCGACCAGTTGGTCGGCTCCTCGGTGTGCGGTGCGCGGAGGACGTCGAAGACCTTGCCCAGGCCCTCCTCGCCGACCACTTCGCGCACGCCGACGATCTCGGCGTTCTCAGCGGGCACCCGGACAGTAAGGTCGCCCTGGGCGACTCGCAGAACGAGATATTGCTTCGGCTCGCCCTTGATGACCCTAGTCTCGATTGCCTCGATGAGTGCGGCCCCGTGGTGGGGGTAAACAACGGTCTCGCCGACACTGAAAACCATAGGTTCGAAACCCCTTTCGCTGTGTCTAGGGTAACACGCTCAGGCAGCGATGTCCCACCCTGGCCGTGACTGTTAGTGCAGCTCAGAGGCCCTGTGAGCCGTCTTTCTACCGCTTGACATGCGGGCGAAGAGCTGCCTCAGTAACGGAGGGTGACTACGTCGTGACCACTTGACTCAGCGAGTCGGATATTCCGGACCTGAAGCCTTTGCGAGGTCAAGCTTATCGCTAGCGACCGGAACCGCCCACCACTGGCGGTCGAGGGCGTGCTTGGGGGAGGCTGGACGCAGGTCCCCGGCCACGCGAGACTCGTCGGCAGGGGGGAGGGTGAATCGTGGGCAGTATGAGCGACAACGGCGGCAACTGGCCGCCCGATGGCGGCTCCCCTGACGGTCTGCCGGACCTCCCCGAGGAGTGGGGCGTCATCGTCATCCCGGATGACCTCTCCGAGCTCTCCGATGAGGTCAGCGCCGTCCAGGCCGAGCTGCACCGCTCGCAGGAACGCACCGGCTGGCAGCAGTTCACCGACCGCCCCGGCATGCGCGCCCTCCGCCGGGTCGGCGCCGCCTGCCTGCGCGCCCCGGTCCTGATCATCTCGATGGCCGTCCTGGTCACCGTGGCCAGCCTGTTCGCCTCGGCCTGGCCCGGGCCGTCCCGTTCACCGGCCACCCAGCGCACCGCGACCACGACCGACGACCGCGGTGACATCCTGCCCGCCCTGGAGCTGATGGGCGGCGACGGCAAGACCGTCCCGCTACGCGGCCAGCTGCCGGCGGTCGTGCTGCTCACCGACGGTTGCGACTGCGCCGACCTGGTGGCCGACACCACGGCCGCGGCGCCGCCCGGGATCGCCGTGGTGACAGTCGTCGCCGCTCCCGTCGCTGGACAGACCGGTGGCGCCCCGCCCACGAACGCCGTACCACAGACTCAGTCCAGGACAGTGCGCGCGCTGCGTGACCCCACCGGGGAGCTCCGCGCGGGGCTCCAACTCGGCATGCCCGACGGCACCGCGGCGGTTTTGCTGGTCAACCGCGGGGGTGAAATCGTCCGCAAGATCGCCCGGACGTTCTCGATCGAGGACTTCCGCCCCGACCTGGCCCGACTCTGACGCTGCGTGACAACCCTCGCCCGGCAAGCCTCGGGCGGCCCCGGAGACGGTCGGCAAGATCCGCCCGGTAAGTGACGCTTGTCATGAGGCGCAGCAAATGCGAGACGGGGCCGCGCACAAGGCGGCGCAAGACGGGCTGCCTGCGCGAAACGGACAGCCGCGGACGGACCAGCATGCGAGGCGAGTCAGCCGACGAGCGGACCGGCATGCCGAGCCGAACAGCGCGGAAGACGAACCAGCACCCCGACGGGCTGATCGCGAGGCGAGTCAGCCGACGAATGGAGCAGCTCGCGCGCCACAGCTCGACCCACAAAACGGGCCAGCGCGGACCGGGCCAAGACGCGAAACGCACCAGCCCGGGAGACGGGCCGGTCCGCGAAGAGGATCAGTAGGAGCGGGTCCGGATCACGCGCCAGCGGAAGACCGCCGCGCCCCGGGTCTCTGCTGACACCGCCATGAAGAGGTTGTCCGCGAGGCCGACCGTCAGCTCCACCGGTTCCGGCTCCTCCGCCGAACACGGCACCGCCCGCCCCGAATCCTCCCCCGTAGCGCTCAGCCGTACCCGGACCTGGCCGTCACCCACGCACAGCATCGCCAGCGCGTACGCGCCCCCGACCACCGACGTGTTGCGTTCCTTGCGTCCGCCCGCAGCCAGCACCATCGTCTCCGCCCCCGCCTGCCGGGGCAGGTCAGGCAGCAGCCGTTCGACCGTGGCCCGGCCGGCCACCACCGCCGGGTCCTCTCCCACCTCCGGGGCCGCGCGCACGAACCACACGCCCCCGACCAGCAGCAGGACCAGGGCGAACGCGTACAGCGTCGCGCCCGCGGCCCGGTCCTCTCGCACGCGACAACACTAGGGTGTGTCGAGCAGGACGCCATAGAGCGTGAGGCCCGGCCCGAAAGCCAGCATCACGACCCGGCGCGGTGGCTGCGGCCTGCGCCGCAGCGCGTCCAGGACCAGCAATACCGTCGGGGACGAGCAATTCCCGTACGTCGCCAGCACCTCGCGGGACGCCGCCATCGCCTCGGTCGTCAGTCCGAGCTGTTCCTGCACCACGTCGAGGATTTTCGGGCCGCCGGGGTGCACCGCCCAGCCGTCCACGTCCGCGATCGTCAGGTTGTTGCGGGTCAGCAGGTCGTCGACCATGGCCCGGACGTGCAGGGCCAGCACGTCGGGGACCTGCGGTGACAGGCCCATCCGGAAGCCCAGGTCGGTGACGTCCCAGGTCATGTGGCCGGCTGTGGTGGTGTCCGTGAGCGCGGCGACGTCGCTGACGACGTACCCTCCGGGTCTGCTCTCCGGGGTGAGCACGACGGCGGCCGCGGCGTCCGAGAAGAGCGCGTGCGAGACGATCTGCTGGATGTCCGCCCGCGAATCCGCGGGCTGGATGTGCAGGCTGGTGAGTTCGGCACAGAGCAGCAGCGCCGGACGGCCGCGGGCCGCGACGTAGTCCGCGGCCGTGCCGAGGCCCGGAAGCGCGGCATAGCAGCCCATGTGTCCGACGAAGAGCCGCTGCAGTGACGGCGCCATGCCCATGTCGCGGGCCAGCAGGATGTCCAGGCCGGGCGTCGCGTAGCCCGTGCAGGAGCAGACGGCGAGCAGGCCCAGCTCGTCGGCGGCGACGCCGGCCTCGGTGAGCGCGCGGCCGACCGCCTCCTTGGCCAGTGGCATGGCCTCGACCTGGTAGCGGCGCATCCGGCGCTCGGTGGACCAGCCGGAGACGTCCTCCAGCAGCGGGCTGACCGCCGCCTGCCGGGTGCGTACCCCCGAGTTGGCGAAGATCCGCTTCGCCAGTCCGCGGCGGCCGCCCGTGTAGTGCTGCGAGAAGAAGCCCTCCCACAGGTCGTCCTGTGCCGCTGCCGGTGGCAATGCCGTACCCAGGCCGGCGATCACTGCCTGACCGATTCTTTTCACTTGTGCCTCCCCAGGCCGAACCCCGCCGACTGGTGCCTTACCCGCGAAAAGCGTTCACCACCGCGGGGCGGAGCCTTGCGAGTCCGGATCACCGCCCAGCGCCTCGACGCCGAGCCAGTCCGCGCACACGTCGGAGGTCGCGGGCTGTAGTGATCCGGCCCGGGCGTCGCGGTAGAGGCGTTCGAGCGGGTGCCCGCGCCGCATCGCCGAGGTGCCCGCCGCCTCCAGCATCGAGGCGGCCACCTCCGCGGCCGTCGTCCCGGCCAGCAGCTTGGCCCGCCACACCCAGCGGTTGGTCTCCGCCTCGCCGGGCTCCTCGTCGACCCGGCGGGCGGCCTCCATGACGGCCAGGTGCGCTGCCGCGACAGCCGCGTCCGCGCGCCCGATCCGCGCCCGTACGGCCGGCAGGTGCCCGAGTCCCCGGGCGGTGACGTGCTCGACTGCCGCGTCCACCGCCGCCCGGGCCACCCCCACGTAAACCGCCGCGTAGCTGGCCACCATCCAGTGCGGGGCGAGCTGGGCGACCACGAGCGCCAGCCCCTCCACCCCGCCGAGCAGGGCTGTGGTGGGGACGGTGACGTCGATGTGCACGTCGTTGGAGCCGGTCGCGCGCATGCCCAGCGCGTCCCAGGTCCGCTCGACGGTCAGGCCCGCACCCGGCGGGACCAGGAACTGCGAGACCTTGTCCGGGTCAGCCGAGCTGCGGGCCGCCACCAGGTACGCGTCCGCGTGCCCCGCCCCCGAGCAGAACGTCTTGGCCCCCTTGATGTGGAAACCCTCGTCGGTCTCCTCGTAACTTGTGGTCATCTGGGAGAGCCGGGAGCCGGCGCCGCGCTCGCTCATCGCCACCGCGTACCAGCTGCCCTCGGCGGCCGCGCGCAGGTAGCGGTCGCGGGCCTCCAGCGCCTCGGGTGGCAGGCCCAGCGCCTCGGCCAGTTCGTTGGTGACGCCGCCGAGCGCGCCGGTGACCGAGGCGTGCATGTTGAAGATCAACGCCGTGGCGCCGTTGCCCCGGGCCAGCTCGTAGGCGACCGCCGCGTAGTCGGCGAAGCCCGCTCCCGCGCCGCCCAGCCGCTCGGGCACCATCAGCCCGAACATGCCCGAGCGGCGCAGGTCGGCGAAGTCGGCCGCCGGGAACACACCCTCCCGGTCGTGCTCCGCGGCCCGGGCCGCGAACCGCGGCGCCAACCGGCGCGCCTCCTCGACAGTCGTCATGCCATCTCCCCCTGTTTGCGGCCCATGCCCTGGTAGACCACTGCGGTGGAACGGGTCGGGATCATCCGGCCCAGCGGACCCGCCCCGGGACCGGTGGGCAGGAACAGCCAGCGGATCAGCCCGACCACGCTCGGCCGCAGGCCGCGGACCAGCAGCTGCACGCCGTGCTTGGCGCATTCCACGGTCAGCTCGCCCGGATCGACGAACAGGTCCGGGTCGTGCAGGCCGACCGGCGCCACGCCGAAGCGCTCGCCGAGCGTGACCGTCAGGAACCGGCCGGCCCAGGTGCCGTTGACCGTGTCCAGTACCAGCAGCCCGCCCGGCCGCAGCACCCGGCACAGCTCGGCCACCGCGGCCTGCAGGTCGGTGACGTGCTCGAGGATCTCGCCGGCGACCACCACGTCGGCCGAGCCGTCGGCCAGCGGCAGCGCGGTGATGTCGCCGGTCACCGGAATCACTCCCCGGGCCGCGGACTGCTCCAGCCCGGCGCGGCGCAGATCGACGCCGACGTGCCGGTAGCCGAGCCGCTCGACGTGCGGGGCCAGCAGGCCGCCGCCGCATCCCGCGTCGACCAGGACCGCCGCCGGGCGCTGCGCCGGTGGCACCAGCGCGCCGCGGGCCCGCGCCAGCCAGTGCAGGATCTCGAAGCCTCCACCCGGCCGCCACCACTCGCCGGCCAGGTCGTCGTACTGACGAGGATCGTTGCGGGGCAGCGGGGGCATGTGATCGAGCGTGGCACGAGTGGGTCACAACCACCACACTGCTTTCATGTTCCGACCCGTCGCTCTGCTCAAGGCCTCCCACCCCGAACCGGGCGGAGCCGTCACCCTGGCCATGACTCTGCTCGCCGTCGGGGTGGGGCATCGGGGCTGGAGCGTGCTCGGCGTCGCCGCCGCGATCGGGGCCACCCAGCTCTCCGTGGGCTGGGTGAACGACTGGCTGGACGCCGATCGGGACCGGGTCGCCGGGCGGACCGACAAACCTGTGGCCTCGGGGGTGGTCTCCCGCCGTACCGTGGGGGTCGCGGGCCTGGTCGCCTCGCTGGCGATCCCCCTGCTCGGGCTGCCCTTCGGGGCAGCCGCCGCGATCTGCGTCACCCTGGTCGGGATCTTCGCGCTGCTCTACGACTGGCCGCTCAAGTCCACCCCGCTGTCGGTGCTGCCCTACCTGGTGGCTTTCGGGCTGATGCCGGCCTTCGTGGTGCTCGCCCTGCCGGGTCACCCCTGGCCGCCGGCCTGGCTGGTCGCCGCGGGCGCGCTGCTCGGCGGCGGGGCGCACTTCGCCAACGTGCTGCCGGACCTGGCCGACGACGCCGCGACCGGCGTCGTCGGGCTGCCGCACCGCCTCGGCGCGACCGGATCCCAGTTCGCGGCGGCGGGTCTGTTGCTGGCCGCGACCCTCACCCTGGTCTTCGGACCGGACGGGCCGCCGTCGTGGCCGGGCATCGCGGTCGCCGCGGCCGCCGTCTTGGTCCTGCCGCTGGGCTGGTACGCGGGTCAGCGGGCACTCCGCCGCGGCACCCGGCAGGTCGCGATGTTTCGATCGGTCATCGTGGTGGCACTCCTCGACGTCGTGCTGCTCGTGTTCAGCGGCCGGGTGGTGTGAATGGACGGGTCGCCGTACGCGCCGGATCCACGCCCTCTAGGCTGATCCGCGGAGCATTCTCGAGTTTCTTGGAGGACTGTGATGCGCTCGCCGGGAACCCGCCGCGCCGCTGTGGCCACGGGTGTCGCCACGCTGGCCGCCATCGCGCTCGCCGGCTGCAGCGCTGGTCAGGTCGCCGAGACGGCCCTCAAGAACCCGTCGGTCTACGGCGTGAACTCACAGAACTCCGACGCCTCGGTCTACATCCGCAACCTCGCGGTCGCGTACGACGGCACGACCGGTTACGCGGCCGGCGCCGCCGCGCCGCTGCAGCTGGGCCTCTACAACCAGACCAGGCAGGCCATCACCGTCCTGGTCAGCAGCCAGCCGGCCACCGACACCACGGAGCAGGACACCGTGGTCTCCGCGCGGTCCGTCGGCCTGGTCGGCGGCGCCTCGACGGCGCCTTCCGCGCCGTCGACGGCCATCCCGGAGCCCTCCGGCAGCCGGCCCTCGGACACCGAGGACGACCAGAACAGCAACCAGATCCCCAGCCCGGACCCGAATACCAACCCGAGCCCGGGCGAGGCGCCCTCGACCGCGCCCACCCCGGCGGGCGCCGCGGCGCGGCCGGCCCGGATCGAGATCGGACCGCTCGGCGCGGCCACCTTCCTGCCCGAGGACGCCGAGAAGCTGCAGGCCATCGGCCTGAGCGGCAAGCTCGTCCCGGGTCAGTCGATCAACCTGGTGTT
This sequence comes from Actinoplanes sp. NPDC048967, assembly GCF_040649415.1. NCBI lineage: Bacteria > Bacillati > Actinomycetota > Actinomycetes > Micromonosporales > Micromonosporaceae > Actinoplanes > Actinoplanes sp. NPDC048967. Next base: position 646,743 of record NZ_JBEZFL010000002.1, read on the forward strand.
CGAGTTCAGCAACGGCGCGCAGCCGCTGGTCCTGCAGGCCCCGATGGCCATCCCGCTGAGCCCGGCGTCGCGGGCGCCCGGCATCGGTCCCGAGGAGAATCTCGGCGAAGGGGAGTAAGTCCCCGGTTTGTCATACCGGCGGGCTAGCGTGACTGGTGTGACGACTTCCCGCACTCCGTCCCGCGCCCGCTCTGAGCCGCGGCCCGCCTATCAGTGCGACGCGTGTGGGCACCAGCCGCCCAAGTGGCTGGGCCGCTGCCCCGAGTGCAACGAGTGGGGCTCGATCATCGAGTCCACCTTGACCGGTCCCGTGGTGTCCGGCCGGGTGGTCAGTTCGCGGATGCCGTCCGAGCCGGCCCGTCCCATCAAGACCATCAGTGCCGCCCCGGCCAAGGCCGTGCCCAGCGGCGTCTCCGAGCTCGACCGGGTGCTCGGCGGCGGTCTGGTGCCGGGCGCGGTGGTGCTGCTGGCCGGCGAGCCCGGCGTGGGTAAGTCGACCCTGCTGCTCGACGTGGCCCAGCAGTGGGCCGCGGGCACCAACACCCCTTCGCTGGTGGTCAGCGGCGAGGAGTCGGTCAGCCAGGTGCGGTTGCGGGCCGAGCGGCTCGGCGCCCTGCACGACAATCTTTATCTCGCCTCCGAGAGCGACCTCGGCGCGGTCCTCGGTCACCTCGACGCGGTCAAGCCCGGGCTGCTGATCATCGACTCGGTGCAGACCATCTCCGCGCCCGGCACCGAGGGTGTGCCCGGCGGTGTCACCCAGGTCCGCGCCGTCACCGCGGCCCTGGTGAGCATCGCCAAGGAGCGCGGGGTGGCCACCGTACTGGTCGGGCACGTCACCAAGGACGGCTCGGTCGCCGGTCCGCGGGTGCTCGAGCACCTGGTCGACGTGGTGCTGCACTTCGAGGGCGACAAGCACTCGTCCCTGCGCCTGGTCCGCGGCGTGAAGAACCGCTACGGCCCGGCCGACGAGGTGGGCTGCTTCGAGATGCACGAGACCGGCATCGTCAGCCTCGCCGATCCGTCCGGGCTGTTCCTCACCCGCTACAACGAGCCGGTGCCGGGCACCTGCGTCACCGTGGCGATGGAGGGCCGCCGGGCGATGGTCACCGAGGTGCAGGCCCTGATCGGCGCCCAGGTGCAGGGCTCGCCCCGGCGCACCGTCTCCGGGCTCGACAGCGCCCGGCTGGCCATGGTGCTGGCGGTGCTGCAGCGCCGGATGGAAAAGATCAAGCTGCACGACCGGGAGGTCTTCGCGGCCACCGTCGGCGGCATCCGGGTCACCGAGCCGTCGGCCGACCTGGCGATGGCCCTGGCGGTGGCCTCCGGCGCGCTCAACCTGGCGATGGCCCCGCACCTGGTGGCGATCGGCGAGGTGGGGCTGACCGGCGAGGTGCGCCGGGTCGGCGCGATCGGGCGGCGGCTGGCCGAGGCGGCCCGGCTGGGCTTCCGCTTCGCCCTGGTCCCACCCGGGTACGGCACCGGCGAGGGCGACAGCCCGCCCAAGGGCATGCGCGTCGTCGAGGTGGGCGACCTGCAGACCGCGGTGCAGTGGGCAGCCCGGGCGTCAGCCGAATGAGCCGCGCCGCACGCTCACCGGCAGTGACCGTCGATCACGCTCTGGAGCCCCGGCGGAACCGCGGCTCGTTGACCTGGATACGAGTCCGTAGAATGTACAGGTGCCGCTCGACCGCGATGCCTCATCAAACCGCCATGCCAATGGCGCTGCTGCCGGCGTCAACGGTTCGGCAGCCCGCCCGATGACCCCGACGACGCCCGGCCTGACCGGCGGTGGAGTCAGCGGTGACCCGCTGCGCGCCAACCTCGCCCTGATGGCTCCGGGCACCGCCCTGCGCGACGGCCTCGAGCGCATTCTGCGCGGCCGCACCGGCGCGCTGATCGTGCTCGGCTACGACGCGGTGGTCGAGCAGATCTGCACCGGCGGTTTCCCGCTCGACGTGGAGTTCTCCGCGACCCGCCTGCGCGAGCTGTGCAAGATGGACGGCGCGGTGGTGCTCTCCAGCGACGGCACCCGCATCGTCCGGGCCGCCGTGCACCTGATGCCCGACCCCGGCATCCACTCCGAGGAGTCCGGCACCCGGCACCGCACCGCCGAGCGGGTCGCCAAGCAGTCCGGCTTCCCGGTGATCTCGGTCAGCCAGTCCATGCACATCATCGGGCTGTATGTGAACGGCCAGCGGCACGTTCTGGACGACTCCGCGGCCATCCTGTCGCGCGCCAACCAGGCCCTGGCCACCCTCGAGCGCTACAAGCTGCGCCTCGACGAGGTCTCCGGCACGCTCTCCGCGCTGGAGATCGAAGACCTGGTCACCGTCCGCGACGCGGTGGCGGTCGTGCAGCGCCTCGAAATGGTCCGCCGCATCGCCGACGAGATCTCCGGCTACGTGGTCGAGCTGGGCACCGACGGCCGCCTGCTGGCCCTGCAGCTCGACGAGCTGATGGCCGGCGTCGACTCCGACCGCACCCTGGTCATCCGCGACTACCTGCCGACCGGGCGCAAGGCCCGCACGCTCGACGAGGCCCTGGTCGAGCTCGACCTGCTGACCGCCACCGAGATGATCGACCTGGTCGCGGTGGCCAAGGCGATCGGCTACGCGGGCGCCTCCGACGCGCTGGACGCGGCGGTCAGCCCCCGCGGGTTCCGGCTGCTGGCCAAGGTGCCCCGCCTGCCGGCCCAGATCGTCGAACGCCTCGTCGACCACTTCGGCAGCCTGCAACGCCTGCTGGGCGCCACGGTCGAGGACCTGCAGGCAGTGGAAGGGGTCGGCGACGCCCGCGCCCGCGGGGTCCGCGAGGGCCTGTCCCGCCTGGCCGAGGCCTCGATCCTCGAGCGCTACGTCTAGGCTTCGCCTCACCATGACTGCTATCCCCACACCCCTGCCCGCGCCCAACGATCTGACCTCCCTGGTCCTGCGCGCGGACTTCAGCGACGATGCGGCCTGGGACGAGCTGCGAGCCGTGATGCGCAGCGAAGGAGCCCACCGCAGCGCCACCTACGTCAGCGACCCGGCGTACGCGGGGGTGACGATCCAGAACCTGGTGGAGGCGGACGCCGCCGCGAGCGAGGACGACAAGCTGGCGTACCTGTTCCTGGCCGACCAGGTCGCCCTCACCGACGACGAGCACCCGCTGCTCGCGATCGACCTCGCCGAGGAGCCGGGCCGGACATTCCGGGTACGCCCGGCGTCGTTCACCGACGTCTCGGCCAACCTGGCCGTGGGCAACGTGGACTTCGCCGACTTCGCGGACGACACCGACGACACCGGCACGTACCACGGCTCCGAATGAGCATCGAACAGCCGACAGTGCGCTTCGTACGCCTGCCACCCCCGGTCCTCGAAGCTCTGCTGGCCGGCGATCTCGCGGCCGCGCGCACGGCGACCGGCATTCCGCTGTCGAAATGGTTCCTCAGCGACGAGGTGACGTGGCTCTGGCGCCTGCGCCTCGACCAGATCGCGGCGGATCCGGCGTCCGCCGACTGGATCGTCCGCGCGGCGGTCTCGGTGCCTGACGGGGTGGTGGTGGGAGCGGGCGGCTTCCACGGGCCGCCGGACAACGCGGGCATGGTCGAGATGGGCTACAGCACCGACCCGGCTTACCGCAGGCGCGGCTACGCGAAGGCCATGGTGACCGAGCTGCTGCGGTGGGCGGCTGGTGAGGAGTCCGTGGTGACGGTGCGGGCGAGCATCAGTCCGCAGAACGTTGCCTCGCTGGCGACCATCGCGGGGTTCGGGTTCGAGCACGTCGGCGAGCAGTGGGACGAAGAGGACGGGACGGAGTTCCTCTACGAGCGCCCCGCCCGGCCGGCCTAGACCGACTCAGGCGGTGATGTTGATGGTGACCGGGGCGCTGACCTTGGCGCCCAGCCGGAAGTGCATCTCGTAGACGCCCGCGGCCGGCGCCGTGCCGGTGGCCAGCCCGCCCGAGCACTTGTTGGCCTGCTTGCCGTTCCAGGTCACGTTGTATTCGCGCTCGCCGTTCGGCGGGAACGTGCGGACCTCGGAGCCCTTCACCGTGCTGCACGTGTCCGAGGACCAGACCCGGCCGGCTCCCTGGCCGAGGTAGAGCTCCTGGAGGTCCGGGCCGACGTCGCGGGTGCACGTACGGGCCGAGATGTTCTTGATCTTGAGGCGCACCGCCAGCGGGGCACCACGGCGGACCGTGGTAACGGCCGGCATCGGCGTCAGGGACATCTCCGCGTCGGTGCACACACCACTGGCTGCCGCCACGTTCGTGTCGGTCGTGCCGCCCTGCGTACCGTCCTGAGTGCCCTGGGTGCCGCCCTGAGTGCCGCCTTGGGTGCCGTCGCCCGGGTTTCCGCCGGCGCCGGCCGACGGGTTGGTCCCGGCGCCGCTGGCGGTCAACTCGCCCGGGTCCGGCAGCGACGGGTTGCCCGCGCCCGGTCCGGGGTCGGTGAAGGACGGCTCTTCCTCGGGGGTGTTGGACGCCGAGGGAAGCGTGAGCGGCGCCTGCGAGGAAGCGCCCTTGCCGCGGTTGCTGTCCTTGTCGTCCCCGCCGGAGCAGGACACGAACAGCACGATGACGCCGAGCAGCAGTGCTCCGAGCACCACAGCGCGACGCCGCCAGTACACGGCGGCAGGAAGGGGACCGACCGTCGAACGCATGATGGGTGCACGGTATCCCCGCGAAGGGGGCATGACCGCCGCGACGCGCCGATAATGCGACACCGTCTCGCGCGCTGATCGTTAGAGATAGACCTTGCGCTGGTAGACGGCGTGCGCACCGGCGACCCGGTCGAGGAATAGTTTTCCGGAGCAGTGGTCGATCTCGTGTTGCAGGGCCCGCGCCTCGAACGCGTCGGTGGTCAGCCGCACCGGCTCACCCGTACCCGGAAGAACGGCCTCGACCACCACCCGGCCGGCGCGTTTCACGTCGCCGGTCAGGTCCGGCACGGACATGCAGCCCTCCCGGCCGGGCCGCCACCGGCTCGCCTCGACGACCCGGGCGTTGCACAGCACGAACGTGCCGTGCGCGGTCACCGTCTTCGGGTGCTCGGTCACGTCCACGACGAACACCTGCGCACCCACCCCGACCTGCGGCGCGGCCAGGCCGACGCAGCCGGGTGAGACCCGCATGGTGGCGACCAGGTCCGCGGCGAGCTGCACGATCGCCGGGTCGGCCGGGTCGACCTCGGCGCCGGCGCTGCTGAGCACGCCGGCCGGGGCGGTGACCACGGGCAGCACCTTGCCCTCGACGCCGAGCACGTCGGGCTTCCAGTCGGCCAGGGCGTCGCTCACAGGACGTCCGACTCGGCGCGGCGCAGGGTCACCTCGACGCCCAGCTCCTGCGCGGCCACGGCGAGGCGGGCAGCCAGGTCGTCGGCCGCGCCGGGCGGCACGTCGACCTCGGCGATCAGGACGTAGAGCGGGCCGGTCAGGCGGGTGGTGAGATCGGTGATGTTGCCGCCGGCGGCGGCGACCACCCGGGTGACGGCCGCGACGATCCCGAGCCGGTCGGCGCCGTGCACGCTGACCAGGTACGGCTCCCCGGCCGCGTCCGTGTCCGCCTCGGGAGCCACCGCCCGGACGGTCGCCAGCAGCCCGCTGAGCGGGGCCAGCGCCTTCTCCACATCGTCGGCGGCGGCGCCGGTGCAGATCAGGGTCATCGCGAAGTGTCCGCGCAACCGGGTCATGGTGGAGTCGGACAGGTTGGCCCCGACCCCGGCGAGCGCCTCGGAGACGTCGGCGACGATGCCGGTCCGGTCGGGACCGATGACGGTGATGGCAAGCTCGTTCACTCCGGCATCCTAAGCTGGTGCGGTTATGACGCTCGCCGACTCGGTCATCAAGTGGTACGACGCCAACGCCCGCGACCTGCCCTGGCGGGTCCCCGGCACCAGCGCCTGGGCGGTACTGGTCAGCGAGGTGATGCTGCAACAGACACCGGTGGTCCGGGTGACACCGGCCTGGCAGGCGTGGATGACACGCTGGCCGGAACCGGCGGCCCTGGCCGAGGATCCCCCGTCCGAGGCCATCCGGATGTGGGGCCGGCTGGGTTATCCGCGCCGGGCGATGCGGCTGCACGCGTGCGCGGTGGCCATCGTGGAACGCCACGGCGGGCAGGTACCGGACGACCTGGAGCAGCTGCTGGCGCTGCCGGGCGTGGGGATGTACACGGCCAGGGCGGTGGCGACTTTCGCGTACGGGCAGCGTCACCCGGTCGTGGACACCAACGTCCGCCGGGTCGTGTCCCGGGCGGTCGCCGGTGACCCGGACGCGGGACCGACCACGACGACGGCTGACCTGGCCGCGATGGCGGAGCTGCTGCCCATCGAGCCGGCCCGGGCGGCCCGGGCCAGCATCGCGTTCATGGAGCTGGGGGCGCTGATCTGCACGGCCCGCTCACCGCGCTGCCCGGACTGCCCGTTCGAGGCGGTGTGCGCGTGGCGGCAGAGCGGCGCCCCGGCGCCGGCGGGTCCGACCCGGCGTCCGCAGAAGTACGCGGGCACCGACCGGCAGGTCCGGGGTCTGCTGCTGGAGGTGCTGCGGCACTCGACCGGGCCGGTGCCCCGGCAGCGGCTGGACGCGGTCTGGGCGGACGAGGTGCAGCGGGCGCGGGCACTGTCCGGGCTGGTCACGGACGGGCTGGTCGAGCCGCTGGACTCCGACGCGGACCGGTTCGTTCTGGCCGGCGATCATCCACCCCGCTTCCCCCCGCTGACCTAGCCGCCCGGGGCCCGGCCGGGTCGTCGCCGGGCCGTGCAAAGCCGGGCCGTCCAAAGCCGGGCCGCCCAAAGCCGGGCCGTCCAAAGCCGGGCCGTCCAAAGCCGGGCCGCCCAAAGCCGGGCCGTCCGAAGCCGGGCCGTCCGAAGCCGGGCCGTCCGAAGCCGGGCCGTCCGAAGCCGGGCCGCACACGGCCGGCCGGCCGGCCGGGCGGGCGGCAGGGCGGCAGGGCGGGCGGCCGGGCGGCCGGAGCGGCAAGGCAGCCCGAACGGCAAGGCCGCCGGAGCGGCAAGGCAGCCGGAGCGGCAAGGCAGCCGGCAAGGCAGCCCGAACGGCAAGGCCGCCGGAGCAGCAAGGCCGCCGGAGCAGCAAGGCCGCCGGGCTGTTCACGCCGCGATGGCCGTCGCCAGGTCGGCCGGGAGCGGGTAAGGCCGTTCCGGCGGCAGCAAGGCCGGGTCGCGGGTGGACTGCACCCGGCGGGCCAGGTCGGTCACGTCCCGGATCGACACCGTCCACTCGTCCACGTACCGCGGTACGGCCTCGCCGCCCAGGCCGAGCTGCAGCGACCGGTACGGCAGCGCCCCGAGCTGCAGCGAACGCTCGGGGTCCCACTGCACCCGTACGGGACTGCGCCGCACCCGCCGTGACCATTCGGCGCGCGTTTCCCCGCTGCCGGTCTGGTAGTGGCTGATGCACGCGTGGGCCAGCGCCCACTCGAACCCGGCCCGGGTGATCTCCACGGCGAGGACGCGCTCCTGACCGGGCTTCTCGCCCCAGCCGCAGCGGTACATCATCCACAGGAACGACGGCTTGATCCACGTCATCCGGTCCCGCTTGAACGGGGCCACGAAGCGGCCGGCGCGTACGGCCGGGTCGGCGATCTCCGCGCGGTACGCCTGGTAGACGGTGATCGTGTCGGCTGTGTGGACCGCTCGGATCTGCCGTTGAGGTACCTGCATGCGGTTGATGATCGGCCGGGGCGCCGTACCGCGGCCAGTGAATAAACGCGGAACGGCCCGGCGCCGAAGCACCGGGCCGTTCCAGAAACCGTGCTGATTACTCCTCGGTCGCGGCCGCGCCGAGGTCGGCGGGCACCGCGTCGGGGACCGTGGCACCGCGGTCGGCGCCGGTGAAGGTCAGCTTCGACTTCTCGATGTTCTCCGGGTCGCCCTCGCAGTCCACCACCACGATCTGGCCGGGGCGCAGCTCGTTGAAGAGGATCTGCTCGGACAGGGTGTCCTCCAGCTCGCGCTGGATCGTCCGGCGCAGCGGCCGGGCGCCCAGAACCGGGTCGAAGCCCTTCTTCGCCAGGAACTTCTTCGCGTTGTCGGTCAGCTCGAGGCCCATGTCCTTGTTCTTGAGCTGGGTCTCGATCCGCGCGGTGAAGATGTCCACGATGTGCAGGATCTCGTCCTGGCGCAGCTGGTGGAAGACGATCGTGTCGTCGATGCGGTTGAGGAACTCCGGGCGGAAGTGCTGCTTCAGCTCGTCGTTGACCTTGACCTTCATCCGGTCGTAGTTGCTCTCCACGTCCTCGGACGCCTGGAAGCCCAGCGACACCGCCTTGGCCACGTCACGCGTGCCCAGGTTGGTGGTCAGGATGATCACCGTGTTCTTGAAGTCCACGATGCGGCCCTGACCGTCGGTGAGACGGCCGTCCTCCAGGATCTGCAGGAGCGTGTTGAACACGTCCGGGTGGGCCTTCTCGATCTCGTCGAAGAGGACCACGGAGAACGGCTTGCGGCGGACCTTCTCGGTCAGCTGGCCGCCCTCGTCGTAGCCCACGTAGCCGGGAGGGGCACCGACGAGGCGGGACACCGTGTACCGGTCGTGGAACTCGGACATGTCGAGCTGGATCAGCGCGTCCTCGGAGCCGAAGAGGAACTCGGCCAGCGCCTTGGAGAGCTCGGTCTTACCGACGCCCGAGGGGCCGGCGAAGATGAACGAGCCCGAGGGGCGCTTCGGGTCCTTCAGGCCGGCGCGGGTACGCCGGATCGCCTTCGAGACCGCCTTGACCGCGTCCTCCTGGCCGATGACCCGCTTGTGGAGCTCGTCCTCCATGCGGAGCAGCCGGGAGGTCTCCTCCTCGGTCAGCTTGTAGACCGGGATGCCGGTCCAGTTGCCGAGGACCTCGGCGATCTGCTCGTCGTCGACCTCGGAGACGACGTCGAGGTCGCCCGCCTTCCACTCCTTCTCCCGCTGCGCCTTCTGGCCCAGCAGCTGCTTCTCCTTGTCGCGCAGCTGCGCGGCCCGCTCGAAGTCCTGCGCGTCGATCGCGCTCTCCTTGTCGCGGCGGACCTGGGCGATGCGCTCGTCGAAGTCGCGGAGGTCCGGCGGCGCGGTCATCCGGCGGATGCGCATCCGGGCGCCGGCCTCGTCGATCAGGTCGATCGCCTTGTCCGGCAGGAAGCGGTCCGAGATGTACCGGTCGGCCAGCGTCGCCGCGGCCACCAGGGCGGCGTCGGTGATGCTGATCCGGTGGTGGGCCTCGTAGCGGTCCCGCAGGCCCTTGAGGATCTCGATGGTGTGGGCCAGCGACGGCTCACCCACCTGGATCGGCTGGAAGCGGCGCTCGAGCGCGGCATCCTTCTCGAGGTGCTTGCGGTATTCGTCAAGAGTGGTCGCACCGATGGTCTGCAGTTCACCACGCGCGAGCATGGGCTTCAGGATCGAGGCGGCGTCGATGGCGCCCTCGGCGGCACCCGCACCCACCAGGGTGTGGATCTCGTCGATGAACAGGATGATGTCGCCGCGGGTGCGGATCTCCTTGAGCACCTTCTTGAGGCGCTCCTCGAAGTCACCGCGGTAGCGGGAACCGGCGACGAGCGCGCCGAGGTCGAGCGTGTAGAGCTGCTTGTCCTTGAGCGTCTCGGGCACCTCGCCCTTGACGATGGACTGCGACAGCCCCTCGACGACGGCGGTCTTGCCGACGCCGGGCTCGCCGATCAGCACCGGGTTGTTCTTGGTACGGCGGGAGAGCACCTGCATGACCCGCTCGATTTCCTTCTCCCGGCCGATGACCGGGTCGAGCTTGCCCTCGCGGGCGGCCTGGGTCAGGTTGCGTCCGAACTGGTCGAGCACCAGGGACGTCGACGGGGCGGCCTCGCCCGCGGCGGCTCCGGCGGCGGCCGGCTCCTTGCCCTGGTAGCCGGAGAGCAGCTGGATGACCTGCTGACGGACCCGGTTGAGGTCGGCGCCGAGCTTGACCAGCACCTGGGCGGCGACGCCCTCGCCCTCACGGATCAGCCCGAGCAGGATGTGCTCCGTGCCGATGTAGTTGTGGCCGAGCTGCAGGGCCTCGCGCAGCGAGAGCTCCAGCACCTTCTTGGCCCGCGGCGTGAACGGGATGTGCCCGCTCGGCGCCTGCTGGCCCTGACCGATGATCTCCTCGACCTGCTGCCGGACACCCTCGAGGGAGATGCCGAGGCTCTCCAGAGCCTTCGCGGCAACGCCTTCGCCCTCGTGGATGAGACCGAGCAGGATGTGCTCTGTCCCGATGTAGTTGTGGTTGAGCATCCGGGCCTCTTCTTGGGCCAGGACGACAACCCGTCGCGCTCGGTCGGTGAACCGCTCGAACATGCCCTCGTGCTCCTCACGTGCCGTGCGCCAATGAACTGGCGGGGCCAGCGCACGGGTATCGGTGATACCTGTGCTCTCTCACTCTATCGCCGCCGGGAGACTCTGCTGGGCCCTCTAGCCCTCTGGGGACGTCCTGCGCCGATGTTCTCCCCAACTTCGCACGCTCAACGGCTGTTCCCCACCCTTGCGGAGTACGCGCACAGCGAAATCCCGCGCGCCCGAAGCTCCGTCCACAGCCTGTGGACAACGCTCGTCACCCCTGTGGATAACTTACGCAAGCTCGGCGAAGAGCGCGCGAAAAGCCGAAGGGTCCGTGACGCTCGCGCGCCCCGGACCCTTCGTCAGACCGATCGGCTCAGCGGCCGGGCCCCTTGGCGTGGAACTCGTCCACGATCTCCTGCGGGATCCGGCCCCGGTCGGAGATGTCCTTGCCGGCCTTCTTGGCCCACTCCCGGATGGCCTTGTTCTGCTCGCGGTCGGCGGTCGCCCCGCCGCGGCCGCGGGCGGCCCGGCCGCCGACGACGACCCCGCCGCGGGCGACCTTGGACCCCGCGCCCACGTACGGCGCGAAGATGTCGCGCAATTTCGCCGCGTTCGACTCGGACAGGTCGATCTCGTACTGAATGCCGTCGAGGGCGAACTTGACGGTCTCCTCGGCGTCACCGCCGTCGAGGTCATCGACCAGCTTGTGAATGATCTGCTTGGCCACGCGCCGTTATCCTTCCGAACACAGGTTCTCTGTTCACCCAATCCCCGTGAACAATAACGCCCGGGCCGCGTGATCCGTCAATGGCGGGCGGCCGATTGCCGCGGTGCCGATGTAAATCGTGTCCCGGTACGCCCTACTCCGGGCGTACCAAGGGGAACAGGATCGTTTCCCGAATGCCCAGCCCGGTGAGCGCCATCAGAAGCCGGTCGATTCCCATTCCCATGCCACCGGCGGGCGGCATTCCGTACTCCATCGCGCGCAGGAAATCCTCGTCGAGCTGCATTGCCTCGGCGTCGCCGCCGGCGGCCAGCAACGACTGCGCGACCAGGCGCTCGCGCTGCACCACCGGGTCGACCAGCTCCGAGTACGCGGTGGCCAGCTCGAATCCCATGACGTAGAGGTCCCACTTCTCCGTCAGGCCGGGCTCGGAGCGGTGCGCCCGGGTCAGCGGCGTCGTCTCCTCGGGATAGTCGCGCACGAAGGTCGGCTGCTGCAGGGTGTGCTGTACGAGGTGCTCGAAGAGTTCCTCGGCGAGCTTGCCCGGGCCCCACTTCGGGTCGACGGAAAGGTCATGCTTTTCGGCATACCGCTGCAGGCTCGCCAGATCTGTGCGGACGGTCACTTCTTCACCGAGCGCCTCGGACAGAGAACCGAAGAGCGTCACCGAACGCCACTCGCCGCCGAGGTCCAACTCGGTGCCGTCGAAGTGCGTCACGATGTGTGAGCCGGCGGTTGCGTTCGCGGCCTCCTGAATCCACTCACGTACCTGCTGCTGCATGACGTTGTAGTCGGCATACGCCTGGTACGCCTCGAGCATCGCGAACTCCGGCGAGTGCGTGGAATCCATGCCCTCATTGCGGAAGTTGCGGTTGATCTCGAAGACCCGTTCGATGCCGCCGACCACGGCCCGCTTCAAAAAGAGTTCCGGAGCGATACGCAGATAGAGATCTATGTCGAGTGCGTTGCTGTGCGTCACAAACGGGCGCGCGGTGGCCCCGCCGTGCAGCAACTGCAACATCGGCGTCTCCACTTCGAGATAATTGCGCGCGAACAGGGACTCGCGGAGGCTGCGTACCGCGGTCGCCCGGGTCCGGACCATCTCCCGGGCCTGCGGGCGCACGATCAGGTCGACATAGCGCTGCCGGACCCGGGTCTCCTCGCTCAGCGGGCGGTGCGCGACCGGCAGCGGGCGCAGGGCCTTGGCGGTCATCGTCCAGGACGAGGCGAGCACGGAGAGCTCACCCCGGCGGCTGGTGATCACCTCGCCGGTGATGCCGACCAGGTCACCCAGGTCGACCAGGCGCTTCCACTGCTCGAGGGCCTCGGCGCCGACCTTGTCGAGCGACAGCATGGCCTGCAGCTCGGTGCCGTCACCGTCGCGGAGCGTGGCAAAGCAGAGCTTGCCGCCGTTGCGGACGAAGATCACCCGGCCGGTGATCCCGACCGTGTCGCCGGAGGCGGTGTCGGTGGCCAGCTCGGCGTACTTCTCGCGGATCTCGGCGAGCGTCGCGGTGCGCTCGAAACCGACCGGGTACGGCTCGACGCCCTCGGCCAGCAGCCGGTCCCGCTTCGACCGGCGGACCCGCATCTGCTCGGGTAGGTCCTCGGCGGGGTCAACGGCTGGGGCGTTCTGCTCGGTCACGGCATGACTCTCTGTCGGGGTTCGGGTTGCGGACGAGCCTACTAAGGCCGGTTCAGACGTTCCGCTCATATACCATCCGCAGCCCGATCAGCGTGATCATCGGCTCGTGCGCGGTGATCGTCCGGCAGGCGTCCTTGACCAGCCAGGCCAGGCCGCCGGTGGCGATGACCGAGCGTACCGACCCGATCTCGGCGGTCATCAGCTCGACGATCCGGTCCACCTGGCCGGCCACGCCGTAGTAGAGGCCGGACTGCAGGCACTCCACCGTGTTCTTGCCGATCACCGAGCGGGGCTTGGCCGGCTCGACCTTGCGCAGCTGGGCGGCCCGGGCGGCCAGCGCGTCGAAGGAGATCTCGATGCCCGGCGCGAACGCCCCGCCCAGGAACTCGCCGCGTGCGCTGATCACGTCGAAGTTGGTGGTGGTACCGAAATCGACCACGATCGAGGGACCACCGTAGAGGGCGTGCGCGGCCAGCGTGTTGACCACCCGGTCCGCGCCGACCTCCTTCGGGTTGTCGATGGCCAGCTGCACCCCGGTCTTCACGCCCGGCTCGACGATCACATTGGGCAGGTCGCCGTAGTAGCGCCCGAGCATCGTCCGCAGTGATCGCAGCGCCGCCGGCACCGTCGAGCAGGCGGCCACCCCGGTGATCTCCACCGCGTCGCCGGCGAGCAGGCCACGGAACATCAACCCGAGCTCGTCGGCGGTGGACCGGGCATCGGTCTTGATCCGCCAGTTGTGGACGATCTTGTCGCCGTCGAAGGTGGCCAGAACAGTGTTGGTGTTTCCGATGTCAATGCAGAGAAGCATCAAAATCCCGATCGATCGAAGGTACGGGCGTCGGGCTCCACAACCGCAGCACCGGCGACTACACCACACCAGTCTTGGTCACGCCGGCCGGGCCGCCCCGCCGGGCGGCCCAAGCTCTCAACGGGGGCGGAGGTCCAGGGCGATGTCCAGGATCGGGGACGAGTGGGTCAGCGCGCCGACCGAGAGATAGTCCACGCCCGTGCCGCCGTAGGCCCCGACCGTCTCCAGGGTCAGATTGCCGGTCGCCTCCAGCTCGGCCCGGTCGCCGACCGCGGCCACCACCTCGCGCAGCAGCTCCGGCGTCATGTTGTCGCAGAGCAGGAAGTCCGCGCCGGCCTCGACCGCCTCCCGGGCCTCGGCCAGCGTGGTCACCTCGACCTGCACCGGTACGCCCGGGAAGGTCGAGCGGACCAGGCGGTAGGCCGCCGTGATGCTGCCGGCCGCGAGCTTGTGGTTGTCCTTGATCATGGCCACGTCGTACAGGCCCATGCGCTTGTTGGTGCCGCCGCCGACGCGGACCGCGTACTTCTCCAGCGCGCGCAGGCCCGGGGTGGTCTTGCGGGTGTCCAGCACCGTCGCCTTGGTGCCGGCCAGCTCGTCCGCCCACTTGCGGGTGTGGGTGGCCACACCGGACATCCGGCAGAGCAGGTTCAGGGCGGTGCGCTCCGCGGTCAGCAGCGAACGGGTCGGGCCGGTCACCACGGCGAGGACGTCGCCGCGGACGACCCGGGTGCCCTCCTCGATCCGCTGGTCGAAGGTGGCCGTACCGCCGGAGGTGGCCGCGAAGACCTGGGCCGCGACCGGCAGGCCGGCCACGACGCCGGGCGCGCGGGCCACCAGCTCGGCCGTGTCGACCTGGTCGCCCGGGATGGTCGCCTCGCTGGTCACGTCGCGCGGCGGGTCACCGAGGTCCTCGGCCAGCGCCGTGTAGACGACCCGCTCCACCTCAGCCAGGTCCAGCCCCACCGTGCGGTCCGTCATGCCATCTCCTCGAAGGTCTGGGTGATCGCACCCTTGGCGTCGATCGCGTCCAGCAGGTGCCCGCGCCACTCGTCCAGGGCGTTCGGATAGTCCTCGCGCCAGTGGCAGCCGCGCGTCTCCCGGCGTTCGGCCGCCGAGGCCACCAGGGTGGCCGCGACGGTCAGCAGGTTGGTGGCCTCCCAGGCCGCGTTGTGCGGGGTGCCGCGCTGCTCGCCGAGGCGGGCCAGCTCCTTCGCCGTGGCGGCGAGCGAGTCGGCCGAGCGCAGCACGCCGGCCCCGCGGGTCATCGCCCGCTGCAGGTCGCCGCGGATCGCCGGGGCGACGACCCAGCCGGGCTCGCCGGTCGGGGCCACCGGATCGGCCTGCGGGGGCAGCTCGGCCACGATGTCGTCGGCAATGCGTCGCGAGAAGACCAGGCCCTCCAGCAGCGAGTTGCTGGCCAGCCGGTTCGCGCCGTGCACACCCGTGCAGGCCACTTCGCCGCAGGCGTACAGGCCGGGGATGGAGGTGCGGCCGCGCAGGTCGGTGCGGACGCCACCGGAGGCGTAGTGGGCCGCCGGGGCGACCGGGATGAGCTCCGTGGCCGGATCGACGCCGGCCGCCCGGGTGGACGCCACGATCGTCGGGAACCGCTGCTCCAGGAACTCCTTGCCCAGGTGCCGCGCGTCCAGGAAGACATGGTCGGCCCCGGTGGCCCGCAGCACCCGGTGGATGCCCTTGGCCACCACGTCGCGCGGGGCCAGCTCGGCCAGCTCGTGCTGGCCGACCATGAACCGCTTGCCGGTCTCGTCGACCAGGTGGGCGCCCTCGCCGCGCAGCGCCTCGGAGATCAGCGGCCGCTGCACCGAGGTCACCCCGGCGGTCATGAACGACGTCGGGTGGAACTGGACGAACTCCACGTCGGTGACCCGGGCTCCGGCACGCAGAGCCAGCGCCACGCCGTCGCCGGTGGAGACGGCCGGGTTGGTGGTGGAGGCGAAGATCTGGCCCATGCCGCCGGTGGCCAGCACGACCGCGCGGGCCAGGATCGCGCCGACACCGTCCTCGCTGCCCTCACCGAGCACGTGCAGGGTGATGCCGCAGGCGCGGCCATCGGCGGCGCGCAGCAGGTCCAGCACCAGGGCGTGCTCGACCAGGCGGATCCACGGGTCGCGGTGCACCGCCTCGTGCAAAGCCCGCTGCACCTCGGCACCGGTGGCGTCGCCGCCCGCGTGCACGATCCGGTCGGCGCGGTGCCCGCCCTCGCGGGTCAGCATCAGTGAGCCGTCGGCGTTGCGGTCGAACTCCGCGCCCATTCGCATCAGCTCGCGGATCCGGGCCGGGCCCTCCTCGACCAGGACGCGTACGGCTGCGGGGTCGCACAGGCCGACCCCGGCGATCTCGGTGTCGAACGCGTGGGCCTCGGGGGTGTCCAGCGGGTCGAGCACGGCCGCGATGCCGCCCTGGGCCCAGCGCGTCGAACCGTCATCGATGTTGACCTTGGTGACGACGGTGACGTGCAAGCCCGCCTCGCGCAGGTGCAGGGCGGCGGTCAGGCCCGCGACGCCGGAGCCGACCACCAGCACGTCGGTGGTCTCGGTCCAGCCGGGCTCGGCGGCGGCCAGACGGCGGGGTAGCGCCGGAAGGTCGGCAAGATGCGACATGCGCTCAGTCAACATCGCGCGGGCGCGGAAATCACGGGCGGGGCGGTAAGAAGTGCCGGGCGTTACTGGTACTGGACCGGCATGGCCTTGCCGCCCTTGCTCTTCAGCGAGGACGTGAGGGTCGTCGCGTCCAGCCACAGGTAGCAGCGCACCCCGCGGTCGCCCAGTTCCCAGACGTCGTTCCCGCCCGGCAGCGAGATCACGCCGGCGCGGAACTGCAGGTCGTCGTCGTCCGGTACGCCGACGTAGGAGGCGATCCGGCTGCGGCACCCGTCGTGGAACTTGTCCCACTGCTCGGTGGTCCGCGGATAGCCGACGTTGCCGGCGTCCCAGATGCCCACGAACTCCGCGTTGTGTTTGGCCGAGCACTCCCGGGCCGGCATCGTGCTGATTTTGCCGTCCTTGTCGAGCAGCACGCTGTAGCAGGTCAGCAGCAGCGGCGAAGCGGGCTCGTCGAGCGCCCCGCGCAAACTGCCGACCCGCTGCACCAGGCCGC
Source organism: Actinoplanes sp. NPDC048967 (assembly GCF_040649415.1). Classification (NCBI taxonomy): domain Bacteria; kingdom Bacillati; phylum Actinomycetota; class Actinomycetes; order Micromonosporales; family Micromonosporaceae; genus Actinoplanes; species Actinoplanes sp. NPDC048967. The sequence goes on from NZ_JBEZFL010000002.1 coordinate 663,308, forward strand.
CGTCGTCCTCGACCGAGCTGCTCACCAGCACCTCGCAGCGGTACCACCGGGCGCCCCCGGTCCAGGCGGCCCGGGTCGGCTGGGTCACCCCGATCCAGAGCCGGGCGGTGCGCCACGGCCCGCCCACGTACGCCGTGGTCTTGGCATCGCAGTTCTGGTACGCCGCCCGCGCCCCCGCCGAGTCCTGCGCCGGCGGTTCGGACGCCTCGGCGGCCGGGCTGGGGTACGTGCCGACGTACACGGTCTCGGTGCGGTGCTTGAGCTTGCAGTCGACTTCCTCGTACGTCGACCGGGGCCCGGACGTCGTGAAGTTGGCCAGGTGGCACGTCTCCGCGGCCGGGGTGAAGCCGGTCGGTACGCCGATCGCCGCCCAGCCGTCGGTGAGGTCCCCGTCGACGCCGGCCGGATTGCCGCACCCGGCGGCGAGGGCCAGCGTGAGCAGGCTCAGCGCCGCCGCGACCGGCCACCGCCGCGCACGGCGCAGCCGGGGCAGGTGTCGCATGAACCGAGCCTCCCGAGAGCCGGCCGATGTCCGATTTGTCGATCATAGGGCAATCGACCCGACCGGTACGGCGGCTTGGCGGAGAACCCCGGTCAGCCGGCCAGCAGGGCGCCGTCCGCGCGTACGGGATCACCGGCCATGCCGTCCGCGACCGCGGCCGGATCCGCGCCCAACTCGATGATCTTGTTGGCCGCGTCCACGTGCACGACCCGCGGCCGGTACGACCGGGCCTCAGCGTCGGTCAGCTGCCCGTACGAGATCAGAATGACCAGGTCACCGGGGTGCACCAGGTGCGCGGCAGCGCCGTTGATGCCGATGACGCCCGTGCCGCGCTCGCCCGGGATCACGTACGTCTCCAGCCGCGCGCCGTTGGTCACGTCGACGATCGCGACCTGCTCGCCGGCCAGCAGGTCGGCCGCCTCCATCAGGTCGAGGTCCACGGTCACCGAGCCCACGTAGTGCAGGTCGGCCTGGGTGACCGTGGCCCGGTGGATCTTGGACTTGAGCATGGTGCGGATCATCGAGCGGCCTTTCCCAGCAGGACCGGAACGTTGTCGATCAGCCGGGTGCTGCCGACCTTGGCCGCGACGAGCAGCCGCGCGGGCCCGTCGGCGGGCGCCGGGCCGAGCAGCGGGTCGGTCAGTGCGAGGTAGTCGACCTGCACGCCGGGCTCGTCGGCGAGGATCTTGCCGGCCGCCTCGAGCACGCTCTGCGCGTCCGTCTGCGCGGCCCCCTCCCGCAGGGCGTGCGACAGCGTCAGCGCCGCCACCCGCTGCTCCGCCGACAGGTAGCGGTTGCGGCTGGACAGCGCCAGACCGTCGGCCTCGCGGACCGTGGGGACGCCGACGATCTCGACGCCGATCTCCAGGTCCTTGACCATCCGGGTGATCAGGGCCAGCTGCTGGAAGTCCTTCTCGCCGAAGAACGCCAGGTCGGCCCGGGTCAGCAGGAGCAGCTTGGCGACCACGGTGAGCATCCCGGAGAAGTGCCCCGGGCGGCTGGCGCCCTCGAGGATCTCGCCCATCGCGCCGGCGTTGAGCGTCACCTGCGGCGTGCCGCCCGGATACATCTCGTCCCGGTCCGGGGCGAACACCACGTCGACCTGCTCGGCCCGGCACGCCTCGACGTCGGCGGCCAGGGTGCGCGGGTACTTGTCGAAGTCCTCGTTCGGCCCGAACTGCAACGGGTTCACGAACACCGTGACGATGACGAAGTCGCCCCGCTCCCGGGCGACGCGCATCAGCTGCCGGTGCCCCTCGTGCAGGGCACCCATGGTCATCACGACGGCGACCCGGCCGGGCGCGGCGGCACGGACGGCGGCCAGCTCGGCCCGGGTGTGGATGAGCGCGGTCATGAAGGACTCCCTACGGTCGCCTGGGCGAGAACATCCATCAACAGCGTCGCGTCCTGCGGCCGCAGCCGCCCGGCGGCGATGGCCCGGTCGGCGGTGCGCCGGGCGAGGGCGAGATACGCCGGTACGGACTCCGGCGCGATCCGGCTCAGGTGCTTGGCCACGGTGCCCGCGTCACCCCGCGACACCGGCCCGGTCAGCGCGGCATCACCCAGGCTCAGTGCGTTGTCCAAGGCCGCGTGCAGCAACGGCGACAGCACGGCCCCGGGGTGCTCGACACCGGCCGCGCGCAGCAGGTCGGCGGCCTCGTTGACCAGCGTGACCAGGTGGTTCGCGCCGTGCGCGAGGGCCGCGTGGTAGAGCGGGCGGGCATCCTCGGCGATCCACTCCGGCACCCCGCCCAGGTCGGTGACCAGCCGCGCGGCGAATGCCCGGTCGCGGGCGGTGACGCCCCAGGCGATGCCGGGCAGCCGGTCGAGGTCGGTGTCGGCGCCGGTGAAGGTCATCGCCGGGTGCAGCGCGAGGCCGTCGCGATCACCGAGGACCGCCAGGCCGTGGGCGCCCGAGGTGTGCGCCACGACCGTGCCGGAGCCCAGCGAGCCGGTCGCGACCAGGCCGGACACGACGGCGGCGAGGTGGTCGTCCGGAACGGCGAGCAGCAGCAGATCGGTGGCGGCCCGGGCGACCTCGTCGGCGGGCAGGATCGCGGCCTGCGGCAGGAGGCGCTGGGCGCGCTCCCGCGAGGCGGCGGAGACGGCAGCCGCGGCGACGATCCGGTGCCCGGCGTCCGCCAGAGCGGCACCGAGGACGGCACCCACCCGGCCGGCTCCGACCACACCCACGACCAGGGGGCGAGCGCGCTTTCCGGCGCGCGGCACAGCGCTCATAGAAAGATCCAGTCCTCGTGATGGGGTACCGGTCGATCGCAAGTATGCGCCGATGTAACACGCTCGTGACAAGGGCGTGTGAACAACTGCACCGGCCGTTTAGGCCTAGATTGGCAAGCGTGACGAGCCTGGGATGGCGAGCGGCGATGACCACCGCCCTGTACGGACCGGGCGGCTTCTTCACCCGGGCCACCGAGGGCCCCGCGGACCACTTCCGGACCAGCGTGCACGCCTCCCCGCTGTTCGCCCGGGCCCTGCTGCGACTGATCAGCGAGGTCGACGCCGCGCTGGGCCGCCCGGCCACCCTCGACGTCGTCGACGTGGGCGCCGGTCGCGGCGAACTGCTCGCCGCCCTGCACGCCCTGCTCGACACCGACCCTGCGCACGGCCTGGCCCACCGGATCCGCTTCGCCGGGGTCGAGGTCGCCGCCCGGCCGGCGGGCCTGCCGGCCGACATCTCCTGGCAGCGGTACGTGCCCGAGCAGGTCACCGGGATGCTGCTGGCCACCGAATGGCTGGACAACGTGCCGCTGGACGTGGCCGAGGTCGACACCGAGGGCCGGGCCCGGCGGGTGCTGGTCGACCCGGCCACCGGCGCGGAGCTGCTCGGTCCCGACGTGGACGCGGCCGACCGGTTCTGGCTGAGCCGCTGGTGGCCGGCGGCCCGGCCCGGCGACCGGATCGAACTGGGCTGGCCCCGCGACGTCGCCTGGGCGGACGCGGTCGCGGCGGTCCGGCGGGGTTGCGCCCTCGCGATCGACTACGGGCACGTGCGCTCGGCGCGGCCACCGCTGGGCACCCTGACCGGGTACCGGGACGGACGGCAGGTGCCACCCCGGCCGGACGGCAGCACCGACGTGACCGCCCACGTGGCTGTCGACTCGGCCGCGGCGGCTGCCGGGACGGCGTACCGGATCATCAGTCAGCGGGCCGCCCTGCGCGGCCTCGGGATCGGCGGCGGCCGGCCACCGCTGGACCTGGCCCGCAGCGACCCGGCGGCCTACCTGCGGGCACTGAGCTCGGCCGGCGCCGCCGGCGAACTGATCGACCCGGCCGGGCTGGGCGGGCACTGGTGGCTGCTGCACGAGGTGGGCATCGAGCTCCGTGGGACGATGCTGGCATGAGCGACCTCCGGGAGATGACGGTCGGCACGGGGTCCGGTCTGGACACGGCCGACATGGTGCTCAACATCGGCCCCCAGCACCCGTCCACGCACGGCGTGCTGCGGCTCAAGCTCACCCTCGACGGCGAACGCGTGACGTCCTGCGAGCCGATCGTCGGCTACATGCACCGCGGCGCCGAGAAACTCTTCGAGGTGCGCGACTACCGGCAGATCATCGTCCTGGCCAACCGGCACGACTGGCTGTCGGCGTTCTCCAACGAGCTGGGCGTCGCCCTGGCCGTGGAACGCCTCATGGGCATCGAGGTGCCCGAACGCGCGACCTGGCTGCGAATGGCGCTCGCCGAGCTGAACCGGGTGCTGAACCACCTGATGTTCCTCGGCTCGTACCCGCTGGAGATCGGCGCGATCACCCCGATGTTCTACGCGTTCCGCGAGCGGGAGACGCTGCAGGCCGTGATGGAGGAGGTCTCCGGCGGCCGCATCCACTACATGTTCAACCGCGTCGGCGGCCTCAAGGAGGAGGTCCCGGCGGGCTGGACGTCCCGGGCCCGTACGGCGATCGACGAGGTGCGCCGCCGGATGCCGGACATCGACCGGCTGATCCGGCGCAACGACATCTTCCTGGCCCGCACGGTCGGCGTGGGCGTACTGACCGCGGAACAGGCGGCGGCGTACGGCGCCTCCGGCCCGGTGGCCAGAGCCAGCGGCCTCGACCTGGACCTGCGGCGCGACGAGCCGTACCTGGCGTACGACCAGTTGGACGTGCCCGTGGTGACCCGGGCGGCCGGCGACTGCCACGCCCGCTTCGAGGTGCTGCTGGACCAGGTGTATGTGTCCCTGGACCTGGCGCAGGCCTGCCTGGACCGGGTGGACCAGCTCAGCGGTCCGGTCAACGTGCGCCTGCCGAAGGTGGTCAAGGCGCCGGAGGGCCACACGTACGCGTGGACGGAGAACCCGCTCGGCATCAACGGCTACTACCTGGTGTCCCGAGGCGAGAAAACCCCGTGGCGCCTCAAACTGCGTACGGCCTCGTACGCCAACGTCCAGGCGCTGGCGACGCTGATCCCCGGCTGCCTGGTGCCGGACCTGATCGCGATCCTGGGGTCGATGTTCTTCGTGGTCGGCGACATCGACAAGTAGCGCCTACCGGCGGCCCCGCGGCTCGCGGCTGCGCGGCGTCCGGACGGGCTGGGCGGCCATGGGGTCGGGGCCGTACTGGTCGGCGGGCCGGCCGTAGGTGTTCTGGGCGGTGCCTTCAGGCTGGTCGGGCTGCGGGTGATCGTTGTCGAGCACGAAGCCGCCGGACGAGTCCTGGGCGAAGAACGGCGAGTCCGCGCGGCCGAAACCGCTGCTTCTCGGGCGGTCGTCGGCTGTGGGGTCGGGGTAGCCGTAGCCGCCGGTATCGGGTTGGTCCTGGGCGGTGGGATCGGCGTAGCCGTAGTGGCCCGGGGCTGAGGTCCAGGCCGCGGCCCCGGTTTCGGCGTAGCCGTGGCTTTGGTCGGCGTAGCCGCTTTGGTCGGCGTAGCCGCTTTGGTCGGCGTAGTCGCTTTGGCCGGCGTAGTCGCTTTGGCCGCCGTCGAAGTCGGACTGCGCGTCAAAGCCGGACGCGGCATCAAAGCCGGACTGGGCGTTGATGCGGGACTGGGCATCAAAGCCGGACCGGCCGTCGAAGCCGGCTTGGGCATCAAAGCCTGACTCGGCGTCGAAGCCGGACCGGCCGTCGAAGCCGGCTTGGGCATCAAAGCCTGACTCGGCGTCAAACCCGGACTCGGCGTCGAAGCCGGACCGGCCGTCGAAGCCGGCTTGGGCATCAAAGCCTGACTCGGCGTCAAACCCGGACTCGGCGTCGAAGCCGGCTGGGGCGTTATGGCCGCCCGGGACGGCGTAGCTGCCGGGGACGTCGTAGCCGGCGCCGTAGGACGCGGCGCCGTGCGCTTGCGGCTCCGGGAGGGCGCTCAGGCCGTAGCGGGCGATGTCCGTGCCTGTGTCGGGGGCCGCATGCCGTCGGGACGGCCGCTGCGCCGGCGGGGCATCCTTCGCGTAGCCGGCGTCGGCGGTGGCGTCGTATTCGGCGGCTGCCCCGCGCTCGGCCCAGGCCGATCCGGACAGTCCGGGCCCGTAGGGGCCGCTGTGCCCAGCAGAGTGGGCGTAACCATCGGGGTTTGTCGGTGGCACCCCCGCGGCACCGCGCTGACGCGGCGCCGCAGCAGCGGGCCGCGCCGTGGCGACCGCTACCGGCGCCGAAACAGCGGCTGCGCCGGAGGCCCTGGGCGCCGACATGGGCGTCACGGCCGGAGCCACGGATGCGGTCGCCACCACCGGCCTGGCGGTGCCGACAGGCCCGGAGTCACGATCCGGATCCGGCAACCACCCACCGGCTTGCGCCTGCCCAGGCGCGGCGGGCGATCCCGGCACCGGCGCGGACGCCCGGCCACCGATCCGGGCCGCCTGGACCACGCCGCCTGCGGGCCCCGACACAGCGGCCGACGCCCGGCCACCGGAGCCGACCAACCCGGCCTCGCGACCGACTCCCTGCACCGGCCCACCGGCCCGACCCACTTGCGCAGCGCCCGCGGCAGCCCCCGGCACGGCGGCCGACGCCCGGCCACCGGTCGTGTGCCCAGCCGGCACCCGGCCAGCACCATTCGACGCGCCGGGCATCGACTCAGCGCCCGCCGGCCCGGCACCCATCCGCCCGGCCGCATCCACCGGCCCGGCACCATTCGGCCCGGCACCCATCCGCCCGGCCGCACCGACCGGCCCGGCGCCCATCGGCCCGGCCGCGCCCATCGGTCGCGGTCCCGCCGAGGCCAGCGCAGCAGCCGGCGACCCGGCCGCCCGCATCCGCGTCATCTCGTCCTGCAAGGCCTTGACCCGCTGGCCAGTCCCCCGGGCGCTGGCCGCGATCTCCTCCCGCAGCTCGTCGCGCATCGCCGTCACCTGGTCCTCGACGTCCATCTTGAGCAGCACCGGATCGTTGCGGACCAGCAACGCCGCGCCGATCAGGACCACGCAGACCGCGATGAGCAGCACCGCGAAGCGGATCGAGTTGTCGCTGCCGCCGAGCAGCGCGACGAGGGCGGCGACCGGGGCCAGGCCGACGCCGGCCCAGATCAGGGCCGTGAGTAGGCGGGCGTTGGGCGACGCCTCGGGGTCCCGGTCAGGCATGGTCGCAGATGCTACCGAGAGCGGCAGGGGTCGCGAAACGGGCAGATGCGGGGCATCGCGCTTGCGATGCCCCGCATCCGGGGTGATTCGGCCGGCCGGTGAGGAACCGGTGACAGCTGGTCGTCAGCCGGCGGCCAGTGCGCCGTCCGAGCTGAAGACCAGGCCGACGCTGATGGTGCCCTGCTTGAGGCCGGTCTTGGTGAGCGGGCCGCCCGCGTCGAGCGAGCTGAACTTGCCCGCCTCGAACTTGTAGGTCTCGACGAGGCCCTGCTGGCACTTGGGCCGCTGCGGGCACTCCGGCGGGCCACCCAGGACGGTCGCCGCACCCGAGCACTTGGCCGCCAGCTCGGACAGGGTCTTGACGGAGTACTTGGTGGCGAAGGCCTCCGTGGTGGCGAAGGCGTTCTGGTCCTGGGCCGTGGAGGGCTTGCCGAAGACCAGGCCGACCTTGTCACCGAGGGCGGTCAGGTTGGTCATCGTGGTGTCGAGCTGCGGCGAGGACGGGTCCTTGGCGCTCTTGCCGTCGACCTTGCCGGACAGGAACGTCGCCAGGGTGGCCGCGTACTCCGGGACGACGTCGATGTCGCCCTTCTCCAGGGCCGGCTCGTACAGCTCGCGGTTGCCGATCTGCTGGACCTTGACCTTGTAGCCCGCGGCCGTCAGCGCGATGTTGTAGAGCTCGCCGAGGGTCGCGTTCTCGCTGAAGTTGGCCGCGCCGACCGTCAGGTCGCCGCCGGGGCCCTTCGCGATGCCGGTGGTGATGGAGTTGGCCGTGGCGAACTCCTCGGCGGCCGCCTTGGACGACTTGCGGTCGATGTCGACGGCCTTGTTGAGCTCGATCAGCTTGGTCGTGTCGAGCGCCGCGGAGACCTTGTCGAGGGCGGCGATGAGCTGCGGCGACGAGGCCTTCTTGTTGATCGCGGGAACGATGTTGTCGGTGTTCTGCAGGTTTTTGTCGTCGGTGAGCACGACGAGCTTGTCGCCGGCGACGGGGGCGCAGCCGTTGCCCGCGGCGGAGCTCGCGGGGGCCTCCGTGCCGGAGGAGCCGGACTCGCCGCAGCCGGCGAGGATGACGGCGGCGGTCATGAGGGTGCCGGCCGTCAAGAGCAGGTGTCGACGCATACTGCCGCCTTCTGTGTCCCGGCACGGCCAGGGGCCGCGCCGCGTGTCCGACGGGCAGTCGGTGTCCGATGCCCGTGTGTTTTCAGTTTGTCGGGCGCGCTGAGCGGCCCACTTCCATTCCTACTCGCAGGGTCCGACAAGTTTCGTAACGATGCGAGACCATTACCCGGCCGGGGCCGCTGCGGTGGGCCGGCGGCGCCGGTCCGTCCGGAGCGCAGCCGGTGTCACCAGTCGTTGTACGCCTGCGAGCACTGCTTCCACCAGCAATGCGAGCAGCGCCACAGCGATGCCGCCCGCCACGATCTGCCCGCCGCCGCCGTTGCTCATGCCGATCCCGAAGCCCGCAGAGATGATCTCGCCGAGCCCACCGCCGTTGACGAACGCGGCCAGCGCGGCGGTGGCCACCACCTGCACGGCCGCGGTGCGCAGCCCGGCCGCCAGGTACGGCACCGACAACGGCAGCTCCACCCGCCGCAGCACCTGCCCGCCGGAGAGGCCCATCCCGCGCGCCGCTTCCCGGGTCTCCGGGTCGATCTGGCGCAGCCCCGTGTACGCGTTGGCCAGCAGCGGCGGCACCGCGAAGACGGCCAGCGCGACGACCACCGGGGGCTGGCCGAAGCCGAGCGGGGTCAGCGGCAGGATGGTGAGCAGGGCCAGAGTGGGGATGGCCAGCGTCAGGTTGGCGAAGGTGAGCACCGCTCCGCCGCCCCGGCCGCGGTGACCGAGCCAGATGCCGAGCGGCCAGCCGATGACACAGCCCAGCAGCACCGCCCACAGGCTGATCAGCAGGTGTTCCTGGAGGCGGTCGAACAGGCCGCCGGGGTTGGTCCAGTTGAGCGGGTCGTTGAGCCAGACGAAGCCCTCTTGGAAGTAGTTCACGAGCTGCGCTCCCTCGCCCACGGGGTGAGCAGCCGGCCCACTCCGGCCAGCGCCAGGTCGAGGACCAGCGCCAGCCCGACGCAGAGCAGCGTCCCGGTCATGATCTCGGCCTTGTAGAAGTTGTTCCGGAAGCCGCCGAGGATCATCTCGCCGAGGCCGCCCTTGCCGATCAGCGAGCCGACTGTGACCAGCGCCACGGTCGAGACGGTGGCCAGCCGCAGGCCGGTGAGGATGCCGGGCAGGGCCAGCGGCAGCTCGATGCGCCACAACCGGCCGAAGCGCCCGTAGCCCATGCCGGCTGCCGCGTCGCGGACCTCGGCCGGGACCTGGGTGAGCCCGGCCAGCGAGTTGCGGGTGAGCACCAGCAGCGCGTACAGCACGAGGGCGATCAGCACCGACGTGTCGCTGGTCGTGCCGACCGCCGGCGCGACCAGGGCGAGAAGTGCCAGCGACGGGATCGTGTAGAGGACGCCCGAGAGTGCAAGAATCGGGCCGGTCAGTGGACGCCACCAGTAGGAGACGACCGCGAGCGGCAACGCGACGATCAGCGCGATGATCACCGCACGGGCGGTGAGACCCGCGTGGAACTGCAGTGCGGACAGGATCTCGCCGGCGTTGTCGTGGACATAGCGCCACGAGAACCACGGATTTCCCGGCCCGTCATCGGCGGGGGCGGCCAGCTCCCCGGGAGCAGCGAGGGGCCACGCAGGCACCGGGGCCCTCGACAGGAAGGACATACGTGGACGCTACCGCGATCAACGACTCCGGCGCTGGCCGGACCGCGGCGTCTATCACGCTCGAGAACGTCGGGAAGGTCTATCCGGACGGGACCGTGGCGGTCGGCGACATCAGCCTGGAGGTGCGGGCGGGCGAGCTCGCCGTGCTGATCGGGCCGTCCGGGTGCGGCAAGTCCACCGTGCTCCGCATGATCAACAGGCTGATCGAGCCGTCCAAGGGCCGGATCCTGATCGACGGCGCGGACGTCTCGCAGCAGGACCCGGTCGAGCTGCGCCGGCAGATCGGCTACGTGATCCAGAACGTCGGGCTGTTCCCGCACCAGAGCATCCGCACCAACATCGGCACGGTGCCGCGGCTGCTGGGCTGGAACCGCAAGCGGATCAAGGACCGCGCGGAGGAGCTGCTCGAGCTGGTCGGGCTCGACCCGAAGCGCTACGGCGGCCGCTATCCGCACGAGCTCTCCGGCGGTCAGCGCCAGCGGGTGGGCGTGGCCCGGGCCCTCGCGGCCGACCCGCTGGTGCTGCTCATGGACGAGCCGTTCTCCGCGGTCGACCCGATCGTGCGCGGCCGGCTGCAGGAGGAGTTCCTCCGGCTCCAGGAGGCGGTCCGCAAGACCATCGTGCTGGTCACCCACGACATCGATGAAGCCGTACGGCTGGGCGACCGGATCGCGGTGCTGGCCGAGGGCGGCCGGCTCATGCAGTACGCGACCCCGGCCGACCTGCTCAGCAAGCCGGCGTCGGCGGCGGTGAGCGAGTTCGTCGGCACCGACCGGGGGGTACGGCGGCTGGCGGTGACCCCGGTGCGCGACGCGATGCGTCCGGTCGGGCAGATCGAGGAGATCGAGCGCCTGCCCACGGTCGACGTCTCAGGCACCCTCTACGACGCGCTCGCCGTGATGCTGACCAGCGACTCGCTCAACGTCGTGGTGGTCTCCGACGGCAAGCCGGTGGGCGCGGTGTCCCGCTCGGCCCTCTTCGACGCCCCGAACGCGGAAGCGGCGGCCCCGGCCTGACAGCGATCCGCGGCGTGACCGGAGGACGGGGAGATCGTCCGGTCACGCCGCGGGGTGTCGCGGCGGTGCGGTGCCCGCGGGGGCGGCGGTCACCTGGTGCCGCGGCGGGCCCGGATCGTACGGCGGCGCGGGACGCCGCACGGCCGGGCCGGGAACGAGGCTCTAGCGGGTGCCGCGCCGGCCGCCGAGGGTGGCGAGTCCGATGATCCAGCCGACGAAGAGGCCGTAGGTGGCGCCCTCGCCGGCCGTCCGGAACGCGCCCAGCAGCGACGGGTTGGCCAGGAACAGCGTGGTCAGCAGGGCGGCGAAGCCACCGGCGAAGATGTAGGACGCCCAGCCGGCGAAGAACTGGCTGATCGTGCCGCGGGCCCGGGCCAGCTGGGAGCCGGGCAGCAGGTAGAGGAAGACCAGCGTCAGCACGACCACCAGGATCGCCTTGAGGTCGCCGATCACGATCGAGCGCAGCGAGTCGTCGGAGTCGAAACGCCAGTGCGGCCAGGCCAGCAGGCGCAGCCACCAGCCTCCGGCGGTCTCCGGGTTGGTGTTGTCCTGGGCCCAGTCGGCGTACCAGGGGCTGCCGAAGACCAGGACGAGTATCAGCGCGGCTATCGTGCCCGCGCCGGGCGCAGTTTTGTAGCGGTTGGTGAGAGCCATGAACCCGCTATTTCCCTGCGGATTCCGCTCGCCAAACGCGCCGGAACTGATATCCGTGAATGTGTGCCTTGCGGTGGTCTCAGTGCTTTTGCAGGTAATCGATGAAGGCTGCCCGGAGCAGCGGCTCCTGCTCCCCGTACCCGTGTCCGGTCAGTTCACGCCACAGAGCGACCGCTTCTTCGATCGTCGGGCCCACCGTGTTCGGCGCGCCGTCCAGCGACGCCGCCTCGTCCGCGTCGGGCAGGTGCTTGAACACCGACCAGAAGAAGCTCAGGTCACGGTGCTCCCGCGCCTTCGCGAAGGCCCGCTCACGCAGCTCCTCGGTGGGCAGGGCGTCCAGTTCGGCGAAGGTCGAGTCGGTCATGACTGCCAGCATAGGGCGCCACGGCGCGTCCTCAACGGGCGCTGCCCCAGGGCCCCTCGTCCCAGCGCAGGGGCTTGCTGTCCGGCGGCTCGGGCGAGGTGGACCAGGTCTGCGGCATGTCCGGGGTCCACGTGGTGCCGGCCGAGGCCGCGGCGTTCCAGTCCGCCGCCGCGGGCACCAGCAGCGGGCGCCCGTACGTCTCGACCAACCGGGTGACGATCAGGCCGCCGCCGACCGCGCAGGCCGCGATCGCGAACAGAGCGATGTCGAAGTCGCGGCGGGCCGCGTAGTCCAGGAAGAGCGTCAGCCCGGCCACCGCCAGCAGCGTGCCGAAGATGCCGCCGCGCCGGCCGTACGCGCTGGTGCCGGCGAGCAGGGCCGCGCCGAAGGCGAGGCCGGTCCACTCCAGGCCGGTGCCGGGCGCGATGGGCGCGGTGGACTGGGCCGCCATCAGGATGCCCGCGCCGACCGCGAAGACCGACGAGAGCACCAGCGCGGCGATCACCGGGAACGCCGCGGCCACCCCGCGCCGCTGGGCCGGGTCGCCGGCCGGTCGCTGCCGGCCGACCAGCCGCCGGATCGGCATCACGGTGCCCAGCGCACCACCGATGACCGCCAGCAGGGCGAAGCCGCCGAAGAGGTAGAACGCCTGGTTGGCCGGGTCGTAGCCGGCCTGGACGGTGACCGGCGCGGTGCGCAGCTGGTCGTAGACGATGACGCCCATGGCCCCGCCGAGCGTCGCGGCCCAGCCGGGCACGTGCAGCACGAGCACGAAGACGGCCGCGATCAGGCCACCGGCGGCGGCCACGATCAACGCCGGCACGGCCGCCTGGACCAGGCCCTCGTCACCGTTCTCGGCGAAGTGCAGCGCGGCGCCCAGGGCGATCGGGCCGACCGCGAGATTGGGCACGCCGGCGCGCAGGGTCAGGCCGGCGCCGAGGGCGAGCAGGCCGATCGAGGCGCCGGTGATGAGCAGAGTGTCCAGCGCCGGGCGGCGCAGGCTGGCCGGATCGAGCCGATAGAGCAGGTACGCGATCGCGGCGACCGCCAGCAGCAGGACGATCTCCCAGCCGATGTGGATGCCCAGCCGGTCGCGCCCGTCGTCGAAGTCCCCGCCGCGGCGGCCGGTGTCACCGGCCGGCTCGACGAGCTGAACGCCCTCGCCCTCGTCGGGATCGAGATCGCGCCGCCGGGCCCGGAAGTCGGTGGCCGCGATGCCGGCCCGGTACGCCGCCGGGTCACTTTCGCCCTGGTCACCGGTATTACGCCGATATGTGGTCTCGTCGTAGGCCATCTCGCACACCTCCTTCGCCGCCGGCACAGCATACGGAAACGAGGGGCCCTCAGTTCAAGTCCCGGATCGGACTCGATCAGGACCTTCCGGCCTGCCGTCCCGGGCCGCCGCCGTCCTTCTGGTCGGGTTGCTCCGGCACCCGGCAGGAGCGTTCCAGCCACAGCGCCGCGCCGACGAGCGCGAGCGCCGCGACCACCCCGGCGATGGCGGCCGGGACGTCGTCACGAGCGGCCCTGGTCGGCTCCAGCGCCAGCCAGGCCAGCAGCCCGGCGGAGAAGCCGCCGAACAGCGCACCGGCCAGCGCCGACGCCTTGGCCAGGACGGCATACCGGGCGACAGCCAGCGGGTCGACCCGGGGCGCGCCGGGCTTGCGCTGGATCCGGGCCGCGGTGTTCTGCGCGAGGGTCGCCTCGACGACGGCCAGCGTGCCGAGCACGATGATCGGCAGCCAGGGCAGCCGGGGCATCTGCGAGTACAGGGCGCTGAGCAGCAGCCAGCCGACCGCGGCGGCGGCCAGCCCGGCCACCACCAGGACGGACAGGCTGGTCGGCCGCATCGACGGATCGGGTGCGCCACCGCCGGGGTTACTGCTCACTCTTGTGACTCTAACGGCAGATCGGGCCGCGGGGTCAGCGCGTTCGCGTCGGCGGTGAGCTCAGGGGCGTTCAGCAGGTCGGTGACCCAGCCGTGCCCGGGCAGCTGGGCGTAGGGCTGCAGATCGAGCCAGGGTTTGAGCACGAACGCCCGCTGGTGCGCCCGGGGATGCGGCAGGGTCAGCTCCGGGTCGGCACTGAGCACGGGCGTGCCGTCGTCCTGCCAGACCGCGATCACGTCCACGTCCAGAGTGCGGGGGCCGAAGCGCCGCTGCGGGTCCCGGACGCGGTCCGCCGCCTGCTCGACCGCGCGGACCCGGGTGAGCCAGCCGGCCGGATCCGCCGCCGGGTCCACGGCCAGGACCACCGCATTCAGGTACGCCGGCTGGTCGGCGTCACCCCAGGGCGGCGTCTCGTAGACCCCTGAGACCAGGACGACGCTCTCGCCGAGCTGCTCCACCGCGCCTTTGAGGTACGCGTACCGGTCGCCGAGGTTGCTGCCCAGCGAGAGGATCGCCCGGGTCATCGGGCCCGCCGGACGGTGACCGCCACGTCGGCGAACTCGAGCGGGATGGGTGCCTGCGGTTTGTGCACGGTGACCGTGGCCGCGGTGACCCGGGGGTCCGCCAGGCAGACCGCCGCGAGCCGGTCGGCCAGTGTCTCGATCAGGTTGACCGGCTCGCCGGCGATCACCTCGGCCAGCCGGCCGGCCAGCTCGCCGTAGTGGACGGTGTCGGTGACGTCGTCGCTGGCCGCCGCCCTGGTGAGGTCGAGTTCCAGCTCGACGTCGACCACGAAGTCCTGGCCGTCGCGCCGTTCGAAGTCGAAGACCCCGTGGTGGCCCCGGACGCGCAGGCCGTGCAGGGAGATGCGGTCGCTCACGGCGTACCCCCAGGTGTTGATCGTGAAATGCGCGGGCTGCCGGTGGCGCGCCACACGGCCAGGGCGTCGACGGTCGCGCGGACGTCATGGACCCGGACGCCCCACGCCCCGGCCGCGACCGCCAGCACCGAGGTGGCGATCGTCGCCGCTTCGCGGCCGTCAACGGGCCGCGGCTCGCCGTCCGGCCCGGCGAGCAGTCGCCCGAGGTAGGTCTTGCGGCTGGCCGCGAAGAGCACCGGATGACCGAGAGCGATCAGCTCGTCCAGGTGTGCGCTGAGGGCCCAGTTGTGCTCGGCGCGCTTGGCGAAGCCGATGCCGGGATCGAGGATCAGCCGCCCGGGGTCGACGCCCGCGGCGACCGCGGCGTCCACCCGCTCCAGCAGCTCGGCGCGGACCTCGGCGACGACGTCGTCGTAGTGCGCGAGGTCGAGCATCCGGCGGGAGTGCCCGCGCCAGTGCATGAGGATCCACGGACAGCCGGCGTCCGCCACCACGGCGGCCATGCCGGGATCGGCCAGGCCGCCCGAGACATCGTTGACCAGCGCGGCTCCGGCGGCCAGGGCCGCGGCGGCCACCTCGGCCCGGGTGGTGTCGATGCTCAGCGGTACGCCGGCGCCGGCCAGCGCCTTGATCACCGGCAGCACTCGCGCGATCTCGGTCGGACCGTCCACCCGGTCGGCGCCCGGCCGGGTGGATTCGCCGCCGATGTCGATGATGTCGGCCCCGTCCCGGTGCAGCGCAACGGCGTGCTTGACAGCGGCGTCGACATCGGCATAGCGCCCGCCGTCGGAGAAGGAATCCGGGGTCACGTTGAGCACGCCCATCACGACCGGGTGATCTTGCTGCAGCAGCGGATCGCCGCTGACCTGCGCGGTCGTTGCGATACCGGTCGGATCAGTCACGGGAAGAAGGTACCGGGCCTCAGGTTTTAGAACATGTGTACGATGCAACGTGACTCATCTTCAGTCATGTCTTTACCTTGGGTAACGAATCAGGCAGCTTGTAGGTAAGAAGTACGGCCCGTACTCTTCGGAACTGGGCATCATTGAAGGACCGAAGAGAGCAGACGGGCTTTGGGTAGGACAGGAGCGCCCTGAACAGCTCACTCGACGCGGTGAGCTGGAAGTAGCACCATATGGGCGTTGCCGTCAGCGAGGCTTTACAACTGCAGTGTGCTCGGCGCCCTCACGCCGGGCACCCGGGAGGTTTACCGATGATCGCCACAGAGTTCGCCACGCAGGTCGTAGCGGCCCTGCAGCAGGGCACCCTGGCCGCCCCCGAGCCCAAGGGCATCAACACCGAGGGCGTCGTCACCTTCTTCGCCAGCAACATCGCACCGATCCTGCTCGCCGTCCTGGGCATCATCTTCATCGGACGGGCGAGCCGCGGCGAGATCTCGAAGGTGCTCACCAGCTCCGCGATCGCCATCGTCGGCCTCGCGTTCATCGCCGGCGCCGCGACGTTGTTCTTCGTCGGCGACTACCTCATCAGCCTCATCTTCGCCTGAGGCCGCGGGCGGACACATGCGGCTGCGCACCGATGACGACATCTACCGGGCACGCCTTGTCTATCTGGGCCCGCCCGGATACACGCTGCCCATGCATCTGCCGTATGCGCAGTATGGGATGTTCGTCCTACTAGTGCCTTTGTTCGTGTTTCTGCACTACCTCATCACGTTCGAGATCGACGCCTTCCCCGCCTGGGAGATCGCGCTGGCCATGGTCACCACCTCCTACGTGTTCCGGCACGTCGACCCCGACCGCCCGGCCCGGATGGTCATCCGCACCGCGCTGACCGACTGGCGCCGCACCCGCGAGCCGGCCGTCGAGCAGCGCGACCCGAGACTCGTCGCCACGCGCATCAGGGTTCGGGAGGAGTTGGTATGACCAGTTTCGCCAATCTCGTCGCATGCCCGAACGGGGCCCGTTCATGACCGCTACCCCACCGCCCGGGCATTCCCGCGCGGAATCGTCCCTCCCGGGCAGGCAGAGTAACGCTGTGCGATCGGACAACCACTCTCCGGATGAGAGTCCAGATCAGGTGCCGGGTCCGGGCCACGGCGCTGTCGCGGTCTTCCAGGCCCCGCAGCCGGTACGCCCCCGCACCAACGGCGCTCCCCCGGTCGACCCGATGGACATCGATTCGCCGTTCCTCGATCTCTTCGGGGGCACACCGGCCCAGCCCACCGCGCCGGCAGCCGAGCCGGAGCCGCCCGCCGACGACCCGGACGTGGATTTCGACTTCGGGTTCGACTTCGACAGCGCGGACGCGAGCGGGCAGACCTCCGGTGCCCCGGCGACGCCGACCAGCCCGGCTTCGCCGCCCATCGGACCGAAGACAGCTCCTGCCCCCGCCGAGTCTTCGCCGGAGTCCGCAGGGACCACGGCGGCTGCCAACGGGGCTGTGTCGGCTCTGTCGGGGCCTGGAGTCGGTGCCCCGGGCGCTGCCCCCAGCCCTGAGGCCGGCGCGCCGCCATTCACCGAGCCTGCCGCCGGCATCAACGGGCAGCCCTCCGGTCCCAACGGGCAACTTCCGGGCCGCAACGGGCAGCCGTCCGCGGTCGGTGGGGATCCGGCGATCGCGCTGCCGTCCGTACCGTCGGCGAACGGTGCCGGGCCCGGCACTGCGCCGGCCGCTGCACCGGTCTCGCCCTTCATGCGGGCGCCGGCCGGGCCGCAGGCCGACTTCTACGACGAGCGCGAAGCTCCGGAGTCCGACTTCGAGGACTGGCCCGACGACGTCCACCCCGGGGTCACCCCGGTCACGGCACCGCAGACCGTCCAGAGCCTGCCGCTGTGGCAGACCGCCGTGGGGCCAGGGGTGACTCCGGTGGCAGCCGTCGAGGCGTACCACCCGGGCGCGCCGGCCGAGGCCGATGCCCGCACCGACCTGCCCGCGCCGATGCCGGAGAAGGCGCCGGCCAAGCGGCGCGGCCGCCGCAAGGAGCCGGCCAACCTGCCGGCCGTGCGGCCGAAGAAGAACGAGGTCAAGGCGGCGCCGCTGCGCCCGCACAAGCTCAAGTTCAGCGACCGCGACCCCAGCATCGAGCTGGAGATCAGCGAGATCGCCGGGCACCTGACGTTCACCCAGAGCACGGTGACCGCGTGGTATTCGCTGCCTGAGGTCCGCTGGGCGTTCCGCCCCGACGCCGAGCGCGAGGCGCTGCTCTCCGCCATCTCCGAGCAGTACGCGGGCCTGGCCGGCTTCCGGCTGCATCTGCGGCGCACCAACCGGCCGTTCCCCGCCGACGAGTGGGCCCGCACGGTCGACTCGCACACCGCCAAGCCGCTGCCCGACGTCGCGGGCGCCACCTCCTGGTCGGACCACCTCGTGTCGGCGCAGCGGCACCTGCTGTCGGTGAACCACGCCGAGGGCCAGACGTACCTGGGCGTGACGTTCGCCCGGCGCTCGCTCGGTGACACCTTCTCCGAGCGCATCCTGCGGATGTTCGGCAAGGGCACCTCCGACGGGGAACGACGCAAGCTCGGCCGTACGGTCGAGCAGTTCGACGAGGTGCTGAACGCGTTCGGTATGCGCGGCCGGCGGGTCACCCCGCAGGAGCTGGAATGGCTGCTGTTCCGCTCCGTGGCGCTGTGCATGTCCCCGCCCGGCCCGCTGTCGCCGATCTCGAACGGCCACTGGGAGCGCGGTGACCTGCTCGCGCTGACCGAGCAGGTGGAGCGCTACCGCACCCCGTACGGCTCGACGGTCAAGCTGGTCAACCGGATGACCGGCGAGGAACGGCACGTCGCCGTGCTGTCCGTGGGCCGGATGGAGCCGCTGGAGATCCCGGAGAAGCACGAGCCGTGGATGCACTTCCACGAGCGGCTGCCGTGGCCGATGGAGCTCTCCTCGCGGATCGACATCCTCGGCTCGAACAGCTCGTTCAAGAACCTCGAGCACCGGCTCCGGATGATCCGCTCGCAGCAGCTGGACTACGCCGAGCACGGCATCGACGCCCCGCCCGAGCTGGAGCGCCTGGCCAAGCGGGCGCTGGTCATCGGCGACGAGATGACCACCGGGCTACCGGTCGAGTCGGCCCGCGCGCACGGCTGGCACCGGATCGCCGTCGGTGGCCGCACCCGCGAGGAGTGCCTGGAACGGGCCCGGCGCCTGATCCAGCTCTACTCCCGCGAGCTGCGCATCTCGCTGCAGCACCCGAAGAACCAGGATCAGCTGGCCCGCGAGTTCATCCCGGGCGAGCCGATCGCCAACACCGGCTACGTGCGCCGGATGCCGGTGAAACTGCTGGCCGCGGCGCTGCCCCAGGCCGCGTCGACGGTCGGCGACCGGCGGGGAGATCTGATCGGGCGTACGTCCGGAACGTGCCGCCGGCCGGTATTCCTGGACCTGCACTTCCCCATGGAGGTCCGGGAACGCTCCGGCCTCGGCGTCCTGGTCGCGGAGCCCGGCGGTGGCAAGTCGACACTGATGGGCGCGCTGGGCTACCTGAACGCGCGCCGCGGTGTGCAGGTGACCCTGCTCGACCCGTCCGGCCCGTTGGCCCGGCTGTGCGCGATGCCGGAGCTGAAGCCGTACTCGCGGGTGCTGAACCTGACAGGCTCGGAGCAGGGGACGCTGGCGCCGTACGCGCTGATCCCGACCCCGGTCCGCAGCGAGTTCCCGGCCGGCCCCGGCGGCGACCGCGAGTACGAGATCGCGGTCTCCAACGCCCGGGCCGAGCGCCGCATGCTGGTCCAGGACATCTGCTCGATGCTGGTCCCGCCGCAGGTGGCCAAGGAGGCGTCCACGGCGACGCTGCTGCGGCACGCGGTCCGCCAGGTGCCGGCCGAGGAGACCTCCACCCTCGACGACGTCATCGCCTGCCTGCAGGGCCTCGACGACGACGGCAAGGAACTGGCCAACCTGCTCCTGGACACCGCCGAGATGCCCCTGGCGCTGCTGTTCTTCGGCCGGCCCCCGGCGCACCTGCTCAGCGCCGACTCGGCCCTGACGGTCATCACGATGGCGGGCCTGCGCCTGCCCGACATGAAGATCGAACGCGAGTACTGGTCGGCGGAGGAATCCCTGGCCCTGCCGATGCTGCACACAGCCCACCGCCTGGCCGTCCGCCGCTGCTACGGCGGCTCGATGGCCTCCCGCAAAATGGTCGGCCTGGACGAGGCCCACTTCATGGAAGGCTGGCGCTCCGGCCGGTCGTTCCTGGTCCGCCTGGCCCGCGACTCCCGGAAGTGGAACCTGGCGGCCTTCGTGGCCTCCCAGAACCCCCGCGACATCCTCGGCCTGGACGTACAGAACCTGGTGTCGACGGTCTTCGTGGGCCGCATCGCCGAGGACCAGGAAATCGCTTCGGAAGCACTGCGCCTGCTCCGGGTCCCGGTCCACGACGGCTACGAGGCGACGCTGGCATCCCTGTCGCAGGCGGACACCTCATCGTCGACCCGCCTGGGCTTCCGCGAATTCGTGATGCGCGACGTCGACGGCCGGGTGCAGAAGGTCCGGGTCGACGTGTCGTACGTCGACGGTCTGCTGGACTACCTCGACACGACCCCGGCAGCCGCGAAGGCGACGCCGACGGCGATTCCGTCCTTGTCCGACCTGGAGGTCTGAGATGGTACGGCGGGGATGTGCGCTGGTGCTGGTGATGCTCGTGGCGGTGGTGGCGAGTGTCGCTTGGGCGGTGGCCGCGCCATCAGCCGCCACGGCGGGGCCGTTGCGCGCGCCAGGTGGTCCCTGCAACGTCGAGGAGTGGAACAAGGACCTCAAGGGCTGTGTCGGCCGCCTCACTGTTGAGGTGCAGAACGACGTGACCTGCGTCAAGGCACCCACGCCGAGTGCACCGAATTCCGGTTTGGCCGGCTGGTTCGCCGAGCGGCCCGCGTCCTCCACCCTGAATGGCCCCCAAGGCATCTACAGCCAGTACGGCTACGCCGGTTACAACTTCACGACCTACGATCTGGGCGGTTGTGGAGCCGCTCTGGTCGAACCGGCGAGCAAGTTCGAGACCACGGTGGCCAACGGCGAGTTCATGATCGCTACCGCCGTGATCGGCGCCTCCAACGCCCTGCGTGAACGAGCCTGGGATCCGCAGGCCCTGTGGGGTTGGGCCGACCCGCTTGTCGACCAGGCCACCAGGGCTGTCTACGAGAAGGTCTTCAGCGTCTTCGGCGTCATCACACTGGCCGTCGTCGGTCTCTACCTGATCTGGCGCTCCCAGCAGGCCGACATGGGCGCGGCCACGACAACAGCAGGTTGGGCGATCTTGATCATGGTCGCCGTGACCGCCATCGCGGCCTGGCCCGTCAGATCGGCGAACCTCGCCGACCAGACGTTGATCACCACCCTCGGTGTCGTGCACGACGCGGTGGGACCACGGGCTCAGGACGGCGACACCTCCGGCTGCAAGCTGGGCAAGCCGGACGCCTGCAAGGACAACCGCCCGCCGGCCGTTCGCGCCAGTGACACGGTCACGGAGACCATGCTCTACCGCAACTGGCTCCGTGGGGTCCTCGGCTCGGCGGACAGTCTCACGGCGCAGAAGTACGGCCGGGCTCTCTACGACGCCCGGTCCTTCACCTGGGATGAAGTGCAGAAGATGCGCGACAACCCGGACACCCGGCCGACGACCCTCGCCTCGAAGAAGGACCAGTGGGAGAAGGTCGCCGAGACGATCAAGACCGAGGACCCGGAAGCTTACGAATACCTTCAGGGCGCCAACGGCATGGATCGAATCGGCGCGGGCTTCATCGCCGTGCTGGCCGCTTTCATGTTCGCGATGTTCGACCTGACCGCATCGTTGCTGGTCCTGCTCGGCTTCTTGATCTTCCGCTGGGCGGTCATCGCTGCTCCGATCCTCGGCACAGTCGGCCTGCTGCGGCCGGCCAGCTCGGGCATCCGGCGCCTCGGTAACGCTGTGGTGGCAGCGATCTTCAACATCGCCATCTTCGGCACCGGCGCCGCGATCTACCTCTTCGCGGTGGACCTGATCATGAATACCGCCAGCCTGGCGGGCTGGTTGCAGGTCGTGCTGGTCTGGCTCGTCGGAGTGGTCGGCTGGCTTCTGCTGCGGCCGTACCGGCGGATCACTCAGCTCGGCGGCAAGGACGGCACCGCCGCCATCACCTCCGCCGGCTCCTGGCATCGCCGGTTCTTCCGGGACATGCGGGAGGCCGCCAAGCTCGACGTGGCCGAACCGGGCGGCACGAACGAACCCCTCATCGGCAAGGGCCGCACCGTCTACGTCGACCAGAGCAACCTGCGCCCCGAGGCGCGGTTGGAAGATCCCTCGCATGGTTCGGCCGGACGTGGCGGCCAGACGTCGGTGGCGGGGTCGGACCGCAGCGGCGCGGCTCCGGCCGCGCGTCCGGACGGCAACGAGACGATCCGCGAGAGTGCCGAGCCGGGCGACCGCAACCCGGTCCCGGTGACGGCCTCCGCGATGCGGCAGCGCCGGTCGTCCACCTGGACCGAGCCTGATGTGGCGGAGCGGCCGGCCTCCTTTGCCATCTATCGGCCGGAGACAGGAAGCACGACCCGGGAAGAGCCGGCGACCCCGCGGGTACGCACCGAGGCGAAGTGATCGCCGATGCCGAGATTCCTGGAACGAAGCCTCACCGGACTCTTCCGGTCCCGATGGGGCGTCGCCCTGGTGATCGCCGTCCTGGTACTGGCGATTGTCGGGATCGGCAGGATCTTCTCCGACGGCACCACCGCCGCCCCGATCACGGACCGGGTCTCGCCGGGCCCGACAGCGACGATAGACCCGAGCCAGGACGACGACGGCGTCATCGTCGACGACGACCCGCCACCGTCGCCGACCACCAGCCCGGGCAGCGCCGAACCCGAGGCGGTCGCGTATGCCTTCGCCGCCGCATGGGTCGACCATAAGAACGTCTCGGCCAGCACGTGGCACAACGGTCTGGTGCCGAACGCGACCAAGGACCTCTCGGACGAGTTGGAAGGGGTCGACCCGGCCGACGTGCCCGCCGACAAGGTCGTCGGCCGGCCCACGCTGGTGCCGGTCGGGGACGGCCTGGTCAACGCGGTCGTCACGGTGGACTCCGGGAAATTGACGTTGCAGCTGGTGGCCCCGGACGGGCGATGGCTGGTGGACGACATCGATTGGGAGGGCCCGTGAACGTGCCGCGGCCACGCGGGGTCGCTCTGCTCGTAGCCCTGACCGCCACGCTCGCGCTGCTCTGCTGTGGCGGCGCCGTCAGCGCCCTGCTGGTGGGTGAGTTCGACGACAAAGAGGAGAACCTGAACCTCCTCAGCGCCAACTGCGGCGTCGGCGGCCCCATCGACCCGAAGGGGAAGCTGCCGCAGGTCGGGTCATACAGCGCGGAGCAGATCAAAAACGCGGCGATCATCATCAGCGTCGGCAAGCAGTTGAAGCTCCCGCCGCGCGCCTGGGTGATCGCGGTGGCGACGGCGATGCAGGAATCCAATCTGAGGAACCTCGGCCACCTCGGCAAGCGCAACGACCACGACTCACTCGGCCTCTTCCAGCAGCGGCCGAGCAGCGGCTGGGGATCGCCGGCCCAGGTCACCGATCCGGTCTACGCGGCGACCAAGTTCTACGGAAAGCTACGGAAGGTGAAGAACTGGGACAGCCTGGCACTCACCCGGGCCGCTCAAAAGGTGCAGATCAGCGCCTACCCGGGCGCCTACGCCAAGCACGAGCCCGTCGCCACCCAGATCGTGAACATGCTCGCCGACGGTGCGGCGAACGCGGTCGGCAACTCGCTCGCCATGACCTGCCCCGAGCTCGGCGAGGTGTCCGCGTCCGGCTGGACCAGCCCGCTCGCCGCCACCGGCAAGGGCTTGAAGAGAAGCCAGAAGATGGTCGTGGGGTCCGGCTTCCGCACCGCGAGTCGGCCGCGTCACCAGGGCGTGGACCTCATCATCGGCACCGGCAACCCGGTACGGTCGGTGGCCAGCGGGGTCATCTCCCGGATCAAGTGCGACGAGACGTTCAGCGGGAGGAAGGACTGTGACGTACCGGGCTATCCCGGCAAGGGCGGCTGCGGGTGGATGCTGGAGATCCGGCACCCCGGCAAGATCATGACCCGCTACTGTCACCTGGTCCGCCGGCCGGACGTCCAGGTGGGACAGAAGGTGGCCGCCGGCCAGATCGTGGCCACCAGCGGCACCAGCGGCAACTCCTCGGGCCCGCACCTGCACTTCGAGGTGCATCTCAACAACGACCGGTCCAGTGCCAGTGCGGTTGATCCGGTGCAGTTCATGGCCCAGCGCGGATCACCGCTGGGAGCGGCGCAATGACCGGTGGCGCGATGCCCGACCCGTTCACCGGCTCCGAGTGGACCCCGGACCCGCCGCGCCCGGTGGTGCCGACGGCCGCGATCATGGCCGGCCAGCTGCGTGGTCGTCGGGTGCTCATCGGCCTTCCCGGTCACGGGTGGCGGGGTGACCTGCGGGCCGACGAGAAGGTCGTGCAGGGCAGCCGGACCTACGTACCGGTGATGCCGGAGGCCGAGTGGTACCGCGCCGAGGCGGAGCAGACCGAGGTCTTCGCGCCCCTCGTACCAGTCGAGCGGGTATGGGTCGAAGAACTCGGGATGGCGGCCCTCAACTCCGCACCTGGCGACGTCGTGTCCAGGCTCGTGTCCCTCGACGAGCCGCCGCGCCGGAATCCGGTCGCCGCTCTGGACGCAGCCGCTCTCACCGGACGGCGAGTCGTCCAGCTGCTGGAGGACGGCGGTGAGCGACGCGATCTACGGGCGGTCACCGAGCTGCACACCAGCGACGAGGGTGACATCTGCGCGCGCGTGACGACGGAACTGGACTGGTACCGCTGGGGCTGGAGCGGGCGAGCGCCGAGCACGCTCGAGGTTCCGGTCCACCTGCTCTGGGTGGAATGAGCGTCAGACCACGGGAGCAGCGTTACAGACCCGCCACCCGTCGTCGTCGACCATCGAGAACTGCCAACGGTCCGTTGTGCGCTCGCTGCCGTCCGCGATCGTCCGGCGGATGTCGGTGCTGACCGTCGTCCTACCGCCTTGCTCTGAGATCGTGAGGCTTGTCCAGTCGACCCGGATGCCGATCGTGAAGCGTTGCTCCCGGCTCTGTATGTCCGTCCGGAAGGCGTCGAGCCGCGAGAGGTCCAATCCCTGCTTGCAGGTGAACAGCTCTACTTCCTTGTCGTCCCGGTTCACCAGGTAGGCGCGCAGGAACTGGTCCACCACCGCGTCCGGCTTGCTTCTTTCGATTTTTGTCGCCTCGTCGTAGAACGAGATGAACACGCCGACCCCGCCCAGGCACAGCAGCGCCAGAATCCCCGCTCCCATCGCGAGAATGAGCCGGAGTCGCCGGTTTCGCGGCTTTCCTGCCGCGGGCGGTGGCGCCGCGGGCTGCGGGGTCGGGTTCGGGGGCTGCACCCCTATGAGGTTAGTGCGTTCCGCTGTGGACGGGCGGTGGGCAGCCCGCCGGGTGGTGCGCTCTGCCCGTACTGGGAGAATTGCGTATCGGCTGCGCGACGTGGTCCTGCGGCCGCTGCAAGGTACGGTTTGAGCGCACACACGGAGGTGAGGCGGTGGAGTCGACGCGGCGCATCGATCAGGCCGCTGCCCTGCACCGCCAGGCGGAGGCCACCGTTGAGGCGGCCGCCGCGGCGCTGGAGTCGCAGGGGCCGTCCGCTGTCGACCCGCTCGAGCAGCATCATCTGGCTGAGGAGTTGCGGGCCGCCGCGAGTGAGCTGGCGCCCGGCTGGCTCGGCGCGCCGCTTGATGCCCAGTCGGCGACCACGCCGTTGGGTGGTTCCTATCCGCCGCAGTTCGTGCGGCTCGGGATGGCTCAGCCGCTTGACGACGCCCGTTTCCCCGCGGTCATTCCGCTGCTCGGCACCGGGCATCTCACCGTCGACGCCGACGCCCGCGACCCGCGGGTCGCCGGACTGCTGCGCTGCCTGCTGCTGCGCCTGCTCGCGACTGCGCCCGCCGGGTCGCTGCTGGTCCGCGCCGTCGACGGTACGGGCGGAGGCACCGTCTTCTCCCCTTTTGCCGCGCTCGCCGACGCGGGTCTGCTGTCCCCGACCGCCACCGACCGCGCGCAGCTGCGGGATGTGCTCACCGAGGCCGAGAAGTGGCTGCGGCCCGTTCGCGGCGGCGCGGTCCGCCGGGGCCGGCGGGACAGGATGATGTTGCTGGTCATCGCCAGCCTGCCGGAGCTGACCGAGGGCGCCGATCTGGTCCGGATCGCCGCGCTGGCGCAGCAGGGTCCCGAGTCCGGCCTGCACCTCATCGTGGCCGGCTGGCCGCCGCCACCGTTGACCGCGGAGACGACCCAGGCGCCGCTACCCCGCACGACTCAGGTGTCGCTGCGTAACCCGTACGCGGTGGTCGGCGACCCGCCCGGGGCGACCTTCGGCTCCATCCCGGAGGCCCTCTGGTTGAATGCCCCGGTTTTTCTCGACGACGATCCGCCGCCGCACCTGGTCGACGCGGTGTGCCGGGAGCTGGCCGCCCATTCCGCCGCGGCTTCGCAGGTGACGCTGGCTGATCTGCTGCCCGACCCGGGTGAGGAGATCTGGACCGGGGACGCCGCCGACGGGATCGGCACCACGGTCGGTCACGACGGCGACACGCCGCTGGTGCTGTGGTTCAACGACCTGACTCCACACTGGATGGTCGGTGGGCGGTCCGGCGCCGGCAAGACGGCCTTCCTGATCAACGTCCTGTACGGGCTCGGCACCCGTTACAGCCCCGACGAGCTGGGTCTCTACCTGCTCGATTTCAAGGAGGGCGTCTCGTTCGCCGAGTTCGTGCCGACCCAGCGGGACCGCACCTGGCTGCCGCACGCCCGGGCCGTCGGCGTCGAGTCCGACCGGGAGTACGGCCTGGCCGTGCTGCGCGAGCTGGACGCCGAGATGACCCGGCGTTCGGTGGCGTACAAGCGGGCCGGGGTGACCCGGTTCGCCGATCTGCGCGCGGTCGCCGTCGAGGAGGGCCGCGGCCGTCCCATGCCTCGCATTCTCTGCGTCATCGACGAGTTCCAGGTGCTGCTGGCCGGCAACGATCCGATGGCCGGCGAGGCGGTCCAGCTGCTGGAGTCGCTCGCCCGCAAGGGCCGCTCGTACGGCATCCACCTCATCCTGGCCAGCCAGACCGTCCTCGGCGTCGAGGCCCTGTACGCCAAACGCGACTCGATCTTCGGCCAGTTCCCGGTGCGGATCGCGCTCCCGGGCGGCGGCGATGTCCTGGAGCCCACCAACGACTCCGCGGCCGGCCTGCCCCTGGGCACCGCGGTGGTCAACACGGCCGGCGGGCTCGGCGGCCCCCGGGGCGCCACCCGGGGTCACGAACGCATCGTGCGCTTCCCGGATCCGCACGCCGACCGGGCCGTGCTCAGCGACCTGCGGCACAAGCTGTGGGGCGCCCGCGATCCCGAGGCCACCCCGCCGCGCATCTTCGCCGGGTACGCCCGCCAGCACCTCGCCGACGACCCCACCTACCGGGCCGCGCTCGCGGGTCGCGGTGGACGACCGGCGGCGCTGCTCGGCCGGGTCATCGACGTCGGCCTGTCGTCCGCGGCGTTCCCGCTGGACTCGTCGCCGGGGCGGCACCTGGCGGTGTTCGGCTCGCGTCCGGACGGTGCCGAGGTGCTGGAGGCGGCCGCCCGCAGTGTCGCGGCGTTCCACTCACCCCGTACCACCAGGTTTGTCATCTCCTCGCTGGTCGCCGAGGGCGACGAGATCGCCAAGGCCCTCGCCGTCGAGATCGGCCACCGCCAGGAGGTGGTCGTGGTCGACGCGGCCGGCCTGGCCGCGGAGATGGATCTTGAGCGGCCCGGCTACCGGGTGGTGTTCGGCATGGACGCGATCAGCCCGGGGACGCTGCCGTCGCTGCGCCGGGTGCTGCGCGAGGGGCCGGGGCGCGGCGTGCACCTGCTGTCGTGGTGGCGTGGGCTGCGCCGGTTCAGCGAGGAGACGGGTGGCAGTGCGGGCCGCGAGGACGTGGCCGGCCTGGTCTTCCTCAACGTGCCGCAGCAGGACGTCTGCATGATGGTCGGCAAATCGCTGGACTGGCAGCCGCGGGAGAACCGCGCGCTGCTGCACGACCGGCACGCCGACCGTACGGTGACGATCGTGCCGTTCGTCGAGCCCGAGAGTGACCAGGCATGACTGAGCGCACCGAGGGCGCGGCACCGGAGGCTGTCGCCGGGCCGTGGGCCGCGTATGTGGCCGCGGCGCAGCGTCTTGACGCGGTGCGCCGGGCTGCGAGTTCGGCGGCCGGCGAGCAGGCGGCCACCGTGCAGGCCGCGCAGCAGGAGCTGGCGTCGGTGCGGGCCCGGCTGGCGCCGCAGCGCGCCCGGCTGGTGCAGGATCTGGGGGTCCCGGTGGCCTCGCTGACCGCACAGCCCGGTGAACGCGCGCTGGCCGCGCAGAGCGTCGCGGCCGGTCCGGAGGCGATCCTGGCAGCGCTGCGGCAGGCGCGCGGCACCGCGGACGCGGCCGACGCGGCCATGCTCAACGGGGCCGGGCCGGCGGCGCCGTGGCGGCCGTGGGCCCGCAACCTGCTGGTGTACGGGCCGTTCGCCGCCGCCGTGCTGATCGTCCAGATCGTGCTCTACCTGATCGCCCCGTCCGGCTCCCTGCCCACATACGCGCTGCTGTGCGGGCTGAGCATGCCGTTGCTGGCGTTCGGGCTGGGCTGGCTGACGATCGGCTTCGTCTACGGCGGCGGCCCCGCGAAGGTGGACCGCACGCCGATCGTCGGCGCGATCGCATGCCTGACCCCCGTGCTGCTGACCTGCATGGGTGTCGGCCTGCTCGCGTTCATCCGGTGAGGAGGGGCTGACATGGCCAGCGTCGAAGAGGTCAAGGCGAACGTGGCGGCGTCCGTGGACGGCACGCAGCGGGCGGTGGCGAGCATCCAGCAGGTCACGGACCAGCTGGACGATGCGCTGGCCCTGCTGCGGATGACGGCCATCGGGTCGTTCCATCCGTCGGTGGCCACCGCGATCGCCCAGCTGGAACAGGCCCGCACCCGGCTGGACGAGGCCCAGACCCTGGCCCGGTCGGCGATGGACAGCGCCGACGCCTACCGCATGATCGTCTAGCCCGGCAGCCGGCGCGCCGGTGCAGCCGGCGGGCCGGTGCAGCCGGCGGGCCGGTGCAGCCGGCGGGCCGGTGCAGCCGGCGGGCCGGCGCAGCCGGCGGGCCGGCGCAGCCGGCGGGCCGGCGCTGCCTAGCCCGGCAGGGCCGCGGTGAGGTCGATCTCGACGAGCTGGCCGCCGAAGCCGAGCGCCGCCACCCCCAGCAGCGTGCTCGCCGTGGTGAACGCCGGGGCCAGCTCCGAGGCCACGAGCCTGTCCCACACGCCTGCCAGCACGGCCGTCTCCGTGCTCACCACGTAGATCACCGAGCGGGCCACGTCGGATGGCTTCGCGCCGGCCGCGGCGAGCACGGCCAGGCAGTTGGCGATGACCTGGTCGGTCTGGGCTGCGTAGTCGCCCGGACCGACGACCTGGCCCGTGACGTCGAGGGGGCACTGGCCGGCCAGGTGGGCGAGGCGGCCGGCCGAGGTGATCGTGACGTGGCTGTAGCCGGGCGGCTCGTGCACACCGGCGGGGTTGAACTTCTCCAGCATCGCGCCAGTATCGCGAATCGGGCGGCGATCAGCGCGCGTTTATCAGCGCCATCGCCTCGGCGCGGACCTTGCCGTCGGTCTGGAACGCGCCGCGGACGGCCGAGGTGACCGTACGGGCGCCGACCTTGCGGATGCCGCGCATCTCCATGCACATGTGCTCACACTCGAGCACCACGATGACGCCCCGAGGCGCGAGCTTCTCCATGAGCAGGTCGGCGATCTGCGAAGTGAGCCGTTCCTGCACCTGGGGGCGGCGGGCGAAGACCTCGACCAGCCGGGCCAGCTTGGACAGGCCGGTGATCCGGCCGTCGACGCCGGGGATGTAGCCGACGTGCGCGACACCCTTGAACGGCAGCAGGTGGTGCTCGCAGAGGCTCATGAGCTCGATGTCGCGGACGAGCACGAGCTCCTCGTGGTTCGCCTCGAACGTCGTGGTCAGCACCTTGGCCGGGTCGACCCGCAGACCGGCGAAGAGCTCCGCATAGGCTCGGGCCACCCGGGCCGGGGTGCGCTGGAGACCGTCGCGGTCCGGGTCCTCACCGATGGCGATGAGGATCTCCCGGACCGCTTTCTCGATGCGGGCCAGGTCGACGGCCTGCTCGACCGGGGTGCCGGTGAGCTTGCCGTCGACCAGACGCGCGGCGAGGTAGTCAGGCTCGTCGGAGTCGTTGGGCTCCGTCGAGCTGCCGTCGGTGATCAGTGGTTGCCTTCCACCGAGCCGTTCGGCGTGCTGCCCGCATTCGGGTTGACGCCACCCACGGCGACCTGGCCGTCGGCTTCCGCCTGGGCCTTGAGCTTGTCCCGCTCGGCAGGGGTGAGGACCGGCGGCGCCTCGGACGGGAGCCGCTTGCCGAAGCCGTTGAACGGGGCCATC
The DNA here is from genome assembly GCF_040649415.1 of Actinoplanes sp. NPDC048967. Taxonomy (NCBI): domain Bacteria; kingdom Bacillati; phylum Actinomycetota; class Actinomycetes; order Micromonosporales; family Micromonosporaceae; genus Actinoplanes; species Actinoplanes sp. NPDC048967. Next base: position 693,321 of record NZ_JBEZFL010000002.1, read on the forward strand.
GGCGGCCGCTTCTGCACCCGGGCGCAGATGCGGTTCATGTCCTCCTGGGTGATGGTCTCCTTCTCGATGAGCTCGAGGACCATGTTGTCCAGGACGTCGCGGTACTCGACCAGGATCTCCCAGGCCTCGTCGTGGGCCAGCTCGATCAGGGCCCGGACCTCGGAGTCGATGTCGGCGGCGACCGAGTCCGAGTAGTCCTTCTCGTGGCCCATGTTGCGGCCCATGAACGGCTCGTCGCCGCTGGTGCCGTACTTGACGGCGCCGAGCTTGGAGCTCATGCCGTACTGGGTCACCATGGCGCGGGCCAGGCCGGAGGCCTTCTCGATGTCGTTGCCGGCGCCGGTGGTGGGCTCGTGGAAGACGAGCTCCTCCGCCGCCCGGCCACCCAGCGCGTACGCCAGCGTGTCGATCATCTCGGCGCGGGTCTGGGTGTACTTGTCCTCGGTCGGCAGGACCAGGGTGTGCCCCAGCGAACGGCCACGGGGAAGGATCGTCACCTTGTGCACGGGCGCGGAGTGCGGCAGCGCGTACGCCACCAGCGCGTGCCCGCCCTCGTGGTAGGCGGTGATCTTCTTCTCGTTGTCGCTCATCGCGCGGGAGCGCCGCTCCGGGCCGGCGATGACCCGGTCGATCGCTTCCTCGAGGTAGAAGTTCGAGATCGCGCGCTTCTCGTTACGGGCGGTCAGCAGCGCGGCCTCGTTGATCACGTTGGCCAGGTCGGCACCCGAGAAGCCGGGCGTGCGGCGGGCCACCGAGTCGAGGTCGACGTCCGGAGTGAACGGCTTGCCCTTGGCGTGCACCCGCAGGATGGCCTTGCGACCCTCCATGTCCGGGTTGTCCACCGGGATCTGCCGGTCGAAGCGGCCCGGGCGCAGCAGCGCCGGGTCGAGGATGTCCGGCCGGTTGGTGGCGGCGATGAGGATGACGCCACCCTTGGTGTCGAAGCCGTCCATCTCGACGAGCAGCTGGTTGAGCGTCTGCTCGCGCTCGTCGTGACCGCCGCCCATGCCGGCCCCGCGGTGCCGGCCGACCGCGTCGATCTCGTCGACGAAGACGATCGCCGGGGCGTTGGTCTTGGCCTGCTCGAACAGGTCGCGGACCCGGCTCGCGCCGACACCCACGAACATCTCGACGAAGTCGGAGCCGGAGATCGAGTAGAACGGCACCCCGGCCTCACCCGCGACGGCCCGGGCGAGCAGGGTCTTACCCGTGCCCGGCTGGCCGAAGAGCAGTACGCCCTTGGGGATCTTGGCGCCCAGCGCCTGGTACTTCGCCGGGTTCTGCAGGAAGTCCTTGATCTCCTGGAGCTCCTCGACGGCCTCGTCGGCCCCGGCCACGTCCGCGAACGTGGTCTTGGGCATGTCCTTGGTCAGCATCTTGGCCTTGGACTTGCCGAAGTTGAGCACGCGGGAGCCGCCGCCCTGCATCTGCGACATGAACAGCAGCAGCAGGATGACGAGGATGGCGATCGGCAGCAGGTTGACCAGCAGGCTCAGCAGGATGCTGTCGCCGGACACGGTGGCGTTGACCGTGCCGGTGATCCGGCCGGCGGCCTTGGCCTCCTGGACGTCGGCCCAGATCTCATCCGTGAGTTCGTACGGATACTGGGTCTCGATCTTGTCGGTGGACTTGCCGTCGAACCGCTCCGGTGTCGCCAGTTCGAGCTGGAGCGTCTGCTCCTTGTCCTCCTGGATGACCTTCTTGATGCCGGGCTGGTTGAGTCGTTCGAGGACGACGGAAGTATCAACTCGCTGGTAGCTCGGACCACTGGTGAAGAATGAGCTCAGCGCAATCGCACCGATGATCACCAGAATGATCCAGACCACCGGGCGGCGGAAGAAACGCGTACGTTCCATACTGTTGTCGGGCGCCTGATGCGCCCGGACCCTCCTGATCGGCGTCCTGGTCACCTGGGTTGACTTGCCTCCGCCACCGGGCGCCGATGATGGCTTTCCCCGCGGTGGAGACTCAGCCGCATCGATAACCTGAAGCCGCTCCGGCAAACTTCACCGGTGCGACCGCTACCGATCCGACCCCTCCGGCGCTTGTGACACTGCGCCATCGGTCACTCGACCGTACACCGTGGCCGCCTCTTGCGACTGGTCCAGCCCGGCCTCCGGGACCCCTTCGGTCACCCCCTGTTCATGCCGGAGCCCCGGCTAAACAGGCACAGAATCGGACAATACAGCCCGGTTACGGACCATGCCGCCGATTCCTGAGAGTCGGCTGGGAGACCGTTCAGCTACGGGCGTACACCTCTGGCTTGAGCACTCCGACGTACGGAACCTCGCGGTAACGCTCCGAGAAGTCGAGTCCGTAGCCGACCACGAACTCGCTGGGGATGTCGAAGCCCACGTACTTCGTCGGCACCGGCACCTTGATCGCGTCCGGCTTACGGAACAGCGCCACCACCTCGACGCTGGCCGGCTGCCGGGACTGCAGGTACTTCATCAGCCAGGACAGGGTCAGGCCGGAGTCGACGATGTCCTCGACGATGACCACGTGCCGGCCGGCGATGTCGCGGTCCAGGTCCTTGAGGATGCGCACCACCCCGGAGGAGGTCGTGCCGGAGCCGTAGGACGAGACGGCCATGAACTCCATCTCGGAGGAGGGGCCCTGCCGGCCCAGCGCACGCGCGAAATCCGCCATGAACATGACCGCGCCCTTGAGCACGCAGACCAGCAGAATGCCGCCCTCGGCCTCCGCGTAGTCCGCGGCGACCTGCTTGGCCAGCTCTTCGGTCTTCTCGCGGATCTGCTCCTCGGAGATGATCACGCGGTCGATGTCGGCGTCGTACCAGGAGCCGTCTGCCATGCGCCTAGCGTGCCGCATGAACGTGGCCGGTCGTGGCCGGGGGCAGCGGTCCGTGCCCGTCCAAGCGCAGGTTATGGGGCGAATCAGGCCCCGGCGTCCGGACCGGGAGCACAGCCAGTGACAACTGTCACAAGCCGGCGGGCACCAGGTCACCCGCTCGGCGACCCACGACGATCCCTCCGGGCAGCGACGCGGGGCCCTGGCCGTGCCAGTCGGTCACCAGCGCGTCCAGCGCGAGGACGTGCCGGTGCGAGAGCGCGGCGCCCGGCGCACCCAGCTCGCGGGCCCAGGCGCGCAGCACCCGGCTCCGGACGGCCGCGGGCATTGCCACCAGGGCACCCACCGAGAGACCGGCGCCCGACCGGCACGCGCCGAGGGCCTCGGCGGCAACTCCATCGAGGTACCTGACGTCGGTGGCGACCAGCGAGGCGGTCCGCGCCAGGTTGGCGACCACCGCCGGGCCCAGCGCCGCGATCAGCGCCGGCAGGGCGTCGGCCCGGACCCGGGACCGGGTGTACGCGGGGTCGGTGTTGTGCGGGTCGTCCCAGGCCGCCATCCCGAGAGCGGCACAGGCCTTGCGGGTGTCGGCCCGGGTGACGTCCAGCAGCGGCCGGACGAAGACCCCTTTCCGGTACGGCATCCCGGCCAGCCCGCGCGGTCCCGCACCCCGGGCCAGCGCGAGCAGCACGGTCTCGGCCTGGTCGTCGCGGGTGTGCCCGAGCAGCACCGCCGCGGCGTTATTTCGCTCGGCGACGGAGGAAAGGGCCTCGTAGCGCGCGTCCCGGGCGGCGGCCTCGGGTCCGCCGGGACGGCCGGCCACGTCGACCGTGGCGATCTCCACCGGGTCCAGCCCGGCCGACCGCGCCCAGTCGGCGACGGCAGCGGCCCGGGCCGCGGAGCCTTCCTGCAATCCGTGGTCGACGGTCACCAGCCCGGCCCGCAAGCCGAGGCGGGGCGCCACGAAGGCCGTCGCGGCAGCCAGAGCGAGCGAGTCGGCCCCACCGGAACACGCGACAAGAACAAGCTGCCCGGACCCCGGCTGCGACGCCCCGCCCGTCCCGGCCGCCGTTTCCGGGACCTCGCGCGGGCCCGCGCCGCCCGCCGCGCCCACGCCGGAGCGCAGCGCCCGGCGGACTGCGGTGCGGACGGCCGCGACCGAAAGCGCGATCCTGGCCACGGCCGGAGACCGTTAGGAGGAGGCCAGCCCGACCGGCCCGTGCACCCGGGCCACCCAGGCGTCCGGGTCGCCCAGCTCGTCCAGCCGGGGCAGGGTCAGCGGCGAGTCGAAGATCCTGTTGAAGCCGGCCATCCCGACCCGTTCGACCACGCCGTGCACGAACTTGTGACCCTCCGCGTACTGCCGCATCTTGACCTCGATGCCGAGCAGCCGGCGGATCGCCTTCTCCAGCGGGTTGCCGCTCTCGCGGCGCTGGTTGAACTTGGCCCGGATGGACTCGACCGAGGGAATGACCTCGGGCCCGACCCCGTCCATGACGAACTCGGCGTGGCCCTCCAGCAGCGTCATCAGCGCGGTCAGCCGGTCCAGGACCGCCTTCTGCGCCGGGGTCTGCACCAGGTCGATGACCGAGGAGCGGCTGTCCGGGTCGCGCAGGGCGTCGGAGAGGGTGGCCACTCCGCGGCGCATCCGTTCGAGGATGTGCTCGCCGTTCTGCGAGGCGTCCACGAAGGCCTGGACCTCGCCGAGGAAGTAGCCGCGCATCCACGGCACGGCCGTGAACTGGGTGCGGTGGGTGACCTCGTGCAGGCAGACCCAGAGCCGGAAGTCGCGCGGATCGGCGCCGATCTTGCGCTCGACCTCGACGATGTTCGGGGCGTTGAGCAGCAGCTGGCCCGGCTCGGCGGAGAAGACCTCGTACTGGCCGAGGACCCGGCCGGAGAGGTAGGCCAGCACGGTGCCGGCCTGCACGCCGGTGACCCGGGAGCCGATCGCGTCGGCGACCGCCCCGGGCTGTTTGTCCCCGGAGAGCCGGGTGACCAGCGGGATGATCACCTGCTTGAGGCCGGCGATGTTGACCGCCGCCCAGTCCTTGCGGTCGACGACCCGCACCGGCGGGGCCTCGACCTGGGCCGTCAGCCCGGTGTAGGCCGCGACGTGTCCCGCGGCCTCCTCGGTGAGATCGCGCAGCTGCGCCACCACCTGCGTGGCTTCCTCGTAGGACACCGCGGGTCCGGATTTCGACAGCGCGCCCGCGGTGGCGGCGGCCAGATCCCAGTCAACGAACTGCGCCATGCCGTCCACCGTACCCGCGTCCGACCAGCCGCCGGCCCTGAGAAAACCCCTAGGGCAGGCCTAGGAGCAGCCGCAGGTGACCAGCTTGGCCGCGATCTTGTCGAGGGCCTGCCGGGCGGCGACCGACTCGCCGGTGCGGTCGGCCATGATCGCGAAGACCAGCAGCCGGCCGTCCGCGGTGACCAGCTGGCCGGAGATCGTGTTGACCCCGGTCAGCGTGCCGGTCTTGGCGCGGACCAGGCCCTGGCCCACCCGGTTGGGCGCCGGGGTCACGAAACGGGTCCGCAGCGTGCCGGACCAGCCGGCCACCGGCAGCCCGCCGAACACGGCGCTGAGCTCGGGATTCTTGCCGCTGGCGGCCAGCTTCAGCGTCTCGGTCAGCAGGTTCGGGCTGATCCTGTTGCGCCGGGACAGGCCGCTCGCGTCGGACAGCGCGGCCTCGTCGGCCGGCAGGCCCAGCTCGCCCAGCTTGGCCACCATCGCCTCGGCCGCCCCTTCGAAGGACGGCGTCTTGTCCGCGGCCAGCGCGACCTGGCGGGCCAGCGCTTCGGCGATCACGTTGTCGCTCTGCTCCAGCATCCAGTCGACCACGTGCACCAGCGGCGGCGATTCGACCTTGCCCAGCTCAGCGCCGGGGGCCGGGGCCGCGCCGGCCGCCGCGGAGGGCGCCGCCGAGGGTGTGCCGGACTCGACGGCGGCGGGCGCCTCGCCCTTGCCCACCTTGCCCGCCGCGAGGCCGAGCTGCTTGGCGAAGGCCCGGCCGGCGGCCAGCGCCGGGTCCGAGAAGCGGGGGTCGCCGCCGAACTCGTTGTGCACCGGCTCGATCCGGCCGGCGTTGGTCATCAGTGACTGGATCTTGGCCACCTGCCCGCCGCCGATGACATCGCCGTCCCAGCCGAGCGCGGTGAGCGGGCCCTCGTACAGCGAGGTGTCGACGGTGATCTTGGTCGGGGCCTGCCCGGCCAGCGCCGTCTTGACCTGGGCGGCGAGCTTGTCCAGCCGGGCCGCGCCGGGGAACTGGCCCTTTGCCCCCACCGACAGGGTGGGGTCGCCGCCGCCGATCAGCACGACCTCGCCCGGCTGGGCGCCGGCCACCGCGCGGGTGGCGAGCCGGTAGGCCGGGCCGCGGGCCGCGAGCGCGGCGGCCGCGGTGAGCAGCTTGGTGGTGGAGGCGGGCGTGGTCATGGTGTCCGCGTTCTGCTCGAACAGGGACTCACCGGTCGCGACGTCGGCGATCGACACGTTGACCTGCGGGCCGAGCGGGCCGGCCTTGAGCAGCGACGCGATCGCCGCGCGGACCCCGGCGGCGGTGGGCGCGGTGCCCGAGGTGTCCGCCGCGGCCAGCACGGGTGTCGGCGTCGGGTCGGGAGTAGGGGCCGCCGAGGGGCTCGAGGCCGGGTCCGCGGACAGCCAGCCGTCCACCGGACCGGGCCGGACCACCAGCACTCCGGCCGCGGCGACCACGACCAGCACGAGGGCTGCAAGAAGCGACAAGACGACGGTACGCCGCGACTTACCCGTACCCGGCTCCGCCGCTGCCGGTACCCCGGCCGGGGGAACGGCCGGGCCCGGTGCCGGACTTCCGGGCTGACCCGGCGGGTCGGCCGGGTGTTGCGCCGGCGGTGGAGTCACCGGGGCCGGCTGAGGCGCAGAGGGCCCCTGAGCAGCCTGGGGCTGCGGATGAGCGATGTTCAGCGGCACCGAGGCGCGGCCGTAGGTCGTCCCGGCGGGACGGGGCGCCGGCGGTGTCACCGGCGCTGCGGCCGGCGGCACACTGGCCCGCCCTACCGGCGAATGACCGTTTTCCGGTCCTGACACGCCGTCGTACTCAGGAGTGTTCTGTGAATCTTGCCTCCCCACGAGCCCCTCCTCCGTACGTGGCGTCAGACTTAGGGGAGACTACAAACATCCGGCACACCGGTGCGCGCGGATCCTCGGGGCCGATTCCTGCTCCCGCTCCGTCGCCACGCCCTGCCGGGTCCGACTGCGGGGCTAACAAGGGAGCGAACGATGGATTTCGACGTCTTGGTTGAGATCCCCAAGGGCCAGCGGAACAAGTACGAGGTCGACCACAAGACCGGCCGGATCCGACTGGACCGGACGCTCTTCACCGCGACGCAGTACCCGGCTGACTACGGGTTCATCGAGGGCACTCTGGGTCAGGACGGCGACCCGCTGGACGCCCTGGTGCTGATCCAGGAGCCGACCTTCCCCGGCTGCCTCGTGCGGGCCCGGGCGATCGGCATGTACCGGATGACCGACGAGAAGGGCCGCGACGACAAGGTCCTCTGCGTGCCCTACGAGGACCCCCGCCAGGAGCACCTGCGCGACATCCACCACCTGGGCGAGTTCGACCGGATGGAGATCCAGCACTTCTTCACGGTCTACAAGGACCTCGAGCCCGGCAAGTCGGTCGAGGGCGCGACCTGGACCGGCCGGGTCGAGGCCGAGGAGGAGATCCGGGCGTCGTTCAAGCGCGCGGAGGCCGCCGAGCACCACGACGAGGGTCACTGATCTGACAGACAGACGCGGCGGCCGGGCTCTTTTGCTCGACCGCCGCGTTTTTCGTGGCCGGGGTCAGATGCTGAGGTTGCTGGCCATGCCGTAGAGGCCGATGACGGCGCACGCGACCGGGATGACCGCCACCACCGCGAGGGTGTCCAGCAGGTCGGCGGCCCGCCCCAGGTACGGCGACGGGGGCCGGCGGGTCCAGGTCGCACCGGCGGCGACCGCGGCCAGCGCCACCAGCAGGACCGTGACGCCCAGGCCGAGCAGCATCGCCTCGCCCGCGCCCCAGAGCAGGTCGACTCCCAGGGCGAAGAGCCCGAACAGCCCGGCGGAGATCAGCGGGAGCCGCTGGCGCAGGGTGACGAACAGCCGGCAGCGCAGCAGCAACGCGGCCACAGCGAGACCGCTCAGGATCTGCGCGGAAAGGCCGCCGGCGGACGCCAGCACCACGAAGGCGCCCGCGCAGAGCAGGGCGTGCCCGATCAGCAGGCCGGTGAGCAGCTCCTCGGTGCGGCTGACCGCGGCGAAGACCCGGGCCCGGTCGGGGCGTTCCCGCGCCGCGTCCATCGCCGAGCTGCGGGCCGGGGCGCCGGTGAAGCTCTGCTCCGCCTCGCTTCCGGTGGGCAACGTCACCGGCGGGGTGGGCATCTTGCCCAGGCGGATCGCCAGCAGCGGCAGCGCGCCGATGCCGCAGACCAGCGCGGACAGCAGGATCGCCGCGGCGCCGGCGGCCGTGGTGAGCAGGGCGACGAGGGCGGTCAGCGCCCCGAACAGGCCGATCATGATGCCGGCGGTGAAGACCCGCAGGGACGCGGCCACCCCCACCGCACCCAGGGCGGCGACCAGCAGCAACGCCACCGAGCCGGCGAGCAGCTCGGGGCCGCCGATCCAGGACAGCAGCGCGAAGACGCCCACCGGGTCGCCCGAGGCGATCAGCACAGCGCCGCCGACGAACGCGTACGGCAGCGCGCAGCCACCGAGGACCGCCCCGGCGCGCGCATCCCCGTACGCCCGGGAGGCCGTGATGCCGGCCAGCGCGAGCAGCAGGCCGACGCCGAGCCCGAAGAAGGCCGCGCCGCCCCAGGCCGGTCCGGCCGCGAGCACCGCGAGCAGGCCGATGGACAGCAGCACCGCGCAGCCGGCCAGGGTGGCCGTGCGGGTCGAGGCCGGCGACCAGATCGTGCCGCGGCGCCGGGCGCCCTCGGCGATCGCCTCGACGACGTCGTCGTACTCCAGCTCGGGCCAGTTGTCCCGGGCCGGCACCAGGTGCAGCACCTCGCCGTCGCGCACACCCTGCGGGAACAGGCCCTGGGCGGTGGCCAGCGCGACGCCGTCGGTGCGGCGCAGCAGCCAGCCGCCGTGCTTCTCACCATCGTCGGCCAGTCCCTCGCCGGCGTGCCGGAGGACCTCGGGCAGCAGCTCGGCCAGCGGTACGTGCTCGGGCAGCGCCACGTCGACCCGGCGCTGCGGCGCGCTGATCGTGACTCGGGCCAAGCCCACGCTCATGACAGCGCCACCTCTCGCATGCCCTTCCGGCCCTCGCGGTCGCGGCCGTCGCCCACGATCTGCGGGCGGCGCTCGGTGCAGGCGGTCATGCCGTTATTCCCATCGATAGTGGTAAGCCTTCAGTCGACTTTAGGGTGGGGGCGGGGCGGTCGGACGGGGAGGCTGCGGAACGGTGGGGACTTTACCTACCATGAGCCCTGCGCGGTGACCGGTCGCTGGTCATGCGGACGGGGCACAGCCACCACTCGCCAAAGTGGATGATGTGCGCAAGGCGGGTGGTTGCGGATGAAAGGGACACTCTCGGTATGAGCACGGTGGTGATCAAGCGGGCTGCCCGGCGGCCGGCGCCGGAGATCCCGACCGGCGAGCTCGCCGTCGATCCGCCGCCCGAGATCCCGCAGGCCGTCGGCGGCCGCTGGACCCAGGCGATGATGGTGCTGCCGATGCTCGGCGGCTCGGTCGCGATGGCCATGATGATGGGCCGCGGTGGCGGCGGCGCCTTCTCCTATGTGGTCGGTGGCCTGTTCGGCGTCTCGTCGCTGGCCATGCTGGCCACGTCCTTCGGCGGCAGCGGCGGGCCCAAGAAGGCCGAGATGATGGCCGCCCGCCGGGAGTATCTGCGGCACCTGTCCGGTCTGCGCCGGCGCGTGCGCGACACCGCCAGCCGGCAGCGCATCGGCCTGTTCTACCGCCACCCCGACCCGCAGCAGCTCTGGTCGACCGCCGAGAGCCACCGGGTCTGGGAGCGCCGCTCGGCCGACCCGGACTTCGGGGTCGTGCGGCTCGCCGTCGGCCCGCAGACCCTGGCCACGCCGCTGATCCCGCCGGTCACCCGGCCGCTGGAGGATCTCGAGCCGATGACCGCCGGCGCCCTGCGCCGGTTCCTGGACGCGTACTCCGTGGTCCCGGACCTGCCGGTGGCGGTCTCGCTGCGCGGCTTCGCCCGGGTCTTCATGCGCGGGCAGGGCCCCACCGGCGAGGCCGACGCGCGCGCCCTGACCCGGGCCGTGCTGGCCCAGCTCGCGGTCTTCCACGCCCCCGACGACCTGATCATCGCCGTCTGCGCCGGTCCCGAGCGCCGCGCGATGTGGGAATGGGTCAAGTGGCTGCCGCACAACCTGCACCCGTCGCGCACCGACCGGCTCGGCCAGGTCCGGCTCGTCGCCAGCGCCGGACCCGACCTGGAGAAGCTGCTCGAGGATGTGATCGGCAACCGGCCCCGGTTCAACCCGGCCGGCAGCAGCGGCAACGGCCCGCACGTGGTGATCGTGCTCGACGGCGCCGACCTCAAGGGCGCGACGCAGCTCGACGACGGCATCGACGGCGTCACGGTGCTGGACCTCGACGACGTGCCGCCCCGGCTGCTGGACCGCTCGCTGCTGGTGCTGGAGGTCAAGCCGGGCAGCGGCCGGCACGAGCTGCACACGTACGCGATGGATCACGCCGCGGACGTCGGCACGCCGGACCGGCTCAGCGAGGAGGAGGCCGAGGCCGTCGCCCGCCGGCTGGCACCGTTGCGCCTGGCCGCGATGTCGCGTTCCTCCGACACCCCGATGGCCACCGAGATGGGCCTGGCCGAGCTGCTCAACCTGGGCGACCCGGACTCGTTCAGCGTCGCCCAGGCCTGGCTGCCCCGGCCCAACCGGGACAAGCTGCGGGTGCCGATCGGCCTCGGCGCGGACGGCGGTGCCATCGAGCTGGACCTCAAGGAGTCCGCCCAGGACGGCATGGGCCCGCACGGCCTGCTCATCGGGGCCACCGGCTCCGGCAAGTCCGAGCTGCTGCGCACGCTGGTGCTGGCGCTGGCCGCCACCCACTCCTCCGAGACGCTGAACTTCGTACTCGTCGACTTCAAGGGCGGCGCGACCTTCTCCTCGCTGGACCGGCTGCCGCACACCGCCGCCGTGATCACCAACCTGGCCGACGAGCTGCCGCTGGTCGACCGCATGGTGGACGCCATCGACGGCGAGCTGCTGCGGCGCCAGGAGCTGCTGCGCAAGGCCGGCAACTTCGCCAGCCTGCGCGACTACGAGAAGGCCCGGGCCGGTGGCGCGGCGCTGTCACCGCTGCCGTCGCTGCTGGTCATCTGTGACGAGTTCTCCGAGCTGCTCTCCGCCAAGCCGGACTTCATTGACCTTTTCGTCCAGATCGGCCGGCTGGGCCGCTCGCTCGGCGTGCACCTGCTGCTGGCCAGCCAGCGACTCGAAGAGGGCCGGCTGCGCGGCCTCGACACCCATCTGTCGTACCGGATCGGTCTGCGGACCTTCTCGGCGCTGGAGTCGCGGGCCGTGCTCGGCGTGCCCGACGCGTACGAGCTGCCGCGCTCGCCCGGCCACGGCTACCTCAAGTTCGGCACCGAGCCGCTGGTGCGGTTCAAGGCCGCGTACGTGTCCGGGGCGTTCCGCAAAGCCGGCGGCGGCGGTCCCGGCGCGACCCGCGACGGCTCGGCGCCACAGGTGCTCTCCTACTCGACGCACTACGTGCCCGCGCCCAAGCCGGTCAAGCCGACCAAGCCCGTGCCCGAGGAGACGCCGGCCGGCGAGAGCCTGCTCGACGTCATGGTGGCCCGGCTCAACGGTCAGGGCCCGCCGGCCCACCAGGTGTGGCTGCCGCCGCTGAACCAGTCGGCCGCCCTGGACGAGCTGCTCGGCCCGGTCACCGTCGACCCGGCCCGCGGTCTGGCCTTCGCCAACCCCGAGCTGCACGGCGCCCTGCAGGTGCCGATCGCGCTGATCGACAAGCCGCGCGAGCAGCTGCGCGACGTCATGTGGCTGCAGCTCAGCGGGAGCGCCGGGCACGTGGCCGTCGTCGGCGGCGCCCAGTCCGGCAAGTCCACCGCGCTGCGCTCGCTGATCTGCGGGCTCGCGCTGACCCACACCCCGGCCGAGGTGCAGGTCTACTGCCTCGACTTCGGCGGCGGCTCGCTCGGCACGCTCAAGGACCTGCCGCACGTCGGCGGTGTCTACGGGCGGCTCGACTCGGTCGGCGTACGGCGTACGGTCGGCGAGGTCTCCACTCTGCTCACCGAGCGCGAGGCCCGCTTCGGCGAGCTGGGCATCGACTCCATGTCGTCGTACCGGCGGCGCCGCGCGGCCCAGGCCGGGCTCAACAACGGCGCCGGCACCGACCCGTTCGGCGACGTGTTCCTGGTGGTCGACGGCTGGACCACGCTGCGCAAGGACTACGACGAGCTCGAGGGCGTCATCACCGACATCGCCACCCGCGGCCTCTCGTACGGCATCCACGTGGTCACGAGTGCGCCGCGCTGGATGGACTTCCGCCCGGCGATCCGCGACCTCTTCGGCTCCCGGGTCGAGCTGCGCCTCGGCGACCCGACCGACTCGATGGTGAACCGGCGCGCGGCGGTCAACGTGCCGGAGAAGGCCGGCCGGGGCCTGGTCGAGCACCCCACGGACAAGAACAAGAGCCTGCACCTGCTGACCGTGCGGCCCGAGCTGAGCGGGGCCGGCGAGACGGCCGAGCTGGTCAAGATGATCGCGACCAACTGGTCCGGGCCGGTGGCGCCGCGGGTGCGGTTGCTGCCGCCGTCATTGCCGTACGCGGACATCGACCTGGCCCGGTCCACCGGCCTGCGCCTGCCGATCGGCATCGCCGAGTCGGATCTGCAGCCCGTCGAGATCGACTTCGCCGGTGACCCGCACTTCCTGCTGTTCGGCGACGCCGAGTGCGGCAAGTCGTCGTTCCTGCGGGCGCTCGCCACCACCGTGATGCGGCGGTTCCGGCCCGAGGAGGCCCGGCTGATCCTGGTCGACTACCGGCGCAGCCTGATGGATCTGCCCGAGTCCGACCACCGGATCGGCTACGGCATCCAGGCCGCGAAGACGCTGGAGCTGATGGAGTCCGTGGCCGGTTACATGGAACGCCGGCTGCCCGGCCCGGACGTCACCGCCCAGCAGTTGCGCGAGCGGTCGTGGTGGACCGGCCCGGAGTTGTTCGTGCTGGTCGACGACTACGACCTGGTCGCCTCCGGCCCGACCAACCCGCTGGAGCCGATCGTGGAGTACCTCCCGCAGGCCCGCGACGTCGGCCTGCACCTGATCGTGACGCGGCGGGCCGGTGGCGCCAGCCGGTCCATGTACGACCCGGTGATCCAGCGCCTGCGCGAGCTGTCGTCGCCGGGCCTGGTGATGTCCGGGCCGAGCGACGAGGGCGCGCTCATCGGTCCGATCCGGCCGACCCTGATGCCACCAGGGCGTGGTCGTCTGATGACTCGGCGTGAAGGAGTGCGGTTGATCCAGCTGTCACATCTGCCGCCGTACTAGCCCCCGACCTGCGCCGTCACACCTATGGTGCGATCCGCATCGACAGACCCCAGCAACAACGCGCGGATTCGGAGTAATCTCCCAGCATCGACCGTCCATCATCAGAATGGTCATGCCGCCAGTGAGCGCTGTGAGCGAAGCACCGCGTGCGTCCCGCCGATCGAGGCGCGACGATGCCGTACGCCGTCAGGCCTGCGGCGGTGCCCGTTGGTGAACGCCCGGCATCTGCCCGCTCGGCTCGCCGCCGCCACCAGCGTCGCGGGCCTGTGCATCGGCCTCGGTGGCGTGCCCGCGTTCGCCGCCAAGGCCGAGATCGAGCCCACCGCCACGGTCCCGAGCACGCTCAACGGCCCGCTCACCGAGCCGGAGCCCTGGCTCGGTGACTCGGTTCGCGCCGAGCAGTGGCATCTCAAGACGCTGAACGTGGCGGGCGCCTGGACGTACGCCTCCGGCGCCGGCGTCACGGTCGCCGTGATCGACTCCGGCGTCGACTCCGGCCACAAGGACCTCCAGGGCCAGGTGCTGCCAGGCCTCGACCTGGTCGACTCCGGCGGCGACGGCGACACCGACCTGGTCGGGCACGGCACCACGGTCTCCGCCCTCATCGCCGGCCGCGGTGACGACGAGGCCGGCGTGGTCGGCATCGCCCCCAAAGCCAAGATCCTTCCGGTCCGCGTCCTGGACCGCGAGAACCGCTACGACGACGCGCTGATCGTCGCCAAGGGCGTGCGCTGGGCCGTCGACCACGGCGCCCGCGTCATCAACCTGTCCCTCGGCGGCAACGGCAGCAGCCCGGCCCTGGCGGCCGCCCTGGACTACGCGTTCGCCAAGGACGTGGTCGTGGTGGCCTGCACGGGCAACGCGAACGCGTCGACCTCGTCGGGCGTCTGGTATCCGGCCCGCGAGCCCGGCGTGATCGCGGTGGCCGGCATGGAGAAGGCCGGCGACGTGCTGTGGTCGGGCTCGATCACGGGCAAGGAGACGGTGGTGACCGCTCCGGCGACCCAGCTGGTCGGCGCCCGGCCGGGCGGCTACTGGCGGGTGCAGGGCACCAGCTTCGCGGCCCCGATGGTCTCCGGCACCGCGGCGCTGGTCCGCTCCCGCTGGCCCACGATGTCGGCGGCCGAGGTCGTCAACCGCATCATCAAGACGGCCAAGGACTGCGGCCCAGCCGGCCGCGACGGCCAGTACGGCTACGGCCTGGTCGACCCGACGGGCGCGCTGACCGCCGAGGTCCCGGCGGTGCTGCGCAACCCGCTGGACACGACGGCCTCACCGGGCATCGCCGGCTTCGGCAACGCCCCGGCCTCGGGCCAGGCCCAGTCGGCGCCGAACAACGCGATCGTGGGCGCCCGCGTCCCGGGCGCCTACGGCACAGCGGCCCGGGCGGGGGATGCTCAGCCCCCGACCTCCCCGCGCGGCTGGGGAGTGGCGGGTCTGCTGTTCATGGTGTCGGTGGTGGCGGCGATCCTCACGTTCCGCCGCTTCGCCCGCGTCGTCTGACCCGACCGGCCCGCGCCGCCGTGAACGCGGGGTGGCTGCCAGACGCGGGGCCCGCTGCGCTCGGCGTCGCTCGGATTCAGTCGCCCAGCGTGCCGTCGGGACGTCCCGCCGGCCCGATCCCGCGCGGCTCCGGGTCCCGGGGCGCCGAGGCCACGAACGCGGCGATCGTCTGCCCGAAGAGCCCGTTCACGATCCCGCAGTCACGGCAGACGAAATCATCGTCGAGCCGGCCGTTCGCGCAGTGCGCACAGCTCCCCCGGTCCCGCGGGTCGTGGTAGCCGCGCAGCGCCTCGGTCAACGCCCGGGCCACCGGCAACCGCAGCGGCAGCCGCTCGGTCTCGTCCCCGAGCCCGACCACCAGCTCACCCACCAGCGGCGCCGCCGGATCCAGCCCGTCGAGGCGGGCCACGAAATCGCGTAGGGCCGCCAGAACCTCGGCGGAGTGCGGCGTCGACATGCCGACCACCCTACTTTTACTCCAGCACTAGAGTAACGGCATGGGTCGCGAGCTCACCCCCGCCGAACTGCTCGTCATGGGCCTGCTCGCCGAGCGCCCGCGCCACGGCTACGACCTCGACCAGGTCATCGTGGCCCGCGGCATGCGCGAGTGGACCCCCGTCGCTTTCTCCTCGCTCTACTACCTGCTGCGCAAGCTGGAGACCGACGGCCTCATCGCCCCGGTCACCGGCGGCAGCCCGCGCCGCCGGGTCTACGCGCCGACCAGCGCCGGGCGGCAGCTCACCGCCGAGGCCACCCGCAGAGCGCTGGCGACCCTGTCCCCGCCGCACCCGCCGGTCCTCATCGGCCTGGCCAACGCACCGATGCTCGATCCGGCGACCACCGTCGAGGCCCTGCGCGCCCGCAGCGACGCTGTCACCGCCGAGCTCGACCGGCTGACCGCCCACCGCGACCAGCAAGCCGCCGGCGCCCCACCGGCGGTCGCCGCCCTGTTCGACTACGCCCTGGCCATGCTGGACGCCGAGCACGGCTGGATCCGGCGCACCATCGAGTCCCTGGAGGCTCCGGATGTCCAAAGTTGACCTCAAGCGCGACCAGCGGACCCTCTACGCCCCGCCGACCGGCCGGTACGCCGAGGTGGACGTCCCCGCCCTGCGCTACCTGGCCGTCGACGGCAGCGGCCGCCCGGGCTCGCAGAGCTACCAGCAGGCCGTCGAAGCGTTGTTCACCGCGTCCTACGCCGCGAAGTTCCTCAGCAAAAGCGAGCTGGACCGCGACTACGTCGTCATGCCCCTCGAAGGCCTGTGGTGGTCCGACGACATGACCACCTTCCTGACCCGGGAGAAGGACCGCTGGTCGTGGCGGATGCTGATCCGCCAGCCGGACTGGCTCGACGAGCAGTTCCTGGCCACGGCCGTCGAGCAGGCCCGGGCCAAGAGCCGGGATCCGGAACGCCTGCTGCGGGTCGTCGAGCTCACTGAGGGACGCTGCCTGCAGACCCTGCACCTCGGCTCGTACGACGAAGAGGGCCCGATCCTGGCCCACCTGCACGACAAGCTGCTGCCCAGCCGGGGACTACGCCCGGTCGGCCGGCACCACGAGATCTACCTCAGCGACGCCCGCCGGGTGGCCCCGGAGAAGCTCCGCACGATCCTCCGCCAGCCGGTGGCCGCCGTCGACGGCTAGGCGCAGTCGCCGGTCTTGACGCCTCTGGTGCGTTCGATGCCCAGCCTGGCCGTGCCCGAGGCCTCGGCCGCCGTCAGCGCGAAGCCCACCGTCTGATCGTCGGCCGCGGCCGCGAAGATCACGCCGAGCACGTCGCCGTTCGGGGCCACCAGCGGGCCGCCGGAGTTGCCGCTGCGGACCTTCGCGTAGATCGTGTAGATCTCCCGGGTCACGTCGCCCGAGTCGTAGATGTCCGGGCCGGTGATGTTGCTGACCTCGCGGACCCGGGCCGACTGCGCGTCGTACGGGCCGTCCAGCGGGTAGCCCAGCACGACCGCGTTGGCGCCCGTCCCGGCCGGCTTCTTGACGAACGGCATCACCGGCGCCCGCAGGCCCGGCACGTAGATGACCGCCAGGTCGCGTTCCGGGTCGTAGACCACGACCTTGCCGTCCAGCCGGTCTTTCGTGGTCTCCACCTGCACGTTACGGGTGCCGGCGACCACGTGCGCGTTGGTCATGACGCGCTCGTCGGCGTACACGAAGCCCGAACCCTCGATGCGCCGCGAACAGCTCGGCGCCGTGCCCAGCACCTTGATCACCGACTTGCGGGAGTTGACCACCACCGGGGCCTTGGCCAGCGCCGGGTCCGGCGCCGCGACCTCGCGGGCATTGGTCCGGGCCAGGCCGCCGAAGACGTCCGGGAAGCCGTTGGTGTTCAGCGACTCGCGCAGCCCGGCGGAGAGCGCCTGGGCCTGCTCCGGCATCAGCGAGTTGATGCCGTTGAGCACGGCGCTGCTGCGTACCTGCTTGTTGATGCCCGGGAACGGCGTCGACCCCAGCGGTACGGCGATCAACCAGGCCACCAGCAGCACGGCGACGAGCGAGACCACCGCGCCGCCGGCGTCGTCGAGCCGCTGCAGCGGCGGGCTGCTGATCGAGCGGCGCAGCCGGGTGCCCAGCCAGCCGGCCAGGGTCTGCCCGAGCACGGCCAGCGCGAAGATCGACACGAGCGAGACGACCAGCCGGACCGTGCCGTCCGCGAACTGGTTCGCGATCAGCGGGCCCACCTGGAGGCCGATCAGCACACCGCTGAAGAACCCGCCGAAGGACAACGCACCGATGACGAAACCCTGCCGGTAGCCACTGATCGCGAAGACCAGCATGAGCAGGATCAGGATTCCATCGACCACAAGCACTCGCTCAGAGTAGAAGTGACGGTCACGAGACCACCTCGTCGGAGGCGGCCGGCACGGCAACCGGGGTGTCGGGCAGTTCCATGAGCCGGCCGGGCTGCCACGGCCGGCTCCAGCCGGCCATGTCCAGCAGAGCCGAGACGACCCCCGCGGTGAAGCCCCAGACGAGCATGCCGCGCACCTGGAACGCCGGGCCCACCCAGCCGCTCGGATGCCGTACCCGGATGCGGTTGGCCGGGTCGACCAGCTCGGCGACCGGCAGCCGGGCCACGTGCGCGACCTCGGCGGGCTGCCGCACGTGCACCGGGTGCGGGGCGTGCCACCAGGCCAGCACCGGGGTGACCACGAAGCGGCTGACCGGGATGTAGAGCTCCGGCAGGGTGGCCAGCACGGTCGCGCTGGCCGGGTCGAGACCGACCTCCTCGTTCGCCTCGCGCAGGGCGGTGGCCGCCGGGTCGGCGTCGGTGGGGTCAGCCGCGCCGCCGGGGAAGGCTGCCTGCCCGGCGTGGTTGCGCATGGTGGCGGCCCGCTGCAACACCAGCAGGTCGGGCTCGCCCGGCCGCTGCTCGCCGAGCAGCACGAGAACCGCGCTGGCTCGGCCGCCGCTCGCCGGTGCCCGCAGGGCGGTGAAATCTTCGGTACGGGCAGAGCCGACCCGGGTCAGCAGCGGCTCCCACCAGTCGGGGAGGCCGTCCGGAAGCCCGCTCACCCGGTCACCGTCACGCCGGTGTGGGTCCGCACGAGAACACCGAGGGTGGGCTTGTCGAGGGCCTTGCCGGTGTAGAGCTCCCGGCTGCCGTCGGCGGCGATGAAGACGGTGACCGGCAGGGCAACCTTGCCCAGTGCAGTGAGCAGCTGCTGGTCGGGGTCGAACAGCGTCGGGAACGAGACGCCCCGGCCCGCGGCGAACGACGCCCCGGCGTCCCGGGAATCCCGGGTGTCGACGCCGATCACCCGCAGCCGGCCGGCGGTGGCGTCGGAAAGCGCCTGCATGACGGGCAGCTCCTCCCGGCACGGTCCGCACCACGAGCCCCACAGGTTGATCACCGCGGGCCCGCGCAGGGCGGTGAGCCGGACCGGGCCGCCACCGGTGAAGCACGGCAGCGAGACATCCGGCAGATCAGCAACGGGCCCGGCCGCCACTGGCCCCGCCGAAGACAGCGGAACCGCGGAAGGTGCGGCCGCGGAAGACGGAACCGCGGAAGGCGGAGCCGCGGAAGGCGGAGCCGCGGAGGTGAGCGACGCCGCGGAAGGCGGAGCCGCGGCCAGGGGTGCGGTGAGCGCAGCGCAGTCGGTGAAGGGTGACGCCGCGTCCTCGGCGGGTGACGGGGGCGGCACCTCGGTGGCCGTGCACGCGGCGAGCAGCAGCGCCAGGGGCGGCGTCAGCCACCGCGCCAGCACCGGCCCGCCCCGGACTCGGCTCACGGGGCCTCCGGCGTCAGGACGGCCGCGTCCGGCACCAGCTCGGGGTCGACGCCCGCCTGGGCCGCCAGCTCCTTCGCGCGTGGACCCTTCAGAAGCTTCGCCGCCGGGGCCGCCTCGGTCGGGCCGGTGCCGTACGAGGGGCACATGGTGGCCAGGGTGCACGCCCCGCAGGCGGGCTTGCGGGCATGGCAGACGCGGCGGCCGTGGAAGATGATGCGGTGCGACAGCATCGTCCAGTCGCGCTTCTCGATCAGGTCCGCGACCAGGAACTCGATCTTGACCGGGTCCTCCTCGTGGACCCAGCCGAAGCGGTTCACCAGCCGGCGGAAGTGGGTGTCGACCGTGATGCCGGGGACGTCGAAGGCGTTGCCCAGGATCACGTTCGCCGTCTTGCGGCCGATGCCCGGCAGCGCCACGAGCTGGTCAAGCCGGCCCGGCAGCTCACCGTCGTGGCGTTCGAGCAGGGCCTGACCGAGCTTGATCAGCGAATCGGTCTTCGCCCGGAAGAAGCCGGTCGGGCGCAGGATCACCTCGAGCTCGGCACGGTCGGCGGCGGCATAGTCGGCCGCCGAGCGGTACTTGGCGAAGACCGTCGGGGTGACCTCGTTGACCTTCTTGTCCGTGCACTGCGCCGACAGGATCGTGGCCACCGCCAGCTCCAGCGGAGTGCTGAAGTCCAGCTCGCAGTGCGCGTCGGGATGGGTCTCGGCCAGCAGTCTGGCCATCTTGCGGGCCCGGCGTTTGCGCCCGATCGGGGTCTCCCCCGCGAAGCGCTTGACCGACCGGGCGAGCACGGCCGCACCTGCGGTGGCGGCAACGACGGGACGACTCACGCGAGCAAGAGTACGTCGCACCCACGACCGCCCCGGGTCACATACCCGTCACCGGGGCGCCGTGATGGATCCGTCCTCACCGATGGTCGCGGCGGTGTCACCGAAGTCGTCCGCGGAGAGCTCCCGGACCCGGTCCCGGCCGCGCTCTTTGCCGCTGTCCCGGACGGGCCTGCCGGTGCTGTCCAGGTACGTCGACAGGAACTTGCCGCCGGTGAACCCGCCCTCGCGGGTCAGCGTGACGTGCAGGATGCCGCCGTACTTGAGGACGCCGTCGCTGCTGAGCGTCTTTCCGCCGCCGGCGAAGTTGCCCAGGCTGTACGCGATCAGCTTGCCCTTGTAGAACTGCATGCCGCGCAGCACGTGCGGCCCGTGCCCGACGACGACGTCAGCGCCCGCGTCGATGACCGCCTTGGAGAACTTGATCGGGTCGCCCCGGTTCTCGCCGAAGAACAGCTCGTTGCCCGGCTTCACGTGGCCCATGCCGGAGCCCTCCGCGCCCATGTGCACCTGCACCACGACGACGTCGGCCTTTCCGGTGGCCTCCTCGATCACCGTGCGGGCGGCGCCGAGGTCGTTGAGGTTGTTCGCGCCCGCGTACGGGGAGAAGCCGACCACCGCGACCTTGATCCCCTTGACCTCCACGACGGTGATCTGACCCTGGGCCCCGGTGTGCTTCAGCCCGGCCTTGTCCAGCGCCTGGACCGTGTTCTTGTAGCCCTGCGTGCCGAAGTCCTTGGAGTGGTTGTTCGCCGTGTTCATCAGCTCGAAGCCGGCGTCGACCAGGTGCTCGGCGTACGCCGGCGGGGAGCGGAAGGCGAAGCAGTTGGCCCGGGGCGGGCTGCCGCACTTGGACGTGCCGGTGTCGCCGGTGAGCGGCTGCTCGAGGTTGCCCATCACCAGATCCGACTTCAGGCCCTCCTGGACCGAGTCGAAGAAGCCCTCGCCGTTGTTGGCGGGCAGCTTGTTGGGCGCGCTGCCCATGATGATGTCGCCGGTCGCCGAGAACGTGAACGAGTCCTCGACCGTGGCCGATTCCGTCTCCTGCTTCCCGGGGGAGGCCGAAGTGGGGGCGGCGGCGGAGGAGGCGGGCGGCGCCTTCCAGACCGGGGCGGCAGTGTCGGATCCCCGATCGGCCAGGGCCACGCCACCGAGGCCGGCGCCCGCGAGCACGGCGACAGCGAGGGTGATCGTGAGGGCGGGGCGGCCGAACAGGCCCGGGCGGCGCGGTGGGGGGTGGGAATTCATCGACGAGGACGATACCGTCGGCCGACAAGCGGGGTCGACCGTCGAACGGCCGGTCCTTGCTCACCGAGAGCGACGATTCTTTCGACGTCCGGGGGCCGACCGGTTACGCTGCGAGATCTGGATCGAGGGGTGCCCGCCCGTTTACGGCCCGCGTGCGCCTAGACTGATCGAGCGCGGCGAAGCGCGTATTCGGAGGTACAGCGATGGATGAGGTACTGGCTCGCAGCGGGATCTTCCAGGGCGTTGACCCGGAGGCTGCCGAGGCACTCGCCAAGGAGATGGAGACGATCGAGGTCCGCAAGGGCGACATCGTCTTCAATGAGGGCGAGGCGGGTGACAGCCTTTACATCGTTCTCTCCGGCAAGATCAAGCTTGGTCGCCGGGCCGCGGACGGCCGGCAGAACCTCGTCTCGATCATGGGTCCGTCGGACATGCTCGGTGAGCTGTCGCTGTTCGACCCCGGTCCGCGGACGGCCACGGCCACCGCGGTGACCGACACGCGCCTGGCCCGGCTCAAGAAGTCGTCGCTGCGCCCGTGGTTGAACAACCGGCCGGAGATCGCCGAGCAGCTGCTGCGGGTGCTCGCCCGCAGGCTGCGCCGGACGAACGACGCACTGGCCGACCTGATCTTCACCGACGTGCCCGGCCGGGTGGCGAAGAACCTGCTGCAGATGGCGGGCCGCTTCGGCACCCGCGACGGTGGCGTGCTGCGCGTGACGCACGACCTCACCCAGGAGGAGCTGGCGCAGCTCGTCGGCGCCTCCCGGGAGACGGTCAACAAGGCGCTGGCGGATTTCGCCTCCCGCGCCTGGCTGCGGCTCGACGGCAAGAGCGTCATCATCCTGGATCCGGAAAGGCTCGCCCGCCGCGCGCGGGTCTGACCGGCAGAGCACCACGAGCACGACGAGGGGCCGTCCTGATGGGCGGCCCCTCGACGGCGTGTCCACCCACCTGATCAGGGGACAAAGCCGCCCTCTCATGATCCGTGTCGCACCCGGTCGGCCGCTCGTTACGGAGGTGGTCGAGAGGCACTACACGGGTGAGAGGCGCGGGGTTTTGAAGATGGTGGCGGGCGTGCAGCGCAGGGCAGGGCAGAGGTGATCCCGTGACCGTGCTCGAGACCGCGATCGACCCGCGCAACCCGGCCTACCTGCAGAGCCGTAGCGCGATGCTGGAGCGGCTGGCGGAGCTCGAGGCGGCGCTGGAGGCGGCCCGCGCGGGCGGCGGCGAGAAGTGGGTGACCCGGCACCACGCGCGCGGCAAGCTGCTGCCCCGCGAACGGGTCGAGATGCTGCTCGACCAGGACAGCCCGTTCCTGGAGCTGTCCCCGGTGGCGGCCTGGGGTTCGGAGTTCCCGATCGGGGCCAGCGTGGTGACCGGCATCGGCGTGGTCGAGGGCGTCGAGTGCGTGGTCATCGCCAACGACCCGACGGTGGACGGGGGTGCCGTCAACCCGTACACGGTGGAGAAGATCCGGCGGGCCGCCCGGATCGCCTCGGTCAACCGCCTGCCGCTGGTCAATCTCGTGGAGTCCACGGGCGCGGCGGCCCCGGCCGGCCCGCCGCCGGGCGGGGCGATCGCCCGCGACCTGAGCCAGCTCACCGCCGACCGGGTCCCGACGGTCTGCGTGGTCTTCGGCGCGACGACCGGCGACGCCGCCTACCTGCCGGCCCTTTCCGACTACACGATCATGGTGCGCGGGCACGCCAAGATGCTCACCATCCACCCGCAGCCGGTCCGCGCGGCCGGCGCCAACGGCCGGCCCGCGCCCGAGGTCCGCAGCGCGCCCACGGTGCCCGCCGGGGTGACCGGCCCGGCGGACCAGCTGGCCGAGGACGAGCGCGACGGGCTGCGGCTGGCCCGTCAGTGCGTCCGGCGCTTCAACTGGCGCAAGCGCGGCCCGGCGCCGCGCTGCTTCCCGCCGAACCCGCCCAAGTACGACGCCGAGGACCTGCTGAGCATGGCCGGCGCCGACCCGGCGACGGTGTTCGAGCCGCGCGAGGTGCTGGCCCGGATCCTCGACGGCAGCGACTTCGACGAGTTCAAGCCGACCCAGGGCACCGCGCTGGTGACCGGCTGGGGCGAGCTGCACGGCTACCCGATCGGTGTGCTGGCCAACCTGGGCGGGGCGTTCTCGCCGGCCGAGACGCAGAAGGCCGTGCACTTCATCCAGCTCGCCAACGCGACGGCCACGTCTCTGCTGTTCGTGCAGTACACCGGCGCGCCGGCCGCCGAGGCCCACGAGGCCGCGGACGTGCGGCACGGCGCCCCGCTGGTGCACGCCGTGGCCAAGTCGACCGTGCCGCACCTGACCCTGATGATCGGCGCCCGGCCCGCCGAGGAGGCCGGCGGCATCTACGGCCGGGCCTACGAGCCCCGGTTCCTGTTCAGCTGGCCGGTGGAACGGCCCGCGGAGGGTTCACCCCCGCTCGGGAAGCTGCCCGACGACGGCGTCATCGATCCGCGCGACACCCGTACGGTGCTCGGCCTCTGCCTGTCCGCCGTGCACAGCGCGGCTGTCGAGGGCGCCGAGCACGTCGGCGTCTTCCGACCCTGAAGTCCCTGAAAGGTAGACCAGTGATCCGACGTCTTCTGGTGGCCAACCGCGGCGAGATCGCCCGCCGGGTATTCGCCACCTGCCGCCTGGTCGGCATCGAGACGGTCGCCGTCTACTCCGATGCCGACGCCGACGCGCCGCACGTCACCGAGGCCGACTACGCCGTCCACCTGTCCGGCAACACCGCGGAATCGACGTACCTGCGGGGTGATCTGATCATCGCCGCGGCCAAGCGGGCCGGGGTCAACGCCATCCATCCGGGTGACGGCCGGCTGGCCGAGGACCCCGGGTTCGCCGCCGAGGTCGCCGACGCCGGGATGATCTGGGTCGGCCCGCCGGCCAAGACGCTGGGCACGGTGCAGCACAAGATCGAGACGAAGGCCATGGTCGCCGAGGCCGGGGTGCCGGTACTGCCGACGCTGACCGACCCGGCCGAGATCACCGACTTCCCGGTGCTGATCAAGCCGGCGACCGGACACGGCGGGCAGGGCATGCGGGTGGTCCGGGACCCGGTGACGCTGGCCGAGGCGATCTCCTCGACCCGTCAGGAGACCGGTGACACGGTCTTCTGCGAGCCGTACGTGGAGAACGTGCGGCACATCGAGGTGCCGATCATCGCGGACGCGCACGGGGCCGTGGTGCCGTTCGGTGAGCGCGAGTGCTCGGTCCAGCGGCGCTATCAAAAGATCATCGAGGAGACCCCGTCCCCAGCGGTCGATCCGGCGCTGCGTGAGGAGCTGTGCCGGGCCGCGATCATCGCGGTACGGGCCATCGGCTTCGTGGGCGCCGGCGCCGTGGAGTTCCTGCTGGACGAGCACGGCGACTTCTGGTTCCTGGAGCTGACCCCCACCCTGCAGGTCGAGCACGCCGTCACCGAGTGTGTGTCCGGGTACGACCTGGTCCGCCTGCAACTGCTGGTGGCCGAGGGAGGCAGCCTGCCGATGCCCGGTCCGCCGCCGATCCGCGGGCACGCCATCGAGGTACGCATCTGCGCCGAGGACCCCGCGTACGCGTGGCTGCCCGCCTCGGGCACACTGCACCGTTTCGCCGTACCGGATGTGGCCGGTTCGTTCCGCCCGCTGCCCCAGCCCGGCCTGCGCCTGGACGCCGGCGTGATGGACGGCACCGTGGTCGGCGTGCATCACGACTCGACGCTGGCCAAGCTCGTCGCCTGGGCCCCGACCCGGCAGGAGGCGGCGCGGATGCTCGCGTCGGCGCTGACCCGGACCCAGTTGCACGGCGTGGTCGCCAACCGGGACCTGCTGGTCCGCGTCCTGCGTCACCAGGCGTTCCGGGTCGGTGACGTGGACACCGGCTTCCTGGACCGGCATCCGGAGGTCTTCGCCCCGCTGCTGTCCTCGGTGGACGCCGTCCGCATCTCCTGCCTGGCCGCCGCCCTGGCCGGGGCCGCGGCCCGGCGGGCGACCGCCCCGGTGCTGCAGTCGCTGCCGTCGGGCTGGCGCAACGTCCCGTCCGGCTCGCAGACCGCCGTGTACGACGGCCCGGCCGGCCCGGTGGAGGTCGGCTACCGGATGAACCGGCACGGCGAGCTGGCCGGCTGGTGGGTCCGCGCGGTCGACCCGGAGGAGCTGGACCTGGCCGGGCTGGGTCAGGCCCCGACGCTCGACGACCATCCGCCCACGGTCGTGGTGCACGCCGACGGCGGCCGGGTGGACCTGGACGTCAACGGCATCCGGCTCAGCCTCAAGGTGCACCGGGTCGGCGACATCTCCTACGTGGACAGCCCCGAAGGCTCGGTCACGCTGCGTGAGCTGTCCCGTTTCCCGCTGCCGGCCCCGGAGACCACCGAGGGCTCACTGATCGCCCCGCTGCCCGGTGCGGTCCGCCGGGTCCTGGTGGTGCCGGGTCAGCGGGTACGCGCCGGTGAGCTGCTGCTGACGCTGGAGGCGATGAAGCTGGAGCACCCGGTGCACGCGCCCTCGGCCGGGGTGGTCGCCTCACTGCCGGTGCAGCCGGGCGCCGAGGTCGACACCGGCGAGCTGCTGGCGGTGCTCGACCCGGAGTGACGGGCTCAGCCGCGGGCCAGCACCGGACCGCGGAGCTGGTCCCGGCCCTGACCGGCCAGGCAGCGGAAAGTACGGTCGGCGCTGGTCGGCGGCAGCACCGACAACGCCCACTCGGTGCTGTCGGTACGGGTCGTCGTGCGCCGGAAGGTGGCCGTGCTGCACACCTTGCGCACGATCGGGTCGGTGGTGACCGCGTCCCGGTCGTGGGGTTCCACTCCGGACGGCAGCCGGCCGATCGCGAAGACCTCCCAGCTGTGCGGCCGGGTGCACGAGATCTTGCGGGCGGTCCGGCCGTCGTCGGCCCGCCGCGTGTAGCACTCCACCTGTTCGGGGCAGTGCGCGTGGGCAGCGGCGCAGCCGGGGAGCCGGGACAGCGCCACGGGCACGGTGGAGGTCGCCGGCGCGGCCAGCCGGGTGGCGAACGACCGCACCTTGGGGCCGTGCGCGGACGCCAGCCAGGCGCCGCCCAGCGAGGTCGCGACCAGCAGGAAGACCCCGAAGCCGCCGAAGAGCCACTTGCGCTTGGCGCGCTTGCGGCCCTCGGTGTGCACGGTCGGCGTCTCGTCGGCGCCGTGCACCTCGCGGGTGGGTGACACCGGCGGCACCGGCCGCGGGTTGCGGGGCATCGGCTGCGGTTCGGGCGGCTGGAACGTCGACGCGCGGTAGACCGTCGGCGGGACCTGGTGGCCGGTCTGACCGAGGTGCACGCCGCCGAGCATCTCGCGCAGCTGCTCCGCGGTGGGGCGGGCCCGGGGGTCGTTCGCCATGCCGTACCGCAGGATCTCGGTGAGCGCGCGCGGCACGCCCGGCAGCTCCGGGATGGGCTGGTTGAACAGGTCCATCAGCGTGATCAGGCTGGGGCTGCGGTCGGACTCCCAGCGCGGCGGGCGGCCGCGCATCACGGCGTAGAGGGTGGCGCAGAGGGCGTACACGTCGACCGCGCCGGACGGCTCGGCGTGCGAGAACATCTCGGGCGGGGCGTACGCCGGAGTGAGCACCTCGAGGGTGACCGACGAATCGCGCATCTCCCCGAGCACGGCCAGCCCGAAGTCGGCGAGCACGGCCGGGTTGAAATGCGAGTACAGGATGTTCGCGGGCTTGACGTCGCGGTGCAGCACCCCGTTGGCGTGCGAATGCACCAGCGCGTCGGCGATCTTCACGCCCAGGTCGCGGGTCTCGGCGGCGGTCAGCGGGGAGACCCGCATCCGGTCCAGGTACGACCCGTCACAAAGTTCCATGATCAGGTACGGGTGCTGGTCGACCGTCACCCCGACGTCGAAGAGGTCCACCACGTGCGGGTGCGACGACATCCGCCCGGCCGCTTTGGCCTCGCGCAGGAAACGGGCCTGGTCCCGGGCGTTGTCCAGGGTCCTGTTCTCGACCTTGATGGCGACGTCACGACCGACGGAATCCTGCGTCGCACGGTAGACAGTGGCGTACCCACCTCGTGCCATAACCGTCAAGCCGGACATGCCAGGCACGTACGGCGCGGGGAGACGGCCAGGCGGGGTGTCGGTCACGGGTTAGAAAATACGCGACCGGGAGTCAGCTTCATCCCGGCACGTCAGACGCGTACGCGACAGATTCCGGCGGTTCCACGATGGAATGGGCCAGAGCATCCCTCAATTCCTCCGCCGCGACCCTTTCACTGACCTGTTCCGAGGAGTACGCGAGCAGCACAGCCTCCTCGGCCGCACCCCGCGCGAGGTCCAGCGATCCGGCCGCCGCGTGCACCCGGGCGAGCACCATGGCGGCGACCACTCCGCTGCGGACGTCCTCGGCCGGCACCTCGCGGGCACGCCGGATCCAGGTCGCCGCCGCCTCGACGTGACCGTCGGCGAGCAGGGCGGACGCGTACGACGCCAGCGCGTGCCGGCGGGAGAAGAGCAGCGAGCCGCCGGTGTCGCTGGCGATCGGGGCGAGCAGCCCGACCGCGGTGGCCGCGTCACCGGCCCGCAGCCGCGCCTCGGCGAGCAGCACCCGCGGCCCGACCTGCGCCGGCGCCAGGGGGTTGTGCGGCTCGACCGCGGTCATCACCCGGCGCGCGTCCGCCTCGGCCGCCTCCACGTCACCGCGTTGCAGCGCCACGAAGCCGCGCAGGGTGCCGGCCATGCCGAGCAGCAACGGGTGACCGGTCCGGTCGGCGTACTCCAGCGCGTCGGTGAGCAGGTCCTCGGCGTGCTCGGGCTCGTTGAGGCCACGCGCGATGGCGCCGCGGACGACCAGGGCCAGCCCGCGTCCCCAGTCGTCGGAGACCGCGGCGAAGTCCCGGTACGCCCGGCGCGCCTCGCCGTCCGCCTCGGCCAGGTCACCGAGCTCGGCTGCCGCGTACGCCTCGACCGCCCGCAGCGTGCCCACCGCCCAGCCCTCACCGACCCGGTCCCCGAACGGCAGGAAGATCCGGGCCAGCCGGCGCGACTCGTGCAGGCGTCCGGCCAGCAACCGGGCGAACGCCGTGGTACCGCGCAGCCAGGACCGGCCCACCGGGTCACCCAGCTCGGCGAAGAGGCGGGCGGCCCGGCCGAGCACGGCGTCCGTACCCGCGAAGTCACCCCGGGTGGTGGTCACCCAGGCCAGGTTCTGCAGCGCCCAGGCCTGCCCGTGCCGGTCCCCCGCGGTGAGGGTGACCTGGTACGCGGCCGCGAACCGGCTGCTCGCCTGGCTCAGCTTGCCGGCCAGGAAGTCGGCCATGCCCAGCCGGCGCATCGCGTTGGCGCGTTCCGGGGCCAGCTCAGCCTCGGTCGCCACGTCCAGCGCCTGCTGCCAGGCCGCGACGGCCCGGGACGTGTCGCCCAGCGCCTCCTGCGCGCGGCCGACGACCAGCAACGCCTCGGCCCGGCACACCGGCTCCTCGTCGGCGCTGCCGGCGATCTTCTCGCCGTAGGTCAGGGCCTCGTTGGCCCGGCCCAGGCGCAGCAGGGCGCGGGCGTGGACCAGCTGGTCGGAGAGCGGCAGGCCGTCCTTGGCGATGGCGGCGGCCCGTTCCGCGTACGCGATCGACGCGGCCGGTTCGATGTTGGCCAGGGCGCGGCGGGCCAACCGGCCGAGGGCGGCCACCCCCAGCGGGGCCACGTCGCGGGCGGTCGCGTCGGGGCGCAGCCGGACCGCGTCGGCCAGCTCGACCGCACACTCGGCGTGGGTCGCCACGAAGGCATCCCGCTCGTTCTCGCCGAGGCTGAGCCGGCTGGCCCCGTCGTAGCCCAGCGCTGTCACGGTTTCCGGCGCGGCCCACCGGGCCAGGTACGCATGCCGGTCGGCCAGGTCGGCCTTGCCCAGCCCGGCGTACGCGGCCTCGCGCATCAGCGGGGTGCTGAACGCGTATCCGCCGCGGACCCGGTGCAGCATGCGACGTTGCAGCAGCTCGTCGATGGCCCGTTCGAGCTCGACGGCCGCCACCGCACCGGGCCGGGCGTCAGCGGGCGCCCGCCGCTCACGCAGGGCCTCGATGACGCCGGTGGGCACCGTGTCACCGACGACGGCGGCGTCGCGCAGGACCGAACGCGGCTCGGTCGGCAGCGCGTCGATGCGGGCGGCCAGGACTGCCGCGAGGTCGCGGGAGAGCAGCTGGCTGCCCATCGAACCGTCGGCGAGCTGCCACTTGCCGGCGGCGTTGGCGCCCACGGCCGGCATCAGCGCGCCGCGTTCCATCAGCAGCGTGACCAGCTCGGCCAGATAGAACGGGTTGCCCTGGGCGGTGGCGAGCAGCCGGTCGGCGTCGGACTGGGCCAGCTTGCCGCCGTTCAGGTAGGAGGTGAGCAGCCGGGACGCGTCCGCACCGCGCAGCGGCGGCAGGGTGTGGATCTCGGCGTCGGCCAGCCGGGTCAGCGCGCCGGCGGTCCGGACCAGCTCCGGGCGGCCGAGCAGCAGCAGCACGACCGGGCCTTCGAGGCGCGACAGCACCGCGCCGAGCGCGTCGATCGTCTCGGCGGTCGCGTCGTGCAGGTCATCGACGATGACGACCAGCGGCGTCTCCCGGGCCAGGGCGCTGAGCAGGCCGGCGACCGCGATCGGGATGGTCTCGGTCTCCGGGCGGGCGCCGCCGGTGGGCTGATATTCCGCGACGGCGGCCGGGCCGACCGGGTTGGCCGGGGCCTCGCCGTAGCCGAGCAGGGCCAGCAGGCGGTCGATGTCGAGCTCGGGTGGCTCGCCGTCGCGGCTGAGCCGGGCCACGAGCTTGCGCAGCCGCTCCTCGACCACCGTGCGGTTCATAGTCGCGGCCACGTCCTTGGGCAGGCCGACGGACTTGCGCACGAGGTCGGCCAGCGGCGCGAAGCGGCGGCGCTCACCGAACGCCCGGCAGCGCGCCCGCAGCACCCGGGCCCCGGTGTGGGTGGCGAAGCGGCCCGCGCCGACGTCATAGCCGGCCGCCAGCCGCTTGACCTCGCCCGCGAACCGGGTCTTGCCGATGCCGGCCTCGGCCGTCATGACCATCACCCGGGGTGTGCCCGAGTCGATCACCTCGGCGAGCCGGCCGGACACCCGGCCCAGTTCGGTCTCGCGGCCCACGAACGGGGCCTCGTCGCCCAGACCGGACCGGGTGCCGGGTGCGTCGTGCAGACCGAGCAGCTCGTACGCGGGCACCGGCTCGCGTTTGCCCTTCAGCCGCAGCGCCCGCAGCTGCCGCCAGGAGGCGACGTGCCGGGTGCCGGCCGAGGTGCGCGAACCCGCGTAGACGGCGCCGACCGCCGCAGCGTCGGCGAGCCGGGCTGCCGTGTTGACCGTGTCGCCGATGACCGTGTATTCGATCGAGGCCTGGATGCCGGCGACCACCTCGCCGGTGTTGAGCCCGACGCGCAGGCCCAGGGGTGCGCCGCCGCCGCGCTCGTCGTCCAGCACGCGACGGACCGCGCGCTGCATGCTCAGGGCGGCCCGGACGGCGCGTTCGGCGTCGTCCTCGTGCGCGACCGGCGCGCCGAAGACGGCCATGATCCCGTCGCCGGTGAGCTTGTCGACGTGCCCGCCGAAGGTCTTGACGGCACCGGCCAGCGCGGCCAGCACACGGTCGGTCACGGCGCCCACACGCTCGGGATCCAGGTCCTCGGACCAGGACGTGAAGTCGGAGAGGTCACCGAAGAGCACGGTGACGATCCGCCGCTCCGCCGCAGGCAGCGTGGCCGCGGCGGGCAGGGCGGCACCGCAGTTGTGGCAGAAACGGGCACCGGGAACGGCGACGGTTCCACACACAGGACAGGTCACAGCGGGTCCAACTGTTCCGGGGTGGGCTGTGATTCCCGCCTCAGGTAAGCGAGTTGCGCGCGCGCCGACCAAACCGCTGCGAAACGGACTCTTGGTGCGATGTCCGGGTAGACGACGTCGACGATCGCCTCGGCCGAGTCCGCCCCGGCCGTGATCGCGGCCCGGACCTGGCCGAGCCGCTCCTGCCGGTGGGCCAGATAGGCCCGGGCCACCGCGGCGCAGTCGGGGAGCGCCGGCCCGTGCCCGGGCAGCATGAGCACACCCTCGTACGCCGCCAGCCGCTCCAGGCTCGTCAGGTACGCCCCCAGGTCGCCGTCCGGCCACGCCACCACGGTCGTGCCCCGCCCCAGGATGGTGTCGCCGGTGAAGACGGCGCGCTCGTCGCCGCACTCGACCAGGAAGCTGACCGAGTCGCGGGTGTGCCCCGGCGTGTCCAGGACCTGGATCTCCAGGCCGTCGGCGCCGAGCTGCTCATCGCGGCCCAGCGGCCCGGCGAGCACCCCGTGCTTCGGATCGGCCGCCAGGACGTGGGTGCCACCGAGGAGCTCGGACAGGCGCGCAGCACCCTCCACGTGGTCGTGATGACCGTGAGTGACGAGGATGAACAGGAACGGTCCGTGTCCGGCGATCCGGGCGAGATGCCCCTCGTCGAGCGGGCCGGGATCGATGACGATCCCGTGCTCGGCCCCCGGGGCGCGCAGCACCCACGTGTTGGTGCCGTCCAGCGTCATCGGCCCGGCGTTGGGGGCACGCAGCAGCGTCACCCATGCCGGTAACTCCACGACCTCGGCGGCCCCCATGCACCGCATCGTACGTCGCGCCGCGCTGACCGTCCGGGGACCGGATGTGCGATCCGGTCACCGGCGGTCACGACGCGACGGCAAAACCACACGCGGTGAGGGATTCAGGCGATCTCGGCGATGACCTCGACCTCGACCGGCGCGCCCAGCGGCAGCTCGGCGACGCCGACGGCGCTGCGGGCGTGCCGGCCGATCTCACCCAGCACGTCCCCGAAGAGGTTCGAGGCGCCGTTGACCACGGCGGGCTGGCCGGTGAAGCCCTCGGCCGACGCCACGAAGCCGGTCAGCTTGACGATCTTCACGAGCCGGCCCAGCCCGACCAGCGCGTCGATCGCCGCGAGGGCGTTCAGCGCGCAGTAGCGGGCCAGCTCGGTGCCCTGCTCGACGGTCACGTCGGCGCCGACCTTGCCGACGTACGGCAGCTTGCCGTCCACCATCGGCAGCTGGCCGGAGACGTAGACATAGTTGCCGGACTGCACGGCCGGCACGTACGACGCGAGCGGCGGCACCACCGACGGCAGTGTCAGCCCCAGCTCCGCGAGGCGGGCGTACGCGTCGGCGCCGCCCTCACCCGTCACCGGCGTGGTCACGACTTGGCCCGCTTCATGTACGCGATGAGCTGCTCGGAGTTGGGCCCGGGAACGACCTGCACCAGCTCCCAGCCGTCGTCACCCCAGTTGTCGAGGATCTGCTTGGTCGCGTGGACCAGCAGCGGCACGGTCACGTACTCCCACTTCTGCATTGCTCGTCCAGCTCCCTGTCACTCGTACGGGCTGCTCCGGGCGGCTGCCCGGCGACGGCGACAGCCTAGCCAGGCGGCCGGAGCTGCCTCGCGGCTGTCCGGATTTCGTTACGCTGAGCACCGGGGCGTCGCGGCCCCGACTCCGCCGGCCGAGGGGGCACGATGACGCAACCGCAGCAGGGCGAGACGGCGCGGCCCTCGTCGATCGCCGCCGCGGAGGCGCCCGCGTCCGACTTCATCGACGCTCCGCCCCCGGCCGAGCTGCCCGAATGGCCGCCGGTCGGCGCCTATCCCGGCGAGCCCGGCCACCCGGCCGAGCTAGCCATCGGTTCTGCTGACACGCAGGTCCTCTCGGCGCAGCCCGCCGAGACCGAGGTGCTGATCGGTGAGCCGGTGTGGCATCAGCCGCCGCCGACCGAACCGTTCCACGCCCGTCACGAGAAGCCCGGCGAGTGGCGCACCGAGCCGCCGCCCCACCTGGCCCTGGAGCACTCGCCGCCGGCCGAGGTGCAGCCCGGCGTGCAGCACGACCAGCCCACCGAGGCCATCCCGCTGAGCATGCTGCCGCACCCGTGGGAGGTGCCGTTCGACCCGCACGCCACCGAGACCGTGCTGCTCGACGCGCCACGCAAGCACAAGCGCCCGTTCTGGGTGGCGGTGGCCCTGGTCCTCACCCTGCTGATCTTCGGCGGCGGCACGGTCTCGGCCTATCTGCTGCTGCGCGACGCCGAGAGCGGCAAGGGCGCACCCGACCCGGCCACCGCGGTCAACAGGTTCATGACGGCGATCTACACCCAGCAGGACCCGAAGACCGCGGGGGACGTCGTCTGCCGCGAGGCGCGCGACGAGGAGAAGCTCAAGGCCCGGGTCGACCAGATCAAGGGGTACGCGAACGAGTACGACGCCCCTTCCTTCCGCTGGAACGACCCGGCCGTCTCGGGGCAGACCGACGAGAAGGCCACGGTCGGCGTGCAGCTCACGATGACCACCGACGACGAGAAGACGGCCCAGCAGCAGCTGACCTTCACCGTGGTCCGCAAGACCAGCTGGCTCGTGTGCGACGTGAGCGGCTGAGTTCAGGCCGTACGCTCGATCTGTGGCAAGCAATGAGTGGCCGGCGCGCCTGCACGTCGTGACCGGCAAGGGTGGCACCGGCAAGACGACCGTGGCGGCGGCGCTCGCCCTCGGGCTGGCCGCGGGCGGTCACCGCACGCTGCTCGTCGAGGTCGAGGGCCGGCAGGGCATCGCCCAGCTGTTCGGCACCGATCCGCTGCCGTACGCGGAACGCCGGATCGCGACCCCGGCCCGCGGCGACGGCGAGGTCCGGGCGCTGGCGGTGGACCCCGAGGAGGCTCTGCTGGAGTACCTCGAGATGTTCTACCGGCTCGGCGCGGCCGGCCGCGCGCTGCGCAAGATCGGTGCGATCGACTTCGCCACCACCATCGCCCCCGGCCTGCGCGACGTCCTGCTCACCGGCAAGGTCAAAGAGGCCACGACCCGCTCGTCGGACGGCCGCCGGGTGTACGACGCGGTCGTGCTGGACGCGCCGCCGACCGGCCGGATCGGACGGTTCCTGAACGTCACGGCGGAGACCGCCAAGCTGGCCAAGATGGGTCCGATCAAGACCCAGAGCGACGGGGTCGCCTCGCTGCTGCGCTCCCCGATGACCGCCGTGCACGTGGTCACGCTGCTGGAGGAGATGCCGGTCCAGGAGAGCCTGGACGCGATCGGCGAGCTGTCGGCGCTGGGCATCCCGGTCGGCCGGATCATCGTCAACGGCGGCCGGCCGCCGCTGCTGGCCACCGGAAAGATCACCAAGACCGAGCTCAAGCGCGGGCTGGCCGCTGCCGGCCTGCCCACCGACGCCGCGACCGTCAACGGTCTGCACGCCGAGGCCCGGGCCCACCTGACCCGCCGGGAGCTGGAGGAGTCGCTGCGCTCGGAGCTGGCCGAGCTGGGCCGCCCGATGCTGGAGCTGCCGCTGCTGGCCGGCGGGGTGGACCGCGACGGGCTGCACGAGCTGGCCGACCTGCTGCTCAACGCCTGACCCGGCCGCTTCCCGGGGTGCGGCCGGAGTGTCTGACCCGCCACACACCGCAGTGCTGCACGCCGCGCGGGGGGCTACGAGTCAGTACGCTCGGAACGTGGCCGCTGATCAGACCGCCCCTCGCCTGGACGTCGACGCTCTGCTGGCCGATCCGGCCACCAGAATCGTGGTCTGCTGCGGCGCCGGTGGCGTGGGCAAGACCACCACGGCGGCGGCGCTCGGCCTCCGCGCGGCGGAGCAGCACGGCCGGCGCACGGTGGTGCTCACCATCGACCCGGCCCGCCGGCTCGCCCAGTCCATGGGCCTGACCGAGCTGGACAACACCCCCCGGCAGGTCAAGGGCATCGACACCGAGGCCACCGGCGGCGAGCTGCACGCCATGATGCTCGACATGAAGCGCACGTTCGACGAGGTCGTGCAGGCGCACACCTCGCCGCAGCGGGCCGCCGAGATCTTCGCCAACCCGTTCTACCAGGCCATGAGCTCGACCTTCTCCGGCACCCAGGAGTACATGGCGATGGAGAAGCTGGGCCAGCTCCGCGCGGGCGACGAGTGGGACCTGATCGTGGTCGACACTCCGCCGTCCCGCTCGGCCCTGGACTTCCTGGACGCCCCGGCCCGGCTGTCCCGCTTCCTGGACGGGCGGATGCTGCGCCTGCTGATGGCCCCGGCGCGCGGCGGCCGGAGCATGTTCAGCCTGGTCACCGCCTCGTTCGGGATCTTCTCGCGGGCGGTGCAGAAGATTCTCGGCGCGCAGCTGCTGACCGATCTGTCGGGCTTCGTGGCCGCGCTGGACTCGATGTTCGGTGGCTTCCGGCAGCGCGCCGACGAGACGTACCGGATCCTGCAGGACCCGCAGACCGCGTTCCTGCTGGTCGCGGCCCCGGAGCGGGACGCCGTCCGGGAGGCCGCGTATTTCGCGGAGCGGCTGGTCGCGGAGCGGATGCCGCTCGCCGGCCTGGTGCTCAACCGCACCCACGAGACCGCCTTGCCGACCGTGACCCCGGCCGCGGCCGAGGCGGCGGCCGCCGAGCTCGACGCGGCGGGTGATCAGCAGGCGACCGCGGACGCGCTGCGCATCCACGCGGCCCTGCTGCGGCAGATCGACCGGGAGGTACGGGTGGCGGCCACGTTCACCGAGGCCTTCCCGGACGTCCCGGCCGTCGCAGTGACAGCGCAGCCCGCCGACGTGCACGACGTCGACGGGCTCCGGACAATCGGTGCTGCCCTGTCCCGGGACCAGGTGTCCCGACCCTGAAGGATCAGCGGGTGGAGACGAGCACCTTGTCGGCGCCCTTCTCCCGCAGCGCGGCTTCGAACATCTTCCGCCAGCTCGCCACGTGCGGGTGCCGGCGCAGCAGTGCGCGCCGCTCCCGCTCGGTCATGCCTCCCCAGACGCCGAACTCGATCCGGTTGTCCAGAGCGTCGGCCAGGCATTCGTAGCGGACCGGGCAGCTGCGGCAGATCCTCTTCGCCACGTTCTGCTCGGCGCCCTGCACGAACAGCGCGTCAGGGTCGCCACTCTGACATGCCGCCATACTGGGCCAGTCGCTGATCATCCCCATCTGTTCACGTCCCCCCTTGCTTCCCCTGACGCCGGCGGACTCATGTCCCCTCAAGTCACACAGGCGTCGTGCGATAGCTCGCCGGATCATCATGCTCTGTAGTCGGGCGATTACGCAACGTTGTCCCTCAAAAACGTATACCTCGGTAGTTCCGGGCATCCCGGGCTGACCGGACGGCGGGAAGTTCACAAAAATTCCGGGAAGACGCCACGCGCTGCCGGCGGAACAGGCAGAATCATTCTGGGCGAACCGTGACCTTCTCGACACGCAGTCACGGATATCTTTCGCGTACCCTGCTCAGGTGACCTCCTGGATGCGCAGACGCGATCACAACATCTTCGCCAACGCGACCTCGCTGCTGATCTGCGGCCTGCTCGCGGGCGTGGTGGTGGCCGCCGCGGCGTTCCCCGCCGTGGCCATGTCCGGCCTCGCGGCCAAGGCCGGCGGAGAGACGTTCGCCAGCCTGCCGAGCGAGCTCAAGCAGGCGAGTGCCCCGCAGATCAGCCGGGTCTTCGCATCGGACAACAAGACGCTGATCTCGGCGTTCTACGACGAGTTCCGCAGCGAGGTCCGGCTGGCCGACATCTCGATCAACATGCAGAACGCGATCATCGCCGCCGAGGACCACGAGTTCTACAAGCACAACGGCGTCGACATCAAGGGTGTCGCCCGGGCGTTCGTCAACAACAAGAGCGGCAAGTCCCAGCAGGGCGCCTCGACGCTGACGATGCAGTTCGTCCGGATGTCGCTGGCCTACTCGGCGACCAGCCCGCAAGAGGTCGTCGACGCGACCAAGGACACCCCCAAGCGCAAGATCAACGAAATGAAGTACGCGCTGCAGATCGAGAAGGATCTCACCAAGCAGAAGATCCTCGAGGGCTACCTGAACAAGGCGCCCTTCGGCAACGGCTCGTACGGCATCTTCGCCGCCAGCCAGGTCTACTTCAGCAAGAAGCCCAAGGACCTCACGGTCGCCGAGTCCGCCCTGCTGGCCAGCATGGTGAAGGCCCCGACCGCGTTCAACCCGACCACCGCCAGCGGCTACCCGCAGGCGCTGGACCGCCGCAACTACGTCATCAAGCAGATGCAGGATCTCGGCTTCGTGACGCCGGCGGACGCCAAGAAGGCCACGGACACCAAGATCAGCCGTACGGTGAAGCGCCCCGGCAACGGCTGCGTCTCGGTGGCCAAGAACCACTGGGGCTTCTTCTGCGACTACTTCTACCGCTGGTGGCTGAGCCAGGACGCCTTCGGCGCGACCACGTACGACCGGGAGCGGCGCCTGAAGAGCGGCGGCTACCGCATCCAGACGTCGATGGACATCAAGGCGCAGCAGGCCGCCCGGGACAACATCGGCGAGCACATCTCGCAGAACAACCAGAACGCGCTGCTGCTGGCGGCCATCCAGCCCGGCACCGGCAAGGTCCGGGCGCTGGCGGCCAACCGCAAGTTCAAGCTGGACGACCCCGCCGATCCGAAGAACAAGATCTCCTCGGACCCGGCCAAGGCCCGCAAGAAGATCCGCGGCACGTACCCGAACACCACCAACCCGCTGCTCACCGGCGGCGGCGACATCACCGGTTACCAGGCCGGCTCGGTGTTCAAGATGTTCACCATGGTGGCCGCGCTGGAGAACGGCTACCCGCTGGCCTACTCGATCAACGCCCCGGCCAAGGCCGTCACCAAGTACCGGATCGCCCCGGGCCGGTCGACCTGCAACGGCATCTACTACTGCCCGAGCAACTCGGGCGGCAAGGCCGGCGGCATCACGAACATGTGGACGGGCTTCAGCCGCTCCATCAACACGTTCTTCGTGCCGCTGCAGGAACGGGTCGGCGCGGAGAAGGTGGTCGACGTGGCCCAGCGCTTCGGCGTGAAGTTCCGCACCAAGACCGACATCGACCTCGCGTCGAGCCGCGAAGCCGCCCACCAGTGGGGTGCCTTCACCCTCGGCGTCTCGTCCTCGACCCCGCTGGAGATGGCCAACGCGTACGCGACGCTCGCCGGCGACGGCATGTACTGCGACCCGACTCCGGTGCAGCAGATCATCTCGCGGACCAACGAGAAGATCGACATCGGCAAGCCGCACTGCACCCGGGCCACGTCCCCTGACGTCGCTCGCGCGGCGCTGGACGCGGCCCGCTGCCCGGTGGGTGACAACGCCCAGCTCGGCAGCTGCGGCGGCAGCCGCACGGCCGGCGCGGCCCGCGGCATC
The DNA here is from genome assembly GCF_040649415.1 of Actinoplanes sp. NPDC048967. Lineage (NCBI taxonomy): Bacteria > Bacillati > Actinomycetota > Actinomycetes > Micromonosporales > Micromonosporaceae > Actinoplanes > Actinoplanes sp. NPDC048967. The sequence goes on from NZ_JBEZFL010000002.1 coordinate 731,654, forward strand.
ATCGGGCACCCGATCTTCGGCAAGTCCGGCACCACCGACAACGACAAGACCGCCGCGCTGATCATCGGGAGCACCTCGCTGACGGTGGCCGGCTACCTGGTCAACCCCGACTACCAGAACCACAAGGACCGGATGTCGCACGGCATCGTGAACCCCGCGGTCTGGAACACGATGGCCGACTACATGCGGGGCAAACCCAGGGTCCAGTTCAAGAAGCCGGGCAGCTCGAAGATCTCGATCGGCGAGCAGCGCTCGATCCCAGGCGTGGAATGCGCAACGATCGCCGGCGCGATAGCCCGGGTGGAGAGCGCGGGCTTCACGGCCTCGGTGGGCCAGGAGGTCGAGTCGGACTGCCCGAAGGGCACGGCGGCGGGCACCAACCCGCCCAACCGGACGATCAAGAACGGCTACGTCAGCATCGAGATCAGCAAGGGCAAGGGCGGCGACGACAAGCCGGAGGCTCCGGACAAACCGAAACCACCAGGACGACGGCGCTGAGCGACGACGGGCGGGCCACCTTCGGGTGGCCCGCCCGCTTCGTTTCCGGCGGTGCTTCGCAGCCTTCGGCCGGCCTGTTCGCTGCGTGCCCGCGGTGCCTTCGCCAGCCTTCGGCCGGCCTGTTCGCTGCGCTGGCGGTGTGCTTCGTCAGCCGAGCTGCTTGCGTACCGCTGCTGCCACCCGGCCGCCCTCGGCCCGGCCGGCCACCGCCGCCTGGGCCGCCTTCATGGCCGGGCCCATCTGGGCCTTGCCGGTGAAACCGCCGGCCTGCAGCGCCCCCGCGACCAGCTCGGCGATCTCGTCGTCGGTGAGCTGCGCCGGCAGGTAGCGGTCCAGGATCTCACCCTCGGCGTTCTCCTTCGCGGCCTGATCGGTGCGGCCGGCCCCGGCGAAGGCGGTCGCCGCCTCCCGGCGCTTCTTCGCCTCCTTGGTCAGCACGGCGAGCACCTCGTCGTCACTGAGCACCTTGGCGGCGTCCCCGGCCGTCTCGGCGTTGCGCACAGCGGTCAACGCCATCCGCAGCGTCGAGGTCGTCAGCTCGTCCCGGCTCTTCATGGCGGAGTGCAGGTCATCGTTCAGGCGGTCTTTCAACGTTCCCATGGACGCCCAAACTACTCTGGCCTCCATGCGCAAGCGTCCCTTTATCTCCCTGGCCGCCGGTGTGACCGCCGCCGGTGGTGCCGCCCTCGCCTACGCCTCGCTGATCGAACGCAACCTGTTCACCCTGCGCCGCATCGACGTCCCGGCGCTGGAACCGGACGCCGAGCCGATGCGCATCCTGCACATCTCCGACCTGCACATGATGCCGGACCAGCGCCGCAAGCAGGCCTGGGTGGCCGCGCTGATCGGCACGGACCCGGACCTGGTGGTGGTCACCGGGGACAACATGGCCTCCCCGGAGGCGATCCCCGGCGTCCTGCGCGCCCTGGACCCGCTGCTGCACCTGCCCGGCGCCTTCGTCTTCGGCTCGAACGACTACCGCGGCCCGCTGTGGAAAAACCCGCTGCAGTACCTGCTGCCGGACCGCGAGTACGTGCAGGGCGTGGAACTGCCGGCGGAAGACCTGCGAGCGGCCTTCACCGACGCAGGCTGGACCGACCTGAACAACGCCCGAACCGTGATCAAAGCCGGCGGCCGCTCAGTGGAACTGGCCGGCGTCGACGACCCCCACGTGGACCGCGACGACTACCCGTCCGTGTCCGGCCCGGCCTCAGCAGGAGCGGACCTGCACATCGGCGTGACCCACACCCCGGCCTCCCGCGTCCTGGACCCGATGGCCGCAGACGGCTTCAACCTGCTGCTGGCCGGCCACACCCACGGCGGCCAGGTCTGCGTCCCCGGCTACGGAGCGCTGACCACGAACTGCGACCTCCCGACCGCGATGGCCAAGGGCCTGCACCGCTGGCCGGGCTCAGACGCCTGGCTGCACGTATCGGCGGGCCTGGGCACCCACCCGACGGCACCGATCCGCTTCGCCTGCCGCCCGGAAGCCACAATCCTGACCCTGATCCCGCGCTGACCTGCGGTTTCACGGACCAGGGATACCGATTTCGCGACGGCCGAAGCGTCGGCTAGTATTGCTGAGCACGCTCGGGGTGTGGCGCAGCTTGGTAGCGCGCTTCGTTCGGGACGAAGAGGCCGTCGGTTCAAATCCGGCCACCCCGACCAGAGTTAGTGCAGGTCAGGCCCGGTCACCGGAAACGGTGAACGGGCCTGCTGCCTTTCCAGCGGCATTTCGGTAGCTCCGAGCAGCGGCCCCGCTCCGGCAGCCGGTGCGTAGCGCGGCCTCGTTTGCCACATCGGCGGGGCTATCCCATGGTGGAGAGGCGGCGCAGCGCCGCCGGGGCGACGATTCGCAGGGTCGCGTTCTGCTCGGCACACACGGCGAGCGCGTCCCCCAGCGCTTCCCGGGTGGCCACGACCGCCTCGTCGTCGGCGATGGTCGCGGCCTCGTTGAACGCCAGGGTCAGGGTGGTGAGCGGTTTGTCACGCAGCTGGAACGCGCCGCTCACCAGCGGGAGCAGCCGGCGCATGTCTTCGGCCGAGAGCGTTCCGAAGATGTGGATGGTGTCCTGGTCATCGGTGAACATTCTGCTCATCTGAAGATCGTAGACGGCGCGGATATCGGCTCCTGGCTTCAGCGGGTCTGCGGTCCCGCCGAGGCAACTCACCACGAAAGTCAGGGCCGGTCCCTCGAAGGAAGCCGGCCCTGACCGTAGAGGTCACCTACACGCGAGATCCTCAGCCGGAAGCTCGCCCATCGTCAGGTACGCCTCGAGCGCCCCGATCGCACAACCATTCGGCTTCGGGTGGACCAGCACACCGTGCCCACCCGCATCCACCGTCACCAGCACCGCGTCCGATCCCATCGCCCGCCGCATCCCCTGCGCCGTCCGCAGCGGCGTCGACGGATCCCGCTCGTTCTGCAGGATCAGCACGTTCCGCTTCCCTGTCTCCTTCACCACCGGCTCCGGCCCAGCCGGCCGCACCGCCCAGGCCGAGCAAGGCGCCACGTTCGCCGGAGCCCCACCCATCAACGGATTCGCCGCCCGGTCAGCCGCCACATTCCGCGCGTACCTCCGGACATCCCGCGGCCAGGCCTTGTCCCCGCAGCTGTAGGCCCACCCGGCCGAGAACAGATTGTCCTGCGGCACATCGGCCAGCGTCCCGTGCGCGACCAGCCCGTTGGCCAGCCCGGCCAGGAACGCACGATCGCCGTCAGTGGCCCGCCCCGCCGCCACATTCCCAGCGGCCCGCCACAGCTGTGCCATCGGCGCCGACGCACCCATCAGGCTCGCGTCGCTGTACGACAGTTGCCACGTGAACATCCGGACGAAGTTGCCGTTGATCGGCGCCTTCGTCTCCGCCAGCTTGACCGGCTTGCGATCGAGCGCGGCCGTCAACGCCAGGTAGTTCTTCCGGACCGCCCGCGCGGTGCTGCCCAGCCGCACGGTCTCAGCGTTGGCGACACCGAAGGCGGCCAGATCCGGCCATCGGTCCTCCATCGCCCCGCTGAAGGCCTGGAAGTCGGCGTAACCACGCTCGTTCGGGTCCACCGAGCTGTCGATGACCATCCGGTCGATCGTCTGCGGGAACAGCGCCCGGTAGGTCGAGCCGACGTACGTGCCCCAGGAGATGCCGTAGTAGGAGACCGTGCGCTCGCCGAGGGCCCGGCGGATCTGGTCCATGTCACGGGCGACGTTCGCCGTGGTCAGGTGGGGCAGCATCGGGCCGGAGTGGGCGGCGCACTGCTCGGCCATGCGCTTGGCGTAGGCCACGTTCGCGCCGATCGAGCCGTCGGCGGACGGGAACGACAGGATGCCGTACTGCAGGTCGCGGACCAGTTCGTCGGCGCCGCGGCCGCAGCTGATCGGGGTGCTGTAGCCGATGCCTCGTGGGTCGAAGGCCACGAGGTCGTGGCTGGCGCGGACCTCGGCCGGCAGCAGCCCGCCCAGCGCCGTGGGCACGTCGAGGCTGGCGCTGGGGCCGCCGCCGTTGGTCATCAGGACGCCCTTGCGTTTCGCCGGGTCGGCCGCCGGGATCCGGGAGATCTCGATCGCGATGGTGCGGCCGTGCGGGTGGCGGTAGTCGAGCGGCACCTGCAGCGTCGCGCACTGCTGGGGAGCCGGCGCGCCGGTCGGGCAGGAGCCCCACTTGACCTCGGATCCGGCCGGGCGGGCGGTGGGCGCGGCTGCCCCGGCCGGTGCGAACGAGGTGACCGCGACTGCGGCCGCGGCGGCGGCCAGCGCCAGGCGGCGGAGGGACGGGGTGTGTGAACTCATGTCCGAAACCCTAGGAAAGACGGGTACGGGCATCGATCCATCTGGCTGCCCGCCGTAGGTACAGCCAGCTGGAAGGTGTCACGTTTCGCCGGGCCGGTTCGTCCCTTCCCTTACAGGCCCAGGAGGGACGTTCATGTTCGCTGCTTACGTCACGGTCACCGTCATCGGCGCGGTCTTCGCCGGCACCGCCGCCGTCTTCTATCTGATCGGCCACGACTTCCCTAAAGCTCAGGCCGACATGAAGCGGGTGCCGCGCTCTTGGCTGCCCTGGCTGGGCTTCTGCCTGGCCGCCGGTTCGCTGGGGCTGCTCGCCGGGTTCGCCGTACCGTTGCTCGGCGCCCTCGCCGCCGCCGGTCTCATCCTCTATTTCGTCGGCGCGTTCGTCGCGCATCTGCGGGTCGGCTCCCGCCGGCTCGTGGGCCCGGCTGTCTTCCTCACCACCTCGGTGGCCGCCTTCGTGCTGAACCTCAGCTATCACTCATGAGCTGCCAGACGTTCGCCCGCCCGTTGCGGTTCGCGCAGGCCAGATAGGCGGCGACGGCGAGACACCGTTCCAGGGACATGCCGTCGAGGCGCCCGATCGTGCGTACCTCGTCGCCGGGGCCGAGCTGCTGGATCCAGGTGCGCCCGGGCTCCGCCATGTCCACGCGCAGCAGCAGGGCACCCACCTGCTCGCTGTGGCCCAGCATCGACCGCATCCGTCCGGTCGCCGGATCGAGCAGAGCCCGGCGTGCGGTGTGCCGGGCGTCGGTGACCATCAGCCGCGCCGGGCCCGGTATCCGTAGTGCCGCGGAGTCCGCGCCCAGCCGCCAGTCCGTGCTGGACCAGCGGGCGTCGCCGGTCCCGGCGTCCAGCACCGTCATGCCGGCGGCCGTCGACACACACAGGTACGCACCACAACCCGTCGGCCAGCCGAACGGGATCGCCTTGCGCCACAGTTGCCGCAGGTCGGTGAGCCGGTACGCGGTGACCGACCCGGCGCCGCCCTCCCGGCGGGTCAGATACAGGCGGTCGCCGGACGTCACGAAGCGCGTGGTGTCGCCGTCCCCGGCGAACCGGCCCAGGTTCAGCTCGACACCGAGGTCTGCCGTGGCGCGCACCGTGCCGTCGGCCAGGCTGAGCACGGCGGCGCGGCCCTGCCGGTCCACTGTGACGATCCGGCCGGCGTCGCCGACGTCGAGGTAACCGGCGGCGTCCAGGCGCCGGGACCACAGCGGCTTCCCGGTCCGCAGGGCGGCCCGCTCCAGGACGATGTACTCGATGGCGGCGCCGGCCGAGGTCATCAGGACGCTGTCGTCGGTCGCGGTGAGCACCGTGGTGGCGCCCGCGGTCCGGCGCCACAGGACGGTGCCCGTGTCGCTGTCCAGAAACGAGGTCTGGGCGTTCTCCGGTGAGGTCACTGTCAGGACGTCGGCGCCGGCCAGTTCGAGGTCGCCCACGGATTGCGGCAGGGCGGTGGTCCACTGGACCGAGCTGTCGGCCAGCGAGTACCGGCGTACCAGGGCCTGCCGGCCGACGAAGCTCGACGTGAACAGGGCCGACGGCGCGAGCGTGAAGGCTCCGGCCAGGTCGTCGGTGACCAGGATCGGGCGCACGCGCGGCGGCTCGGCCGGCCCGGCGCCCGCCAGCGCCAGCGTGGCCAGCAGGACCAGACCCAGGGCCATCGGCCGTCTGCGGGTGGCGCCGGGAGACGGTGGTGTTTCCGGTACGGCGGAAGCGTCGCCGAGATCGATCACCACCAGTCGAGCATCGCACCGCGGCAGAATCCTGGCCATGACCGACGAACAGATCTGTGAGGTTGTGGTCACCGCGGCCGACGGCGAGTGGCTGGCCGGTTTCACCCGGCGCCTCGTCGAGGACCGGCTCGCCGCCTGTGGGCACCAGACCACCGCGATCCGCTCCATCTACCGCTGGGAGGGTGCGGTGCACGACGATCCGGAGGCCCGCGTCGCCTTGCACACGCGGGCCTCACTGGTGGAGCGGATCGTCGCCCGGGCCGACGCCGAGCATGCTTACGACGTACCGTGCGTGCTCGCCCTGCCGGTGACCGGGGGTAATCCCGCCTACCTGGAGTGGGTCCTGGCTATGACAGATCAGCCCGGGTGAGCAGCGCCCGGAGCTTGATGCCCTCCTGGGCCAGCGACTCGGCGCCGCCTTCCTGGCGGTCGATCACGCACAGCGCGTGGTCGACGTGGGCGCCGAGCTTGCGCAGCTCGCCCGTCGAGATCACCACCTGGCCGCCGGAGGTGACGACGTCCTCGACCACCAGCACCCGGCGGCCGGCGACCTCGGCGCCCTCGGCCAGGCGGGCGGTGCCGTACTTCTTGGCCTCTTTACGGACGAACGCGCAGGGCAGCTTGGCGTGCCGGCCCAGGGCGGTCACCACCGCGATGCCGCCCATCTCGAGCCCGGCCAGCACCTCGGTGCCCTCGGGGATCAGCACCGCCATCTGCTCGGCGAGCCGGTCCAGCAGCACCGGGTCGGCCTCGAACTGGTACTTGTCGAAGTATTCCGTGGCGGTGCGGCCGGAGCGGAGCACGAACTCGCCGGTCAGCCGGCTCACGTCGCGGACCTGCCGCGCAAGGTCAGAGTCAGTCACCGGAACAGCCTGTCAGGCGGTCCGCCGCCGGTGCCGCCGGGGGCCTGGCGCCACCATCCAAACAAAAGTCACCCGTACGCGTAGTTGATCTGCGGGCGCGCATTAATGGTGTCCTGTTTCGGCTATTTTGCGGGCTATAGGCCGTCAATTTCGCTGAAAGGCTTGTCGTGACACCCTTCGCGCTGCTCTTCCTCTTAGCCCTCGCCGGTTCGTCCTGTTTCGCCATCGGTCGTGCCCTCGGTCGCGGCGAACGCTACGAGAAGGGCTATCGCGAGGGCTTCCGGGACGGCGAGACCGGCTCGCTGGCCCGGGCCGCGCGGCTGATCCAGATCAACGAGCGCCGGTCGATCGCGCCCGCGCTCGAATCGATGCTCGTGCCCAGCACCGTGCCCCAGCAACTGCCCGCCCGGTCGGTCAGCCCGGCCGTCGTCGGGGTCCCGGCCCGGCCGCAGCTCGCGCTCTGAGCCGGACAAACGGCAGCGGGGGTACGGCCGCAGCGACCGTACCCCCGTGCACCCGGCGAACAAAGATCAGCAGGACAGGTTGCCGCCCGGGCTCACGCCGAGAATGCTCGTGAACCGGTTGTAGGCGTCGATCCGGCTCTGCACCTGGGCGGGGTTGCCGCCGTTGCACTCCAGCGAGCCGTTGATGCTGCGGATCGTCTCACCGAAACCGCGGCTGTTGACCATGGCGTCGTGCGGCGTCATCGAGCCCGGCCCGCGCTGGGTCATCCAGTACCAGACGGCGGTCTGGTAGGCGACCGACGCCTCGTTCTTGACCCGGTCCGGGTTGTTGAGCAGGTCGATGCCGAGCGCGTCGCCGGCCGCCTTGTAGTTGAAGTTCCAGCTCAGCTGGATCGGGCCGCGCCCGTGGTACGCGTTCTGCCCGGCCGGGCAGCCGTACGACTGGGACCGGTCGCAGTACAGCGGCCAGTTCGCCTGGTTGATCTCCTCGACGTAGACCAGGCCGCCGGACTCGTGGTTGACGTTGGCCAGGAAGGCCGCGGCCTCCTGCTTCTTGACCGTGTCGCTGCCGGTTTTGGTGAACGCGGGGTACTTCTTGATCGCGTCGATCAGGCCGGAGTACGAGTAGAACCCGATCCGGTTCGGGAACATCTGGTTGAACTGCGCCTCGCTGACCGGGAAGCCCCCGGATCCGACGGGCGGCGGGGTGGTCGTGCCGCCGCCGCTGCAGTTGTACGGCTCCCAGTACCAGGTGCTGATGACCGGGTCGTAGCCCGGGTTCTCGTTCTTGGCCCGGTAGTAACCGCCGTTCGTGTACCGCACGATCGAGCCGGCCGGGTAGAACGTGCCCGCGGCCCAGTTCGGGTAGTTGCAGGTCGTGTTGCCGGGCGGGGGCGTGGTGCCGCCACCGCAGGCGCCGTTGTCGGCCCAGACACCCGAGCCGCCGGTGCTCGGCGCCTCGCCCTGGGTCCACCACTTGGCGGTCCAGTTACGGCCGTTGTACGAGGCCCGCTGGCTTCCGGTGTAGACGGTCGAACTGTTGTAGGCGGCGACGCAGGCCTCGGCCGCGTTCGATGCCGTCATGGGCAGCACGGCCGCGGCGGCGCCGGCCAGGGCGACGCTGAGCGTGGCCACGATCGATAGGAGCCGTTTTTTGGACATGGCTCACCTTCCGTGCGTCGGGGGACGCGCACTGGTGCGAGAAGAGCGGGGAGTTACATCGACTCAACTAGATGCGGCCGTATTTGTAAAGAAACTTCAAGGATTAATTCGGGCGGCAACCGGAGAGCTACTGCCGGACACCGGCGACGGCACCGCGGGCGGCACATCCTGATCCAGGACCCCGCCATGTGAAAGGTGCACCGATGACCCTGCTCAGCCGCCTCGTACCCGACGTCACCCTGTCGGAGCAGGCATTCGCCGCCCGGCACCGCGTGCTACGGCTGCTGCTGTGGACGCACGTGCCGGTGATCCTGACGCTCGGCTTCTTCAGCGGCGAGCTCAGCCCGGGACACCACGCCACCCTGCTGCTCTGCGTACTCGGCGCGGTGCTGGTCTGCGGGGTCGTCTCCGGCACCGCGGCGACCCAGCGCGGCCAGGCCATCGCCGCCAGCGTCGGCTTCCTGCTGGCCGCGGACGCCCTGGTGCACGCCGGCGGCGGCATGATCGACCTGCACTTCCACTTCTTCGTGGTGATCGCCCTCATCGGCCTCTACCAGGAGTGGATCGCCTTCGCCCTGGCTGTGTCCCTGGTCGCCGCGCACCACTTCGGTATCGGCCTGATCGCGCCGGAGCTGGTCTTCGCCCACACCGACCACAGCACCAACGGCGTGCTGGGCCGCGCCCTGCTGCACACGTTCTTCGTGCTGGCGATGGCCGCCGCTCAGATCACGTACTGGCACTTCGACGCCGCGGCCCGCCGCGAGAACGAGCGCCGGCAGGCCGAGCAGGCCGAGGAGAACGCGAGCCGGCTGCGGGCCGCCGCCGACGAGGCCGCCCGCCGTGAGGAGATGGCCCGCGGCGAGGCCGCATCCCAGCTGGACCGGGCCGAGCAGATGGCCGTCCGCCTGGAGGACGTCCTGCAGCACACCAGCGAAACCGGCGCCCGCCTGCGCACCGACGCCGACGAGGCCCTGAGCGGCTTCGAGTCCGCCCTGTCGGATGTGGCCCGCACCGTCGAGCACGCCAGCGACCAGGTCGGCACCACCCTGTCGGACGCCGACGTGGCCCTGAAGTCACTCGAGGAACTGCGCACCTCCGTGGCCGACATCGCGACGATCGCCGGCCTGATCCAGGCGGTCGCCGACCAGACCAACCTGCTCGCCCTGAACGCGACGATCGAAGCCGCCCGCGCCGGCGAGGTCGGCAAGGGCTTCGCGGTCGTGGCCAGCGAGGTCAAGCAGCTGGCGGGCCAGACCGCGGAGGCCACGGCCCGGATCGAGTCCACGGTCAACGAGGTGACCACCGGCGCGGCCGCGGTCGGCGCGGCGGTGTCGGGCATGACCAGCCGGCTCAGCTCGGTGGCCGACGCCCAGCGGCTGGCGTCGTCGGTCATGGGCGAGCAGGTGACGCTGGCCGGCCAGACCCGCGGCCTGGTCATCGACGCGGCGGACGAGGTGGCCCGCTCGGCATCGGCCGTCAGCGTCCGCTGACCCGCCGACGGGACGCCTGACAGCCCGTTCTCGGGCGGTGTCGAAGTCAGCCTGTCCTGAACCGGTAGTTGCAGGGTGGGATCCCGGTCAGGGCTCCCACCCGGGGGCTCAGCGCTTGGCGATCTCCGCCGCCAGCAGCTCCGCGATCTGCACCGTGTTCAGCGCCGCGCCCTTGCGCATGTTGTCGCCCGTGATGAACAGGTCCAGCGCCCGGGGGTCGTCCATCGCCCGGCGGATGCGGCCCACCCAGGACGGGTCGGTGCCGACCGCGTCGATCGGCATCGGGTATTCGCCGGCTTCCGGGTCGTCGACCAGGATCACGCCCGGGGCGTTGCGCAGCACCTGGCGCGCGCCCTCCGCGTCCAGTTCCGAGCCGAAGACCGCGTGCACCGCGATCGAGTGGCCGGTCACCACCGGGACCCGCACGCAGGTCGCGGAGACCTTCAGCGCCGGCAGGTTGAGGATCTTGCGGCTTTCGTTGCGGAGCTTGAGCTCCTCCGACGACCAGCCGTCCGTGGCCAGGTCGCCCGACCACGGCACCACGTTGAGGGCCATCGGCGCGGTGAACGGGCCCAGGTCGTCGCCGACCGCCTGGCGGACGTTGCCCGGCCGGGAGCCCAGCGTCCGGTCCCCGGCCACCTTCATCAGCTGGTCGTGCAGGGTGTCCACGCCGACCTGACCGGCTCCGGAGACCGCCTGGTAGCTCGCCAGGACCAGCTCGCGCAGGCCGTACTCGCGGTGCAGCGGGGCGATGGCCATGATCATGGCCATCGTGGTGCAGTTGGCGTTGGCGACGATGCCGCGCGGGCGGCGCCGCAGCTCCTCCTGGTTGACCTCGGGAACGACCAGGGGGACGTCGGCCTCCATCCGGAACGCCGACGAGTTGTCGACGACCGTGGCGCCGCGCTCCACCGCGATCGGGGCCCACTGGATCGAGACGGCGTCGGGCACGTCGAACATCGCCACGTCGACGCCGTCGAAGACCTCAGGGGTCAGCTCCTGGACGACCAGCTGCTCGCCGCGGCAGGACAGCTCCTGGCCGGCCGAGCGGGCGGACGCGATCAGCCGGATCTCGCCCCAGACGTTGCGGCGGGAGGTCAGCAGCTCGCGCATGACCGTGCCGACGGAGCCGGTGGCTCCGACGACAGCCAGCGTGGGCTGCTGCTGCGGCATCCGCCGGCTACCGGCCGGTCCCGGCGTAGACCACAGCGGTCTCGTTGCCACCGAGCTCGAACGTGTCGTGCACCGCGCGTACCGCGGTGTCGAGGTCGCTGTCGCGGCAGACGACCGAGACCCGGATCTCCGAGGTCGAGATCATCTCGATGTTGACCCCGGCCTCGCCGATGCAGGCGAAGAACGACGCGGCGACGCCCGGGTGCGAGCGCATGCCGGCGCCGATCAGCGACACCTTGCCCACGTGGTCGTCGAAGAGCAGCGACTTGAAGCGGGTCTGCTCCTTGATCTTGTCCAGGGCGGCCATCGCGGTGGGGCCGTCGGCCTTGGGCAGCGTGAAGGAGATGTCGGTGCGGCCGGTGCCCTCGGTCGACACGTTCTGCACGATCATGTCGATGTTGATCTCGGCCTGGGCGACCGTCTCGAAGATGCGGCCGGCGGCGCCGGGCTCGTCGGGCACCCCGACGATCGTGATCTTCGCCTCGCTGCGGTCGTGGGCGACCCCGGTGATCAGCGCTTGTTCCACTCCCGCGTCCTCCATCGATCCGGTGACCAGCGTGCCCTGCTTGTTCGAGTACGAAGAGCGTACGTGGATCGGCACCTTGAACCGCCGGGCGTACTCGACACATCTCAACATCAGCACCTTCGCCCCACCCGCGGCGAGCTCGAGCATCTCCTCGTAGGTGATCTGCTTGATGTGCCGGGCGTTCGGGACGATCCGCGGGTCGGCGGTGAAGACCCCGTCGACGTCGGTGTAGATCTCGCACACGTCGGCGTGCAGCGCGGCGGCCAGCGCGACAGCGGTCGTGTCGGAGCCGCCGCGGCCCAGGGTGGTGATGTCCTTGGTGTCCTGCGAGACGCCCTGGAAGCCGGCCACGATCGCGATCGCGCCCTCGTCCAGCGCGGTGCGCAGCCGGCCCGGGGTCACGTCGATGATCCGGGCCTTGCCGTGCACCGAGGTGGTCAGCACGCCGGCCTGCGAGCCGGTGTAGGACCGGGCCTCGTACCCCAGGTTGTGGATGGCCATGGCCAGCAGCGCCATCGAGATGCGCTCGCCCGCGGTGAGCAGCATGTCCAGCTCACGGCCGGGTGGCAGCGGGCTGACCTGGTTGGCCAGGTCGAGCAGGTTGTCGGTGGTGTCGCCCATCGCGGACACCACGACCACCACGTCGTCGCCGGCCTTGCGAGCGGCCACGATGCGCTCCGCCACGCGCTTGATGCGCTCGGCATCAGCGACGGACGAACCGCCGTACTTCTGCACCACGAGGGCCACGGCAGCCGGCTCCTTTCCACCCCACACGTGCCGACGCCGCCTGGCCAGGAGATCAGCGGCCCGGCGGCGCCAGTCGGTCAATCGCCACCCAGACTAGCGGCGGGCGTCCCGATCGCTGACACGCGATCCCAGATTCCGGCCGCTGCGACATACGACACGCCGGGAAAGGGTTCCGGTGCCCGCAACGACCGGTCCGGGCGATGAGAGGCGAGAATGTCTCGATGCGCTCCCGCCCCGCCACGCGTGTGTTGCCCACGCTGGCCGCCGCCCTGCTCACCCTCGGCGTCTCCGCCTGCGGTGACTCGGCGCCCGCGCAGGAGCCCACCGCGTCCCCGTCGGCGTCCGCGCCGGCTCCGGACCAGGACGCCCGGGTCGCCCTGGCCGCGCGGGCCGCGCTGGCCGAGGACCACCGCTTCTCCGCGATGTACACCCTTCAGACGCCGGGCTTCGCCCCGCGCTCGGTCCTGGCGACGGTCGCGGTCGACGGATCGTGGCGGGTGGACATCCCGTCCGGCGCCCTCGGCGGTACGGCTGACGTGTCGATCGCCCAGCTCCCGGCCGGGCTGTTCCAGTGCGCCATCCCGTCGGCGACCAACCCGGTCAGCCCGTCCTGCGTACGGGTCGCCGACGCCGGCAAAAAGGTCCCCCGTGAGTTCGACCCGAAGGTGCAGCGGGTCTTCCGGCAGTGGCTGCCGGTTTTCACCGATCGCCAGTCAGCCCTGTCCGTGACCGCCGCCCAGCCGCTCCAGGGCTCCACCGGGCGGTGCTTCTCCGTCGACACGATCTCCGCCTCGCTGTCCGCGCCGGTCGACGTCGGCATCTACTGCTACGCCGACGACGGCCTGCTCACCGCGGCCCGGGTCAAGTTCGGCACGCTCACCATCGCGGGTGCGCCGGCCGCGGCCCCGCCCACGATCGACCTGCCCGGCCCGGTGACCGGCGGCCAGCCGATGGGCCAGGACGCCCCGCCGCCACCGCCGGTGGTCGAGCAGCCGGTGGTGCCGTCCCAGCCGGTACCGTCCGCGTGAAGCCGCCCGCCTGACCTCCTGCTTCCCACGATCCGGGCGTAGGGTTGGGCAGGTTCACGATGATCACGTAGGGTGACGTTCGACATGTGGCAGGCGCTTCTCCTTCGCTGCCGCGACGAGGCCCCATCCCAGGCCGGCACCTCGTCGCGGAGTTGACGCGCGCCGGTCGTTCCTCGGAACTGACCACTTTTCAGGAGCCCTCACCATGTCTTCCACCACGGATGTAACCGGCGACCCCATCGCGCGTCAGCGCTCCAGCCGGATGCCGTTCCAGCGTTACCAGCCCTACCAGCAGCAGTTCACGGTCGACCTGCCCGACCGGCAGTGGCCCGCCCGCCGCATCGAGGCCGCGCCCCGCTGGTGCGCGGTCGACCTGCGCGACGGCAACCAGGCCCTGATCGACCCGATGTCCCCCGAGCGCAAGCGGCGGATGTTCAGCCTGCTGGTCGCGATGGGCTACAAGGAGATCGAGGTCGGCTTCCCGGCCGCCAGCCAGACCGACTTCGACTTCGTCCGCCAGCTCATCGAGCAGGACCTGATCCCGGACGACGTCACGATCCAGGTGCTGGTGCAGTGCCGCGAGCACCTGATCGACCGCACCTTCGAGTCGATCCGCGGCGCCAAGCGGGCCATCGTGCACTTCTACAACTCGACCTCGACGCTGCAGCGCCGGGTCGTCTTCGGCCTGGACAAGGCCGGGATCACCGACATCGCGACGACCGGGGCGCGGCTCTGCCAGAAGTACGCCGAGATCCACACCCCGGACACCGAGATCTTCTACGAGTACTCCCCCGAGTCCTACACCGGCACGGAGCTGGAGTACGCGCTGGAGATCTGCTCGGCGGTCATCGACGTCATCGACCCGACGCCGGACCGCCCGCTGATCATCAATCTGCCGGCCACCGTCGAGATGGCCACCCCCAACGTGTACGCCGACTCGATCGAGTGGATGCACCGGCACCTGCCGCGGCGCGAGAGCATCATCCTCAGCCTGCACCCGCACAACGACCGGGGCACCGCCGTCGCCGCCGCCGAGCTGGGCGTGCTGGCCGGTGCCGACCGCGTCGAGGGGTGCCTGTTCGGCAACGGCGAGCGCACCGGCAACGTGGACCTGGTGACCCTGGGGCTGAACATCTTCTCCCAGGGCATCGACCCGATGATCGACTTCTCGGACATCGACGAGATCAAGCGCGCGGTGGAGTACTGCAACCAGCTGCCCGTGCACGAACGCCACCCGTACGTCGGTGACCTGGTCTACACCGCGTTCTCCGGCTCGCACCAGGACGCGATCAAGAAGGGCCTGACCGCGCTGCGGGAGGACGCGAGCGAGGCCGGCGTGGACGTGGACGCCTTCACCTGGGGCGTGCCGTACCTGCCGATCGACCCGAAGGACGTGGGCCGCAGCTACGAGGCGGTCATCCGGGTCAACTCGCAGTCCGGCAAGGGCGGGGTGGCGTACATCATGAAGGAGGAGCACAAGCTCGACCTGCCGCGCCGGCTGCAGATCGAGTTCTCCGGCGTGGTGCAGCACTTCACCGACACCGACGGCGGCGAGGTCGGCCCGCAGCAGATGTGGGACATCTTCGCGGGCGAGTACCTGGTCGACCACCAGCAGTTCGGCATCGTCGAGCTGGAGCGTTACAGCACGGCCACGGTGGACGGCAAGGTCGAGATCGACGCGGAGATCCGGCACCGCAACACCCGGCGCCCGGTCGTCGGGGTCGGCAACGGCCCGATCGACGCGTACGTGCAGGCCCTGCAGCCGCTGGCCATCCAGGTACGGGTCCTCGACTACGCCGAGCACGCCCTGTCCTCCGGTCACGACGCCCAGGCCGCCGCGTACGTGGAGTGCGAGGTCAACGGCCAGACGGTATGGGGCGTGGGGCTGGACGCCAACATCGTCACCGCCTCGATCAAGGCCGTGACGAGCGCGGTCAACCGCGTCCGCTGAGCATTTGTTCCGCGCGCCGTCCAGGTTCACCCGGGCGGCGCGCGGGACGTATCCGGCACGGATGACGACTTTCGCCAAGCGGGCGTAGGGCGCATACGCTTACTTCGTGCCCCCTCGTATCACTCCTTTGTGGACTCTGCGTGTCGCTGCCGCCCTGCTCACCGTGACCGTCGCCGCCGGTTGTGAACTGCCCGCCGAGAACGGCTCGGGCTCCGGCCCGGCCCCGACCGGCGGCACCACCACGAAGTCCGATCCCACCGCGGCCCGCAAGAAGCTCGACGCCCTCAAGGTCGTCACGAAGACCGGCTCGATGCGCGGCTACAGCCGGGCCAAGTTCCCGCACTGGAACAGCACCGGCAGCAACTGCGACGTCCGCGACACGGTCCTCAAGCGCGACGGCAGCAAGGTCAAGGTCTCCGGCTGCAACGTGGTCGCGGGCACCTGGATCAGCGTCTACGACGGCGACAAGATCACCGACCCGGCCAAGGTGGACATCGACCACGTGGTGCCCCTGGCCAACGCCTGGCGTTCGGGCGCGGCCGCCTGGACCACGGACCAGCGCGAGGAGTTCGCCAACGATCTCGACGATCCCCAGCTGGTGGCGGTTTCGGCCGCGTCGAACAGGTCAAAGGGTGACCAGGACCCGTCCACCTGGAAACCCGAGCAGACCGGCTCGTGGTGCCAATACGCTCAGGACTGGATCGTGGTGAAGAGCCGGTGGAAGCTCACGGTCACCACCAAGGAGAAGGTCGAGCTGAAGAAAATGCTGGAGAAGTGCCGATGACCAAGCACAAGCCCGCCGCCGAGACCGCTACCGCCGAGTCCGCCGCTCCGGCCACGGCTCAACCCACCGCCACCACGCCGACGGCTGCGGCCGCGCCGGCAGCTGCGGCCACGCCCGCGTCTGCGGCCACGCCCGCGACGGAAGCCGCACCCGTGGAGCAGGCCGCTGTCCCCAGCGGCGCTTCCGCCGAGCCGGCCGCGGCGGCGGCCGACCCCGCCCCCGCAGCTGAGGCCGCGGCCCCCGCAGCCGCCGCCCCCGCAGCCGCCGCTCCCGCAGCCCCTGCCTCCGCAGCCCCGGCCTCCGCGGCGACGAGCCGGACCACCGACATCGTCGCCGGTCAGGGCGGCGTGATGACCGACGAGGCCGGTGTCATCACGGGCGACGTGACCCTCCTGACGGAGCTCTCCGGCGACCAGGTCACCATCCGCGCGCAGTACAAGGACGCCGACGAGTGGTATGCCGTGACCGGCGCGAAGACCACTCTCAAGGACCCGGCCGACCTCGACGCCGTCCATGCGATCGCGGTCGGGCTGCTGAACCGGCCCGAGGGCTGATCAACTGCACGGAACCTTTACAGATAGACAAACCCGAATGTAGCGTCGGGTCGTGGCCAGACCTGTCGTGACCCGCATGCTCATCGTCGCAGCTCTCGGGCTGCCCACTGCCGCGCTCCCCACGGCCGCCTCAGCCGCTCCGGCGGTAGGCGCGGTCCCGGCGCTCAGCAGTGTCATTCCCGCGCCCGTCGAGGTGCGACCCGTCGCCGGCGCGGATTTCCGGCTCGGGCCGCTCACCGTGATCCGCACCCAGCCCGGTTCGGCCGCGGCCCGGACCGTCGGTGATCAGCTCGCCCGCGCGCTGCGCCCGGCGACCGGCTATCCGCTGCCCGTCCTGCCCGCCGCCCCGCGCGTGCTACCGACCATCTCACTGCTGCTCGGCGCCGACGAGGCGCAGCTCGGTGACGAGGGCTACCGGCTCAGCGTCGATCGCCGGAGCATCACCATCCGGGCCAACAAGGCGGCCGGGCTCTTCGCCGGGACGCAGACGCTGCGCCAGTTGCTGCCGCGGGAGATCGAGTCCCGGACCGTCGTGCGCCGGGCGTGGAGCGTGGCCGGTGGCAGCATCGTGGACCATCCGCGGTTCGCGTACCGGGGGGCGATGCTCGATGTGGCGCGGCACTTCCACACCCCGGACGAGATCAAGGCGTACGTCGACGAGATCAGCCGCTTCAAGATCAACTACCTGCACCTGCACCTGTCGGACGACCAGGGCTGGCGGATCCAGATCGACAGCTGGCCGCGGCTGACCACGGTCGGCGGCGGGCCCGGCACCGGCGTCGACGGCACCGGTCCCGGCTACCTGACCAAGGCCGACTACCGGGACCTGGTCCGGTACGCGGCCACCCGGCACGTGACGATCGTGCCCGAGATCGACATGCCCGGGCACGTCAACGCCGCCCAGGTGGCCTATCCCGAGCTGACCTGCGACGGCGTGGCCCCGCCACCGCGTACGGACACCGCGGTCGGCTACAGCTCGCTGTGCATCGGCTCGGAGACGACGTACCGGTTCGTGGAGGACGTCATCCGGGAGCTCGCCGCGCTGACGCCGGGGCCGTACCTGCACATCGGCGGCGACGAGGCCCACGCCACCACCGACGCCGACTACCTGACCTTCCAGCAGCGCGTGCTCCCGCTCGTCGCCAAGTACGGCAAGACCGCGTAAGGCTGGAACGAGATCACCAAGTCGCCGGCCTCCGCGAACGCCGTGGCCCAGTTCTGGGACACCGCGACCACCAACCCGACCGTGGTGGCCGCCGCGGCCCGGGGCACCAAGGTGGTCATGTCCCCGGCCAACCGGGCCTACATCGATCAGAAGTACGACGCGAACACGCCGCTCGGCCTGTCCTGGGCCGGCTACATCGAGGTCCGCACCGCGTACGACTGGGACCCGGCGACCCGCCTCACCGGCCTGCCCGCCTCCGCGGTCCTCGGCGTGGAAGCGCCGCTCTGGTCGGAGACGCTGCGCGACCTGGACGACATCGAGTTCATGGCGTTCCCCCGCCTGCCCGCGATCGCCGAGTTGGGCTGGTCCCCGCAGAGCACCCACGACTGGGCTTCGTTCCGCGAGCGGCTCGCCGCGTACGGCCCCCGATGGACCGCACGCGGCGTCGACTTCTATCCCTCGCCGCAGATCGACTGGAGCTAGGGGGTCGGCAGGTCCGTCGAGGTCTGGATCAGCTCCCCGCCCGTGGAGGGCGCGGTGGTCGAATCCGGGCGCACGATCTCCGCGCGTACCTCGTGCATCTTGAGCCCGCCGCTGAGGATCTCCTCGGCGTAGTGGCAGGCCACCCGCTGGCCGGAGTCGTCGAACACCCGCAGCTCCGGGCGTTCGCTGGCGCAGCGGGTCGGCTGCGCCCACGGGCAGCGGGTGTGGAACCGGCAGCCGTTCGGCGGGTTGGCCGGCGACGGCAGGTCGCCGGCCAGCAGGATCCGCTCCCGCCGGTCCTCCACCTGCGGGTCCGGGACCGGTACGGCCGACATCAGAGCCTTGGTGTACGGGTGCAGCGGCCGGTCGTACAGCTGGTCACCGTCCGCCTCCTCGACCAGTGAGCCCAGGTACATCACGCCGATGGTGTCGGAGATGTGCCGGACCACGGCCAGGTCGTGCGCGATCACCAGGTAGGTCAGCCCCAGCGAGTCCTGCAGGTCACCGAGCAGGTTGACCACCTGCGCCTGGATCGACACGTCCAGCGCGGACACCGGCTCGTCGGCCACGATCAGCTCGGGGCCGAGCACCAGGGCCCGGGCGATGCCGATCCGCTGCCGCTGCCCGCCGGAGAACTCGTGCGGATACTTGTTCAGCGCCGAGGCCGGCAGACCGACCGAGTCCAAGGTGGACTTCAGCCGCTTCTGCACGTCGGCCTTGTCCTTGTGCAGGCCGTGCGCCTTGAGCCCCTCGACGAGCAGGGACTCCACCGACTGCCGCGGGTCCAGACTGGACAGCGGGTCCTGGAACACCATCTGGATGCGGCGCCGGAACAGCCGCATCTGCTCGCCCTTGAGCGAGCGCACGTCGGTGCCGTCGAAGGTGATCCCGCCGCTGGTCGGCTCGACCAGCCGGAGCAGGCCCCGGCCCAGCGTCGACTTGCCGCAGCCGGATTCGCCGACCAGGCCGTAGGTCTCGCCCCGCTTGACCTTCAGGGAGACACCGTCAACGGCATAGACATAACCCACCGTACGGTCGAACAGCAGTCCGCTCTTGATCGGGAAGTGGACCTTGAGGTCGTCGATCTCCACAAGTGCGTCGCTCACACCGGCACCTCCTGCGGTACGGGGTTCGTGCACCGCAGCGCGCCGCCGCGGAAGGTGGGCTCGAGGGGCACCGTGTCGCCGATGCAGGCGTCGATCACCCGGTCACAGCGCGGTGCGAAGGCACAGCCCTCCGACCACGGGATGTTGTCGCTGACCGAGCCACGGATCTGGTGCAGCCGCCCGCCGCGGTCGAGATCCAGCCGCGGCACCGACTGCAACAACCCGTGCGTGTACGGGTGCCGCGGCTCCGCGAACAGGTTGTGCCGCTCGGCCCGCTCGACCACCTTGCCGGCGTACAGGACGTTGACCGTGTCGCAGAGACCGGCCACCACCCCCAGGTCGTGGGTGATCATCACCAGCGCCGTACCGGACTCTTCCACCAGCTGCTTGAGCAGCGTCAGGATCTGGGCCTGGATGGTCACATCCAGGGCCGTCGTCGGCTCGTCGGCGATCAGCAGGCGCGGCTTGCAGGCCAGCGCGATGGCGATCAGCGCCCGCTGCCGCATACCGCCGGAGAGCTGGTGCGGGAACTCCTTGAGCCGCCGCATCGGGTCCGGGATGCCGACGGCGTCGAGCAGTCCCCGGGCCTCGCGCAGCGCCGCCTGGCGGGTCCGGCCCTGGTGGCGTTCGAGCACCTCGGCCACCTGCAGGCCGAGCGGGAGCACCGGGTTCAGCGAGGACAGCGGGTCCTGGAAGATCATGCCGATGTCCCGGCCGCGCCGGTCCCGCAGGTCCTGCGGGCGCAGCTTGAGCAGGTCGGTGTCCTCGAAGCGGACCTCACCGGTGACCTTGTTGCCGCGGCGCGGCAGCAGACCCATGATCGCCAGGCTGGTCACCGACTTGCCGCAGCCGGACTCGCCGACCAGCCCGACCGTCTGGCCGGGTTCCACGGTGAAGCTGACGCCGTCCACCGCGGTGAAGGGCTTGGCGCCCTTGCGCTGGAAGACGACCGACAGATCACGAACGTCGAGCAATGGCATGACTGATCACCGCCGGTTCTTCGGGTCGAGCGCCTCGCGCATGCTCTCGCCGAGCAAGGTGAAGCCGAGGGCCACAAAAATGATCGCCAGGGCGGGGAGATAGGCCAGCTCGGGGCGGACCTCGAAATACCGTACGCCGTCCACGCCGAGCATCAGGCCCCACTCGGCCCGGTTGATGTCCGGGTCGCCGAGGCCCAGGAACGACAGCGCGGCCGCGTCCAGGATCGCCACCGCGAAGGTCAGCGTGGCCTGCACGATGACCGCGGTGAGCGAGTTCGGCAGCATGTGCCGCAGCACGATGTCGCGCCGCCGGACGCCCAGCGCGCGGGCGGCGAGCACGTGGTCGCTCTCCCGTTGCGCCAGCATCGACCCGCGCAGCAGCCGGGCGAAGATCGGCACATTGACCACCGCCACGGCGATGATCACCGTCCATTGGGTGGACCGGCTGGCCAGGGCCACCAGCGTGATCGCCAGCAGCAGGCTGGGCAGGGCCAGCATGACGTCGGTGAGCCGCATGATCAGCACGTCGAGCCAGCCGCCGACGGCGCCGGCGATCGCGCCGAGCACAACGCCGAACAACAGGCCGATGAACGTGGCCAGGACGCCGACGAACAGCGTCTGCCGGGCGCCGTAGATCATCCGGGACGCGAAGTCGCGGCCCAGCGGGTCACTGCCCAGCGGGTGCCCGGCGGTGGCGCCCGGGATGGTGTCGACGGTCAGGTCCTTGGTCAGCTCCGGGAACCGCTGCACGGGGTCGTGCGGGGCCACCAGCGGCGCGAAGATCGCGATGATCAGGAACAGCAGGATGATGATCGCGCCCACCATGGCGGTGGGGTTGCGCAGCAGCCGGCGGCCGGCGTCGCGGATCAGGCTGACCCCACCGGCCTCGGACGTCCGGGCGGTCAGCTCCTCGATCCGGCGGCGCTTGTGGTCGGCGAGCGTCGCCAATCCTCCGGTTCCGCTCACTGCACACGCACCCTCGGGTCGATGACGGCGTACGAGAGGTCGACCAGCAGGTTGACCACGATGAAGACGGCTGCGGCGAGCAGGATCAACGCCTGCAGCACGGGGTAGTCACGGCCACCGCTGATCGAGTCGGTGATCAGGGTGCCCAGACCGCCCCAGTTGTAGACCTTCTCGGTCAGCACCGCGCCGGCCAGCAGAGCACCGGTCTGCAGGCCGATGGTGGTGACCACCGGCAGCAGCGCGTTGCGCAGCACGTGCCGCTTGCGGATGGTGGTGTTGCGCAGGCCCTTGGCGTCCGCCGTACGGATGTAGTCCTCGTCCAGGACGTCCAGCACGCTGGCCCGGGTGATCCGGATGATGATCGCCAGCGGGATCGTGGCCAGGGTGAGGGCCGGCAGCACCAGGTGCCAGAGGGCATCGGCGGAGGCGTCGAACTCCCGGGTGAGCAGCCCGTCCAGGACGAAGAAGCCGGTCACGTCCGTGTTGTCCATGCCGGTGGTGATCCGGCCGGACGGCGGGAAGATGTGGATGTTCTGGGTCAGCAGGTCCTTGAGCAGGTAACCCAGGAAGAAGATGGGGATCGAGATGCCGATCAGCGTGACGATGATCGTGGCGTTGTCCAGCAACCGCCCGCGGTACCGGGCCGCGATGTAGCCCAGCGGGATACCCAGCCCGATCGCGATGATGATCGCCGCGATGGCCAGCTCGATGGTCGCCGGGAAGGACCGGCTGATCACGTCCATCACCGGCTCGCCGGTGCGGATGGAGTTCCCGAAGTTGCCGGTCACCACGTTTTTGACGAAGCGCCCGTACTGCGTCCAGATCGGCTGGTCATAGCCGAGGGCCCGGGTCAGCAACTCGCGGGTCTGCGGGGTCGCGCGTTCGCCCAGCAACGCGTCGACAGGCCCGCCGGGAAGGCTGCGCAGCCAGAAGAAAACCAGGGTGGTCAATGCAATCAGGGTGACGACCAGCTGGATCAGGCGGCGCAAGATGACTCTCACCATAAGGAATGACGCATCCTGTCAGAATCGCGCCGGACGGCCCGGCCCGGGAGATCATCCCGGTCCGGGCCGCGGCGGTGCCTGGTGCTACGGACTACTTGGTCAGCGTGACGGTGTTGAATTCCTCGTTGGTGAGAGGACTCGGCACCAGACCCTCGACGTTCTTCGTCGTGACCAGCGCCGGCGGGGCGTGCCAGAGCGGGACGGCCGGCAGCCACTTGGTGGCGAGGTCGCGGTTGACCTGCTCCCACGCGGTCTTCTTGGCCGCCATGTCGACGGTCGCGTCGGCCTTGCCGATGGCGGTGAACATCTCGGTCATGTCCTTGTCGCCGAACTCGGCCTTCTCGCGGCCGAAGAACGTGCCGACGAAGTTGCCCGGGTCGTTGTAGTCGCCGGTCCAGCCGAGGATGTGCAGGTCCTGCTTGCCGAACTGCTGCACGTCGTCCTTGAAGCCGCCGTTCCACGGCCGCGGGACACCGTTGACCTTGATGCCGGCGGCCTGCAGGTCGTTCGCCAGGACGGTGAAGATCTCCTGCGGGTTCGGCATGTACGGCCGGGAGACCTCGGTCGGGTAGTAGAAGTTGAGCGTCAGACCGGTCGCGCCGGCCTCGCTCAGCAGCTGCTTGGCCTTCTCGAGGTTGTAGTCGTACTTCTGCACGTCCGCGGCGTAACCGAGGACCGTGTTCGGCATGAACTCGTCGGCCACCGTCGCGCCGCCCGGGCCCTTGGTCTGCACCAGCTGAGCGCGGTTGAGCGCGTACGCGATCGCCTGCCGGACCCGCAGGTCCTTGAGCTTCGGGTTCTTCTGGTTGATGCCCAGGTAGAGGATGTTGAAGGCGGGCCGGTCGAGCACCTTGTAGCCCTCGCCCGCGAGCGCCTTGCGGTCGGCCGGGGCCGGGAAGTCGATCGCCTGCACCGTGCCGGCGCGCAGCTCCTGCTTCCGGGTGTTCTCATCCTTGATGATCTTGATGATCATCTTGTCGACCTTGGCCTTGTCGCCCCAGTAGTCGGGGTTCTTGTTCAGCGTGATCTCGCCGGTCGCCTTGTTCCAGCCGCCGTACGTGAACGCGCCGGTGCCGGTCGGGTGCTCGTTCGCGAACGCGCTGTATGCGAAGGAGTCGCCGTTCTGGGTCACCTTGTCGGCGTCGTACTGCTTCATCGCGGTCGGGCTCGCGATCGAGAACGCGGTCAGCGCGAACGCGCCCGGGAAGGCGCCCTTGTACTTCTTCATCGTCACGACCGCCGTGTTGGCGTCCTGCGCCTTGCAGTTGTCGTAGACGGCGTCCGGGCTGCCGGCGAAGCCGCCGAACACGTCGGCGTAGTAGATCATCTGGGACTGGGCGGCCTCGCCCTTCATGTTGTACCAGCGGTCGAAGTTCGCGCAGACCGCAGTGGCGTCGAGCGCGCTGCCGTCGTGGAACTTGACGCCCTGGCGCAGCTTGAACGTCCAGATCTTGCCGGTCGGGTCGTTGCTCCAGCTCTCGGCCAGACCGCCCTGCAGCTCAGCGGTGCCGGGCTTATGTTCGATCAGGGTGTCGTACATCTGCCGGATCGGCCGGAACGACTCCCCATCGTCGTTGAAGATCGGGTCGAAGTTCTTCGGGTCTCCGGCGCCCGCGAAGATGAAGGTACCGCCGGTAGCGGCCTTGCCTTCGTCGCCACCGCTGTCGCGGTCGCTGTCGGCGCAGCCGGCAGCACCGATCGCCAGAGCCGCAATGACACCGGCGGCGATGACCGTCCGGAGCCTCTTCGCCTGCATCCTCGATGCACGCATCGTGTTCACCTCGTCCTGTGGGTACGGACAAACGCGGCGACCATTGGCCACCGTTGGCGCGACCCTAACCGCTCAGTAGCGAACACATCGTGGGTTGGTATCGGATCGTGTCTTTTCCCAGTCTGCGGAACGAGGCCGCCACGTACGGTCAGACGGCGCGACGTCCCTCGAACGCACGACCCAGGGTGATCTCGTCGGCGTACTCGAGGTCGCCGCCGACCGGCAGACCACTGGCCAGCCGGGTGACCGCGATGCCCATCGGCTTCACCATGATCGCGAGGTAGGTGGCCGTGGCCTCACCCTCGGTGTTCGGGTCGGTGGCCAGGATCAGCTCCTTGACCTCGCCGGTGCCGAGCCGGATCAGCAGCTCCCGGATCCGCAGGTTGTCGGGCCCGATGCCCTCCAGCGGATTGATGGCGCCACCCAGGACGTGATAGCGACCGCGGAACTCACCGGTCCGCTCGATCGCGACGACGTCCTTGGGCTCCTCCACGACGCAGATGACCTCGTTGCTGCGACGGGTGTCGCGGCAGACCCGGCACTGCTCCGACTCGGCGACGTTGAAGCAGGTCGTGCAGAAGCGGACCAGCTCCTTCACCTTGCGCAGGGAGCTGGCCAGCCGGTTCACGTCGGCGGGATCGGCGGACAGGACGTGGAAGGCGATCCGCTGGGCGCTCTTCGGGCCCACACCCGGCAGGCGGCCCAGCTCGTCGATCAGGTCCTGGATGGCGCCCTCGTACACAGGCTCAGAATCCCGGGAGGGACAGGCCGCCCAGGCCGCCGGTGGCCGGACCCATCTTCTGCTCGGTCAGCTCCCGCACCGCCTCGGACCCGTTGTGGATGGCGGCGAGCACCAGATCCTCCAGCGTCTCGACGTCCTCCGGGTCGACCGCCTTCGGGTCGATCTTGATGGACTTGAACTCGCCCAGCCCGGTGACGACCACGGTGACCAGGCCACCGCCGGCCGTACCGGTGACCTCGGCCTCGGCCAGCTCGGCCTGCGCCTGCGCGACCTGCTGCTGCATCTTCTGCGCCTGCTTCATGATCTGCTGCATGTTCGGCTGTCCACCGGGGCGCATCGCATAGCTCCTTAAAACGGGGGTAGTCCCGACCATTGTCCAGTGCCCCGCACGCGCGGCACGGAACCGGGTCAGGACTCGCTGATCTTCTCCGCCCCGAGAGCGTCCCGGAGCAGCTGTACGGCCTGCTGCTCACTGCTCTGCCGGGCGGTCTTCTCGTCGATCACGTCATCGAGCGGCTCGTCGCCGGGGTCGAAGCCCTCGAACGCCGGGCCGCCTTTCGCCAGGCCGCCTTTCGCCAGGCCGCTGCCGTTGGACCGGGCGGCATCGGGGCGGGGCGGGCCGTCGTACTCCGGGTCGTAGGGGGCTTCCTCGGTCGGTGAGCCGTCGGACCAGGCGCCGGTCTTGGCCGGCGAGGCCGCGTTGGTGCCGCGACCGGCGCCGGCGGCAGCGGCCCGGGCTGCGGCCAGACCGCTGGACGGGGGTCGCCCGCTGGTCACCGGGGCTGCGGCGGCTGCGGGTGCGCTGTTACGGGATCTGTCCGCTGCGGCGCCGGACTGCTCGGCTGGGCGTGCCCGGTCGTCGATGGTGTTCGGGCTTGGAGCGTCCGAGACAACGCGGTTGGCCGGGGCGGGGTTGCCCGGGCCGTCGCTGCCTTGGCCGCCGCTCGGGCCACCCATGCCTTGGCCACCGCCCGGGCCAGCTCCTTGGCTGCCGCCCAGGCTGCCGCCCTGTCCGCCACTCGGGCCGCCGCTCAGGCCCGCTCCCTGGCCGCTGCCTGGGCCGCCGCTCAGGCCGGCTCCCTGGCCGCCGCCCGGGCCGCCACTCAGGCCCGCTCCCTGGCCGCCACTCAGGCCCGCTCCTTGGCCGCTGCCTGGACCACCGCTCAGCGCGCCGCCTGGGCCGCCACTCAGGTCCGCTCCTTGGCCGCCGCCCGGTGCGCCGCCTGAGCCACCGCTCAGGCCCGCTCCCTGGCTGCCGCCCGGCGCGCCGCCTGAGCCACCGCTCAGGCCCGCTCCCTGGCTGCCGCCCGGGCCACCGCTCAGCGCGCCGCCCGAGGCGCCACTCAGCGCGCCGCCCGGGCCGCTGAAGCCCTGACCGCCGCCCGGGCCGTCGATGTCGACGCCGATCGGGGTGGTCTGGCCGACGCTGGGGTCCGCGAAGGCCGGCCCGCCGGACCGGCCGGCGACCGCGGCACCACCGGGCCGGGCCGGCTCCGGCCACTCCTCTTCCTCGACCGCAGGTGCCGCAACCTGGGTGGCCACCGCGGTGGCGAGTCCACCGGGACGGGCCGGCTCCGGCCACTCGTCGCCGGCGTCGCTCGCGACAGTCGCCGAAGCGCGGGGGGCAGGGTCCCGCTGCCGTGCGGGGGCCCCACCGGTGGTCGGTGCGGTGCGGGCCGTCTCCTGGCGAGGCGGCCCGTCCTGGCCCTGCGGTGAACGCTGAGCGGGACCGGCCGGACCACCACGCGGACCCAGCGGGGCGGAACCGCCCGAACCCGGCGACGGACCGCTCTCACCGGCGACGTCGCAACGGATCTGCCAACGGCCGCCGAGTGCCTCATAGAGGGCGTCGGAGATCAGCGTCGGCTCCGCGGCGACCATCTTGGCGTGCGCGGGGAAGCGGAAGGTCAGGACAACCGTCTGGCCCTCCAGGTCGCGCACAGTTGCGCCCTGGGCGAGGGCGGCGATCTTTTTGCTCTTGCGGCTGACCGCCGTCATGATCTCGGGCCAGACCTCGCGGATCGCCGCTGCCGACAGCTGCCCGGTGGCCTGGGCCTGCGGGGCGTAACCGGGCTCTTCCGGAGCGTCGGGCATGAGGCCCGCGGGCTCAGGCCGACGGGCGGCTGGGCCACCGTTCGGGCTGCCTGAGACGGGACCCGTGGGGACAGGAGCGCCCGAGGCGGGGGCAGCGGGCCCGGCACCCGGAGGGACCGGACCGCCCGAGACGGGGTTTGTCGAGACTGGGATGCCGGAAGCGGGAACGGCGGAAACCGCAGACGGACCGGAATCGGCCCGCGCGGAAGGGGCCGCCGCGGACCTCCCACCGGCGGAGACCGGCGCGGCCGGAGATCCCGGACTCCGCGCCGACGTGACCGGCCCGGACTCCGTCGCCCAGGGCGGCTCAACGTCCGGTTCGGTCTCCCAGGGCGGCCCTGGATCCGGCTCCGGCTCCACGTCCCACGGCGGCCCGAGATCAGGCTCACCAGCGACCGGGGGAGCCACTCCAGCCGCGGACGACCCAGCCGCCGAAACGGGCGCCGCCGCAGACGACCCAGCCGCCGAAACGGGCGCCGCCGCAGACGACCCAGCCGCCGAAACGGGCGCGGCCGCAGACGGTCCAGCGACAGAAGGCCCAGCCGCGGACGGCGTGGCCGCGGACGGCCCAGCGGCGGAAACCGGCGCGGCCGCGCCAGGCATCGCCGAAACCGGAGCAGCGGAGCCCAACCCGGCCGACGAAACCGGCGCAGCGGCCCCGCCACCCGGCCCCGACGACGCGGGTCCCGGCACGGAACCGGACGCAACACCCCCAGCGGGCGCCCGCCGCCCAGCCGCAGCCGCAGCGGCACGAGCAGCGGAGATACCCCCACCCCCACCCACCGGCGCCGGGGACTGCGCTGCGGTGGCGGGCTCCGGGCGTACCTCGTCGGTGGTCAGCGTGAGACGCCGCTCCATCCGCTCCAGGCGCTGGAGGAGCGCGTTGTTCGCGTCGTCCGCGCCCGGCAGCAGCATGCGGGCCGTGATCAGCTCGAGGAGCAGCCGCGGCGCGGTTGTGCCGCGCATCTCCACCAGGCCGTTGTGCACGATGTCCGCGCAGCGGGACAGGGTCGCCGGGCCGAGCCGGGTCGCCTGCGCGCCCATCTGCTCGAGCTGGTCGGCCGGGCCGTCGATCAGGCCCTTGCCGACCGCGTCCGGCACCTGCTGCAGCACGATCAGGTCGCGGAAGCGTTCGAGCAGGTCGGAGGCGAAGCGCCGGGGGTCGTGGCCGGCTTCGGCCACGCGGTCGATGGTCTGGTACGCCGCCGCCCCGTCACCAGCCGCAAGCGCGTCGCACATCTCGTCGATGAGCGCCACGTCCGTCACGCCGAGCAGCGAGACCGCCCGCGGGTAGCTCACTCCTTCGGGGCCGGAGCCGGAGATGAGCTGGTCGAGCACCGACAGGGTGTCCCGGGCGCTGCCACCGCCGGCCCGGACGACCAGTGGCAGCACGGCCGGGTCGACGTGCACGCCCTCGGCCTCGGTGAGCTGCTGCAGGTACGGCCGGAGCACCGCCGGCGGGATCAGCCGGAACGGGTAGTGGTGGGTGCGGGAGCGGATCGTGCCGAGGACCTTTTCCGGCTCCGTGGTCGCGAAGATGAACTTCACGTAGTCCGGCGGCTCCTCGACGAGCTTGAGCAGCGCGTTGAAGCCGGCCGACGAGACCATGTGCGCCTCGTCGATGACGTAGATCTTGTAGCGGCTGCTGGCGGGCGCGAAGAACGCCTTTTCCCGCAGGTCCCGGGCGTCGTCGACGCCGCCGTGGCTGGCCGCGTCGATTTCGATGACGTCGATCGAGCCGGCGCCGTCGTTGGCCAGCGACCGGCACGAGGCGCAGACCCCACACGGCTCCGGGGTCGGGCCCTGCTCGCAGTTGAGCGAGCGGGCGAGGATGCGCGCGCTGGACGTCTTGCCACAGCCCCGCGGCCCGGAGAACAGATAGGCGTGATGCAGCCGGCCGCTGCGCAGTGCCTGCGACAACGGCTCGGTGACGTGCTCCTGCCCGATGACCTCGGCGAAGGTCCGGGGCCGGTACTTGCGGTAGAGGGCGAGTGCCACTCCTGCCACCTCCTGCGACGACCGCGCCATTCTCCGTCGAGGGTGTGACAACAACAAACCCCGGGGAACGAAAGGACCCCCCGTGCACCCGCCAGAGCTCGCTTATCCTTGCTGCCTTCCGGCCCTGGGGAGGTTCACAAGATGACGCCGCACGAGGGGCTGCGAACAGAGTACCTGGCGCGGCGTGGGCGCCGCGCGGCCCTCCCGCGCAACGCGGCCCGGGCGGGCCTGTATTCTGGCCGACGGAGGATTCGCCTAGAGGCCTAGGGCGCACGCTTGGAAAGCGTGTTGGGATAAAACCCTCACGAGTTCGAATCTCGTATCCTCCGCCAGCTCGACCCGCACGACGCCAGGGCCGGTCCTCGTTGGGATCGGCCCTTCTGCGTGCGTGGTGTCAGGCGCGGAGCTGCCGGATCGCCCCCAAGTTGATCTCGGCTGACAGGATGAGCGTCCCTTCGGACATGGGACTGACGTGACCTCTGAGTTCGGCGTCCGGGCCCGGCGGAGGCTGCGCCTGTCCCGATCGCTCTCCGTGCTGCTGCTGCTCATGGTCGTCGCGGCCGCGGTTCGTCTCGGTCTGCTCCTTCTGGAGTGGCCGGCGAGCAACAGTGACGAGGCCACGATGGGACTCATGGCGATGCACATCGCCGAGGGCGCTCATTTCCCGAGTTTCATGTACGGCCAGTCGTACATGGGTACCGCGGAGGCATATCTGCCCGCAGCTGTGTTCCGGGTGTTCGGGCCGTCCCTGGCCGGGCTGCGCGTCCCGATGCTGCTGTTGTTCCTGCTCTTCCTGGCCGCGCTGTATGTGCTGGCCCGGCGTCTGTACGGCGATGCGGTGGCGTTGGTCTCGGTCGGGTTGCTGACGCTCGGGTCACGAGAGTTGTACGGCCATCAGCTCGTGGCCCAGGGTGCGATGCCCGAAACGCTGCTCATCGGCACCCTGCTCCTGCTCCTCGCCCATCGACTGCTGGACACGCCGGCCGACCCGAGCCACGCGGGTGCGCAGCGGTGGCGGCTGGCCGGCTGGGGCGCCGCCGCCACGATCGGGTTGTGGAGCACCCTGCTGACGGCTCCGTTCGTGCTCACCTCGGCGGTGCTGGTCTGGATGACTCTCCGCCGACGAGCGGCCTCACCGCCGGGCGGACTGTGGGCACTCAGCGGCGGACTGCTGATGGGCGCTGTGCCGTGGCTTCTGCACGACTTCACTCACCCGTGGCGGGACAGTGGTGTGGTCAGCGTCGTGACCATGTACCTCAATGGTGGCACCGGGCTGAACGGCGAACAGTCGGCCGGTCTCACCAGCCAGGTGACCAACACGGTGACGACCAGCCTCCCGTACGTCACCGGCGGCTCCGCGATCGCCCACCCGTTCTCCCGGCCCGCCTGGGCCTTCGGCTATTCGGAAAGCTGGCATCCACCGACGGACGACGCTGTGGCCACACTGTGGGGGATCGCCCTCATCGTGCTGTGGACCGTGGGGCTCTTCACCTGCATTCGCGTCCTGCGTCACCGGCGCAGCGCGCCGGACCAGCGAAGTGGTGAGGCGCCCGCCCGGGCCCAGCTGTACGGCAGGCTGGCGATGCTGACCGCAGCCGGTCTGACGGTCGTGGCCTTCGCCGCCAGCCCCACACCAGGCGTCGCCCCGGCCAACAACGCCCGCTATCTCATCGGCGTCCTCGTCGCCACCCCAGCCGTCGTGGCCGCCATGTGGAGTCTGTGCTCGGTGGCACCGCGATTCGGCGGGCCGCTGCGGACCGCGGTGCTGATCTTCGTGGCCATGACGCTGACTCTGGGCACTGCACAGGCTTACCGGGACGCCTCCCGAGCTCCGGGCGAGGCCACCAGCCGGCAGCTGATCGAGGCACTACGCCGCGAAGGCATCACCCATATCTACAGCGGTTACTTCGACTGCAACCGGCTGACCTTCGTCAGCCGGGAGCAGATCATCTGCGCTGTGCTGTTCGGCAGTCCCGCCGAAGGGCTGCATCCGGGGTTCGATCGCTACCTGCCCTACCGGACCGAAGTGCGGGCTGACCCGCTGGCGACCTACGTGTTCCGCTCCGGCGACTCCCGCAACACCGCCCTGGGCCGCCTGACGTGCCACTGGCAGAAGCGGTGGCACTTCGCCGGCTACGAGATATGGCAGCCGGCCGCCGGCTGCCCCGTCCCCGCCGCGCAGAATGGCTGACGCACCCAATTCGGTGGCCTGATCGGCCGCGGCGGGCGAGCATGGTCGCCATGGCGAGGGACCGGCTGTGGTTGCCGCTGCAGGGCGGCCTGCCACCGGTCGGCAGCGTGTCCGGCCCCGTCGTGGAGATCGCCTGTGACGAGTCCGGCTTCTCCGGCAGCAACCTGCTCGATCCCACCACCCCGGTGATCACCCATGCCAGCGTCGACCTGAGCGTCGGCGAGGCGGTCGGGTTGATCGCGGCGTTGCGGTCCGGGTTCCGGTATTCGCCGTACGAGTTCAAGTCGGGGCAGTTCCTGCGGAGTCCGCAGGCGGGCGAGGCGCTGGATTGGTTTCTCTCGGAGCTGCGCGGCCGGGCGAACGTTCAGCTGGTCGACAAGGAGTTCTTTCTCGTCACGCGGATCGTCGACTTCTTTCTCGGGGAGCCTTCCTACGCGGCCGGCACCCGGCTCACCCAGCGGAATCGGCCGGCGGCTTCCCGCCTTTACCGGGCCGGGCGGTCGGCCGGGGACGCGTGGGGCGTCTTTCTCGCTGCGTTCGTCGAGCTGGTACGGCTCAAGCGGCGGCACCGCCCCGATCCGGAGGCGTTCGCCCAGTTCTTCCGGGCGCGCGATGAGCTGGGTCCGGACGCACTTGACGGGCTCGACCGGGCACGCGTGCAAACGGTCCTGGCCCGGCTGTTCGACGACGACCGGTCGATCCCGCCGCCGCTGGAGCCGATGCTGCCCGCGCTGGCCGAGACCGTGCTGTTCTGGAGCGGCGGGCACCGGCAGGTGCTGGTGATCCACGACGAGCAGAGCGCCCTCACCGCCGGGCGGTTGCGGCAGTTGCAGCAGTTGCTGGCCGACGAGGCCGGGTTGCCGCCGGGCGGGGTGTCGCCGCTGGCCGGGCTGGTCACTGTGGACTCCCGCGATGATCCACGGGTGCAGGTCGCCGACCTCCTCGCCGGGGTGGCGCGGCGGTTGCCAGGGTCTTCCGGCGACGGGCTCCTTCAGCCGTTCCTCTCACCGACGTCGCTTCGTGATGGGCCGCCGTGAGCCGCGTTCGCCAGTTCGGCCGGTGGCGTCAGCGATTCCATCGTGCGTACCCGGGGCAGCGGTGACCGCAGCAGCCACCAGGACCCGAGCATCCCGCCCGCTGCGGCGATCAGCAGGGTCGGCCGCAGGCCGATGCCGCCGCCCAGCAGGCCACCGACGACCGCGCCCAGCGGCCGGGCCCCGTAGTTGATCGTGCCGAACACGCCGGCCACCCGGCTGCGCATCTCGTCGGCCATGACCGCGGCCTGCACGGAGTTCAGGTTGATGTCCATCATCATCACGCCGAAGCCGGCGATGGCCTCCGCGACGGCCAGCGAGGTGGCCGCCAGCCACACCGGCCCGCCGGCCAGGGCGATCACCGCGGTAGGGGCCGGGAAGAGGATCGCGCCGAGCAGCATCATCCGGCCCACCCCGAAGCGCCGGGACAGCCGGGGGGCGAGCGCCGCCCCGGCGAGGCCGCCGAGTGCGCCGAGCCCCAGCGCCAGGCCGATGACCCCGACCGGCAGGCCGAGCGTACGGGTGGCGAAGAGCACCACCAGCGCCTGCGCGACGTAGCCGAAGAAGTTGACCGTGGTGACACAGCCGAGCCCGGCGCGCAGGTACGGATGACCGAGCACGTACCGCAGTCCGTCGCGGGCGTCCGTGAGCAGTGACCGGCGTGGTTCGACCGGCACGGGCGCCACCTGGATCCGGCCGATGAGCAGCGCCGAGCCCAGGAACGACACGGCGTCCACCAGCATCGCCACCGGCGCGGTGAGGGCCTGGATGAGCAGGCCGCCCAGTGCCGGACCGGCCACGAAGGACGCGGACCGGCTCACGCTGAGCTTGCTGTTCGCCTCGACGTAGCGGCTGCGGTCGACCAGGGCCACGAAGAACGAGGGGTACGCGGCGGAGAACAGCACCTGCCCGGCCCCGGCCAGCAGCGCCACGGCGAACAGCTGTCCGAGGGTGACGACGCCGAGCCAGTGAGCGACGGGCAGGCTGAGCAGCGCGGCGGCGCGCAGCAGGTCAGCGGCCACCAGCAGGCGCTTGCGGTGCGCCTGGCGGTCCACCCACGAGCCGACGAGCAGCGAGAGCAGGTTCGGCGTCCAGACCGCGGCCGTCAGCAGGCCGACCTGGGTGGGCGTGGCGGACAGGGTGAGCACGGCGATCAGCGGCAGGGCGAGCTCGCTGATCCGGTCGCCGAACTGGGAGATCGTCTGCCCGGCCCACAACCGCTCGAAGCGCCTCACGACTCCTCCCCCGGGACCGGCCGGAAGTCGTCCGCTCCCGGCAGGTAGTGCCGCAGGATCCGGACGATCCGGGCGCCGGCCGGTGCTTCCGCTTCGGCGCGGTGCACGTACGGCGCGATCAGCTCGTCGATGCGCCCACTGAGCTCCGCCAGCTCGTCGGGGGTGAGGGGCACGCTGGTGTTGGAGATGCCGGCGACCTGCTGCCACCGCGCCGGCAGGGTCGGCCCGACGTCAGCGAGCCAGGCGTTGACCTGGTGCTGGGCTGCCATGGCGAGCTGCTCGCCGAGGGCCCGGGCGGCCAGCCGCGACTCCGGGTCGTCGCCCATCGTCACCGAGAAGCCGCGCGACTTGGCTTTCCACCAGCGCTGCCGGCGGTCGCCCGGCACCTCCTCCGGGTCGGCGTCGGTGACCAGGCCGAAGCCGGCCAGGTGCCGCAGGTGCCAACTGGTGACCGACGGCGTCGCTCCCACGTGCGGCGACAGCGCGGTCGCGGTCGCGGGTCCGTTGCGCTGGAGATAGGACAAGATCGCCAGCCGTACGGGGTGAGCGAGCGCTCGCATCGTCTGCGGGTCGGTGACCTGCAGATCGCCGAACGGATTCGTGAGAGACATGTTTCGAGAGTAGTCTCTCACATCTCGGGTCGCTACCCCTGCGCCGCGGCGATCGCCTCGTCGACGGTCGGGAAGATGGCGAAGTACCGGCTCAGGCCCACGGTCTCCAGCAGCGACACGAGGAAGCGGTTGGCCCCCGCGAAGCTCAGCCACCCACCCCGGGCGACGATCACGTGCTTGGCCGTGATGAAGGCGCTGAGCCCCACGGAGTCGCAGAACTTCAGGTCCGCGAGGTCCACGACGATGCGCGGCACCGGCCGTTCCAGGAGTTCGGCCAGCAGTTCATGGAGCTGGGTGGCGGTGTCGGCGTCGAGTTCGCCCTTCAGGCGCAGCACGGCGACATCGGAGCGGAGGTCGGTCACGGTGGCCTGCATGGAGCATCACTTTCGTCCTGGTTAAGGGGATTCACAGCGTAGATCCACCCGAACGGCCGATGGCGGACAGTTCGTCCGCTCCTTCACCGTCGCGGCGTCGCGTTGCGCAACCGGATCCCGCTGAACCGCAGCGAGCTCGCGGCGACCGCGTCCATGACCGCCCACAGGTTGCTGACCAGCCGCAACTGGATCCCGGCACCCTCGTGCAGGGCGAGCAGGTCACCGACGGGCTCGGCCGGTCCGAGCGGGGTCACGGCGGTGGTGGCAACCATCGCGTGCGGCTGCGGGGAGCCGAACGGGCGGAACGATGCCGCGTCGAAGCGGTACGCGTACAGGCGGACTGCCTGCAGAGCCGGCAGCCAGCCGTACTCGATGGCATGCACACGGCGGTCGCCGAGCCAGCGGCGGTCGGCCGCGGTGGTCTCCGGACCCGTCCAGGCCAGCACCCGGGGGCAGTCTCGGGGGAACCAATAGGCCGGCGCCTGCTCGGCGTCGACGGTCCACACGTACGGCTCGGGTTGCTGGGCAGTGGCCGCGACGTGCGGCACGAAGCTAGTGATGGCGGGGTCTTCGGAGAAGTGCAGGACCTGACCGGCGAGGGGACGCACCGCTGGTTTCTAACAGAATCGGGCCGGGCCCCGCAGGGTCCGGCCCGATCGAGAATGTGGCTGGCCGAGAAGTTCAAGCGTGCGGCACAGCCCGGCTCCTGGCGCTCAGAGCTTGCGCCACTGCCAGCGTGGACCGCGCCACGCGTCGGCCAGGATCAGCGCGGACGCCTTTCCTGGACACTGCTGCACCTTGGATTTGCCCTGGGGGCCACCCATCTGGGCTTCGACCTCCCAGACCTCGCCGTCGGTGCGGACGTAGACATCCCGGCGCGCGAGCCGGTTGTCACCATTCCACCAGTGCTGCTCAACTCTCACCTGACCAACCTTAGGGCAGACATAGACACCTTTGCGCGAGGCCGTCGTGTGAAACTTTTTCGCCGCCAGGGTGGGACGGGTTGTCCGATCCGGTGGATTTCGGCCCTACGCCTTGCGCAGACGCGACATATTAGGGCGGCGCCTTAACTGTTACTCCGGGTAATCTTCCCAGGTAACAACGTCGCTCCGCCAGGGACGAAACGGTACCGACGCGCATCCGTCACCTGATCAGCGAATTTGATCATGGTGGGGCGGCGGCAGCAGGGTCCCGAGGCCCGGCGTCGACTCCGGCCAGACAAGGAAAATCTGGCACGGTGCGTGATCGACGACGAATCGGGTGTGGTGTCCGAGACTGCGCGGCCCCAGCCGGCTGCGGTCACCGTCGCGGGCCAGCACCAGAAGATCCACATTGGCGCACGCGGCCACCACCTCACGCTCCGGCCGGCCCCGCCGTACCTCTCGGGCGGCATCCCGGCCGAGCCGGGCCGCCGCCGCGTCCAGCAGCTCGGTCTCGGCCCGGGCCAGCAAATACTCACCCTGATCGGTCGGGCCGGAGCGGCCGAGCAGACCCACCGGGCCACTCAGCGCGGCAGCCGTCGCGACATCCACGACGTGCAAGAGCGTCACGTCACCGGGCAGGGGGCGCACCGCATCGACACAAGCCGCCCAGGTGCCCTCCGCGACCCACACCAGGATCCTCACACCCCAGACACTCGCAGACTCACCCACAGTGACGCCACCCCGACGATCAAGCAGGCCGGCACGGTGAGTGCACCGAGCCGCAGAAATTCACCCGTCACGGGCGGGTGACCACTCTTGTGCAGGATCTGGCGCCACAAAAGAGTGGCGAGCGAGCCGACGTAGGTCAGGTTCGGCCCGATGTTGGCGCCCAGCAGCACGGCCAGCACCAGACCGGGACTGTGCGCGGTGAACGGCAGCAGCATCAGGGTCGCCGGCAGATTGTTGAGCACGTTCGCCAGCAGGGCGGCCAGGAAAGCCATGGCCAGCAGGCCGAGCAGGTCGGCGTGGTGCGGGGCGACCCGGTCGACCAACGCGCCGAAGCCGCCCCGGCTCACGCCCAGCACGACCACGCCCAGCGCCAGGACGAAGACGCAGAAGCCGGGATTCGCCTTCCGCAGCAGAGTGGGCACGCCGACCCGCAGCCGTACGGCGAGCACCAGCGCACCGGCCAGAGCCACCCACGCCGGGTGGACGCCCAGCGGGGACGCCAGCGCGAAGCCGGCCAGGGTCACGCCGAGCACCGCCAGGGCGAAGCGCGGGGCCGGCACCGCCTCGACCGGCGGCCGGTGTGGTGGCGTGGCCAGATCGTCGGCGAAGAAGCGGCGCAGGATCACGTACTCGACGGCGATGACGGCGAGCCAGGGCAACGCCATCAGCCCGGCGAACCCGAGGAACGACAGGCCGGCCGCGGACATCGCCAGCAGGTTGGTGAGGTTGGACACCGGCAACAGCAACGAGGCGGAATTGGCCAGGTGGTTGCAGGCGTACACGTGGGGTTTGGGCCGGATGGCCAACGCCGAGGCCGTGGTGAACACGACCGGCGTCAGCAGCACGACGGTGGCATCGAGGCTGAGCGCGGCGGTGACCGAGGCGGCGATGACGAACACCAGGCCCAGCAGCCGACGCGGCGAACCCTTGCTCCACCGCGCCGCGGCCGCGCCGGCGAAGCGGAAAACCCCGCTCCGGTCGGCCAGGTACGCGAGCAGCAGCACAGCGGCGAGGAAGGCCACCGTGGGACCGAGATCACCCAGCTCGTGGAGCGCATCACGCCACGGCACGAGCCCGGCCAAAACGGTGAGCACCGCCGCCGGTACGGCTCCGACGGCCTCGGGCAGACCCCGGGGTCGTACGACAGCAAAACCGAGCACCGCGAGGAGCAGCAACAGGGAGATCGCGGTGGACACGATTGCGCACCCTACTGCTGGTCGCGGCCTCGCGCACAGCTCGCGTAGCGTCTCCATCATGCTTCGTCGATGGGGTCAGGCCGGCCTGTTCCTGGCGCTCGGCGCCCTGCTCTGGATCATCGGCGGGTCGGTGTTCTCCTTCCTCGCCTTCGCCCTGCTGGCGGCGTTCGTGTCGCCGCTGGTCTTTCCCCGGTCGATGCCGGCCGCGGAGGCACAGCGCCGCAGCGCCGCGGACGGGCGCGCCATCGTCTACTGGCGGCCGGGCTGCCCGTTCTGCCTGCGTCTGCGCGCCGTGCTGGGGATCACCTCGCGCCGCGCCTACTGGGTGGACATCTGGCAGGACCCGGAGGGCGCGGCAGCGGTCCGCGCGGTCGCCGACGGCAACGAGACCGTCCCGACGGTCATGCTGGCGGGGAGCCCACACGTGAACCCCGATCCGCGGTGGCTGCGGAGCCGGCTGCGCGCCGGCTGACCAGCCGTTGCAGGACGACCAGCGGCACGACACCGACCGGATACCAGGCGACGTCCACCCAGTCGAAGCTCGCACCCAGCACCAGCCGCGCCACCGGACTCCGCTCGGACAGCGCCTCGGGAACGCCGGTGAGCTGGAAGAATTCCACCGCCCAGCAGAAGCCGACGGCGAGGATCCCGGCCCGGACGGGCGGGACCGCCGGCCCCAGCAGAAAGACCCCCGCATAGATCATCGAGGCGTAGAGCGCCGTGCCCGAATACTGCTCGAGCCCGCCGTCGCTCACCGACCGGATCCCGAAGGCGAGCCCGACGATCACCACGCCTGCGGCAAGGGCCGGCAGTCGTCCCCGCACCATCCGCAACTCGTCGCTCAGGTGCCGCGGATCGTGAACGTCTTGGACACTCCGCCCACCGCATAACTGTCGCCCGGCGCGTACACGCGGTAGGAGTAGGTGGCCTTGCCCGCCGGGGTGGCCGCGAGGGTGAACCGGCCGCTGTCGCGCACCTTGGCGGTGCTGACCTTGCGCCAGGTCTTGTCCGGGTAGAGCCGCTGCAACTGCATGACCTTGCCCTTGTGCAACGGGGTGGCGCTGCCGTTGACGTTGACACTCTTACCGACCGGCGCCGATTTCGCGGCCGGGGCCGCACTGACGGCATAGCGCTGGGTGCGCACGTGCCCGCCGTCCGAGGCGATGACCGTCATCGGGTACGACATAGCCGGCTGATCGACGCCAGGCACCCAGACGCATTGCAACCACTGCCGTTGAGTGGCGTTGAGGGTCCGCTGGTACGTGCCGTCCGCGCGGGTCTTCACCGTCGTGATGTTGCCCGGCTCCGCGCAGCCGTTGTCGGAGCTCAGCCGCAGCGACAGATTGGCCCAGGGCTTACCGGTGGTGGTGTCCCAGGCCCGGACCCGCTGGGTGACCGGCTTGCCGGCCGGAGCCGGCTCCGGCGAGAACGTCATGTCCAGACCCGGCCGGTGCGAACTCTGCACCTGGAGGCTGGGTGTGTCGACCAGCGTCCGCGGATCGGTGTCCAGCACATTGGCATAGGTCTGATCCGCGGCATAGATGCTGATCGGCTGCACTGTCCCGCTCCAGGCCGAGGTGACCGGAAGCTTGCCGGTCCAGATCCCGTCCTTGTCGGTGCCTTCGGCCAATCTCAACAGCACCAGGGAATTCGGCGAGGCGTTCAACCGGAGCCGGGGCGAAGCCAGCTCCTGGCCCGCCACATACTCGATCGGCTGGACGCCGGTCTCGTCGGTCAGCCGCACCCGCACCCCGACCAGCTGGGTCTGGATGCCGGACACGGTGACCGAGGTGCGGTCCAGGGTGATCGACTCAAGCCGGGGCGGCGCAGTGTCCGCAGCCGACGCGGCAGATGCCGGCCCGGCAGGAATGAGGGACAGCACGGCAGCAACTGCCGGCGCGACGAAAGACGTTCGCATGATGCGCACTGTACGGATCACGCGCAGCCCTGTCCGACCTGTTCCCAGGGAACCTCCCGGCCTCTTCGATGTCTTTGTCACTGCGGACCGGAAACCGTGGAACAGACGGGAACAACGATGACGGAACGAATCCGCGCACTGCTCGACGAGGCGGTTGCCGGAGTGGGGCCGCGCAGTCCTGACCCCGTACCGGAGGTGCTGCGCCGGGGGCGGGCCCGGCGCCGGCGGCTGGCCGTGGCCGGGACGGCCGCCGCGGTGGCAGTGGCGGTGTTCGCTGTCGGCGGGATCGTGGCCGCGAACCGCGGCACGTCCGGCAAGACACCGGCGTCACGCCCGTCCAGCGAGCATTTCGAGGCCACGGTGAGCGGCGGCTATGTCCGTACCGGCGGGCTGGCCGTGCCGATCCCGCCCGGCTGGCCGGTGATCCAGGACAAACGGCTCACCTACTGCGAGGTCCCGGCGAACGTGTTCCTGGTGAATGTCGCGATGACGGACGCGCCCTGCGGCCCCACCCGCCACGCCTTCGTCGGTCCCTGGCGTCCTTACGGCACCCCGGCATCGGTCGCGGAACTGGCCCTGATCAACGAAGTGGTCCTGCCGGGCGGGCAGCCGCTCTGGCTCAGCGGCAACGAACTGGCCAACGTGCGGGCGGCTCCGTCAGCCAGCGTGAACGCACCGTGGGCGGCGGCGAGTATCTCCATCCGCGGGCAACGGCCGCAGGTCGAGGCGCTGCTGCGCGGCATCACCGCAAACCCGGTCCCCCCGGCGCGACTGACGCTGCCCGAAACCTCGCCGGCCGTGCAGCTCAGCGTGAGTGCCGAGAAGCAGCTCACCTCGGCGGACCCCGCGGTGATCGAGCAGGTCCGGGCCCTGCTGGCGGCCCTGGATCAACCGGTACGGCCAGGGGAGCTGCCGTGTCCGGGAGCGACGAAGGTGACCGGCACCTGGAAGCTGGCCGGCACGGACATGGCCGCGCTGACGTTCACCGACCCGATCGGCCATCTGGCCTCGGCCGAAGTAGCGATCAGCGCCGGCGACACCTGCGCGTTCGCCACGTCGTCGCTGGGCGGCCGGGTGCACCTGCCGGCCGGCTTCCTGGGCCGCGTCGAGCAGCTGCTCGGAGGCCGCTGATGAACGCACCGGACGGCTTCGCCGACTTCGTGCACGCCCGGTACGCCGCCCTGGTCCGGCACGGAACGCTGCTGACCGGCGACCACGGGCACGGGGAGGACCTGGTGCAGGAGGCGCTGGTGAAGACCCTGCGGGCGTGGTCCCGGCTGCACCCCGACGGCGACCCGGACGCGTACACCCGCCGGGTGATGGTGCGGGCGGCGTGGCGGGCGGGCCGGCGCCTGTGGCATCGGGAGGTACCCACCGCCGTGCTGCCGGAGGGGACGGGCGGCGACCCGTACGAGCCGCAGGACACCGCCAGGCTGGTGCTGGGAGCGCTGCGGGCGTTGCCGGCCCAGCAGCGGGTGGTGCTGGTGCTGCGGTACTGGGCCGGCCTGAGCGAACTGGAGATCGCGACGATGCTGGGCTGCTCCACCGGCACGGTGAAGAGCCGGGCGAGCCGGGCGATAGCCGCCCTGCGCCGGGCCGACGGGCCGCTGGCCGAGGAATTCGAGAGAGTGCGCGCCTAGCCCGGAAAAGAGAGATGCCCGGTGACTCGCGGAGTCACCGGGCGTCTGCCCTGCTTGCTGGCGGTGGTGAAGGGATTTGAACCCTTGGAGGGCTTGCACCCTCACACGCTTTCGAGGTCTGTGATCAACGGTCCGCGGCAGGTCGGCACCGTGCGTGACCTGGGCTAGGCGCCTCTGCCGGTAGTCAGCGACCATGCGCGAACGCTGACGAACGAGACCAGATCTGAGACCATGGACTCTCCATCTCGAACGAGGTAGAGGCATTGGCGCTGACGTGCATCGTGTCGTGAACGCCCAGCCCACCGCTTCGGTCGCTCTTGGCCTAGCGTCGTTCCAGCCCGGGGCGATGTGAAGCGT
The DNA here is from genome assembly GCF_040649415.1 of Actinoplanes sp. NPDC048967. Taxonomy (NCBI): domain Bacteria; kingdom Bacillati; phylum Actinomycetota; class Actinomycetes; order Micromonosporales; family Micromonosporaceae; genus Actinoplanes; species Actinoplanes sp. NPDC048967. Next base: position 772,928 of record NZ_JBEZFL010000002.1, read on the forward strand.
AGCCCTCTCCCCGATTTCTCCAAGCCATCAAGTCAGCGAGGACGGAGCGAGCCGCTCACAAAGCACCGAACACCATGGCCGGATACCCACAACGCCACTACAGCTGAGACGAGCCGCCCGGCAGGCCGTGCGATTTACTACTATGTAGACGTGAACAAGCGATTGTCCCCGTCAAGGGAAAAGTCGATTCCCAACAAGCGTCTAAGGGGCTCCTTCCGAATTACTCGGGAGGAACCGATGTCAGACGACGATCTTTCAGAGGTGTCCTTCGGTGTTTTAAGCATGACGCCAGCACTTAGACTTGAGGAGAGTGCTCTTTGGCGGCGGTCGACAGCGCTCAAGTGGACGATAGCAGGAATGTTGGTGATTGGCGCCTTAATTGCCTTTGTCACCAACTTCTGGGAAGTAAAAATACGAGAGGCCCAGGGTCAGCGCACAAGCTTCGCCGAGGTGTTTTTTAGCGGAAGCTTCGGGGACAAGGACCCCGTGACCTTTCTCGGCGTCTTCATAGGCGCGGTATTTGCTGTGGGGCTTTTCTATTGGCAGCGCTCCACGCACCTTGACTCATTCAAAGTTGGTATGGCGTCAAGAGCGCTAGAGCGCGCAGAGGGGAAACTTGCAAGCCAAAATGCGATCTCCCTCCCACAACTATGGTCAGTAACTCAGAAGAGGCTGGATTTTTACCACGGCATCGCAACCGCTCAAGCCCGTGTCAGCTTCCGGAATGCTCAAGCTGCCATGGTGGCCGGCTTCGGCGCTGTGCTCATCGCTGCGGTTTATGCATCTTCAGCACGCACGGGCACAGCAGCAGTTGCTACGGCAGCGCTGGGTGGAGCGGGGGCGGCCCTGGCGGCTTATATCGGGCGCACGTTCATACGAGCCCAGGAGTCCGCCGCAAACCACCTAAAATCATACTTCCTCCAGCCTTTGGAATTCTCTAAATTCCTTGCAGGTGAGCGCCTCTTGATGCTTTCTTCTGAAAATAACCGAGATTCAATCATTGGCTCAATGGTTACTGCTATTCTCGGCGGCCAAAACCCCACCTTAGAGGCGAGCCAAGATAGCTCATCGCAAAACGGAGCCACATAGCAGCACGTGCGCTGCACTTCAGTACGGCCGAGGGGGACTGGGTGTTCACGACGCCGACCGGCGGAGCGCTGAACCCGCGCACTGATTACACGGAGTGGAAGCGGCTGCTCAAGAAGGCTGGCTTGCGGGATGGCCGGCTACACGACGCGAGGCACACAGCCGCCACGGTCCTTCTGATCCTAGAAGTGGCCGAGCGGGCCGTCATGGGCATCATGGGCTGGTCCGATTCCGGCATGACGAAGCGATACCAACACCTCACCGCCCAGGTACGCCGTGACGTAGCTGCGAAGGTCGGTGGGCTGCTCTGGCAGCCGCCCACCGACGGCTCCGACGAGTCGGACGACGGAGCGGTCTGATCCTGGCGCAGGGTAACTGACATAAGCCTGAGAGGTGCCCGGTGACGCACCCAATGACACCGGGCACGTCTTGGCGTCAGTGCAGGTACAGCCTTGCGCACTAGTCCACCCCGAGAGGTCATGACACCTTACCCCGACTTAGGTATCTGCGCAGATCGTTGGGCTTGTTGAGCAACGAAAGTAGGTACATGAATCCCAGCAATGAAAGGTCCGGTGGGACCTCGCCATCGTGACCGGCTAGAAGTGCATTGTTTTCTTGTACAGCAGTGAGACGGTTAGTGCCATGACCATGAGTGGCATTACGCAGAATCTTTATGTACTGTGCTGTCGCCCGCTCAGGTGTTATGCCCTGCACTGTCGATGCCAGGAAAAACCCATCGCGCATCTGCTTCAGTGCAGTTATGCCACGTTCTGCCGATGGGAGCAAGACCGCCGCCGCCCCAGCTGGAAGTGACGAACGCAGGGATTCGAGTGTCTTCTCGGCGAAGCTCAAGTCACATAGGTCATTGATAGATTTCCCTAGGAGCCGTTCAAGAGTGTCTAGAACCGTAAAAAGAAGAACCAACTGAGCATTCTTGTCACGATGAGAAGTGATGATAGAATTAACTCTATTGAACAGTTGCTCCACCGTCATGAGTGCCTGATGATGCCTAGCTGGATCGTATGCACCGGTCGGCTCGGCGAATAATACGGGATCGGTAATTGCACTGAATAGGTCATTGAGCCGATTGACCCACCATGTCGCAGCTTCGGAACAGGAAGCCGCCTCAAGCTCTGGGTTCTTCCAGGTCGAGACGGCGGCTCCCGCCGACGGCAGCAGGTGGAGCATTTCAGCTGCCCTAGGGCGCGTGCCCGCCAATGGCCGGCCAAGACTGAAGAGGATTGCCCCGAAAGATCTAACAGCCGCGAAGCCCCATACTCCGGGAGTCAACGAACCCATCAGCGGTCCGAGATACACATCAAATCCATACAGGCCTTTAAGAAGTCCCGAGCCACTCGCGAAAACGCTCTCGCCCGCGTCGAGCAATTCCTGCAGGTGCTTGGCGTCACCTTGACGCAGCTGCGGATCGTATTGGAGACGCAAAAGCACGCTGGTAAGCTTCGCGCGGTGCAGGAGGGCGGCAGTCCGTCGAACGAGATGGACGCTGCAATTTTGAAGGGGACGTATGGACAGTTCCCTTTCAAGAGGAGTGGCCAGAAGGTCTTGATAGATCTTTCCGAGTGTGGTCGGCAGTCCACTCGGAGACTCCACCGTGGCGAGCAGCTTCCAATAGTAAAGAAGATCTATGATGTCTTCGGTATTTTGGGCCCGCTCACCGAGGCTGTTGACGTGGGCAATAATTGTCGGATCAGAGCCGGGAGACTTGACGCCGCCTTTTCTCTCCGCAGAGACCACAGCTTCGAAGTTCGGCTGCCTACGCGCTGGCCCTGCTAGGTCATCTATCTCAACCAGACTGGGCCGTGAACGCCGGTATGATTCCTCAGTTTGTATGGCATATCCGTCAGCCACCTGCCGCGCTCGAATTTCTGCGCGGGTAAAAAATGGCTCAGCTTTGCCACCCCAAAACCACGGGGGTAGTGATAGGTGAACGGATGTACGCGAGACGGGTGCAGCTTTCACGAACGCGAGACTACTTTGGAGCGGCCGGGTCACCAAAGGCATTAAGCCTGCTGGTTGATGAAGGACGGCGCTCAACGGCAGAGCTAACAACTCGACTCGTCGTCCCCCGTCTCGCCTCCTCGGATGTTCAACGTAAGGGGTGTCGGGCGCTGGGGTTGCGGCTCAGGGCCGCGCAACCCTGATGAGACCAAGACTGAGACCAGACAGAGAGACGCCCGGTGACTCGCTGGGAGTCACCGGGCGTCTGCCCTGCTTGCTGGCGGTGGTGAAGGGATTTGAACCCTTGGAGGGCTTGCACCCTCACACGCTTTCGAGGCGTGCTCCTTAGGCCGCTCGGACACACCACCGCGCAGTAGATTACCGGATGGCTCGGGGCGTCCGCCGCCGGGTTACCCACCCGGGCAAAGCGCGAGGTCGTGGCACCTCGGCCCCACCCGCCTGGCAGGATCTCGACCATGAGTGTGCACATCGGCGCGCAGCCGGGCGACATCGCCGAGCGGGTCCTCCTACCGGGTGACCCCATGCGGGCGAAGTGGATCGCCGAGACGTTCCTGACCGATCCCGTCTGTTACACGCAGGTGCGGGGCATGCTGGGCTTCACCGGCACCTGGCAGGGCGTACGGGTCTCCGTCCAGGGGTCCGGCATGGGCATGCCGTCGGCCTCGATCTACACCCACGAGCTGATCAACGAGTACGGCGCCCGGTCGCTGATCCGGATCGGGTCGTGCGGGGCGCTGGCCATGGACCTGAACCTCGGTGATGTCATCGCCGCGATCGGGTCCGCCACCGACTCGAACATGAACCGGGTGCGCTTCGACGGGCTGGTCGACTACGCGCCGGTCGCGGACTTCTCGCTGCTGCGTACCGCGGCCGACGTCGCCGACCGGCGCGGCGTCGCGCTGCGGGTCGGCCCGATCCTGGCCGCGGACGCCTTCTACACCGACCGGCCGGACCTGTACGACACCCTGGCCGACTACGGCGTGCTCGCCGTCGAGATGGAGTCGGCCGCCATCTACACGATCGCGGCCCGGTACGGCGCCAAGGCGCTGACCATCCTGACCGTCAGCGACCACATCAAGCGCGGCGACAAGATGGATTCCGCCCAGCGTGAGCAGGGCTTCTCCGACATGGTGCAGATCGGCCTGGACACCGCCATCGCCTGAGGACCACCTAGCGGGCGTCTCCCTGGCCGCGGAAGAAGTCCCGGAGCAGCGTGGCGCATTCGTCCTCCAGGATGCCCGCGTAGACCTCGGGCCGGTGGGTCAGCCTGCGGTCCCGGACCACGTCCCAGAGCGAGCCCACCGCGCCCGTCTTCGGCTCCCAGGCGCCGAAGACGAGCCGGGACACCCGGGCCAGCACCAGCGCCCCGGCGCACATCGTGCACGGCTCCAGGGTCACCACGAGGGTGCAGCCGGTCAGCCGCCAGCTGCCGGTCAGCACGGCGGCCCGCCGCAACGCGATGATCTCCGCGTGCGCGGTCGGGTCGCCGGTCAGCTCGCGTTCGTTGCCGGCCGCGGCCAGCTCGACGCCGTCCGGGTCGTAGACGACCGCGCCCACCGGCACGTCCTCCGCCGAGGCGGACGCCACGGACAGTGCCCGTCGCATCCAGGTCTCGTGCCGGGGCCGGAGCATCAGACCTCGCGCAGCTCTTCCAGCTCGTCGCCGCAGCCGAGCTGCTGGCAGATCTCCGCGGTCACGTCGGCCGGGAGCATGCCTTCGAGCCCGCACAGCGTCAGCAGCCGGTGCGAGCTGACCCCCAGGTCGGCGAGCAGCTCGACGTCGCCCACCGGGTCGGCGTCGGGGTCGGCGGCCGGCCGGTCGTCCTCGTCGTCGTCATCGGCGCGCGGCGCGGCCAGGTCGTCGAGCTCCAGCGCCGGCGTCTCGACGTCGGCGAGCAGCAGAGCCCCGAGCCGCGACTCGTCGGCGAACGCCGAGTCGGAGCAGAACACCCGGACGTCCTCGCCCTCGTCCAGGCGCAGGATCACCAGATACTGGTCGTCGGCCTCGGCGAACAACAGCGACAACTCGGCGTCCGGCTCGGCGTCACGCAGCCGGTCCACCACCTCGTCGAGGTCGGCGACGCCGGTGAGCTGGAGCTCGGTGGCCGTCCAGCCGTTCTTGCCCCGGGCGACGGCGGCAGCGAAAGTCGACACGAATCCCCCCACGAAACCTGCGGTCCTCAGCGCCTGACGGTAGCCGGTGGTGCGCCGCTGATGCCGCGCCACGCCCCGAAGGGAGTAGCTATGTAACGAACTTGCATGGGTTTTCCGCCGCGGGTGGGCTCAGTTGGCGTGGCGGCGGCGATTCGCGATCAGTTCGCGGAGCCGGGCGCCGCGCAGGCGTTGCGGCTGGCTGTGCTCGCGGGCGGACTTGGCATCGGCCAGTGCGGCCAGAAGCTCCAGTCGGCGACGGCGACGATCGGGGTCGAGCCGTTGCGGTACGTGGGCCATGAGGCCGAGCGTGCCCAGCCGCGCGACGTTCGTCAAGGCCGAGTGCGCTGCGCCACCACAGGGGCACGGTTCGTCGATGACAAGGGGGTGCAGAGCTGGACAATCACCACAGCGGCCAGTCGTTCGTGGAGATCCACCGGGCTGTCACGAAACCTCCGGCGATCGACAGGCCGATGCCCGCCGCGAGGCCCACGCCGGTGGCCACGCCGCGGTCGCCCAGCACCGCCAGCACGATGGCGACCGCCCAGGCCGAGACGGCGGCGGTGAGGGTCCACCACGCATAGCCGGCCAGGTCACGGCCGAGGCTGCCGAAGAGGGCGAACCAGACCAGCGTCGCGCCCACGCCGGAGAGCAGCGGGGCGACGGCGATCGGGTGCGGCTCGCGGTAGACGGGCCGCGGGGGCAGGCCGATCGGGGCGGACGGACGGTCGGGCAGCCAGCCGGCGGGTGGCTGTGCCGCCGCGGGCCAGGCCCCGTGTTGTTCGGCCATGTCGCCTCCATCCGGCGGGGTCGGACGATCCCCGGCCAGCCTATCCACCCCCGCTGGGTCAGCGGGAACTGTTGGCGTCTGCCAGGATGGCCCGGTGCTTTCCCTGCGTACCCTCTCGGTCCTGACCGTCGCGGCGTTCTCGCTCGCGGCCTGCGGCTCGCCGGGCGACGCGCCCACGACCACCAGCGCGCCGCAGTTCCTGGAGCCGTCGCAGACGGCGCCGGCGGTTCCGACGCCGGACCCGGCCGGCACCCCGGAAAAGGCGCCGGCGGGCACGGTGACGTCCTCGGCGACCCCGAAGAAGACGCCCAGCAAGGCGCCCGCGACGGCGCCGGCCGGGCTGAAGTACGCCTTCCCGGTCAAGGCGTCCAACGTGGCCTTCCACCCGACGCACTCGAAGTATCCGGCGACGGACATCTTCGCCGACTGCGGTGAGACCGTGGTGGCGACCACCAGCGGCGTGGTGCTCGAGGTCAGCCGCAAGGACCAGTACGTGAAGGGTGCGCCGGACGGCCCCCTCAACGGCGGTCTGTCGGTTTCGATCCTGGGCGACGACGGCGTGCGCTACTACGGCTCGCACCTCAGCAAGATCCAGACCGGGATCAAGGCCGGTGTCCGGGTCAAGACCGGCCAGCAGCTCGGCAAGGTCGGCCACACCGGCAACGCCAACAACGTGTGCCACCTGCACTACGGCATCTCGCCGCCGTGCGCCAAGACCGGCGACTGGAAGGTCCGCCGCGGTGTGGTGTGGCCGGCGACGTTCCTCAAGTCCTGGCGGGCGAAGGGCAACAAGAGCCCGGTCGCCACGGTCGCGAAGTGGAAGAAGTCGCACAACTGCAAGGCCTGACGCACAGCACAGGGCCGCATCCCTCGCCCAAGAGATGCGGCCCCGCCGTGCGGATAAAGCTTTCCGGAGTCGGCTCAGCCGAACTGCGCGAAGCGTTTCTGTGAGCGCCCGCCGATCGTGGTGAAGGCGCCGCCCACGGCCAGCGCGCCGAGGCCGGGGTTGACGGCCATGGCCAGCACGCCTTCGACGCCGTTCGCGTCGGCGGTCCAGTCGCGCAGGTGGCCGTCGGTGGTGGCAAGGGCCGCGAGCTTGATCCGGTCGTCCGAGCCGTCCAGGCAGGTGCCCTGACTTCCGGTACGCGCGGTCCGGCACGCCCGGTCGAAGTGCCCCCCGACGTAGACGGTGTCGCCGAGCACGCCGATCGCCTGCGCGTTGCCGTCGAAGGTGGCCGTCCACCGCTTGACCCCGGTGGTGCTGTAGCTGCTGGCCGCGCCGCCCTGGCCGCCGTGCGCGGTGTAGACGCCGGTCGAGGTGACCGCCACGGCGTAGGTGATCACCGGGGGCCGGGGCTTGAAGCCGGTGACGATCGCGGCCGAGGACGGGTCCAGGGCCACCAGCCGGTCGTACCCGCTGGTGCCGTTGACTTTGTGGAACTTGCCACCGGCGTAGACCCGGCCACCGCCGGTCGCCAGCGACTCGACCTGGTCGTCCGCGGTCGGCTTCCACTTGGTGTCCAGAGCCCCGGTGGTCAGGTTGAAGGCGGCCAGCCGGGTGCGGCTCTGCCCGTTGACCTTGGTGATCGAGCCACCGAGGTAGAGCCGGCCTCCGGTGGCGGCCAGCGCGTACGGGCGGCCCTCGATGGTGTGCTTGAAGGTGCCGGCGACCGCGCCACTGCGCCCGTCGAGCCGGGCCAGGCTGTCGCGTCGCCGGCCCCCGACCGTGCCGAAGTCCCCGCCGACGTACACGGCCGAGCCGCTGGTGGCGATCGCCTTGACCCGGCCGTCCGCGACCGGCGCCCAGGGCAGCAGCTCACCGGTGACCGCGTTGATCGCGGCGAGCCGGCTGCGCGCAACCACCTTGCCCTTGACGACGGCGGCGGTGAAGTCGCCGCCGACGTAGACGGTGCTGCCGGAGTACGCGACAGCCAGCACGGTCCCGTTGAAGCTCGGCACGGCGTCCGATGATTCCGACGGTGCCGCCTGCGCCGGCGCGGCGAGCATGGCGATCGCCGCAGCCATCACGCCGATAACGGCGACTTTGTCCCTGTACGTCACATGATCACCGTAAAGGCGATGATCATCCTCGACCAGTGGCGAAACGGACCAAAACCGACAGGTCCGTACGGCTGATGCCGATCGTGTGCGAGAGTCTGCCGCGTGAACGTCGCAGTCATCGGCCTCGGTCTCATCGGCGGCTCGCTCCTGCGGGCCCTGGCCGCCCACGGGCACCACGTGGTCGGCTACGACGCCGGCGAACAGACCCGGGAGGCCGCGCGCGGGCTGGCCAGAGCGGCCGAGCTGCCACCCTCCGCCGATCCGGGCACCCGGACCATCGTCATCAAGGGCGACTGGCAGGTGGCCGAGAGCATCCCGGAGGCCGTCGCGGGCGCCGAGCTCGTCGTACTGGCCGTGCCGCTCCCGGCGCTGCCCGGCGTGCTGGCCGAGCTGACCGGCCACCCCGGCCTGATCACCGACGTCACCTCGGTCAAGGGTCCCGTGCGCGACCTGCTGCACGGCCGCCGGTTCGTCGGCGGACATCCGATGGCCGGCAAAGAATCGTCCGGCTTCCTCGCCTCCGAACCTCACCTGTTCGACGGTTGCGCCTGGGTGCTGTGCCTGGAGGAGGACGGCACCGACCTGGCCGACTGGCTGACGCTGGCCGGCCTCGTCACGACGCTGGGCGCCCGCGTCGTTCCCGTCACCGCCGCCGAGCACGACCGGGTGGTCGCCGAGATCAGCCACGTGCCGCATCTGCTGGCCGCCGCGCTGAGCACGGTGCTGACCGGCAATCCGCTGGCGGGCACGCTGGCCGCCGGCTCGTTCCGGGACGGCACCCGGGTGGCCGGCACCCGGCCGGAGCTCATCGCGGCCATGTGCGGCGGCAACGCCCCGGCCGTCCGGGAGGTGCTGGGCGGGATCCTCGCCGAACTGCGGAGCTACGGCCGGGAGCTGGTCGCGCCGGATCCGATCGCGGCCCTCACCGAACGGCTGCGGGTGCCGAGCGAACTGCGCCGGGCCTGGCCTGCGGCACCCGGCGAGCCGGCCGAGCTGACCGCCGAGCCGGGCGCGCTGCTCGCGCTGGGCCGGGCCGGAGGCTGGGTGACCGCGGTACGCGATGACCAGGTCTCGACAATGCGGCCAGGAAGTGACCGCAATAGTTCCTAGGCTGAGGCGGTAAGCCGGACAACAGGACAGGAGACAGGTCATGCCTGGTCAGGTCGGTGCCATCGCCAACGAGCAGGAGGGTCTGCTCGCGTACCTCGCCCAGATGCGGTACGTCGTCAGGCTGACCGCGTACGGCCTCAGCCCCGAGCAGTTGCGCGCCACGCCCACGGCCAGCCCGCTCACCGTCGGCGGCCTGATCAAGCACTGCGCGTCCACCGAGGAGGGCTGGATCGACGTCGTCCGGCGGGAGCCGCGCGAGCTGGACTACTCCGCGTACGAGGAGAACTTCGCGCTCAGCGACGGCGAGACGATCGACGAGGTCTTCGCCCGGTACGACCGGATCGCCGCCCGCACGGAGAAGACCGTGGCGGAGATCGGCGACCTCGACCGGGCCGTGCCGGTCGACCACTCCGTGCCCTGGAACCCCAAAGACCTGGACAACTGGTCGTTGCGCTGGGTGCTGCTGCACCTCATCCAGGAGACGGCCCGGCACGCGGGGCACGCCGACATCATCCGGGAGTCCGTGGACGGCGGGACCGCGTACCCGATCATGGCCGCCGCCGAGGGCTGGCCGGAGTCGCCCTGGATGAAGCCCTGGCAGCCCGCTTCCTAGGGCCGCTCGCCGCGGTCGAGGCGGATCACCCGGCGGTCCGTCACGATCGCGGTCACCAGGTCGTACGGGGTCACGTCGAAGGCCGGGTTGACCGCGGCCGCATAGTCGGTGACCTCGGCCGCGCCCCGGTCCTCGATCTCCACCGCGGCACCGTCCGGGGTGTCCAGGTCCACAGTCGACTCCGGTGCGACCACGACGAACGGCAGGCCGGCCCGCCGGGCACCGAGCGCGTGCGCGTAGCTGCCGACCTTGTTGATCACGTCACCGTTCGCGCAGATCCGGTCCGCGCCCAGGATCACCGCGTCGGCCTCGCCGCGGGCCAGCAGGAACGGCCCGGCCGAGTCCACCGCGACGCGGAAGTCGATGCCGGCCTCCCGCAGCTCCCACGCGGTCAGCCGGGCCCCCTGCAACAGCGGCCGGGTCTCGCTGGCGATGACCCCGGCCAGCGCGCCCCGGCGATGCAGTTCGGTCACGACCCCCAGGGCGGTGCCGCCGGTCACCGCCGCGAGCCCACCGGTGTTGCAGTGGGTCAGCAGCCGCGGCCGCGCCCCGCACAGCTCGACCATCAGGTCGGCGCCGAGCGCGGCCATCGCGGCCGAGGCGGCGATCTCCTCGTCGCGCACCACGCACGCCTCGGCCAGCACGGCCTGCGGCCCGGCGCCGAGCAGCGCCGCTGCCCGCCGGGCCCCGCGGGCGAGGTTCACGGCAGTCGGCCGGGCCCGCTCCACCAGCTGTACGGCGTCAGCCCGCGCCCGCTCGTCCCCGGCGAACTGCCTGGCTGCCAGGGCCACCCCGAAAGCCCCGGCCACCCCCAGCGCCGGCGCCCCGCGCACCGCCAGCGACCGGATCGCCGCGACCAGCTCGGCGACCGTGGTGAGCCGCAACACGCGCACCTCACCCGGCAGCGCCGTCTGGTCGATGATCTCGATGGCGTCGTCCACCCAGTCGATCGTCCGCATGGGCGGAGCCTAACCAACCAGCTCAGACCACCGAGCGGTCGGCGATCCGGTCCAGCACGCCGAGCAGGGCGTCCCGGCTCTCGCCGAGCTGCTCCCCGGTCCAGCGCTCCTCGACGGTCACCGTCACACCGGCGTGCGTGCGCAGCTCCGCCCTCACCGGGGTGCGCTTGGTGATGGTGGCCGCGACGATCTCCTCGTACGGCAGGAACCGGAAGCGGGTCGCGAGCTCCTCCACCGGCCCGGACGTCAGCAGGGCGCGCAGCCGGTCCTTGCCGTTGTCGGTCGCCTTGGGCGCGGGCACCAGGACCAGGCCCCGGTCCAGCAGCACCAGGTCGGTGTGCAGGCCGTCGACCTTGAGGTTGGCCATCGCGCCGATGATGTCGGAGCCGCTCGCGGTGGCCCGGCGCTCGACGATCGCCGCCGCCTCGACCCGGATGCCGGCCTCGGCCAGCCGGGCCCGGGCCTCCTCCAGCGTGGCCGGCGAGACGGCCAGCTTCGCCATCTCCTCGTAGTCCAGCTCGGCGCCGTGCGCGTCGACCAGCGTGACCGGCTCGGTCCACGAGTGCCGCCAGTACGCCGTGCCGGAACGGACCGCCGCCAGCGTGAACAGCATGTCCATCGCGCCGACGAACTTGCCCGCCGCCTCCTTGCGGGTGGCGTTCGGGTAGAACTCCTCGGCCAGCTCGCCCAGCCGGCCGGCCGCCACCAGGTCGAACAGGGTGCCCAGCCCCGGGTCCTCGGTGCCGGTGAGCCGGCCCAGCGAGCGGAACACCCGGTCCGCCTTGCGCTGCAGGCCCGCCGTGGTCGCGGCCGCGGTGAACTGCGGCCAGGACAGCACCTGGCGGCTGCCGACGTCGACGACCTCACGCTGCAGGGCGATGCCGGCGGTGGTGATCGAGGGCACCAGCATCGCGGCGGGCCGGCCGTCCACCGGGTGCGCGACCTGCGGCGCGTTCCGCATGAGGGCGATCCGCTCGGCCTGCGACGGGTGCGTGTCCCAGCGGGACCGGTGCTGCTCGGGCTGGTCGTCGCGCAGCCTGCCGAGCTCCTCGTGCCGGGCCGCGACGAGCCGGCCGAAGCCGCCGAAGAAGTCGTCCGGCGCGAAGCCGGCCTCCCAGCCCTGGTTGATGTACCGGTCGAAGTAGAAACCCCAGGCCGCGTCGATCACCGGCAGCTCCCGCAGGGCGGCGACGGCCACGTCGGGACCGGCGACCCGCACCGAGGCCCGGTCGGCGTCCAGCTCCTGGCGGCGCGAGACGGCGTTGTCGACCAGCAGATAGAGCCGGGCGTAACCACGGAAGGTCCAGCCGACCGGGTTCCACGGGCCGATCCGGCCGATGGTGTGCCCGATCGCGAGCCGCCCCCGGTACGCGACCGCGCCCAGCCGGGTGTGCTTGCCGGAGTAGTGGCCCAGCTCGTGCGCGACGACCGAGCGCAGCTGGTCGACGTTCATCGCCTGGAGCAGCGGCATGCCGAGGTACAGCCGGCGCCGGCCGCCGATCAGGCCGAGCAGCTTGGTGTCCTCGCTGACCGCGGCGTTGACCTCGGGCACCAGCCGGATCTCGTCGGGCGTACGGGTGCCGACCTCGTGGGCCAGGTGGTGCACCAGGGCCCACAGCTCGGGTGCCTCGTGCGGCGCGACGATGAGACCGTGCAGCGGCTCCGGCTGGGTCCGGATCGCCCGCCACAGCCCGACGACGGTGGCGCCCACCGCGAAGAGCAGTGGCAGGCCTAGTTTGATGCCCACGCCGGCGTTGCCGACGGTCGAGATCCACACGACCAACGCCAGCACGGCGACGAGCTGGAGCAGGGCGACGACGTAAAAACCGAGCAGCATGAAGACGGACGCGGCGGCGCGCAGCATGGTGTTTCCTCCCCGTGGCACCGCCCGTCTGCTCCGGACGGCGCAGGGAAGATATCGGCCTCGATCTTCGCCCGGCAACCCCTTCCGGGCAGGTCCGCGCGCGTCTAGCATCCCGTCCGGAGCCGAGGAGGACTCATCGCCATGTGGCCGTTCAAGCGCGCCGGCAGGTCGGCTGCCGTCATCGACCCCTGTCTCGGCGACGGGACCGCCCGGCGGCTCGACGAGGCGGCCGGCCGCGGCGACTGGTCCACCGTCTCGGCCGTGCTGACCCCCGTCGTGGATCAGGACCTGCGGGCCTTCTACGTCGGGGTGCTGGCCGACCGCAGCGGACCGCAGCCGTGGATCGGCAAGTGGCTCGCCGCCGAGCCCGAGTCCGCACTGCCGCACCTGGTCAAGGGCGCGCACGCGGTCCAGTGGGCGTGGGAGGCGCGCGGCAGTGGCACGGCCAGCACGGTCTCCGAGGAGCAGTTCGCCGCGTTCTTCCACCGTCTCAAGATTGCCGAGGACAGCCTGGACGAGGCGGTGAGCCGGGACCCGGCGGACGCCACCGCCTGGGCCGAGCTGATCAGCACGGCAATCGGCCGCCGGCTCGGGCTCGACGAGGCGGAGCGGCGGTTCAAGGAGGTCGTCGCCCGGCACCGCTGGCACCGGGCCGCGCACGCCCGGATGCTCCAGCAGAAGTGCGCCAAGTGGGGCGGCAGCGACGAACTGGCGCTGACGTTCGCCCGGGACACCGTCGACCTGATGCCGGCCGGCTGCTCGCTCGGCTCGATGGTGGCGGTGGCGCATTTCGAGGCGGCGCTGCAGGCCGACGGCAGCACCGAGGACTACCTGTCCCGGCCGGAGGTGCGCGCGGAGGTGCACGCGGCCGCGGACAAGTCCGTCGGGCATCCCGACTTCCGCCGCATCCCCGGGCACCAGACCGCCGACGGCTGGTTCGCCCTGGTCTTCCACCTGGCGGGCGACCACGCGGCGGCGGCCGAGCGTTTCGACGCCATCGGCGACCTGCCGACCGAGCTGCCGTGGGGCTACTACCGCGACGCCGGAAGGGCCTACGCGCGCTACCGCGCCAAGGCTTACCGAGCAGCCGGCCGCTCCTGAGTCCTAGTCTGGCGCCATGGCATCTCGTGATCCAGTCGCTGACCTGCGGCGTATCGCCTTCCTGCTGGAACGGGCGAACGAGGCGACGTACCGGGTGAAGGCCTTCCGGTCCGCGGCCGCGACGGTCGCCGCCCTGCCCGCCGCGGAGCTCGCCGAGCGGGCGGCCGCCGGCACGCTGTCGGAGTTGTCGGGCGTCGGCGATGTCACCGCCCGGTGTGTCGCCGAGTCGCTGAACGGTGAGGAGCCGGCCTACCTGCGGCGGCTGGCGGCCACCGAGGGCACTGATCTGCAAGGCGCCGCGGCGGCGCTGCGCGAGGCGTTGCGTGGGGACTGCCACGCCCATTCCGACTGGTCCGACGGTGGCTCGCCGATCGAGGAGATGGCGCTGGCCGCGGTCGAGCTCGGCCACGAGTATCTGGTCCTCACCGACCACTCACCCAGGTTGACCGTGGCCAACGGTCTGACCGCCGCGCGGTTGCGGCGCCAGCTCGACCATGTGGCCAAGCTGAACGACGCGCTGCCGGACGGCTTCCGGATCCTCACCGGCATCGAGGTGGACATCCTGGCCGACGGCTCGCTGGACCAGGAGGACGAGCTGCTGGCCCGCCTGGACGTCGTGGTCGGTTCGGTGCACAGCAACCTGCGCGACGACTCGGCGAAGATGACCCGCCGGATGCTGGCGGCGATCGAGAACCCGCACCTGGACATCCTGGGCCACCTGACCGGCCGCAAGGTGGCTGCGGCCGGCGCCGGCGACAAGGGGCACCGGGCCGGGCGGACCCGCCCGCCGAGCGACTTCGACGTCAAGAAGGTGCTGGCCGCGTGCGTCGAGCACGGCAAGGCGGTGGAGATCAACTCGCGGCCGGACCGGCTCGACCCACCCAAGCGGATGCTGACCGTGGCGGTGGAGGCGGGCTGCCTGTTCAGCATCGACACCGACGCGCACGCGCCCGGCCAGCTCGACTGGCAACGGTACGGCTGTGAGCGCGCGGCGCTGTGCGGCGTACCGGTGGACCGGGTGGTGAATTCGTGGCCGGCCGACCGCCTGCTGGAGTGGACCGCCGGTCACTCCGGCGGCAATTAGGGGACGCACCGCGCCGGTGGCTCCCGTAGGGTCGGCGCGTGGGACAGATTGATGACCTCGCCAACAACTACGTCGACGAGTGGGCTCCGCTCAACCCGACCGGTGCGACCTTCATCGGCGTGGCCGGCCACGACGCCGAGCTCGACGATCTCTCGCCGGACGGCTTCGCGGCCCAGGCCGAGCTGACCCGGAGCACGCTGGCCCGGCTGGATCCGTTGGAGCCGGCGACCGAGTCCGAGCACGTGGCCAAGGACGCGATGCAGGAGCGCCTGGGTCTCGAGCTGGCCCGCTACGACGCCGGCGACATAGCCAGCGACCTCAACGTCATCTCCAGCCCGCTGCACGGGCTGCGGATGGTGTTCGACCTGATGCCGACCCAGGGCGAGGAGGCGCTGGCGAACATCTCGGCCCGGCTCGCGAGTTTCCCCCGGGCGCTGGAGCAGTACAAGCGGACCCTGCTCGAGGAGGCCGCGCGCGGCAACGTCAGCGCGCGGGTGCAGATGGTCGAGGTCGCCGAGCAATGCGACGCCTGGACAGATCCCTCGCGGGACAACTTCTTCCACCGGCTGGCCGACGGGCTCGGCGCCGACGGCACGCTCGGCGCGGAGCTGCAGCGCAACGCCGCGGCCGCCACCGCCGCCACGGCCGGGTTCGGGGAGTTCCTGCGCGCCGAGCTCGCCCCGCACGGCCGGGACAAGGAGGCGGCCGGGCCGGAGCGCTACGCCCGCGCGTCGCAGTACTTCCTGGGTGCGCGCGTGGACCAGGCGGAGACGTACGCCTGGGGCTTCGAGGAGCTGGCCCGGCTGGAACGCGAGATGCGCGTGGTCGCGGCGGAGATCGCCGGCTCCGGTGCGAGCGTCGACGAGGCGGTGGCGGTGCTGGACGCCGACCCGGCCCGGCGGATCCCCGGCAAGGACGCCTTCCGCGACTGGATGCAGGCGCTGGCCGACAAGGCGGTGTCGGCGCTCGACGGCACCCACTTCGACATCCCGGAGCCGGTCCGCGCCATCGAGTGCTGCCTGGCCCCGACCAGCGACGGCGGCATCTACTACACCGGGCCGAGCGAGGACTTCAGCCGGCCCGGGCGGATGTGGTGGGCCGTGCCGGAGGGCATGACCGAGTTCTCCACCTGGCGGGAGGTGACCACCGTCTACCACGAGGGCGTGCCGGGTCATCACCTGCAGATCGGCCAGACGATCTACCGCGCCGAGCTGCTCAACCGCTGGCAACGACTGCTCTGCTTCTGCTCGGGGCACGCCGAGGGCTGGGCCCTGTACGCCGAGCGCCTGATGGACGACCTCGGTTACCTGGCCGACCCGGGTGACCGGCTGGGCATGCTCGACGGGCAGGCGCTGCGGGCCAGCCGGGTGATCGTGGACATCGGCATGCACCTGGAGCTGGAGATCCCGCGCGACAACCCGTTCGGCTTCCACCCCGGTGAGCGCTGGACGCCCGAGCTGGGCTGGGAGTTCCTGCGGGCGCACACCCGGATGAACGAGGAGGTGCTGCGCTTCGAGTGGAAGCGGTACCTGGGCTGGCCGGGGCAGGCGCCGTCGTACAAGGTCGGCGAGCGCATCTGGTTGCAGGCCCGCGAGGACGCGAAGGCCCGCCAGGGTGCCGACTTCGACCTCAAGGTCTTCCACCGGCAGGCGCTCGACCTCGGCGCTCTGGGCCTGGATCCGCTCCGGAAGGCCCTGGCCCGCCTCTGACCGCTTGATCCACACCAGCCAGAACGGCCCGCCCGGCCTTCCGCCGGGCGGGCTTTCTCATGAAATCGTCCGCATCGCGAGACGGACAGCGTGTCCGTCTAACTACTCTGCGTATCATTTTAGCGCTACGTAAGGTGTTCGTTACCGAACGGAGACAATGCGGGACGGCGCCATCGGCTTCCATTGTGGAACGCTTTCCTTGCTACCCAGCAAGCGCCGAACGCGCCTACGAAGTTCGTTCGCCGCGCTGTGAACGGCAACCCCGAGCATCCTTTTCTATCCGTCCCGGTGCTGGCAGAGGCCGGTTTCCGCCGCGCGGTACAACCACCGCGCCCCCGAGGCGTATCCCCCGATCAGCCGAGCCAACTCTGACCCTTGGAAAGGGGTCGCATGATTATTTCTCGGATAGATTGACCCGGATCGGTGCGCCCGCTTGGCTACGGAGGGTAGCCGCCAAAACGGTCTATCGCGGATGCATGGCGGAGGAATTGGCAATGTCAGTCTCGGTGGACAACCGGCGAACCCGTACGCGCTCAGCGCTGGCGGCTGTTTTGACGGTCTTGATTCTTGTCCCGGCGGCGATCCTGTTCGCCAGCGTGTGGGGCACCATCTCCGACAAGCGCGACGACACGCGGCTGGAGAAGCAGGGCGTGGAGTACATCTCCGCCCTTGCTCCCCTGGTGAGCTCACTCGCCGAGGCACAGTCCTCGGCCCTGGCCGGCGTCACGGCCGCCCCCGGCTCGCTGAGCGCCGCGATCAACGGTGTCGCGGCGGTGGACCAGCGCCTGGGTGACGAGCTGAACACCCGGGACCGCTGGACCGGCCTCAAGCAGAAGATCGACCAGCTCGGCAAGGTCACCGGCGGCCCGGTCGCGGTGTTCCAGGCGCACGTCGAGGTCACCGACCTCACCCTGGAGCTCTACGACACCGTGCGGGACAACGCCGAGCTGGCCCGGGACCCGGACAACGACATCTCGCACCTGCAGGAGGCCGTCGCGGTCGATCTGCCGGAATCCGTCGTGCAGGTCAGCCGGATGGGAGACCTCAGCCAGCTGGTCGCCCGGGCCGACGACAAGGCCCGCGCGCAGATCGCTCCCCAGTTCGGCGCGGCCGTGCAGGCCGTGGACTCCTCGGTCAACGAACTCACCGACAACCTGCAGGCCGCGGTCGACGACACCAGCAGCGTCTCGCTGAGCGGCAACCTGGTCAACGGGCTGGACTCGTTCCGGCGCGGGGTGGAGTCGCTGACCCGCGGCGCCAACCCGGGCGGCGCCCCGAACGCGGCCACCATGGCGACCGCGCAGAGCCAGCTGCAGACCTCGCTGGCCAACCTCTCCGGCATCGTGACCCGGGAGATGACCGCCCTGCTCGACGACCGGCTGGACAGCCTCGACAACGACATGATCGTGGCGCTGGCCTCGGCCGCCGCCGCCGTCCTGCTGGTCGCCGCGGCCATGATGGTGCCGCTCACCGGCAGGGGCCAGCGGCTCTTCCCGGCGGCCCCCGAGGCGGGTCCCCGCGACCTGAACGTGGGCCCGACCGGACCGGAGACCGACCGCACCGAACCCGGGCACCGCGCACCGGCGTACGGCGAGGTCAACCCCACACGGCGGGAGCGATCCGGTGCTCTTCGGTAAGCTCCGCATCCTCGGCAAGCTGACGCTGCTGGTCCTGGTCCCGCTCCTCGGGGTCGTCCTGCTCGCGCTGCCGATCGTCGCCAACCGCATCGACGTGGCCGGCAAGGCCCAGGACACCGCCGACACGGTCCTGCTGGCCACCCGGGTCGGCTCGGCCGTCCAGGAGCTGTCGGAGGAGCGCCTGCTCTCCGTGGGCTTCCTGTTCGGCCTGGTCGGTCAGCCCCAGCTGGTGGTGCAGAGCGCCGAGTCGACCGACCGCATCCTCGCCCTCAAGCGTCTCGACCAGCCGCTCACCCCGCAGCTCACCCGGGCCGTGGACGCGATCAAGCGGCTGGAGGGCACCCGGGCCAACATCCTGAACCGGACCATCCGCCCGGACCAGATCTCGGCCGAGTTCACCGCCGTGATCACCCCGATCCTGGACGGGCTCGACCTGCAACGCGCGGCCGACCTCACGACCGCCACCGGCCGCCAGGTGTTCGCGCTGGACCAGGCGCTGCGCAGTGACGACCTGATCAGCCAGGCCTCCAGCCAGCTGACCGCGGCCGTGGCGACGCAGAACGCCGGACTGACCAACCTGTTCTCGTCCACCCTGCTGCAGCTGCAGTTCATCATCGGTGGCGCGCAGGCCTACTTCACCCCCGATCAGTACAAGCTGTACCTGGGCGCCCAGCAGGCGTTCTCGGCCCGCGTGGGTGACCAGTTCTTCGCCCGCGCGGCCACCGACCCCGCCTCGGCGGTCAAGCTGCTCAAGCCCGACACGCTGTACCCGTCGCTGCTGTCCGTCATCGTGCTCGGCGGCTTCGTGGAGAAGCGGATCGCCGCCGACGTGGACGCCGCCGTGGCCGACGACCGCCAGGACGCCCTGCGCACGGCCGGCCTGGTCGGCGGTGGCGCGGTGCTCCTGCTGCTCATCGTCATCGCGCTGTCACTGTTGATGGCCCGCGCGGTCGCCCGGCCGCTGCGCCGCCTGACCGGCTCCGCCGAGCGCATCGCCCGCGCCGCCGAGGCCGAGCTCGAGCGGGTCGCCGACGACGACGCCGAATCGGCCCGCCCGATCCGGCTCGACGCGGTCGACGTGCAGGCCCAGGACGAGATCGGTGACCTGGCCCGGGCCTTCGACCGGGTGCAGAACACCGCCGCCCGGCTGGTGGAACGGCAGGTGCTGGGCCGCCGCAACGTCGCCCAGATGTTCGGTCACGTCGGTCGCCGCACCCAGAACCTGGTCGGCCGCCAGCTCGCCCTGATCGACAACCTGGAGCGCCGGGAGACCGACAGCGACCGCCTGCGCGAGCTGTACCGGCTCGACCACATGTCCAGCCGCCTCCGCCGGAACGCGAGCAGCCTGGTCGTGCTCTCCGGTGCCGTCGGCGCGAACGACCACATGGCCCCGCTGTCCCTGTCCGACGTCGTGCGGCTCGCCCTCGGTGAGATCGAGGACTACACCCGCGTGGACGTCGAGGTGCCGGAGGAGATCGTGGTCGTGCCGGCCGTACTGGCCGACCTGACCCTGCTGCTCGCCGAGCTGATGGAGAACGCGACGTCGTTCTCGCCGCCGCACACCCGGGTCACCGTCAGCGCGGCGGAGCTGCGCGGCGGAGCCCGCCTGGCGATCGTCGACCGTGGCCTGGGCCTGGCGCCGGAACGCCTCGCCGAGGAGAACGCCCGGCTGACCCGCCGTGAGCGGCTCGACCTGGCCCCCAGTGAGGTGCTCGGCCTGTTCGTGGTCGGCCGCCTCGCCCGGCGGCACGGCATCGAGGTCACCCTCACCGACACGCCCGAGGGCGGCGTCACCGCGTGGGTCGACCTGGGCCCGGCCCACCTCGTGGCACCTCGCGAGGCCATGCCGCCGATGCAGCCGATCCAGGCCACCGTGCCCAGCCACCACACCGAGTTCGCGCCGCTGATCGCGGGCGCGTCGGGCCGGTCGGTGCCGGGCAGCGCCCAGCCGTTCGACCCGAACGTGCTGCACCGCGCGACCAAGACGCTGGAGGCGGGCCGCTCCTGGAACGCCTTCGCCCCGGTCCGCGCCGGTGCCCCGGCGCTGGAGGCGGCCCCGAGCGGCT
Source organism: Actinoplanes sp. NPDC048967 (assembly GCF_040649415.1). Lineage (NCBI taxonomy): Bacteria > Bacillati > Actinomycetota > Actinomycetes > Micromonosporales > Micromonosporaceae > Actinoplanes > Actinoplanes sp. NPDC048967. The sequence goes on from NZ_JBEZFL010000002.1 coordinate 793,138, forward strand.
ACGCGGAGCAGCAGGCCCACCAGTCGGCGTACGAGGTGCCGGCCGGTTACGACGCCGGCACGCCGGTGGCCGGGCGCTTCCCCGCGACCGCCCCGGAGCTGCCGTCGGCCGGCCGGTACGCCGAGCCGGAGGTGGTGGAGGGACCGATCGTCATGTCGGCGCCGTCCGACGCGATTCAGCTCCCGCGCCAGCGCACCGAGGCGGAGTCGTACCACCGCCCCGAGCCGAACAGGTTCGAGCAGCCGGCTCAGCCCGTACCCCCGGTGCCGCAGCAGCGCACGAGCCCGGAGGGGCGCAACGGTGCCCCCGTCACCCCGCTGCGCCGTCGCGTGCCCGGCAACCAGCTGCCGGTGGAGTCCGGGCCGAAGCTGCCGGTAACCCCGCCGACCTCGGACGACGCCCTGGCGGCCCGCGAGGCGTTCGAGGCCTTCGAGGCCGGCGTCTCCCGCGCCCAGTGGGACGTCATCGAGCAGGACATGTCGTCCCCGCCGGCCGCCGGCCACCCGCCGCTGAGCCGCCGGGTGCCGGGCGCGACGCTGCCGGTGGGTGACCCGCCGATGAACCCGGTGCCGGCCGCCTCGCCGGCCCAGCCGCTCGACCCGGACGCCGCGCGCGCACAGATGGAACAGTTCGAGTACGGCGTCGCCCGCGCATTGCACGAAACCCAGCCACAACCAGAGGGACAACCGCGATGACTTCCCCCTACTCCACCGAAACCGGCAACGGTCGCGACTACGCGCAATCCCAGCTCAGTGCCGAGGCCAAGACCTTCAACTGGCTGCTTGACTCGTTCACGTCCGGCACCGCGGGAGTCGTCGAAGCGATCGCCGTCTCGTCCGACGGTCTGCTGATGGCCATGTCCGCGATCAAGGACCGGCCCAACGCCGAGCGTCTCGCGGCGGTCGTGTCCGGCCTGACCAGCCTGGCCGGCGGCGCCGCGAGCTGGTACGCGCTGGGCAGCCTCAACCGGGTCATCATCGACATGGCCGACGGCTACCTGCTGGTCACCGCGATCAGCGCCGGCTCGGTGCTGGGCGTCATCGCCGACCGCACCGCCAACCTGGGCACGCTGGCGTACGAGATGACGTTGTTCGCCACGCGGGCCGGCGGCGCACTCAGCCCGCGGCTCATCGCTGAATTGAAGAACGCCGTCCAGCAATGAGACAACCGGCCGACCCCGACGACCCGGAACACCCGGCGGCGCCAGGTGTCCGGCCGTATCTGCGCAACACGGGCACCGGCGCGCGGTACCAACCGGCACCGCCGTCGGCGCCCCCTCCCGGGCCCCCACCCGGCGAGCAGACCACGTCGCTGCGTCCGTTCGTCCTCACCTCCGGACGCGTCGACGGGCTCGACCCCAACATCGGGCTGGAGACCCAGGTCAGCTCGCACCCGGGCGCGCTTTCCGCGCGTCTGTCGCCCGAACAGCGGGCGATCGTGCACCTCTGCGGCGAGCCGCTGTCGGTGGCGGAGATCTCCGCCCGGCTCCGGATGCACCTCGGCGTCACCCGGATTCTCGTCGGCGACCTGAGGGCCGCCGGACACCTTGACGTTCACGTGTTGGAGAACGACTTCCCCGACCCCGAGACCATCATGCGAGTGATCCGTGGACTTCGATCCATATCCTGACCGCCGCGTCGTCGGCACGGCACGGGTGCCCAACGGGCCCCAGCGGACCGCACCCCCGGTGCCGGTCAAAATCATCGTGGCCGGCGGCTTCGGCGTGGGCAAGACGACCACCGTGGGGGCCATCTCCGAGATCTCGCCGCTGACCACCGAGGCGGAGATGACCATGGAGGGGGTCGGCGTGGACGACCCGGGCCAGGCGTCCGGCAAGACCACCACGACCATCGCCATGGACTTCGGCTGTGTGACCATCGACCAGACGCTGAAGCTGTACCTGTTCGGCACGCCGGGCCAGACCCGCTTCGCGTTCATGTGGGACGACCTCGTCCGTGGCGCCCTGGGCGCGCTCGTCGTGGTCGATACGACCCGGATCGATGACTGTTATCCCGCGGTGGACTATTTCGAGCGGGCCGGGCTGCCGTTCGTGGTCGGCGTCAACACCTTCAACGGACAGCTGGGCTACAACCTGGACGAGGTGCGCTGGGCCCTCGCCGTCCGCGATGACGTGCCGATCGTCCAGTTCGATGCCCGCTTCCGGGGGTCGGTGCGGGATGCTCTGCTGGTGGTCCTGGACCAGGCTCTCGACAAGGCCATGAAGATGCGGTCGTAAGGTGGCGGGGCTCACTGTGCGCCGGGTCGCTTCGTAGCCGGTTCCCAAACCGCCCCCGGAACGGGCACAGTATTACGGGCGACTGCAGGTGACGGGAGGACGGTGACGTGCGAGGCGGACTGGACGACGCGCTCGACAAGCTGGCGCGCCGGGACGAGCTGCGCCGCCGGGCCGCGGCGGAGGCCAACGGCACTCCACCGGCGGTGACGGAGCTGGTCGAGGCGATCGCCGCTGTCGTCGGCCGCAACCCCGAGCTCGGCGTGACCGTCGGCGTCGAGGGCGCGGGCGACCCGGTGCTGCTGCACTTCGCGGTCGAGGACGGCATCGTGCAGGTCAGCGCGGACAACACGGTCGCCGACCGGGTGGCCGAGGCCGCCCCGACATCACCCCGGCACGCCGACTTCGACATCGACCTGGACGAGCCGGAGGCGTACACCCCGCCGCAGGGCTACCGCTTCGAGCAGCCCGCGGAGAACGGCCAGGAGACCCGCCGCCTGCACTATCAGGAGCCGATCGACCACGACCGGTACGCGGAGCCGGCACCCCACCGCGCGGAGCAGTTCCAGCCGCACCCGTTCGCGGCGACGCCACCGCCGGAGGTGCCGCCGCAGACGACCCGGCGCATCCACGCCGAGCAGCACCGGGCCCCGGAGGAGCCGAGCGCGGCCCAGCGCCTGGCCGGCCAGCAGGACCAGCAGCGCGGCATGCCGACGCCCCTTCCAGAGCCGATCCCGCTGCGGGTCGAGCCGGAAGAGACGGAGATCGCGGCGAAGCGCCTGGCGGCTCTGCTCCGCGACAACCCGTCCCTGCTCCGCTCCCAGGACTGACGCCCCGCGCCTCAGCTCGGCTCGGCCAGGCGGGTGATGGCTTTCTCGATGCCGCCGACCCGGTCCGCGAGCAGACCCACCGCGCCCACCGCCCGGCTCATCGGGTCGTCCCCGTCGCCGCCCAGCGCCTGCTCGCGCAGGAACGCCTCCTTCACCTCGGCCCACCGCTTCTCCTGCTCCGGGGTCAGCCGCCCGCGCAGCTCGGCCAGCTTCAGCAGGTTCGCCTCCGCGCCGGTTGTCAGCGTCTGCGCCTCGCCGCGGTAGTGGTCGTCGATCACCAGCTCCAGCTCGGCCTCGTTCATCACCGGGACGATGCGTTCGGCCAGCTTGTTCATGTTGCGGTACGAGCCCTGGAGCTTGAACGGCGGCTCGGTGCGGGCCGAGTCGGACTGTCCGGCCGAGGCGATGTACGCCTGGTTGTTACGCAGCACCACCCGTTGCACCCGGCGCATCTTGCGGAGCACCGACAGCACCTGTTCCAGGTCGGTCGCCGAGTACGCGTGGCTGAGCCGGTCGGGCCGTACCGAGTCGTCGCCTTCGGCCAGCCGGACCAGCAGGGGCAGGTCCGCGCGGTCACGGGTGGACAGCGGCGCCAGCACCTGGTTGGAGGTGAGGGCGTTCTCCAGGTACGACATCTCGAAGACGTCGTCGCGGCCGGCCAGGACGTCGCCGAGGTTCCACACGTCGGCCCGGTTGGCCAGCATGTCCGGGATCCGGAAGCGCTGCCCGCTCTCGGTGTACGGGTTGCCGGCCATGCACACCGCGAACCGCTTGCCCCGCATGTCGTACGTGCGGGTCTTTCCTTCCCAGACGCCCTCCATCCGGCGCTGCGCGTCACAGAGCGAGATGAACTTCTGCAGCAGCTCCGGTGAGGTGTGCTGGATGTCGTCCAGGTAGAGCAGGACGTTGTTGCCCATCTCCAGCGCGAAGGAGATCTTCTCGACCTCCTGGCGGGCCGTCGCGTTCGGGGCCTCGGCCGGGTCCAGCGAGGTGACGTCGTGGCCCAGGGCCGGCCCGTTGACCTTGACGAAGACCAGGCCGAGGCGGTTGGCCACGTATTCCATCAGGGTCGTCTTGCCGTAGCCGGGCGGGGAGATGAGCAGCAGCAGGCCGGACTGATCGGTGCGTTTGGCGTCGCCCGCCGCGCCCAGCTGGCGGGCCAGGTTGTCGCCGATCAGCGGCAGGTAGACCTCGTCGAGCAGCCGGTTGCGCACGAAGGCGGTCATCACGCCGGGCTTGAACTCGTCGAGGCGCAGGCGGTCGCGTTCGGCGGCGGCCAGGGCGGTCCGCTGCTTCTGGTACGCCCGGTACGCCGGCACCACCGTGGCCCGGAACTCGCGGGTACGGGTCAGCACCTCGTCCAGCCGCAAAGTGATCTTGCCGTCGACGATCCGCGGGTGGTTGCCGAGCAGCCCGCCGACGGTCACGGTCAGCGCCGCCGCGGAGTCGTACCGGGTCAGCGCGGTCCCGGTCAGCTCCAGGGCCACCGCCTCGGCGAGGTCGTCGGCCGACCCGGCGTCCGGCTGCGCGGCCAGGAAAGCGGTCAGCCAGGTGGTGACGAGCTGCTGCCGCGCCCCGAGATCATCCGCGAGCGCCCGCAGGTCGTCGGCGTAGTCGCGGGATGCCGTCGCCGGGCCGCTGCCCAGCGCCCGGTGGAAGCGTTCGACCAGGGTGCGGGCCGCGGCGCTGGTGACGAACCCGGCCGGCGGGCCCGCCAGCTCCGCCACCAGGTATTCACCCACCAACAGCTCGGTCCCGGCCGCCGCGCTGAGCTCGGCGCAGAGCTCGGGCAGGGCGGAGCCGGCCGAGCCGAACATTTCCCGGGCGCGGACCAGCGACGTGGCCCGCCGGGCCCAGGCCTCCTTCTCGTCCGACCGCCCGGCCGTCGCTGACCGGGCCGAAGACTGCTCGCCGGCGCCGAAGACCCAGAAGAGCTGGGCCGCCGCGCGCACCGGGCCCGGATAGCGCAGCAGGCCGGCGGTGGCGTGCAGCCGGACCAGTGCCTCCAGGATCAGGGCCGCGTCGGCGTCGTGGACACCGCGCTCGTAGCCCTCGTCGTAGCGGGCTTCGGCGGCCCGGCGCACGACGGTCAGCAGCGTGCCGTCAGCGGCCGCCGTCGCCATGCCCGCGGGATCGTCGGCCAGCAGAGCGGCGGCGAGGTGCTCACTGCGGTAGACCGCGGCGGTCTCCGAGACCACCGTCTGGTTCCAGAACGGCCGGGTGGCCGCGAAGGAGGCGTCCCGGACCGGCGCCCGGTAGTCCGTGCCGGTGACGGCGAACGCCAGCTCGTCGCCGTCCGGCACCAGCGTCAGGTCGATGGCCTGGGTGTTCACCGCGAACGTGTGCCGGCCCAGCCGGATGGTGTTGCCGTCCGCGCCGTACAGGTCGAGGCGGTCCCGCAGGGCCCGGCCGGCCTCCTGCCGGGCGGCCTTGACCCGCCCGTCCAGCTCCTCGGCCCGGACGGTGTCGCCGAGGGTACGCAGCTCGCCCGCGACCGAGCGCAGCTTGCCGACCATCGGATCGGTGGCGAAGTAGGTGTTGACCTCGTCGAGGGTGCCCAGCGCGGCGACCCGGCGCTGCACGCTGGCCAGGGTGCGCTGGGCGGAGTCGACCAGCCGGTCGGCCCGCCGCGCCCGGTCGTCGAGCAGCGACTGCCGGCGGGCGGCGAACGCCTCGTAGACCTCGGAACGCTTGGCGCTGAGCTGGTCCACGAAGTCGTCGAAGTCGCCGAACCGCGACTCCAGCGCCTCCACCTGGAGCATGAGCTTGGCGACCTGCTCGTCGCTGCGTTCCGGGGTGTCCGCGGCGGCCAGCCCGGCCGTGACCGACTGGCCCAGCAGGGTGAACTCCGCCGCGAACGCGGCCCGGCCCTCGACCGCGGCCAGCTCGCGCCGGCGGGCGTCCAGAGTGGCGCGGGCCCGGTTGACGCCGCCGAGCACCTCGCCGATGCGTTCCAGGATGGCGACCCGCACAGTGGCATCGGCGATCTCCAGGCCGCCCACCACCTCGGTGACGACCTGGAGGCCGTCGGCCTGCTCGGTGAGCCGTTCGCCGACGGGCGCGGCCTCGGCCACGGTGGCGATCCCGGCGGCGTCGGTGACCAGCTGCTCGACCGACTGCTGGTAGCCGGCGAAGGCGTCCGCGCGCTGGAGGAACTCGACCGCGCGGCGGGCGGTGGAGTCCACCTCGGCGGCCAGGTCGTGCTCGAGGGAGTCGAGCCGGGTCAGGTCGACGTAGCGCAGCTCGCGCAGGGTCACGATCCGGCCCTGGGCCTGGCGCAGCGACGCGAGCTGGCGGATCCAGGCGTCCGTCGTGGTGGGCACCTCACCCCGGGCCCGGCGGATCAGCGAGGTGGTCGCGGCGGCGGCCTCCTCGACCGCGGTGGCGGCCTGGGTGGTCAGCTCCTGCACCGACTCGTACTCGTCGAGGACCTGCTCGGCGGTGGCGCGGACCTCCGACAGCGGGGTGCGCAGGTCGCCCAGCTCGCGCTCGCCGAGCCAGTGGTAGTGGTCGAAGAGCCGGCCGCACGCGGCGATGATGGCCTCGAAGACCGCACCGGAGGGCGTCATCTCGTCGACCATCCGGGCCACCGACAGGGTGTCGGCGATGCCGCGCACCAGGTCGGCGTTGCCCACCCGGTCCAGCGGCCCGGTGCCGACCGGCTGCGCCGCGGCGTACGTGTCCGAGACGTACGGCGTCTGCCACACCTGCATCGGGTGCACCCGGGTCGGCTCGTCGGTGACGTGCCGGAAGGCGATGAGCGTGCCGTCGTCGAACAGCGAATACCCGTTGCAGGTGATCGGGGTGGCGACCTCCTTGCGGATCACGTTGTACGGCAGCAGCAGATACCGCCCCGCGGCCCGCGCGTGGAAGACGTAGAGCACGTCCTCACCATTGACCGAGCGGACGACGCGCTCGAACTCGAGATCGGTGACGTCCGCGTCGAATGTCTTGGCCAGCCCGGTGGCCAGGTAGTAGCCGCCCGGGAAGATGATGCCCTGGTCCTCGGGCAGCCGCTGGCAGGCCTGGCCGATCCCGTCGAGGCGCCGCACGTCCCGGGTACGGGTGTTGAAGATCAGATACCGCTGGGTGGTCTCCTTGTACGGCAGCACCCTGAGCAGGATCAGCGGCCCGATCCGGGCGTACGCGATCTCCGCGTCGGCCAGGCTCTGCAGCGGCTCGTCGACCGGCTCGGAGAAGATGCCCTCGCCGTCCTCGGTGTTGTTCTCCACCTTGACGGTCAGGGTGCCGCCGACCGTCTCCACGAAGACCTCGTCCTCGATGGACACGTGCGGGTGCCGGCCCAGGACGTGCTGCTCGCGGGTGGTCGGCGTCCACTCGAAGTCGTGCGACGGCGGGAAGACGTGGTCGCGTTCGCCGCGGTTGTCCACGTACGCCACCGAGCCGTCGACGCCGACCTTCCAGCGCAGCACCTTCAGGTCGTCCGCCCGCGCCCCGGTCTGGAAGACCGCCAGCAGCAGGCCCTCCAGCCGGCGCAGCTGCAGCAGGTGGGTCTCGCGGTAGTACCGGTAGAGCTCGGCGAAGTCGCGCTGGAAGACCGGGTCGTCGAGCAGGCCGGGCAGCTCGGTGCCCGGGTCGAAGCGGAACGCCTCGCCGTCGCGGCCGAAGCCGTGCACCGAGAAGACGTCGTCGATCGACGTCTCGGTCTTGAGCCCGATGAACACGTTGTAGCCGAACAGCATCGCGCCGCCGACCTGCACCACGTCCCGGGGCACACAGTTGTTGACCGTTCGGATGCGCTCGGTGCCGAGCAGCCGCATCTGCTGCCCGCCGAACGTCTCCACCCGGCGGGCGTTGAGCGCCTCGGCCCGCGTGGCCAGCTCCTTGGCCTGGCCACCGAGCCGCGCGCGCAGCACCTCGTAGGTGCCGGCATCCAGTGCCGCGGCCTCGGTGGCCGCGGCACTCACGGGCGCGCTCGTCACTGCTGGGCCACCACCGTGCCGTTGGCCGGGGTCGCGGTCAGGGACGAGACCCTGGTGTCGGCGACGCCCAGCTTCTTGGCCGCGGCGAGCAGCTCACGCAGCTTGCCCGAGTCCTCGCCACCCTTGCTGATCTGCTGGGTGAGGAAGGCGGCCAGCGTCAGGTTGGCCACGTCACCGGTGGAGACCGAGCCGAGCAGCCGGCTCAGGTCGTCGGTGATGCTGGCCGAACCGTCGAGGTAACGCGAGCCGAGGCCCTGTGCCACAGTCGAGTGCTCGACGAAGCCGTCCAGGCTCTTGCCCATCGTGATCGAGCCGAGCAGCTTGTCGAAGAAGACCGAGTCGCCGCCGACGATGTCGATGTTCGCCTTCTCCAGGCCGGCTGCCACGACCATCGCCTGCGACTCGGCGATCTCCTTGTGCACGGTGATGCCGGCGAGCCGGATCTCCTTCTCCGTCTCCAGGCGCAGCCGGTATTCCTCGTGCTCGCGGGTGGCGTCGTCCAGCGCGCCCATCGCGGCGGCCTTCTCGGTCAGGCCCTCGGCCTCGCCCTTGAGCTTCTCGCGGATCGCTTCGGCGGCGACCAGCGCCTTCTCCCGCTCGACGATGGCCTCGGCGCGGCCGGTGAGCTCGGTGACCTCGGCGTTGGCCCGGCCGGTCTTCTCGATGACCTCGGCGTTGCGCTCGCGCACCTGCACGTCGGCCAGCCCGGTGGCGGCCGCCTCGGCCTGCGTGCCCTCGGCCAGCCGGATCTTGGCCCGGGCGTCCAGCTCGGCGGTCTGCTGCCGGGCCTCGGCCAGCAGCAGTTCCTCGCGGGCCTTGAACCGGGCCGCGGTCTCGGCCGCCTCGGCCGCCTTGATGTCCTTGACCAGCGCCTCCTGGGCCTCGGCCTCGGCGTTGATGACCACGGCCTGGCGGGTGCGCTCGGCTTCCTCGACGACGCGCAGGCGCTTGATGTTCTCCTCCTGCTCGGCGACCGTCTTCTCCACCGCGATGCGCTCGCGGATCACCTCGGCGATGGCCCGCTTCTCACCCTCGACCTCCTTGTCCTTGGAGATCGTGGACAGCTCGGTCTCGCGTTCGCGGCCGATGACCTCGAGCATCCGGTCCTTCTCGATGCGCTCGGTCTCGATGGCGATGACCCGCTCGCGGTTCTTCTCGGCGACCGCGATCTCCCGGTCCTTGTTCTGCTTCTGCACGCCGAGCTGCTGCTCGGTGCGCAGGTGGGCGCCCTCGGCGCGGAGCCGCTCCTCGGCCTGGGCGAGCTGGATCTCCGCCGTCTCGCGGGCCCGGATGGTCTCGATCTCCCGGTTCTGCTTGATCTCCGCGTCCGCCTGCCGGCGCTCCAGCTCGAGGATCGCCTCCCGGGCGTCCACGTTCTGCCGGGTGATCTCCTTCTCCTCGTTGCGCCGGAAGTCGTTGGTGCGGACCGCCTCGATCGCGGTCAGCTCGGTGATCTTCCGGATGCCCTGGGCGTCCAGGATGTTCTTCGGGTCGAGCGAGTGCATCGGGGTCTGCTCGAGGAAGTCGATGGCCGCGTCCTCGAGGCTGTAGCCGTTGAGGTCGGTGCCGATCACCTCGATGATCTGGTCCCGGAACTCATTGCGCTTGGTGTAGAGGTCGACGAAGTCCAGCTGCTTGCCGACCGTCTTGAGCGCCTCGGAGAACTTGGCGTTGAACAGCTCCTGCAGCGTCTGCTCGCTGCTGGCCCGGGTGGTGCCGATCGCCTGGGCGACCTTGATGACGTCCTCGGTGGTCTTGTTGACCCGGACGAAGAAGGTGATCCGGATGTCCGCCCGGATGTTGTCCCGGCAGATCAGGCCCTCCCGGCCGGTCCGGGAGATCTCGATGGTCTTCACCGAGATGTCCATCGTCTCGGCCTTGTGCAGCACGGGCAGCACGACCGCGCCGGTGAAGGTGACGTCGACCCGGCGCACCTTCGACACGATGAGCGCCTTGCCCTGCTCCACCTTGCGGAACATGCGGCTGAGGAAGAAGACGACGCCGAGCACGATGAGCAGCACAACGGCGATGAGCACACCGAGACCGGTGGAAATCACATCCATCATTGATCCTTCTTGCCGAGGGGCTGACTAGAGAGCTACGTCTGCGGGGACGATCCAGAAGAACTCGCCGTCCGCGTCGAAGTCGTAGAGCACGGCGACCGTGCCGGCCCGGAGATCGTCGTTGCCGGCCTGGCGGACCTGCACCACCGCCGACGAACCGTCGGGTGAATGCACCTCCGCCTGGCCGAAGGTGGCGGTGACCCGCCCGGTGCGTACGACGCAGGTCATCCCGACGAAGTCGGCCCGCGACGGCTCGGTGCCCGACGGCAGGAATCGCCGCAGCAGCAGCACGGCCAGCCGGGCCACCACCCACGCGACCACCAGGGCGCCGGCCAGGACCAGTCCGGCCGGGATCGCGCCGAGCAGCTCGCCGCCGGCCAGCGCGGCGAACCAGGCGACCGCGACGAGCAGCGAGAGCACCACCGAGGCGGGCACTCCGCCGAAGCCGAGGAAGCCGAGGAAACCACCGCCGGTGTCGCCGCCGTCGCCGTCGGGGTCCGCGCCGCCGACGATGACGACGAGCCAGTAGCCGATGACGACGACCAGGAGCGGGGTCAGGATGACGGCGGGGAAGCTGAGTGCAGCCTCGAAGAACCCGCCCATGCCTACGCCCCGTTTCCCCGTGTGCCGACCGCGATCGGCCGCCCGGAAAGGTGGGCGGCCCGTGTTCCTGCGGTGATGTCGATGATCGCAGGAGCCGTCAACGTGTGTTGTCCCCGAACCGACCAGTTCGCGCTGTCTCTTCAGTCGGAAGACCGACGGTTCCTCACGGACAGTGATCCGATGGCCTCCCTGGGCGACACACGTCGGCGAGACGCTCCGCACCACTCTCAGTAACCGAATCTTCGCTCCGGCACCCCTCCCGTCCGGGTTTGTCAGTTGGTGTCCTCACGCGGGGTGACGCGGCTTTTCGGGGCCTTCACGGTGATTCGATCAGCCTGAGATGTCTGTCATAGGCCAAAAGGTCAGTTAGGCCCGGCGGTCCGGTCGCCGCCCTTGTGTCACGCTGGGTAGCGTCTTAATGTCCTAATACGTCCAAGAGCGCGGCCCTGAAACAACGGCCGGCAACACGGACAGCGACGAAGGGAGGCGAGTGATGACGGCAGCTGACAGCTGGTACCTGGTGATCGTCGGATACGCGATCATGCTGGCCTGGCCGGTCTCCACGCTCGCCCTGGTGAGCTTCGCGGTGCGCTACGCCGCGTCGCACCGCACTGCCGTCGTCAGCCGCTCGCTGGCCCACGGCGACGGCACCCCGCAGCACTTCTGGATCATCGTGCCGGCGCTGAACGAAGAGGTCGTCGTCGGCAACACCGTCAACGCCGCCCTCGGCCTCAGCGGACCCGGCGGCACGCTGGCCCGGGTGCTCGTGGTGGACGACGGCTCCGACGACCGCACCCCCGAGGTCCTCGCCGCCATCGACCACCCGCGGCTGCGGGTGCTGCGGCGGGAGCTGCCGGAGGCCCGCAAGGGCAAGGGCGAGGCTCTCAACGCCGCGTACCGCTACATCGCCGAACGCACCGCCGAGGAAGGCGTCGACCCCGAGAAGGTCGTCATCGGCATCATCGACGGCGACGGTCAGGGCAGCCGCAACATCCTGCTCGAGGTGTCGCGCATGATGCGGGACACGACGATCGGCGCCGTGCAGGTGCAGGTCCGCATCCGCAACCGCAACAAGCTGCTCGGCGCGGTGCAGGACCTGGAGTTCGGCGCGATCGTCAACGCCTGTCAGAGCCTGCGGGACACCATCGACACCGTCGGCCTCGGCGGCAACGGACAGTTCACCCGGCTGTCCGCGCTGCTCGCCCTGGGCGACGCGCCCTGGTCCGCGTGCCTGGTCGAGGACCTCGAACTGGGCCTGCGGATGCACCTCGACGGGGTCGGCATCCGCTACACCCCCCGGGCCTCGGTCACCCAGCAGGCCGTCGTCGACCTGCGCCGGCTCACCCGCCAGCGCACCCGCTGGGCCCAGGGCAACATCCAGTGCGTCCGGTACCTGCGCCGGCTGATGAGCTCGAAGCGGATCAGCACCACCTCGCTGCTCGAGGTCATGCACTACCTGATCTCCCCGTGGATCAACGCGGTGGTCACCGTCGTGCTGCTCGGCGCGGTCACGATCGCCACGGTGGGCCTGCTGATCGGCCACCCGGTGCCCTACCTGCACAGCTGGGGGGCGCTCGGCGAGAGCGGCGCGATGTGGTTCGCCGTCACGTTCTTCCCCGGCTTCGTCTGGGCGCTGGTGCACCGCTACCGGCTGCGCGACGAGACCCTGCGCCGGCTGCTGATCGCCGCGGCCGCGTACCCGATCTTCCTGCTTCTCGGTCTCGTCGCCACCTACCGCGCGATCGGCCGGCAGGCCACCGGCCGGCAGGCCTGGGCCAAGACCGAACGGCTCGCCGAGGAGCCGCTGCCGCACCACCTGCAAGTCGCACTCGCCGCCTGAAGGTCTCCCCCTCCCGGAAGAAGGCTCCCCCACATGTCGCTCCCCGAGATCCACCTGATCGGCGGCACCCGCCCCGAGGCCGTCAAGCTCGCCCCCGTCGCGCTGGCCATGCGGGCCGCCGGCCTGGTCACCCCCGTCCTGGTCGCCAGCGGTCAGCACCCGGCGATGGTCAGCCAGGCGCTCGCCGCCTTCGACCTCACCCCGGACGTCACGCTGCAGGTCGAGCGCGGCACCGGCAGCCAGGCCGAACTGCTCACCGAGATGATCCGGCAGCTCGACACGCTCTGGGCCCGGCGGACCCCCGCCGCCGTGCTGGTGCAGGGCGACACGACCACCAGCCTGGCCGGCGCGCTGGCCGCGTTCTGGCGCCGCATCCCGGTCGTGCACCTGGAGGCCGGGCTGCGCTCCGGCGACCTCGACTCGCCGTTCCCCGAGGAGGCCAACCGCCGCCTGGTCGCCCAGGTCGCCGCGCTGCACCTGGCCCCGACGCCGCTGGCCGCCATGAACCTGCTCGACGAGAACATCGCCACCGCGGACGTGCTGATCACCGGCAACACCGTGGTGGACGCGACCCTGGCGGTCGCCGGGCGCCGGCTGCCGTTCGAGAACCCGCAGGTCGCCGCGGCCCGCGCCGGTGCCACCGGACGCCGGCTGGTCGTCGTGACCGCCCACCGGCGCGAGTCGTGGGGCGCGCCGCTGGACCGCATCCTGGCCGCGGTACGCCGGCTGGTCGAGCGGTACGCCGACATCGACGTGATCCTGCCCAGCCACCCCAACCCGGCCGTCCGCGCCCAGGTGGAGGCCGGGCTCGGCAACATCGAACGGGTCACGGTCACCGACCCGCTGCCGTACCCCGACCTGTCCCGGCTGCTCTCCGAGGCCTACCTGGTGCTCACCGACTCCGGCGGCATCCAGGAGGAGGCACCGTCGTTCGGCGTACCGGCGCTGGTGCTGCGCGACGTCACCGAGCGGGTCGAGTCCCTGCACGCCGGCTGCGCCAAGCTGGTCGGCTCCGACACCGACCTCATCGTCGACGAGGCGTCCGCCTTGCTCGACAGCAAGGTCCGCCGCGACGCGATGACCGCCGGCGGCAACCCGTACGGCGACGGGCTCGCCGCCGCCCGTACCGCCCAGGCCACCGCGGCCCTGCTCGGCCTCGCTCCGGCACCGTCCCCCATGCCCACCGGTGTCGCCACCGCCACCACCGCCACGTTCGGAGCGTCCTTCTGATGCGTATGTCCAAGCTCTCCCGCCGTGCCCTGCTCGGTGCCGGTATCGCCGTCACGGCGACCGCGGCCCTCGGGGTCGGTGTGGTCAACGCCGACGCCGCCGTGCGGACCGCCGCCACCACGTCGATCGCCGCGAAGTCCGGCAAGGCCGCCCCCGGCGGTGGCACCGCCAAGACGCTCGTCCTCTACGACACCACCGGCGACTACGGCTGGATGGGCGAGGTCTACGCGACCCAGACGGCCAACCTGAGCTCGCACTTCGGCTCCTGGACGGCCGCGCCGGTGGCCGGCTACCGGGCCGGCGACCTGTCCGCGTACACCGCGGTGATCTACCTCGGGTCGACCTACGACGAGCCGCTGCCGACCGCTTTCCTGGACGACGTCACCGCCACCACCAAGCCGGTGACCTGGGTCTTCGACAACATCTGGCAGCTGGCCGCCCGGGACGCCACCTTCGCCGCCACCCGCGGCTTCACCAGTGGCGCGTTCGACTTCGCCGCGGTGGCCGAAGTGGAGTACAAGGGCCGCAAGCTGACCCGGGACACCACCGACAAGTCCGGGATCATGAATCTGGGCATCACCGACGCCACCAAGGTCAAGACCCTGGCCACGGCGGTACGCCCGGACGGCACCACGTTCCCGTGGGCCGTGCAGTCGGGCAACCTCACCTACGTGGGCGAGATCCCGTTCGCGTACGTGACCCACGACGACCGCTACCTGGCCTTCGCCGACCTGCTCTTCGACTCCCTCGGCGACACCGGCGTCTCCCGGGACCGGCACCGCGCGCTGGCCCGCATCGAGGACGTCGGCCCGGACTCCGACCCGGCCGAGCTGCGCGCGATCGCCGACTACCTGTACGCGCAGAAGGTGCCGTTCAGCGTCGCTGTCTACCCGCGCTACCGCGACCCGCTGGGCGTGCAGAACGGCGGCCGGGCCCAGGACTACACCCTGGTGCAGAAGCCCAAGGTGGTGGCGGCGCTGAAGTACATGCAGCAGCGCGGCGGCACCCTGCTCATGCACGGCTACACCCACCAGTTCGGCGGCGTGGCCAACCCGTACGACGGCGAGAGCGCGAACGACTTCGAGTTCTACTCGGCGCACGTGGACGCGAACAACAGCGTCATCTACGACGGGCCCGTACCCGGTGACTCGGCCGCATGGGCGGCCAGCCGGATCGCCGCCTCGGGCCTGACCTTCGCCCTGGCCGGCCTGGGTGTGCCCAGTGTCTTCGAGTTCCCGCACTATGCCGGCAGCGCCGTGGACTACCAGACGGTCAACTCGGTCATGGGCAAGCGCTACGACCGCGGCCTGTACTTCCCGGGCGTGCTCAGCGGGGCGAAGTTCGACTACAAGCGACAGTTCGGGCAGTTCTTCCCGTACACCGTCCGTGACGTCTACGGCTCGGTGGTCATCCCGGAGAACATCGGCAACGTCGAGCCCGAGGCGTTCAACAACCACCCGGCCCGGCTGCCCGCCGACCTGCTCGCCTCGGCCGGCCGCAACCTGGTCGTCCGCGACGGGGTGGCCAGCTTCTTCTACCACCCGTACCTGGGCACGGATCACCTGAAGGACCTGGTCACGGGCATCAAGGCGCAGGGTTACACCTTCGTCAGCGGTGCCTCGATGCTGAACGGCTGACCATAAGATGACCAGTGGCCGCTGCCCTGCCGGGCGGCGGCCGCTGTGCTGACGAGGGAGTTTCGATGTCGGGTACGGCGGAGGTCGTCGCCTTCTACGCGCAGTCCTGGATCAACTGTGACCCCCGGGCGGTACGCCGGGTGATCGCCGGCGACGCCGAGATCGAGTGGAACCTGGACGGGCCGGTCGACGACGAGGAGCTGGTGCAGACGCTGGACCGGATCGCGGCCTTCGCCGACTCGGTCACCGTCGTGTCGACCACCTGCGTCGACGACCGCGCCGCGCTCGTCTACGACTGCGTCGCCCCCTTCGGGACCGTCCGCATCGCCGAGTTCGTCACGGTCGCCGACGGTGCCATCAGCGGGATCCGCCAGGTGTACGACGTGGTGGCGTTGCGCCGCTACTTCCCGGGCCTGCTGGACGACGACTGATCGTCAGCGGGCCGGGGTGGGTAGCGTGCTGTCGAGCAGCTCGAAGAGCTTCTCCCAGTGCCGCTTCTCGGCCTCGGCGGAGTAGGCGGCGGTGTCGGCCATGGTGAAGCCGTGCTCGGCACCGGGATAGATCTCCGACCGGAACCGCACGTCCGCCGCGTCCAGGGCCGCCTCGAGCCGGTCGATCTGCTCCTGCGGCATCGTGTGGTCGTGGTCCGCGTGCGCGAAGTACACCTCGCCCTTGATCCGGCCCACCTGCAGATGCGGGCTGTCCGGCTCCTCGGTGGCCAGCCGGGCGCCATGGAAGCTGGCCAGCGCGACGATCCGCTCCGGGTACGCCGTGATCGCCTTGAGCGCGTTCAGACCGCCCATGCAGTAGCCGACGATGGCGTCCGGACCGGCCGAGACCCCGTCCTGGGCGGCCAGAAAGTCGAGGTAGGCCCGGGAGTCCCGGGTGATCGCGGCGGTGTCCAGCTGCTGCATCATCGGCATGAGCCGGCCGAAGACCTTTCCGCGCTCCTCCGGGTCGGCCAGGTTGGAGGTGTCGGCGACCGGCGACCGGGCGCTGCGATAGAAGAGATTGGGCGCCAGGACGGCGTAGCCCCGTTCCGCGATCCGCTCGGCCATCTCGTAGAGCCGCGGCCGCAGCCCGAAGGCGTCCATGAAGAAGAGCACGCCCGGGAACGGCCCGTCGCCGTCCGGCACCACCAGGTACGCGTCCGCGGTCCCGTCCTCGGTCGGCACGTCCACCATCGTCTTGCGCATGCCCTGCCTCCTGAGCGGCGTCGGTGATCTGTTCGACCGTACTGCGGCATTCCTACCCTCCGTGCATCGCACTCCACGCCGCAGCCCCGTGCTTGAGACAGATTTAAGGAATTTCCCCTCTTTCTTTAATGCACCCAGAGTCAGGATCAACGCCGTCGGCGTCCCCCGCGAACGGAGTCATCCATGGCACGCAACCGTCTTCGCCTCTCCATCTATCTGACTGCGGCGTTACTCGCTGTAGGCGGGGGTGCTCTCGCAGCGGTCGCGGCGACAACTCCGACCGCGGGCACCGGCGGACTGACGGCTACGTTCAGCAAGGACTCCGACTGGGGCTCCGGCTACCAGGCGCGCTACACGATCAAGAACAACGGCAGCTCGGCCGTCACCGGCTGGCAGCTGACCTTCGCACTGCCGGCGAGCGCCAAGCTCGGCAGCTCGTGGGACGCGGCGGTCACCACTTCGGGTACGACGTCAACCGCCAAGGACCGGGGTTACAACGCCTCGATCCCGGCCGGGTCCACCGCCGAGTTCGGCTTCATCGTGGCCGGCAGCGGCGCACCGACCAGCTGCACGATCAACGGCGCCGCCTGCACCGGTGGCGGCCCGGCGACGACCACCGCCCCCACCACCGCTCCCACCACCGCTCCACCCACGGCGGCTCCCACCAAGACGCCACCGACCACGGCGGCTCCTACCAAGACGCCGCCGACCACCACGGCTCCGGCCGCCGGCAACGTCCTGGTCGCCCCCTACGTCGACATGGGACTGTTGTCCAACGGCAGCACCACGCTGGCGCAGCTGGCCGCGAGCGGGAACGTGAAGTCGTACACCCTGGCCTTCGTCACCAGCGCCGGGTGCAAGGCCAGCTGGTTCAACGCCTTCGACCCGCGGGCCGGGCAGTTCGGTGACCAGATCAAGGCGCTGCGCGCGGCCGGCGGTGACGTCAAGGTGTCCTTCGGCGGCGCGACCGGCGTCGAGCTCGCCCAGGCGTGCACCGACGTGAAGGCGTTGCAGGCCGAGTACCAGGCGGTCGTCTCGGCGTACGACCTGAAGTACATCGACCTCGACATCGAGGGCGCGGCGGTCGCGGACCCCACCACGATCGCCCGCCGCTCGACCGCGCTGGCCGCCCTGCAACGGGCCAACCCGGGCCTGAAGATCTCGCTGACGCTGCCGGTGCTGCCGGAGGGTCTGACCGCCGACGGGCTCAATGTGGTGCGGTCGGCCAAGAACGCCGGCGTCGACCTCGACCTGGTCAACATCATGGCGATGGACTACGGCCGGTCCGCGCAGGACTACGGCGACCTGGCCATCCAGGCCGTGAAGTCGACCAAGGACCAGCTCAAGGCCATCTACGGCGGCAGCGACGCAGCGGCGTTCCAGAAAGTCGGCGTGACCCCGATGCTCGGCAAGAACGACGACAACGGCACCTTCAGCCAGAGCGACGCCCGCGACCTGG
The DNA here is from genome assembly GCF_040649415.1 of Actinoplanes sp. NPDC048967. Taxonomy (NCBI): domain Bacteria; kingdom Bacillati; phylum Actinomycetota; class Actinomycetes; order Micromonosporales; family Micromonosporaceae; genus Actinoplanes; species Actinoplanes sp. NPDC048967. Next base: position 811,172 of record NZ_JBEZFL010000002.1, read on the forward strand.
TGGCCTTCGCGAACGCCAACCACGTGGGCTTCGTGTCCTTCTGGGAGACCAACCGCGACCGGAACGCCTGCACGGGCGCGCTGTTCCAGTGCACGAACGTGGCCCAGGCCCCGTTCGAGTTCAGCAAGATCTTCGCCACCTTCCAGGGCTGACCGCCCGTCCCCGCGGAAGGGTTTCCCCGAACCCTCCACCCATCGCGCGGCGTCGAGAGCCCCCACTCTCGGCGCCGCGCCCCCGTGTCCGGCGTGGGGCGGGAGCAGCTCGACGGCAGCATCGCGCCGATCAGGCGAAGCCGCGACCGGCCTCCGCCAGCGCACGATCGACCAGGTCCGGCAGGGACGTGTCCGCCGGGGCGTCGAGCCAGATGTGCACGGCCACCCGCAGCGAGGTCATGAAGGTCGCGGCCGTCAGCCGGGCGCGTACCCCCGAAGGGTCGGGCTGGTCCGAGCGGGCCGCGACCGCGGCGGCCAGCTCGCGCTCCACCGCCGCGAAGGTGTTGAGCTGCTGTGTGAGCAGCGCGGGCTGGCTGCGCAGCATCCGGGTCTGCGCCACCCAGGCCGGGTCGAGCTCACCGACCTGCCGGTAGAACTCCCGGGCCGCCTCGGTCAGCGCCTGCCACGGCCCCTCGCCGGCCGGCCGGGCCGCGATCATGCCGATCAGCACCGCGATCCGCTGGTGGTCGCCGTGCAGCAGCGCCTCTTCCTTGCTGGCGAAGTAGTTGGAGAACGTGCGGCGGGAGACCCCGGCCTCGTCGGCGATGGCCTCGACCGTGATCTTGTCCGCGCCGTGGGCGATCGCCAGGCGCACCGCGGCCTCGTGCAGGGCCTGCCGGGTCGCCACCTTCTTGCGCTCGCGGAGGCCCACCTCGGCGGTCGTCGTGCTCATGGATCGAGCCTAGCCAGGATGTGACTCACTTCCCAATGAGCAAACTTGCGCAGTGGGCAACATCGGCCGATAGTTGTATGTGGCAATCAACTGGAGGAGATGGCACATGGCCCACGACGCCGGCCCCGCGGCTCGTCATGAGCTGCTCACCAACGTTCGCGACCTGCTCAAGGCCGTCCGCTTGTTCAAGAGCGACCTGCCCGCCCGGCACGAGACCGTGGTGCCCACCGGCACCATCGGCGTGCTGGCGACGATCCACGCCATCGGCGGCGAGCCGGTCGGCGGGTGCCACCTGAAGGACCTGGCCGCCCGCTGCGCGCTCGACCCCTCGACGGTCAGCCGCGCCGTCGCCGCCCTGGTCCGTTCCGGCCTGGTCGCCCGCACCGCCGACCCGAGGGACGGCCGCGCCAGCGTGCTCACCGTCACGCCGAGCGGGCTGCACACCCTCGACGAATTCAACCGCCTGGCGGACGAGCGCCTCGCCGACGCCCTCCGCGACTGGAGCCCCGAGGACATCGCGCTGCTCTCGGGGCTGCTCCAGCGCTTCGCCACAGACCTGCTGACCCGTACCGATCGAAACCTGGAGGTCGCGCGATGAGCGCACCCACCGTCACCCGCGCCGAACCCGGCGCGATGAGCCACCGCCAGATCATGGAGGCCCTCAGCGGCCTGCTGCTGGTGCTGTTCGTCGCGATGTCCAGCGCCACCATCGTCTCCACCGCGCTGCCGAAGATCATCGGATCGCTCAACGGCAGCCAGACGCAGTACACCTGGGTCGTCACGGCCAGCCTGCTGACCGCGACCGCCACCACCCCGATCTGGGGCAAGCTCGCCGACCTCTACAGCAAGAAGCTGCTGGTCCAGCTGGCCATCGTGCTGTTCATCGCCGGCTCGGTGGTGGCCGGCTTCTCGCAGACGGCCGGCCAGCTCATCGCCGCCCGCGCGTTCCAGGGCATCGGCATGGGCGGCGTGCAGGCGCTGGTCCAGGTCGCGATCGCCGCGATGATCCCGCCCCGTGAGCGCGGCCGGTACAACGGCTACCTCGGCGGCGTGCTCGCCCTGGCGACCGTCGGCGGCCCGCTGCTCGGCGGCGTGATCGTCGACACCTCGTGGCTGGGCTGGCGCTGGTGCTTCTTCATCGGTGCCCCGATCGCCGTGATCGCCCTGGTCGTGCTCCAGCGCACCCTGCACCTGGCGACGATCCGCCGGGACAACGTGAAGATCGACTACGCGGGCGCCTCGCTCATCGCGGCCGGCGTCAGCGTCCTGCTGATCTGGGTGTCGTTCGTGGACAGCTCGTTCGACTGGATCTCGTGGCAGACCGGCGCCATGGTCGGCGCGGGCCTGGTGCTGCTGGCGCTCGCGGTCTGGGTCGAGTCCCGGGCGGCCGAGCCGGTGGTGCCGCTGGAGATCGTCAAGCAGCGCACCACGGCCCTGTCGATCCTGGCCAGCCTGGCGGTCGGCATGGCGATGTTCGGCGGCTCGGTCTTCCTGGGCCAGTACTTCCAGATCGGCCGGGGCTACAGCCCGACCGAGGCCGGCCTGCTCACCATCCCGCTGATGGCCGGCGTGCTGGTCTCCTCGACCATCTCCGGCCGGATGATCAGCAACTCCGGCAAGATCAAGCCTTACATCGTGGCGGGCACGCTGGTGCTGGTGGCCGGCTTCGCGGCCCTCTCGGTGATCGACCACCAGACCCCCCTCTGGTACGTGGGAGTGGGCATGGCCCTGGTCGGCATCGGTGTCGGCATGTCGATGCAGAACCTGGTGCTCGCGGTGCAGAACTCGGTGCAGCTCAAGGACATCGGCGCGGCCAGCTCGACGGTGGCGTTCTTCCGCTCGCTCGGTGGCACCATCGGCGTCTCGGTGCTCGGCGCGGTCCTGGCCCACCGGGTCACCGACTCGATCACCACGCAGCTCGCGGCGGCCGGCGTCCCGGCGTCGAGCTCGGGCGGCGACACCAGCAGCCTCAACCTGGCCGAGCTCCCGGCGGCGATGCAGCACATCGTCCGGGCCGCGTACGGCGACGCGACCGGCCACATCTTCCTGATCTCGGCGGCCATCGCGGTGGTCGGCGTCATCGCGGCCCTGCTGTTCAAGCAGATCACGCTGCGCTCGACGATCGACCTGGCCAAGGCCGCCCCGGAGGCGAAGAGCGCCGAGGACGAGTCGACGATCCCGGCCGGATCAATCAGCCGGTAAGCAAAGCAACAAACAGCGGCGCCCGGGGATCCCGGGCGCCGCTGTCGTATCGGCGGCCCGGGCTCCTTCCGGGTGCCGCTTCGGATCAGCGGCCCGGATCCTCCGGGACACCGCCTCGGGCCAGCCGCCCGAACCCTGCCGGATATCGCTCGGGTCAGCGGCCCCGGAACCTCCCGGGTGCCGTCGCCGGCCGGCCGGTCCAGGTCAGGCCGCAGCCGCGGCCTCGGCCATCTGATCCGCGGTCGGGCGCAGCCGCGGGGCTCCCAGAGCCATCACGATGTTCGCCGCCGCGAAGAGCGCCGCGATCATCAGGCCCCGTTCGAAGCCGCCGACCAGCGCATCCTGCTGCCCCGCCCCGCCGGTCACCAGCGACTCGACGTGGGACGTCGCCAGCGTCGTGATCGCCGCCAGTCCCAGCGCCCCGCCGACCTGGTAGCCCGCGTTCACCACCCCGGAGGCCGCACCGGCGTGGTCGTGCGAGACATCCGCGACGGCCGCGATCGAGGCCGGGGTGCCGACCGCGATGATGCCCATCCCGAACAGCACCAGGCCGGGCAGGATCGTCAGGGCGTACGAGCCGGTGGCGTCGGCGCCGGACAGCAGCAGCAGGCCGACCACGCTGAGCGCCGCGCCGCCGAACTGGACCGGCTTGGTGCCGAAACGGGTCACCAGCTGCGACGCGATCACCGCGCTGGCGATCGCCGCGATGCCCATCGGCAGGAACTGCAGGCCGGTCTCCAGCGCGGTCAGGCCGCGGACCTGCTGCAGGAAGATCGCGGTGAGGAAGAACATCGCCAGGAACGCGGCGCCGTTGAGGGCCAGCGCCACGATCGACGTGGTCAGGCCCCGCGAGCGGAACAGGCTGAGCGGCACCAGCGGCGCCGCCGACCGGCCCTCCACCCGGACGAAGGCGGCCAGCAGGGCCAGGCCACCGGCCAGCAGCCCGATCACCTCGAAGGACGACCAGCCCAGCGGCTCGGCCCGGATGACGCCGAGCACGATGGCCAGCAGGCCGGCCGTGCTGAGCAGGGCGCCCGCGACGTCGAAGGTGCGCGTACCGGTGGTGGTGACCTTGGATTCGCCGACGAAGAGCGGGACGATCGCGGCCAGCGCGATCGCGATGGGCACGTTGACCAGGAAGACCCAGCGCCAGCTGAGCGAGTCGACCAGCAGGCCGCCCGCGATCACGCCGAGCGTGCCGCCGAGGCCGGCCAGGCCGCCCCAGACGCCCATCGCGATGTTGCGCTCCCGGCCGTGCTTGAACGTCACGGTGAGGATGGCGAACGCGGCCGGCGACAGCAGCGCGCCGCTCAGGCCCTGGATCGCGCGCATCACCACCAGTTGCTCGGGATTCTGCGCGAGGCCGGCGATCAGTGAGGTCAGACCGAACAGCGCCAGCCCGACGATGAAGACCCGGCGGCGGCCGAGCAGGTCAGCGGCACGGCCGCCGAGGAGCAGGAAACCCCCGAAGAGCAGGGTGTACGCGCTGACGACCCACTGCAGCCCGGAGGCCGAGAAGCCCAGATCCCGCTGGATGTCAGGCAGCGCCACGTTCACGATCGTCACGTCGAGCACGACCATGAACTGGGCGACCGCGATGACGGCCAGGGTCGACCACGGATTGCGTTGCACCGGTTCCACCTCCACCGAGCGCCGCCCTGTGCGGCGTACATGTACACCGTAGATGTACGGCGTATAGGCGCGTCAAGCGGCGGACCGGGTGCTTCGGTGTGACGAACGACGCGCTGATCAGTCGCGCTGATCAGTCGCGCTGGAGGCCGCGCACGCCCTGGACCAGCAGGTCGAGGTTGAGGGCGAAGTAGTCGTCCTCGTCGCGGCAGACCACCAGCGCGGGCGCGGCGGCGATGACGTTCGGGTAGCGGGTGGGCGACAGCGACTCGAGCCGGGCCCGCTTGTCCCGCAGGGCCTGCTCCCGCTCCTCGCCGGGCTGCCACGGCCCGGGCGCCGGGTCCGCGCCGACCAGCGTGATGACCGAGCAGATCAGGAAGGTGCCGACCTCCGCCGCCCGGCCGGCCCCGAAGCCGGCGTCACGGAGCAGGCCGAGCACCCGCTCGGCGATCCGCAACCCGGACTCGGCGATGAGGATGCGGCGCAGCGCCAGGCCCGCAATGGCCGGGTGCGGGCGGATCGCCACCAGAAACGCCAGCAGGATCTCGCGGAGCTGATCGTGCCACGGGGCGTCGCTGGGCTCGGGCAGCCGTACGGCCTCGATCAGGTGCTCGGCGAGGCCGTCGAGCAGGCTGTCCTTGTCGCTGAAGTGCCAGTACATGGCCATCGGCGTGACGCCGTGCTCCTGCGCCAGCCGGCGGATCGTGACCGCCTCCAGCCCCTCGGCATCGGCCAGCGCGATCGCCCCGACCACGATCGCCTCACGGCTCAGTCGTACCCGGGTCGCATCGCTCCGCTTGGCCATCCGGCAACTGTACGACGTACATGGCGGGTTCCCCGCGGTGGCGGCGAGGTGGATCACGTCTGCGACGCTGGGAGCCAACACTCACTCACGGCTAGCCTTTGGGGACGGAGCGCAATGTCCCGTACACCTGAAAGGTTTGTCATTTTTCTTCAGCCAGGGGTCCGCGGTGTCGATGATTCGCGGTGAGGGAAAGGGGTGAGCCTGATGAACGTACGCCAGGACGACGCGGCGCGGCTGTCGGCTGCCCTGACGGAGATCGAGGACCAGTACCTCTGGGACGCCGACGCCACCCTCACGACCGCCGTCGAGATCGAGGAGCAGGCTCTCGCCCTCGCGGACGAGCGGCTCGTCTTCCGGGCCCGGCTCTGCCAGGCCAACATGCTCATGCGCAAGGGCGAGGTCGCGGCGGCCGCCCGGCGGATCTGGAAGATCCACCAGTGGGCCACCGACCACACCGACCACATCGTGCTGGCCCGCACCCACCTGGTCTGGGCCAACATCCACCGGCACCTGGGCGACGCCGCCCAGTGCCTGGAGCACTCCGTGCTCGCCGTCGAGCTGCTCGACGAACGGGCCACCGCGCACATGCAGGTCTGGCACCGGGCCAAGCTGGCCGACGCGCTCGGCCTGGCCGGCTCGATGGACGCGGCCCGGCAGCGCTACCAGCAGACCGAGGAGCTGGCAGTCGATCTCGGCCTGCCCCGGCTGCTCATGGGCATGCTCAACAACTACGCGTACACCGAGCACGCCGCCGGCGAGAACGGCCGGGCCCAGGAGGTCGCGCGCCGGCTCCAGCTGGTGGCCGAGCAGCACGGCTTCACCCTGGACCCCGCGGTGCTCGACACCATCGGCGTCATCGAGATCGAGAACGGCAACTACCTGGCGGCCGAGCGGACCCTGCGCGAGGCGGTCCGGCGCCACCACGAGGGCAACTACGAGGACGCGGACGCGCTCGCGGAATACATGCTGACCCTCGCCCGCGCCCAGCGCTTCCTGCGGGCCACCGACCGCGCCCAGGTCAACCTGGACATGTCCCGCAGCCTCTGTGTCGAGCGTGGACTCGGCGACGTGCTGGTCCGGGTGCACCAGGAGCAGGCCGAGCTGCATGCGGCGCGGGGTGAGTTCGCGGAGGCTTTCGCCGTACACAAGATCTTCTTCTCCGCCCACAACGCGCTGCACTCGTCGCAGCGGGAGGCCCAGGCCCGCACCCGGCAGGCCATGTTCGAGACGACCGAGGCGCGGCAGGAGGCCGAGCGGTTCCGCGAGCAGGCCCGGCGCGACCCGCTGACCGGGCTGCGCAACCGGCGCTACCTCGACGAGGAGCTGCCCGACCTGATCGACGCCGGCGGAGCGCTGACCGTGGCGATCGTCGACCTGGACCACTTCAAGCGGATCAACGACCAGCTGTCGCACGACGTGGGCGACCAGGTACTGGTGCTGGTGGCCAAGCTGCTGGAGACGGAACTGGCGGCGGTCTCACCGGACGGCTTCGTGGCCCGGATGGGTGGCGAGGAGTTCCTGCTGGTGCTGCCCGGCACCGACGTGTCCGAGGCGACCAGCCGGCTGGACGGCATCCGCGAGGCGGTCAGCTACTACGACTGGACCGAACTGACCCACGGCCTGCCCGTCACCGTCAGCATCGGCGTGGCCGGACTGCGCGACGCCCCGACACCGACCCAGGCCGGCCTGCTGTCCACCGCGGACCGGCACCTGTACGTGGCCAAGCACGCCGGACGCGACCGAGTGATCTCCATGGCCCCGCGCGACGCCCGCCACCGGTCGTACCGGGACAGCGCTTCCGCGGCCTGAAACCGTGGTTCGATCGAGCGACATGGCTGAATCCTGACCGGATCCGCCCACTAGGCTCGGCCCCGTACGTCGGGGACGGCCAGGGGTGGTCCGGACAGGAGGCGGTCGTGACGCAGCACGGCAGAGTTGTCCCGCCGGCCGAGCCAGCTCCGCCGGAGGTAGACATCAACGTGCCGCACTCGGCCCGCATCTACGACTACTGGCTGGGCGGCAAGGACAACTTCGCCGTCGACCGGGCCGTCGCCGAAGCCATGATCACGGCCATTCCCGGCATGCGCCGGATGGCCGGCGAGAACCGCAAGTTCGTCCACCGGGCGGCCCGCGACCTGGTGGCCCGGGAAGGCATCCGGCAGTTCCTGGACATCGGCACCGGCATCCCGACCCGGCCCAACCTGCACGAGATCGCCCAGCGCATCGACCCCCGCACCCGGGTGGTCTACGTGGACAACGACCCGATCGTGCTGGTCCACGCCCGCGCTCTGATGATCAGCACGGAAGAGGGCCGCAGCGAGTACATCTCAGCCGACCTGCGCCGGCCACGGTCGATCCTGACGGACGAGCTGCTGGCGGCGACGCTGGACCTGACCTCGCCGGTCGGCCTGACGCTGATCGCGATCCTGATGCTGCTGGCGGACGCGGACGACCCGTGGGCTCTGGTGGCCGAGCTGCGGGACGCGATGCCTTCGGGCAGCGTGCTGGCGCTCACCCATCCGACGGCTGATTTCAACCCGGCCCAGGTGCACCAGGCAGTGGCCACGGCGACCGGCGCGGGAATGACGCTGGTGGCGCGCACTCAGTCCGAGATCCGGCGCTTCTTCGGGGACTGGGAGATGCTGGAGCCGGGGTTGGTGCCGGTGTCCGCTTGGCGGCCGGATCAGCCTGCCGAGGATCCGCAGGCGGCTTATTACTGGGCGGGCGTGGCCCGCAAGCCTTGACCTGGCTTGGCTTGGCTGGGCCTGGGTGTGGTTCGCCCAGCCGCGAACCGGGTGCGCTTTCGCCCTGGCAGGGATTCCGGCGCGCTTCTGCCTAGGCAGGGACCCGGGTGCACTTCGGTCCGGGCGGGGACCCGGGTGCACTTCCGTCCGGGCGGGGATTCCCGCGGTTTCGCCCGAGCGGGAATCCGGCGCAGTTCTCCTGGGCCGGAGCACAGCGCAGCCCCTCGGCCGGGAGCACGATGCGGTTCTCCCGGCAGGAAGACCGGCGCGGTTCGTCTGGGCGAAGATTCCGGCGCGGCTCATCTGGACGGGAGCACTGGGGCGGTTCTACCCGCCCAGAAATTCCGGCGCGGATCCACCCCAGCCGGGAGCACGGCGCGGTTTCGCCTGGCGGGCGCACCCCGCAACGTCATCTCGCAACCTCGGGTTGACCGCGCGGTTCCGCCCGGGCAGGAGCACAGCGCGGTTCACCCGGTCGGAGATTCCGGTGCGGTTTCGCCGGGGCGGGAGCACGGGCGAGGTTCCGCCCGGCCGGGACCACGGCGCGGCTTCACCCGAGCGGAGGAATCCGGCGTGCTCGCGCCCACGCGGAAGCCGGACGCGCACTGCACGGACGGAGGACTCGAGCACGGCTTCACCCGGGCGGGAGCTCGGGTTTGGAGCGACAGCAAGATGTGCGAGCGCAGCGAGCGAGCTCAGCCATGCAATCAGATGGCAGGGAGCGCAGCGACCGGTCTCGGCGGGAGCGACGTCCAGCACCACCCACTCAGGCACGACATCCAGCTCTTGACCTTGATCCTGGTCTGGTTCCCAAAAGGGGCCCGGCCGAGCGATCCGGCACGGGGGAACCGGACCGCCCGGCCGGAGTCGGGCGGCGCGCCTTGCGACGCGCTCGGAGCGACACCCGTGGGCGTCGCTCGGAAGTATGAATTTGTCAGGCCCGCAGGCGGGTCCGCCTTCGTGGCGGCGGGTGCGGCAGGCGGCCGGCGCGGACCAGGACCTGGCGGCGTGATCCCTCGCGGCCGGCCTGGTCGATCACCGTGCCTTCCACTTCGAGCCAGGTGTCGCCCTCGTACGGGATCGGCTTGCTCCACTCGACGCGGTCGACCCGGAGGGTGAGGGGGCCGATGCCGTAGCAGTAGTCGTTCTCCGCGAAGACGTGGACGGGCCAGCGCGGGACGCTCAGCTGGATGCGTCCACTGCGGATGATCGGGGCGGCCAGGGCCCAGACCTTGCGGCCGGGGGCCGTCCCGGAGCGCCGTCGGCGCGCGCAGTGGACGTGCTCAGTGACTCGCGTCGGGATCACCGCCGTCGTTCGGGTGGTGCTCGGCCTGGGGGAACCGGTCGGGGCGGGTCTGGGGGTGGCGGACGCCGCCGAAGCGGTGCGAGGCGGTGGTGACCCGCATCGACGCTGCCTCCGTGCCGCCGGTGAGCGGGTCGTCCCGGTAGACCAGCGCCGGGTTGCCCCGCCGGATGTCCGCACCGTCGGCGTCGGCGTGCTCCGGCTGCTGCGGACCGGCGTTCGGGACCGTCATGCTCGTTTCCTCCCGCTCGGACGCCCCCGCCAGGGAGCCTCGCGTCGCGCAGTGCCGGAGTCGCAGAGGCGTTTCCGCGACCGAACCGTCACTCAAAGATGTCACCCTCCGTGACCCACTTTCCGTGGGGCTCGTGCGTTATCATGCTCACAATCATGTGAGAACGCAAGGCCAAATGCACGTGCATTTGCACAGCAGGTAGCCGGCGTGACACACAGAGCCGGTCCCCGGACCGGTCAAACCGTTAGGGAGCAAGTAATGACGCGCATTGTTAACGGCATGCCCGCCGGGCAGCTGGAGGGTGTGACCTGGCAGAAGAGCGGCCGGAGCAACCCCAGCGGCAACTGCGTCGAGTGCGCCGCACTCCCGGACGGCAGCGTCGCCATGCGGAACTCACGCGACCCGGAGGGTGCGGCCCTGATCTACACCCCGGCGGAGATCGAGGCGTTCCTGGGCGGGGTCCGCGACGGGGACTTCGACAACCTGCTCCGGTAGCTCACCCCTGAGGGTGATTGACACACAGTGATGACGCCGACCCAGTGGGTCAGCCGAGCCGGCCTACCTCGTGCAGCAGCTTGCCGAGGATTTCCTGGGTGTGGCTCGGCGGCTCGGCATCGATGCAGACGCGTTCCATCGCGATCGCGTAGTGGTCGACGTCGTCACGCTTCTCCAGGTAGATGGCGCTCGTGAGCTGCTCGACGTAGACCACGTCGGGCAGCTCCGGCTCCGGGAAGCGCAGGATGGCGAACGGTCCCCCGGCCGCGGCGTGCCCACCGGCGTGGAACGGGATGATCTGGAGCCGGATGTTGGGCTTCTTGGCCGCCTCGATGAGCGCCTCGATCTGGGCCCGCATGACCTCGGGGCCACCGATCGGCCGGCGCAGCACGGCCTCGTCGATCACGGCCCACAGCTGGGGCGGCTCGGTGCGGTCGAGGATCTGCTGGCGCTGCCGGCGCAGCTCGACACGGCGGTCGATCTCGTCGGCATTGGCGCCGGCGTGACCGAGCAGGATGACGGCCCGGGCATACTCCGGCGTCTGGAGCAGGCCGGGAACGAACTGGATCTCGTAGGTGCGGATCAGCGACGCCGCGGCCTCCAGGCCCAGATAGGACTGGAACCAGGGCGGCAGGATGTCACCGAAGTGATGCCACCAGCCGGGGTTGTTGGCCTGCCGGGCCAGACCCAGCAGCGCCTCCCGCTCGGCGTCGTTCTTGACGCCGTACATGCTGAGCAGGTCGGCGACGTCGCGCTCCTTGAAGCTGACGCGGCCGAGCTCCATCCGGCTGATCTTCGATCCCGAGGCGCGGATCTCGTAGCCCGCGTCCTCCCGGCTGATGCCCTTGCCCTCGCGCAGCCGCCTCAGCTGGGCACCGAGCAGGATGCGCAGCACGGTAGGACCGCTGTTCAGCGGCTCCTCCTGCGTACCCGCGCTCACCTGACTCCTCAACGATCGTCTCCGGGATGCAAGTTGCACCCCCTTCGCCCCAGAGCATCCTAAGGGGGAGATCGTCCGGCCGGAAACCGATCGATCGGCCACCCCATCGCCGCGCACGAGTCAGATGCACGTGCAGACGGCCTTGCGGACGCACTGGATCCCGAGCATGATATCTGACAGGCGGTTACTTGGGTGCTGACAGTGCGTACTGAAAAGTATGTCCTTTTTCAGGTTCAGCGCCTGGGACGAGCGCCTGGTGTCCCTGACGACGTGTCCGCCCGACGAACGAGTCCCGGAAACAGGAGGCTCTCGAATGTCGACCCCGTCCATAGCCCCACCCCAGCGAGACCCGGCGGATGTCGCGCCGGCCGACAGTTACCACAAGGCCGACCCGGTCTGGGTCTACCGCGACGGCTGGCGGGCCGGCGTGATCGAGGCCGCCTCCCCGCGCGCGGTCACCGTGACCTACCGGCCGGGATCTCACCGGGGCACAGGAGTCGACACGTTCACGGCGTCCTATGTGACCTCTCGAGCTGATGAGGACCCCGCGCTCGACCGGAGGGCCAGCGGGCCGCTGATGACCCGGCGTCCCCGGATCGGCACCGACGGCGCGGCAGCGATGGGCGGCCTGGCCTCGTGACCGGAGCCATTGCGCTCGCCGCGGTGATAGGGCTGGCCAGTCTGCTGGCCGGCGTCGCTCTAGGGTGGTATCTGCGCCGGAGCAACGACTGGTGCGCCCACTGTGGCGACCAGTTGAGCTGTGAAGGTTGCGGCAGTAAGGCGGCGTGGCCCAAGCCTCGTGAGGCCGAGCTGAGCCTGCGCCCCGGCCCCTGATCAGCTCGCTGCGGTGACCTCGACCTCGAGGACCGCGCCGGGCAGGAAGAGGCGGTTCACCTCGACCGTCGTGCTCGCCGGCGGCTTGCCGGGAAAGACCTTCCGCCGGACGACCGCGTAGTCGCCCAGCTGGGAGAAGTCGGTCAGGAACGTGCGGACGTGCAGCACGTCGCCGAAGCCCGCGCCGTGCGCGGCCAGCAGGCCCCCGATGATCTCGAAGATCCGCTCAGCCTGTGCCGTCATGTCTCCCGGAGCCAGCACCGCGCCGAAGTCGTCCACGGCCACCTGACCGGAGAGCACCAGCAGCGCGCCGCCTCCGCCGAGCTCAAGGCGCGCCACGTGGGCGAAGCGGTCGCCGAACGGCGCGGCAACGGATGCCGGGTTGTCGAGCGTCACCTTCACGGCCTTGCCTCCGAAACGATCGCGGCCTCCGAAACGATCGCGGCCCCCGGAACGGTCGCGGCCCCCGAAACGCTCGCCGCCCCCGGAACGATCGCGGCCCCCGAAACGCTCGCCGCCCCCGGAACGATCGCGGCGAGATCGGCCGACTGATCGGGAACCTCCCGCAGCACCGCGGCCGCCGCCCGCACCATGGGCGGAGAAGCAAACCCCGACACCAGATCAAGATCCTTGGCCGCGAGCGCAATCGGAAAGGCCGCCCCGGCCGCAGTCGCGCGGACGACCGCACCACCAAGAGCTCCCCGCGAAACCACCGACAACGCCGTCTCCACATCCACCCCGACGGCCCGAGCGACGGCAACCGTGTCGGCCAGCGCGGCAAGCCCGGTGACCAGCGCTGTATTGGCCACCAGCTTCAGCGCGGCGCCACTGCCGAGAGCACCGCAGCGATGCACGGTGCCCAGCGACTCCAGCACAGGCTGCACTCGCTCGACATCCCCGCCCGCCAGCACGTTCAGCCGTCCGGACTCGACAGCCGAGACGCTGCCCAGCACGGGCGCGTCCACCAGGGTGACGCCATCGGGCACCCGGAGCGCGCGTACCGCCTCCGGCCCGATAGTCGACATCTCGATCAGAACACTTCCCGGCCGCAGAGCCGCAGCCTCCACAACTTCCCGAACGGCCGCGGCGTCGGTGAGCATCGTGATGACAACCTCCGCCTCAGGGACGGCCGGCGTCGGCGCGACGCGAGCTCCTGCCGCCGCCAGCGGCACGGTCTTTTCCGCCGTACGGTTCCAAACGGTCACCTGGTGACCCGAGTCAAGCAGCCGGCGCGCGACAGCAGCGCCCATCCGCCCGGTGCCAAGAACAGCGATCGATGCCATGGGCCGACGCTAGCCAGGCAGGAGTCATGCCACCAACGAATGTTCGGCATCTGTGTCATGCGCAGTTAGCATGCCGAGGGTGCAGACCCAGAGCCTCGAAGTCTTCGTGGCGGTCGCCCGGGGCAAGTCCTTCACCCGCGCCGCCCGCTCCCTCGGCTACACCCAATCGGCCATCTCCCGGCAGATCGCCGTGCTGGAGAAGGATCTCGGAGCCGACCTCTTCGACCGGCTACCGCGCGGCGTCGAACTCACCGAACAGGGCCGCGCCCTGCTCCCGCACGCCGAGGCGGTGCTCGACCGGCTGCACACGGCGCAGCGCGACCTGGACTCGCTGCGCGACATCGGCGGCGGCCGGCTGCGCGTCGGCGCCTTCCCCACGGCGGTGGCCGCTCTGGTGCCCCGGGCCCTGGCCGCATTTCGTACGGCGTACCCGGAAGCGCAACTGTCCCTGATAGAGGGTCTGACTCCCCGCCTCCTGGACCGGCTCGCTGCGGGTGAGGCCGACCTGGCCGTGGTCAGCGCCCCGCCGGACCGCCCGCTGGACGCGACCCGCTTCGACCTGCACCACCTCCTCGACGAGCAGCTCCTGGTCGCGGTGCCACCCGGGCACCCGCTGGCCGACCGGCACACCGTGCGGTTGGCGGATCTCGCCGGTGATCCGTTCATCGCCGGGTCCGCGACCGCCGAGGAGACCCTGCTGCGGGCGACCCTGCCAAGCGGCTTCCGTCCCCGGATCGACATCGTGGCGGCCGAGTGGACCGGCAAGCTGGGCTGCGTCGCGGCGGGCCTCGGGGTGGCCCTCGTTCCGGCGCTCGCGGTCCGCGCCACCCCGGCCGACCTGGTTCTGCTCCGGCTGCATCCCGACGACGCCTCGGTCCGCCGGATCTTCGCCGCCACGGCCCGCCGGCCGACGCCCACCGTTGTCCACATGCTCTCGCTACTGCGGCAGATCGCCGCGACGATCTGAGGCAGGATGTGTCCGTGGCTGCGTACATGGACCTGCCGATCGACGGCGACGAGACCATCCGGGTGGAGATCAGCAATCAGGGCCTGGTGCGCGCCGGCGCCGGCGACCTCATCGGTACGGCGACCGAGCGCCTCGACGAAGCGGTCGGTCAGGTCGTCCGGATGGGCCGCAAGGTCATCCAGCAGGCCCGCGAGGTGACGGACGCCCCGGAGGCGGTCGAGCTGGAGCTGGGCCTGAAGCTGACCGCCAAGACGGGCTTCGTCATCGCCGAGTCCAGCGGCGAGGCCCATGTGAAGGTGATCCTCAAGTGGACGGTGGGCGCTTGACCACGTTCCTGCTGATCTGGGACGCCAGCGAGACCGGTTACCCGTCCGCCAACCTCGCCGCGGACATCACTGCCACGGCTGCGGGGAAGGTCGTCGCGGGTCGGTGGACGTTCGGGTCTCGCCGGGGTGGCACGGCGCCGGGCGACCGGGTCTTTCTGCTGCGGCAGCGGGCCGACCGCGGCATCGTCGCCAGCGGGACCTTGGCTGACGGGTTGATCTTCCCGGCCGGGCACTGGCGGGGGCAGCCGGGGAGCACGTTCTACGCCGAGGTGCTGTGGGACAGGGTGCTGCCGGTCGCCGAGCGGTTGCCTTTCGAAGAGCTGCTGCACGACGTGCCCGGGCACGATTGGCGGCATATCTACGGCTCGGGGCAACAGGTGCGGCCGCCGGCGGACGTGGCTCTGCAACAGCGCTGGGACGAGCATCTGGCCGATCTGCGACGGTGATGATCCGGGTCCGGCGCAGCCGGGACCCCGGGCCGCACAGCGCTGCCGGCCGGCTGGGTCGGCGCGAACATGATCGCGGGCCGACGGGCCACGTCCGGCGCAGCCGAGACCTGGACCGGCCGGCGGGCCGCACGAGCCGGCCCAGTTGGGGCCCGCTGCCGGCCGGCTCAGCCGATCCGGCCGCTGTACCGGCGATGTTACGTTTGGCTGGTGACAGCGGTCCCGGAGCAGATGCCGGTCGACGCGGGGCAGTGCGCCCGCGGCGACGTGGCCCTGACCCGCGCCTTCCAGTTCCTCGGCAAGCGCTGGAACGCCGCCGTCCTCGGCAGCCTCGCCGCCGGTCCGGCCGGATTCCGGGAGCTGTCCCGCAGTATCGAGGGCATCAGCGACTCGATGCTCGCCAACCGGCTGGTCTCGCTGACCGAGGCCGGGCTCATCACCCGTACGGTCGCGGCCGGGCCGCCGGTAACCGTGGCTTACGCGCTGACCGAGCGGGGCCGCGCATTGATGCCGGCACTGGAGCAGATCTCCCGCTGGGCGCGCGAGCACCTGCCCGCCTGATTATTCCCGGTGTCTTGAGCCTCACCTTTGTGGCACTCCACGACGCCTAGCTACTAGCTTTTTAGAAGTGAATACTACTTCCGTAGCTACCGAGCGCCCCTTGTCCCGTCTCGACGAGGCCGGACGCGCTCTGCTTTTCACCGAGGCCCGCACGGCCAACACCTTCGCGGACACCCCGGTCACCGACGAGGAACTGGCCGCGGTGTGGGAGCTGGCCAAGTGGCCGCCGACCGCCGCCAACCTTCAGCCACTGCGGGTGCTCTACGTGCGGACGCCGGAGGCGAAGGAACGGCTGGTCGCCCACATGAATGAGGGCAACCGGGCCAAGACGGCGTCCGCGCCGGTCACCGCCGTCCTGGCCGTCGACACCGACTTCCACGAGCATGTGCCCGAGGTCTTTCCGGTCAACCCAGGCCTGAAGGACGTCCTGGCGGACGCCCCGGAGATGCGCGACGGGATGGGGCGATTCAGCGCCGGGCTGCAGATCGGCTACTTCCTGCTGGCGGTACGGGCGGAAGGCCTCGTCGCCGGCCCGATGGCCGGCTTCGACAGCGAGGCGATCGACAAGGACTTCTTCCCCGACGGGCGCTTCAAGTCACTGCTCGTCGTGAACATCGGCCACCCCGGCGAGAACCCGTGGTTCCCGCGCCTGCCGCGGCTCTCCCACGACAACACAGTGGTCTGGGCCTGACGCGTTTCGGCCCGTCCGGGCTGGGTAGCTGAGATCGTCGGCTCCCCGCGGCGGAGGTGGTCCACGGTGCGCGATCCCGCATTCGAGGCAATCGTGGCGCGGTTGTGCGCCGACGATCCGGAGTTCACCGGCCGGTTGAAGAAGCTCGGCGGCCCACCCTCAAAGATGCGGGTGGGCTCAGCCGTACTCCTGTGGGCGATCGCACCGGTGTGCGTCGTTCTCGGCGGGTGGACCGGGTTGCTGATAGCCGTGATCGCGGTGGCGTACGGCTCGTACCTGAAATGGTCCGGGTCGATGTTCGCCGCGGCCGGATCGCACGAGTCCCTCCGACGGCGCCGCCGTCCGGGCGCTTCGCTCTGACCGACCTGGAGGCAACGCCATGACCGACCCGGCAACCGAGGAAGACCGCCCGGCGACCAAGGAGGAAGCCGCGGCGATCGTCCGCGACGACCCGGCCCTGCGCACAGCAACGGACACAGCCGACGACGACGCGGCCACGGACGACGACGCCCGCACCGCCGACTCGGCCCCGACCGGCGAATCCCGGGACTGACGCTCAGCGCCAGCGGTCGCCGGTGAGCCGCTCGTACACCTCGACGTACCGGTTGCGGGTGGCCTCGACGACCTCGTCGGGAATCTCCGGCCCGGGGGCCGTCCGGTCCCACCCGGTCAACGACGAGGACCAGTCCCGCAGGAACTGCTTGTCGAGATACCGCTGGGTGCCACCGGGCTGCCACTCGTCAGCGGCCCAGAAGCGCGACGAGTCAGGCGTCAGCAGCTCATCACCGAGCTTCAGCGCACCCCCGGAGAACCCGAGCTCAAGCTTGGTGTCGGCAATGATGATCCCCTTGCCGGCAGCAACCTCGGACCCCCGCCGATAAACCTCGAGCGTGATCCGCCGCAACTCCGCGGCGACGTCGGCACCGACCGAACCCTCGACGTCCGCGTACGTGATGAACTCGTCGTGCCCCTCACCGGGAGCAACCTTGGTGGTCGGGGTGAAGATCGGCTCGGGCAGCTTCGACCCCTCGATGAGCCCGGGCACAAGCTCAACCCCGGAGACGGCGCCACTCTTCTCGTACTCCTTGAGCCCGGACCCCGCAAGATAACCGCGAGCAATGCACTCAACCATGACCATCTCGAGCCGCTCGCACCGCACCGCGCGACCGGCCCACTCGGCGGGCACATCGGTGGCGGAGATGATGTGGTTGGGCACCACGTCGGAAAGCTGGTCGAACCACCAGAGCGAAAGCTGCGTGAGAATCTTCCCCTTGTCGGGGACGGCGGTGGGCAGGACCACGTCGTAGATCGAAATCCGATCAGAAGCGACGAGCAGAATGTCGTCGCCATCGGCGTAGACATCCCGGACCTTTCCCGAGTGCAACAGCTCCACGAGTACCCCTTCGATGCGCGCCGGCTCCGTCGGGATCACGCTAGCCGAGGCCTCGCCGGGCCGGACACAGGGCCGCGAGCAGCGACGGCCGGTCGCAACGGTGAAACCTCTGACCGATCCTGACGGCTGGAACCGGTGGAGCCGACGCCGAACCGGTGGGCGTCCGATCATCCATCCATCGATGACAAACCGACCGAAGGTTTACGGGTCTCCTGGGCTGACACCCACCTGTGACTGAAAGTATGTCGTCATGACTGCCGAGGATTTGGACGACCAGTACGAGGCCTTCCAGTCGATCGCGGACAGGGCGACGCCGGACAAAGCAGTCCAACAGCTCCGCCTCCTCAGGGTGCCGGAAGACATCATCGAGAAGATCCGCGCTCGTCACGAGGCCGAGGTCATCAAGATCCGCGAGATGCGCGAACCCAACGTGGTCTACATGTCCGGGCGATTGACCTGGTACACCGGACCGCGGGAAGGCGACCGATTCTGGCCGGCTCTCGAGAAGACGCTGCGCAGCGGATCTCGTCCTTGGAAGGACGACGCCATACGGTCGCTGGACGAATCCTCGACCAAGGTCGTCGGACTCCTGGACCATCCCGACACCGATGAGTTCCGGAGCATGGGTCTCGTCCTTGGCTACGTCCAATCCGGCAAGACTGCCAACTTCACTGCAGTGATGGCGAAAGCTGCCGACCGTGGCTACCGACTCTTCATCGTGCTGTCCGGCATCCACAACGGTCTGAGGCGGCAGACCCAGGCACGTTTGGCGCGTGAACTGGTGCAGACGAATCCCGCGCACTGGCACGAGGTCACGACGGTCGACGAGGACTTCCGGCCCACGGGTAACGCGGCTGCGTACCTCACGGCCCGCAATCAACAAGTGCTGCTGGTGGTCAAGAAGAACGCAGCAGTGTTGAAGAAGTTGAACAAGTGGCTTGCGTCCGCGAAGGACTACCTCCGTGACTGCCCAACGCTCGTCATCGACGACGAGGCGGACCAGGCGACCGTCGGCGGCAAGGTCATCAATCCCCTGATGGGTGAATTGCTCCGCGCGTTCACCAAGGTCGGCTACGTCGGTTACACGGCCACGCCGTTCGCGAACCTGCTGATCGATCCCGCGATGAAGGACGACTTCTATCCGCGGGACTTCGTGGTCAGTCTGCCCGCGCCCAAGGGCTACCAGGGACCGGAGGTGCTCTTCGGCCGCGATCCGCTCGACGGTGAGGACGTCGGAGACATCCCCGGCGGCGAGGACATGATCCGCGAGATACCGGAGGACGAGATCGCGGCTGTCCGGCCGATGAGCCGAGCGGCAGCTGCGGAGTTCATGCCGGAGATGACCGACCAGCTCCGTCGATCGATCTTGTACTTCTGGCTCGCGACAGCGGCCCGCCGCGTACGCGGCACCGGCGTCCCGCACTCGACCATGTTGATCCACACCACCCTCCAGACGGGAATCCACGAGGACTTCCGCATACCCCTCGGCGATCTGCGGCAGGAAGCCGTCGCCGCGCTTCAGAACGACGAACACGACTTCTACGCCGAGATCGAGGAGTTGTGGGCGGAGGAGACCTCCCGGGTCAGGGCCGAGGACTTCGGCGAGAAGGCCGTGCCGTTCGACGCGGTGCTCGCCCATCTGCCGGCAGTCATCGACGAGAGTCGGGTCGTCGTCGACAACAGTCGCAGCCGGGACCGACTTGACTACGAATCCGGTCCGGTCGTCGCCATCGCGGTGGGAGGCAACACCCTGAGTCGCGGCTTGACTCTGGAAGGGCTGGTGACCAGTTACTTCGTCAGGGCGACATCCGCCTACGACACGCTGCTGCAGATGGGCCGCTGGTTCGGCCATCGTGCGGGTTATGCCGATCTGCCCCGGATCTGGATGACCGCCGAGCTGGCCGGCTGGTTCCGCCATCTCGCCGTCGTCGAGGCGGAGATCCGTAAGGACATCGATCGCTATCTGACCGAGGACAAGAATCCGCTGACCTTCGCGGTCCGGATCCGTACGCACCCGAAGATGCTGGTGACCGCGCCTGCCCGGATGAAGTCGGCGGTCACCGCCCACGCGGCCTACGGTGGCGACCTCGTGGAGAGCAGGTACTTCCGGACCGGCGACGATGCGGCGCCGTGGTTGCGACAGAACGAGGCCGCCGCGGTGACATTGATCGAGGCGGCGGAGAGGCACGGCCGTCAGCAGGACGGCCGATCCTTGGATCGGCAGCTGTGGCGGGACGTCTCATATCGCGACGTACTCCGCTTCATCGACCAGTACCGGTTCGACGAACGCTCGGAGGAGGCAAGACCCGAGCTGTTGAAGCAGTACATCCGGAAACGTGTGCAGAGCGGCTCGTTGGAGTCGTGGGACATCGCCGTGATCGGCAACTCCAAAGCAGGGGCCGACCGATGGAAACTGCCGAACGGCAGGCAGTTCGGCCTCAACAGCCGAAGCCGGATCAACAAGGTCGAGGATCCGGTGGCTGACATCAAGACGCTGTCCGGACCCCGGGACGCCGTCATCAACCTGCAGGTACCGGAGGGCTTCGACGTCACGCGGCGTTCGGAGGTCGACGCCCTGAGGCAAAAGCAACGGCCCCATGCCGGCCTGATACTGCTCTATCCGATCGACCCGGTGTCGGCCAGTACGAGACAGGGCCGTTTCCCTTTGCTTGCGCCGCACGACGTGGTCATGGGAGCCGCGTTCGTTTTCCCCAAACCCACCACGGTCGAGGACAGCCGAGTGGAGCACGAGTACGTCTCAGCGGACCTCTCCGGGGTCTATTGGGAGGAGGAAGACCCCGAGGCGCTGCAGCACGACGACGAGGACGACGCTGAATGAGCGACCTGAGGGCCGTAATCAATGATCATTGGAGAGCGCTGGGCGCGGTACAGCGGGGAACGGCCTGGTTGACATCGGCGTTGCCCGTGGAATCGGCCGGACTGCCCATGCTCTGTGCCATCGGTCCGGACGGCAACCGGCATCTTCTCGTTCCGCTTCCCCCGGGCGACCGGCCCCGGCCCGACCTCAGGTCGGCAGCGGTTCACCTGCTGCCGTTGACTCTGGAGCCGGAGGCCAGGCCGGTGCACTACGCCGATCTTGTCTTGTTGAGAGCGGACCTCGCGGAGATCTTCACCGGTCTGTGTGCCGATGTGCTCGCGGCGTTGGCGGCCGAGCCCGACGATGTGCTGGTGGCGATCGGCCAGGTCCTGGGCGGCTGGCGTGAACTGCTCCGCAGTGGAAGCAAACTCGGGATCGAACAATTGGCCGGCCTCTTCGGAGAACTCACCGTTCTGAATCGCCTGCTCGACCTACGCCCGGATCTCCTGAAGAGCTGGCAGGGGCCCCTGCGAGCACCGCAGGACTTCGTTCTCAACGCCTCCGCTATCGAGGTGAAGGCGACGGCCTCGTCGGAGGGCCGGATCGTGCGGATCCATGGCATCGACCAGCTCGCCGCGCCTGCGGGTGGATTGATGCTCTGGTGGCTACGCCTGGACACCGGGGACACGGGCGGCATCGCAGTACCCGAGCTGATCCGATCCACCGCGAGGCGGTTGGACCGTCCGCAGGACCTCTGGCAGCTTCTCGCCCGATCCGGATACTTCATGGCCGACGCCGATCGATACAAGGGCCTGCATTTCACCGTGGTCGAGGAAGCGCATTATCGAGTCGCCGAGGACTTTCCCCGCATCGTGGCCGCATCGCTGGCGTCCGACCTTCCGCCCGGTGTGTCCGACGTCCGGTATGCCGTGGACCTGAACTTCGCGCCCGCGCCCATGCAAGAGGACGAGGTCGCTGACTTCCTGGACTCGATGGTGGGACGAGGATGAAGCCCCGTTGGTACTCACAGCCGTTCCCGCCCGCCGGTTCCATCAGCGCGGAAGGCATCAAGCGCACCCTGGGCAAGCCACCGATACCCTGGCCGGCGATCCTGGTCCGCGAGTCGGCCCAGAACAGCTGGGATGCACGACTCGGAGGACGGCCCGTGAGGTTCACGATCGACCTGACGATCGTGTCCCCTCAGCACGTCAACGCTTGGCGAACGCTCCTGCTCGAAGGCGCACCGCACAGCGACAAGTTCCGGCTACGGCAGTCGCTGAGAGGTCGGGAAGGACAGTCTGCACTCATCCGGACGCTGACCATCAGTGACCGTGGCACCAAAGGCCTCGGCGGACCCACGCGAGCAGATACCGCCCGGGGCGATGAACCGCGCGATTGGGTGTCCTTCGTGTTGAACGTCGGGGATCCGCCCGACACCAAGAACGGCGGCGGCACTTACGGGTACGGCAAGGGAATCCTGTACCAGACCTCGCGAGCGGGCACCATCATCGTGCACACCCGGACCGCGACGGGCGCCGGTCTGCAGAACCGTCTCATCGGCATCTGTCTCGGCGAGTCCATGGAGCTCGGCGAAGCGGAACAGACGAAGCCGTACACCGGGCGTCATTGGTGGGGACACGTGGAAGCCACCCACGTCGAGCCGCTGCTCGGCGATGAAGCAGTTAGGGTGGCGGCCGAGCTCGGGCTCCCGGCTTTCAAGGATGACGAGTCGGGGACGGACGTGGTCATCGTCGATCCGGACTTCGGCGATGACACGGACGAGGGCACCGCTCGCTACCTCGCCGACTCGACCGCTTGGAACCTCTGGCCGGTGATGCTGGAGGATCGTGGCGACGAGCGGCTGATCGTCGAGGTACGGCACGACGGCATCGACATCCCCGTACCCGTGCCGGAGAAGACGCGGGGACTGAGGACCTTCGTCTCGGCGTACCGGCGCCTCCGATCCGGTGAGGGTGTTCAGACCCTCAGTTGCGGAAATCCGAAGCGTCAACTCGGTCGGCTCTCGCTGGAACGCCAACTCATCCCGGCCTACGAGCCGCCGCCTGCGGCGCAGGATCTCGGCATCACCCACGCACCTCATCACGTCTGCCTCCTACGGTCACCGGAACTCGTGGTCAAGTACCACGCCGGCCCGGAACCGATCAGCGCGAACCTTGCGTACGCCGGTGTCTTCCGAGCCTTCGACGACATGGACAGGACCTACGCCGCCGCGGAACCACCCACGCACGATGCATGGGTGTTCGCCCAGCTCGACGGCACCGAACGGACCTTCGTGCGGACGACATTCGCCAGGCTCAAGGAACGGCTGACCGAATTCGCGCGGCCCGCCGAGGTCAGAGTGGAGAGCACTCGTGCGCCGCTGGGCGCCGCGAGCAACTTCCTCGGTTCGCTGGTCGCCGCCGCCGGCGGCACTGGGGCCGCGTCAGCCTTGTTCTCCGCCGATCCGTCGCCTCATCAAGCCGGTCCACCACCCCCAGGCTCGTCGAGCTCGGCTCCGCTGCCGACCGATGGCGAATCCGATCCGTCGAACGGCGGAAGCCGAACGAAGAGTGTCACCGCTCCTCGCAACCGCTCTGTCCTCAGGCTTCGGGGAGAGCCGTATTTCGAGGACTCCGAGTCGGGATTGGTCCTTGTCCAAGACCTGATCGTCGTGGGAAGCGGTCGACTGCGGGCCAAGGGAACGGCCGACATCATGGTGGCGGACGGTACGCGTGAGCAGGAGCCGCCGGAGAGTGCCGGATCTCCGGCGATCACCGGGTGGCGAATCGGGGATCAGCTCATTCCCGGGGACGTGCTCCTCCTGGAAGCCGCCGAAGCCGGCACCGAGGTCGGACTTGTGATTCGTCCCGTGGTCGACACCGTGACCCAGGTGGACGTGATCGCTCTCCGCGAGGAGGGAAAGCCTGATGGCAGGTAGAGGAACTCGCGCTTGGCCCTATCGAAGGTTCGCTCCCGGCGCCGTCAAGGCAACGACCTGGGTGATCGACCCCGACTCGGATCAGGAACGGGATGTCCCGGGGAGTTTGCCCGACTGGGACTATCAGACCGATCTCAGACTGCGCCGCAGCATGACCGTCGACCTGGCGGACGGCCGCCGATCCGCAGGCCTGGACAGCGGTGTTCCGTTGGCGATCAGTGTCCGGTGGAATGCGGTGCCTTCCCTCGTGCGGGGATCGGCGGCGTGGGTTCCGCTCGACGACGATCGACGCGAATGGACCGTCGACGTCATCCTTCCGGGTGATCGACTCGGCGGGGTACTCCATGTCGAGACGTCCGTCGTCCTCGCCGGCGAAGCGGAACAACGGCCCGCTGTCGCACATCGGCCGGGAAGCGCGCTGTGGAACGATGCGACCGAGATCCGGCTGCAGGGTGATGCGCCGTTGTTCCCGATAGCTCTGGTGCCTTTCTCGAAGTCGAGCCTCCCGGACAAGGCGGCGTGGTTCCTGGAACTCGGGTCGGACCTCGAGGCGAGTGCGCTCGGCGCGATTCAACTGCTCGTCAATCAGGAACATCCGGCAGTCGTCGCTGCGATCAGCCGCGCCGGGAATCCGGGGGACGTCGATCGCACCGTGCTTTCCGCGCTCAAATCCGACGTCATCAAGAGCATGCTCGAACGCGCTGTCACGGACGAAGCGTTCGAAATGACCGAGGATTTCGGCAAGGACACTCTGGGCGCCGTACTGCAGGGCCTGGTGCGCACCTACATGTCGAGCTACGTGCAGGAGGACCTGCTCGACATCCGCCGGATCCAGAGCAGCGACCCACCACTGTTCGGCGCGATCGTCCAGGCCGCCACGGAGTTCCTGCTGGAGACGAAGCGATGAGCGTTCTCTATCCGCGTCTGCCCGACAAGGCCGCCAAGGGCCTCTATGCAGAGATGGTCGATCTCCGACCCTCGGATTTGATCAACCGGGTCGAGACGTCCCATCTCGCTCAGTACTTCTCACCCACCGGCGGCACTCGAGTGACGGTCGAGGGGCTCCTGAATATTCGCGGGCTGATCCGGGACATCGCCGCCGAGTTCGGGTTTCCCGACGAAACCGTCGGAAGACGGCTCAACCGTTTCGATATCGGCATCGCGCAAGCGCTGCACACGCACATGGGGCTCGTTCCGGCCGAGGCTGCGGTACGACCGATGTGGGCGTTCCTGGCTGTGGTTCTGCTGCCGGACGTCGCTGTGTGGCGATTCCCTCGGCCGCCGGGAGATCGGGTGCTGGCCACCGACATCACCCGGCACGTCTTCGGCCGCCTGTGGTGGCGGGCCGAACTGCTGCGTGACAGTACGCGGAGTGATGATCCGTACCACCTGCTCGATGTGTTCTCCGAGCGCAATTTCGACCAGATCCTCGCTCGACGACGTTCCATCGGAGGATCGCCAGACCTCGTACGAGCGCTGGCGAAGGAGTGGCCGCGGATCTGGATGGGCACCAACGAGACAGAGGTTCTTCGGGACACCCTCAAACACCTCATGCGCCGGGGAGCATTTCAGGATCTGTTCGGCCTGCCCGAGCATCTCCTCCGGCCCGAGATAGCGATCGCCATCAGCACTGCGAAGGCCGCCCGCTCCGAACGTAGCTGAGCGGGATTGCGCAGGTAATCTGACCCGCATGGCATCGGCATCCCGTCCTGTTCCGAGCTCCGCGGGAGTGTCAGGACGCATGAGCCGGCAGCGGCGCCGCGACACCGAGCCGGAAGTGGCGATCCGCCGGCTGCTGCACGCGCGAGGGCTACGGTTTCGCGTCGCCTTCCCGATCCCCGGTATGCCACGGCGCAGCATGGATGTCGCCTTCACCCGGGCGCGCGTCGCTGTTTTCGTCGACGGTTGCTTCTGGCACGCCTGTCCTGAGCATCAGACGAGTCCGGCCGCCAACGCGGCATGGTGGTCGGCCAAGCTCGCCACCAATCAGGCACGGGACCTCGCCACGAACGCTCATCTCACGGCATCGGGTTGGCGCGTGATCCGCATCTGGGAACACGAGGACCCGGAGGTGGCAGCTGCACGAATAGCGGAGGAAGTGTCCGCAGGCGCGCCCTCGGCCGATGAGGTACGCCTCACGAGTGCTCAGAGTCTCTCGTCCAAGCTTTCTGCGAGATAGCGCCCCAGCGATTCGGCGAGTTCCACGGGCACGGCATTGCCGATCTGCTTGGCTATCTGAACCTTCGAGCCGCACCACCTGAAGCCGTCAGGAAAGCCTTGCAGCCGGGCAGCCTCCAGATGAGTGATCGCTCGATGCTCGCTCGGGTGCAAGTAGCGGCCTTTTTCCGGCTTGAAGAACTCGGTCCTGATCGTCACGGATGGACGGTCCCACCGGAGCCTGCCCATGACGTCAGCGGAACCGGTCGTATGCTTTCGCCAGCAGTCACTCTGGAGTTCGTAGGGCAGGTTGAACCGGTTGCCGCCCTCCGGGATCTCCCGGAAACGCTGCCGCGAGATCTCTTCGTACCTCCTGGTGACGTGGAGGAACCGGCCCTCGAACGCGCCCGGCAGGCGCACGCCGTGATGATTGACGAACGTCGGCGGCAGTGCCTGCCGATCCTCGTGGATGTGCTGCGGGATCCCGGCGAGGCTCTCCCGGACGGACTTCCATCGATCGCGCGGTACGTGCCCCATGGGCACATCAATCGGCTTCAGCTCGTTACGGGTGCCGATGACGATCGCCCGCCGCCGGACCTGTCCGGCACCGAATTCAGCGGCGTTGACGATTCGCTCGTCGAGCGAGTAGTCCTTCAGCAGGCCGCCGTCGACCTCGGCCTTGAGCAGGCGGAATTCGTCACTGGTCAAGAATCGGTCAACGTTCTCGATGACGAACGCCAGCGGCTGGATGTCCTTCAACACCCGCACGTATTCGCGCCACAGTTGGTTGCGCGGGTCGTCGGACCGTTTGGACCCCAGATTGGAGAAACCCTGGCAGGGCGGCCCACCGACGATGACGTCCGCCCGTGCGGCCTGCCCCTCCGGCTGCCAACCGACGATGCTGCCGTGGTGGACGAGGCCCTTGCCGAAGTTCTCGGTGTAGGTGGTCGCGGCGGCCGTGTCAATCTCCACTGCACCCACGGTCCGGTAGCGGCCCGTGGCGTGGAATCCGGTGGTGATCCCCCCGCACCCGGCGAACAGGTCAACGACTCGGAAGGTCTGGGCCATGATCTGTACCCTAGCCGGCCGCGGAAGTCATGGCCATGAGCTCGTAAGTCGTGTCACCCACAACGGGCGCTCAACCGAGCCACGGGCCGGTCTCAGCCCGGGCGCACGTTTCAGAAATCGGCGTACAGGTCAATGGCAGGTCCATGCCCTCCCTCCCCACGCAGGCCCGTGGCGCCGCTTCGCGCACAGCCAACAGCACCTGGCTGGAACATCTGACCCGTGGCGGCCTGGTGGGGTACGGCATCATCCACCTGCTCTTCGCCTGGCTCATCCTCCAGATCGCGTTCGACGGCTCCGGCACAGACGGCGACCAGTCCGGCGCCCTGCACCGCCTGGCCGAGAAGCCGTTCGGCACGTTCCTCATCGTGGTCATCGTCGTCGGCCTCATCGCCATGACGCTCTGGCAGCTTCTTGAGGCCGCCGTCGGCCATCGCGCCGAGCGGGGACGGCATCGCCTGTACGAGCGCATCGTCTCGGCCGGCCGCGCGCTGTTCTACGCCTACTTCGCCTTCACCGGCATCAAGGTGCTCCGGGGCAAGAAGGCCTCGAGCGCCGACACTCAGCAGAAGGCCAGCGAGGATCTGATGGCTTCGACCGGCGGCCGGATCACTGTTGGTCTCGCCGGCATCGTGATCGCCGCGATCGGTGTCGGGCTGGTGATCTACGGGGTGCGGAAGAAGTTCGAGAAGCACCTCAAGATGAGCCGGATGACCGCGAAGATGCGCCGGCTCAGCGAGCGGCTCGGCGTCGCCGGCTACGCCGCCAAGGGCACCGCGTACGGGATTGCCGGGGTTCTGTTCCTGATCGCGGCCGTGCAGTACGACTCGGACAAGGCCCGCGGCCTCGACGCGACCCTGAACGTGCTGTCCGAGCAGAGCTACGGCCCGTGGCTGCTGGCCCTGACCGCGCTCGGCATCGCCGCGTACGGGCTGTTCTCGATCGTGCAGGCCCGCTACCGCAAGGTCTGATCCGTCAGCCGAGGACCCCGCCCAGCGCGCTCGGCAGCCGCGTCGTGAAGTCCACCAGCCCGACCCACGTCGGGCGTACCACGATCCTGGCCTGCCGGGTGCCCGGCTGGTCCATCTGGGCCAGCATCGGCTCCGCGCCGTCGCCGAGATAGCGGCGGGCCGCCGCCGCATACTCCTCGGCCAGCCCGTCCACCTCGGTGATCTCCGCAAGACCGCGGATGGTCAGGCACTGCGGCGGCGCGTCATCGGTGTCGATGGTCAAGGCCACTGCCGGCTTTGCCCGGAGGGCAGCGACCCTGGCCGCCGGGTGGCGGATCCCGGCGTTCGGCCCTCCCGTGTACGTGGCCATGACGATCTCCCGGCCGTTCCAGTGGAACCAGGTCGGTACCACCCGCGGCGTGCCGTCCGGCCACACGAATCCCAGCCGTGCGGGGATTCGTGAGGTCAGCAGCTCCTGGGCCAGCGGCGTCTCCAGCAGTCCGAGGTGACCTTGCGGCAGAGTTCCGGTCATCGTGCGCCTCCCGAGTGAGTTCCTTGGGGGAACTTAACAGACTTAGTTCCCTGAAGGAACCCGGTAGAGCTAACCTGGGCCGATGCAGCGCACCCAGTTCGGCGAGATGGCGTGTTCGATCGCCCGCACCCTGGACGTCATCGGCGAGCCCTGGTCACCGCTGATCCTGCGGGACGTATGGGTCGGCATCCGCCGCTTCGACGAGATCCAGGCCGACCTCGGCATCTCCCGCAAGGTGCTGACCGAGCGGCTCAAGCTGCTCGTCGAGGCCGGCGTGCTGGCCCGGCAGCAGTATTCGGAACGGCCCGCTCGCAGCGAGTACGTGCTGACTCCGAAGGGCGCTGAGCTCGTCGACCTGCTCATGGTCATGGTCAAGTGGGGCGATCGGTGGACGGCCGGCGAGGCGGGACCACCGGTGCTGTACCGGCATCACGCGTGCGGCGAGATCGCGCACGTGGAGCTGCACTGCTCGGCGTGCGATCAGCCGATGTCGGCCGACACCATCGACCTGCTGCCCGGGCCCGGGCAGCGCTAGCGACAACGCCGGGTCCACTGTGGTTGGTGACGGCACTCGGAGGGACAACGCGACGGGCACCGCTGTGACATGATCACCGGCACCTCTTCTCGATGTCGGGCCGGACGTACGGCCGACGTCACCCCTCCAACCAAGGGGAAAGTCACAGTGCTCTCAACCTTCAGCCGTGCCCGTCTCGGACGGTATCTGGCCGTCTCCGCCGTGGTTCCCGCCCTGGTGCTCAGCACCGGCGGCGCCGCTGTGGCCGCGACCAACACGCTCACCCTCACCGTGCTGAACCGCTCCGGGGCCAAGGTCTCGGTCTCCGCCACCGTGGTCAACCTGGCCAGCAGCTCGCAGTACACGGTTCGCAGCAACAAGAAAAAGAAGCTGCCCAAGGGCAGTTACGCCGTGCTCACCTCGATCACCAGCGGCAGCACGACCACGCTCGGCGGGCGTACGGTCAAGGTATCCGGATCCGCCAAGCTGACCGTCGACGCCCGCCAGGGCCGCCGGGTCAACCTCGCGGTGAGCCCGGCGCCGGCCGGCCTCTCCCGCAACCTCAGCGCCCGGATCTGCACCAAGACCAGCGCGAGCTACAACGTCGAGGCGTACGGCGACACCGTGTACGTCATCCCGACCACCTCCAAGAAGATCGCCTTCGCCGCGCTCGGCACGTGGAGCGACAGCTCCGCGCTGGCGGACGCGTACGCGGTCGTGCACCAGACGACCGGCGTACCGAAGAAGCCGACCCGGACCTTGAAGGTTTCCTCGCTCGGCACCGTCTCCGTGGTGTCGAACCTCGGCCCGGCCGGCTCGAACAACACCGATGTGGCGGTGCAGCCGATCAAGCGCGGCTGCGCCGACGACATGTACAGCGGTCTGTGGTCCACCGACCGGCCGTCCCGCGCGAAGCTGAAGCTGACGCCCGGCGCCTGGCACATCCGGTCCGGCACCTCCGCGGCTACCAGGAACGGCGAGACCTGGAACATCGGCTCGTACTTCGCCGAGCGCAAGGTTGCCGGCGGCAAGTCGTCCACGGTCCGCTTCTACAACGCCGCCTGGGGCCCGAGCACCCAACTGCCGACCACCCTGTACGGCCGGGTCTCGTTCCGTTTGAACGAGATGTTCACCGACCCCGCCTTCACCCGCAACGACACCGGCGGCGAAGGCGGCGACAAGGCGACGGCGACCCTGTCCTTCAAGGGCAAGACGGTCAAGACGAAGAAGGACCGGGGCTGGGAGCCCGACATGACGGTCCTGGACTACAAGGTGAAGAAGGCCGGCTGGTACACGCTCACCAACACGGCCACCCGGTACTACCCGGAGATCAGGTACCCGGCCGGCATGCTCTCCACCAAGAGCGTGGTCAGCTACCGCTTCTACACCAAGCCGAAGAGCAACGCCCTGGCCGAGGTCAACTCCGTCACGATGGTGCCGACCGGGCTCAACGGCTGGAACAAGGCGGGCGGCAAAACCACGAACGTCGCGCTGAAGCTGAACCGCTACACCCAGGACCCGGACGCCAAGCGCGGCAAGAACCCCAGGTTCAAGTCGCTGGGCGTGAAGATGTCGGCGGACGGCGGCAAGACCTGGCGCACGGTCAAGGTCAAGAAGATCAAGGGCGTCTGGACCGCCGTGGTCCCGAACCCGGCCTCGGGCGCGGTGTCACTGCGGGCGCGGGCCACGTACAAGAGCGGCGGCTACACGGACGTGACGATCTATCGCGCGTACGGCATCAGCTGAGAGCACGACCGACGAAGCTGGGCATCCCGGAAGGGGTGCCCAGTTCTCGTTTTCAGAAAGTTCGCCACTGTGACAACCGACCGAGCTGCTGAGGTGTCCTAAGTCCGTGATGAGATGGGCAGCACCGGATCACTTCGCCGAATTCGTGCGCAGCAGACACGCCGCGCTGTTGCGTTACGCGTACCTGCTGTCCGGCGATGCCCACCTGGCCCAGGACCTGGTGCAGGACGCTCTCGAACGCACCGGCATCGCCTGGCGGCGCATCGAGCGGCAGGGCGACCCGGAGGGCTACCTGCGCCGGATCATCACCAACCGCTATCTGAACCGGGTCCGTTCGCTGCGCCGGGAACGCCTGGTCGGTGACACCCCCGACGTCGGCGTGACCGGCGTCGAGCCTACCGACGACTCCCTGTTCCGGCTGCTCGACTGCCTGCCACGCCAGCAGCGCGCGGTCATGGTGATGCGCTATTACCTGGACCAGTCCGAGGCTCAGATCGCCGAGACCCTCGGCTGCTCGACCGGAACAGTGAAGAGCAATGCGTCCCGGGCGCTCACCCGGCTGCGCCGCGAGCTCACCTCCGATGCCCACCTGCGACCGGTAGAAGAAGGTACCCGATGAGAATCGACCCGCAGACGATCGAATCGGACCTGCGCGCCGCGATGCATGCCGTACCGTCGCCGGTCACCGCTGGGCCCGACCCGGTGGCCCGGGTCGAGGCCGGCATCACCGGCCGCCGACGCCGGCGACTGCTGGCTGTCACGGCCGCGGCAACGCTGGTCGCCGGTACGGCCGTCGTCGGCGCCGGCGCCATCAAACAGGACCCGGCCCCGTCGACCACGGCTGTCAGTGCCGAGCCCGTCGCCGCGCCGCAGCTGCTCCGCCGTTCTCCGCGCCCCGAGCGGCAGCCGTGCCGGCTCGACAACGTCGGCTCGGTGGAATGGCTTGTGCAGTCGGCGCCGTGGGGATTGTCGACCGGACTCGCGCTCCGGCCGAACAACAGCGAGCGCTGCACCTTGTCCGGCCGACCGCAGTTGTCCGGGGTCAACAGCGCCACCGGCGCCTCGGAGCCCATCGCCGTCGCTGACCTGGGCCCGCTCGACAACAGCATCACTCGCCAGTTCCCGGCCACCATCGACCCGGCGGAGCCGGCCCGGCTGCAGATCCGTGGCGACAAGTGCCCGGTCGGGCAGAAGCCCCGCTCCTACCGCGCCTTGATGCTCACTGTCGGCACCAAGAAGTTGCCGCTGCCGAGCTCGCGACGCCTGACCGGGATCTGCGGCGCGGACGTCAGCCCCTGGTTCGTCGAGCCGCCCATGCTCTACGCCGCCCTCAACGCCAAGCTCCGGGCGCCCGCGGTTCTGCGCCTGGGACAAGACTTCACCTACACCGTACGGATCGACAACGTTTTCGAGCGCGACTACCCGCTGTCCTCATGCCCCGTCTTCCGCCTCGGCGTCGCCGACGTGGACACCGGGCCTTGGCAACGCATCAACTGCACGCAGACCAGCATTGCGGGGCACGACAGTATCGAGTTCACCTTGCCCGGTCACATCCCCCCGGACATCGGGCCCGGCCCGCACAAACTCACCTGGATGGCCGCGATGAGCACCGGTGAAGTCGCCGTCGCCGATCTGGGAACTGACGGCACAGCCGTCACCATCACGCGTTGACCAGCACCTCACCGGCCGGAAAGCGGACGGAGAGCAGACGACGACCCGTAGCCTGCTCTCCGCCCACCGAACTCATCGTGCTTTCAGCACCTGCTTCAGGCAGAACGACAGCCCGTCCTGGGACCGGTGCGACGCCACCCGGGACTTGTAGACGACTGCCCCGGGCACGACCCGTTTCACGAGGGTTGCCGCGGTGCCGCCGGCGACCACAGGGTCCGTATCGGACGAGATCACGCAGGTCGTCGTTTTCGGCAGCGACAGCTTTCTCGAGGGCTCCCCGGCGCAGGGCAGCATGAGCTTGGCGACAATCTGTGACGCCGCGTCCCGCGACAGGCCCGCCTTCAGCTTTTCACTCGACGTGGTGGCCGAGCAGATCTCGTCCAGCTGCGCCAGGAAAGCGGGGGATACGGAGTTGGTGCCGTAACGGTGCCAGATGTTGTCGGAGAATCGGCCGACAACCTCCGGATCGTGGTCCTTGGTCACCGCTTCGGCGGCTTCCCCCTTCTCCGATTCGGCGGCGTAGCTCAAGCCCACGATCGCCGAGGCGACATCGAACTTCGTCACCGGCAGCGAACGGGAGGGTGCGGACGCCTGCGAAAAGACCCGAGGGGTCTGACCGAATGATTTCTCGATCAGTTCCGTTCGCCGCGATGCGAAGGACGCGGCATCCACACCGATGGGGAACGGCCGCGCCAGAACGGACCAACGAAGGTCACGAGTCGCTTCGGCACCGACCAGATAGCTGTAACGCGCCACCCCGAACGAATGGCCGATGAATCCTTCGACCTCGAGCGACTCCTTGGCGATGACGGTGCTCACCACATCCGCATAGTCCTGCGGCGTGAATCCCCATCGACCCTGTCCGATCCGGCACTTTTCATGCAACGCGGCGGCCTGATCGGTGACGTCCTGCGCACCGGCCCGCACGCTCTCGTAGTATTTCGTACCGGCCGCGGCGCAGGAATCGTCCAGGGACTGCGTGACCCAGGGCTCCTCGATGACGAGCATGTTGTAGCCGCCGAGCTGCGGGACCTGTTTGGCGTAGCCATCCAGGTGGTAGGTCCCGGACAGCGGCGCGATCCCCGGTCCACCGAGGTCGAGAATGACGGTCCGCTTGGTATCGGTAGTTGCCCGGACGACGCTGTACCGCCATTCACGCCCACGCAGTTGCACGCTCGCGCACGACTCGCGGGCTTCCTCACAGGGATCCTTGGGCTCCGCAGCCGCCTCCGCGACCGGCTGCGTCTTCACGTCCCCGGAGTCCAGGAAGCCGGCGACCGCGATGGCAGCAGCCAGGATGACAACGATGATCGCGGCAAAGGGCAGCCGGCTGAAAGACAACCGGCTGCCCCCTCCGCGCGAAGTGTTTTTCGCGCTCATTGCCAGTTACCAGCCACTGTCCTTGCGGACGAACTCGTCGAGAGTGGTCAGGTTCAGGTCGCCGTACTTACGGTCGACCGCCGCCCAGGTGTAGTCGGCCCAGGTCGGGACGACCGTCTTGTCCTTGGCCGTGTAGTCCCCGGCCGTGTCGCCGTACAGCACGACCTTCGACGTCTTGCCCAGGAACTGGACGCCGATCTCCTTCCGGCCCCACGTGCCCACCGGGTTGGTGGAGTCACAACGGTGCAGAGGGATGCCGATCTGGCCACTGACCCCGGCCGCGCTGGCCCCGATGGTGACGGTCTGGGTGGCCTCGCACGTCGTGGCACTCGCCGTCGGCGTCGCCTGGTTCAGCGACGTGATGGCGTCCGAGCCGGCCCACGGCCGGGACCGGATGGTGAACTCGCGGGTGTACGGAATCCACGAGTAGTTGGCCCGGTGGAAGCGGCCGAACCGGTTGTAGATCCAGTGGCGGGTTCCGCTCTCCGCCCACTTCTCCCAGCACGACCAGAGGTAGTGGTCACTGACCCCGGTCGACTCCCAGTACTGCTCGATGCAGCCGTACTTGTACCGGTACATGTTCTTCGGCGCCGTGCCGTAGTCGTACCCGTTTCCGGCGGGCGCGATCTTCTCGTCAGTGGCGGTGTCGAGGAAGATGCTGCCGAAACCGACCGGCGTCTCTTCCTTGTCCTCCGTCACCTTCGCGACCGTGAGTTTGTGAGGCGCCTTGCCCTCGTCCCAGAGCAGGTGAACCTCAGCTCCGGCCCGATTGGGATCCGGAACTGCCGCCACCTGAACCTCGGCGGTGTCGGTGAGGCGACCGGCACGCGCCAGCTTGTCGAGGTGTCCCCTGACCCGACCCTGCAACTTCGTGTTCTTCAGTTCAATCTTGTTGGCGCGCAGAGTCGCTTTCTCAAGCGCCTTCACATCCACTGTCTTCACCGCAACGACCGGCTTCTCGTCTGCCTGAGCGGCGCTCGGGAAAAAGAGAACGGTCGCCACAGTCGCCATTGCGACCATGACGTGGTCGAGCTTTCGGGCAGCATTGTGCTGACGTTTCTGGGGTGGTATTTGCACGCCTTACTTCCTCCCGTGAGGACCTAGTGATCTAGGTCGGCGCGAGCGTAACAGCGGACAGGCATGCTTCGATGTCCCGTCGGGAGCAGGCAAAGACGACGGTCACTTGTGGACCGTTGCGCAAGGTGGCGCAGTGTTAATACGACGCCGACAAAAGTCCTGATCAACTAGCGCCGTTGTCACGCTGAGTTGCCGAACTGCGACCGAACCCTAGGTGAAAGTGATCCACAACACAGCAAAACTATGGGTCCTTTGAGCGTTATGTCGGTTCGGTTGGAAGCGATCAGGATCGGTCATCACGGCGAAATCGACGGCGTCCTGCCGTACCGGCGAGCTCCGAGCGGGCCCAGACAGCAAGAAGGCCTGAACCGCGATACGCAGCTCAGGCCCCGACCAACTGCGGCTGCGCGCGTACCTGGACGGCGTCGCTGAGGTCTTTCACGGTCGAAGAGTGGGCGCCGCACCAACCGCGCGCTTGAACTCAACCTTTCGAGGGGCCGGCACCGTCGGTTGAGTGAACGGCTACCGGAAGGACGAGGATGCGGGGAGACTCCCGGGCCGGCGACGAACCCTACGTCAGCTACGTGACGGCACGACTGCCAGCGTTACACCGCGCGGCTTTCCTGCTGTGCGGCGGGGACGCCCACCGCGCGAACGACGTGGTGCAGGCCACGATCACCCGGCTGTATCAGCACTGGAAGCGGGTGTCGCGCAGCGACAACATCGACGCCTACGTGCACCGGATGCTGGTGCACGCGGTCGTCGACGAGCGGCGGCACTCATGGTCGCGGGTGCAGCTGGGCGGGCGGCCGGTGGAGGTCACCGGGGATGACCCGCACGCCGGGGTGGACGAGCGGGACAGCCTGGTGGCCGCGCTGCGCCGGTTGCCGCCGCGCCAGCGGGCCGTGCTGGTCATGCGGTTCCTGCTCGACCGGCCGATCGAGGAAGTGGCCGAGGCGTTGAACTGCTCCGTGGGCACGGTTAAGAGCCAGAGCTCCCGCGGGCTGGAGGCGCTGCGGTCGATGCTGGCGACGATTGAGGAGCGCGGGGATGGATGAGAACGAGCTGAAGGGCCTGATGCTGGCCGTCGAGGTGCCGCCAAGCTCTGCCGACGTGCAGCAGGCGATGGCCGCCGGTCGGCGACGCAACCGGGGTCGGGCGTTGCTCGCCGCGGGAGCCGGGGTGGCAGCGTTCGCCGTGATCGGCACGTTCGTGGTGACCGCACCGATGCGAGCGGGGCCGCACGACACCACCGGGACGCCGGACAGCACCGCCCCCGCACAGGCGAAGAGCCGATGCGTGCCGACGCTGCTGAAAACACCCGGCGGGGCGCCCGCAACGGTCATGACCATTGACCCGGACGGCGCGCAGGTCGGCGGCCGGCTGGACGTCAACCCCCCACAGGCGATCCTGTGGCGGGACGGCAAGGTGGTCGACCTGCCGACTGGCGCGACCGGAACGATCGCGGACGTGGCCGGCGACACGGTCGTCGGGTATTCGACGACACCGGCCGAGGAAAGCACCGGCTGGGTGTGGCGGGGCGGGAAGGTGACCCCGCTGGCGAAGGTCAAGGGCTACCCGTGGACCCACCCGCACGCCGTCAACGCCAAGGGAGTCATCGCCGGATGGGTGCACGGCACGAAGCCGGACGACACGATCCCTGTCACCTGGTCGCCCGACGGCACGGTGCACCCGTTGCGGCTGCCGGTGTACCGGCCGGGCGAGCGCTCGGGGACTGCGCGCGACATCGCCGACGACGGCACGATCGTCGGCGAGGCCGACGGGTTTCCGATGCTGTGGTGGCCCGACGGCACCCCGGAAGGGCTCGGCACGCCGTGGGGCGATGAGAACAAGAACGGGATCGCGTGGGCGATCGCGGGCCGGTACGTCTATGGCAGCGGCGACGGCGTCGAGACTCGCTGGGTACTGCAGGACGGCGCGGTGTTCAGCACGGCCAGCCTGCCCGACGCCGGTGAGCTCGGAGCCCGGGCCGGCACCGCCGACGGTACTGCCCTGCTGGCCGGGGACGGCCTGGAGAAGCCGGCCGGACGGATCGGCCTCGACGACAAGGGCCCGGTTCCCGTTGACGAGCTGCGAGGCCCCGACGGTGAGATGACGATGGCGACGGCGATCAGCGCCGACGGCAACACGATCGGTGGCACCGTTCTCGGCGGCGGCCGCGGCCGTCCGACGATCTGGCGCTGCCATTGAGGTTCTGCCTCGTAGACCTTGGCCGCCGGGTATGGCACGGAGCAATCGAGCATGTCGCCGAAACGTGGTCTGCCCGCAATGGTCCTCTGCGATCGGCAAGAACAACGGATGAAACGCGTAGCTCCGTGCTCCGGCAACCTCGGCCAACTCGTCGACTTCGCCTGGCTCCTCACCGTCGTCCGCCGGCCACAGGCCGACAAGAAATTTCGGATCTCCAACGCGTCGGCAATCGGCAGGGGCGGGATCAAGGGGTCGAGCATCCTAGGGTTCATGCCGTCGGCCAGCTGCCACCAATGTCGCAGCTCTGCAGGCACCGGCCTACCCCAAAGCCACCGCGCCACCAGGCGGCCGGGTGGACGAACAGTCGCTCCACTCTTCAGGCCGGTCAAGTCGTTCGCGCTGACGGACCCAAGAGCCCAGGTCAGCATCTGTCCGGATGATCGACGGAGCATCAGCCGAGCACCACGCTCCCAGAGACCGGGAACCGGCCCGCCAATCATGGGAACGAGAAAGGCCGTTACCCGCGTTTCCGCGGGTAACGGCCTTCTGAAGTCTGTGCGCCCGAAGGGACTCGAACCCCTAACCTTCTGATCCGTAGTCAGATGCTCTATCCATTGAGCTACGGGCGCTTGCCTTACGTTTCCGCTGGTCCCGGCCATTGCCGCACCCGGACCTGCTAGACGACGACTCTAGCATGCGGTCCCGGACGCCCCCCAAGCCGGTCCGGACCCCCTCCCCGCCCATGCAACCCTTGCGGCTCCCCATCCGTCTGGGGGCTGTGAGATACGAGGAGAGCTCGTGAGTAGCGAGCGAGATGCGCAGTTCCATGACTTCGTCCTGGCTCGCCGGGCCGGCTTGGTGCGGACCGCCACCCTGCTCACCGCCGGGAATGCGCATCTCGCGGAAGATCTGGTGCAGTCCACGCTGACCAAGCTGTACCTCGCCTGGCCCGCCTTTCAGCGCGCGCACAGCCCGGACGGTTACGTACGCCGCGTCCTGGTCAATGTCCTTGTCGACGAACGGCGGCGGTTGTGGTGGCGGCGGGAGCGGCCCACCGCCGAGTTGCCCGATCGGCCGCATCCGGGTGATCCCGGGCCGCCCGGTGAGCTCGATGAGCGGCTGCGGACGGCGTTGCGGGAGCTACCTCCGCGGATGCGCGCTGCCGTTGTGTTCCGCTACTTCTACGACCTTGATGTCGCTGAGACCGCCGATGCGCTCGGGTGCACGCAAGGGACCGTCAAGAGCCAGACCGCCCGCGCGCTGGACCGCCTGCGGGCCGCCTTGCAAACGCGGGCCCAAGGGCAGCCCAGTGAGCAGAATCGCACCTTTCTTCGCCAAGGAGTGACCTCGTGATGGACCTGCGTGATCAGCTCGACTCGATCGCCGGGTCGGCGGTCGCCCCCACCGCGGCCGACGCGGACGCCGACCTGGCCCGGGGCCGCCGGGCGCTGCGCCGCCGCCGTACCGCTCAGACGCTCGGGGGTTCCGCCTTCGCCGCGGCCGCCGTCGTCGCGGCCTTCGTCTTCACCACCGGAATCGGCAGCGGCGTTCCGGGACCGGGCGCGACGGACAGCGGCACCACCGTCTCGACCACCCAGCTGGTGTCCTACAAGGGCAAGCAGCCCAAGGGTTTCGTCCTCGACAAGGTGCCGGACGGCTGGTTCGTGCAGGCCGACGACGACAGCAGCATCGTGCTGGCGCCGAGCCGCATCAAGGGCAAGCCCGGCGTCGACCCGTCCCAGGATCCGCTGTACGACCCGCGCAGCTTCGAAGGCAAGATCGCCGTCATGTTGCAGAGCCGCGACCAGGGCGGCCCACCGGCGGGCACCGAGGTCAAGGTCGGCGACCGGGACGGCGTGCTGGCCAAGTCGGCCGACAACGACAGCGGCCGGACTCTGTGGGTCGAGCAGCCGTCGGGCGTCTACCTGCAGATCCAGTTCTGGGCGGACCTGGGGCTGAGCCACGAGCAGATGGTCGACTTCGGTGCCGGCGTACACGTGACCAAGGCTGCCAAGCAGGGGGCCGGCTGATCCGCCCTGCGCGAAAGGGCCGTGAGCGTAAAGCTCACGGCCCTTTCGCGTGCGTGGCGGAGACTCCGGGATTCGAACCCGGGAGGGGCTATAAAACCCCAACCGCATTAGCAGTGCGGCGCCATAGACCGGACTAGGCGAAGTCTCCTCCGGTGGCTCGCAGGCCACCGACGGTTGAGGATACCGGACCGCCCGGGGGCCCGGCAAAGAGGTTGCCCCTAGGCCACGCCGATCATCGAAATCCGGAGAAATCGACGGACCGCACCGTCTTCCAACAGGTGAAATGACCGCCACGCGACTAGGCTGCCTCGGCATGGAGGAGAACGAGCCGAAGCAGCGCCGTCCGCGGACATCCAACCCCGCGTTCAGCACGCCTGACCAGCCAACTCCCCAGACGAAACCGGCGAAGGCGCCCCCGGCGGTGACCTTCCGGCCACCGGCTGCCGACAAAACCTCTTCCGGTACGGGCACAGACGCACCAGAAGCAACACCGCCGCCCCGCCCGCAACGGAATCCAGCGAAGTCCACGCCGCGCAAGGCAACGGCCCCGCAACGCCCGGCGAAGTCGGCTCCCACCCCCACCCCAGCCCCGCCGGCGGGGGAGAGCTCGCCGCGCCCGAGCACCGGCAACCAGCCGCCCAGCCGCAGCCGAGCGCAAGCCGCCGCGAAGTCGGCCCCGCCCCGCATCCAGGCCGCAACGGACGCGCCCGCCCAGGAAAGCGCCCAGCCCGCCAAGGCAACGCCCGCCGCGAAGACGGCGCCCCCAGCCAAGGCAGCCCCCGCCACGAAGACGGCGCCCCCGGCCAAGGCGACCCCAGCGAAGCGCCAGCCGCGCAAAGCCACCCCACCGCACGCAACGGCGGCGCAAGGAGAGGCAGCGCCGGTCAAGAAGGCGGCGAGGCCGGCGAAGAAGGCAGCGGCGACCATCAAGGCAGCCGCCGCGGAGATCGCCCCGGCCGTGGTCACCCCGGACATGACCACAGTGCCCGATGAGCCACCCACCGCCACGCCGCCGCCGGCCCCGACGCCGTCGGCCAAGACGCCGTCGGCCAAGACGCCGTCGGCGCAGCAGCTGCCGGCCGAGACGCTGCCGAACGAGACCTCGCCGAGCCGGCAACATGCCAACGACAATGGATCGGCTGCCGGCGACGGATCAGCCGCGAAGGGCAACGCACCCTCGGCGGATGACGAGCTGATGCCCGACGACACGTCGAACCTGGCTGCCGACGTACAGGAAAAGGCGACATCCCCGGCTGCCGAGCCCCCGGCTACGGCCCCGGGGCAGCCGGGGGCTGCCGTCCCCGTTGCCTCGACCCTGCCGCCCGCCGTCGCCGCCATGGCGGACACCCTGTCCGGCGTGCGGACCGAGGCCTGGCCCGCGCTGATCGCCGATCCCGGCCACGCCCCCGAGCTGCTCGCTCTCGCCGCGCTGCAGACCATCGGTCCGCGCGCCGGCGAGTGGGCCGCGCGCACCCGCGCCGCTTATCCCGCCGCCGGACCGGACGCGTTGGCCCGGCTGGCTGTCTCGCAGTTCACCCGGTTCGGCAGTGTCAGCAGTGTCTTCGCCGCTGTCGCCGGGTCGTACGCGCCGATCGCCCTGCTCGGTGCGGCCGCCTACACGCACGCCGAGCTGGCGTTGCATGTCGCCGCCGCGTACGGGCTGGATCCGACCGACCGCGAGCGCGCGGTCGACCTGCTGGTGCTGACCCGGGTTCATCCCGTCCGGGAGGACGCGGTGGCGGCGCTCGCCACGGCCGAGCAGCACAGCTACGACAACAGCGGGCTCACCGACGCCACCTGGCGGCTGGGCCGGATGATCGCCGTGCAGGCCGGTGGGTGGGCGGCCGTCCGGGCGGTCAATCACTTCTTCCCGGGCACCAGCCTGCTGGTCGCCACGCTGACCAGCCGGGGCGCCGCGCGGGCCATGGCCGCGCGGGCGACCGTGCACTACCGCGCGCTGAGCCGGGGGTCGGTCACAGCCAGCTGAGCCAGTCCTTGGGGAGCAGCGTGTAGCCCACGAAGGCGGCGATGTCGAGCAGGCTGTGCGCCACGATCAGCGGCATGACCCTGCCCTTGCGCAGGAAGAACAGTGCGAACACGACGCCCATCACGGCGTTGCCCACGAACGCGCCGAAGCCCTGGTAGAGGTGGTACGAGCCGCGCAGGACCGCGCTGGCCGCGACGATGTAACCGAGGCGCCAGCCCATTTCGCGCAGGCGGGTGATCAGGTAGCCGACGACGATCACTTCTTCCAGGATCGCGTTCTGCATCGCCGCGATGATCAGCACCGGGACGGCCCACCACACCGGTTGCAGGGCGGCCGGGACGATCTGGGCGTTCAGGCCGAGCGTCGCGGCCGCGTACACCAGGAGCAGGCCGGGGATGCCGATGGCCGCGGCCAGGGCAGTGCCCCAGCCGGCGTCGCCGGCCGGGCGGCCGAAGTCGATGCCGAGCGTTCGGGCCGGGTCGAGCCGGTCGCGGTTCAGCAGATAGAGCGCCAGCAGGACCGGGATCAGGGCGAAGAAGATGCCGAGCAACTGGTACGTGAGATCGAGGTAGGGCCGCGGCGACTGTGACGGGTTCAGCGTGGCGGTCTGCTGGGACAGCGGCTTGCCGGCCGTGAGCTTGGCCATCAGGGACACCACCGCGTAGACCGCGGACTGGCCCAGGGACAGCAGCAGGACGATCACTATCTCCAGGCGGAGCTGCTTGCGGGTGGCCTGGGGCCGATCTAGAGCTACCGTCACGCCACCACTCTAGATTTGGCTCAGCCGTTCGAGTGATCGCGTTCATGCACATTCGGACCTATCGGGGCAAGCGACTCGCCGTGTGTCGGCAATTGTGCGGCGTACATCGCACTTCGGGTGCGATGCGTTACCCGGTGTTTTCTCCAGGCTGAGGGCATGGGAGACCTCGCTCGTTTGCTCAAGGAGAGTTGGAGCCTCGTCGAGGAGCATCAGGACAAGGTCGCCGGCTACTTCTACGCGCGGATCTTCCTGTCACACCCGGACCTGCGGGACCTGTTCCCCGTGCACATGGACGTCCAGCGCGCCCGGCTGCTCAACGCCATCGTCACCGCCGTGCAGACGCTGGAGGATCCGGAGAAGTTCGACGAGTACCTCCGGTCGCTCGGTCGTGATCATCGCAAGTTCCACGTGGAACCAGCCCACTACGAGGTGGTCGGCGGGGCGCTGATCGAGGCGATGCGGCAGTTCGCGGGCGAGCAGTGGGGCGTCGAGTACGACCAGGCCTGGGCCGACGCGTACGCGGTGATCGCGGCCAAGATGCTCGCCGGCGCCGAGGCCGACACCAACCCGCCGTACTGGTATGCCGAGGTCACCGCGCACGAACGCCGGGCGACCGACATCGCGGTCTTCACCGTCATGCCGATGCAGCCGCTGGAGTACCGCGCCGGCCAGTACCTCAGCCTGGAATGCCCGCGCTTCCAGCCCAGGCTGTGGCGGACCTACTCGCCGGCGAACGCTCCCCGGCGCGACAACACCCTGGAGTTCCACGTCAAGGCGGTCGGGGCGGGCTGGGTCTCGAGCGCACTGGTGCGCCGGCTGGAGGTCGGCGACATGATCCGGCTGGCCGCGCCGATGGGCTCGATGAACCTGGACCGGCGCTCCACCCGGGACGCGGTCTTCGTCGCCGGCGGCACCGGCCTCGCGCCGATCAAGTCACTGCTGGAGGAACTGACCCGCTACAACCGGACCCGCTGGGTGCACGTCTTCTTCGGCGCCCGCACCCGCGAGGACCTGTACGACCTGGCCGAGCTGAACCGGCTCGCCGCCCGCTACCCCTGGCTCTCGGTGGTGACCGCGTGCAGCGACGATCCGACTTTCCCCGGCGAGCAGGGCAACATCTCCGACGTCGTGGCCCGCTACGGCCCGTGGAACGAACATGACTTCTTCGTCTCGGGCTCCGGCAAGATGGTCAAGGCCACCCTGCGGACCCTGGCCGAGCTCCAGGTCCCATCCGTACGGATCAAGTACGACAGCTTCTCCGACTAGTAGTTCCACGGCTGGCCGGTCTGGCGGTACTCCTCGACCGGCACGAGGTTGGCCCCGGGGACCATCCGGTCCACGTACAGCCGGCCCTCGAGGTGGTCGATCTCGTGGCTGACCAGGCGGGCCATGGCCTGCTCGAAGGAGGTGATGACCCGGGTCCCGTCGAAACGGGCGTGCTCGACGTCGACGCGCAACGGCCGGACCACCAGGCCGCGGTAGTCGAAGAAGGAGAGACAGCCCTCGTACTGCTCATCGGTCTCGCTCGACTCGTCGACGACCCGCGGGTTCAGCAGGACCACGGACTCAGCGCCACGTTCGGGTGGGCGTACCACGGCGGCGGCAACCGCCAGGCCGATCTGCGAGGCGGCCAGTCCCACTCCCTTGCTGAAGTCGTGCAGTCCCTCCAGCCGTTCGAGGGTGGCCCGCAGACCGGCGACCGCGTCGCGGGCGGCCGCCTCCTCCCGGGGCAGTTGGAAGTGCCGGGCGCGCTGGCGCAGCAGGTCCGCGCCGCGCTGCACAATGCCGATTCCGCGCATGCGCTGGCTCGCTCTCAGCTCATGGCCGTTGGTGCGGCGCTCCTGACCGTTGCGGGGCTTGGGGACTCCTTCGTCCGGGGTGGTCGGGGCGGATTCGCCGCGGAACCGCCACTCGAGGCGGTACCGGGCGTTGAGCAGCGGCGCGTCGGTCGACCACTCGAAGACCGCGCGGCGTGCGTCGTTGTGCCGCTCCAACGGGGTACGCACGGGCACCTCGGCGGCCAGCGAGGTCTCGACCCCCCACACCTGCGGCTCGAACTCGACCGGGAAGTTCAGCCGTACGGTGAGGTTGCGGGTGGGCAGGCGGACGGCCCGCT
Source organism: Actinoplanes sp. NPDC048967 (assembly GCF_040649415.1). Classification (NCBI taxonomy): domain Bacteria; kingdom Bacillati; phylum Actinomycetota; class Actinomycetes; order Micromonosporales; family Micromonosporaceae; genus Actinoplanes; species Actinoplanes sp. NPDC048967. The sequence goes on from NZ_JBEZFL010000002.1 coordinate 854,860, forward strand.
GGAACCACTGGCCCCACTTCTCCTCGCCGACGGTGTAGGCGTACTCGATCGTGGTGCGCTCGCCGGGATAGAGCGGGAACTGGCCGTGGTCGTTGGCGAAGAGCAGCCAGACCTCCTTGGCGGCGTCCCGGTCGAGCTTGAGCCGCCACTGCATCGGCTCGGTGGCGGCACCCTCGCCGGCGACCGCGCGCAGATCCATCTCCTCGAAGCTCAGCGGATGCTGGCGGTGGTGGCGGTTGGAGCCCTGCGGGTCGTGCGGATACCGGTCGACGGAGATCTTCACCAGATAGCGGGTGACCGGTTCCACCCCGGCGTTGTAGAGCGCGCGCCGGATCACACACCGATAAGCCCCTTCGGTGTACGTGAGCTCGGCCACCTCCTGCTCGACGATGAGGCCGGTGCCCGGCGGCATCCACTGCGCGGGCACGGGAGGGTCGCGGTGCAGGACGGGGCCGCGGGCGTGCCGCAGTTCGTCGTACTCCTGGAATCTCTGCCAGATCGCGCCGCCGGCGGCCAGGACCGCCTCCGCGCGCCGGGCGAAGTCCTCGGTGGGCTTGTGCCGGCGGCCCTCGACGTGACTGACGTAGGACGGATCGAACCCCATGCGCGCGGCGAGCTGCTTCTTCGTCATCCCGCGCTCGACCCGCCATTGCGCGAGCGCCGACACGAAGTGGTCGGCAGCCCTCTCGACAGGCGAGGTGGTCATCACGGATGTCCCCTTTGCGACAGGAATTTCAGTGTCCATGTCTTCCGGTGTCCGCATGGGGCTAGTAGCGCGTTGCCGACAGATACCTTGACGAAACCGGCAACGGCGCAACGCTCGGTTAGGTCACCCTTGCTGGGGGTATTTCCTCGAAGAACACCTGTCTGGGGCCGGGTTTGTGGGGGTTGTGCTGGCGTGGTTAGGTTAGCCTTAACAAGGTATGGTGGGCCGTCCTGACCAGCGAAGCGTGGCGAGGTGACAGTGGTGATCCAGCGGATGAAGCCGCGTTGCCTCTCCCTGAGCGGCGCACCCCGGTGACCACCGCGCTGGATCGTGTCGTTTCCGATCACTCCGCCCACCCGGCGCAGCCTCTGGCCCCGGTGACCGCGACTCTGCGGGCGATGTTCGGCACGAGCACCGAGCTGCCCGGCCTGGCGCCGGACCTGATGGTCCAGGATCCGACCGGCTGGCAGCCCACCTCCGACCTGGCCGGGGCCAGCCTCGACACCCTGCTCGACTCGTCCCGCGAACGCTGGCAGGCCCAGCCGCACGCCGCGGCCGCACTGGCCTGGAAGGCCTACACGTACTGGCTGGCGCTGCCGGCCGTGCTGGGTTGGGCCTCCGCCCGCCGGGTGCCGCTGCTGACCGGCACCGACGTGCTGATGCACTTCAACGACCCGCGGCCGCTGGTCACCATCGGCCTCCGCAGCGACATCACGGTGGCGGTGCTGCCGTCCGACCCGCTGGCGCTGAGCGGTCTGGCCCAGGTCCGGGTCGTCGCCGACGAGGCGGCCCTGCTCGAGGAGCTGCGGCGCTCGCTGCTGGACGAGCATCTGACGCCGTTGCTGGAGGCGATCCACACGAAGGTGCGGCTGGGGCAGCGCACTTTGCTGGGGTCGCTGTCGTCCGGGGTGGCTTACGCGGTGCTGCGGTCGGCGGATGTGCTGCCGGGTTCGTCGGCGGAGACGATCGCCACGCTGCTGGGCACGCTCGGGGTCGAGGACCTGATCGAGCTGGTTCCAGGGCGGGGCGGAAACCTGGATGTGCAGCGCAAGACTTGTTGTCTGGCCTTCACGTTGCCCAAGCCCAAGGTCTGCGTGGGCTGCTGCATCAAGTAGTGGCACCGACCTGGCTCAGCGAGCCGACTGTGGATGCCTTGCGAGCTGCGCTGCGTACGGTCGCGCCGGACCTGGCCGGCGGCACGATCGTGCCTCGCGGCCTGGAGCCGAGCGACGACCCCCAGTGGTGCGCGGCGACCGCTGTTGTCGACGGCCGATTCGTGGTCAAGTTCGCCTGGGCCGAGCCACCCGCACTGCGGATCTGCCATCAAGTAGGGCTGATGGAGACGCTTCGGCTGGCCGCACCACGGTTGCCGCTGCCGGACGTGGTGGCAGCGGCCCGCGATCCGGCGATGCTGATCACGCGCCGAGCGGCCGCGGTGCCGTTCTTCGACGTGCGGCACTCCATTACGCCGGCTGACCGGCCGGCGGTAGCGGCTGATCTTGCTGCGACCCTGGCCGCTCTGCATGACCCTGAGGTGCTGCAAGCGGTGTCCGAGGCAATGGGCCCGCTACCCGAGCCGACCGCGTATGCCTCGACGGACGCCCTCCGAGCCGGGCTCGGGCCGCTGATCCGACCCGACCAGCGGGACCGGATGGTGGCCTGGTGTGACTGGGCTGACCGGGCGCTCGCCGCGCCGGGCCGGACCGTGCTCGTGCACGGCGATTTCCACGGCGACAACCATCTCTGGGATCCCGAGTCGTTGCGGCTGCGCCTGGTCGTCGACTGGGAGACGGCGGGCACCGGCGAACCCGAGTTCGACCTGCGCTGTCTGCCGGGAGACTGCGGTATCGAGCTGTTCGCCGCGACGGTGACGGCCTACGAACAGCTGTCCGGCATGAGGGTGGACGTGGACCGGGTCATGGCCTGGCACCTGCGCACCGTTCTCGGTGACGCGCTGTGGCGGGCCGGGGCCGGGGTCTCCCTGCCGGACCATCGCACGCCGGCGCAATGGGTGGATGATCTGGACGCCAGATTCACCGCCCTCGGAACATTCCGCTAGGCAGCCTCAGGTCGGGTTACTGGTCGACCTTCTCCGCGTCGACGAGGTTGCGGACGTTCCAGACCCAGGCGCCGCCGGTCCAGGTCGGCTGGAAGCCCAGCAGCTGCGTCATCGCCCGCAGCATCTCGATGTCGCGGACCTGCGGGGTCAGCACCACCACCCCGGCCTTCCAGTACCGCAGATCGGCCAGGGTCATCTCGCGCCGGGTCTCGGTGATCTCCGGGATCGGGTTGCCCTGCTTGATCGACGCCATCAGGCCGCTGGTCGGGCGCCACGGCGGGGCGAACTGGGCCGAGCGGTCCGTCGGGTCGAGCGGGTTGCGGCTCGGCAGCAGGGCGTACGCGCTGACGATCCGCATGTCCTGGCCCGTGTAGGCACTCCAGCGCAGCGGGTCCGGATATGAACTGTCCGGCAGGGGCAGGGCGACCAGCGTGTGGTCTTCGTCCACGTACTGCTTCCAGGCACCCGAGGTCACGAAGGCCGGGACCGGGTCCATCGGGGTCGTGCGCAGCGGGGTCGGCGTGAGCGGGACCAGGGCCATGGCCACCGCGGTGATCATGGCCACGCGGACCGGGCCGCGGGCGGCCGGCTGGGCCTTCATCAGGTCCGAGGCGCGCTGGCAGCCCAGCGCCAGCATGATGGCGACGATCGGGGCGATCGCCAGGGCCCAGCGGGTCGGCACGGCCGAGTTGAGGATCGGGACGCTGTGCAGCAGCGACCACAGGCCGGGAACGCCGGTGTCGACGCCGTTGAGCCGGATGCGCGGGCCGAGAGACATCGCGCCGAAGAACAGGGCCACGCCGGCCAGGGTCACGATCGTCACGCTGCGGCGCATCCAGGCGACCAGGCCGAAGAAGAGGATGACCAGGCCCCAGCCGAAGAACGCGTTCTCCTCGGCGGCGTTCTGGGCGAGGCGGCCCGCGGTCACGCTGTTTCCAGCGATGGAGCGCTGCGCGTACGCGGTGAAGGAGCCCAGGTCGGCCCCGAAGTAGCGGACGAACTCGGGCAGTCCGTGGTAGCTCTGCGGCCCGAAGAACTGCACGTACAGCGGGTAGGCCAGCGCGGCCAGCGTGGCACCGGCCGCGACACCGAGCCCGCGTACGAAGGTGGCGATCTCGCCCGGCTGACTGCGGCGCCGCGTGACGGCCATCACTACGCAGAAGATGCCCAGCCCGACCGCGGTCATGAAGAGGATCTCGAGGTTGATGAACGCCTGCCAGACCAGCAGGCCCGCGAGCAGCAACCCGTTGCGGACCGTCCGGCCCGGTGTCCGCAGCGCGAGCGTGCGCCAGATGATCAGCGGCACCAGGAACTGCGAGACGATGTTCGGGTGGCCGCCGGCGTGCGAGATCATGCTCGGCGCGAAGGTGGCGAACAGCGCGCCGACCCACGCCGCCAGCCGGGAGCTGACGAACTGGCGGGACAGCACGAAATACCACGAAATACCGGTGACTGCCAAGGCCAGCGTAAGAAACGCGTTGAACGCCACATGCGGACCGAAGATGGCAGTGACGGGCGTCATCGGCAGCGAAACGGCCAACACCGACGTGTTGGCCATCATGTTCACCCCATCGGGGTAATTCATGCGATCCGAGAAGAACGGATAAACGCCATCCGTGAGCACGCGTGCACCGTGCGCCAACATCCACTCAAAGAATGCCTGATCCTGAGGATCATCGCGCAACTCATGATCAAGATTGAGCCACAACGGGGCGGTGATGAAGATCGCTACCGCAATGAAGGTGACTATTGCGAGAACATCTCGCCAGGTGAGAGACCGCCACCACCGCGGCCGCGGCGCCGGCTCCGGCTGCCCGCCGGCCTCGACGCCGACGGCGGGTGTGACCGAACCGTCAACAGCGGGTATGACCGAGATCGGCGCGGCGGCGACCTCGCTTTCCAGCGCGCGCAGCTCCGCGTCCAGGTCTTCGGCGTCGGCGGCGGGGTCAGGCGGCAGAACGTTCCCGCCGGCCGACTGGCCTGTCGAGTCAATACCCGTAATCGTCATAGCATCGGCGAGCCTAACCGAGGTTGGTAACAGTGTTGTGACGGGCGGCGCAGGCGTGATCGACCCGATATCTAAGCATGTATTTCCGCTCACTGGCCCGCACAGTGCATGATGGGTAAGGCCGGTGGGTACCCACGGCTCAATGTCTCAATCAGGCAAAAAATGAGCGGGCGCCCCCCGCTCAACTTTCGGTTGCGCGCAGCGGATGGTTAACTCTTCCGGTCCCGCTGTCAGCTCGGATCGGCAAGACGAGGGAACCTTACTTATGGCAGACATCACTGGAGACCAGCGGATCCAGTCCGAAGTGCTCGAAGGCCTCGCCACGGCCGTGAACCACCGTCGGTGGTTCGTGGAGCTCGCTCTCCCGTACCTGGGCGACAACCCGATCGAGATCGGCAGCGGCCTGGGCGACTACGCACTGGAGTGGGCGGAGCACCTGCCCCGCTTCACCGCGACCGAGGCCGACCCCGACCGGCTGGTGCAGCTCAAGGAGCGCCTGGCCGACCACGACAACATCGACGTGCGGCAGATGCTGCTGCCCTCGCCCGAGGCGAACGGTGAGTACAGCGCCGCCGTGTCGTACAACGTCCTCGAGCACATCGAGGACCACGTCGGCGCGCTGCGCAGCATGGCCGATCTGGTGCGCCCGGGCGGCCGGATCATCCTGATCGTGCCGGCCTTCATGTTCGCGATGAGCCAGGTCGACATCGCGACGGGCCACATCCGCCGCTACACCAAGAAGACGATGCGCGCCGCCATGACCGAGGCCGGCCTCACCATCGAGAAGCTGCACTACGCGAACGCCCTGGGCCTCATCGGCTACTACGGCGCGACCAGCATCTTCAAGCTGGCGCCGAAGGAGGGCCCGATGGTCAAGGTCTACGACAGCGTCGTGCTGCCGGTCACCAAGGCCGCCGAGAGCATCGTGAAGCCGCCGTTCGGCCAGTCGGTCTTCGTGGTCGCCAAGGTTCCCGGCTGATCCCGTACCGATCGACGAAGCCCGCCGGATCCATGATCCGGCGGGCTTCTCCGTGTCCGGAGCCCGGCGTCAGCCCTTGACCTGGTACGTGGGCCGGATCGTGGCCCGGGCCAGCGTGTGGAACGCCAGGTTGAAGCCGACGTACGCCGGGGTGGCGTCCGCGCTCACCTCGAGCCGGTCGACGTCGATGGCGTGCACCGCGAAGACATAGCGGTGCGGGCGGTCACCGGGTGGCGGGGCCGCGCCGCCGTAGCCGGTGTCGCCGTAGTCGTTGCGTACGGTGAAGGCGCCGTCCGGCAGCGGATCGACGCCCCGGTCGAGCTCGGTCACCGAGGCCGGCAGGTTCACGGCCACCCAGTGCCAGAAGCCACTGCCGGTGGGCGCGTCGGGGTCGAAGCAGGTCACGACGAAGCCACGGGTCTCCGCCGGGAACCCGGACCAGGACAGCTGCGGGGACAGGTTCTTGCCGCCGACGCTGGTGTGCGCGTACAGCTCGTCGAGCGGTCGGCCGTCCGCCATGTCTACGCTGGTCAGCGTGAAGGCCGGGACGGGCGGCAGGATGTCGTACGGATCCGGCGCTTCGGCTCGCTCCAGGCTCATGCTCGGTTGTCCTTCCACGTCGTCCGGCACCCAGATGGCACCGGTTGCTGACTTCCCCCGTTTGCCGACGGTAACCGCGTGAGGTGTCACACATCTTTCGGCCTGATATCCGGCGCGGATGCAGAAACGCACAGGTGGTGCGCGTGTCCAGGCTTGCCCCGGGCGATAGTGGTGTCAGACATCCGACCGGGTGCGCAGGGCAGAGATCCCCGTGCTCGGTTGCGATCGGTCGCCTCCACGGCGTCCAGCAAGTCGGCACCCGCCCTCCGCGACGGGTGCCGACTGCTATGTGGGATACCGGCCCGAACCATTACATATGCCGTGAAGCGGTGAGAGCATCAGAATGTGAGAGTCGCTGCTCCGCCCGACGAGGAAGGCCGCCTGGCCGCCCTGCACGAGGCCCGGGTGCTCGACACCCCGCCCGAGGGCGACTTCGACGACATCGCCATGCTGGCCTCGGAAATCTGCGGGACGCCGGTCGGCATGGTGAGCCTCGTCGACGTCGAGCGGCAATGGATCAAGGCCAAGGTCGGGGTCGACTACGAGGAGTCACCCCGCGACGAGTCGTTCTGCGCGCACACCATCCAGGAGCACGACGTGCTGGAGGTGCCCGACGCCGGCGCGGATCCCCGTTTCGCGGCGAGCCCGTTCGTCACCCGCGACAAGTTCCGGTTCTACGCCGGCGCCCCGGTCGTCCTCGACGGCACCCACGCCGTCGGCACCATCTGCGTTCTCGACAAGGTGCCGCGGGCGCTGACCGCATCGCAGCGCCGTGCCCTGCGCTGTCTGGCCCGGCACACCGCGGTCCAGCTCGAGCTGCGCCGCTACGCCCAGCATGCCGGGATCGTCGCCGACCGCATGCGCCAGCTCGACCGGATGAAGGACTCGTTCCTCGCCGGGGTGAGCCACGAGCTGCGGACACCCCTGACGTCGATCCGCGGCTATCTGGAGATCCTGCTGGCGGACGGCTTCGACCCGGAGACGTCGCAGCGTTTCCTGGCGGTCATGCAGCGCAACTCGGACCGGCTGCTGCGGCTCATCGACGATCTGCTGACGGTGGCCCGCCTCAACGAGGGCGGCATGGAGCTGCACCTGGCCGAGCTGGATCTGGCCGAGCTGGCGCAACAGGTCACCACGGCGTGCCGGCCGCTGGCCGAGCACCGGGACGTGGCCCTGCACAACCTGATGGACCGGCCGGTGCTCGCCCGCGGCGACGGCCGGCGGCTGGGCCAGGCGCTGAACCACCTGGTGGTCAACGCGATCAAGTTCACCTCGCCGGGCGGCGAGATCATCGTACGGGGTACGGCCGGTGCCGAACCGGAGCTGGTCATCGTCGACACCGGGGTGGGCATCCCGGCCGCCGAACTGCCGCACGTCTTCGACCGGTTCTTCCGCAGCACGGCCGCCGACCGGATGGCGGCGCCGGGCCCGGGCCTCGGACTGTCGATCGTCAACCTGATCATCGAGGCCCACCACGGCAGCATCCACCTGGACAGTGAGCCGGGCGTGGGCACGACAGTCCGCCTGACCCTGCCCCGCGCCTAGGCTCCGAACAGGGGCCGGCAGGGCGGCAGACCTTCGATCCGTACGCCCACAGTGCGAGCCGCCGCCCAGCCGGCCCGGTCCAGCCGCAGCCGACGGCCCACCACCGCCTCGCCGCGGACCACGTGCCGGGCGATGCCGTCGTCGGCGTAGCCGAGCTTGCGCGAGACGCCGTACGAGGCCGCGTTGTCCGCGAACGCCTCCGTGACCGCCCACTGCGCGCCCAGCCCGGTGAACGCCAGGTCGAGCACGGCCGCCCGCATCTCGGTGCCGAAGCCCCGGCCGTGGTGAGCGCGGCCCAGCCACGATCCCGTGCCGACCTCACGCAGCGTGCCGAACTGCCGGGCTTCGAGCGCCTGGGTGCCGATGACCTGGCCGTCGTGCACGGTCACGAAGTGCAGCGACCAGTTGTCCGGCGTCCATTGGCCCCACATCCGCCACTGGAACTGCAGCGTGCTGCGGGCCACTTCCTCGGCGGTGCCGTCGGTCCACGGCACCACGAACGGCTGCCGTCCGGGGTCGTGCACCCCCGCGGCGGCGACCTCGGCGAGCTGCGCGAGGTCGGCCAGGTCCGGAACGCGCAGTTCGAGCCGCGGCGTGTGCAGCCGCAGCCCGAACAGTGGCCAGTGATCGGTGATCATGCGAGGAATTCTCGCGGCTCGTCACCGGCCGGCGCCAACTCTTTAGAACCGCTCGATGTGCAACCCCCGGTAGAGCCGCCGATAAACGACACCGGTCCGCGAGTTGCCGGCGTCGATCATCATTCCGCCGCCCATGTAGATCCCCACGTGCCCCGGCCCCACGACCAGATCACCGGGTTGCGCGGCGGCCCGGGAAACCGTCCGGGCGCGGGCCGCCTGGGCTCCGGAGGAATGCGGCAGGCTGAGCCCGGCCTGGGCGTACGCACGCTTGGTGAATCCCGAGCAGTCGAACGAATTCGGCCCCTCACCACCGCGCCGGTACGTCTTGCCGATCTGCGAACGGGCGTACGCGATCACCGACGACATCCGCATCGACGTGCGTACCCGGGTCACCGCCCGGCGCTTGGGCACTGCCCGGCGCTGCGGCGCGGCGCGGTGCTTGGCCACGGGCCGCACCGCGGCACGGGGCTTGACCACCACCGTGGTCTGCCGGGCGGCCGCCCGGCGAGCGGCGAGCGCCCGTCGGACCGCGACCCGGCGCTGAGCGGCCGCCCTGACCTCGGCGACGTGGCGGGCGTGGGCTGCCCGGCGTACCTCCTGAATTTTCTTCGTCTCCCGCTGGGCGGAGCGCTGCGCCGCACGCAGCGCGACCGCTGCCGGACGGGCGGCGGACCGGCGCACTGCCGAGCGTGAAGCTCGCTGCGCCGCGCGGGCCACCAGGGCCGGCTGGCTCTCCACCACCACGGCGGGCGCGGCGGCCGGTGCGGGATTCGGCGGGCCCATGGGAGTTTCGACGGATTCGAGAACCGGCGTGCTCACGGCGAGCGCGAGGGCGCCGGCGGCCAGGACGCGGCCGGTGGACGGACGGGACAGCGAAGCCTCCGAGTTCGGCCCGGGGCTCTCACGCGAATCCCAATTCGGTGCGACGGATGGTGCCGTCGTGCCGGTTGTCATCCGTGAAACGGCGACAATGGGAACCCAGGCGATATAGGTAATTCCGTCGACCATGCCAACACACATTCGGCGCCACGTGATGAAGAACCGAAAAAAAACGCTCCCGGAGTGTCGCGCCGAGCGTGCCCCGAACGTGTATATGTCATCCATCGTGCGGAGGAAAACGTGAGGACATACCTGCTCAGCATCTATCAGCCGGACGGACCACCACCCGCGCCGGAGGTACTCGAACCGGTGATGGCCGAACTGGCGGCAATCGCCCAGGACATGCAGGACGCCGGCGCTTTCGTGTTCTCCGCCGGGTTGTGCCCGCCGAGCTCCGCCACGGTGATCCGGGCCCGCGACGGCGGTGTGCTGCTCACCGACGGGCCCTTCCTGGAGAGCAAGGAGTTCGTCGGCGGTTTCACCGTCATCACCGCCCCGGACCTGGACGCCGCCCTGCAGTGGGGCGAGCGGATGGCGGCGGCCACCACCCTGCCGGTGGAGGTGCGGCCATTTCAGAACTGACCGACGTCTTCCGGGCCGAGTACGGCCGCGCGGTCGCGGTCCTGACCCGGGTCCTCGGCGACCTCGACCTCGCCGAGGAGGCGGTGCAGGACGCGTTCACCGTGGCCAGTGCGAAGTGGCCGGCCGCGGGCGTGCCGCCGAGCCCGGCCGGGTGGATCATCACCACCGCCCGCCACCGGGCCGTCGACCGGCTGCGGCGCGAGTCCGTCCGGGCCGCGAAGGAGGCCGAGGCCGCGATGCTCGTCCCGTCGTCACCGGCCGAGGAGGAGACGGACCAGCTGCGGCTCATCTTCACCTGCTGCCATCCCGCGCTGGCCCAGCCGGCACAGGTCGCCCTGACGCTGCGGCTGCTCGGTGGGCTGAGCACCGCGGAGATCGCCCGGGCGTTCCTGGTGCCGGAGCCGACCATGGCCCAGCGCATCGTCCGGGCCAAGGGCAAGATCCGGGACGCGGGCATCCCGTACCGGGTGCCCGGCGACGCCGAGCTGCCGGGCCGGCTGCGGCCCGTCCTGGCCGTCCTCTACCTGATCTTCAATGAGGGGTACGCGGCCGCCACCGGCCCCACGCTGACCCGCGACGACCTGTGCACCGAAGCCGTCCGGCTGACCCGGCTGCTGACCCGGCTGATGCCCGCGGAGCCGGAGGTGCGGGGCCTGCTTGCGTTGCAGCTGCTCATTCTCGCCCGCCGGCCGGCCCGCACCACTGTGGACGGCGCGATGATCCGGCTCGCCGATCAGGACCGGTCACAGTGGCACCCGGCATTGATCGCCGAGGGGCAGCGGATCGTCCGCGAATGCGTACGTCAGGGACAGCCCGGGCCGTACCAGCTGCAAGCGGCGATCAATGCCGTGCACAGCGCCGCGCCGAGCGTGGCGGCGACCGACTGGCCCGCCGTCGTGCAGCTCTACGACCAGCTCCTGGCCCTCGCGCCCAGCCCGGTGGTGGCGCTGAACCGCGCGGTGGCGGTGGCCGAGGTTTCCGGTCCGGCGGCCGCGTTACCGCTGGTGGAGGCGCTTGACCTGGGTCAGTATCACTTGTTCCACGCGGTCCGAGCCGACCTGCTCAGACGGCTGGGCCGGGCCGAGGAGGCGGCGGCCGCCTACACCCGGGCAACCGAGCTGACCGGCAACGCCGCCGAGGTCGCCTTCCTGCGGCAGGCCCGGGAGCTCACCAGCCCCGCGTCCCCGGACCACCCTTGAACGGTCCGGCGATGTCCGAGGTGATCCACCCGCCGTAGAAGTCACCCTCCTGCGGGCGGACCAGCTCACCGTCGACCCGGCACTCGTCCACCCGGCTCGGATAGAAGGCGACCGCTCCGGCCAGCTCGGCGTACGCGGGTGACGGCCGCTCGTAGGACCAGGCGGCGTCGGCCACCCGGGTCTCGCCGACGACCAGGTCCCAGTAGCCGGCGGTGCCCTTGAACTCGCAGAACGAGCTGCCCCGGGCCCGTTCGAGGGTGCCGGGGGTAATGGCGTCGGCGGGCACGTAGTAGACCGGCGGGTGCGAGGTCTCCAGCACCCGCCAGCACTGGTCGCTGTCGACCAGAGTCACCCCGGCGTGTGCCACGGTGATGCGGGCGGCGCTGCGCTCGAGCCGCGGCGGGCGCGGGTAGTCCCAGACGGATTCCACGTCTTCACGGTACGTCGCTCACCTCGAGCACCCGGGTCGTCGGAGCCGCGTCACCCAGGGCGTCCCGCAATGCCAGCCGCTGCGGGTCGGCGAGCACAGCCTCCAAGCCGGCCCGGGACTCGAACGCCAGGATCTGCACCTCCGAACGGCCGTCCGCGGTGCGCAGCCGGCGTTCGACCGTGCCGCCGTACCGGGCGAGCAGGGCCAGCACCTCGTCCTCGTACCGGCTGCCGGCCTCGGCGTGCCCGGCGGCCATCTCGACCAGTGCCACGATCCGCAGGGGTCCCTGTTCCGTCATGCCGGCGAGTATCGCAGCGACGCCGTTCGGCGGCGCAGACTGGAGGACATGCAGCGATTGGATCTGGGTGAGGTGCCGTACCAGCAGGCGATGCAGTGGATGGCGACCTGGACGGCCGAACGCCGGGCCGGCACCGCACCGGACCGGTTGTTCCTGCTCAGCCACCCGGCCGTGATCACCTACGGGCACACGACCCCGCTGACCGACCTGCCCGGCGACCTGGCCCGGATCCCGGCCGTGCCGGCCGACCGCGGCGGCCACGCGACCTATCACGGTCCCGGCCAGCTGGTCGGCTACCTGGTCATCGACCTGCACGAACGCGGTCCGGGCGACGTCGTCCGGTGGCTGGAGAACAGCCTGATCGCGGCTCTGGCCGAGCTCGGCTTCCGCACGATCCGCCGGGACACGCCGAAGGGCTCGCCCAGCCTGGTCGGCGTGTGGACGCCGGACGGCCGCAAGCTGGTCTCGATCGGCATGCGCATCCGCGGCGGCGTGACCAGCCACGGCTTCGCCCTCAACATCGACCCGGACCTGTCGGTCTTCGACTCGTTCGTGGCGTGCAGCCTCGACGACGTGGCGATGACCTCACTGCGGCAGCTCTCGGCGACCGAGGGGGTGCCGATGCCCACCGAGGCGGAGGTCCGCGACGCTATCTTCCGGCAGCTGGAAAAGCAGCCGTGAACTCGTCCCGGTTCGGGCCCAGGACCGCGAAGACAACGTGCTCCATGGGGTGAGCCGTCAGCGCCGCGACGAAGGCGGCCGCCACCGTCGCGGGGTCGTTGCCGAAAACCCCGCAACCCCAGGCGCCCAGCACGATCCGGCGATGGCCGTGCGCGGCGGCGACGGCGAGGACCCGCCGCGCCCGGCGGCGCAGGATCGCGGGGACCTCGGCGACCAGCTCCGGCTGATTGCCCCGGAGGGCGGCGAGATTGGGCGCGGCCGCGGTGAGGAACGTGACCGGGTACGGCGGGAGCAGCGTCGCCTGGTCGTCCCGGAAGACCGGCACGCCCGGTGAGTAGATGACCCGATCGGTGTAGGTGAGCTCGGCCTGGGCCCGGTGGAACGCGTAGAACTCGCCGGCCGCGCGCAGGCACGGATACAGCGCCGAGCTGCGGGCAACGCTTTCCTCCTGGGCCTGGGCTCCGTTGAGGAAACCGCCGCCCGGGCTCCGGGCCGAGGCGAAGACCAGCGCCGCGACGTCACCACCGAGGCGTCGCGCGGCGGCCAGGGTGGACTCACCGGTGACCTCGACGCGCCCGGCCACCGCGGGCCCGCCCTCGGGGAGCTCGTCGGTGGGCAGGTAGAGCCGGGTGCCGGCGATCGCGGGCCCGGCGTCGACGCGCACCTCGGCGCCCTGCGGATCGCGGTACCAGCCCCGCTCGGCGATCTCCACGGTCTCGCGGGCGATGGCTTTCAGTCGTGCGCTCATGATGGGTTCAGGCTAGGCGGTCAGCGTTCGGTAGAGGTGGTAGCGGGTGACGCTCTGGTGGCGTACCCCCGGCATGGTCTGGACCTTGTCCCACAACGGCCCGGACGAGATCCCGCGGCCGGTGGCCGCCAGGGCTTTGCGATGCGCGTCGGCGCTGACCCATTCGGCGTAGTTGAGCACGTGCCGGCCGTCGGTGCTGACGTGGAAGAACGCGCCCAGCCCACCGGCGGGCAGGGCCGTGTCCTGGTCCAGGGCGGCAAAAACCGCGTCCACCCAGGTACGCGCGACCGCGTCGTCGTCCGTGTCGACCCGCACAGCAACCATCGCGCCCGGGGGCGTGCCTTCGTTTGACCTGCTGCCCCGGTACAGGTGATACGCGACGTGGTCCCGCCGGACCGGGCCGGCGGCGGCCTCATCCGTCCATTGTGCGTAGTCACGCAGCAGGTCGCCGTCCGCGTCGATGAACAACGAGTACGCCAGCAGCCCCTCCGGCCACGGAGCACTCCGCCGAGCGGCAATGACGGCATCCGCGGCCGCCACCAGCCGATCGGCGCTGCCCGCCGCCCACTCGCCGGACACCACGAAGCCGGCATCACCGCGGGCCGGGTCCGGGAACTCCTCGCCGATTCGCATGATCGCCACCTCAGGCCGTCACGTACGGGCGAGCCTGGTGGGCATCGCGCAGGGTGATGCCCCACCAGGTGAGGCGGTCCAGCAGCCGATGCGCGGCGGCGCCCGGCTCGCGCGGATCAAGGGGCCGGCCGTCCGGGCCGAAGCAGGACCGGCCGCCGTGGAAGCTGACGGTGTCGCGCACGGTGACGGCGTGCAGCTCGGCGAAGACCGGTCGCAGGTGCTCGACGGCGCGCAGCCCACCGGACAACCCGCCGTACGAGACGAAGCCGACGGGTTTGGCGTGCCACTCCCTTGAGTGGCTGTCGATCACGGCCTTGAGCGGCGCGGGATAGCTGTGGTTGTACTCGGGCGTGACGACCACGAACGCGTCGGCCGCCGCTAGCCGCGCGGTGACCGATCCGGCTCCGGCTCCGGCTCCGGCTCCGGCCAGGTCGATGATTTCGGCGTCCACGTCGGTGCGGCCGGCGGCCTCGCCGGCGAACCAGGCGGCGACGGTGGGCCCGAAGCGGCCTTCCCGGGTGCTGGCGACGATGACGGCGACGCGGAGCGGATGTGCTGACATGGGGTCCTCCTCGGTCGGTGCGGTGACGGCACCGACGCTAAAACCCCAACTAATGTTGAGGTCAAGCAGCGAGCTGGGAGGTGGCGTCGGATGGAGCTGACCGTCGGGGAACTGGCGGCCCGCAGCGGCGTCGCGGTGTCGGCTCTGCACTTCTTCGAACGCCAGGGCCTGATCAGCAGCCGGCGCACGGCCGGCAACCAGCGCCGGTACCGCCGCGACGCGCTGCGCCGGGTGGCGTTCATCCGGATCGCCCAGCGGGTCGGCATCCCACTGAAGGAAGTGGGGGCGATCCTGGCGCTGCTGCCGGACAACCGGACGCCGAACCGGGAGGACTGGGCCCGGGTGTCGCAGTGCTGGCAGGAGGAGCTCGACCAGCGGATGCGTCACCTGCAACAGCTGCGGGACGACTTCACGGGGTGCGTGGGCTGCGGGTGCATGTCGATCGACCGGTGCCCGTTGATCAACCCGGACGATGAGCTCGGGCGGGCGGGGCCGGGGCCGCGCCGGCTGCTGTGAGCGGGTGATTGCTTCAGGGGATCGGACCTGTCAAAATCGGACAAATCCCCCTGATGTTGGTGAGAGGTAGTCCCCCTGATGCGCCGTTCCGCCGTGCTTGCCGTTGTGACTGTTGTAGCTTCGGTGCTTCCTGGCCAGGCGCTGCCCGCCCAGGCCACGCCGGGGTCGGCGCATCAGAAGCTCGACGCGGCGCCGGCGGCCGTCCGTCAAAAGCTGGATGCGGCACGCGCCGCGGTGCACACGAACCCTGACGCGGCGGCAGTGCCGATGAGGCCCGATGCGGCGCCCGCGGAGGCCCGTCAGACGCTGGATGCGGCACGCGCCGCGGTGCACACAAACCGCGACGCGGCGGCGATGCCGATGACACCCGGTGCGGCGCCGGCGGCGGTGCGGATGACCTTTGATGCGGCGCCGGAGCCGGTGGCCAAGGGCGAGGCTGTCACCCTGGCCGGCCGGGTGTGGCGGACCGCGCGGGGCAACCAGGCCCGGGTCGACTTCTACTTCCACGCGAACGGGACGCCGGCGAACTCGTTCACGTATCAGGGCTTCGCGACGACCACGGACGCCGGGCACTTCAGCCACCGGGCCGTCGCGCAGACCACCGGCACGTGGAAGGCCGTCTACGCGGGCTCGACGAGCCGCCGGAACGCCGCCCGGCTGGACGCGGTGCAGGTCTTCCAGCGCCGCTCGCGGGAGATCGCCGGCTGGTCGCAGCAGACCGGTGCGTGGCAGAGCCCGACGATCCGGATTCCCACCCAGGACTACAAGGCGATCTTCTCGTGGACGTGCCCGCAGGAGGGATCGCCGTTCGTCCACCTGGCGTGGACCGGCCAGGGCGGCGGCTCCGAGTACGTCCACGGCGCCAAGCCGACCGGCACCCTGACCCTGAACGGCCACGCGGGTGCCCGCAACGGCTTCTTCAAGGTCAACACCTCGGCCGACTGCACCTGGCGGGTGCGCGTCTTCTCCGGCATCGCCGCCTTCCAGGTCTGAGCCCCCGCTGCCACCCTTCCCCGCCCGCACCCGCGCCGCCGGCAATCCGCACCGCGGCCTTCCAGGTCTGAGCCCCCGCTGCCACCCTTCCCCGCCCGCACCCGCGCCGCCGGCAACCCGCACCGCGGCCTTCCCAGGTCTGACCCCCGCTCAGGGGAGCAGCAGGATCTTGCCCAGGTGGTCGCTGCTCTCCATCAGGCGGTGGGCCGCCGCGGCCTCCGCCATCGGGAACGTCCGGTCGATGATCGGGCGGATCGCCCCCGCATCGACCAGCGGCCAGACCCGCTCCCGCACGCCTTTGACGATGCGGGCCTTGTCGGCGGCCGGTCGCGCCCGCAGGGTCGTTGCGGACACCGAGCCGCGCTTGGCCATCAGCGCACCCAGGTCGAGCTCGCCGCGCCGCCCGCCCTGCAGGCCGATGATCGCAATGCGGCCGTCCGGGGCCAGCGCGGCCACGTTCCGGTCCAGGTATTTCGCGCCGATGATGTCCAGGATGACGTCGACGCCCCGGCCGCCGGTGGCTTCCCGGGTCTCCGCAACGAAATCAGCCGACGTGTAGTCGATCACCAGGTCGGCGCCGAGGGCGCGCAGCTGCTCATGCTTGGCCTCGCGGGCAGTGACCAGCACCCGGGCGCCCAGGGCCTGGCCGAGCTGGATCGCGAAGGTGCCGATGCCGCCGCCCCCGCCGTGGATGAGCAACGTCTCGCCTTTGCGCAGCCGGGCGATGTCGACCACGTTCGACCAGACGGTGCAGGCGACCTCGGGCAGTGCCGCCGCCTCCTGCACGGACATCTGCTGCGGGATCGGCAGGAGCTGGCCCGCGGGCACCGCCACCTGCTCGGCATAGCCGCCGCCGGCCAGCAGCGCGCAGACGCGCTCACCCACGTGGTGGCCGGTCACGTCGGCGCCGATCGCGGTGATCACGCCGGAGCATTCGAGGCCGGGATAGGGCGGAGAGCCGGGCGGGGGCGGGTAGTGGCCCTGGCGCTGCATCACGTCGGCCCGGTTGACCGCCGCGGCCGTCACCTCGACGACCACCTCGCCGGCGGCCGGGGACGGGTCCGGCACCTCGGCCCAGACGAGAGCTTCGGGGCCGCCGGGGTCTTCGATCGTGATCGCGTGCATGGGTATCAGCTTGCCCGACACGTACGACAAAAACAGGAGAAGGCCCGCGGGTGGCACCCACCGCCACCCGCGGGCCTTCCGTCTCTTGGGGGTGCCCGCCTGGTACCCCCGATCGGGCGGCTTACGCCGGTACGGTCCACCTCTGATTGGCGGCGCCGGTGCACGCCCAGATCTGCAGCTTCGCCCCGTCGGCGGTGTTGTTGTCCTTGACATCGAGGCACTTGCCGGAAGCCGCGTTGACCAGCGAACCGTTGCTGACGGTCCACTTCTGGCTGGCCACCGTGCCGATGCAGTCCCAGAGATGCACCGCGGCGCCGTCGGCGGTTGAGTTGTTCGACACATCAAGGCACTTGCCGAGGCCGCGGACGGTGTTGTCGGAGCCGACGGTCCACGTCTGGTTGGGGCCACCGGTGCACGTCCAGAGCTGCGGCAGGTTGCCGTTGGCGGTCGAGCCTCCGGTCACGTCCAGGCACTTGCCGCCCAGACCCGAGATCGCACCGGTACGCGTGGCCGGCGGCGTACCCCCGCCCTGGGTCCCGCCCCAGGTGAAAGTCGCCGACGTCCGGGTCGGCAGGCTGTACACAAAGGACTGCCCGCCCCAATTGACCTTGACCGTCTGCGCACTGCCGCTGGTGTTGTACGCGATCAGCGCCTTGGACCCGTCCGGGTTCTTCCACGCCACGTTCTTGACGGTCGCGTTCGCGGTGGAGTCGATGCGCACCGCGCCGGGCTTCACGAACTTGGTCAGGTGACCCATCGTGTAGTACTCGATCGTGTAGTCGACCTGCCCGCTACGGCCGTCCCCGTTGTGCACGGTGACCAGGCCGGTGCAGGTGCCGCAGCCGCCGTTGTGCGGCCCCATGTTCTGGTCGACGGCGAGGCTCCACTTGGTCCACGACCGCGCCCAGTTGCGGGTGTAGTCGATGAGGTTGTTCATGTCCTCGGCCTGCTGGTTGCCGACCCAGGTGCCCCCGGAGTGCTCGGTGAAGTACTGGTTCATGGCCGGATACTGGTTGCGTACCGTGGTGGCCTTGCTCGGATCGCCGCCGTAACCGTGCCACCCGACGCCGCCGAAATTCGGGTGGTTGCGGATCGCGGCGTCATTGACCAGGGGTGCGCCCCAGGTGTCGTAATCGCTGTAGTTCCAGTCGTGCACCAGCAGCTTGGTGCTGAGCCCGGCAGCCTGCAGGGCCGGGAGCAGGTCGTTCTTGGCGAACGACTGCAGACCGGAAACGCTCCATTGCATGGAGGGATAGCCGGGACAGCAGCCGGGCTCGTTCTGCTCGGTGACGTAATTGACCGGTACGCCCTGAGCCGCGTACCCCTGGATGTACTTGACGAAGTACTGCGCGTACGCCTTGTAGTACTCGGCCTTGAGGTACCCCTGGTCGTAGTTGTTGTTGTCCTTCATCCACGAGGGCGCGGACCAGGGCGAGGCCATCACGACCAGGTTGGGATTGAGGCTGCGAGCCTGCTTGGTGAGGGCGAGCACGTCGACATCCCGGGCCAGCGTGAAGTCGTTGACGTCGCAGCAGGTCCCGTCGTACGAGTAGCTGGACCGGGCGAGGTCCGAGGAACCCATGACGTTGCGGGTGGCGCTGACCCCGATGCCGGCGGTGGGACTGAAAAGCTTGGTCATCACGTCGTTGCGCGTGGCTGCGGAAAGCGCGCCGCTGCCGTTGATGAGCCAGGCAGCGGTGTCGGTGAACGAGGCGCCGGCGCCTTCGAACTGCTGGTAGGTGGTGTTCTCGTTGACGGTGATCGTCTGGGTGGCGCTGCCGGTGCTGCCGGCGAAGGCGATCGGGGTCTGCTGCTGGAGGCCGCGGGCGACGGTGCGGCCGCCGCTGTCGCTGGTGGTGGTGGTGAGGTAGATGTTGACCTGCTCATTGGCGGCGAACGCGCTGGGGGCGAGCACGATGCCGGCGCCGGCCGCGAGTACTACGGCGGCGGCGAGCGCGGTCCTTCTTCCGGGGACGGGCATGGTGGGGGACTCCCTTGACCGAAGGTGGGGGGCCTGGCCGGGATAGGAAAGGCAGCGAACAATAAACATGCGGGTCGATGCCGTGTCAACCGCTGCCGCTCCACCTTGAGGGCAGGTTTGCGCAGCTCAGATGCCTGTTAAGAGAGTTAATATAAGTTTCGCTCAGGCGGCGGCGCGCAGGGCGGCCCGTCCCTTCCGTCCCCGCGCGCCTGGATCTGGCAGACTGAGTGCCGCCGTACGGGAGGGCTCGCCTAGTGGCCGATGGCGCCGGTCTTGAAAACCGGTGAGGCGTTCCGCGTCTCCGTGGGTTCGAATCCCACGCCCTCCGCTCAGCACTCGTCTCAGCCCCGGCCTCGGCCCGTCGATCTCGCCCGAGCCGATCCACGCATCGAGGCTCAGTCCTTGCTGCAGAACGGTGGGCTGCCGCTGGTGATGCCCAGCTCCGCGCACTGGTAGCCGCTGCCCTGGCTGTGATAGCGCCACCCCGTATCCGACCTGTAGCGGAACAGATAGACGCCGTCGCCCCGGCCTGGACCTTCCGGGGCGGCCGTGGCCCAGGTTCGCCAGCACTCCACGGTCGAGGCGGGGAAATGCCAGTTGTCCGGCAAGGCCTCGTCCGGCGGCAGGTCGCGGGCGATCCGCTCGAGCGATTTCGGCGAGGGACAGTCGGGGTACTGGGGGCGCTCACTGGTGGGGGTGGACTTCGGCACCTTCGATGAAGGCTCGGTGGTGCTGGGCACGGCCGAGGTGGGCGTGGTGCTGGACGGCGGCGTCGCGGTCGCGGCCGGGATCAGCGGTTGCTGGCGGCTGCCGATGAGGAAGGGTGCGGCGCCGGCGACGGCGAACACCACCACGGCCGCCGCGGCGCCGGTGGCGATGCGGTTACGTCGTTGTACCTGGCGTGACCGGTGCAGCGTGCGCTCGTACATGTCGGTGGTTCCGCCGTGCTCGGCCAAGTCGGACATGGCTCGACGCAGCGGGCCGAGGTTGTCGGTCATGACGCTTCCTCCATCTCGGCCGAGATCAGGGCGGGTGCCAGTTGCCGCATGCGGGCCAGCGCCTTGCTGGTCTGGCTCTTGATCGTGCCGACCGAGCAGTGCAGCAGTTCCGCGGTTTCGGCCTCGCTGCGATCCTCGAAGTACCGCAGCACCAGCACGGCTCGTTGCCGCCGGGTGAGCTGGGCCAGGACGTCGTGCAGGGCCAGTTTGAGATCGGTACGCCGGGCGTGGTCGCTGCCGGGCTGGACCACGTCGGCCAGCTCGCCCGGCAGCGACTCGGCCGGTCTGCGGCGTCGCCACCGGCTCACCTGCTGGTGGTACATGGCCGTGCGGGTGTAGGCCTCGAAGTGCCCGGGGTCGTCCAGCCGATGCCGGCCCCGATGGGTACGGGCCAGCGCCTCTTGGACGAGGTCTTCGGCGAGGTGCCGGTCACCGGTCAGCAGGAACGCCGTCCGCAGCAGCGCCGGTGACCGGGTTCGCACGAAGTCCGCGAACATCTCGTCTCTCGATTGCGACATGCTTGGCATCTGCTCCCCGTGCCGACTGTGCCGCCCACCGTAATCGGTCTGGATCATGACCGTGCCCCCGTCAGCTGGGGTCAGGAGGCGTCACAGAATGGTGCGTCCTCCTTGATGCCGAGGTCCTCGCAGTGGTAGCCACTGCCCTGGCTGTGGTACCGCCAGCCCGAGCCGGCCCGGTACTGGAACAGGTAGACGCCGTCGCCGGTGTTCGGGCCCTTCACGCCGGCCGTCGCCCAGTCCTTCCAGCACTTCACCTGAACGAAGTTCCAGTTCTCCGGGAGGGACTCGTTCGTCGGCACGCCCCGGTCCCGGGCCACCCGCTCCAGGGTCTTGGCCGGTGGGCACTCGACGCCGTTCGCCGCCTCGGTGGCAACGGGACCCGTCGGAGACTTGGTGTCCGGCACCTTCGTGGCCTCCGTGGTCGGGGCCGCTGTGGTCGGAGCCGTCGACGGCGGGGCCGCCGCGATCGGAGCGGGAGTGGAACCGCATGCGGTGAGTGCGAACAGGAGGCCGGCTACGGGCAGCAGCAGACGGTGGCGAGCAGACATGTCAGGTTCCCCCGGATGGTGTGATGAGCGCTTACATCCGGGCATACGCCAACCGCAGCTGCCGGGTTGCCGCCGATCGAGAACAATTTGCGGGGTCCACCCGTGGCCTTCCCTCCGGCTCGTCGTTGCGGCAAGCTGGCCGTATGGGTGAGGTGCTTCCGATGCCGACCGTCGGCGACGTCTTCCAGGATGTACGCGGCGACGACCGCACCATGCGGGTCAGCTACCACCAGGACCGCGGCGTCATGGTCGTGTCCCTCTGGGCCGGCCCGGTCTGCCGAGGCTCCTTCCGCCTGGCCGCCGAAGAGATCGGCCGCCTGGCTGCGCTCCTCTCCGACATCGTTTCTTCGACCGGCACCCCGGAAGAAGCCACCGTCGTCGCCGAGGCGAGTACGAGGACCGCCCCGTCTCCGGACCAGACCGGCGACGTGAGCATGAGCATCCTGCCGATCCCCCGGGTCGCCTGAGTGGACGCAGTCAAGGACACCCTGCTCGAAGAGCTCCAGTTCACCCGCCAGGCCCTGGTCTGGAAGCTCGACGGCCTCTCCGAATACGACATCCGCCGCCCGCTGACGGTAACCGGGACCAACCTCCTCGGCCTGGTCAAGCACATGGCCACCTGGGAGGCCCGCTACCTCGGTGAGATCTTCGGCCGGCCGTTCCCGGAGTCGCTGCCCCGGTGGCAGGACGCGGACGGCAGCGACCTGTGGGTGACCCCGGAGGAGACCCGGGACCAGGTCGTCGACTTCTACCGGCGCGCCTGCGACCACGCGGACAGCACAGTCAAGGAGCTGCCCCTCGACGCACCGGGGCACGTGCCGTGGTGGCCGCGGCCCAATGTGAAGCTGTTCGCGATCATCGTGCACGTGCTCAACGACACCACCCGGCACGCGGGCCATGCCGACATTCTGCGCGAGCAGCTCGACGGCCGGACCGGCGTGGCGGCGGGATATGCGGACCCGATCGACACGGCCGCCCGGGAGGACCACTGGGCGAAGGTTGAAGAGGCGGCCAAGGCAGTGGATCAGCGCACCTGAGGTCGAGCCTGGTCGGGATCCTCCAGCCTGACGGGTTGCCCGGCTGGGCGGGTGAACGCGCAGGTTCGCCGGATGCCGTAGACGTCTGTGAAGTCCGCTCGTGGCGTGAAGGTGGCTGCCCTCGCGTAGGCGTCGGCGGTGGAAGGCCACGGCATTTCGTAGGGGCGGAGGTCCCAGGCCAGCGAATCGGCCGCTCCGGCGACCAGCACCGGCCGGCGCACCACCTGATCAAGATCCGTCCGGCCGTCCTCCACCCGCTGCAGATGGCCGGCCACGTCTGTGATCGGCGCAGAGCCGTAGTTGCCGAGCATGACTCGATACTCGGTGAGGCCGAGCCGATCGCTTCCGACCAGCAGAACGTCGTGCAGGACGACCGCACGAGCCTGCGCGTCGCGCGCCGCCTCCTGCTCCTCGCGGAATCGCTTGTCCTCGTCGCGCCGGGTCTTGCGCTCCTCCTTCAGAGCTTTCGCCTGGTAGAAAAGGGCGAACGCGGTGATCAGCGCAGCGGCCGCGGCCGCCAGAGCGGCGACAGGGTCCGCCCAGGACGTCGACTCAGCAGCGACAATCTGCAATGAGACCATCACTCCCGGACAGTAGGCCCGCCCGCAATGTTGACGCCTCCGCCGGACGGCCGATATCAGCCGACTCGAGCCACCGTCAGGCCGGCGGATTAATGATCATTTGGGGGCCTGCGCCGCGGGCGGCCAGGCGGTCCTCCGGGTTGATCAGTTTGCAGCGGCTCAGGCTCAGGCACCCACACCCGATGCAGCCGGTCAGCTGATCGCGCAGCCGTTCCATCATCGCGATGCGCGCTTCCAGCTTGCGCCGCCATCTTGCCGACAGCCGGGCCCAGTCCGCCTTTGTCGGGGTGCGGTTCTCCGGTAGCTCCGCCAGCGCCTCCCGGATCTCGTCCAGGGACACCCCCACCTGCTGGGCGATCCGGATGAAGGCGATCCGGCGCAGCTCGTGCCGCTCGTACCGGCGCTGGTTGCCGCCCGTGCGCGTCGACCGGATGAGGCCTTCGCGTTCGTAGTAGCGCAGCGCCGACTGGGCCACGCCGCTGCGAGCGGCCATGTCGCCGATGGTGAGGAGCTCCACTGCCGACATCCTTGAGTTGAAGTGAACTTTAACTTGCAGAGTGAGCCTATGACTACGACAGCGGTAAATCCAGATCTGCTGGGCACTCTGCTGACCCGGCTGACCGGTGACGAGAAGCACGCACCCAGCGCGTACTCGACGCTTGATGTGCTCTGGGTGCTCTACGACCGCGTCCTGCGGGTCACGCCCGAGACCGTGGAAGCGCCGGACCGGGACCGGTTTCTGCTCTCCAAGGGGCACGGGCCCGCCGGCTACTACGCCGTGCTCGCCGCGAAGGGGTTCATTCCCGTCGACTGGCTCGATGATCTCGGCGGGCCGCGGAGCCCGCTCGGCCACCACCCCGACCGGGTGCTGATCCCGGGCGTGGAGATCGGCACCGGCTCGCTGGGGCACGGGCTCGGGCTCGGCGTCGGCACCGCCCTGGGCCTGCGGGCGCAGGGATTCGACGCCCGGACGTTCGTGCTGCTCGGCGACGCCGAGCTCGACGAGGGTGCCAACCATGAGGCGATCGCGTACGCGGCCGCCGCCCGGCTGGACAAGCTCACCGCGATCGTCATCGACAACCAGTCGTCCACCCACGGCTGGCCCGGCGGCATCGCCGGCCGGTTCCCGGGCTGGACCGCCTCCACTGTGGATGGCCGGGACCACGAGGCCATCGAGATCGCCCTGCGGCAGCGCGACCGCGACCGTCCGCACGTCGTCGTGGCCGCCGTCGAGAAGAAAGGCTGAGGATCATGCGTGACACCTTCGTCGCCACCACCACCGCGCTGCTCGAGGAGGACCCGCGGACCGCCGTCGTCATCGCCGACATCTCCGGCGACGCGTTCGCGCCGGCTCAGCGCCGGCATCCCGACCGGGTGCTCAACGTCGGCATCCGCGAGCAGCTCATGGCCGGGGTCGCCGGTGGGCTCGCACTGACCGGGCTGCGACCGTACGTGCACTCGTACGCACCCTTCGTCATCGACCGGGCGTACGAGCAGATCAAGCTGGACCTGGGCCACCAGGATGTCGGCGCCGTCCTGGTCAGCATCGGTGCCTCGTACGACGCGTCCAGCGCGGGTTACACCCACCAGTCACCCGGCGACGTCGCCCTGCTGGACACTCTCGAGGGCTGGACCGTGCACGTGCCCGGCCACCCGAACGAGGTGCCTGCCCTGCTGCGGGCGGCCGCGCGCAACGATGACCGGATCTACGTGCGGCTCTCGACCCAGCAGAACAGCCGGGCGTACGCGCCCACGGACAAGTTGCAGGTCGTGCGGCAGGGCTGGGCCGGCGCGCCGGTGGTGCTGGCGATCGGGCCGATGCTCGATCCGGTGCTCGCCGCCACCGCTGACCTGGACGTCACGGTCGCGTACACGCTCACGCCGCGGCCGCTCGACGACCGGGGTCTGCGGGAGCTGGTCAGCCGCGAGGTGGTCGTGGTGGAGCCCTACCTGGCCGGCACGTCGAGCCGGCTGGTGGCGGCGGCGCTGTCCGACGTACCCCATCGCAGTTTGCATCTCGGGGTGGGCCGCGCGGAGCAGCGGCGATATGGCACCCCCGCCGACCATGCGCGCTGGCACGGCCTGGACCCAGCCGGTCTGCGCGCGTCGATCAGCGCGTTCCTGCGGGCCGGCAGTTAGGCGGCGACGGTGGCCGGGAACGCAGGTGTGCGGCGCTCGCGGAACACGTGCTTGAGCAGCGTGTCGACGTGCCACACCTGCGCCGGCTCGGCCAGGCGCATCCGGAAGCGCTCGCGCACCCCGTCCACCGCGGTCGCCGCGACGTCCACGACGGACGTGCGCAGGTCGGGGTTCCAGGTGACGTCACTCAGGTGCCGCAGGTTGGCGTTCAGGTGCAGCCGCAGCCGGTGCAGCACCCGGGTCTCCTGGATCACGACCATCCGGCGGTACGTGAGCAGCAGCAGGAAGTCCCCGGCCAGCGGCCGGTCCGGACTCACACACCTGGTGACCAGCACCGTGGCGTCGTCGGGCTCCACACAGCGGCGGAAGATGGGCATGTGCCGGCTCACGGTGGGGATCGCAACCCCGGCTTCGGCGGCGGCGGGAAGGAACGTACGGGAGAACACGTCCATGTGCCGTTTAACGGCCGCGGAACGGGGAAGCAGCGGGGAACACCCGATGAATATCGAATTACAGAAGTTCGAGCACCGTGGCGTTGGCCATTCCGCCGCCCTCGCACATCGTCTGCAGGCCGTAGCGGACCTTCGTCTGTCGCATGTGGTGGATCATCGTTGTCATGATCCGGGCCCCGGAGGCGCCGAGCGGATGGCCCAGGGCGATCGCCCCGCCGCGCGGGTTGAGGCGGGACGGATCGCCGCCGGTCTCCGCCAGCCAGGCCAGCGGTACGGGCGCGAACGCCTCGTTCACCTCGTACACGCCGATGTCGTCCAGGGTGAGACCCGCCTTGGCCAGCGCCTTCGCGGTGGCCGGGAGCGGCGCGGTCAGCATGATCACCGGATCGGCCGCTGCCACCACCGCCGTGTGCACGCGGGCGAGCGGCCGCAGGCCGTGCGCCGCCGCCCAGCGTGAGCTGGTGACGGCCAGGGCGGCCGCGCCGTCGGAGATCTGCGACGCGGAGCCGGCGGTGACCACGCCGTCGGCCTTGAACGGCGTCTTGAGCGCGCCCAGCTTTTCCAGCGTGGTGTCGCGCCGGATGCCCTCGTCGCGGGTGACGTCACCGACCGCGACCACCTCCGCGTCGAACTCGCCGGCGTCCTGAGCCTTCGCCGCCGCGTCGTGGCTGGCCAGCGCGTACTCGTCCAGCTGCTGCCGGGACAGGCCCCACCGCTCGGCCATCATCTCGGCGCCGACGCCCTGGTTGAAGACGGTCGTGCCGTAACGCTCGGCCACGGCTGAGCCGTACGGGTCGGCGCCGGCCGCGCTGGAGCCCATCGGCACCCGGCTCATCGACTCGACGCCGCCGGCCACCACCAGGTCGGCCTGCCCGGACAGCACGGTCGCCGCCGCGAAGTGCAGCGCCTGCTGGCTGGAGCCGCACTGCCGGTCCATCGTCGTGGCCGGCACCGACTCGGGCCAGCCGGCCGCCAGCACGGCGTTGCGGCCGACGTTCCACGACTGCTCGCCGACCTGGGACACACAGCCCCACATCACGTCCTCGACGTCCGCCGGGTCGATGCCGGTGCGCTCGGCCAGCGCCCGCAGCACCACCGCTGACAGGTCGACCGGATGCACCTGCGCCAGTCCGCCGTTGCGACGTCCCACCGGAGTGCGTACCGCCCCCACGATCACCGCGTCTCGCATACTGCCGACGGTACGCCGGGCTGCCATAGTGGTTCCATGTCGCCTCTTCAGTGGCGGGTGCGGCCCGTCCTGCCGATCGCCAAACTGCTCGGCGCGGTGGCCCTGGTGGTGCTGGTCGTGGCGTTCGGCCGCGAGGACCCGGTGCAGTGGTTCATCGCGGGGGTGGTCGCCGCCGCGCTGACCGGCTGGGCGGTCCGGGACCTGATCGCGCCGGTCCGGCTCAGCGCGGACACGAGCGGGGTGACCATGGTGGTCGGCTTCGTCCGGCGCCGGCACGTGGCCTGGCCGCAGATCGAACGCGTACGGGTGGACCGCCGCGAGCGGATGGGCCTGCGCAACCGGCTGCTGGAGATCGACGCGGGCGACAGCCTGCACCTGTTCAGCCTGCACGAGCTGGGCACGGACCCCGAAGAGGTCGCCGAGTCCCTCAACGCCCTGCGGGCCAACGCCCCGCTCTAGGGTAATTGCGGGGATCTGTCCCCACCCGGCCGGTACGGCGGCGATGATCGTCTCTGGTGGTCATCGCCCGTATCTGTGCTGAGGAAACCGCATGCGTTTCACCCTTCCGTCCCGGCGACCCGTCATGCCCCGGCCCCGGCCGCCGTTACCGCCGGCCGAACCGATCGACGTGCCCGGTGAGCTGCCGCAACCGGCGAGCCGGTTGCCGTGGCGCTCTCCCCGCTGGGCTCGTCCGTTCACTCCGCCGATCCTGGTCGGAGCTCGCTGGTCGGACCGCCGCCGGGGTCTGACCGGGATCGCGGCGGCGGGCGCAGCGATGGTGCTGCTGTGCTTCGGCGTCGGGTGGGTCACGAACGCCGATCAGGTGCGGCTGGGCCGGGGTTCCGGAGCGGTCAGCACCGGATGGACGGCAACCGGCCAGGCGGAGAAGGCCGCGGACGACAGAGCCACCGCGCGGCAGGCCGCGGACGACAAGGCCGCGGCTGCAAAGGTGCTGGCCGCGAAGGTCGCCGATGCCCGGGCCGCAGCCGCGAGGAGGGCGGCCGATCGGGCCCGGGCTCGCGAGGAGGTCGCCATGCCCGCTCTCGTTGGTCTCGGGGTGGCCGGTGCGCTGGACGTGGCGGCCCGCGCCGGCCTGACCGACGTCTCGGTGTGCCGCCCGCCGGCCGGCGAGGCTCCGGCCCGGCGGTCGGAATGGCGGGTCACCGGTCAGGACGTGGCCGCCGGGACCCGGATCAGCGCCGACCGGCGGGTCTGTCTGACCGTTACCGGACGTCAGCTCATCAAGGACAGCGTCCGGTAGACAGCCAGCGCCAGCAGGATCACCAGGATCGCCGCGCAGCCGACCCCTTGGACCAGGTTGCGTTTCTCCTTGGGCGCGTACGCCAGCACAGCCGCCGTCGCCGCGCCGACGACCAGTCCGCCGAGGTGTCCCGCGACCGAGATGTTCGAGATGACGAAGGTGAAGACGACGTTGATGACGATCACCGGCAGGATCGGCGCCACGCTCAGATTCAGGCGCTTGAGCAGCACGAAGATGCCAGACATCAGGCCGAAGACGGCCGTCGACGCGCCCGCGGTCATGGAGTTCGGCGCGGAGAGCAGATAGGCCGCCACGTTGCCACCGAGGCCGGCCAGCAGGTAGAGCCCCACGAAGCGGGCCGGGCCGAGCACCCGTTCGATGTCGCGCCCGAGGAACCACAGGGCGTACATGTTCATCAGCAGGTGCAGCACGCCGTAGTGCAGGAACATTGCGGTGAACAGGCGATACCACTCGCCGTGGGCGATGCCGTGCGGGACCACGTCGCCGGCCGGGCCGTACACGGCGGAGCCGAGCACCGCGCCCCACTCGGTGAGCGGGGTACTGCCGCCCAGCAGGCCGCCCCAGCCGCCGCCGGCGATCGCGTTCGCACCGCCGCTCAGGATGGAGACCAGCATCACGACGACGTTGACGCCGATGAGGACCTTGGTGGTCGTGCCGGCACGGCCGGCCACGCTGCCGCCGAAGGCGGTGCGGGCCGGCCGCTGCGTGCGCCTGCCCTGGGCAACGCACTCCGGGCACTGGTGGCCGACCGAGGCCTCGTTCATGCAGTCCGGGCAGATCGGCCGCTCGCAGCGGGTGCAACGGACGTAGGTCTCTTTCGACGGGTGTCGGTAGCAGACCGGCGCCGTCACCGGAGACTCACTCATACCCACAACGGTACCCGGACGGGGTAACGGAACTACGCGCGCTCGATCTCCACGCGCTCCACCACGACGTCCTCGCGCGGACGGTCGCCCGGACCGGTCGGCGTGGTGGCGATCGAGTCGACGACCTTGGCCGACTGCTCGTCGGCGACCTGGCCGAAGATCGTGTGCCGGCGGTTGAGGTGCGGGGTGGCGCCGACGGTGATGAAGAACTGCGAGCCGTTCGTGCCCGGGCCGGCGTTCGCCATGGCGAGCAGGTAGGGCCGGTCGAACTGCAGCTCCGGGTGGAACTCGTCGGCGAACTGGAAGCCCGGGCCGCCGCGGCCGGTGCCGGTCGGGTCACCGAGCTGGATCATGAAGCCGGCGATGACGCGGTGCGAGATCGTCCCGTCGTAGTACGGGCCGCTGCCCTTCTGGCCGGTCCGCGGGTCGACGTAGTCCTTGGTGCCTTCCGCGAGCTCCACGAAGTTGCGCACGGTCGCCGGCGCGTGGTCCGGGAAGAGCTGGAGCCGGATCGGGCCGTGATTGGTGTGCAGGGTGGCGTAAAGAGTCTCGGCCACGGGTACTCCCATCAGTGTCGCGGTCGCCGGTCGCTAGGTGGAGGACCGGCGCTGGACAGTTCTTTGCAGTTCGGATCCTCCCCCATGTGTCTGATCCGGCAACGCGGGGGTACCCAAGAAGGCAACATGACGTGGGAGAGAACCACAGGAGGTGGGCACTGGTGTTCGCAACGATGCGACGGAAGAACCGCAGCGCAAAGATGAAGAGCGAGCTCGGTCAGAGCGTTGATCACTTCAAGCGTGCGGCATCGCTCGCCGCTCAGGAGACCAGCGCGACCGTGGGTCCCCGTTTCTATGCCGCCCGCGACCGCGTGCAGCCGACGGCCACCAAGGCCAAGGATGCCGCGTCGAGCAGCTGGGGCAGCGCCGTGGCGACGCTGACCCCGTTGGTCACCGCCGCGACCGAGAAGGCACAGCAGGTGAGCAAGACCACGGCCAAGGCCAGCAAGAAGGACCTCAAGGCCAGCAAGAAGGACGCGAAGAAGAACGCCAAGAAGCTGCAGAAGCGGGCCGACAAGACGCTGGGCCGCAAGCAGAAGAGCCGTACGGGCAGCAAGCTCGGCGGTCTGCTGCTGGCCGGCGCCGCGGTGGGTGCCGCGGGTGCCTACGTGCTGCGCAAGCGCCGTCAGGAGCAGTGGGACGAGTACGACCCGAGCCCCGCGACGACTCGGATCACCAGCACCGACGAGGCCCTGGCCAAGCCGGCCGACCTGTCCGGTCCGTCGGGCTTCGTCACGCCGAAGGGTGAGACCGGCCCGGTCGTCGGGGCGGTCGGCTCGGACCCGGCCAAGGGCGTCGACCCGGCGGTCGGTGCCGGCACGGCGGAGCCGGCCATCGAGCTCGTGGACGCCGACCCGGTCGACCAGACCCAGTCGGCGCAGCACAGCCCGAAGGTGGCCCGGCTGGCCAGCGGCGGCCAGAAGAAGAACTGACCCCCGGTAACGCAGATCGTGCAGGCGGGTGGGCGCTCCGAACGGAGCCGTCCGCCCGCCTCGCTGCGTCTCAGCCCTCGGTGGAGTCGCCCTGGCGAGCGCGCACCGGGTCGAGCGCCGGTCCCTGGGGCAGCAACGAGACGAGCTGGCCCGGGATCGGGGCAGGCTCGACACCGGCGTAGCCGAGGCGGGGCAGCACGTCCCGGTTGGCGACCGGATAGCGGCGGCCGGTGTCCGTCACGATGCTGACCGTGCCGCTGCCGGCCGGCGCCGTGGGTGAGGCGGCGGCCACGACCAGCGCGCCCTTGCCCCGCGGCACGTGCACCAGGTCGGCCTGCACGCCACCGGCGACGGCCGGCGCGCCGGCGACCGGGCTGCCGTTCGGGGCTGTCGGGCCGATCCGGATGCTCAGCACGCCCTGGCCGGCGTCACCCTTGGCGTCCTCGCCGTCGTAGCTGAGGCATACCTGCTCCGGGCCGTTGAGCAGCACCGGGACCGCCGGCGGCAGGCCCGCGGCGGCGGCCTCGCCGATCAGCTGGATCCGCGAGTGCGGCAGGCTGCTGTACAGATTGAGGTCCATGTCCTGGCGGTCGTACGCCTCCGGGTCGACCTGCAGCAGCCGCGCCTGCACGTCGGTGATGTCGGCCACGCCGTCGCCCAGCACGACTCCCCACTTGTCCGTGCCGCTGGCGTCGCCCCGGATGCGCAGCAGCTGGCCGATCTCGAAGTCGTCGATCGCCGGCGACGGGTCACCGAGGTCCCGGATCCCGGGCGGCTTGAGGTCCGGCCCGATCGGCACCGCGTTGATCCAGGCCGCCGCCACCGGCAGCGGCTGCTGGGTCCAGCCCAGGAAGGACTGGGTGCGCTGGAGCCGGCCGGCCGGGATCAGGAACCGCTTGTTGTTGTAGACCAGATAGGTGCGCCCGGACGGGTCGACGACCAGGAGGCCGCGCAGGTCGGCGGCGGGGGTGTCGGCCCGGGGCACGGGCAGCACGGTGCCGTCGGTGAGCCGGTCGCCGACAACCAGCAGGCTCTGCGCCGGGGTGCCCGAACCGGAGTCGGCCGGCGTCCGCGAGCAGACCGTCCACACCCGCTTCACCATCCCGCCCTTGGCCGCCGGCAGCGAGTCGGGGGCGTCCGGGATGCCGAGCGGGTCGCCCAGCGGCACCTTGGCCAGGCTCTGCGACGAGGCGTCGACCATCTTGGGCTCGGTCGCGTTGGCGATCAGCAGGGCCGAGCTGTAGTTGAGCACCGGGTGCATCCGGTCGTCGGACTTGAGGTAGACGAAGCGGGCGCCCGAGCCCTTCTCCAGGAAGACCACCGCCTCGTTGCGCGGCTCGACCGAGCTGCGCCCCTTGAGCAGGCCGTAGACGGCGGCGCCACCGACGGCCAGCGAGGCGACGACCAGGCTGATCAGGGCGGCGCTGCCGGCCCGGCGCAGCGGCGAGCGGTGCGGATCGGGGTCGTGGGTGACCAGCGCGGCCACCACCCGCTGCTGCGAGTACTGGTACGAGTGCAGCTGATCCTGGCGTGACGGCACGCGGCTTCCCTCCCCAGGGCGACCCCGTCACTGTAAAGGGCGGCCGGGTGCGGTGGGGGGCGGGTCAGAGCCAGCCGTTGCGGCGGAACGCCCGGTAGAGCAGCACGGAGATGGCCAGCATCAACGTGACCAGCGCCGGGTAGCTGTACTGCCAGCCGAGTTCGGGCATGTGCTCGAAGTTCATGCCGTACACGCCGGCGATCGCGGTCCAGACCGTCGCGATGCCGGCCCAGGCGGCGATCTTGCGCATGTCGTTGTTCTGGTCGACCGTGACCTGGGCCAGCCGCGCCTGCAGGATCGAGTTCAACAGGTCGTCGTACGAGGACACCTGCTCGACCGTACGGGTCAGGTGGTCCTGCACGTCGCGGAAGTAACGCCGGATCTCCTTGGGCACCTGCCGGCTCTGCGGCGAGGTGATCGTGGCCAGTGGCCGCTGCAGCGGCACCACGGCCCGGCGGAACTCCACGATCTCGCGCTTCATCTGGTAGATCTGCTGCACCGGGCTGCCGCTGTCGCGGGAGAAGGCGCCCTCCTCGATGATGTCGAGATCGGCCTCCACCTGGTCGGCCACCTCGATGTACGCGTCCACCACCCGGTCGGTCACCGCGTACGCGACCGCCCACGGCCCCTGCGCGAGCAGCTCGCCCCGGGCCTCCATGTCGGCCCGCACGGGCGCCAGCCGGGAGGCGTCGCCGTGCCGGACCGTGATGACGAAGCGCTCACCGACGAAGATCATCATCTGCCCGGTCTCGACCACCTGGGAGGTCTCGGTCAGCTCGCCGTGCGGCACGTAGCGCGCGGTGCGCAGCACCAGGAAGTGCACCGAGTTGAACTGCTCCAGCTTGGGCCGCTGCTCCGCCTTGACCGCGTCCTCCACGGCGAGCTCGTGCAGGTCGTACGTGCGGGCGATGGCGGCCATCTCCGCGGCGGTGGGCTCGTGCAGGCCGAGCCAGACGAAGGCGTTCTCGCGGCTGCACGCCTCGCGCAGCGCCTCGTCCGGGGTGAAGTCGCCGGACTCGCGCTTGCCGTCGACGTAGACGCCGCAGTCCACCACCGCGGTGCCGTGGAAGGGCTCGCCCGGTTCGGCCGGCCGGCCGTCGTCCGCGCCGAGGAACCGGTTCATCGCCCGGACCGGGGCAGTCCAGGCCCGGGACAGTGACCGGTTGACGCCGGTGGTCCGGTTGCGGTGCACGTCGTCGCTCATGGCTGCCTCCCCCAGGGGTGATGTCGGCCGGCCTCGCGGTGAGGCCTGCACGAGGCTACGCCCGTTACCTTGCCCGGCCGGGCCACCCGCATGCCGGTCGGCCGGGTGGCGCCGGACGGACCGGCCGCATTTCGGGGGGTGAAGGTGCGATCGGCCCGCCCGGCGCCGGGGGGCGGGGGTGGGTGTCGACGCACCGGGCCGCATGGTCATGCAGCCGGTGCAGCAGCATTGTGAGCCGAACGCCGGTCCCGGGGAAACCCGGGACCGGCGTCTGAGGCGCAGTGTCGGAAACCCGACAGTCAGGCAGGTATCAGGCGGAGACCTCGGCGATGGCCGCCGCGAGCCGGCGGACACCCTCGTCGATCTGGTCGACGGTGACCGCGGAGAAGGCCAGCCGCACCGACGACTTACCGCCGTCGAGCAGGAAGTCGCTGCCCTTCACCACGGCGACACCCTTCTTCATGGCCGCCGGGAACAGCTTGTCCACGTCCACCGAGGACGGCAGGTCCACCCAGAGGAAGTAGCCGCCGTCCGGCTCGGTGAAGGTGGCGCCGGGGATGTGCTCGCGCAGCGAGGCGGCGAGGACCCGGGCCCGCTCGGCGAGCGCCGTGCTGACCGTCTGCACCGACCGCTCGATGTCGCCGGAGACGCAGAACTGGTGCACGATCGCCTCGGACACCATGCCGGGCGAGATGTAGAGGTTGGTGGCCTTCTTGGCGATGGCGTCGATCAGGGCGGCCGGGCCGACCAGATAGCCGACGCGCACACCCGGGCACACCGTCTTGGTGAAGCTGGAGGCGTGCACGACCACGTTCTCGGTGTCCATCGACAGCATCGACGGCAGGGCCTCGCCGCGGAAGCGGATGTCCACGTACGGGTCGTCCTCGAAGATCGTGAAGCCGTACTCGACCGCCAGGCTCAGCAGCGCCCGCCGCTTCTCCAGCGAAAGCGTGACACCGGCCGGGTTCTGGTAGTTCGGGATGATGTGCGCGAGCTTCGGGCGCAGGCCCGCCTCGAGCATCCCCTTGAGCTCGGCGACGTCGATGCCGTCCGGCTCGATCGTCACCTGGTGCACCTTGCCGCCCAGGTTCTGCAGGTTCAGCAGGGTGCGGTCGTAGGTCGGCTTCTCCACGATCACGTCGTCGCCGGCCTTGACCAGGTGGTTGAAGAGGAACGCGTCGGCCTGCAGCGAACCGTTCGTCACGATGACCTGGTCCGCGTCGACGCCGTGCTTCTCGGCGATCCACTTGCGCAGCGGGACGTAACCGACGGAGGTGCCGTAGGCGGTCACCCCGGCCGGATCGGCGTCGAAGGCCCGGGCGGCGGCGGCCTTGAGGCCCTGCACGTCGATGATGTCCAGGGACGGAGCCCCTCTTGCGAACGAGATCAGCTGCTCAGCGGTCATGCCCCAAGCTTACGAGCAGGCTCTATGGCATTTTTCGTGTGTCCCCCGGCCCCGCTGTCCGGCGGCGGAGCTCTCGTCGGGGCCGGCGACGGCCGCATTTCTTCCAGCGCCGGTGACCGGCACGCAGGCTTTTTCCGCACTGGCCGAGGACGGCTCCGCGGTCCTGCACAATCTCGGTATGTGAACCCACCGCTATCCTCGGCTGGCACGCCCCTCACTTCGGGAAGGAACCACCCCATGATCGGCTTGGTACTCGCCGCCGGCGCCGGACGCAGGCTGCGTCCCTACACGGACACGCTGCCGAAGGCGCTGGTCCCCGTGGACGGGGAGACCACGATCATGGACATCTCCCTGCGCAACCTCGCGGCGGCCGGGCTGACGGACGTGACGATCGTGGTCGGCTACCAGGCCGGCGCGGTCGAGGAGCGCAAGGACGCGTTCGAGCAGAAGTACGGCGTGAAGATCTCCCTGGTGCACAACGACAAGGCCGAGGAGTGGAACAACGCCTACTCGCTGTGGCTGGCGCGGGACCACTTCGCCCAGGGTGCCCTGCTCGTGAACGGCGACACCGTGCACCCGGTGAGCGTCGAGCAGACCCTGCTGGCCAACCGCGGCCCCGGCATCCTGCTCGCCATCGACAATGTGAAGAAGCTTGCTGACGAGGAGATGAAGGCAGTCTTCTCGGCGGATGGCCGGCTGGAGAAGATCACGAAGCTGATGGACCCGGCCGAGGCCTCGGGCGAGTACATCGGCGCCACGATCATCGAGGCCGAGGCGGCCGCCGCCCTGGCCGACGCGCTGAAGGCGACCTTCGAGCGCAACCCCGACCTCTACTA
Source organism: Actinoplanes sp. NPDC048967 (assembly GCF_040649415.1). NCBI lineage: Bacteria > Bacillati > Actinomycetota > Actinomycetes > Micromonosporales > Micromonosporaceae > Actinoplanes > Actinoplanes sp. NPDC048967. The sequence goes on from NZ_JBEZFL010000002.1 coordinate 890,109, forward strand.
CGAGGACGGCTACCAGGAGTACGCCGACCGCGGCGGCGAGATCCGCGGTGCGGCGATCGGCGACATCCCCTGGGTCGAGGTGGACAACCACGACGACCTCGCCAAGGCGCGGGACATCGCATGCCGTTACTAGCCCGCAGCGTCCAGACGCCGCTGCACATCGACGTCCGCCGGGGCGCGGTCGCGGACCTCAGCGCGATCCTGGCCGACGGCCGGATCTCGTCCGGCGGCGACGTCGCCGTGGTCGTGGGGCCGGGTCAGGGCGAGCGGATCGCCGAGATGATCCAGCCGTCGCTGCGGTCGGCCGACATCTACACCACCGCCGGTGGCACCCTCGACGCGGCGATCGACCTGGGTGCGAAGCTCCGCTCCCGCTCGTATGACGCCGTGGTGGCGATCGGTGGCGGCAAAACGGTGGACACGGCGAAATATGCGGCGACGCGCTACGCCCTGCCGATGGTGTCCGTGGCGACCAGCCTGGCCAACGACGGCGTGGCGTCCCCCGTGGCGAGCCTGATCCACGACGGCATCAAGCGCTCCTACGGCGTGCACATCCCGCTGGCCGTCATCGTCGATCTCGACTTCGTCGAGAACGGTCCCGAGCGGGTCAACCGGTCCGGCATCGGCGATGTGATCAGCAACATCAGCGCGCTGGCCGACTGGGAACTCGCCCGGGCGGTGCGCGGCGAGCCCGTCGACGGTCTGGCTGCCTCGCTGGCCCGGATGGGCGCCGAAGCCGTGCTGACCATGCCGGGCGACATGACCGACGACGCGTTCGTCACCGTGCTCGCGGAAGCCCTGATCTCCAGCGGTCTGGCCATGGCGGTCTGCGGTAGCAGCCGTCCGTCCAGCGGAGGCTGTCACGAGATCATGCACGCGACGGACTCGCTGTTCCCGGGCGCCGCTTCCCACGGCGAACTGGCCGGCCTGGGCGCACTGTTCTGTACCTTCCTGCGCGGGGACGAACGTCGCTTCGCGCAGATGTCGGATTGCCTGGTGCGGCACCGGTTGCCGCGCACGCCGGCCGACGTGGGCCTCACCGTGGAGCAGTTCGTCGAGGTCGTCGACTTCGCGCCGCGGACCCGGCCGGACCGCTACACCATCCTGGAACACCTCGCGATGTCACCGGACGAGATCCGCAGGAAGCTGGCCGAGTATGACGACGCCATCGCCCGCCGCTGAGCCGACAGTGGACCGCCCGCCCACCGCCGCCGACTACTACGGCGTGAACCGGGGCGGCGGGCTGTTCAGCGAGGCGATCAGCCAGCGGGTGGGGGCCCGGATCGCCGTCTTCGCCCACAAGCACCGGCTCGCCCCGACCGTGCTGACCGTGGCCAACCTGGGGCTCAGCTGCCTGGTCTCGTTCGTCGTGGTGGCGGCGGCCGGACCGGTTGCGGACGGCCAGGTGTGGGCCTGGCCGGTCGGGCTGCTCGCGCTGGTCGGCTGGCAGTTCGCGTACGCGCTGGACTGCTCGGACGGCCAGCTGGCCCGGGTCACCGGCCAGACCAGCGCGGCCGGTGGCCGGGTCGACGTGCTGTGCGACGTGGCCGGTCAGATCGCGCTGGTGGCGGCCCTGTCCGCGGTGGCCGAGGCGCAGGTGCCGGAGACCCCGGCGTGGCTGGTCGCCGCCTTCGCGGGCACCTGGATGGTCAACCTGGTCACCTCGGTGATGCAGACGGGCAGCCAGGCCTCCAGCATGGTGACGAGCCGCTCGCTGCCCGTCCGCGTGGTCAAGCTGGTCCGCGACTACGGTGCGGTGATCGCCCTGGCCGGCCTGGTGCTGACCCTGGCGCCACAGTGGACGATCTTCGTGATCGGCGCCTTCACGCTGGTCAACGGCGCCTTCCTGGCCGCCAGCATCGCGTTCTCGGGCCGGGCGGCCCTGAAGGGCTGACTCAGACGCGGACGGGGATCGCCGACGAGGTCCCCAGCACCTTGCCGCTGCTGTCGAGCGCTTCGGCGACCACGTACTCCGGGGTGCCCGGCAGCTTCAGGGTGGTCTCGAAGCCGGTGCGGCCGGCCTCGGCGGTCTGGTCGAGCGCGCGCGGCTGGCCGCCGGCCCGGGCCCGCCACTTGGCGACCTTCGTGCTGCCGTTCCAGCTCGTGCTGACGACCACGTTGCCGCCGTCGACGTGCAGGCCCAGGGCGGGCTGGTCCAGCGGCGCACCGGCCCACTCAGCCTTGTACGCGCGGTACGACTGGTTGTCGAGCGGCAGATGTCCGTCGAGCCGCACGGTGCCGTCCGGGGCGTACTCGGTGAAGTAGGGCTTCTGCCCCCAGCCGATGAACGAGCCGCCGTCGGCCAGCTCCCGGAAGTTGCCCTGCGTCGGCGCCGACAGCTTCTCCGGGTGCAGGAACTCCTGCACGAAGGTGACCGCCCGGGCGCCCTCGTCGATCTTGAAGACCAGGCCGCGGGACTGCTCGCGCTCCTTGGTGACGCCGGCGCCGTTGTCGAAGACGCTGTACGACCCGTCGCGCCGGCGCCGGAAATCGTGCTGCCAGCTGAACTTGGACTTCTCGTCGACGGTGAGGTCCGACTTCTTGCCGCCGACGCGCCAGTGCACCGCACCCGACTTGCGATCGATCTTGTAGACGGCCCAGGTGTGCCGCGCGGAGGCGAGGATGTGCCCGTCCGCGTCGAGCCCGACCGAGTTGGCGTGGAAGTAGTCGTACGGCAGGTGCGCGGAGTCACCCTCGGGCAGTGGCGCGTACGACTCGGCCAGCTCGACGTGGTCCCGGGCCCGCCACTCGAAGAGCCGCTTGCCGGTCTTGATGTCGATCTCCTGGATCACCCCGTCGTGCAGCACGCCGTCGGCCGGCCCACCGAGCGCGGACAGGTCGTACGGGACCGGGTCGTAGACCCAGAAGATCGCGGTGTCGTCCGGCGTGATCACGAAATCGTGCTGGTCGGCCTGCTCGGAGCCCGCCGCCCGGACCCGGGTGATCTCCCGGTACGAGGTGTCCGCGATGACGAACTCGCCCTGCCCGACACCCTGCCCGCCGGTGCCGCCGATGGTCCCCTCCCACCAGGTCAGGACCGGCTTGTTCCGGTACTGCTGGACCTTGAAGTCGATCGCCACCGTGGCCGGGTCGGGCACTTTGCGGAACCAGACCGGCGAACCCTTGTCGTCCACGATCAGCGGGCCCCACAGCCCGGCGCCGGACGCGGGGGTCAGGAAGATGTAGCCGGGGGCGGTGGCGTTGGCCGGCGTCGTGATCGTGACGTCGGGCAGCGTGCGCAGGTCGGGGCGGGACCGGTACTTCGCGGGACCGGCCTGCGGGGCGGCCTGTGGGGTCTCGGCGTCGTCCCGGCGGTCGGCGATCGCATAGCCGGCCCCGGCCCCGGCCGCGGTGAACACCACGGCACCGCCGACGCCCAGCAGGAGGTTGCGGCGCGAAAGTTTGGCTTCGGTCACGGGGCCAGCTTTCCCCGTTTAGATGGTGATCTACCTCGATGCGGGATGAGAATTGCCTGTGAGCCCGGCATAGATGTCGATGAGTCGCCGGGTCACCACGTCCGGGTGGAACGCGCGCAGGTAGCGGTCGCGGGCGGCGGGCGCGGCCGCCGCGGCGTCGACGCGGGCGATCGGCAGCGCGGTGGCCAGCTTCTCCGGGTCGGGCCCGACCGCCCAGCCCGCCGGGGTCACGGTCTCGCCGATCCCGAGCAGGTACGGGATCCCGCCCACGTCGGTGCCGAGCACCGGCCGGCCGGCGGCCATCGCCTCCAGGATCACCGTCGGCAGCACGTCGTCCCAGGTCGGCACGGCCACGATCACGGAGGCGGCCCGGCGGGCGGCGACCATGCCGGCCTGGTCCAGCGCGCCGAGATAGGTGACGTCGGCCCGCTCGGCCGCGGCCTGTTCGGCCAGCGGACGCAGCTCCCCGTCGCCCGCGATGCGCAGCTGCCCCAGCGTCCCGTCGGGGTGCCGGCGCCACGCGTCGAGCAGCAGCGCCAGCCCCTTCTCCGGGGAGAGCCGGGCGGCGTACAGGAAGCCGTCACCCAGCGGCTCCGGATCGCCGGGATCCGGCAGGCCGTTCGGCTTGATCACGATGCGGTCGTCCGGAATGCCGTAACTCCGCAGGTGCTCGGCGATCCGATGAGTCAGCGCGATGTAGCGGTCCACCGACTTCCAGGTCGGCCGGTGCACCGCCAGCGTGGTCGCCATCAGGGCACTCTGCGCCGCCGAGCCGCGGTAACACTTGTGCACGACGGCCGGCCAGCCCACCACCTTGCCCCGGCAGTCGTGGCAGTTGTGCCCGTCCCGGAAGTACAGCCCGGACGAGCAGACCTGCCGGTAGTTGTGCACGGTCTGCACGACCGGCACGCCGTGTGCGTGCGCGGTCCGCACGACCGACGGCGACAGCAACGGGTACGGGTTGTGCAGGTGCAGCAGATCCGGGCGCTCCCGCCGCAGCAGGTCGGCGAGGTCCCGCTGCGCCGCCCGGCCGAAGATCGGCGACAGCGGCAGCAGGGCCTTCTGCGCCAGCGGCAGCTCCCCGATCGAGTCGGAGGCGCGCTGGAACGGCAGCACCTCGATCCCGGCCGCCGTGAGCTGCGCGATCTCCGTGTCGACGATGACGTTCTCGCCGGACGGGATGGCCTCGCGATATCTGTTGTGCGCTACGACGACCTTCACGCCGGGAAACGCTACCGTTGAGGGCGTGCCGGAGCTTCCCGAGGTCGAGGCGCTCGCTGCGTACCTGCGGGAGCGTGCGGTCGGCCATGCTGTCCAGCGTTTCGAGGTCTCGTCCTTCAGCGCGCTGAAGACCTACGACCCGCCCGCCTCCGCCGTCGCCGGCCTGGTCGTCACCGCCGCCGGCCGGCACGGCAAGTTCCTGGATCTCGGCCTGGGCCCGGAGCTACACCTGGTCGTGCACCTGGCCCGGGCCGGCTGGTTGCACTACCGGGATTCCTTCAAGTCCCCGGCGCCGCTCAAGCCGGGCAGCGGGCCGATCGCGATCCGGGTACGCCTGGACGACGAGTCCGGCTTCGACCTGACCGAGGCCGGCACCCAGAAGTCACTGGCGGCGTACCTCGTGCGTGACCCGGCCGAGGTGCCCGGCGTGTCGCGGCTGGGACCCGACGCGCTGGAGGTCGACCGCGACCAGTTCGCCGAGCGGCTGCGCAGCCGGCGCGGCCAGGTCAAGGGTGTGCTCACCGACCAGGAGGTGCTGGCCGGCATCGGCAACGCCTACTCCGACGAGATCCTGCACGTGGCCAGGATGTCGCCGTTCGCGCTGACCAACAAGCTGACCGACGAGCAGGTCACCACCCTGTTCGAGGCGATGCGGCAGGTGGAGACCGACGCCGTGACCCGCTCGGTGGGGCAGAAGGCCGCCGAGCTCAAGGGGGAGAAGCGCGCCGGGATGCGGGTCCACGCCCGTACGGGTCTGCCGTGTCCCGTGTGCGGTGACACGGTCCGCGAGGTCTCCTTCGCGGACAAGAGCCTGCAGTACTGCCCGACCTGCCAGACGGGCGGAAAGCCGCTCGCGGACCGCCGGTTGTCCAAGTTGATCCGATAGTCACGCAGCGTGCACATACCGTTCCGTGGGGGAAAGCGGGCACAACGTCCCCTTCTTCTGGACCGTTCCATCGGTATAGTGGCCCGGTCCCACGCTTCGTGCGCGGCGCGCTAGGGACCGGCGGCCCCGCCGGAGCCCCCAGGGCCGTGGCGGTGCGTAATGTTCTCGGTGTGGGCGGTACGTGATGCGGGAGGACGTAGGCGAGGTGACCACAAGCCTCCAACGCCCGGGAACCAGCAAGAGCCGGAGCGGCATGCCGTACGACAGTTTCGAGTGGCAACAGGAACCGCCGCCCAGTAACGGCGTACCCCGGTCGGCCTGGACCCGTTCCCACCGCCGGCTGTCGCGCTGGCACCGGCCGTACACGCTGATCCTGATCTTCCTGGATTTCGTCTCGGCCATCCTGGCCAGCGCCCTGGCCGTCACCTTCATCCAGAAGGCCAGCTCAGGTTTCCAGGGCCGGGAGAACATCTTCTACTTCGTCGCCTTCGTCGGCCTGCCCCTGGGCTGGATCTTCACGCTCTGGGCCAACGGCAGCTACGACCGGCGCTACCTCGGGCTGGGCAGCGAGGAGTTCAAGCGGGTCTTCCGCTCCTCCATCACGGTCGTGGCCGCGGTCTCGCTGCTGGCCTTCGGCACGCGCACCCAGCTCTCCCGCGTGACGGTGGCCTACGTCTGCGTCGCCGCCCTGATCTTCATCCTGTTCTGCCGCTACTCGGCCCGGCAGGTGCTGCACGTGGCGCGCCGGCGCACCGGTCACGGCGCGCACCGGATGATCCTGATGGGCACGCTGCCCGAGGCCCTCGAGGTCTACACGGCTGTCACCCGCAGCCCCGCCGCCGGCCTCATCCCGGTGGCCATCCACCTCACCGACGGTTACTCCGCGGCCAGAGGCATCGAGACACCCGTGCCGGTCTACGCCGGCCGGGACGTGCTCGCCCTGGTCCGTGAGGTCGGCGGCGACACGATCGCGGTCTGCGGCTCGGCCAGCGCCGAGCCCGGCGAGCTGCGCCGCCTGGCCTGGGCCCTGGAGGGCACCGGCGTCGACCTGGTGGTCGCCCCGCAGCTCACCGACATCGCCGGCCCGCGCGTGCACATCCGCCCGATCGAGGGCCTGCCGCTGCTGCACGTCGAGGAGCCGACGCTGTCCGGCCCCGGCTGGCTGGCCAAGAACCTGCTCGACCGGGTCGCCGCCTTCTTCGGCCTGCTCTTCCTCAGCCCGGTCCTGGCCGTGATCGCCATCGGCATCAAGATGGCCAGCCCCGGCCCGGTCTTCTTCCGCCAGCCCCGGGTCGGCCACGAGGGCCACACCTTCCGGGTGTGGAAGTTCCGGACCATGGACGTGGACGCCGAGGAACGCAAGGCGACGCTGGAGGAGCTCAACGAGGCCGACGGCATGCTCTTCAAGATGAAGGAGGATCCCCGGATCTTCCGGTTCGGGAGCAAGCTGCGGGCCACCTCCCTGGACGAGCTGCCCCAGCTGATCAACGTGCTCAAGGGCGAGATGTCGCTGGTCGGGCCGCGCCCGCTGCCCGCCGACGACGGCGACTACCTGGGCGACGTGCGGCGGCGGCTGCTGGTGCGCCCGGGCATCACCGGCCTGTGGCAGGTGTCGGGCCGCTCCGACCTGTCCTGGGACGAGGCGGTCCGGCTGGACCTCTACTACGTCGACAACTGGTCGCTCACGTACGACCTGGGCATCCTCTGGCGGACCATCTGGGTAGTGCTGAAGCGCAAGGGCGCGTATTAAGTCCACGCGCTGGTTTTTCCGGAAGTTTCCGGTCAGGATGCGTGCGTGGCTGGTCAGGTCGGCAGTGTGCTGGCGGTTCTTGCCGTGCTGGCCGCTCTGGTCGGTGCGGTCGTCGCCGTGCTGCGGCTACGGGCCCGGCGAGGGATCGCCACGGCGGGACAGCGGGCCACGTACGACGTTCTGCACACCGCTTCGCTGGCTGCCGAGCCGCTGCGTACCGGGCTGACCCCGTCCTCGGCCGCCAAGGCCGCGCGGCATCTGCGGCGCCTGGTCGGCGCGCCCGGGCTCACCGTCGCCGACGGTGAGCGGTGCCTGGCCTTCGACGGACGCGGCGGGCACCACAGCGGCCAGTTCACCGCCGCGGCCGACCGGGCTGTCCGGGCCAACCGGTCGATCGTGCTGGGCGGGGCCGACCTGCCCTGCGACCGGATGGACTGCGTGGTCCGCGGCGCGGTCGTGGCCCCGCTGACCGGCGCCGACGGGCAGGCCGTGGCCGCGCTGGTGGCGGTGGCCGACGATCAGCCCGCGCCCGGACTGGTCCAGGCCACCATGGAGACCGCTCGCTGGGCCAGCTCCCAGCTGGCCCTGGCCGAGCTGGACTCCTCCCGCGAACGGCTGGCCCGCGCCGAGGTACGCGCCCTGCGCGCCCAGATCAGCCCGCACTTCATCTACAACGCGCTGACCGCCATCGCCTCCTTCGTGCGCACCGACCCGGAACGCGCCCGCGAGCTGATCCTGGAGTTCGCCGAGTTCACCCGCTACTCATTCCGCGCGCACGGCGACTTCACCACCCTGGCCGAGGAACTGCGCTCGATCGACCGGTACCTGACCATCGAACGCGCCCGGTTCGGCGACCGCCTCCAGGTCCGCCTGCAGATCGCGCCCGAGGTGCTGCCGGTCGGCCTGCCGTTCCTGTGCCTGCAGCCGCTGGTGGAGAACGCGGTCCGGCACGGACTGTCGCGTAAGCCGGGCGTCGGTATGGTGAGCATCGAGGCCCGGGACGCCGGTGCCGAATGCCACATCACGGTCGAGGACGACGGGGTCGGCATGGACCCGGCGGTGCTCGCGGCGGGCATCGCCGAGGCGGTCAACGCCCGCGACGACGACGCCGGGCAACATGTCGGGCTCTCGAACGTGGATGAGCGGCTGCGCTCGGTGTTCGGAGACCATTTCGGGCTGGTGGTGGAGACCGCGCCGGGCGCGGGGACGAAAGTGAGCATGCGGGTGCCGAAATTCCATCCCGGGGTACGGGCATGAGCCTCGTCGTGCTGGCCGTGGATGACGAGCCGCCGGCCCTGGACGAGCTCGCGTACCTGCTCAACGCCGATGATCGGGTCGCCTTTGTGCACCGGGCGGGCGACGCCACCGAAGCGCTGCGGGTGCTGCGGGACACCGAGGTCGACGCGGTGTTCCTGGACATCCGGATGCCCGGGCTGGACGGCATGGAGCTGGCCCGGATCCTGCACCGGTTCGCCCGGCCACCGGCGATCGTGTTCGTGACCGCCTACGACGACGGCGCGGTGGACGCGTTCGACCTGGGCGTGACCGACTACGTCCGTAAGCCGGTCCGCTCCGAACGGCTGGGCGAGTCGCTGCGCCGCGTGGCCGGCCTGCGCGCCACCCCGCCCCCGGCACCGGCGAAGCCGCAGGACGAGCCCAGCATCCCGGTCGAGCTGGCCGGCACCACCCGGATGCTGCCCCGCTCGTCGGTGCGCTGGGTCGAGGCACAGGGTGACTACGCCCGGCTGCACACGGTCGACGCGTCCCACCTGGTCCGGGTGTCGCTGGCGACGCTGGCCGAGCGCTGGGCCGACGCCGGTTTCGTCCGGATCCACCGCTCGTACCTGGTGCAGCTGCGCCTGGTCGCGGAGCTGCGGCTCACCCAATCGGGTTACGTCGTGGCGATCGACGGCGCCGAGCTGCCGGTGAGTCGCCGCCACACGCGGGAGCTGAAGGACAAGCTCATCCGCGCGGCGAAACACGACTGGACCCGCTGAACCGCCTGTTACCCCCACCCGATCCACAGGGTTATCCACAAGCCCACAGCGTTATCCCCAGAGTTATCCACAGGCCGATCATCTTCACAGGTTGTCCACAAAGCCACCCCCGCGCCTGCACGACTGGTCAATAGGCTGCTCGGCGCGGGGGCGGACCGGCGGTCACGGGGGCATGCCGGCTTGCCCCGGCCTCGCACGATGCGGGGCGGAGCAGAGGGGGCGCGGTGACGGCAAAGAGGGTCCTCGTGGTCGAGGACGAACGCACCATCGCCGAAGCGGTGGCCGCCCGGCTGCGCGCGGAGGGCTTCGAGGTCGACGTCGCCGGCGACGGCCCCGGTGCGGTCGACGCCGCCCGGCGCACCCGGCCGGACGCGATAGTCCTCGACGTCATGCTGCCCGGCTTCGACGGCCTCGAGGTCTGCCGGCGCATCCAGGCCGAACGCGGCGTGCCCGTCCTCATGCTCACGGCCCGCGACGACGAGACCGACCTGCTGGTCGGGCTGGCGGTCGGCGCGGACGACTACCTGACCAAGCCGTTCTCGATGCGCGAGCTCACCGCCCGGGTGCACGCCCTGCTCCGCCGGGCCGGTCGCAGCTCCGCCCCGAGCGAGCCCACCCCGGCGGAGTCACAGCTGCTGCGCTTCGGCGACCTGGAGATCAACCTGGCTGAGCGCCGCGTCCAGCGGGCCGGCGTCGAGGCCAGACTGACCCCCACGGAGTTCGACCTGCTCGTGCACCTGGCCGGCCGGCCCCGCACGGTGCTGCCCCGGGAACGGCTGCTCGCCGACGTGTGGGGCTGGGCCGACGCCTCGGGCACCCGTACTGTCGACAGCCACATCAAGGGCCTGCGTCGCAAGCTGGGCGCCGACCTGATCCGTACGGTCCACGGCGTCGGGTACGCCCTGGAAGTCGAACGATGACCTCCCCGCTGCTCAGCCGCCTGCTGCGCTGGGTGTCGCGACCGCTGAGCCTGGCCCTCGGCTGGCTGGCGCCCGCGCTCGGCCTGCTGCCCCGCCCACTCGACCCGGTCCGCTCGATCAAGGCGAAGCTGTCGGTGGCGCTCGGCCTGGCCGGCGGCGTCGGCCTGCTGATCTTCTGGTGGAGCCTCGACTTCATGCGCGTGGAGCTGTCCTGGTTCGCGATCGCGGTCGCCCTGGGGCTGGTCACCCTGCAGGTGGCGGCGCACGGCACCACTGTCCCGCTGCGAGAGATGACCGATGCGGCCCGGGCGATGGCCCGCGGCGACTACACCCGCCGGGTCCGCGCCACCTCCCGCGACGAGATCGGCGAACTGGCCACGGCGTTCAACCAGATGGCGGCAGACCTGGCCGCCGCGGACAGGCAACGGCGCGAGCTGATCGCCAACGTCTCGCACGAGCTCCGCACCCCGATCACCGCCCTGCGCGGCCTCCTGGAGAACATCGTCGACGGCGTCTCCGACGCGGAACCGGAAACGATGCGCACCGCCCTGACCCAGACCGAACGCCTCGGCCGCCTGGTCACGGAACTGCTCGACCTGTCCCGCCTGGACGCCGGTGTGGTCCCGATGGCCAGCGCACCGATCGACGTCCGAAGCTTCCTGAACGACGTGATCCGCGAAGCAACCGTGAACGCGGACGGCGCCGGCCACGACGTCCACTTCGTGGTCGCAGCCCCGGCCCTGCGCATCGAAGGCGACCGCGAACGCCTGCACCAGGTCTTCGCCAACCTGCTCGACAACGCGGCCCGGCACAGCCCACCGGGCGGCACGGTCACAATCCGGGCCGAACGCCACGACGACCACGTGGTGGTGGCGGTGGCGGACGAGGGCGAAGGCATCCCGCCGGCCGACCGCGACCGGGTCTTCGAACGCTTCACCCGAGGCGAACGGGCCAAGGACGGGGGTACGGGGCTGGGCCTGGCCATCGCCCACTGGGTGGTCCAGCTCCATGGCGGAACGATCGCGGTCGTCGACCCGGCCTGGGCCCCGACCGCCAACTCACCGGGGACGACTGTGCGGGCGCAGCGGCCGGGCTGCCTCATTCATGTGACTTTGCCCTTGCAGCCGGGTCGTCCCTCGCTCTCTTGACGCCGTTCGGCTCTCACACCTCCTGGAGGAGGACCTCACCGTGTCCACGACTCAAGCTCCGACGCCCGAAAACGAACCGGCCGGCGCGCCTGATCACTCAGCGGGCGACCAGGCCACTGCATCGGCGCAGACTGCACCGCCGTCGGCCGCGCCGAGTGGCACCAGCTCGACGGGCGACAAGGTCACGGCCGGGCCGGCGTCGTCCTGGCCGACTCAGGTGGTTCCGCCGGCATCGGCTGCGGCGACCGCCACGGCCACGCCTTCGGCCCAGCCGGCGTCGCCAACCGGCAGCAGCCCCGCAGGCGGCCCGGCTGCATCCCCGCTCCCCGCCCAACCCGCAGCCTCGCCAACCAGACCCGGCCCGGCAACCGCACCGGGCGGATCCGTCGCCACGCCATCGCCTGCTGAGCCGCCGGCTCAGACAAAGCGGGTGGCAACCCCGGAATGGATCCGCGCACAGTCCGCCGGCCGACCCGGCGCCCCGGCGAGCCGCACCGCCCAGACCAGCCACACCCAACCTGCCCTGGCGGCACAGCAGACACCGCGGCAACCAGGCACTCCCGGCGCACAACCGGCCGCCATGCCGGTAGCCCAACTGCACGGACCATGGGCCGACGTATCCCTGTTCGGCAACCGCTGGCCCGGCCCCACCCGCCCAGCCTCCCGCGCAACCATCGTCGCCCTCCTGGTCGCCGCCGCGGTGGCCGCTCTGAGCGTCCCGCTCGACCGAGCCGGCGTCGGCTGGTTCGTCACCGCGATCGCCGGCGCTGCCGCCCTGGTCGTCGCCCGCATCGTGCCGGATCCTGCACCCAGGACCACCGGCCCTGCCCCGCTCGTCCGCCGCGGCCCCCGAACGCTCAGCAACGCCCGCTACTTCTGGTCGCCGGCCACCGTCGCCCTGCTCGCAGTCGGCACGTTCCGGGCCGCGGGCTGGCTGTTCTTCCTCTGCCTGTGCACCGCCGCGATCACCGGCGCGCTGGCCGTAGCCGGTGGACGTTCCCTGCGGGCGATGGTCGTCGCTGTGCTCATGGCTCCCCTCGCGAGTTTCCGCGCTCTCCCCTGGGTCCGGCGCGGGTTCGCCGCCGTCCGCGCGAAGGGTGGCGGCAAGGGTCTGCGGGTCACCGCCACGGTCTCCGTCTCCGTCGCTTTGCTCGTGGTCTTCGGATCGTTGTTCGCCTCGGCCGATGCCGCCTTCGCCGATCTGGTCGGCCGGGCGATGCCGGACATCAACGGCGTCACCGTCTTCCGCTGGGTCTTCGTCTTCGTCGTCACCGCGTTCGTCCTCGGCGGCGCGGCGTATCTGCGGGCCGCGCCGCCGGATCTCGACGGGCTGGCGCGACCCGGTGGTCGTCGGGTCGCCCGGCTCGAGTGGGCGGTGCCGTTGACGTTGCTGGTGCTGCTGTTCGCCATGTTCGTCGCCGTGCAGCTGACCGTCCTGTTCGGAGGGTCGAAACATGTTCTCGACACCGACGGCCTGACCTACGCCGAGTACGCCCGCGGCGGCTTCTGGCAGCTGCTGGTCGTCACCGGGCTGACGCTCGTGGTTCTCGCCGGGGCGGCCCGCTGGGCACCGCGGGACACCGGCACCGACCGCGTCCTGATCCGCGTGATCCTCGGCGCTCTCTCCCTGCTCACCCTGGTCGTGGTCGCCTCGGCCACACATCGCATGGACCTCTACGCCGACACGTACGGCCTGACCCGGCTGCGCCTGCTCGTCTCGCTCTGTGAGCTGTGGCTGGGCCTCGTCTTCGTGCTCATCCTGATCGCGGGCATCCGGCTCACCGCGCTCTGGCTGCCCCGCGCCGTGGTCGCCGCCGCGGTGCTGGCCCTGCTCGGACTGGCCGGCGCCAACCCGGACCGGCTGATCGCCGACCACAACGTCACCCGGTACGAGCAGACCGACCGGATCGACACCCGGTACTTGTCCAACCTCTCGGCCGACGCGGTCCCGGCCCTGGACCGGCTGACCGGCGCCAACCGGAACTGCGTGCTGGCCCCGATCGCCGCCGAGCTCAAGCAGAACGAGGACGACTGGCGCGGCTGGAACCTGGGGCGGCACCAGGCCCGGGATCTGCTGGCCCACAAGCCGGCGCCCGCACCGCGGAGTTGCCCGGGCGACTACCCCTCGTACTGACCGGGGAGGCAGCCGTGGCCGCCGGGCCGAGGTCGTGTCTTGACATCGGCGCGGCGGCGGCAAGACTGCCGGGCATGGACGGCGACCCGACGGACGGCACCAAGGTACGGCGTACCCGCGTCGTCCTCGGTGAGGCGGCCGCGCGCCGGCCCGCGCCCGATCCCGCCCGGGCCGACCTCGCCGAGCAGACGCCGGTCGGTGAGGCCCTGGTCAAGGGGCTGGTACGGGCCCAGCTGGCGCTCGCCCTGCGACTCTCGCTGGTCGTGGTGACCGGGCTCGGCGCGCTGCCGCTGCTGTTCGCCGTGGCGCCCGCGGTCGGCCGGGCCAAACTGCTCGGCGTCAACCTGCCCTGGCTGCTGCTCGGCCTGCTCTCCTTCCCGTTCCTGATCGGGGTCGGCTGGGCCTACGTGCGCTGGGCCGAACGCAACGAGCAGGACTTCACCGCCGTCATCAACAGGCCGGAAGGGTGAACCCGTACGTCGTCCCGGGGCTGATCCTGGTCGTGGCAATCACGGTCGGGATCGGTGCGTACGGGCTGCGCTTCGCCCGTACCACCTCCGACTTCCTGGTCGCGTCCCGTTCGGTCAGCCCCAGCTGGAACGCCGCCGCGATCAGTGGCGAGTACCTCTCCGCCGCGTCCTTCCTCGGCGTCGCCGGCCTGGTGCTGCGCTACGGCGTCGACGTGCTCTGGTATCCCGTCGGGTTCGCGGCCGGCTATCTCGCCCTGCTGCTGTTCGTCGCGGCCCCGCTGCGCCGTTCGGGTGCGTTCACCCTGCCGGACTTCTGCCAGGTGCGGCTGCGGTCGCCGGTGCTGCGCCGGCTCGCCACGGTCTTCGTCGTCTTCATCGGCTGTCTCTACCTGGTGCCGCAGCTGCAGGGCGCCGGCCTGACGTTCACCACGGTCACCGGCGGCCGGTACGAGTGGGGTGCGCTGCTCGTCGGCCTGGTCGTCACCGCCAACGTGGCGCTGGGCGGGATGCGGGCGATCACCTTCGTGCAGGCGTTCCAGTACTGGCTGAAGCTGACCGCTCTGGCCGTACCGGTGATCTTCCTGGTCATGCAGTGGCAGTCGGACGGGCGCCCGGCCGTGACGCCCCCGGCCGGCCCGACGTTCTCGGCGACCACGACCGTGACCTTCACCGATGCGGCGACCCTGACGCTGCCCGACGGCTCGCAGAGCCGGGTCGTCGAGGGCGAGGAGCGCACCTTCGCGGCCGGTGAGGCCGTGCCCGAGGTCAGCTCCGTCGACGACAACCGCGGCGCCGACTGGCTGCTGCCCGGCGGTGACACCACGCTCTTCGCCACCTATTCGCTGATCCTCGCCACGTTCCTGGGCACCATGGGCCTGCCGCACGTGCTGGTCCGCTTCTACACCAACCCCGACGGCGCCTCGGCCCGGCGGACAACCCTCGTGGTCCTCGCCCTGGTCGGCTGCTTCTACCTGCTGCCCACCCTGTATGGCGTCCTCGGCCGGATCTACACCCCGCAGCTGCTGATGACCGGCCGCACCGACGCCGTGGTGCTGCTCCTGCCCGAGGCGGCGCTCGGCGGCGGACATCTGGGCCAGTTCCTCGGTGCCCTGGTCACCGCCGGCGCCCTGGCCGCGTTCCTGTCCACCTCGTCGGGCCTGCTCACCAGCGTCGCCGGGGTGGTCTTCACCGACATCCTGCACGCCGACCGGGGTGGTTCCGTGCGGGACTTCCGGCTGGCCACCGTGCTCGCCGCCATCGTGCCGATGGCGTTGTCGATCTACGTCGCCAACATGGACGTCTCGCGGGTGGTCGGGCTGGCCTTCGCCGTGGCCGCGTCGAGTTTCTGCCCGCTGCTCGTGCTCGGCATCTGGTGGCGGGGGCTCACCGATGTCGGCGCGGTGGCGGGGATCCTGGCCGGCGGCGGGGCCGCGATGGCCGCGGTGCTGATCACGGTGCTGGGCCCGCCCCTGTCCGGCTGGCCGGCGCAGCTGATCGAGCAGCCCGCGGCCTGGACGGTGCCGCTGGCCTTCCTGGTCATGGTGGTCGGTTCGCTGCTGAGCAAACGCCGGGTGCCGGCCGACATCGGGGCGACCATGCTGCGGTTGCACGCCCCGGAGTCGCTTCGTCTCTGAGGATGACCCTTAACAATATTTAATAAACTTGTCTGAACTCTTCGCGGCGCCCGCCCCGTAGCTAACGATGCTGCAACGGGGCAGCCGGACGAACGCGAAGGAGCGCTGCATGTACCGCAGGAACAGGATGAGCGGCCGGGCCCGGAAACTGCTGATCGGCGTGGCGGCCGCGACACTGGCCGGCGGGGCGTTCGCGGTGAGCACCGGCATGAGCAGCGCGGGCGAGAACTGCGCGGGCCTGGACGGCGCCCTGCGCAACAACCTGGACTTCATCGCCGGCCAGCGGGCCAACCCGGACGCCCTCTCGGACGCGCGCATCGCCAACCGGCAGGCCGTCGTCGACCTGATCAACCAGCGCCGCGCGGCCGCCGGCTGCACCGGCAACGTGCAGGCCGCGCCGACGAAGGCACCGACCAAAGCCCCGACCAAGGCGCCCACCAAGGCTCCGACCAAGGCCCCGGCCCAGGCCCCGACCAAGGCCGCTCCGGCAAATGCCGGCGACGTCGTCTGCAAGGGCTCGACCGTGACCCTGTCCGGTGAGGCCGGCGCCCCGGCGGCGTCCAGCGGCACGTTCCCGATCGGCACCACACTCAAGGTGACGAACCTCGACAACAACAAGAGCATCACCGTCAAGGTGGCGACCCCGTCGGGCAGTTGCGTGCTGCTCAACAACGCCGCCTTCGAGGAGGTCCGCGAGGCGGGCAAGTTCCTCATCCGGCGCGCCGTGATCGAACGGGTGGGCTGAACGGGGGTCCGCCCTTTCCAGGTGTGACAAGTGGCCCGGACCATCCGCAGGGGTGGCCCGGGCCGCTCACCAACCGTTAGGTTCGGGGGCATGACGGTTCCCCACCAGCGCCTGAGCCCGGATCCGGCGCTCGCGCTGCGTGGTCTCGTCAAGCGGTTCGACACCAAGCTGGCGGTCGCCGGCATCGATCTCGACGTGCCGGCCGGCTCGTTCTTCGGCCTGCTCGGCCCCAACGGCGCCGGCAAGACCACCACCCTGTCGATGGCCGTCGGCCTGCTGCGGCCCGACGCGGGCCAGGCCCGGATCCTGGGGTACGACGTGTGGGCCGACCCGGCCGCGGCGAAGGCCCGGATCGGCGTGCTGCCCGACGGCGTACGCCTCTTCGACCGGCTCACCGGCACCGAGCTGCTGGCGTACCACGGGCTGTTGCGCGGGATGGACGCCGACGTCGTCGATCAGCGTTCCGCCGAGCTGCTGGACGTGCTGGCCCTGGGGGCCGACAACCGCACCCTGGTCGTCGACTACTCGGCGGGCATGAAAAAGAAGATCGGCCTGGCCTGTGCCATGTTGCACGCGCCCCGGCTGCTGGTGCTGGACGAGCCGTTCGAGGCGGTCGACCCGGTGTCCGCCGCGCTGATCCGCGACATCCTGCAGCGTTATGTCTCCGGCGGCGGCACGGTCGTCTTCTCCAGCCACGTCATGGCCGTGGTCGAGCGGCTGTGCAGCCACGTCGCGATCCTCGCCGACGGCTCGATCCGGCTGGGCGGCACGCTCGCCGAGGTCCGGGGCGAGCGCTCGCTGGAGGACGTCTTCGTCGAGGTCGTCGGTGGCCGGACAGCGACCGGGTCGGAACTCGCGTGGCTGTAGGCGTCCGGCACTTCGTCAAGCTGAAACTGCGCATCACCGCGAACGGCCTGCGGGGTCAGACCTGGCGGGTGGCCCTGTTCGTGCTCGGCACGGTCCTCGCCGCGTGCGCCGCCGTCGGCGGATACGCCCTGTTCAGCCTGCCCGGCCTGCTCGGTGAGCAGCGGGCCGCCGAGGTGGCCCTGCCGTTGGCCGGCGGTCTGCTCGTGCTGGGCTGGCTGTTCCTGCCGCTGGTCTTCTTCGGCGTGGACGAGTCCCTCGATCCCGCCCGTTTCGCGCTGCTGCCGTTGCCCCGGCGCACGCTGATCCGGGGCCTGTTCGTCGCGTCGCTGGCCGGGGTGCCGGCGCTGGCCACGTTCGCCGGGACGCTGGGCATGGTCGACTCGGCGGCCCGGCTCGGCGGCCCGGCGGCCGCCCTGGTCGAGTTCGTCGGCGTGGTGACCGGCATCCTGCTCTGCGCGGCGATCAGCCGGTCACTGACCAGCGCCTTCGCGACGGCGCTGCGGTCGCGGCGGGCCCGGGACCTGGCCACCGTGCTGCTGGCCTGTGTCGCCGCGCTGCTCGGGCCGCTGCAACTGGCCGCGCTCGCCGGGGCCGAGAACGCCGACTGGACCGGTGTCGCCCGGGTGGCCGACGTCGTCGCCTGGACGCCGTTCGGGGCGCCGTACAGCATGGGTCTGGATGTGGCCGCGGGCCGGCTGTGGGCCGTACCGGTGAAGTTCGTCCTGGTCCTGGTCACGATCGGCCTGTTGCTGTGGTGGTGGTCGGCGACCCTCGAACGCGCGATGCTCGGCTCGGTCGGCCGGTCCGGCCGGCGGGAGCGGACGGCCTCGGCGCGCAAACCGGTCGCCCAGCTCGTGCCCGGCTGGCTGCCCCGCACCCGGTTCGGCGCGCTGACCGCGCGCGAGATGCGGTACTGGTGGCGCGAGACGCGGCGGCGGGCCAGTCTCATCACGTTCAGCGTGGTCGGCGTCTTCCTGCCCGTCTTCATCGGCGTGAGCAGCGGCACCGCCGGCGCCCCGACCGGCATGCTGATCTTCGTGGGCGCGCTGGCCGCGGTGAGCCTGGCCAACCAGTTCGGCTTCGAGGGCAGCGCCTACGCGGCCAACGTCGTGGCCGGCGTCCCCGGCCGGCTCGAGCTGACCTCGCGGGTCGCCGGCTTCTCCGTGTACGTGGTCCCGTCGCTGCTGGTGATCGCGATCGTGGTGGGGGTCGCCGTGGGCCGCCCGGAGACGATCCCCGCCCTGGTCGGCATGCTGGCCGCGGCGTACGGCGTCGGCCTCGCCCTGGTCCTGCCGATCTCGGTCCGGGTCGCATACGCGCTGCCCGACACGGCCAACCCGTTCGCCCTGTCCTCGGGCGGCGGCATGGCCAAGGGCCTGCTGACCTTTGCGGCTCTGTTCGGCGCGGCGCTGATCACCGTGCCGATGCAGCTCGTCGCGTTCCTGGCGCACGACGTCTGGCTGTGGGTGGGCCTGCCGATGGGCCTGGTCTACGGCGCCGGCGCCCTGCTGCTCGGGCTCCACCTGGCCGGTCCGATGCTGGACAGGCGGATGCCCGAGCTGCTGGCCACGGTGACCGCACGTCAGTAGAGGGTGCCCATCGCCTCCCGTACCTCCTGCAGGGTCTGGTCCGCGACGGCGTCGGCCCGCGCGTTGCCGGTCCGCAGCACCTCCCGCACCAGACCCGGTTCCTGCGCGTATGCGGCCCGCCGCGCCCGCATCGGAGCGAGGAACTCGTTGACCGCCTCGGTGACCGTCCGTTTCAGGGCGGCGGCCCCGGCGGCACCGATCGTCGCGGCCACCTCGTGCGGGTCCTGGTCCAGGCAGAGCGCGGCCAGCTGGACCAGCCCGGACACCGCCGGCCGGGCCTGCGGATCGAAGGTGATGTGCCGGTCGGCGTCGGTCTTGGCCCCGCGGATCAGCCGCGCGGTCTCGTCCGCGGTGGCCGACAGGGCGATCGCGTTGCCCCGGCTCTTGCTCATCTTCGTCCCGTCGGTGCCCAGCAGCAGCGGCGCGGCGCCCAGCAACGCCTCGGGCACCGGGAAGACCGGCCCGTAGCGCTCGTTGAACCGCCGGGCCACCGTCCGGGTGACCTCGACGTGCGGCAGCTGGTCCTGACCGACCGGCACCAGGTTGCCCTTGCAGAACAGGATGTCGGCGGCCTGATGCACCGGGTAGGTGAACATCAGCCCGCTGACCGAGCTCTGCCGGGAGTGCGCGATCTCGTCCTTGACGGTCGGGTTGCGCTGCAGCTCCGGCACGCTGACCAGGCTGAGGAACGGCAGGACGAGCTGGTTGAGGGCCGGCACCGCGCTGTGCGTGAAGATCGTCGCCCGGTCCGGGTCGAGCCCGGCGGCGAGATAGTCGAGGATCAGCCCCTCGACCGTGGGTACCAGCCGTTCAGCGACGTCGCGGTCGGTCAGCACCTGGTAGTCGGCGACCACGACGACCAGGTCGACCCCGCTCTGCTGGAGGCGGACCCGGTTGCGCAGGGTGCCGAAGTAATGGCCGAGGTGCAGCGGACCGGTGGGCCGGTCACCGGTCAGCACGCGGAAGTCGCCGGGCCGGGCGGCGATCCGGTCCTCGAGGCTCAGTGTCTGGGTGGTCATCTCTGTCTCCCGGGAAGGTCGTGGACGACCCGGGAAACACAGAACGGGCCGTCCGATGGGACGGCCCGCGCGTGCGGAAGTGGCGGCCGTCGCTAGGACGGGCGCCAGCTCTGCGGGCACGCGGTGTTCACGCGACCGATATTACCGCCACGGGCGGCACAATGTTTCCCGTGAAACCTGTCGAGCCCGGCGCGCACATCCACTCCAGCGACCCGTTCGCCACCCCGGAGCAGGACAAGTCCGCGGTGCGGCGGCTGCGCGGGCGGCTGGCCGCGCCCGTCACGCTCTGGACCACGCCCGGGCCCGCCGGTCTCACCGTCTCCTCCATGCTGGTCGCCGACGGGGAGCCCGGCCGAGTGCTGGGACTGGTCGACGAGGAGAGCGACTTCTGGGACGCCGTCTCGGTCGCCGGTCGTTTCGCCGTCACCCCGCTCGGCCCCGGCGACCAGCAACTGGCCGATCGTTTCGCCGGGCTGATGCCCGCCCCCGGGGGACTCTTCGCCGGCGACGACTGGACCGAGACGGACTACGGCCGGGTGCCGGCGGGCGCGGGCACGTGGGCGGGTTGCCGGCTGGACGGGCAGCGACCGTACGGCTGGGGCCTGCTGGTGGAAGCGACGATCGAGACGATTCAGCTCGATGACGCCGGGCTCGTCCCTTTGCTCCACTTCCGCGGCCGGTACCGCGGGCTCGACCGGTAAGCGCAACAGGGGCGCCGCTCGGCGCACCTGACGACCGGCAGCCAGTGATCGCCACCACTGCTTCGTACGGTGCGGAAAAGACCCGCCCCCACGAAGGTGGTGAGCCACGTTGACAACCGAAACGACCCCGACCGAGAAG
The DNA here is from genome assembly GCF_040649415.1 of Actinoplanes sp. NPDC048967. Taxonomy (NCBI): domain Bacteria; kingdom Bacillati; phylum Actinomycetota; class Actinomycetes; order Micromonosporales; family Micromonosporaceae; genus Actinoplanes; species Actinoplanes sp. NPDC048967. Next base: position 910,745 of record NZ_JBEZFL010000002.1, read on the forward strand.
TATCTCGAGGTCCAGCGATCCGATGAATTCGCCGGGTTGCGCCGCAAGCTGCGCAACTTCATCTTCCCCGTGACCGTCGCGTTCTTCCTCTGGTACGCGCTCTACGTCCTGCTCTCGGCGTACGCCCGGGGCTTCATGTCCGTGAAGCTCATCGGGAACATCAACGTCGCGCTGCTGCTCGGCCTGCTGCAGTTCGTCTCGACGTTCGTGATCGCCTGGTACTACTCCCGGTTCGCGGCCCGGGAGATCGACCCGACCGCCGACAAGATCCGTGAGGACCTGACGGCCGGTGCCGCAGCCCGCGGTGCGGCGACGCCCGCCGCCCGTGCGGACGACGCCCCCGAGACCGACACGGAGGCGGCCAAGTAATGGAACCCCACCTCTACCTCGCGGCCGAGGCCACCTCGTCGACGAGCCGCACCCTGACCATCACGCTGTTCCTGATCTTCGTCGCGATCACCCTGGGCATCACCATCTGGGCGAGCCGGCAGACCAAGACGGCGACCGACTTCTACGCCGGTGGCCGGTCGTTCTCGGGCTTCCAGAACGGCATGGCGATCGGCGGCGACTACATGTCGGCGGCCTCGTTCCTGGGCATCGCCGGCCTCATCGCCCTGTACGGCTACGACGGCTTCCTGTACTCGATCGGCTTCCTGGTCGCCTGGCTCGTCGCGCTGCTGCTGGTGGCCGAGTTCCTGCGCAACTCGGGCCGGTACACGATGGCCGACGTGCTGGCGTTCCGGATGCGTCAGCGACCGGTGCGTACGGCGGCGTCCGTCTCCACCATCGTGGTGTCGATCTTCTACCTGATCGCCCAGATGGTCGGCGCCGGTGCGCTGGTCAGCCTGCTGCTCGGGATCAAGCCCGGCACCACGTTCCTGGGCATGGACGCCGACACCGCGAAGATCGCCACGATCATCCTGGTCGGCGCGCTCATGATCGTGTACGTCGTGGTCGGCGGCATGAAGGGCACCACGTACGTGCAGATCGTCAAGGCGTTCATGCTGATGACGGGCGCTCTGCTGATGGTTCTGCTGGTGCTGGCGCACTACAAGTTCAACCTGTCGTCGCTGCTCGGTGACGCAGCCGAACAGTCCGGCAAGGGTTCGGCGTTCCTGGAACCCGGGTTGCGGTACGGCGTGGAGACAGCCGGTGATGCGGCGAAGACGTTCTACAGCAAGATGGACCTGCTGTCGCTCGGCATCGCCCTGGTGCTCGGCACGGCCGGCCTGCCGCACATCCTGACCCGGTTCTACACGGTGCCGACCAGCAAGATCGCCCGCAAGAGCGTGCTCTGGGCGATCGGCATCATCGGCACGTTCTACCTGTTCACCCTGGCCCTGGGCTTCGGCGCGGCGGCTCTGGTGGGCGGCAAGGCGATCACCGCCCAGGACAAGGCCGGCAACACGGCCGCGCCGCAGCTGGCCCAGGCGCTGGGCATCGACTACTTCGGTGGTGACACGGGCGGCGCGGTGCTGCTCGCCATCATCGCGGCGGTCGCCTTCGCCACCATCCTCGCGGTGGTGGCCGGCCTGACCCTGGCGTCGTCGTCGAGCGTGGCGCACGACTTCTACGCCAGCGTCATGAAGCGCGGCCAGGCGTCGGAGCGCGACGAGGTACGGGTCGCCCGGATCTCGGCGTTCATCATCGGCGCCGTCGCGATCCTGCTGTCGATCTTCGCCCAGAGCCTGAACGTGGCCTTCCTGGTGGCGCTCGCCTTCGCGGTGGCCGCCTCGGGCAACCTGCCGGCGATCCTCTACAGCCTGTTCTGGAAGCGGTTCAACACTTCCGGGGCGCTGTGGGCCATCTACGGCGGTCTGCTCTCCGCCGTGGTGCTGGTGTTCTTCTCGCCCGTCGTCTCCGGCTCGCCGACGGCGATGTTCCCGGACAGCGACTGGCACTGGTTCCCGCTCAGCAACCCCGGCATCATCTCGATCCCGATCGGCTTCCTCTGCGGCTGGATCGGCACGGTGATCTCGAAGGAGACGGACGCGGACAAGTACGCCGAGCTCGAGGTGCGGTCGCTGACCGGCTTCGGCGCTCACTGACGGACAGGCGGTACCGGCCGGGGCCGACGCGCGAAATGCGCGTCGGCCCCGTTCGCTTAGAGTGTCGTCCATGTCAGTGCAACAGCGGTACGGCGCAGGCCATCGGATTCTCGTCAGCGGCGGCGCCGGCTTCGTGCCGTCCCACGTCGTCGACGCTCTCGTGGACCGGGGCTGCACCGTCGTGGCGATCGACAACTTCGTCACCGGGGCCAAGGAGAACGTGGCCCACCTGGCCGGCGAGCCGCGCTTCACCCTGATCGAGGCCGACCTCGTCCAGGGCCTGCCCGCGCACCCGGCGATGGCCGAGCGCTTCGACGCCATCCTGCACATGGCGTCCCCGGCCAGCCCCACCGACTTCGCCAAGCTGCCGCTGGAGATCCTCAAGGTCGGCTCGGTGGGCACGCTCGCGCTGCTCGACCGGGCGGTCGCGGACGCGGCGCGCTTCCTGATGGCGTCGACCTCCGAGGCGTACGGCGACCCGCTGGTGCACCCGCAGCCGGAGTCGTACTGGGGCAACGTCAACCCGATCGGCGTGCGGTCGGTCTACGACGAGTCCAAGCGGTTCGCCGAGGCGGCCACGATGGGCTACCACCGCTTCCACAACCTCTCCACCGCGATCGTGCGCATCTTCAACACGTACGGCCCGCGGATGCGCCCCGACGACGGCCGGGCCATCCCCACCTTCATCAGCCAGGCGCTGCGCGGTGCCCCGATCACCGTGCACGGCACCGGCACTCAGACCCGGTCGATCACCTACGTCGACGACCTGGTCCGCGGCATCCTGCTGCTGCTCGACTCGGACGAGACCGGCCCGATCAACTGCGGCACCGAGCACGAGCTGACCATGCTCGAGCTGGCCGAGCTGATCGTGCGGCTGTGCGGCAGCGACTCGAAGATCGATCTGGTCGAGCGGATGGCCGACGACCCGGAGAAGCGCCGCCCGGACCTGACCCTGGCCCGCACCCTGCTCGGCTACGAACCGCAGGTCGGGCCGGAAGAGGGCCTGCGCCGCACGATCGACTTCTTCAAGGGCTGAGCATTTCGCCACGGTAGTGAACGTTTCACGAGCAGTAATTGTCTCCTCCCTTCGTGCCGCGCCAGTGTCGATGCACGCTATGCCCGGTTCCGGGTACGTAACCTGAAGTCATGTCTGCGACCACGTCCCCTTGGGGTAGCTCCTCCGGCCGGGCTTCCGTGCCGGGCTCGATGAGCCGGGCCTCGGTGCCCGGCTCGGGCCGCGCCGGCGGCGGCGGTCCCGCATCGGCCCGCGCCGGTGTGCCGCGTGGTGGTTACGACAACTGGCCGCCCCGCGGCTCGGGTGGCGGCCCCGGCGGACCGGCCGGCCCGCCGCGGGGACCCGGTGGCGGCGGCAACTACCCCGGCCGGCCGTACAAGGGCAAGCGCAAGCCGCGCTGGGGCCGGATCGCGATGGTCGTCGGCGCGGTGGTGCTGGTCGGCGGTCTGGTCGCCGGCATCTCGCTGTACGGCTACGCCAACGGTCTCAACGACGACCTCAAGCGCACCGACGCCTTCTCCGACATCACCAAGGGCCGTCCGGTCAAGACCGTCGACGGCGCGCTCAACATCCTGCTGGTCGGCAGCGATTCCCGGGACCCGGACGCGACCAAGGAAGACACCAACGAGTGGCGTGCGGACACGCTGATCGTCATGCACATCCCGGCCGACCACAAGTCCGCCCAGCTGGTGTCGATCCCCCGCGACCTGTGGGTGCAGATCCCCTCCGGCAACTCGGCGGACTGCAGCAGCGGCAGCCGCGCCAAGATCAACGCGGCGTTCGCCTTCGGTGGCCTGCCCCGGGCCGTACGGACCGTGGAGTGCATGACCGACGTGCACCTCGACCACGTGCTGGCGATCGACTTCGGCGGCTTCAAGGAGGTCACCGACGCCCTCGGCGGCGTGGACCTCAAGGTCGAGCAGAACATCACCTCGATCCACAAGCCCTTCCGCAAGTTCAAGAAGGGCACCATGCACATGAACGGGGCCGAGGCGCTGGACTGGATCCGCCAGCGCAAGCAGTTCGCCCGCGGCGACTTCGCCCGCATGCAGCACCAGCAGGAGTTCCTGAAGGCGCTGATGGACAAGGCGGCCAGCTCCGGCACGCTGAGCAACCCGGCCAAGCTCAACGACTTCCTCAAGGCGACCACCAGCGCGATCACCGCCGACCAGGACTTCTCACTGACCGACATGGCCCTGCAGTTCCGCAGCCTGCGCGGCGAGAACCTCACTTTCATCACGAGCCCCAACCTGGGCAGTCAGACGATCTCCGGACAGAGCGTCGTCGTCTCCGATCGGGAGAAGGCACTTGCTTTGTACAAGGCGATCGCTGCCGACAAGATGGATGAGTGGATGACCTCGACGAAGACGCCGGCGAGCCAGGCCAACGGCTGATCCGGCACTAAACCGGGCAAAGGGCGCGGGTCGGCGGTCACCGCCGGCCCGCGCCCTTTGTTTAACGCTGCGTGTCATCGATATGAAACGCACAAGGCCTCGCAAGAGATCGAAGTTGAACGTACAGTGATGTCCGCCCGGATCCCGACCCGCTTGGAGAGCGCATGACCGTCCAGACCCCCCGACGTGCTTCGTCGCTGGATCGGGACGCCGTCACGGCCCCCAAGCGCACCGCTTCGGCCGGGCCGCCCGGCCCGCCCAAGGGCGGCAAGAAGGGCACCAAGGGCAAGAAGGACCCGATCTGGGCGAAGGCGACCCTGATCTTCGGCGCGGTCCTGATGATGGCCAGCGGCGCCGGCATCGTCGGCACCAAGTGGGTGGTCAGCAGCGCGACCAGCGCCGTCACGCAGGACAACCTGCTCGGCAACACCAAGAAGACGGCGGCCGAGGGCGGCAACAGCCTCAAGGGCCCGATCGACCTGCTGCTGATGGGCGTGGACGCGCGCAAGCGCTGGGCCGTCGACGATCTGCACGCCGACACGATCATCATCCTGCACATCCCGGCCAGCCACGACCAGGCGTACCTCGTCTCGGTCCCGCGCGACACCGAGGTGCAGGTCCCCGCCTTCGCCAAGAGCAAGTATCCGGGCGGCACCGCCAAGGCGACCGAGGCGTTCTTCCACGGCGCCCAGAACGGCGGCGGCTGGGCCGGCGGCGCGCAGCTCATGGCCCAGACCTTGAAGAACACGACGGGCATCAGCTTCGACGGCGCGGCCATCATCGACTTCAACGGCTTCAAGGGCGTCATCGACGCGCTCAAGGGCGTGAAGATGTGCGTGGACCAGCGGGTCAAGTCGCACCACATGGTCAAGGTGGGCGGCAAGCCGATGTATCTCGCGGAGGCCCGCAAGACCGGTAAGTCGCAGACGCCGATCTGGCACGAGAAGGGCTGCCGGGAGATGGAGGGCTGGGAGGCCCTCGACTACGCCCGCCAGCGCTACGGCCTCAAGAACGGCGACTACGACCGCCAGCGCCACCAGCAGCAGCTGATCAAGGCGATGGCCAAGAAGGCCAGCGGCAGCGGTGTGCTGACCAACCCGGTGAAGGTCAGCGGGCTGATGAAGGCCGCCGGCAAGGCCTTCGTGCTGGACACCGGCGGCGTGCCGGTCGCGGACTTCATCTTCACCCTCAAGGGGGTGGCCGCCAACGACCTGGTGCTGCTGCGCAGCAACAACGGCTCGTTCGCCGGCAACGGCAACGGCCGCGAGGCGATCACGCCCAAGACGATGGAGATGTACCGGGCCGTCAAGCAGGACAAACTCGCCGACTTCATCATCGGCAACCCGGACGTCGTGGCCCAGGAGAAGTAGCTCTACGCTGGTCGGGTGTTCGGACCTCAGGTACCCAGCGTGACGCCGTCCCAGGTGCAGCCCACGGCCTACCTGCTCGACGTGCGGGAGCCCGACGAGTGGACGGCGGGCCACGCGCCCGGCGCTCACCACCTGCCGATGATGGAGGTCCCGGCGCGCGTCGCCGAGATCCCCCAGGACACCGAGGTCGTGGTGGTGTGCCGCTCCGGCGGGCGCTCCGGCCAGGTGGTGTCGTATCTGATGGGCAACGGGTGGGACAACGTCCGCAACCTCGACGGCGGCATGCAGGCGTGGGCCGGCGACGGCCGCGATGTCGTCAGCGAGAACGGGCAGCCACCCCGCGTCCTGTGACCTCCGGCCGGCCTCTGGTCTTCGCCCACCGGGGCGGAGCCGACGCGCTGCCGGAGCACACTCTGGCGGCCTATCTGCGCGCCCTCGACGAGGGCGCCGACGGCGTGGAGTGCGACGTCCGGCTGACCCGTGACGGGCATCTGGTGTGCGTGCACGACCGGCGGCTCAACCGGACCAGCAACGGCACCGGCCTGGTCAGTGCCAAGACGCTGGCCGAGCTGGAGGAGCTCGACTTCGCCTCCTGGCACCCGGCCGCGGCGGCCGAGGAGTGGCTGGCGGACCACGTCCGGCTGCTCACGCTGGATCGTCTGCTCACCGCTCTGCGTGACCGCGGCCGCCCGGTGCGCCTACTCATCGAAACCAAACACCCGTCACGGTACGGCGCTGACGTCGAGCGCCGGCTGGTCGAGATGCTGCGCCGGTACGGCCTGGCGGAGCCGAAGCCCGACGACCCCATCCACGTGACCGTCATGTCGTTCGCGGCCCTGGCCCTGCGCCGGATCCGCCGGCTGGCTCCTCGGATCCCGACGGTCTACCTCCTGGAGATCGTGCCACCCGGCGTGGGCCGCGGCCGGCTGCCCTTCGGCGCGCGGATCGCCGGTCCGGGGATCGGCCTGATCCGGTCCCGCCCGCAGCTGGTCTCCGCGCTGCGCGCCGCCGGCCACCAGACCTACATCTGGACCGTCAACGAGGAACCGGATCTTGATCTGGTGCTGGCCCAGCATCCCGACGGCATCATCAGCGACCGGCCGAAGTTCGTGCTCGATCGCCTCGAGAAGGTACCGCCCGTGTGACCCCGGCCACTCTCGACCCGGTTAGCGGCAAGATCCACACCAACCGCTCTGCCCAAAAGCCCGTAAGCGAGGCAGACTCGCAGACATGCCGGATCGTCCCGACTACGCCGCGCTGACGCGAGGGCAGATCGAGCTTCTGAGGCGGATCAACGCCGGTGAGGCCGGCCTGGCCGTGCTGAACCAGCTCGTCCGCCTGGCCCAGGACGTGCTGGGCGGGCTCGGCGCCGGCTTCGCCGAGTACAGCCCCGGACACGGCCGGATCATCGCCGCCAGCGGCATCTGCGCCCGCGCGCTGGGCCGCCGGGTCGACCGCGCGGACGCCCGGCTGACCACCGGCAGCCGCACCCAGCTGGTCCCGCTCGACGACGAGACGGCCGCCCAGCTCGACGGCGAGCACCACCGGGTCCTCGTCGCCCGCTGCGAGATCGGCGGCCTGGTGGTCGGCGCCCTGTACGTCTACTACGCCGAGCAGGACGGCGAACCCGCCCCCGAGCACCACGACGTGCTGGAATTGCTCGCCACCAACATCGGCCACATGTACGGCGACCAGGCCGGCCTGCCCGTGCACGGCGACGGCCCGGTGGTGGCCGCCCTCTCCGACGGGCTGACCATCATCGACCGCGACGGCATCGTGCAGCTCTGGAACCCGGCCGCCGAGCAGCTCACCGGCCGTACCGTCGGCGAGATGCTGGGCCGCCCGCTGCAGTTCCCGGTCCCGCCGCCCGGCCAGGTGCTGGTCCACCGGCTGCCGTCCGGCCGGCTGCTCAAGGTCACCGCCGGGGATCTGCCCAACACGGCCGCGATGCGGGTCGTCACCTTCCGGGACTCCACCGACCAGGACCGCCGGCACGAGGACCGCGACCTGTTCGTCGCCGTCACCAGCCACGAGCTGCGCACCCCGGTCACGGTGATCAAGGGGTATGCGGACACGCTCACCAACCACTGGGAGACCCTGGGCGAGGACGGGCGCCAGGAAGCCGTCCGGGTGATCGGCGCCCGCGCCGGTGAGCTCGCCCGGCTGGTCGACCGGCTGCTCTCGGCCACCAGCGACGACGGTGAGGTCGGCGTCCACCCGCCCGGCCCGTTCGATCTCGTCGACGGCCTGCGCCACGCGGCCGGGCAGCTGCCCGAGGACCTGCGCCGCCGGCTGGTGCTCGACCGGCTGCCGGCCGAGCTGCCGAAGGCGTTCGGCGACCGCGACTCGCTCGCCACGATCCTCACCGAGCTGGCCACCAACGCGGACAAGTATTCGGGCCGCGACACGGAGGTCGAGGTGAGCGCCGACGCCGACGAGACGACGGTGACGTTCCGGGTCGCCGACCGTGGCATCGGTGTCAAGCCCGAACACGTCGAACGCGCCTTCGAACGCTACTGGCAGGGCGAGTCCCACGACCGCGGCCGCAACCCGGGCGCCGGACTGGGCCTCTACCTGGTCCGCCGCATCGTGGAACGCCAGCACGGCTGGGTCTCGCTGCGTCCCCGCGACGGCGGCGGCACGGTGGCGGAGGTCCGGCTCCCGCGGGCCTGACCTGATGATCCTTTTCGCCGCGGACGGCCCGGAGTGCCTGGATCGCGCGGCCACCGCCTAGGCTGGTTCGCCGTGAGCAAGCGTCGAAACCCCCGCGCCGCGGCCAACGCGGCCCCCAAGCGCCAGAAGGTGCGTGACATCTTCGTCGCCCGGCCGTTCGAAGGCCTGGCCGACGAGCCGGAGTGGATCGCGCTGCGCGAGCTGGTTCCGGCCGCTTCCGCGCCGCTGACCCTCAAACCCGAGATCATCTCCGAGTACGGGGACCGCCCCGTCACGCTCTCGACGGTGCTCCCGATGGCCTGGCCGGCGATGACCCGCCAGGACGGCCGGGTCTTCGTCGGGTTGCAGCGGCACGTGCAGTCCGGGGACGTGTCCCGGGACATCGCTGTGGCCATCCTGTGTGCCCTGCAGACCGAGCCGGGTGACACCGTGGCCGTGCCGGCCCTGCCGGGTGAGGGCCCGCGGCTGCAGGACATCCTCGTGGACGGCCCGCTGGACATCACGATGCACGACGGCTTCGAGTACTGGCTCGACGCCGAGCAGGCCGAGGACGCGAACGTGAAGGCGTCGCTGGAGCGGGCCAACGCCTCGATCTACCCGACCGTGCGACTGGGGGTGCCGGCCGCGTACTGGTGCCGGGTGCAGCCGGACAAGTCGCACGTGCGCTGGGTGCTGCCGCAGGAGGAGGACCCGGCGCTGGACGCGCTGGCCCGCCTCTCCGCGAGCGGCGACCTGCTGCTCGGCGAGCACACGAAGTTCGCCGGCATGTTCCGCGCGCACGGCCTGCTGGTCCCGGTCTGGGACGTCCCGGGTGAGCCCGAGGCCGGCGACTGGGAGGCCCCGCTGGCCGACTTCGCCAAGCGTTACACCGACATCCTGGCCGAGACCGCCCCGCTGGACGCCGCGGCCCGCCGGGCCAAGCAGGGCCTCGTGAGCCGGCAGCTGACGCTGCGCTGACCGCACCGACCCGTTCGGCGGGGTCGTACGCCCTCGCCGAACGGGTCGGACAGGCTCGCTCTGATTCCGTACAGTGCGGCCATGCGCACGTCAATCGCCGCTGCGATGACAGCGGCAGCTCTCTCATCCGTGCTTCCAGCCGCGCCGGCACTCGCCGCGCCGGCGGCGGACACCGCTCCGCCCGAGGTCCACTCCATCACCTTCGCCGAGTCCGCCGTGACGGTCTCCGGCCTCGAGACCCACTTCGTACAGGTACGGGTCCGGCTCACCGACGAAACCGGTGTCCAGCAGGAGGACTACGTACCCAGCGACCAGGCCGCCGGTCCCTCCGTGCAGGTGAACGGCGGGCCGAACAGCTACGTCGTGCTCCGGCGCACCGAAGGCACCGACCAGGACGGCATCTGGACCGGCTCGCTGCCGGTCACGTCGGTCTGGAGCGGGAAGATCGAACCGACCCGGGTCTACGCGCTCGACCAGACCTTCCAGAACCGGCTGGACGTCGATCCCCGCACGATCATCGAGACGCCCAGTCTCGAGGTGCAGAGCTCGCACCGGCCGATGATCGAGATGACCTTCAGCCCGGAGCCGGCCACCAAGGGCCAGCCGGTGACCCAGCGCATCCGGGCCTGGGACGCCACCACCAACGCACCCTGGCCGAACCTGCCCCTGACGATCAGCTCGGACAACGGATGTGTCGAGCCGGCCGGCTCCCTGTCCCGCCGCACCGGCGCCGACGGCACGTTCCAGCGCACGCTCAGCGGCGACGAGGCCCAGTGGCTGCAATGCGCCTGGGTGGCCGGCGAGGCCCAGCCCGGCCAGCCGTGGCCGCCCACCTACCTCGCGGTCACCAGCGCCCACGTCCGGTACACCCGCTACGTGGTGACCGCGACGCCCGCCGCCACCTCGGTGCCGGCCGGCACCAACGTGAACGTCGACGGCAACGTCACGCCGCTCGCGGTGGGCAAGACCGTGCAGTTGCAGCGCCGCTACCCGGACAACACCTGGCGCAAGGTCGGCACCGCCCTGATCCGCGCCAGCGGCCGCTACACCCTCGTGGCGACCCCGGCCGGCCAGGCCACGTACTCGTACCGCGTCTACGCGCCCGGTGACTACCGCGCGGTCGGCGGCACTTCCAAGGTGTTCACCATCCGGGGCACGTGAGTCGATGGAGGACCGCTTCGCCGGCGACGCGCTCGATCTCTCGGTGTGGCTACCGCACTATCTGCCGCACTGGAGTTCGCGCGCGTCGTCCGCGGCGACCTATGTGGTCGCCGACGGTGAGCTGCGGCTGAGCATCCCGCCTGAGCAAGGCCTGTGGTGCGAGGGGGTGCACGACGGCCCGCTGCGCGTCTCCGGCATCCAGAGTGCGAGCTTCTCCGGCCCGGTGGGCAGCCCGGTCGGCGGCCAGCCGTTCCGCGACGGCCTGCTGGTGGCCAGCGAGGAGCCCGAGTTCTGGGGCTACACCCCGCTCTACGGTCACATCGAGGCGCGTGCCCGCGGAGTGCTGTCGGCCCGGTCCATGATGGCCTTCTGGCTGTCCGGCATCGAGGACAAGCCGCAGCACTCCGGCGAGATCTGCGTGATGGAGATCTTCGGTGACGCGGTCCGGCCGGGCTCCGCCGACGTCGGCATCGGCCTGCACAAGTTCCGTGACCCCGGCCTGACCGAGCAGTGGTCCACAGTGCCGCTGGCCATCGACGTCTCGGAGTTCCACACATACGCGGTCGACTGGCAGCCAGGATCGCTGGTGTTCAGTGTGGACGGCACGGCGGTGCGTACGATCGGCCAGTCCCCGAACTATCCGGTCCAGCTCATGCTGGCCGTCTTCGACTTCCCGGACAGGGCGACCGGCGACGAGGACGGGCCGGTGCCCGAGATGATCGTCTCGCACGTGCTGGGCACCTGACCGGCCTCAGCCCGGGGTGCGCTCGATCGGGCAGCTCATGCAGCGCGGACCACCCCGGCCGGAACCGAGCTCCGAGCCGCTGATCGCGATCACCTCGATGCCGGCCCGTTCCAGCTGGGCGTTGGTCTCGACGTTGCGCTCGTAGGCGACGCAGAGCCGGGGCGCGATGGCCAGCGTGTTGTTGCCGTCGTCCCACTGCTCGCGTTCCGCGGTGACCGGATCCAGCCCGGTGTCGATGATCCGCAGCCGGTCGATGCCCATCGCCTCCGCGGCCGCGTCCAGGAACGGCCGGGACGGGCCGACCACCGGCTCACCGTCGAAGCCCGCCGTCACCGGGTACGCCCGCAGCGTGTCGGCGATGTTGGGATACATCACCACCGCGTCCACGTCGACCATCGTGCAGACCGTGTCGAGGTGCATGGTCGCGCGTTCCTGAGCGATCGGGACGGCCAGGATCGTGTGGGCCAGCCCGGCGGCGAAGACGCGGCGGGCGAGGCGCTCGGCCCCGGCCGGGGTGGTGCGCTCGCCGACCCCGATGGCCAGCACGTCCGGCGCGAGCAGCAGCACGTCGCCGCCCTCCACGTGCTCCAGGCCCGGCTGGTAGAGCAGCTCGGTGCCCGCGAACCGCGGGTGATGGGTGTAGATGGCCCGGGTCAGGGTGGTCTCGCGGTTGCGGGCCGGCATGGCCAGGCTGGTGACCGCGACCTGGTCGCGCACCCAGACCGAGGAGTCGCGGGTGAACAGCAGGTTGGGCAGCGGGTCGATGACGAAGTCGAGGCGGTTCATGAGCTGGTAGACCAGCCCGCCCGACCGCCCCGGGCCCGGCTTGACCTCCTCGTGCGCCAGGCCGGCCATGAGGACCTGGGCCAGCTCGCGGGGCGCCAGGTCGGCCAGGTGGGCCGCCACCCGCTCGCGCAGGGTGTCGCCCAGACGGGGGGTGTTGAGCACGCTCTCGGTCAGCGCCTCCCGCGCCGCGTCCACGGCGAGCGTCTCCTCGAGCAGTTCGCCCAGGTAGAGGACCTCGACGCCGCGATCGCGCAGGGCCGCCGCGAACGCGTCGTGCTCCTCCTGGGCCCGGCCCACCCACGGGATGCCGTCGAACAGCAGGGAGTCGTTGTTGCGCGGGGTCAGTCTCGCGAGCTCGGCGCCCGGCCGGTGCAGCATGACCGTGGCTAGCCGGCTCACTTCGCTGTCGACGTAGTGGGCCACGGGTCGAGCCTAGGGGCTGACGGGCCTCGGGGCGCGCCCACCGGCGAGGGTGATCACTGGCGAGCCGTACGGGCCGGAGCCATGCTGTGACTTAGCGCGCAGAAATCTGGGACAACGCTGCGCGATCAAGGTAGGTAAGGCTAACTTGTCGGGGACGTTTCGGATTCTCGGGGAGCCCTAGGTCGTGTGATGCACCATACGGAAAAAGTACTTGTGCGTGAATGCGGCATTCATCCCCACTCATTCCGCTTTCTTTCCGGTCTGATGACTTGCTTGAGTACCGGGTCCAACACGTACCGTAGTGGAAAGAGAGCCCGATGGACCTTTTGCCGGAGGTCGCAGTGACTGTCTTCCCCGCACGTCCCGCCCTGCCCGTGCCGTCTCGCAACTACCCACCCGCCATCGATCCTCGACGCACCGCACCGCCCGCGGCGCTCGAGCCCCGCCAGAGCCCCGTCGAGTGGGCCCGCCGTCGCCGCGCCGAGCGCGAAGCCCGCCGCCTCGAGGCAGCCGGTGCCCGCGCACTGACGCGCCTCGACCGGCTCGGACCCGCCTGGCACATCGTCGACTGGCCCCGCACCGACTCGCTGGGCTACGAGAGCGACCCCACCGACGACCGCGCCGGATTCCTCGCGATCGGCCCGGGCGGCGTCTACGCCGTCACCGTCGCCGACCACGGCCGAGCCCGGGTGCTGATCGCCGGGGACGTCGTCCAGATCAACGGCAAGCGCCCGGCGTACGTCGCCGAGGCCCGCCGTGACGCCAAGCGCGCCGGCCGGGCCATGAGCTCCGCCGTCGGGCTGAGCGTGCCCGTCACCCCCGTGCTGGCGTTCGTCGGCTCCGGGGTGATCAGCGTGCACGGTCTGCCCAAGGACTGCCTCGTGGCCACCCACAAGGAGCTCGACCGGTTGCTGATCGCCGGTGGTGCGCGGATCTCACCCGCCACCGCCAGCAAACTCTCAGCGGTGGCACAACACCCGGCCACCTGGGCAAACGCGCCTTATCGGCCGAACGGCGACTACCGGTGGCTGCCAAGCGGCCAAACGGCCGCTGACAAGCGGGCGACCCGCCGGTAACGTTCCCTGCAGAGCACCGCTTGCCGTCGAAGGTTGACGTGAGCGACGCCGGCCGGACACTCGAGGAGCCGAGGCTAAGCTTCGGACCCGGGCAGTCCGGCCGGAGTCAGGTCACGCAGGCCGGGTCACACAGCCGGGCCACACCGGGCCGGGACGGCACGGATGAAGAGGGAGGTGCGGGTGGCGCACGTCGAGCTCTCACTCTCGGGAGCGTTTGTGCCGCAGGCGCGTACGCCGGCCGAGTCCGAGTTCGTCTCTAGCGTCGACCGCTGGGCGGCGACGGTCTGGCAGGCCGTCGAGCCCTGTCTGGTCATCGACACGGCCTTCAGGATCGTGGCCGTGTCGCCGTCGGCGAGCGATCTCCTCGGACTGGGCAAGGGCCTGGACGCGGTCGGGCAGCCACTGCTCGGCGGCGAAGGCTCCCTGCGCCTGATCGACTTCACGGCCGGCGGGGGCGACCTCACCGAGCAGGAGATCGAGAAGATCCCGCCGCTGCTGGCCCTCACCAGCGAACGGCTGGCCCGCGGTCTCATGCGCGTCCAGCCCAACGGCGAGGACAGCCCGCTCACGGTCGACGCGATCGCGAGCCCGCTGTCCGAGGGCGGCCGGGTGGCCGCATCCCTGACCTTCTTCTCGGCGATCCGGTACTCGTAACCCGTTCGTGTGGCGATCAACGCACCGGCTACCCATTGGGATCGCGGGGGTCCGGACCGTAGTGTTCCCCTCATGCTCGATCTAGATCTGCTACCAGCGGAGTACGCGGTGTGCCGGCTGCCGGCCGGTTCAGCCCTGCCGGCCTCCCTGAGCAGCGGTCCGGACGACAAAAGCGTCATTTCGGTGACCTGGGCACCCGACGAGCTCTCGGTGATCTGCCCGGCCGACCGGGTGCCGGAGGGCGCCGTCGTCGAGGCCGCCTGGCGCTGCCTGCGCGTCGTCGGCCCGCTGGACCTCGCGCTCACCGGAGTGCTGGCGTCGCTGATCAGTCCGCTGGCCGCCGCCCGGGTCAACATCGTCGCGTTCTCGACGTACGACACGGACTATCTGCTGATCCCCCAGGTGCGGCTCACCGAGGCGGTCGACACGCTGACCGCCGCCGGTCACCGGCTCGCCTCCGCCTAAGGCTCCCGTCCGCCCGGGTCTCGCGTCGCCCGGACTCGCGTCGCTGACCTCGCGTCGCCTGGTCTCGCGTCCGCCCTGTCTCCGCGGCCGCCCGGATTCACGTCTCCTGAGGGCGCGTTCCGGGGCCGGAGCACCTACCATGGGCCCGTGCTGCGCATCGTCTGCTGCCGATTCCTGGCACTCGCCGGGCTCATGACGCTGCTCGCCGCCTGCGGGGAGCCGCCGGCCCCGGCGCCCACCGCACCCCCGGACGCGCCGGGCGGTGCCAGCGCCTCCTCGGGCGGGCCTTATCCACTGCCCAGCGGCATCACCGCGCCCGTCCCGGTGCCCACCGGCGGGTTGCCACCGGGCGGCCTACCGCCGGGCGGTCTACCGCCGGGCGCGCTGCCGACGCTGCCCTACGTGCCGCAGGCGACGCTGCCACCTCCGGTCGTCACCACGACACCGCCCCGCACCACGACCGCCGCGCCCACCCCGACCACGACGCCGGCCCCGAAGTGCCGCAGCGGGCCGACAGCCGCGCAGGTGGTCGCGGTCCTCAAGGGCCTGCCCGGAATCCCCGACCGCGAGCTGGCCGTGTCCGACGGGCCGTTCTGCGCGGGGTCGTGGCAGTTCGCCCAGGTGCAGATCGCCGGGGAGGACCCCAAGAAGGCCGAGCAGCTCTTCGTCGTCACGACCGGCACCCCGACGGCCCTCAAGGTGATCGAGGCGGGCACCGACGTCTGCAGCGTCGAGGTCCAGACCAAAGCCCCGGCGGGCATCCGGGTCCGGGCCTGCGGCGCCTGACCGGTACGGGGTGAGCGGCGCCGGTTGCCGCTAGGCTCGCTGACATGCCGGGAAACCCGCCCACCCGCTTCGTCTACCTCGGTCCCGAAGGCACCTTCACCGAGCAGGCGCTGCGCACCATCCCCGCCGCCGAGCACGGCATCCGGACGCCCGCCCGCAGTGTCCCCGAGGCGCTCGAAGCGGTCCGTGCCGGTGAAGCGGACGCCGCCCTCGTGCCGCTGGAAAACTCGGTCGGCGGCGCGGTGCCGGTCACCTTGGACGAGCTCGGCACCGGAGCGCCCCTGGTCATCACCCGCGAAGTGGTGCTGCCGGTGGAATTCGTGCTGGCCGCCCGCCAGCTCATCGGCCTGCACCGGATCCGCTCGGTGGCGGCCCATCCCCAGGCCTCCGCCCAATGCCGCAACTGGCTGAGCACCCACCTGCCCGACGCGGTGGTGGTCGACGTCCTGTCGAACGCGGCCGCGGCGATCAGCGCGGCCACCGGCGAACACGACGCGGCGATCTGCGCCCCGATCGGCGTACCCCGCAACAACCTGACGATCCTGGCCGAGAAGATCTCGGACCACGCGGACGCCGTGACCCGCTTCGCCCTGCTGACCCGCCCGGGCCGCCCCGCACCCCCCACCGGCGACGACGTGACATCCCTGGCCGTGATGATCGACCACGACCGCGTCGGAGCGCTGCTGTCGGTGCTGACCGAACTGGCGGTCCGCGGCATCAACCTGTCCCGCATCGAATCCCGCCCGACCGGCGAACAGCTCGGCGTCTACGTCTTCTTCCTGGACTGCACCGGCCACGTGGCGGAGCCCCGGCTGGGTGAGGCACTGCAGGGGCTGCGGCGAATCTGCGCGGAGGTGCGCTTTCTGGGGTCGTACCCCCGGCATCGCTGGTCCAAGGCGGCGGCCGAAGAGCCGGCGCCGTCCCAGCCGGGCCTGACCAACGCGGACTTCGCCGACAGCGCGGCCTGGCTGTCCCGCCTCCGCTCCGGCGAACCCAGCTGACCGGCCCCGCCCACCTGCCGTGCCGGCACCGGCTCTGGTGGCGATGATCCGCCGCGGCACACCGCACTCATGCTCGACTCGCGGTACGCCTGAGCGAACCGGCCGGCGGCGTCGGTAGGAGCGGCGAGATCGCGGATCCGTCGGTGCGCTTTGGCCGACACTGCGGCGGGAGGCCTTGGGCGAGCCATACCGCAACGGCCGACCCCCGCGGAGCCACGCGTCGGCTTGGCTGACTACGGCCCGCCGTTGCGCCGCGGTAGCGGCCCGAACCGCGACTCCGGTCGATGAGACCCCGCCGTTCGGTCCCGGCGGCGGGAGGCCTCGGGCGAGCCGTACGGCACGGCCGACCCCGCGGAGCCAAGCGTCGGCCCTGGCTGACTACGGCCCGCCGTCGCGCCGCGGTAGCGGCCCGAACCGCGACTCCGGTCGCTGAGACCCCGCCGTTCGGTCCCGGCGGCGGGCCGAACTGCGGCGACCATGCGCCAGCCCCAACCAGCCAAGACCACGCCACACCACCGCGACAGCGGACCGAACTACGGCGACCACGCGCCAGCCCCAACCAGCCAAGACCACGCCACACCACCGCGACAGCGGACCGAACTACGGCGACCATGCGCCGGCCCCGACCGGCTGAGGCCGCGCCGCCGCAGCGGGCCGACCTGGGAGGTCAGGCGAGGACGCTGACCCAGGTGCGGGCAGGTGGGTTACCGCCGCGATTGCCGGACCGCTGGCGAAGCCCTGCGCCATGAGCCGGGCGACAGGTAGCAGCCCATTGGGTTCATCGAGCGGAGCGTGGGAGCGCGGAGCGCGGGGTTTGTCGAGCGGAGCGAGGCGAGGGGGACCACGCACGGACATGGCAGGGTGCGGGCGTCCGCGAGCGAAGCGGCGGATGCCCGCACCCGGTCTCGGCGGGAGCGACGGTCAGTGCCATGCAATCAGGCACGACCGCCTGAACTTGATCTTGCTCAGTTCCCCAGCAGATTGCCGAGGATGCCGCCCTGCTGCTGCTGGCCCTGGGCGGCGCCCGCGAGGCCGCCCGGCGGTTCCTCGGACGGCTGCACGACCACGAAGCCCTGGCCGGCGAAGCTCATCGTGAAGCGCTCGCCCGTGCTGCGGCCCAGCAGGGTGCCCAGGCCCATCTGCTCGGCGCGGTGGTAGCCAGTCTGCAGGTTGGCCGACCAGCAGATCGCCGCCTGCGGGTCCACATAGGTCGGCTGGTCGACGCTCAGCACGACCGGGGTGCCCTTGGTCGTGACCGCGATCCGGCCATAGCCGGAGAAGACGCAGTTGAACAGGCCCGCGTTGGACATCATGCCGACGCCCTGGACCATTTTGATGTCGTAGTTCAGGGTGCTGTCGAAGGCGAGCACGTTGGCGCCGTTGATGGAGAGGGCGTCGCCCGGCTCGATGTCGATGATGTGGATGTCGGCGGCGTTCTCGGCCAGGAACACGTCGCCGCGGCCGCTCACCTTCATCAGCGGTACGCCTTCGCCGGTGAGCTTCTGCTTGAGGAACTTGCCGAGGCCGCCCGAGCCGAGGGCTTCGAACTGCACCTGGCCCTGGTACGCGACCATCGTGCCGACCCGGGCCATGAACTCACCGTTCAGCTCGGCTTTGAGAAGTTTCGAGTTCTGCAGTCGCAGTCCCGGCTGGTTCGATTCCTTCTCGAGGTTGTCGGCCGAGAACAGTTCGCTGCGCATTGGGTCCTCCTGTTGGCGTGGAGTACCAGGGTAGGCGCACTCAGCAACGGCCGGGTCCGCCTTTCAGCCCCATCCCAGCTCGTGCAACCGCTGGTCGTCGATCCCGAAGTGGTGGGCGATCTCGTGGACGACGGTGATCGCCACCTCGTCGATGACGTCCGTCTCCGTGTCGCAGACCTGCAGCGTGGGCAGCCGGTAGATGGTGATCCGGTCGGGCAGCACGCCGGCGTAGTCCCAGCCGCGGTCGGTCAGCGCGGTGCCTTCGTAGAGGCCGAGCAGGCCCATGCTGCCGTCGGGCGGCAGGTCCTCCACCAGGATGACCACGTTGCTCATCACTTTGAGCAGTTCGGGCGGTACTTCGTCCAGGGCCTCGCCGACCAGGTCCTCGAAGCGTTCACGGCTCATCTCGACCGGCACGCCGCCCATTGTGCTCCACCCGCGAGCATGCGCGGGTGGAGCACGGGCCGGGCGTCAGGCGAGCTTGGCGCTCAGGGTGATCTCGGCGCCGGGCGACAGCAGCCGGGAGATCGGGCAGTTCTCCTTGGCGCCTTCGGCGATCTTGGCGAAGGTGCCCTCGTCGATGCCGGGGACGTCGCCCACGGTCTCGAGGTCGATGCGGGTGACGCCGAAGCCGGCGTCGCCCTTGTCGAGGTGGACCTTGGCGGTGGTCTCCACGGAGGTCGGCGTGAAGCCGGCGTCCGCGAGGCCCTTGGAGAACGCCATCGAGAAGCAGCCGGCGTGCGCGGCGCCGATGAGCTCCTCGGGGTTCGTTCCCTCGCCCTCCTCGAAGCGGGACTTGAAGGAGTAGTTCCCTTCGTACCCGCCCTTACCGGTCTTGATGGTGCCGGAGCCTTCGGTGAGATTGCCCGACCAGCGGGCGGAAGCAGTGCGAATAGGCATACGCCTGACGCTAGTCCATGTCCGTGAGCACTGGTCGGTGGACGGGGTACGGGCAATGATGGATCTCATGCCGGAGACCGGAGAGGCCGTCGTCGAGTTCGGCCCGGACGACGACGCGGAACGCCCGCCGCGACGCCGTGCGGCCATGGGCGATTTCCTGACCGGGCTCGCCGGTGACCGCCGGGTCGTGCCGCTCGCCGCGGCCCTGGGCGGGGTGGCCCTGTTCGGCTCGCTGGTCTCCGAGTGGCAGGTCACCGAGATCGACGCCACCTTCTGGGGCGACGGCGAGGTGGGCACCCGGTCGGCGCAGACCATGCTGGCCGACCTGGACGGCTGGAGCGGTGGCTACCTGACGGGCTTGTTCCTGCTGATCGCCGCGGCGGTGCTGACGCTCTTCGGGCCGCCGGCCGGCCGCCGGTACGCCCGGCCGGCCGCGCTCAGCGTCGGCGGGACCCTGCTGGCGATGGTGCTGGCCATCGGCTCGTATCTGGGCGACATCAGCGGCGCCGTCGGCCAGCTCACTCTGACCAACCTCGAGGAGGACCAGGTCACCGTCTCGAACGGGCGGGGCCTCTGGTGCGCGGGTGTGGGCGTGGCGCTGGTCCTGCTGGCGATGGTGCTGGCCGGGCGGCACCAGGCGACGGCGCCGGTGCCGGTCGGCGCCCCGGAGGAGGAGGGCCCGGCGGTCGAGGACGCGGCTCCGGTCTGGTCGTGGCGGCGCCCGCCCACCGGCGACGAGGACCAGCCGCCCGACGCGCCGTTCGACCTGACCGTGACCGCCGCGAAGCCGTTCACCACCTCCCAGGACAACACCGACAAGCCCAGCTGAGGCATATCGGGGTGAAAGCGGGACATCGTCGCCGGTAGGCTCGTCGTCGTGATTGACCTGCGTCTCCTCCGTGAGGATCCCGACCTGTTCCGCGCCAGCCAGCGTCTGCGCGGCGAGTCCCCGTCGAAGGTCGACGACCTGCTGCGCGCCGACGAGGAGCGCCGGGCCGCGACCCAGAGGTTCGAGGCCGTCCGGGCGGAGCAGAAGTCTCTCGGTGGTGAGGTGTCGCGGGCCAAGGGCGACGAGCGGGCCGCCCTGCTGGCGCGCACCAAGGAGCTCAGCGCCACGGTCAAGGAGCTGCAGGCGGCGACCGTTCGGGCCGACCAGGCCCTGCGCGAGGCGCACCTGGCGGTGCCCAACCTGGTGCAGGACGGCGTCCCGCCGGGCGGTGAGGACGACTTCGTCGTGCTGCGCGAGGTGGGTGACCTCCCGCAGATCGAGAACCCGAAGGACCACCTGGAGATCGGCGAGGCGCTGCGGGCGATCGACACCGAGCGCGGCGCCAAGGTGTCGGGTTCGCGGTTCTACTTCCTCACCGGGGTGGGCGCCCTGCTCCAGCTGGGCATGCTCCAGCTGGCCATCGCCCAGGCCGTCGAGCACGGCTTCATTCCGTCGATCACCCCGGCGCTGGTCAAGCCCGAGGCGATGGAGGGCACCGGGTTCCTGGGCGCGCACGCGAGCGAGATCTACCGGCTCGAGGCCGACGACCTCTACCTGGTCGGCACGTCGGAGGTGGCGCTGGCGGCGTACCACTCCAACGAGATCCTCGACCTGGAGAACGGTCCCGAGCGGTTCGCCGGCTGGTCGTCGTGCTTCCGCCGGGAGGCCGGTTCGCACGGTCGGGACGTCCGGGGCATCCTGCGCGTGCACCAGTTCGACAAGGTGGAGATGTTCTCCTTCTGCAAGCCGGAGGAAGCCGCCGACGAGCACCTGCGGCTGCTGGCCATGGAGGAGGAGATGCTCGCCAAGGTCGAGATCCCGTACCGGGTGATCGACGTGGCGGCCGGTGATCTCGGCTCCAGCGCGACCCGCAAGTTCGACTGCGAGGCCTGGGTGCCGTCGCAGGGCCGCTACCGCGAGGTCACCTCGACGTCTAATTGCACAACGTTCCAGGCTCGCCGGCTCAACATCCGCTACCGCGACGAGGACGGCAAGCCGCAGACGGCCGCGACGCTGAACGGCACGCTGGCCACGACCCGCTGGCTGATCCCGATCCTGGAGAACCACCAGCAGCCCGACGGCTCGGTGCGCGTCCCGAAGGCCCTCCAGCCGTACCTGGGCGGCCGCGACGTCCTCGAGCCCCCGTCCAACCGCCCCGCCGCCACCCTAAATCGGACTGAAGACCGTCGTTGACCAACTGGTAACCGGCCCGCTACCTCGAGGCATAGCCGCTGGTAGCCGGGCCGGTGTAACGTTTTCCTTCCGCCCTCCGCGGGGGTTGTCACACCCTCGGAGGAACACATGGCCAAGCCTGGACTGCCCAAGCTGATCGCCACAGACCTTGACGGCACGCTCGTGCGCAGTGACGACACCGTGTCCGCGTACACCCATGAGGTTCTGCAGCGGGTCCGGGCCGCCGGCATCCGCATCGTCGGCGCCACCGGCCGTGGCCCCCGCCTGACCAGCCTGGTCCGCAGCGACATCCGCGACGCCGACTTCCTCGTGCTGGCCCAGGGCGGTTGGGTGATCGACCAGCAGGAGGGCCAGATCCTGCGCAGCGAGCGGCTTCCGGGCCGGGACCTGGCTGCCGTCCTGGCCGATCTGGAGGCCGAGGTCGGACCGCTGTCGGTGATGGTCGAGGCGCTGGAGCACGACGACTCGCCGCTCTGGGGCGACTACGACCCCACCTGGCGCTACCCGGTCGTGGTCGAGCGCCGCTCCCGCGCGGAGTGCCTGACCGGCGACGTGATCAAGGCTTTCGCGCGGTCGTTCGACCACCACGTCGACGACCTGCTCACCGTGGCCCAGCGGATCGTGCCACCGGACGTGGCTTCGGTCACTCAGGCCGGCCTGAACTACATCGAGATCTGCCCGCCGGAGGTCGACAAGGGCACCGGCCTGGCGGTGGTCGCGCAGGCCGTCGGCGTCGACCCGGCCGACGTACTGGTGTTCGGCGACATGCCCAACGACCTGCCGATGTTCGCCTGGGCCGGGTGGAGCCGGGTGGCGGTGGGCAACGCCCACCCGACGCTGCTGGCGGTCGCCGACGAGGTCACCCTGACCAACGACGAGGACGGCGTGGCGGTCTATCTGGACCGGCTACTGTCGAGGTGATGCCACCCTTTCGCCTTGTCGCTTCCGACATCGACGGCACCCTGATCCGGACCGGCGGCACGCTCAGCCCCCGCACCATCGGGGTCCTCGACCAGCTGTACACCCGCGGCGTCCCGACCATCCTGGTGACCGGCCGGCCGGTGCGCTGGCTGCGCCAGCTCTACGACCAGATGGCCGAGCCGCTGCCGGCCGTCTGCGCCAACGGCGCCGTGGTCTACGACCCCGACACCGACGAGATCCTGCGGGCCGCGCCGCTCTCGGTCGAGCTGCTCATGGACGTGACCCGGCAGCTGCGCGAGGCGGTGCCGGACGTCACGCTGGCCGTCGAGGTCGAGGACGGACGGAGCTTCTGGTACGAGGAGAAGTGGCCCCTGCACTGGGACGGCGAGCACAAGCAGGTCCGCGTGCTCGCCTCGCCCGAGGAGCTCACGTCCGTGCCCGCGGTCAAGCTGCTCGCCCGCTCGGCCAGTTACGGCCC
This sequence comes from Actinoplanes sp. NPDC048967, assembly GCF_040649415.1. Taxonomy (NCBI): domain Bacteria; kingdom Bacillati; phylum Actinomycetota; class Actinomycetes; order Micromonosporales; family Micromonosporaceae; genus Actinoplanes; species Actinoplanes sp. NPDC048967. Next base: position 933,480 of record NZ_JBEZFL010000002.1, read on the forward strand.
GGACGACTTCGCCGAGCTGGTCAGCCGCACACTGGGCGGGATCGCCGAGGCCACCCACTCGTCGTCCTCGGCGCTGGTGGAGATTTCCGCCGCCGGGGTGACCAAGGCGGCCGGGCTGGCCTGGCTCTGCGAGCGGGAGGGCTTCACCGCCGAGGACGTCGTGGCCTTCGGGGACATGCCGAACGACCTGCCCCTGCTGGCGTGGGCCGGCCGTTCCGTGGCGATGGGCAACGCCCATCCCGCCGTCCGTGAGGTCGCCGACGAGGTGACGCTCACGAACGACGAGGACGGCGTGGCCGTCTATCTCGAGGAGCTCTTCGGCCTCTAGAGGTACTGCCCGGTGCGGCCGCTGCCGTCGCCGGCACCCTGGCTCGGCATGCCGGGGATGACGCCGTTGGGGCCCATCGGCAGGGCCGGGCGGCCGGCGCCACCGCCGCGCATCTGCTCGAGCTGGAGCCGGGCCGCCATCTGCTGCGCGACCAGAGCCGCCTGGATGCCGTGGAACAGGCCTTCCAGCCAGCCCACGAGCTGGGCCTGGGCGATGCGCAGCTCCGGCTCGCTGGGCGGCGTGTCGCCCTCGAACGGCAGCGACAGCCGTTCCAGCTCCTCCTGCAGCTCGGGCGCGAGGCCGTCCTCGAGCTCCTTGATCGAACGCTGGTGGATCTCGCGCAGCCGGCCCCGGCTCGCCTCGTCCAGCGGCGCCGCCCGGACCTCCTCGAGGAGCTGCTTGATCATGCTGCCGATCCGCATGACCTTGGCGGGCTGCTCGATCAGGTTGCCGGGCTCCTCGGGCTTGAGGTTGCCGTCGGTCCCCACCGTGCCCAGGGGGCGGCCGTCGGGGCCCACCACGATGACGGAGTCGTCTTCCTGCTGGTCTGTGGTGCGGGTGTCGTCGGTCATACGATCCATCTTGCCGCAGCCGGCCCAGGGCCCGATCAGGGGCGTAGCTCCGCGACGGCGCACTTGACCGATCCGCCACCCCGCTTGAGCTCGGTGAGCTCCACCAGCACGGGGGTGTAGCCGTGCGCCCGCACCTTGTCGGCCATCGCCGTCGCCTCGGTGTTGAGAACCACGTGATGACCGTCACTGACCAGGTTGAGGCCGAAGGCCTCGGCGTCGGCCCGGTCGGCGATGACCGCGTCCGGGAAGAGCTGGCGCAGCACGCGCTGCGAGGCCGCGGAGAACGCGTCCGGGTAGTACGTGATGTGCCGGTCGTCGAGCGCGGCCAGCGCGGTGTCCAGGTGGTAGAACGCCGGGTCGACCAGCTTGAGCGAGATCACCGGCCGGCCCAGGACCTCCTGGGCCTCGGCGTGCGCGGCCGGGTCGGTGCGGAAGCCGTGACCGGCCAGGATCAGGCCGCCGTACGCGCCGGGCAGGTACGCGAAGTCACCCTCACCCTCGTTGACGTGCTCAGGGTCGGCGAAAGTCCACGGGCCGCCGGCGTAGAACAGCTGATGGGCGGCAGCCTCGGCGGCACGCTGGGGGAACTTGAACCGCGCGCCGTAGACCCGGCCGTCGACGGAGAAGGCGCCGTTGGCCGCGTAGACCATGTCCGGCAGGCCGGGCCGGGCGTCCAGGACGTGCACGGCATGCCCCAGGTCACTGAGCGTGTCGCGGAGCAGGTGCCACTGCTTGAGCGCGAGGGCCGGGTCGACCGGGACGGTGGTGTCCATCCAGGGATTGATGGCGTACTCGACCGTGAAGTGCTCGGGCGGACACATGAGATATGTCCGGTTTCGCGGCAAGCGCTCCGTGTGGCTCATGAGGTAAAGGCTAGGTACGCTGGCACGGCGGAAAACAGCCCTAACTCTTGCTCGTCGGAGGCGAATCGTTGCAGATGGACGCCGTTGACCAGCGAATCATTGCGTTGCTCGTGGCGGACGCGCGCGCCTCGTACGCGGAGATCGGCGCCAAGGTCTCGCTGAGCGCGCCCGCGGTGAAACGACGCGTCGACCGGCTGCGCGCCACCGGGGTCATCAAGGGATTCACGACCGTCATCGAGCCGGCCGCCGTGGGGTGGACCACCGAGGCGTTCGTCGAGCTGTTCTGCACCGGGCGGACCACTCCGGCCCAGATCACCGTGGCCACCCGGCGGCATCCCGAGGTCGTGGGGGCGTACACGGTCTCCGGTCAGGCCGACGCGCTCGTGCACCTGCGGGCCGCCGACATCGGGCATCTGGAGCAGGCCCTGGAACGGCTGCGGGCCGAGCCGTTCGTGACCTCCACCCGCAGCATGGTGGTGCTGTCCCGGCTGGTCGAGATCCCCACCCCGGTGCCCGCGCCGAATTGACCGGAACCCGGGACGGTCACGCGGCGTCCCACCCCCATGTCGCGCCGTCTGCTGTTCTGCGCCGTCCTGGCCCTCACCGTCCCGCTCGCCGGCTGCACCGCTGATGCCCCGGCACCCCCTCCTCCGCTGCCCACCTCCGGCGGCGGCGCGATGCGACTGGTCGCGTTCGACTCCTGCCGGCAGCTCGGCGACGATCTGCGTCGGGCGGCCAAGGCCAGCGTCGGGCCGTACGGTCTGCCCGGCAGCGAGCTCGTCTATCCGGAGGTCCTCCGCGACGGCGCCCGCACCATGGCCGACGCGGCCGGCGCGGCGCCGGCGACCGGGGTCCCGGACTTCTCCGGCACCAACGTGCACGAGCAGGGCGCCGACGAGCCCGACCTGATCAAGACAGATGGGCGGCGGATCGTCACCGTCCACAACGGCACCCTGCGGGTCGTCGACGTCGCCACCCGCAAGGAGACCGGCAAGGTAGACCTCGAGGCGGGCATCCAGGGAGGCGCGCTCCAGCTGCTGCTCGCCGGCGACTCGGCCCTGGTGCTCGTGCCGACGGCCGGCTACCGGACCTACCTCTCCGACCGCCCGGACCCGGGCGAGCAACGGGCGCAGGTGCTGCTGGTCGACCTGAGCGGCACCCCCACCGTGGTCAGCCGCTACCGCGGGGACGGCAATCTGGTCGACGCCCGGATGACCGGCAGCACCGCCCGCGTCGTCCTGCGCAGCGCACCGCGGATCACCTTCCCGACCGGCATCGGCATTTCCGACGAGAAGAAGCAGCTCGCCGCGAACCGCGAGGCGATCGACGCCGCGCCGGCCGAGGCCTGGCTGCCCCGCTGGGAGGTCACCGACAACACCGCTACGACGAAGGGTCAGGCGGACTGCGGCCGGGTCAGCCGGCCCACCGACTACTCGGGCGCCGCCCTGGTCAGCGTCCTCACCTTCGACCTGACCAGGCCGACCCTGGGCAGCGGGGACCCGGTCACGGTCGTCGCCGACGGGGACACCGTCTACGCCACGCCGGACAGCCTCTACCTCGCCAACGACGACCGCTGGCGCTTCGACCGGCTCCCCGGCCGCATCCCGGACCGGGAGCGGCAGCAGACCGAGCTCTTCAAGTTCGCCCTGACGGGCAACCAGCCGCCGGCCTACCGGGCGTCCGGCACCGTGCCGGGCTACCTGATCAACCAGTACGCGATGTCCGAATGGGACGGGCACCTGCGCGTCGCCACCACGGACGGCGTGACGGATCGCTCAGCCGTACGGGTGCTGGCGGACCGCGACGGCCGGCTCGTGCCGACGGGCGTCGTCGACGGGCTCGGTAAGGGTGAGCGGATCTACTCGGTGCGCTTCCTCGGCGCCCGCGGTTATGTGGTCACGTTCAAGCAGACCGACCCGCTCTACAGCCTCGACCTGCGCGACCCGGCGAAGCCCACGGTCACCGGCGAACTGAAGATCACCGGCTATTCGGCGCACCTGCAGCCGGTCGGCGAGGACCGGCTCATCGGCATCGGCCAGGAGGCGGACAGCAACGGGCGCATCCAGGGTCTGCAGGTCTCCCTCTTCGACGTGGCCGACCCGGCGAACCCGAAGCGGCTCGCGCAATACCACCTGCCGGGCGCCTACTCCAGCGCCGAGTACGACCCGCACGCCCTGCTCTGGTGGCCGGCGACCCGCACGCTGGTCGTGCCGGTGGAGGAACGCGGCGTGCTGGCCCTGCGGGTGACCGACGACGTCACCCTTACCGGCGAGGTCGGCCAGACCAGGCTGCTGCGGTCGCTGGCCATCGGGACCGAGCTGTGGACGCTGTCGGAGAACGGCCTGCGCGCCTCCGACCTGTCCACGCTGGACCAGCTGGCCTGGGTGCCGCTGGGAAACTAGAGGTACATCCCCGGCCGGTGGTCGTCGCCGTCCTTGGCGTCCTTCGGCGGGGCCGGCTTGTCGCCCTCGCCGAAGAAACGCTTGCCGCCGAACTCGCCGTGCAGCCGGTCGTCCAGCTCGTCGGCCAGGCCGGTCATCACCTGCACGGCCAGCATGAGGTGAGTTGCCTGGAAGTTGCGGCCGAAGACCGGGATCGACGCCCACACGGTGTCCTGGGCGCAGTAGAGCCGGCCGATCGGCATCCTGTTGGTCAGCTCGGACAGCTTGACGTAGAGCTGCTCGGTCGGCTCCACCTCGGTGAGGATCGGTGAGAAGACGTCGACCAGCGGCGGGTTGTCCCGGCACCGGACGAAAACCATCGCCGAGCCGGCCCGGATGCCGATGTCCCCGTCGGTGTCGACCTGCAGCTGGTCGACGGTGGTCTTGCTCATGGTGGCGACGACCGTGCGCACCCGCTCCTCGAGCGGGATGACCTCGTCGGCGGCGTTGGCCAGCGCCTCGGAGAGCACGCCGTCCTCGTCCAGGTCGTCGAGGCTGAGCTCGTCGTCGATGCTCGGCTCGTGCCGGGCGGTGCCGATCGGCGCGGTCTCGATCGGCTCGTCCTCGTCGTCGTGCACGAGGTAGACCAGGAACGCGGGGTGCGGGGCGCCGTACACGTCGCGCAGCGTGCGGGACACGACCGTGGCCAGCTGCTTGGCGCCGTCGGTGGTGGTCCGCAGACCGAACGAGTCCCGCGAGCCGGGCAGCACGCCCGGCGGGGACCAGCCCAGCGCGACCAGGTCGGCGACCGAGGCGCGGTTCATCCGGAAGCCCTCCGGCAGGCCGGCGTTGCCGACCGCGAGCGCCTCGATGACGCCGTCCGGCAGCACCCGGATGCTCACCGAATAGACGGCGGTGCCGGTGCCCGAAGCGGTCGGGTCGAGCGTGATGTCGACGTGCGCGCCCTCGGCCAGGGTGGGCAGCAGCGTGGCCAGCGCGCTCGCGAACTCCCGCCAGGCCTCGGTCACCTTCGCCCGCAGGTCGGCCGTGGTCGGCTCGTCCAGCAGCACGCCCTCAGGCTGGTCAGCAGTGTTCTCCGCCGTCATGATCGGTACCTCCGCCCGCCACCCTATCGAGCGCGCGGCGCGCTCACCGGCCGCGTCTCATTCCCGACCGTCGGCCGGCCAGTCAAGGGCCAGCGAGCTGAGCCGGGCGGCGACATCCGCCGGGTCCGCGCCGCGGCCCACAGCCAGACCCATCAGGTACGCCGTGACGGGCGCACCCGGGCGCACGACGTTGTGGGCGACATCGCGGGCGACGTCCAGCACGGCCTTGGCCTCGACGTCGCCGGGGCTCAACCCGAGCTCATCGCAGGCCGCCGCGATCCAGGTGTCGAGCACGTTCACCGGCCTGCCCTTTCGCCGTACCTCTTGATCAGAGTGACCCGCCCAGCCGGCCCGCCCCCGGTCACCGGGCCCATTCCTCGGCGGTGCGGAGGTCGTCGTCGGTGTCGCAGTCGAACCAGGGCGGTGGCCCCGGGCGGCGCCAGGACACCTCTATGAAGCGCAGCTGGTCCATGAGCGCGTGCATCGGGGCGCCGTGCAGGCTGCCCCGCTCCTCGGCGACCCGCTTCAGCGCGTCCCGCAGAGCCGTGGTCCGCCAGACCCCGCAGAGCGACTGCAGCCGTCCCTCGGCGTCCCGGTAGACCGCGCCCTGCATCGGCGCCGACTCGACGGTGAGCCGCAGCACGTCGATGGCCTCGCCGGTGAGCAGCGGCAGGTCGGCGGCGAGCAACGCGGTGAAGCTGACGTCGGCGGGAACCAGCTCGAGGCCGGCAGCGGTCGCGGCGACCGGGCCACCACCGGGCGGCTGCTCCGTGGTGGAGGCGACCGGCACCGGAAGATCGGGAGGCACGCGCCCGACCACCACCTGCGGGTCGGCATCGTGCACCGCGGCCAGGACACGCGTCAGCATCGACTGCCCGGCCACCGGGATGGTGGGCTTGTCCGCACCACCCATCCGACGTGCCGCACCGCCGGCCAACACCACCGCCGCGAATCCCCCCACGTACGTACCGTATCCCGTGGGGGACATGAGCGTGACTGTGCGGACGGCATTGCGCCGTGCGCCGGTGCCGGCTCGCGCCCTGACGTGGGCCGCAGCGGCCGACATACGCTCGGGTGATGGCGCGCACGATGAACCGGCGACCCGTGTTGAAGATCAACCTTGCTGGGCCGGCCGAACCGCGCCGGCGCCCCGACGACCTGGCCGCCGAGGAGCCGCTGGAGATCCGGCTGCGCAAGACCCCGCTGGCCGTGACGATGCGGACCCCGGGGCAGGACATCGACCTGGCCATGGGCTTCCTGCTGACCGAGGGCATCATCCGTACGGCGGCCGACGTGGTCACCGCGCAGTTGTGCGCGGGCACTGACACGCCGAACACGTACAACGTGGTCGACGTGGTGCTCGGCGCGGACGTGCCGCCGCCGGTGACCGACCCGAGCCGCAACTTCTACACGACCAGTTCGTGCGGGGTGTGCGGCAAGGCCAGCATCGACGCGGTCCGCACCCGGTCACAGTTCGACGTGGCCGCGGACGGCAGCACCGTGCCGGCCCGGGTCCTCGCCGAGCTGCCGGACCGGCTCCGGGCGGCGCAGCGCACCTTCGACCGTACGGGCGGGCTGCACGCCGCCGGCCTGTTCACCGCCGAGGGGGAGCTGGTGGTGATGCGCGAGGACGTCGGGCGGCACAACGCCGTCGACAAGGTGATCGGCTGGGCGCTGCGCGAGGGGCGGCTGCCGCCGGCCGGGCACGTGCTGCTGGTCTCCGGGCGGGCCAGCTTCGAGCTGACCCAGAAGGCCTGGATGGCCGGGATTCCGCTGCTGGCGGCCGTGTCGGCGCCGAGCACGCTGGCGGCCGAGCTGGCCGACGAGGCGGGGATGACGCTGGTCGGATTCCTGCGCGGACAGACCATGAACGTGTACGCGGGGACGCAACGCGTGACCGTCTGAGCTTCGTACGGACTTCCACGGCCCTTCACCCGGTCCACGCGGGTGAGACATTCACGGTCATGAGGCTGCCGGCATGGCACTCTCACGACGTACCCTCCTGCTCAGCAGCGCTGCGGTGGGCGCGGCCGGCGCCGCGAGCGTCTGGCCGCTGGCTGCCTCGGCGGCGCCGTACCGCGGGCCGCTGCGCGCCGATCCGTTCACCCTCGGAGTGGCCTCCGGCGACCCGGAACACGACGGCTTCGTGCTCTGGACCCGACTGGCCCCGACCCCACTCGCCGACGACGGTCTGGGCGGCATGCCGTCCCGCGACGTACCGGTGCAGTGGGAAATCGCCGGCGACGCCCGCTTCCGCCGGATCGTGCGCCGCGGCGTCGCCGTTGCCCGGGCCGCAGCGGCGCACACCGTGCACGTCGAACTGCACGGGTTGGCGCCGGCCCGCGAATACTTCTACCGCTTCAAGGCGGAGCGGTACGTGTCACCGACCGGCCGTACCCGGACGGCCCCGGCGCCGTGGGCGAGCGGCGGCACCCTGGCGATGTCGTTCGTGTCCTGCTCGCAGTACGAGCACGGCTACTTCACCGCGTACCGGCGGCTGGCCGAGGACGAGCCGCAGCTGATCCTGCACCTGGGCGACTACCAGTACGAGTACGGGCCGGACACGTACACCATCCCCGGCGGCAACCCACGCGACCACCAGGGCCCGGAGACGGTGACTCTGGCGAACTACCGCCAGCGGCACGCCCAGTACAAGAGCGACCCGGACCTGCAGGCAGCGCACGCGGTCGCGCCGTGGGCGGTGGTCTTCGACGACCACGAGATCGAGAACAACTGGGCGGACAAGGTCCCGGAGCAGCCGGACCCGAACTTCCTGGCCCGCCGCGCCGCGGCCTTCCAGGCCTACTACGAGAACATGCCGCTACGCCGTACCTCGATCCCCCGCGGCATCGACATGCAGCTGTACCGGCGCCTGCACTGGGGACGGCTGGCGACGTTCCACATGCTCGACACCCGCCAGTTCCGCGACGACCAGGGCTGCGGCGACGGCTACCAGGACTGCCCGGCCGCGACGGACCCGGCCCGCTCGATCACCGGCGCGAAGCAGGAGAAGTGGCTGCTCGACGGCTTCCACCGCTCGACGGCCCGCTGGGACATCCTGGGCCAGCAGGTCTTCTTCGGCCAGCGCGACAACAACGCAGGTCCGGCGAAGGTGGTGAGCATGGACTCGTGGGACGGCTACGCGGCCTCCCGCGACCGCATCACCCGAGGCTGGGTGGACGCGGGGGTCCGCAACCCGGTGGTCCTGACCGGCGACGTGCACGCCCACTGGGCGGACGAGCTGAAGCTGGACTACACGGACCCGACGTCACGCACGGTCGGTACCGAGCTGGTGTGCTCGTCGATCACCTCCACGGGGGACGGGGCCGATGTGGCCTCGGGGCAGCACCCTTGGGCGGCCTGGAATCCGCATCTGCGGTTCTACAACAACCAGCGGGGTTACGTCCGGACGACGATCACGAAGGACGCGATGACGGCGGACTTCCAGGTGTTGCCGTACGTGACCCGGCCGGGGGCGGCTGTGCATACGCGGGCGAGCTTTGTGATCGAGGATCGGGTGCCCGGGTTGCAGCAGGTTGCTGACAATCCGACGCCGGGTGGGGCTGCTGTGCTGCGGAGCGGCCGGGATCTGGGGGCCGATACGGTCCGGCAGGAGTCTGCGAGGCCCTGATCGGTTCGGCCGGGCCATCCCGTTTGATCTTGATGGCCCGGCCGGCCGGCCGAGATTCAGATCCGGCGGTGAGCTGCTCGGCGTTGCTTGGGGCCTCGTCTTTCGTGCTTTCCCGCTCCGTCGCCGGGCCGAGCCGCGGGCGCGGCGTCGGGCCCGACTCGGACCGGGAGCTTCTCGCCGCGCTTGACGCTGTCCGGCTTCGGGACGTGGCGGCCCGGCCGGGGCAGATCGGGCTTCGAATTCTCGGACTGTGCCTGCGGAACACCGTCGCTTTCGTCAGGCTCTTCCGCTTCGGGCGAGGCGTCCATCGGTGGCAGGCCATCCACGGCCGGCCAGCCGTCGAGCGTCGACGGGGGCAGCCCGGTGAGGATCGCGGCCTGCATGAGCACCCCGAGCTGGTAGTCCTGCTTGTATTCGAGAGCGCGCTCAACGGCGACGCTGGCCAGCGGACCCATCCCTTTGCGCCAGGACACGAAAGCCAGCAGCGCCGCCGGCGCCGAACGGTAGCGGGGCTCCACCCGGCGCACCAGGTCCGACCAGAGCGCCAGCTCCCAGTCCTCTGTTCGCGTGCGGACCCAGGCGTAGTCACGGACCGGCAGGTGGAGCAACAGCACGCCGAGCCATGCGGCGTCGTCATCGCTGAGCCGCCCGCCGGTGCTGTAGCAGCGCTCCGCCTCCCGCACCGCCAACCGGCCCGCACGTCGCACCAGGGCGAAGAAATAGTCCTCGTCCGACACGAACTCCGGGCTATCAGCGACCTCGTCCGGTGCTTCCGGCATCGGCATCTTCAGACCGAGGCTTGCCCAGAGGACGTTGCCCAGGCGTAGTTCGGCTGGTCCGGGGCGGCTCCGGCCGCGAGCGGCCATCGCAGGCTGCTGGACGGTCGCCTTGTGGAAACGGGGAGTCCGGGCCGGGTCGCTGCGGCTTCCGTCGGTCGGCGGGCCGTCCCGATGCGGGCCGTCCCGATGCGCGCCGTCCCGATGCGCGCCGTCCGGATCCGCGCCGTCCCGATGCGCGCCGTCCCGATGCGCGCCGTTCGGATCCGCGCCGTCCGGATGCGGGCCGTCCAGATCCGCGCCGTCCGGATGCGCCCCGTCCGGATGCGGGCCATCGGGTGTCTTGGCTTCCCGGGGTGGTGGGCGTTCGCCGGCGAGCGCCGCCAGGCGCAGGACCGCCCGCGGTGTCGCTGCCTCCATCGCCTCGCGATCGTCACCCGTCACCGGCGCGAGCTGCTCCGACAGGGCTCCCCGATCAGGCAGTGCGACCGCTCCCGCGAAGGTCGCTTCGGCCGCCACCACGCTGTGCGCCGGCTCGCAGGGCTGGCCTTCCGGCGGGCAGCACGATGAGTCGGTGCACAGGTATGACCGGAACCTGCCGTCTTCCACGTGCAGCTCGTCGACGACCGTCGCGCCGGCCTTGCGGAACGCGTCCGAGATGCGCATCACCGCTGGCGCCACGCGGGACTCTTCGCCGTACCCGATGATCGTGACCGCCTCGGCGTCCTGGCGCAGGACGACCGTTGCCAGGTGCAGGACCGCGGCCCGGGCTTCTTCCTCGGGTGCGGTGAGCTCGGGCAGGTCGATGCGCACGGCGAAGGTGATGAGCGTGCCCCGCAGCGCCACCACGACGAGGCTGTCCGCCGGGTGGAAGCCGATCAGGAACGGCACGGCTGAGATGAGCTCGGCCGGTGAACTGACCATCTGCTTTTTCATGCCCGGCAGCGTGGCCGAATTCAGCTCGCCGCCGCCTGCCAAACCTGGCTCCTGTGGATAACCCGGTTATCCACAGGCGTCCCCCACGACCCGGGCTCAGGAACGAAACTGCAACGCATGCAACTCGAGCCCGTCCTGCTGCCAGTCATGGGCATGCCGGTCCAGGTCCATGGTCAGTTCGATCGACGACACCACGTCATAGCCGGCCGCGTGCAGGCTGCGGATCGCGTCGACGTTGCGCGACGACGGCGAGATCGTCAGCGAGACCATGTTGCGCTTCTTCGCTTCCGCGGCGACGTGCCGCAGCAGCTTGCGGCCGACCCCCTTGTGCCGGTGGGAGCCGGTCACGACCACGGGCTCCACCTCGCCGGCGCGGCCGCGCATGATGAGCCCGACCAGGCCGATCACCCCGTCATCGGCGTGGTCGGCGACCCAGAGCCCGCTCAGGTCCAGCCGGGTGAGGTATTCCTCGAAGCCCGCTCCGGCATCGTTGGCGGCATCGCCGTACATCTGGTTGTGCTGATTGGTCAGCTCCGACCACAGGCGGCGACCAGCGCTGTGGTCGCTCGGCCGGTACGAACGCACCGCGACAGGTGTCATGCCGACATTTTGACTCCGATCCGAGCACGCCGTAACCCGAAGTGGAAGATAAGGCGGTGGATCTGGCGTACCTGCGCGCGCACCCCCAGCATCTCCCGACATTTCTCACCCATCAGCGGATCCGGGAAACCCCCGTCGGGGGCGGTGACGTATGCACCGCATCCCGCCTGACCTTGGACGATGGCGCTTCACTGTTCACCAAGACGTGGCCGTCCGGCAGCGCTCCCGAGCACTTCTTCGCGACCGAGGCGGCCGGCCTGCGATGGCTTCGCGAGGCCGGGACCGTGCCGATCCCGGAGGTGCTGGTGGCGCTTCCGGAGATGCTCGCGCTCGAGTGGATCGACTCGGGCCCGCCGTCCACGGCTGCCGCCGAGCGGTTCGGGCGGGAGCTGGCCGGGCTGCATCTCCGGGGCTCGGATACCTTCGGCGCGCCTTGGCCTGGGTTCATCGGGCCGTTGGCTCAGGACAACACGCCCTCCGCCGGGCCGTGGGGGCCGTGGTTCGCGGAACGGCGGCTGCGGCCGTACCTGAAGATCTCGGCCGACAGCGGCGCCCTCCCACCGGCGGACGTCGCGGTCGTGGAGCAGGTCATCGAGCGGATCGAGGGGTACGGCGGGGACGAAGCGCCGGCTCGGATCCACGGCGACCTGTGGCCGGGGAACGTCCTGTGGGGCGCCGACGGGCGGGCCTGGCTGGTCGATCCGGCTGCGCACGGTGGGCACCGGGAGACCGACCTGGCGCAGCTCGCGCTCTTCAGCGGGGCGCCGCACCTGGAGACGATCATGCGGGCGTACGCGGAGGAGTGGCCCCTGGCAGACGGCTGGCGCGAGCGCGTACCCGTGCACCAGTTGCATCTCCTGCTGGTGCACACGGCAGCGTTCGGCGGGGTCTACCGCAGCTCAGTGCGCTCCACGGCCGACGCCGCGCTACGCAGCTGAGCGCTCGGCGTGCCCCGGACCACAGAGCATGCGACGCCAAATGTCACATCCAAGCGCTACGTTCGATCAATGAGCGAGTGTGCCGGGCGATCCGGATGGCACCGAGCTCCTGCCGACGTGGCCTACCAGCGGGGCGAGGGGTCGACATGAGTGTGCTCGCTGACCGCTTCGGACGGGTCGCGACCGATCTGCGGGTGTCGTTGACCGACCGGTGCAATCTGCGCTGCTCGTACTGCATGCCCGAGGAGGGCCTCGCGTGGATGCCACGTGAGCAGCAGCTGACCGATGACGAGGTCAGCCGCCTGATCCGGATCGCCGTCGAGCAGCTCGGCGTCACCGACGTACGGTTCACCGGCGGCGAGCCGTTGATCCGGCGAGGGCTGACGGGCATCATCGCCGCGGCCGCCGCGCTCGAACCGCGGCCGAAACTCTCCATCACCACCAACGGCATCGGGCTTGATCGGCTGGCGGGTGCGCTGCGGGACGCCGGCCTGAATCGCGTCAACGTCTCCCTGGACACCCTGTCGCCGGCCCGGTTCCTGGAGCTCACCCATCGCGACCGGCATGCCGACGTGCTGAAGGGCCTGGCCGGGGCAGCCCGCGCCGGACTCACCCCGGTGAAGATCAACACGGTGCTCATGCGCGGGGTCAACGACGACGAGGCTCCGGCGCTGCTGCGCTTCGCTCTCGACCACGGCTACCAGCTCAGGTTCATCGAGCAGATGCCGCTGGATGCTCAGCACCAGTGGGACCGGCACGAGATGGTCACCGCTGAGGCGATCCTGGCCTCGCTCGAGCCGTACGGGCTACTACCCGATTCGGTTTCACGTGGAACAGCGCCGGCCGAGACCTGGCTCGTGCCCGGCTATGTCGACGCGGCGGGCAATCCGGCCCGCGTCGGGGTGATCGGCAGCGTGACCAGGCCCTTCTGTGGTGACTGCGACCGCACCCGGCTCACCGCGGACGGCCAGGTCCGCAACTGCCTCTTCGCCACGGAGGAGTCGGACCTGCGCGGGTTGCTGCGCTCGGGGCGGCCGGACGCGGAGATCGCCAAGGCCTGGCAGGCCGCGATGTGGGGCAAGCGAGCGGGCCACGGGATCGACGACCCCTCCTTCCTGCAGCCGGTCCGCCCGATGTCAGCGATCGGGGGCTGACGTGTCCAGCGGCGCGGGCGTGGTTGAAATCAGGTACTTCGCGGGGGCGCGGGCTGCTGCCGGCTGCTCGTCGGAAAGCGTCGCGGCCGGGTCACTGGAGGACCTCACCGTGGTGCTGGCGCAGCGGCACGGCGAGCGGCTCGCGATGGTGCTGAAGGCGGCCAGCTTCCTGGTGGACGGACTCGCCTGCCATGATCGACAAGCGGCATTGCCCGCCGGCGCGACGGTGGACGTCCTGCCGCCGTTCGCTGGGGGTTGAGCTTGATCGCGTTCGTCGCGCTCATCATCGTCGTCATCGGCCTGATCCACTTCTACCTGTGGAAGCGGCTGGTGCGGGACCCGTTCCGGGCCGGGCGGGTGCGCAGGTTCGGCGGTTTCGTGGCGGTTGCGCTGGCCGTGCTGGTGCCGGCGACCCTGATCGGGGTGCGGTCCGGGCACGTCGAGTGGCTGGCCTGGCCCGGGTACCTCTGGATCGCGCTGATGTTCTACCTGCTGGTGACGCTGGCGGTCCTGGAGATTCCGCGGCTGGTGATCAACCTCTGGATCCGGGCCACGAGCAAGTCCGAGAGCCTGACGAAAGCCCACCCTGGCGCCGAGGCCACAGCCACGACGGTCGCCGCGGCAGTAGCCAGGCCGACTTCGACGGACGCGGAAGCGCCCCAGCCGGCGCCCGTCGTCAGCCTCGCGACCGGAGCCGACGCTGACGGAGGAAGTAAGCCCGAGGTCCCCACCGATCCCCCGGGCTCGCAGGGGATCGACCGGCGGCTCCTCCTCGCCCGCGGCGCAGCGATCTTCGCCGGGCTCACCGCCGCCGGCATCACCGGCTACGGCGTCAAGACCGCACTCGGCCCCCCGCAGCTCGACCGGGTCCAGCTCCCCATGGCCAAGCTCCCCCGAGCCATGGACGGCACCCGCCTCGCCGTCGTCTCCGACATCCACCTCGGCCCACTGACCGGCACCAACCACGCCGCCCGGATCGTCGATCTCATCAACTCGGTCAACGCCGACATCGTCTGCATCGTCGGCGACCTGGTCGACGGCAGCGTCGCCGAGCTGGGCCGGTTCGCCGCGCCGCTCGCCACCATCAAGTCACGCCGGGGCGCCTACTTCGTCACCGGGAACCACGAGTACTACTCCGGATATCAGGAGTGGGTCGCCGAGGTGGCCCGGCTCGGGGTCAAGCCACTGCGGAACGAGCGGCTCGAGCTGGACGGGCTCGACCTGGCCGGTGTCAACGACATCGGCGGCGTCGACTTCGGGGACGGGCCTGATCTGCGGCGCGCGCTCGGGGACCGCGACACCAGCCGGCCGGTTGTGCTCATGGCTCATCAGCCCGTCGTCGCCCGGGACGCTGCTCCGTTCGGCGTTGACCTTCAGGTTTCCGGGCACACCCACGGTGGTCAGATGGCTCCCTTCAACCTGCTCGTCAAGCTGGAGCAGCCGGTGGTCAGCGGGTTCGGCACGGTCGACGGCGTGCCGGTCTACGTCACCAACGGGGCCGGATTCTGGGGTCCGCCGGTGCGGGTGGGCGCGCCGCCGCAGGTCACTGTCATCGAGCTGCGTACCCCTTAGCAGTGAATCTTGGGGGTTGCGCTGAGCCACGGGGCACATCTCCGCAGGATTCAATCGTGGATCGGTTATGTCACTTCGCGCGTGGCGGCTCGTGGCGCGCCGGGCGCTCGTGACAGGATGCAGCGTGCCCTCGGTTAGCGCAGGGTCCTCGGTCACCGCGGACACATACGTCGCGGATCTGCACATCCACTCCAAGTATTCGCGGGCCTGCAGCCGCGACCTCACCCTGCCGAACCTGGCCTGGTGGGCTCGGCGCAAGGGCATCGCCGTGCTCGGCACCGGGGACTTCACGCATCCCGCCTGGTTCGACCACCTCCGGGAAAATCTGGTCCCCGCCGACGAGCCCGGCCTCTACCGGCTCGGCGCCGACGCGGAGCAGGAGGTCAGCCGCAAGCTGCCGCCGATCCTGCAGAGCAGCACCGACGCCCGGTTCATGCTCAGCGTCGAGATCTCCACGATCTACAAACGGGACGACCGCACCCGCAAGGTCCACCACCTGATCTACATGCCGGACCTGGCCGCCGCCGCCCGGTTCAACACCGCGCTCGGCCGGATCGGCAACCTCACCGCGGACGGCCGCCCGATTCTCGGCCTCGACTCCCGCGACCTGCTCGAGATCGTGCTCGAGGCCAGCCCCGACGGTTACCTCGTCCCCGCGCACATCTGGACCCCGTGGTTCTCCGCGCTGGGCTCGAAGTCCGGCTTCGACGCCATCGCCGACTGCTACGCCGACCTCGCCGAGCACATCACCGCCGTGGAGACCGGGCTCTCCTCCGACCCGGCGATGAACTGGCGGGTCTCCAGCCTCGACCGCTACCGCCTCGTGTCCAATTCGGACGCCCACTCGCCCGCGGCGCTGGCCCGGGAGGCGACGCTCTTCACCGGCGCGCCCGACTACTTCGCGATCAAGGCCGGCGAGACGCTGGCGGGCACGATCGAGTTCTTCCCCGAGGAGGGCAAGTACCACGCGGACGGGCACCGGGCCTGCGGCATCAACTGGGCGCCGCAGCAGACCCGCGAGCACGGCGGCCGCTGCCCCGAGTGCGGCAAGCCGCTGACCGTCGGCGTGCTCAACCGCGTCGAGGAGCTGGCCGACCGCACCGACGGCGGCCAACGGGACCAGCAGGTCGTTCACCTCATCCAGCTCGCCGAGATCCTGGGCGAGATCAACGGCGTCGGGCCGAAGTCGAAGACCGTCGACGGCCAGCTCAACCACGTGGTCGCCAGCCTCGGCGCGGAGCTCGACATCCTGCGCAACGTCCCGCTCGACGACATCGGCCAGGCCGGCGGCGAGCAGCTGCGCGAGGCCATCGACCGGCTGCGGCGCGGCGCCGTGCGGCGGATCTCCGGGTACGACGGTGAGTACGGCGTCATCACCCTCTTCGAGCCCGGCGAACTGCGCAACAAGCAGAGCGCTCCGCAGGCCGAGACGCTGTTCGACATGATCCCCGTACCGGTGCCGCAGCAGCGCCGGGCCGAGCCGGCGATCGGCCGCGCCCCGGTCCCGAAGGCCGCCAAGGAGCCGAAGAAAAAAGCGCCGCCGCTGCCCCCGCCGGCCAGCCCGCACGAGCCGTTCGAGCCGATGCTGGCCGGCATGGAAGAGGTCGGCACCGGGCTGCTGGACCGCCTCGACGCCATGCAGCGGGTGGCGGCCTCCGCGCCCGGCGGTCCGCTGCTGATCGTGGCCGGGCCCGGCACCGGCAAGACCCGCACGCTCACCCACCGGATCGCGTACCTCTGCGCCGAGCTGGGCGTCTTCCCCGAGCGCTGCCTGGCGATCACCTTCACCCGGCGCGCCGCCGAGGAGATGCGCCATCGGCTCGACGCGCTGATCCCGGACGTGGCCGAGGACATCACGGTCGGCACGTTCCACTCGCTCGGGCTGACCATCCTCAAGGAGAACGCCAAGGCGGCCGGGCTCGGCGCGAGCTGGCGGATCGCCGATGACGCGGAGCGCGCCGCGGCTCGTGAGCAGGCCGGCGATGACGACCACGCGTACGCGAAACTGCTCCGTCAGCAGGACCTCGTTGACCTGGACGACCTGCTCACGATGCCTGTCGCGTTGCTGCGCGACGAGCCGGAGCTGGTCGAGCGGTACCGCAAGCGCTGGCAGTGGATCTTCGTGGACGAGTACCAGGACGTCGACGACACGCAGTACGAGCTGTTGCGCCTGCTCTCACCGGCGGACGGCAACCTGTGCGCGATCGGCGACCCCGATCAGGCGATCTACTCCTTCCGCGGCGCCGACGTGGGGTACTTCCTGCGCTTCAGCCGCGACTTCACCGATGCCCGGCTGGTCCGGCTCACCCGCAACTACCGCTCGTCCGCACCGATCCTGGCCGCCGCCGTGCAGGCCATCGCGCCGACCACGCTGGTGCAGGGCCGCCGGCTGGACCCGGCCCGCGTCAACCCCGAGTCGCCGCTGGTCGGTCGCTACTTCGCGGGCAGCGTGGCGGACGAGGCCGACTTCGTCGTCCGTACCGTTGACGAGCTGGTCGGTGGCCTGTCGCACCGCTCGCTCGACTCCGGCCGCGTCGACTCCCGCGCGGTCGCGCCGGGCACCCTGTCCTTCGCGGACATCGCGGTGCTCTACCGCACGGACTCCCAGGCACAGGCTGTGGTCGACGCGCTGTCTCGCGCCGGCGTACCGGTGCAGAAGCGGTCACACAATCGCCTGCGGGACCGGCCCGGCGTCCAGGTGCTGGCGCGCGAGCTGCGGCACGCCGACGGCCTGGCTGGACCACTGGCCGCCCGGGTCAAGCTGACCGCGCAGGTCCTGGCCCAGCGGTACGCCGCGCCGACCCTGGACGCCGAGCAGCTCGCGCCGGAGGACGTCTGGACGGCGGCCGACCTGCTCATGCCGCTCGCCCATCGGATCGGCGAGGACATGACCCGCTTCCTGCAGGAGATCGCCACGGGCGCCGAGGTCGACGCGCTCGACCCGCGGGCGGAGGCGGTCAACCTGCTGACCCTGCACGCGGCGAAGGGGCTGGAATTCCCGGTCGTGTTCCTGGTCGGCTGCGAGGACGGGCTGTTGCCGTTGCGCTGGCCCGGCGGCAAGCCGACGGATGACGAGACGGCTGAGGAACGGCGCTTGTTCTTCGTCGGGCTGACGCGGGCGCAGGACCGGCTCTATGTGAGCCACGCGGCGCGGCGCTTCCGGCACGGCAAGGAACGCGAGCAGTCACCGACACCGTTCCTGGACGCGATCGACGCGGGATTGTTCGAGCGCATGGGCGACGCCGTCCCGGCCCGGCCCAAGGACCGCCAGCTACGGCTCCTCTGAGCTGAGCACCACCATGACCTGCTCGTTGTCGCCGCATCGTGCTCCTGCGCGAAGAACACCTTGAGATCGGCTTCCTCGACGTTCCTGATTCCGCACCTCATCGCCCATGTCCGGAAGTCCGGCAGCAGCCTCCGGCATTCCTGGACGCTATGTGAGCAGGCAACCGAGCAGTGCGCCGGTCAGCAACGCCGGCCCCAGCGGCAGAGCGGTCCGGCGTCCCGCCCTCCTGGTCAGCAACAGCACCACCGCAACCGGACCGTTGATCAGATGCGGGGCCAGCAGCCCGACGACCACCGCCGGCCACCCCACGAAACCCAACGTGAAGCCCAGCACCGTGGCGAGCTTCACGTCACCCATTCCGAGCCCGCCCCCAGGCAGCAAAGCGATGATCAAATACACACTGCCGCTGAGCGCAGCCCCCAGAGTCGCCCGCACGAGATCGGCGGGCTCGCCGGTCAGCACAGCGACAGCGCTCAGAGGCAGCACCGTCCCCACCGCCAGCAACCCGACCAGCGGGTCCGGCAGGCGCAGGCAGCGCAGGTCGATCAAGGCCAGCAGGATGCCCAGCAGCGCCGCCGGAAGCAACACCACCAGCAGCGGCGCCGGCCCGATCGTGGCCCCCAACACGCCTCCCACCAGCGCACCTGTCGTCAAGGTCCACACCGGTGCCCGGGCACAGTCGCACGGTGCTCCGGCCCGCACCCAGGTCGGTAGATCGGCTGTGCAGTCAGCGCAGGTTGATCTCGGCCGGCTGCCGCGGGGCACCGCCAGGCGGTGCGCCAGGCGGGGGACGAAGGCGGCCGCCGCGCCGCCGAAGATCGCCGCGCAAACCGTCACCGTGAAAGACATGGGGCTGAACGGTAGTGGTCCGGCGTCCCCCGCGCGGGTCGCGTTGCCGACAGACGAGGCGAATGGCCCTGTTGTAGCCGAGTTGAGCCCAGCTCGGCGCGATTCCGGGAGAGAACGAGCGGGGCGTGCACGCTACGGTGGCGTACAGCGAACCCGCGCCTGGAGGAACCCCGATGTCGCAGAACGGCCCCTACCCCGGCCAGGGCTGGTCGGCCGGCGGACCGCCGGGTTCCGACGAGCCGTACACCGAGCCGGCCGATCCGTGGGGTGACGCCGCGACGCATTCCTCGCCGGTGCCCGAGACGGCCTGGGGTGGCCAGCCGATGTCGGTGCCGCCCTCGCAGGAGAATTCCGCGGGCTTCCACGGTGGCTATCCGGTGGCGCCGATGAACGGCGTGCCGCCCGTCTGGCAGCAGCCGCCGGCACCGCCGCCGCGTAAGCGCAACACTCCGATCATCGCCCTGGTGGTCGTGCTCGCTCTGCTCATCATCGGCGGGCTGGCGACTGCCGGTTGGTTGGTGCAGCGGGCCGGCAACCCGGAGGCCGGGCGGTCGGCCCAGCCCACCGCGTCGGCGAGCGCCACCAACGGCTCGGTGCCCGAGCCGCAGGGCAGTGAGGACGCGCGCTTCGTGGGCAAGGGCCAGTGCGTGCGCAACGAGGGTACGGCGGACGACAGCCCCGACCTCAAGATCGTGGTCTGCGCCAGCGGCACGTACCAGGTGCTCAAGCGCGTCGACGGCCGCACCACCGGCGAGGCTGACGCCGAGTCCAAGTGCAGCAAGGTCCAGAAATACACGAAGTGGTACTTCTACGACAGCGAGCTGGACAGCCTCGACTTCGTGCTCTGCCTCAAGGAGTATGGGGTCGACTAGCGCTCTCTAGGGCTGATGCTAGACACTCGTAGAGAGTGTTCGATTGCGAACTCTAGCTTTTCGGCTAGAGAGCCCGATACGGTGCTATCCGTGGATCCGGTCCGCAACCCGTACGCGCCCGGCGCCGGCCAGCGCCCGCCCGAGCTGGCCGGTCGCGGCCGTGAGCTGGATGCCTTCGACGTCGTCCTGGAGCGCGTCGCCCGGGGCCGTCCCGAACGCAGCCTGGTCCTCACCGGACTGCGCGGTGTCGGCAAGACCGTCCTGCTCAACACCCTGCGCTCGGCTGCCATCGGCCGGCTCTGGGGCACCGGCAAGATCGAGGCCCGGCCGGACCAGTCACTGCGCCGCCCGGTCTCCGCCGCGCTGCACATGGCGATCCGCGAGCTGACCCCGCACCACCGCAACCCGGAACGGGTCGACGAGGTGCTGGCCGTCCTGAAGGCTTTCGCACTGCGGGCCAACGACTCCTCGGCCAAGCTGCGCGACCGCTGGACGCCCGGCATCGACGTACCGGCCGCCCGGGGCCGCGCCGACTCCGGCGACATCGAGATCGACCTGGTCGAGCTGTTCACCGACGCCGCGTCGCTGGCCACGGACGTGGGCACCGGCATCGCCCTGTTCATCGACGAGATGCAGGACCTCGGCCCGACGGACGTGTCCGCGCTGTGCGCCGCCTGCCACGAGCTGTCCCAGCTCGGCGCGCCGCTCATCGTCGTCGGCGCCGGCCTGCCGCACCTGCCGGCGGTGCTGTCCGCGGCCAAGTCCTACTCGGAGCGCCTCTTCCGGTACCAGCGCATCGACCGCCTCGACCGGATCGCCGCGGACCTGGCCCTGTGCGCGCCCGCCGCCCGTGAGGACGTCGAATACGAGCCCAAGGCGCTGGACCTGCTCTACGACAAGTCGGGTGGCTATCCGTACTTCGTGCAGGCGTACGGGAAGGCGACCTGGGACCACGCGCCGACCTCGCCGGTGACCGCCGAGGACGTCCGGGTGGCCGCGCCGGAGGCCGAGGCGGAGCTGGCGGTCGGCTTCTTCGGCTCCCGCTTCGAGCGCGCCACCCCCGCCGAACGCGAGTACATGCGCGCGATGGCCTCCCTCTCCGGCGACTCGGGCAACGACATGGACGCCGCTGTGCCGACCGCCGACATCGCTGCCGCACTGTCCCGGCGCCCGGCCAGCCTGTCGCCGGCCCGGGACGCGTTGATCAAGAAGGGCCTGATCTACTCGGGCGAACGGGGGACGGTGGCGTTCACCGTGCCGCACTTCGGGCGATATCTACGGACCCAGCCCTGACCCGGTCGCGGCCTAGACCTGCCGCCAGGCCGACGGGTAGCGGGCTTCGACCGGCCGCAGGGCCAGAACCTGCCAGGCGTCGCCGGCCGAGGACCATTCGCTGGTGATCCCGTACGGGGCCGCCGGCACGAACCCGAACCGCCGGTAGTACGCCGGGTCGCCGAGCACCAGCACGAGCCGTTCCCGGGCCTCGGTGGCCCGCCGCAGCGCGTCCCGGACGACGCTGGTGCCGAACCCCTGCCGCTGTCGCTCGGGCGTGACGGCCACCGGGCCCAGCGCGAGCGCTTCCTCACCACCGACCATCACCCTGCTGAGCAGCGCGAACGCCACCAGGCGACCGTTTTCCCCGGCGACGACGGAAAACTCCGGCAGCCACGCGTGGGTCGGCCGCAGAGCCGCGACCAGCCGGGCCTCAGCCTCACCGCCGAACGCCGACTCCAGTAGTCGGCGAATGCCGTCGGCATCCTCGGGTTGCTCGATGCGCACCTCTGTCATGCCCGGAAAGCCTACGGTGGCCGCTCAGTGCCCCTGTCCACAACTCACCCGGCACACCGGCGCGGATCCGGGTATAACGAGGGTTATGAAGCCTGTGCGTACTGCAGCCCGTGCCATGCTCGGTGCGATCTTCGTGGTCAGCGGCATCCGCGTCGTGCTCGACCCGGATGCCAAAGTGACCGCGGCCAAGCGGGTCACCGACAAGGTCGCGCCGCTGATCGAGAAGGTCGATCCGCGCCTGCCCACCGAAGCGCGCGACCTCGTGCGGGCCAAGGCCGCGTCCGACGTCGTCGCCGGGCTGCTGCTGGCCAGCGGCCGCCTCACCCGGCCGGCCGCGCTCGCGCTCGCCGCCGGTCTGGTGCCGACCACCTTCGCCGGGCATCCGTTCTGGACCTACCCGCAGCCGCAGCGCGCGCAGCACCAGACCGACTTCCTGAAGAACCTCGGCCTGCTCGGCGGCCTGCTGCTCGCCGCCGTCGACACCCAGGGCAAGCCGGGCATCGGCTATCGCACCAGCCACGCCGTCGACCGCTCGCAGCGCTCCGTGCGCCGCGCGGTGCGGACAGCCCGCCGCGAAGCCAAGATCGCCACCGTCTCCGCGGCCGCCGCGCGCAAGATCCCCGGGTAAATCACCTAACGGGCTCGCCCGGCGTTAAGCCGTCGAAGCACCAGGGCGGCGGCGCGCTCGAGACCGGCGCCGTGCCGCCGGGTCGAGCCACGGGGAGGTCGCGCCATGCCCGCGATGCGGACTGCCGCGCGTCCGGCCACGACCAGGTGCCTGGTGGTCCTGCTCGCGTGGGTCGGCATCCTGGCCGCGATCACCACGATCGCCCAGCGGTACGGCTTCAGCGACCTCGCCGTGGACCGGGCGGCGATCGTCCACGCCCTCGCCGGCGACGGCCTGTACGCGTACCGCTCGCCGCTGACCCACCTCGGCACCGCGCTACCACCGCCCGCGTTGTTCGTCGTCTCCCCCGCGGTGTTCCTGCCGTTGCCGCTCGCCGGCTGGCTGACCGCCCTGGCTGGGGTGGCAGCCCTCGGCCTGTCGATGATCGCGCTGGTCAGCCCGGTCGCACGACGCTACGGCCGCCGCCCCTGGCCGGTCGTCCTGGCCGCGAGCGCGCTGGCCCTGACCATCGAGCCGGTACGCGCCGCCCTCGGGCTCGGCACGCTCGACCTGCTCGCGTTCGGCCTGGTCACCGCGGACATCGTGGCGCTGCGCCGAAGCGCCTGGGCGCGCAGCCGGGCGGCGTGGTGGCCGGGCCGGCCGGCATCCTCACCGCCGCGCGGCCGCACCCCGGGCGACCTGCTGCGCCGCGGATGGTCGACCGGCGCCTGGGCCGGTTTGGGGGTGGGGCTGGCGACGGCGCTGGCGGTGACTCCGGCTTTCTTCGTCGTGTACCTGGCGGTGACCAGGCAGTGGCGGGCAGCACTGACCGCAACGGGCACGGCCCTGGCCGCGGCGCTCGCCGCCTGGCTGATCAGCCCTCGGGAGACGGCCGCCTGGCTCGGCGAGGTGCTGTGGCGCATCGACCGCACCGGGCCGGTCGACGCGATCGCGAACCAGTCGCTGGCCGGCGTGCTGGCTCGGATCTACGACTCCGCGACAGCGCCGGTGCTTCTGTGGCTGTCGTTCTCGCTGCTGCTGATCGCGGTCGGGCTGATCCGGGCGCGCGCGGCCCACGCGGACGGGGATGAGATCGCCGCGTTCACGCTGGTCGGGCTGACGGTGGCGATTGTGGGGCCGGTGACCGACACCCACGAACTGATCTGGATCCTGCCGGCGGTGCTGATCCTGATCGACGCGGCGGCGCGACGGCGGGTGACGTCGCCGCGGCGGCCACCCGGTCGCCGGCCCGGGCTGACCTTCGCGGTGGCTGCGGGGCTGACGTATCTGCTGTTCGTGCTGGCTCCGATGTGGAGTCTGCGTGACTCGTTCTCGGACAACAGCTATGCGCTGGCCCTGATTCTGCTGGTCAACGCGTTGCCCTGGCGTCCGGGGGTGGCGCCGGCGTTTCCGATCAATCGGTGGTTGGGGCGGGTGTCTCCCCGGGCACGCCGGAAGGCGGCCAGCGCTGACCTGGGCGATGAGGGTGCCGCCCGCTCGGCGGGTAACAGCCCGGGTCCGGCTCGGCGGGTGGGGCCGGCGAGCCACCGGCCGGGCGGACCGCTCCCGGCGACAGCCATCCCGCCGCCGCGCGATCCGGGCCGCTGAGCCGCAGACACTGTGCCGCGGATGCGGCGCTACGGATGCGGCGCTGCGGATGCCGGGCCGCGGATGCAAGCCGTGAGCCACCGCAGGTGGCGGAAGCGTGGGGTTGAGGTCGCGCGAAGCGCGACGAGCTCAGCCATGCAACCACATGGCAGGGAGCGAAGCGACCGCTCTCGGCGGGAGCGACGGTCAGCACCACCCACCCACCTACGAGATCCAGCACTTGACCTTGAAGAATGTGAAGATCCTCAGGGGCAGTTCACCCACTCCTCGCTGCCGTCCGTGAAGACCTGCCGTTTCCAGATCGGCAGGCGCGCCTTGGCCTCGTCCACCAGCCGCCCGCACGCCGCGAACGCCGCCGCCCGGTGGGCCGTGCTCACCGCCGCCACCAGCGCCACGTCTCCGATGCCCAGCACTCCGACCCGGTGCGACACCGCCACCGCGTAGACGTCCGGGTCGGCCGCGATCTCTTCCGCCACCTCGCGCAGCACCGCCGCCGCGGACGGGTGGCCTTCGTATTCCAGGAGCGTCACGCCCTTGCCGTCGTCGTGGTCGCGGACCACGCCCTGGAAGGACACCACCGCGCCGGCTCGGGGATCCGCCACGGCTTTCTCGTGGGCGGCCAGATCCAGGGTCGTGTCGTGGACCTCGGCGATCCGCACTGTCTCGGTGGTGGTCACAGTCGCTCTCCCGGATACAGCGGCAGGGGGTGGAACGGGACCAGCTCGCCGGCGGCCGCTGCGGTGTCGGGGCGTACCACGACGAAGCCGTCGGCGGTGGCCAGGCCTCTCAGCATCGCCGAGCCGACGTGGCCGACCGGGGTGGCCCGGCGGCCGTCCTGGTCGAGGGCGGCCAGGGCCAGGTGGGTGAAGCCGCCACGGCCCGGGACGGGTGCGGTCAGCTCGACCTTGCGCGGCGCCGGCAGCTCCCGGCCGTGCAGGCCGGCCAGCAGCGGGGCGACCAGGGTGATCAGGGCGATCACGGCCGACTGCGGGTTGCCGGGCAGGCCGGCCAGGAAGCGGTAGCGACCGTCCGGGGACGGCACCTTGGCCAGCAGCATCGGGAAGCCGGGGCGGACCGCGACCGTGTTGATCACGTACTCCGCGCCGAGCTCGGCCAGGGCCGGGTGGAGATGGTCGACCGGGCCGTTCATCGTGCCGCCGGTCGTGCAGATCACGTCGGCGATCGTCAGTGCTTCGCGGATCGCGGCGACGTGCGCTTCGAGGGTGTCCTGCACAGGGCCGCGCACCGCCCCGGGGCTGACAGTCGCGCCGTAGCGGCGCAGCCAGGCGGGGACTAGCGGGCTCAGTGAGTCACGGACCCGGCCGGCCCCGGGCGAGCCGCTGGTCAGCAGCTCGTCGCCGAAGACCAGCAGGGCCGCGCGGGGTTGCGGGCGGACCGGGATCCGGTCGTAGCCGCAGGTCGCCGCCATGCCGAGGACCGCCGGGTCGACCGGGGTGCCGGCCGGCAGCAGCACCTCGCCGCGGCGGGCCTCGTCACCGGGCATCCGCCACTCGGGCTGGGGGCGGGGTGTGCCGCTGACCCGGCCCTCGGCGTCGCGGGTCGACTCCTCGACGCGGATCAGGGCTTCGGCGCCCTCGGGGACCATCGCGCCGGTGGCGATCTCGACGCAGGTGCCGTCGGCGGTGAGCGGGTCCGCCGCGCCGCCGGCCAGCACCCGGCCGGTCGGTCGCCAGGGCGCCGGGCCGCGGACGGCCCAGCCGTCGATGCTCGACGTCGGGAACGCGGGCAGATCGGTCAGCGCGACCAGGGGATCAGCGAGGGTGCGGCCGTCGGCCACGGCGAGCGGCACGTCCTCGGCAGGACCGGCCACCGCCCGGCCGGCCTCGTATCCGAACGTGCGTGCCTTGTCCCAGTCGACCGGGATGCTGTCTGCGCTCACTCGGAGAGCTTATGGTCGCTGCCGCCGATCTGGGCGACCGTGTGGACAAGGATCGGACCCAGCACGGCCAGGCCGTCGCGAGCGCCGCCGGTCGAGCCGGGCAGGTTGACCACCAGCGTGCGGCCCGCCACCCCGGCCAGGCCGCGGGACAACGCCGCCGACGGCACCTTTTCCCTGCTGTACGCGCGGACGGCCTCCGCGATCCCGGGCACCTCGAAGTCGAGCAGCGGACGGGTCGCCTCCGGGGTCCGGTCGGTCGGCGTGACACCCGTCCCACCGCTGGTGAGCACCACCTGGATCCCGTCCGTGACGGCGGCTCGCAGCGCCTCGGCCACCGGCTCGCCGTCGGGCACCACGACCGGCTCCGGGTCCACCTCGCAGCCCAGCTCACGCAGCCCGGCGACGAGCAGGGGACCGCTGGTGTCGGCGTAGACACCGGCCGCGGCGCGGTTGGAGGCGACGATGACGCGGGCGCGGATCACGGGCGGTCCTGCGGGCGCAGCCACTGGCCGGTCTTGCCGCCCTCCTTGCGCAGCACCCGTACGGCTTCGATGCTCGCCGCCGGGTCGACGGCCTTGACCATGTCGATCAGTGCCAGTCCGGCGGTGGCCACGGCGGTCAGCGCCTCCATCTCGACGCCGGTGCGGTCGGCCGTCCTGGTCGTCGCGGTGATGTCGACGCCGGTGCCGGTGATGCTGAGGTCGACGGTGACCCCGTGCAGCCCGATCGGATGACACAGCGGCACGAGGTCGGGGGTGCGCTTGGCGCCCATGATCCCGGCGATCCGCGCGACGGCGAGGGCATCACCCTTCGGCAGGCCGTCCCCGCGCAGCAGGGCGACCACTTCCGGGGTCGTGCTGAGCCGGCCGGCGGCGACGGCCAGGCGCTCGGTCACGTCCTTGGCTGTCACGTCCACCATGCGGGCTGCCCCATGGGCGTCGACATGCGTCATTTTCGCTGCGTTCGTCACCCGTACAGCGTATCGAGGGCGGCGGTGCGATCCCTTATTAACCCGCGGATCCTCTCGCTTCGTCAGCGATCACCAACTTTGCGTAGCCATTTTGATTCGCAATCCGTTCCGCGCGGTGAATTGGGCCATCGAGCGCTTTCCAGCGGGACACAGCGATGGGCTGGGAAGTAGATTGCAGTGCGGCCGCCACCCCGCGCACCAGGGCATTTGCGAGGGTTTGGGCCGAGTCGAGGCCGGGAATCCTTGCTCACCCACCGACTGCGGAGCGTCATTCGTCGGCTACGCATTCGGTACAAAGTTCTCGATACTCGCAATTCGTGAAACGAGCGACAAATCCTGCTTCCCCATTCCGTGATCCGTTCATAGCCTGTTGTCAGGAAACGAGCTGCGGCAGTTCGCAGAATTCTTCACAGCAGGAACCCGGCAATGGGCGCCCGGCATTCACGAGATGGGAGTTGCGAGATGCGTGAGACCGACTGGCACTGAAGCTGACACCCCGCAACCGTCACTCATGTCGACTGAGGGATTGACAGCCCGTACAGGCCTTGAGTCACCATGGGGTCATGGGAAGTTCGCAGTGAACGACGCGAAGACCGACAGGCAGCTCCGGCTGTATGTCGGTCTCGTCGCGTCCGGGGGGTTGGCCTGCCTCGGCTGGGCCGCCAACTCGCTCACCGCGATCCCACCCGGCAAGCTGCTCTACCTGGCCGCGCTGACCATCATCATCGCGTCGGCCAGCGGACGCCTCATCGAGCTGCGGGTGCGGTCGGACTACCGGGCGTTCACCTCGACCTCCGGTTCGATCCTGGTCGCCGTCGCCACCGTGCCGCTGCCGGTGGCCGTGATCTGCACCGCCATCGGCGTCCTGATCGCCAAGATCGTCCTGCGCGATCCGCTGAAGGTCAGCTTCAACGTCGCCAAGAACACGATCGCCGCCACCGCGGCCGCCTCCGTCGCCTACCTGGCCGGCATCCGGCCGCCGGCCGACCTGAGCTTCCAGCACGGGCCGACGCTCCGGCTCGTCGCCGGTCTGATCCTGGCCGCGGCGGCCTACGCCGTCGTCGACGACCTGCTGGGTCACACCGTGGTGGCGATGGCGAGCCGGACGTCCTTCCGGCAGTCCATCACCCGCAACTGGGACGTCGTCGCCATCGTCCGGCTGGCCAACGTCGCGATCGCGGTCCTCATCGTGCTCGTGGTCGCCCTGCAGGCCCAGTTCATCGTCGCCATGGTGCCGACCGTGCTGGCCCTGCAGTTCGCGACGAAGAACAACATCGGGCAACGGTCGGACCAGGAGGCCTGGCGGCGCCTGGCGGCCAGCACCGGCCAGCTCAACGTCACCGATCTGACCGGGGTCCTGCACGCCGCCGTGACCCGGGTGCCGGAGCTCTTCTCGGCCGACGGTGCCGAGATCGAGCTGCGCGACATCGGCCCACCGCGGCTGGTGCGCGGCTCGGCCAGCCGGATCTCCTACGAAGGACCGGCCGCGAGAGCGCCCGCCCGGACCGGGGCGGTCATCGAGGAGGACCTGCGGGGCCCGGCGAACGAGAGCATCGGCGTGCTGCGGCTGCTCTTCCGCAAGTCGGTCAAGCTGAGCGAGTCCGAGCAGTACAAGCTCCAGACCTTCGCGTCATCGCTGTACACCGCGGTGCAGAACGCGCGGGCCTACACGGAACTCAAGCGGATCAACGCCGACAACGCGTACGCGGCCGCGCACGACCCGCTGACCGGGCTGGCCAACCGGCGCGAGCTGCTGGAACAGGCACGTGGGCTCTTCGCGGCCCGGACCACCGACGGCATCTTCGCCCTGCTGCTGATCGACCTCAACCACTTCAAGGAGGTCAACGACACGCTGGGGCACACCGCGGGCGACGACGTGCTGCGCGAGGTCGCGCACCGCCTGGAGGCGGCCGCGACCCCGGGTGACCTGGTGGCCCGGCTCGGCGGCGACGAGTTCGCGATGCTTCTCACCGGACTGCCCACCCCGGCGGTGGCCGCGCACCGGGCCGCCGTGCTGCTCGACAGCCTGGAACGGCCGATCGAGGTCGAGGGCATGCAGCTCACCGTGCAGGCGGCCGGCGGCATCGCGCTGGCGCCCGGCAGTGGCGGCGTCCAGGAGCTGATGCGCCGCGCGGACGTGGCGATGTACCAGGCGAAGCGCGGCGGTCAGCGGACGGCGACCTACGCCCACGCGCGCGACACCGCCGACGTGGGCCGGCTCATGCTGGGCGGGGAGCTGTCCCGCGCGGTGGCCGAGCACGAGTTCACCGTGGACTTCCAGCCGATCGTCGACCTCGGCAGCGGTGAGGTGACCTCGGCCGAGGCGCTGGCCCGCTGGCACCATCCGCAGCACGGCCACCTCACCCCGGCACAGTTCTTGCAGACCGTCGAACGCTCCGGGCAGCTGCCGGGCTTCGTGAACGCGGTGCTGGAGCAGTCGCTGACCGCGTACCGGATGTGGCTCGAAGCCGGCTTCGACCTGCCGGTGGCGGTCAACGTCTCGCCGCGCAGCCTGCTCGACGAGACCTTCCCGGGGGCCGTGCTCGCCCAGCTCGCCCGGCACGCCGTGCCGGCCGACCGGCTGGTGCTCGAGCTGGCCGAGACCCTCACCCTGAGCCAGCTCGACGTCGTCGACCGGGCGCTGAACGAGCTGCGTGACGCCGGCGTACGGCTGGCCCTCGACGACTTCGGCACCGGCGTCTCCTCGCTCTCGGTGCTGTCCCGGCTGCCCGTGCACCAGCTCAAGATCGATCGTGGTTTCGTCCGGGCGGTCGAGACCTCCTCCGAGGCCGCCGCCGTGGTCCGCTCGACCGTGGACCTGGCACGCAGCCTGCACCTGACAGTCGTCGCCGAGGGAGTCGAGAGCGAGCCACAGCGTCTCGCGCTCTGGGAGCTGGGCTGTGTCGCGGGGCAGGGCCACCTGTTCGCGCGTCCGATGCGTTCCGGGCGGCTGCTGGCCACGCTGCAGCGTGGTTCCGGCGGGCGTCCGGGTGTGCTGGCCGGGGCATTGCACCCGGCCGGGTCCGTCGTCCGGATGCCCCGGCGCCGGACGCCCGGGCAGGGCAGATCTTCTCTGCCACACTTGCCCGCGTGACTCTGCTCGCGCGACTCGACCGGGCCCGGGACGGCCTCGCCGCCGATGCCGCGCTGTACGGCCTCGCCGCCGCGTTCGCCCTGGTGACCGCGCTGACCTCGACGTTGCTACCGCACCGGGCCTGGGGTGCCGTCGCCGTCTGGGCCTACCTCGGCGCGTTCCTGGTGGTGGCCGGGCAGCTGGTGCTGCGGCGGCCACGGTGGCGGATGGCGCTGACCTTCCTCGCCTGGGCCGGCACGGCGATCCTGCCGCTGGTGCTCGAGGCGGTGCAGCGGGCCGGTGGGCGTACCGGCCGGGCGCAGGAGGAAGTGCTGGTCGTCGAGCACATGGGTGAGCGGCTGGCGAGCACCGGGACGCCGTACCTGGGGCCGGAGGCGATCGCCGCGCTGCCGCCGGGTGAGCAGTTGCTGGGGTATGCGCCGTACCAGCCGGGTATGGCCGTTTTCGGCCTGCCGCGCGCCGCCTTCGGTGACGTCTGGTGGACCGACGCCCGGGTCTGGTTCGCGGTGGCGACCGCGGCCGCGCTGATCGTGGCCATCCGGCTGCTGCCGCGGGGCGCGAGCCTGGTGCGAGCGGTGCAGTTTGCGACCGTACTCCCGATCTGTGCCCTGACCCTGGCCACCGGTGGCGATGACCTGCCGGTCCTGGTTCTCGCCCTGCTGGCCCTGGCCTTGTGCGCGAGCCGCCGCTACGGCGCCGCGGGCCTCGCCGTCGGCGCGGCCGCCGCCCTCAAGCTCTTCGCCCTGCCGATCGTGGTCGTCCTGGCCGTCCTCGCCCTCACCACCGGCAACGGCCGCCGCTTCCTGCCCGGCGCGCTCGGCCTGCCGGTCCTGACGCTGGTGCCCGCGCTGCTGGTCGACGGGAACGCGTTCGTCGAGAACGTGATCCGCTTCCCGCTCGGGCACGGCCTGGTGACCAGCCCGGCCCAGTCGCCGTTCCCCGGCTACCTGATCACCCAGGCGGTGCCGGGCGGTCGTTATGTCGCGATCGGCCTGCTGGTCGCGGTGGCCCTGGCGATCGCCGTCGTGCTCGTCCGCCGGCCGCCGCGCACGGCCGCGACGGCTGCGCTCTTCTGCGGGTACGGCCTGCTGGCCGCGATCCTGCTGATGCCCACGACCCGTTTCGGATACCTGCTCTACCCACTCGCTCTGCTGGTCTGGGCACCCGCCCTCGGCGCAGCACTCAGCAGACCCACAGCAAGTACGGCACCACACGGAGACACAGCCTTGTACCGTTTGTGAGATGCAGATGACCTGTCCGAAGTGTCATGGCGAGATGCGGGTCTACGAGCGCAGCGGCGTCACGGTCGATCAGTGCACCGAGTGCCGGGGGATCTTCCTCGACCGGGGTGAGCTGGAGAAGCTCTTCGAGGCCGAGGCCAACTGGAACCGGCCGGGAGCGCCCGCCGCCCCGCGTCCCGCACAGGCCCCGCCCGTCGCCCCGCAGCCGGGTGGCTACGCCCCGCCCCCGCCCCCACCGCCGCACGGTGGTGGCTATGCATCACCGCCGCCGCCCGCCTACGGCCAGCCGGCATATCCCGCCGCTGCGCCCTATGGCGCGCCCCAGCCGCAGTACGGCGCCGGATACCACGGCCACTACCGCCAGGGTCACCACGGGCACTACCGCGGCCGTAAGAAGCACAAGGGCTTCCTCGACGACTTCTTCGGCTGAGCCGGCCGCCGCTGCCCGCCCGCGCCTTCTGGATGCGGGCGGGCTCGCGGCGTGCCAGGGTGCTGAGTCATGGGACTTCCCTCGTCCGCCGCTCTCGCCGAGGCCTTGACCGCCGCCTACGCCGGCGTGACGGCCGTCGTCCGTGATCTTGACGATTTCGACCTGCTGCTGCCGTCGGGCTGCCGCGGCTGGACGATCTGCGACCTGCTGCTGCACCTGAGCCTTGATCCGCAGCGGGCGCTGGTCGCGTTCGCCACCCCGGCCGACGGGCCGCCCGACACCGACTTCGTCACCTACTTCCGGTCCTTCCCAGGTGCTGGTGAGACCGGCGCCATCGCGCACGCCCAGTGGGTACGCCGCACGGCCGCGGCCTTCACCCGGCCGCACAGCGTCGTCGAGCGCTGGACCGAGACGGTCGCCGCCGCCGGGTACGCGGCCCGCCAGGCCGACCCGGCGAGCCTGATCCGTACGCAGAACCTGGTGCTCCCCGTCCCGGACTTCATCGCCACGCTGATCACCGAAGCGGTCATCCACCACCTCGACCTGATCGTGTCGTTGCCGGACGCGCCCGACCCTGCGCCCGAGGCCGCGGCGGTCGCCATGTCCACGGTGGACGGCCTCGCCGGGGGCGACGGTCTGCCGGAGTACTGGTCCGAGCCGGAAGCCCTGCTCAAATGCTCGGGCCGCGAAGAGCTCACCACCGACGACCGCGAAGCGCTGGGCGATCGCGCCGAGCTCTTTCCACTGCTGAGCTGACGACCTACCAGGTGCCGTCGTCGCGGACCCGTTCCGCCGGGCCGTCACCGGTCAGCAGGCTGAGCAGGCCCTCGTCCAGGGTCTCGCCCAGGAACCACTCGCCGCCCTGGTCCAGCGCGAACAACCGGCCGCGCTCGTCGATCGCCACGATCGCGTCGCCCTTGGCCTCCACGCCCAGCGGGAACAGCGGCGCCCCGATCACCTCGGCGAACTCACCCAGCACGTCCGCCGAGTGCGCCGCCGCCACGGGCTCGAGGTTGAGCCAGCGGACCCAGCGGCGTACCCCCGGGCCGCGCAGGCCGCAGAAGATCCCCGGGAAATCCATGATCGCGGCCCGGGCCGCCGGGAAGGGCACGTGCCGGAACCGCAGGCCGGGCACGTTGACCACGTCGTCGATCATGCCGTCGGCCAGCACCTCGGCCACCACCGGCTGCATCGGGCGCCAGCCCGCGTCGGCCAGGGCCCCGGCGACCGGGTCCGGGAAGCGACCGGGCTGGGCGATGTTCTCCGAGTACGGCCGGAAGGGCTCCACAAACGCCAGATGCGACCACGGCAGCAACGCGAAGTCGACGAGCGTCAGGATGCACGACTCACACGGCCGCGCCACGGTCGCGCCCAGCGGGTCGCCCCGGTCGCGGACGTAGTAGGCCTCGAAGTCGGCGGTGCGCAACCACGCGCGGGCTTCGTCCAGCGTCAACGGCTCACCACGCTGCCGGTCGGCCTCGTGCAGGGCGTCGGAGAGCACGATCAGCTCGGCATGACGGTCGGTGCCGCGCACTGTGCGCCCCGGCTCCAGGCTGCCGAGGTAGGCGCGGACCAGCGGATGATGGTCGATCTCCTGGTCGCCCTTCGCGCCGCGGGCGATGAACAGCCGGCCGTCGACGGTCAGATGCGCGGCGGTGGTGGGCGTCGGCCGGCGGCGAGCGTTGCGGCGCAGCTCCACCTCGGGATCGACCGTGCGGCGCTGGGCCACCACGGCCGGCTGGTGGGTGCGGTAGAGATCGGCGATCACCTCGGCGGGGACACCGGGATAGGTGGACAGGGCGCCGGTCTGGCGGTCGATGACCGTGCGGGCGCCGTCACCGGGGATGGGCAGCACGGTCGGCGGCTGTTTGGTCCAGACCACAAAACCGAGGTCGAACTCGGAGACCATGGGCAGGCACTCGTACCCCCGGCGCTCGGTCTCGCTGCGCGCCCAGCCGGCGGCGATCTCCTCGGCGTCCGCCCGCGTGATCATCTGAACCCCTGTCGCCCCGCATCCGTGTGCGGAGGTGAAACTACCGGACCACGACGCGTCGCGCCGCCCGGTAGGGTCACCTCGATCGATGGTCGGGTGCCGGGGGAGGACGACCGTGGCGGACATGGCGGATCGCGATGCCAACCACGCGCTGCGAGCGCGCTTCGACGACGTGTACGGGCAGTACCAGCGGCTCCGGTCCGGAATGGACGACATCCAGCAGCGGCTGGCGGAACTGCAGGTCACCGCGGAATCCGAGGA
This sequence comes from Actinoplanes sp. NPDC048967, assembly GCF_040649415.1. Taxonomy (NCBI): domain Bacteria; kingdom Bacillati; phylum Actinomycetota; class Actinomycetes; order Micromonosporales; family Micromonosporaceae; genus Actinoplanes; species Actinoplanes sp. NPDC048967. The sequence goes on from NZ_JBEZFL010000002.1 coordinate 967,236, forward strand.
CGGTCTGATCCGCGCGACGGTGGGCCCCCGGGGCCAGCTGATCGACCTGCGCCTGGACCGGCGGATCTACCGTGACATGGACGCGGCCGAGCTCGGCCGCAAGATCGTCGCGACCACGGAGAAGGCGGCCGCGCAGGTGGCGGAGCGGGTGCAGCAGATCATGTCCGGCTACCTGCCGGCCGACTCGGGCCCGATGCAGTTCATCCGGGACAACAACTTCGGCTCACTGCTGCGCCGGCAGGACGCGATCATGCGCGAGGCGGACGACAATGGCTGAGGAACTGTGGCTCGACCCCGACCGCGTGCTGAGCGGCGGCCGCGACCTGGCGGCGGCCGGCAAGCACCTGACCGCGGAGCGCTCCGGCGCCGGCGGCGAACTCGCCGCCATCAGCGGCCAGCGGCCCTGGGGCGCCGACGAGATCGGCCAGGCCTTCGAGAACAACTACCGCCCGATCGAGCAGCAGGTGCTGCTGGCCTGGGAAAAGCTCGGCCTGTACGTCGAGGGCCTGGGCGACGCGGTGGTCGACACGGTCCGTGAGGCCACCGAGACGGACCACCACGCAGCCGTCCAGGTGGAGCGGACGTACAGGACCCGCTCGTGACGATCCTGCCCAGCCCCATCCCGCACCCGCTCGACTACATGCCGTTCGACGTTCCCGGCTGGGCGTACGAGGCGCTCGAATGGGTGGTCGGCTTCGACTGGCCGGAAGGCAACGAGAAGACGACCTGGGACGTCGCCGACCGCTGGTACGCGCTCGCCCAGCGCCTGGCCGAACCGCGCGACGAGGCCTACGACGCGGCCGGCCAGGTGCTCTCGGGGTACGGCGGAGCGGGCGCACAGGCCTTCCAGGGCGCCTGGGACCAGCTGTCCGCGGACGAGAACGCGCCGCTCAACTCGCTCCTGGCCATCGCCGACGAGCTGGGCAAACTCGTCGAGGAATGCGGCTGCGACATCGAGGGCGCCAAACTCGAGGCCTGGATCGAGATCGGCCTGTTCCTGATCGAGCTGATCGGCATGGCGGTCGCCGTGGCGCTGACCCTGGGTGCGGCGTCCCCGGCGGCGGGCGGTCTGATCGCGGCGACCCGGCTGGCCATCCAGCAGATCTTCAAGCGGCTCATCGCCCAGCTCAGCAAGAAGGCGATCAAGAAGTCGCTGAAGGAGGCCGGGCAGCGGGCGGCCAAGCAGCTGACCACGAAGGCCGGCCTGAAGAAGCTCGGCAAGGAAGCCTTCAAGGAGGGCTTCGACGAGATGCGCGAGGAGATCGCCACGAACGGGGCGATCCAGGCGTACCAGAACTCGACCGGGCGGGCGCACGGCTTCGACGTACGGGATCTCGGGATGTCGGCGGCCGGCGGATTCGCGGGTGGGTTCGCGGCGAGCGGGGCGGGCATCGGCAAGGGCGGCCACGGCGGCGGGGGAATGACCCGCGGGATGGCCGCGGAGGTGCTCGGCGAGTTCGGCGGGGCTGCGGTCAGCGGGGACCTGCCGGATCTGGAGAGTGTCGCCAAGTCGGCCAGTTCGGGGGCCAGCGGGTCGCTGGTGGACGGTGCGCGGTCGGGCTTCGCGGACGGGTTGGCTGACAAGGTCGGCAATCTCGGGGTGCCTGGTGGTCCGGTGTCCCTCGGGTCGGAGTCCGCGGCCGGAGACGGGGGTACGGCCGGGCCGTTGTCGCCGGTGTCTTCGCCCTCAACCGGCGGTTCCTCGGGTGGGCCGTCGTCGAATGGGTCTTCGCATTCCGGGGCGGCGTTCGCGCCCTTGTCGGTTTCATCCGATCCGACGGCATATGGAAGTGGTGGTCCTGCGGCCGGGCCGGTGTCGGTTTCGACGGATGGCGGTTCTCGCTCGGCTGATGCGACGTCGGTGTCCTATGCGGCTCCGGCGCCGTCCGGTGGGGTCAATCTGTCGAGCCTTGCGCCAGTGGTTGATGCGTCTTCGTCTGTTGGAGGCGAGACTGGGGCTTCGGGCACTGCTATTGCTTCGGGTGCTTCGGCAGGGGCCGGTTCGTCTGGTGGGCTCGCGAGCGCTGCTTCCGGCACGCCGGGCGGGCTCGCCGGCTCTGGCGCGCCGGGCGGGCTGGCCAGCTATGGCGCGCCGGGCGGGCTGGCCGGCGGGACACCGGGCGGGTTCCCTGGCTCTGGCCCCGGCACGCCGGGCGGGCTGGCCGGCGGCGGCGGGACGCCGGGCGGGCTGGCAGGCCCCGGCACGCCGGGCGGGCTGGCCAGCGGCGGGACGCCGGGCGGATTTGCCGGATCCGGCTCACCCGGGGGGCTTGGTTCTTCTGGTCCGGCCGGTCACCAAGGTGGCGGCGGGTCGGTGTCCGCTGGGGCGGTGACCTCGGGTTCCGGTCCTTCTGTGGCCGGGACTTCGGTGTCGTCTCCGTCGGGTCCGGCTGGGCCTCCTTCGGGGAATGTGCCGTCGGTCAGCTCGGGTCCTCGCTCGCCTGCGCCCGCGAGTGGGCTCAGCCCGTGGTCTCCCTTCGGGACGGACACGTCGAGCAACGGCACCACGCCTCCGGCCCGGAGTCCCGGGATCGACCTGACTTCGCGCACGGATGCCCCCAACCGGCCGAACATCATCACCACGAATCCCTCGCTGCCCGGGAACGGGAACTCCCCGCTCGGCAACGGCACGCGCCCGACGCCGGCCGGCACCTCACCGACCGGCCCGAACGTCACGGGCCCGAACGTCACCAGCCCAGGAGTCGCCGGTCCGAACGTCACCAGCCCCGGTACCGGCGGCCCGAACGTCACCAGCCCTGGTATCGGCGGCCCGAACGTGACGGGCCCGAACAGCACGAGCCCGAACGTCGCCGGCCCGAACGTCACCGGTCCGAACGTCAGCGGTCCAGGTGTCGCCGGGCCGAACGTCACGTCGCCGCGGACTGGTCCTGACGGCAGCACTCCCGTCGGCAACGATTCGAACTCCGCGTCGCCACGGACTCCCGCCTCGCCGGTTGGTGTTGCTCGTGGGTCGGCTGCGGTTGATGTCACTGCGCCGGCGGCCAGTGCGACTGGGAGCGGGCTGCTTCCGGGGCGGACCGATCCCGGTGGACCGGCTCCGAGCAACCCGGCCACGCGACCGCCGCAGGTCCCCGGGCCTCGGGACGGGGCTGTGGACGTACCGTCGCGGTTGAGCACGACCCCGACGGATCCGGCGGCGGTCCTGGTCGGCGCTGCTCCCGGCCGCGGCCTGCCGCCGCAGACGGCGGCCGCACCGGAGCCCGAAGTGGACGGTTATTTCCGGTACGCGCGGGAGCTGCGCGAGTCGTATGCGACGCACCGTCGTCAGGAAGTGATCGACGCGGTCGAGGGCAAGGCGGAGAGCGCGCGCCGCCGGGCCCGGAGCGCGCGGCGGTCTGCCCGGGTCGCGCGTTTCCTCAAGTTCGATCCGCACATGGCGGCGTACTTCCAGGCCCACGTCGATGTGGCAACGGCGGAGGCCGAGCGGGCGGAAGCGCAGGCCGCGGCGCTGAAGGACCCGGCGTGGCGGCCGCCGCCCGGAACCATCACGGACGTCGCGCCCCAGCACTGGCACCGGGCCAATGAGGACCGTGGCCGGCTGGCGCGCGGCGCGGTGACGTTCGGCAACCGGTCGATGCTCACCGGTAACGACCATCCGCCGCCGATCGACGCGACCCGCCCCTACGGGACGAGGGCGGGCCTGCGCGAGCCGCTCGCCCAACACCAGGTCGATCTGGAAAGCGCGGTCCCCCGCGACGGCAACGGCGATCCGGTACGCGGTGCCGACCCGCGCGCGCCGTACTTCCAGCTGGTCAACGACGGTGGTTCGAAGGCCGACCCGACACGCGGGATCAACTGCCAGGACTGCGTGCTGTCGTTCTTCGACACGTACGTGCACGGCCGGCCCAGGGTCTCGGCGCCGCGAACATTCGACGGTTACGCAGACGGCGACTCGACAAAACCGCTGTACGGCGAGGCCATCGGCCCGGAACGCGTCGAACACGCGACCGGCGGCCGGTTCCAGTCACTGTGCGCAGGTGTGGGCGGCGACCACCCGGCGGTCGCGGGCCAGAAGATCCAGCAGGCGCTGGGTGACGTGTCCACGCAGCTGCTGGCGGGCGGGCACGGATCGTTCGCGTTCCTGGTCAACGCCTGGGAAGGCGGGTCGGCGCACGCGTGGGCGGCGGTGAACCAGAACGGCCAGATCCTGTTCGTGGACCCGCAATCAGGCCGGGTCGCGCCGCCGGGCACCAGCTTGTACGGCCACCTGGGACGTCCGGACGCGGCGAACGTGGTGGCGCTGGATGCGCTGGTGGTGGACGGCCGGGGCAACCCGATGCCGTTCGGCGGGAGGCCGGATGGGATCTGGCGGCCCAAGCAGACAACTCTGCCGCCTCCGCCTCCGCGACCGGCGCCGATCTACTACTCGTCGGCTTACCAGCAGCAGCCTGCTCCTTCGCCGGCGCCTGGTCCATTTCCGGCGCCCTCACCGTCGCCTGCGCCGACGCCTTCGCCGACTCCTCGTCCGGCGCCTGCACCCGCGCCCTCACCGGTGCCGCCGCCTGCGCCGGTGCCTTCGCCCTCGCCTGCGCCGGTGCCTTCGCCTGCGCCGGTGCCTTCGCCTTCGCCCGCGCCCTCACCGGTGCCGCCGCCTGCACCGGTTCCCTCGCCCTCGCCTGCGCCGGTGCCTTCGCCCGCACCTGACCTTGGGCCTTCGCCGGTGCCTGGGCCAGACCCCGCGCCCGAGCCGGCGCTCTGGTCCGCACCGCCGCCGGCGCCTGACCTCGCGACGCCGCCCGCACCCACGCCCGACCCTGTGCCGGCGCCTCGGCTACTCGCAACCCCATCCCCTTCACCGGCTCCCGATCTTGTCGAGCCCACGCCGACTCCCCGCGATGAGACGCCGGATGCCCTGCTGGCGGACGACCTCGACCGGGTCAGCCAGGCCGAACCGGTCCCGCCGTTCGATCCGCGACCGGACCCCGATCCGCAGCCCAGCCCGCCGACACCGACACCGGCACCAGCACCAGCACCGGAGCCTTCCGTCACGCCGCGGCCCGCTCCCAACCCGATCCCGTCACCTCGACGCCCGGTCGACCGCATCGCCGAAGCGCTGGCCCCGAAGCCCGCGCCGGTGGACCGCATCGCGGAAGCCCTGGCTCCCCGCGACGACCGGCAGCCGACGCATGGCAACACGCCGAACTCCACCGATCCGAACTCCACCCATCCGAACTCGCCGATCGACGAGGCACTGAAATCCGGCACGCCGAATCAGACCGCCGGGATTCACCCCGACCGGGCCGAATGGCTGGAACAGGTGCGGCTGGCCGAGCACGACGCGCGGGAACGGAAGTCGTACCGCGAGTACATGCAGCACGCCCGCGCCACGCACGAGGACAACCGGCGCGCCGAGTACGCCGACTACCTGGTGCGGATCGCTGATGGGCAGCGGACCAAGGTGCTCGACCTGGGCATGCAGGCGGATGCCGCCCTCGCATCGGGTTCCACGCTGCTCGGCGAGCACCTTCGGGCCGAGGCGCGGCGTACCAGCGAGGACGCCGACGAACTGGAGCTCAAGGCCCGCCAGGTGCTGGCCGGGGAGTTCGCGCCCGAACGGGTCGAGGTCGAGCCGGCGGACTGGGTACGGATCAACGACGACGTCGGCACGATGGCGCTGGGCGGGGTCGAAACCGGGGATCAGTCGGCGCTGACCGGCGACGGCGTTCCGCCGCCGGTCGACCAGAGCCGGCCGTACGGGAAACGGGGCGGGTTGCGCGCGCCTCTCGCCGTACATCAGATTGATCTGGAAAATGCCATGCCGCGCGATGCGGACGGCCGGGTGGTGCGCCTGGCCGATCCCCGGCAGGGGAATTGGTTCGGCCTGGCGAACGACGGCGGCCCGGCCGCGGACCCGACCCGCGGCATCAATTGCGTGGACGGCGTGCTGTCACTGTATGAGACCTACGTGCATGGTCGCCCCCGCGTCTCGGCGCCGCGCACATTCGATTCATACGCGTACGGCGACCCGACCCGTCCATTGGGCGCGGAGGATCGGGGCCTGGCCCGTATCGAGGACACCGTCGGCAGTGAATTCCAGGGGCTGTGCCCGTACGTGGGTGGGCTGGATCCGCAGCAGGCGAAACAGGCTGTGGACACGGCCATGACGAACCTGCACAACCATCTGTACAACGCGGGCCATGGCGCATTCGCCTTCATCGTGACGGACTCGGAGGAAGGCACGGCCCACGCGTGGGCGGCGGTGAACCAGAACGGCACAATCCTGTTCCTGGACCCGCAAACGGGCCGCCTGTCGGAAGAGGCGCCGCTGTACTCCCACGCAGCAGTAAAGAACAACGGCAACGTCATCTCGATGGACGCGGTGGTGGTGGATGGACAGGGTCGTCCGGCGCCGTTGCCGTACCACGAGGCCGGCCTGTGGAGCCGGTCGTCGCTGGAGCCCACCGGCGCGACGCCCGCTGACCCCGCCGACGACCGTGTCGGCCCTCACGAGGGGGACACGGACGGGCGGGACCCGCGGCCGCCGGTGGATGAACAGAGCGCCTCAACGGAGGTTGAACCGCTCGACGACACGGATGAAGATGCGGATGTTCGGCTATCAGGCGATCCTGCGATCCGATCTCTCAGGAGCGGTAACGAGCCTGGTCGCCTACCAAGTGCTACTGGACAACCCTTTCCAAGCGGTGATCTGGAGCGTCCCGCGGAGAGCCTGGATCAGCGCTCCGGGTCTGGCGGTCCCGATCCTGTACGACCACAAGTACCAGGAACGCCGGGAACAGGTGAGTCGGCCCGCGGCGGAACAGATCGCGGTGGAGAGCCTTCACACAGAACTTCCGAGCGAGAAAACGCTCCAAGCGATGTGCGCGGAGGGCGAAAGGATGGGCTGGACCTTCGGTCCACCTCGCCAGTAGCGCCTGATATCTCGACGTCGGCGGACACCAGGGTGGCCGAACCGGCGCGAATTCCGGTGTCCGAGATGGTCGCTGAGGACTTTGATCCACGCGAGGCGGAACGCCGTCAGCTGGCGGCACTCGAGCCAGAGCACAGAGCTCTCATTGAGGACTCCGTCGACCGAGCCAAGAAGGACGCCGCCCGGCTGCAGGTGACCCTTGAAGACGTGGTCGCATCGATCAACGACGCCTTCGGCGATGGCGCCGCTCAACTCGTCGGCGTCAAGAACTCTTATAAGACGAAGTCCTCACTGGCCCGCGCCTTCGCCGCCGAGTTCGAATCAGAGGGAACTCTTCCCGACAAGTTCTTGGAAGATACCAAGGACAGGGTACGATTCTCGATTCAGCTTCACGAGCGGGACTATCACCTACGCGCCGCGGCCGCCATTGCCGACCTAAGAAGTCGTAGCCACGACATCAGAAAGATAGTTAACTTCTGGGGTGGCGGCGGGCGTCACAATGGGTTCAACGTTACGGTTGCCGACCCAAATGGGGTGGTTTTCGAGCTACAGTTCCCGACTGAGGCATCGCGATCGGTCAGCGAGCTCACTCACGGACTGTACGAGGTATTGCGCCACAACTTCGCTCCGTACCCGGCGCGAGTCGATGCTTTCCTTCGCATTCTTGCCATCAACATTCGAGAAGGTATCGACGATAGGCTGCCGGACGGCGTCGACGAGTTAAAAGCCATGCGCTTCTCAGCTTGGAAGGATGTCGACTCAACGTTCCAAACTTGGATCCAGTCGACAGGCACACAGTGGAACAAATATCTCGGCGACCTCCATGCCGAGCGTTCATCGTTCGATAAGATTCTCGAACGAAATAGCCTGACCCTGGCAGACGTTCTTGAAAGCGACGGATCGGATGACGATGACCGACACGGAGTTCGGCTATCAGGCAATCCTGAAGTCCGACATGTCAGGCGCAGTGACGAGCGTGATCGCATACGAGGTGCAGAATCACCACTCCCTGCGAGCAGTGATGTGGAGCGTGCCACGGAAGGCGTGGATCTACGCCCCCGCGATAGCAGCGACATTCCTGTTCGACCCGAGCTATCAAGAGAGAATACGACCACTGAGTCGAACGGAAGCAGAACAAGTCGCCCGGGAGATCCTCCAGGCGGAGCTGCCGACGGAGCAGACGCTTCTGGAGATGCTCGACGAGGGCAAGAAGATGGGTTGGGACTTCGGTCCTCCGCGTCAGTAGCTGGCACGCGCCCGCTTCCCGAGCCGTCGGTCGGACGTGCGCCGCAGGCATCAGATGCGAGACGCTCTCACGACGATCCGGAGGAACCGGCAAGTCCAACAACGTCACGGGATGTCGATAACCGATTGGGAGCTCGGCTACCGAGCAGTCACGGACTCGGAGTCGAACACGGTGACGAGTCTTATCGCGGCGACATTTCTGTTCAACCCGAGCTATCAGGGGAGGACTCGGCCGCTGGACCGCACGAAGGCGGAACCGACCGCTCGCGCGGCCCTGCACTCGGAACTGCCGAAGGAACAAGCGCTCCTGGAGATGTTCCGAGAGGGCGAGAGGATGGGCTGGGAATTCGGCCTACCCCAGGCATCGGAGACGCTGCTCCAGATGTGCCAGGAGGGCAAACCGACAGCCCCGATCTGAAGCCCTCGCCGGAACTGACCTCCGAAGCGCCAGTCGCAGGTGAAAGCTTGCCCACCAACGCCGGCCCCGTAGTGATCAACGGTCTGATCGGCCAGATGCAGGGCGCACTCGGCGACGACTTCGCCATCGGCGCTCACTACCTGGAGCTTTTCGAGTACGAGCACGAACGCCGCCAGGCCGAGCGCCTAGGCCAATCCTTCGACGTCCGGGCTCTCGAGGCTGCTCACGGGCGATCCGACGGCCTCGGCAACCCCGATGTCCTCCTGCGAACCGACAGCGCCGATGTCGGTGCGTACGGTGATCTCAAGCGGTTGGATCCCGACCTGAAGGCCGACCGCAAGGATGCGGATTTCTCCCGGCGGGTCGAGAAACGCCTGCGTGAGCCGTTCGGGCAGGATCCGCGGATCACCGTGGCGGTCGTCGACGGCCGTGACGTCGGGCTGACGATCGACGCGGCCGTCCGGGGGATCCGGCGCGCGCTCGGGTTCTGGCGGCAGCAGGGGCGGGATGTCCTGCCTGAGCAGCGCATGATCGTCTTTACGGGCGACGGAGGGTCTGTCGTGTGGCGTGGTGACACGGGAGACATCAATGTCAGTGCGTGAGCAGCTCTTCGTGCGGACCGACGGGTCGCCGGCGGAGGTCGCCGAGTTCGTGGCCAAGCTGATCGGTGGCCGGACCGAGGTACGCGACCAGCAGGTCTGGCTGCTCGTTGACACCGCCCGCCTGGTGCCGGGCGTCGAGGGTGAGTTCGGCGGCCCCGTCGTCGCGCACAACTCCGAGGCGGCGTTCCGGCCCGCCGGTGAGTTCGAGGCACCGGACGCCTACAACGTCGAGTTGCGGCTGTGGCAGGCCGGCGGCCGCCGCGTGGAGCCGACCACCGGCGCCGACATCGAGGAGCGCGCCGCGACCGCCGTTTTCCAGGCGCTGGCGGCCTCCGCCGGCCTTGCCGTGATCCACGTGCATGACGACGACGTGCTGCTGCGCGCCGCGCTGCCCGGCGCGGGCGCGATCGAGTTCCCCCGGGGCACGACGATCTACGACTGGGACGAGGACAAGTGGAACGGCTTTGTCCTACGGACCGAGCCGGGCGATGCCTGACCCCAGCGAAAACCTTCACCTGTACGAGTACGGCGAGGCTTACGACGATCTCCGGCCGGCGTTCTTCATCGACGAGCGGGTCTACGGCGACCCGCAGTTCGCTCAGTCCGTCGTTGAGTCCGCGGACGCCGCGATGACTCGAGCCGGCGTCATCTACGAGGTCGAGGTGACATCCGGACGGCATGCGACCCGGCCCATCGGCGTGCCGACCTGGGAGGAGTTCAAGCAGCGGCACTTCGTCGACGGCGTGCCCCTACCGGTACGTCCTGCGCGCCACGACCCCGATGTCCCACCTTCCTGGGCAGCCATGATTCGCGCCGTCGAGGATGCGCACCGCGCCTTTCGTGAGGAACTCATCCAGTTGGTCACCACTGCCCTGCCCGGTCAGGACATCTTCACCGCGCACGACCCAGGCCCCCAGCGCCGGTCGGCCGGCTCGGTGAACTGGAGTGAGGAGAGCTTCGGCTTCGAGGTGACGATCCACGCCGGCCTGGGTGAGCTGCCCCCCGCCGAGGCCTTGGACCGGGTCAGCACCCTGCTGGCAGCACACGGCTGGCGGCTTGAGGAGCGCATCACCCGACCGGCCGGCGTCGCGGTGGAGGGCTTCCGAGACCATTTCGCTGTCCTCGTGGACGCCCGGCCGTCAAAGATCACCGTGCTCGGTGAGTCGCCTCTCTACCGGGCACCGGCCGCCCCTGCCTCCGCCTTCGTGATTGAGCCGCGCTAGACGATCGCCATGTCGACGAAGCGGGACAGGTGCAGTTGCGCTGCCACCGTCACCGTGTCCGTCGGGCCGTTTCGGTGCTTGGCCACGATGAAGTCCGCCTCGCCCGCACGCGGGGACTCCTTGTCGTAGTAGTCGTCGCGGTGCAGCAGGATCACCACGTCGGCGTCCTGCTCGATCGAGCCGGACTCACGCAGGTCGGACAGCTGAGGGCGCTTGTCGGTGCGCTGCTCGGGGCCACGGTTCAGCTGGCTCACCGCGATCACCGGGCATTCGACCTCCTTGGCCAGCAGCTTCAGGCCTCGGGACAGCTCCGCGACCTCCTGCTGGCGGCTTTCCGTCTTTTTCGGGGAGGACATCAGCTGGAGGTAGTCGACCACGATCAGTTTCAGGTTGTGGCGTTGCTTGAGACGGCGGGCCTTCGCCCGGATCTCCATCAGGTTCATGCTCGGGGTGTCGTCGACGAAGATCGGGGCCTCGCTGATCTCGCCCATCCGGCGGGCCAGCTTGGTCCAGTCGTCGTCCGAGAGCTGACCGGAGCGCAGCACGTGCAGCGGCACCCTGGCCTCCGCCGACAGCAGACGCATGACGATCTCGATCTTGCTCATTTCCAGGGAGAAGATGGCGCTGGCGCAGTTCGCCCGGATGGCCGCGTTCCGGGCGAAGTCCATCGACGCGGTCGACTTACCCAGACCCGGACGGCCGGCCACGATGATCAGCTGGCCGGCGTGCAGACCGTTGAGCAGCCGGTCCAGGTCGGAGAAGCCGGTCGGTACGCCGGTCATCATGCCGTTGGTGGCGCCGACCGCCTCGATCTCGTCCAGCGTCGGCTGGAGCATGTCGGCCAGCACCGCGAAGTCCTCGGAGACCCGGCGCTCGGTCACGTCGTACACAGCCTGCTGGGCGAGGTCGACGATGTCGTCGACGTCCATGCCGCCGTTGCCGCCCGTGCCGTACCCCAGTTGGGTGATCTTGGTGCCCGCCTCGACGAGGCGGCGCAGCACGGCGCGCTCGGAGACGATGCGGGCGTAGTAGGACGCGTTGGCGGCGGTCGGCACGCTCTCGATCAGGGTGTGCAGGTAAGGCACGCCGCCGATGCGCTGCAGGTCGCCGGAGTCGGACAGCGCCGCCGCGACGGTGACGCCGTCGGCCGGCTCGCCGCGGCCGTAGAGCTCGAGGATCGTGTCGAAGACGGTCGCGTGGACCGGGCGGTAGAAGTCGTGTGATTTGAGGATCTCGACGACGTCGGCGATCGCATCCTTGGACAGCAGCATGCCGCCGAGCACGCTCTGCTCCGCGGCGATGTCCTGCGGCGGTGACTTGTCGAAGCCGCCGGTCTGGGGCGGCGGCCCACCGGCGCCTGGCGGGCGGCCACCGGAGGGCTTACCTCCCGGAGATGACTGCGGCCGGGAATCGGGTCGTGCGTCGTCGGTGATCGACATGCCGACCTACCCCTTCATCGTCGTTCCTGCTCCGTGATCAAACAGCCCGGGTACGACACTTTCGGGTGAGCAGGACCCCGGGTGAGTGACGGGGACCACAGATTCACCGGAAAAGTCGGCCCAGGCCACGAAGAGGGACCTGATCCGGCGCGGGTAACCATACGAAGCCGCACGTCACAGTCCCAAGCGGGCCGGTGGACGAGCCTCGGGACAACCTGTGGACAACTCGCCTCCTCCTGTGCGCGGCCCTGTGCACAGCCTGTGTACAACGCCTGGGGATTCCGGGAGGCGCGCCCATCTGAGCAGCACTTTTGTCGTCCCCACCGTGTGGAGAGATAAAAAGAACGCCTTCGTGAGCAAGCTGTCGTCCCAAGACATTGCAGATCGGACGCGCGCACGTCACGCTTTTCTGGTGGACCAACGGGAGTGGGACTACGGAGCCCGCCTGCCGCGCGAAAGGAGCGCGTCGGACTCCTGGACACCCACAAACCGCCCGGAAGATCCCGATTCGTCCGCTAAAGCGGAGCCCGGGGCCACCGTGTGGGGCACCGGCTCGCCGGCCGACACGGGCAGCATGCAGCCGATCCCCGAGGCTGTGGCCTGGTCGCTGCGGGCCGACGCCTGGGCGCAGAATCCCGAAACACCGGGTGAGTCTTCGGGCACGGTTAGTCGCTGGTCCGACGTAGCGGCGACCGGCCGCCCCGCATTGCCGGCCGAGGGCGTCGGCTGGCGCACCCAGACTTCCGAATGGCGCTCCACCGCGGAGAGCGCCCGCTGGCGGCAGACGACCGAGTGGCGTTCCGCTTCCGGCTCGCACGGCTGGCGCACGACCACTGAGGCCTGGCAGAGCGGCGACGCCGACGCGGTCATTCCGCCGCAGGCGGAAGCCCCGACCCGGCTCCCGGCCATCTCCGGCACGGCATGGCCGACTCCCTCGACCGATGACCAGGCCGGTTCGACCCCGAGCTGGCAGCCCCCCGACGCCACCCCGGCGTGGCAGCAGCCCGGTGAGCCGCGGCAGAGTCAGCCCAGCGCCACCCCACCGTGGGAGTCGGCGCGCGGCGAGGACCGGCCGGCGTGGCAGCAGTTCACGTCCTCCAGCGCCACCCCGTCGTGGCAGCCCGCCGACGCGCCTCCGCCCCGGCAGCCCGATGCCCGGCCGTCCTGGGACAGCCGACCGAGCTGGCAGGCCTTCGCCGAGACTCCCCGGCCCGCGGCCGAGCCGTCCTGGCGTGAGCCCGCGCGGCCGGCCGAGAGCTGGCAGACGCCCCAGCCGAGCGCCCCGACGTCACACTCCGGCAGCTGGTCGGCGCCCGTCGACGACGGCCGGCACCTCGTCCGTGAGGACGACCGCGCGGCCTGGCGCGAATCGGCCGCCGGACAGACGCGACCGGCCGACGGCCCGCCCCAGGTGGGGCGCCGCCGGGCCCCCGATGTGGGCTCTCGCACAAGCGGGGGTACGGGGTGGACGGCGCGTTCCGAAGCCGACAACTGGGCGGGCCACACCGACACCGGCAGCATGCCCGCGTTCCAGGACCCCGCGACCACCGACGCACCGAGCTGGCGTCGCGGAAGCACCGAACCGCCGGCGCCGGACGGCTGGCGCACGAGCACCACCACAAGCAGCTGGCAGAGCAGTCCGCCGGTGACCGACAGCTGGCGCAGCGCTGATCAGGCCCGCACCGAGGGCCGCCCCGACCAGCCCCGCACGGACAGCTGGCGCACGCCGCCGGCGGCCGAGGGTTGGCGCAGCGGCGACGAGGCCCGCGCCGACGGCTGGCGCGACACCGGCTCCTGGCGCCGCGACCCGGAGCCGGGCCCAGCGGTCGACCCGTGGGCGCAGAGCGCCGCCGAGACGGGCGTCATCCCGCTGCCCCTGCAGCCACGTGAGCGCGACTCGGAGAGCTGGCAGAGTCGTACGGACACCGGCAGCTGGCAGCGCGAGGCAGACACCACCGGCCGCCGAGGTCGCAGCGACCCGGGTGCGAACGGCGACAGCGGATTGTGGCAGCGCGGCGCAGAGTCCGGACGCACGGACACGGGTTCGTGGCAGCGCGAGACCGAGGTCGGCAGCCGCCAGAGCCGGATCGAGCCGAGCTCCTGGCAGCGCGAGCAGGACAACGGCCGCACAGACACGGGCTCATGGCGACAGGGCCCCGAAACCGGCCGCACGGACACCGGCTCGTGGCAACGGGGACCGGACAACGGCCGTACAGACACCGGCTCCTGGCAGCGCGGACCCGAAACCGGCCGCACCGACACGGGCTCCTGGCAGCGCGGAGTCGAGCCCGGCCGCACGGACACCGGCTCCTGGCAGCGCGGGCCCGAAAGCGGCCGCACCGACACGGGCAGCTGGCAGCGCGGACCGGACAACGGCCGCACCGACACGGGCAGCTGGCAGCGCGGACCGGAAGTCGGTCGGACCGACACCGGCTCCTGGCAACGCGGGCCCGAACCCAGCCGCACCGACACCGGCTCCTGGCAGCGCGGACCGGACAACGGCCGCACCGACACCGGCTCCTGGCAGCGCGGACCGGATAACGGCCGCGCAGACACCGGATCTTGGCAGCAAGGCGCCCCGAACGGTCGTGGCGCCGATGCAGGACCGCGGCGCCGCGAGATCGAGGCGCCCCAGGCCTTCCAGGCCCCGGCCGCCCCGCCGCGCGGCGGCGAGATCGAACGCTGGCCCGGCTCCGACCCACGCCGTGGACAAGAGCCCTACCGCGCCCCCGAAGCGGGCCCCGAGCCCCGCCGCGGCCAAGAGCCCTACCGCGGGCCCGAAGCAGGCCCGTCCCCTCGCCGTGGCCAGGACGCCTACCGCGGACCCGAGCCGGGCCCGGAACCGTGGCGTGGAGCCGAGCCAGGAGCAGAGCCATGGCGCGGAGCCGAGCCGCCGCGTGACTTCGAGGCCCCTCGCGGCCCGGAGCCCCGCCGCAGCCGGGACCGGCGCGACCTCGACGCGCCGCGCGGCCCGGAGCCCCGGCGCGGCGTCGAAGGCGGCCAGCGCAGCGGCGGCATCCCCCGCGGCCCGGAAGGACCGCGCGGACGGTCGCGCCCGGAGTTCGAGCGCGGACCGGAAGCCCCCCGGGAGTACGCGGACCGGGGCCGCCGGCGCGAACGTGACACCAGCTGGCAGCAGGAACTCGCGTCCGGCGCCTGGAACCGGGACCCTGAGTCGGATGTGTGGCTGCGTGACAGCGACACCGGCCAGTGGCACCGGCAGGAGCTCGAGGACGAGGAAGACGAGGACGATGACCGAGGCCCGGGCCGAGGTCCCCGCGACGACGATCGCGGTAACGGCGGCGGCCGGCGCGCCATCGAGAGCAGCGAGACGGTCTCTCGCCGCGACCGGGACGAGTCCGCGCGCTTCCGCAGCGAGGCGGCCGACGAGGACCGGGGTGGCCGGCGCCGCCCGGCCGAGCCCCGTTCGACGCGTCTGCAACTGACGGCGAGCGCGGAACCGCCGCTCGACCCCGAGGTCTGGCGCCGCGACGGCGAGCCACCGACCAGACCGATCCCCCCGCAGTCCCTGACGCGGCAGCGCGACGGCAACATGCCGGTCTCGGCGCAGCCGAGCACCTGGGACCGCGACCGGGACATGCCCGCGTCCGCCCAGCCCGGCACGTGGGACCGAAACGCACCGGCATCGGCCCAGCCCGGAGCTTGGGACCGCGAGCGGGACATGCCCGTATCGGCCCAGCCCGGCACGTGGGACCGGAACGCACCGGTGTCAGCCCAGCCGGGAGCTTGGGACCGCGAGCGGGACATGCCTGTGTCCGCTCAGCCCGCGGCCCGCGACCGCGAGGACATGGCGCCCGGATACCGGTCGCGGGAGACCGACCAGCCGTTCTCGGCGCCACCGGACCAGCGCCGGCGTACCGCCGCGCCTGATCTGGATGAAGCGGCCTACGACGCTGGGCCCGCCGGCCGCCCGGTTTCCGCCCAGCCCGCCTCCTGGCAGCGTGATGCCGATCCGACTTCCGCGCCGCCGGACCAGCGCTCCCGCGGCGCTGCATCCGTGCCGGGACCCGACTCCCTGCGCCGCGACGGCGGCACACCCGCGCGTCCCGTGTCCGGCACGGCGGCCGCTCCGGTGTCGTCCCAGCCCGGTGCCTGGCGGGCCGACGCCCAGGCCGCCGCCCGCACCGACGCCTGGCGCAACCAGCTGCGCGCCGAACAGGGCGAACCACCGCTGGTCAGCGACGCGGTGACCGAGATCCGTCCCCGCGAGCCGGGGGCGTGGCGGGAAGCTGAGGCGGAGGGTCCGGTCCGTGGCTCGGCGACCTACCGCGAGCACAGCACCGGGGACTGGCGGCGCGAGCTCAGCGCCGACAGCGACCTGGCCGACGGTGAGTCGCGGCGGATCAGCACGGCTGACTTCGTGCCGTTCCGGCCGCCGTCCAAAAACGGTGCCGCGGCGTCGGTGAAGGTGCCGGCCGCGAATTCGGCTGCCGAGGGTGCCACGGAGATCATTCAGCGTACGGGGGCCCGGTGGCAGGATCCGCCGGACACCCAGTGGCCGCCGCGCGGTGCTGTGGCTTCGGCCGCCGGCACCTACGAGCGGCGCCCGGTCAGCACACTGCCGTCGCCGTCGGCGCGGCAGAACGACCTGCTCGAACCAGATGAGGAACTCGAGGAGGACACCGGCGGTCCGCTCGCGGCCGTGGGTTACACGGTCGTCTGGTACGGCGTGCCGGTCGTCCTCTTCGTGCTCTACATGCTCGTGCTGAACGGCAGCCAGCAGGCGCACGCGCTCGACACCCTGGCCGGCGCCGCGCCGCAGTTCGGCCTGTCCCTGGTGCTGAGCATGCTCGTGGCGGTGGGCCTGCGCTGGGCGAGCGGCTCCTGGAAGGCAGCCAGTGTCGGCCTCGCCGCCGCGGTGATGGGCGGCGGCCTGGCGACCGTGCTGACCTCCGCCATCACCGGTCAATCCCTCAGCTGACGAGCAAAACCAACGCTGCTCCGAAGCAGGCCGAAGGCCGAAACGACCCCACGCGGCTCCGAAGCAGGCCGAAGGCCGAAGCAAGCCAAGGTACGAAGCGGGCCAAGCTCCGAAGCAGGCCGAAGGCCGAAGCAAGCCAAGGTGCGAAGCAGGCAGAGCTCCGAAGCAGGCCAAGCCGACGCAACGCCGAGGGCCGAGCCCAGCCAAGAGGCGGAAACGACAGAGCGCGCCGAACCCCGAAGGGCCGGCGCGCTCAGCGTGAGACGTGAAGCGTGTTACTTGGCGGCGACGACGTTCACGGGGAACGACGCAGTCACCTCGGGGTGCAGCTTGACCTGGACCTTGTAAGCGCCCGTGGTCTTGATCGGGGCCGTCAGCTCCAGCCGGCGCCGGTCGAGAGCCGGACCGCCCGCGGACTTGACCGCGTCCACGATCTCGGCCGGGGTGATCGAGCCGAACAGGCGGCCACCGGTGCCGGAGCGCGCCTGCAGGGTGACCTTCAGGCCCTCGAGCTGGCCCTTGACCTCGTTGGCCTGGCCCAGGTCGCGGATCTCGCGGGCGTCGCGCGCCCGCTTGATGACCGTGACCTGCTTCTCGGCGCCCTTGCTCCACTGGATCGCGAAGCCCTGCGGCAGCAGGTAGTTACGGCCGTAGCCGTTCTTGACCTCGATGACATCGCCGGGGGTGCCGAGGCCCGACACCTCCTGCGTGAGGATGATCTTCATATCGGTGCCTCCCCTCAGCGCGCCGTGGCCGTGTACGGCAGGAGCGCCATCTCACGGGCGTTCTTGACCGCGCGGGCGATCTGCCGCTGCTGCTGCGAGGTCACGCCGGTGACCCGCCGAGCGCGGATCTTGCCGCGGTCGGAGATGAACTTGCGCAGCAGCGCGGTGTCCTTGTAGTCGATGTAGGTGATCCCGTCCTTGTCGAGCGGGTTCACCTTCTTCTTCGGCTTGCGAAGTGCCGCAGCCTTAGCCATAGCTCTTGACTCCTGAAATCATGACCCGTACGGGCTTAGAAAGGTGGCTCGTCGTCGAACGAGGAGTTGCTGCCGCCACCGCCGCCAGCGGCGGAACGGGAGCTGGAAGCCGGGGCCGCCGTGGCCCAGGGGTCGTCGAAGTTGTTGCCGCCTCCGCCGCCGCTGGACTGCCGGTTGCCACCACCAGCGCCGCCGCCGGAGGCGCCGAAGCCGCCCCCACCGCCGCCGCCGGACCGGGACATCTTCTGCACCTTCGCCGTGGCGTAGCGCAGGGACGGGCCGATCTCGTCGACCTCGAGCTCATAGACGGTGCGCTTCTCGCCCTCGCGGGTCTCGTAGGACCGCTGGCGCAGCCGGCCCTGCACGATCACCCGAGCGCCACGCTGCAGCGACTCGGCGACGTGCTCAGCAGCGTCACGCCAGACGTTGCACGCGAGGAAGAGTGGCTCGCCGTCTTTCCATTCGCCCGACTGCCGGTCCATCGTCCGCGGCGTCGAAGCGATGCGGAACTTGGCGACCGCCGCCCCCGAGGGGGTGAAGCGCAGCTCAGGATCGTCGGTCAAGTTGCCGACGACCGTGATGGTGGTTTCTCCTGCCATGATCTTCTCCTCGCCGCTTCATGCGTTTTCGCAAGGAGGCTCCCAGAGCCCCCTGACAGAAACGACCGTCAGCGGGTCTCGGGCCGGATGACCTTGGTACGCAGGATCGACTCGTTCAGCCGGAGCTGACGGTCCAGCTCGGCCACGGCCTCCGGCGTCGCCTGCAGGTCGACGACGGCGTAGATGCCTTCGGCCTTCTTGTTGATCTCGAACGAGAGCCGGCGACGGCCCCACACGTCGAGCTTCTCCACCGAGCCGCCCGCGGTGCGGATCACGTTCAGGTACGTGTCGAGCGACGGTGCAACGGTGCGCTCCTCGAGACTGGGGTCGAGGATCACCATGAGTTCGTAATGACGCAAGACGTTCTCACCTCCTGTGGGCTGAACGGCCACGGTCTCTCCGTGGCAGGAGGTCTTGTGTCGCCCGCAACAGAAAACCGTGGGCGGCGCCCACGGCAGACCTGTTGCGAACCGAGCCAGCATACCCGGAGCCGGGCTGACGCCCAAAAAGGGCCCCGTCCACAGACGAGGCCCTTCGAGGTGGAAGCCGCGGGGCGTCCGGTCCGCATTCGCTGGGTGGGACCTGGGGAGGAACGACCACACCGATGAGGTTGGAACGGCCGCCCCGCGGAGCTTGCTGTGGAGTAGTCTACGCGACCCTTGCCCGAGATGCACGTTCCGACACAATTGCCCGAATTACTCCGATTGCTACGCCCAGCACGCTCACCGTGGCGATCACCGCGAGCACACCGATCGGCTGCGAGTCCGGCAGCGGGCGCATCGCCGCGACCGGCTCCGCCGCGACGATCCCGGCGGACGGACCGGCCGGGAGCTCCGGCGCGGCCGCCGTCGGCGACGAGGGCAGATCAAGCGTGGGTACGCCGGGAAGAATCGTCTTGTCGTCACCGGGCGGCATCCCCGAGAACGCCGGCACGGCTGCTCCCGCCGTACCCCGGGTCGGGGTCCTGGTCTTGACCCGCGGAGCCGCACCGCCCTGCGGCATCGCCTGGGCCGCCGTGGTCGCGGCCTGGGCTGCGACGCTGCTGGCGTGCGACGTGCCCGGCCGGATCGTCGCCGGCCGCCCGGCGGTCGTGGTCGACGACCGCTGTGGGCGGGTCGCGGGCGCGACCGAGTCGGGCAGCGTGGAGGTCGCCGTGCCCGTCGTGGCGGCCGGGGCCTCGAGCGTGCTGGGCGCGTCGGCGGGATCGGAGAACGTGTCCGCCGGCGCGGGAATCGGATCGGGATTGGCCGTCAGCGTCGGCGAAGCGGTGACCAGCACCGGCGTCGCCTGATCGGTGATCGCGCAGCTGGGATCGAGGGTGACCGCGGTCGTGCCGCGCCGGAAGACCACCTCGGTCGAGCCGTCGTCCGGGATCGTGCCCCGGGACTCGCCGTTCAGCCGCAGCCGGGCGCCGTGCCCGGTCCGGTTGACCAGCCGCACCCGGCCGTCCGCGGGCACGGACATGACCTCGACGGACGGCGTGGACTTGCAGGAGAGGCCGAGCACCCCGCCGCCCGCGAAGACCACCTGCCGGCCACCACCCTCGACCTGGTCGGCGTTGGCCGTGCCGGTCGTGAGCAGCGCGGCACCGAGCAGAAAACCACCCAGCGCCGTCGCCGTCACACGGTTTCGGACTTGCCGCGACATGCACCATCTCCCAGCTCGCACCGGTTGGCACCGGTACGTAGGTATGTGTGATCCGCTCGATTAACGACGCGCCGACAAGGCCGGTGACGCGCACGGTCGTCGGACGGCGACGGCCGGTGACCGTCGTACCCACGTCGTAGGCTCGGACCCATGCGCATCGGAGCCCATGTCGATCCCGCCGAACCCCTCGACGCGGCCGCCGCCCGCGGTGCTGACGCCGTCCAGTTCTTCCTCGCTGATCCGCAGGGCTGGAAGTCCCCGGCGGAGCGCCCGGACGCGGCTGCGCTCAAGGCGTCCGACGTGGACGTCTACATCCACGCGCCGTACGTGATCAATGTGGCCACGTTGAACAATCGGATCCGCATCCCCAGCCGCAAACTGCTGCTGACCCACGCCCGCGCGGCGGCCGCGGTGGGCGCGCGCGGCCTGATCGTGCACGGCGGTCACGTCAACGCCGGCGACGACATCACCGTCGGATTCGACAATTGGCGCAAAACCTTCGCGTACGCGGAGAAGGAAGGCGGCCTGCCGCTGCCGATCCTGATCGAGAACACGGCCGGGGGTGACCACGCGATCGCCCGCCGCTTCGACAACCTGGCCCGCCTGTGGGACGCGGTGGGCGAGTTCGGAGCCGGGTTCTGCCTGGACACGTGCCACGCGCACGCCGGCGGCGAAGAACTCCTCGACATCGTCGACCGGGTCAAGTCGATCACCGGCCGGATCGACCTCATCCACGCCAACGACTCGAAGGACAGCTTCGACTCCGGCCGCGACCGGCACGACAACCTCGGCAATGGCAAGATCGACCCGGAGCTGGTCGTGGCGGCCATCCGCGCCGCGGGCGCCCCGGCGATCGTGGAGACGCCGGGCGGCGTGGAAGGCCAGTCCGCCGACATCGCGCTGCTGCGCGAGAGGGCGGCCAGCTGACGCAGCGGCACGAGGGAGCAGCATGACGACCGAGCAGCCGCCGCAGCGCGGGGCCGACCCGACCGCGGGCGGAGCCGGGCCGGGGGAGCGCGCGGGCGGAGCCGGGCCGCAGGAGGGCGCTGGCGGAGCCGGGCCGCAGGAGGGCGCTGGCGGAGCCGGGCCGCAGGAGCGCGCGGGCGGTTCGGGCGAGGGATCGGGCGCGGTGTCCGCGACCGGACCGGGCGCGGCTGAAGCCGACACGCTTGAGTCCGGCGCGGCTAAATCCGGCTCCCCGGAAACCGGCGCGAGCCGATCGGGCGCCGTCGGATCGAGCGCCAGCGGATCAGGCACTGTCGGATCGAGCGCTCCCGGATCGGGCGCCAGCGGATCGAGCGCCAGCAGACCGGGCGCCAGCAGACCGGGCGCCAGCGAATCAGGCACTGCCGGATCGGGCGGCCCCGGATCGGGCGGCGCTGATTCTGGTGCGGTCACATCGCAGGCGACAGGAACCGGCGCGGCTCCCCTGATGGGAGACAGCGCCCGTCCGCCGACCAAGCCGGTCCGGCGGTGGGCTGGACTGCGGAGAGCCCGTGCCGGTAAGTCTGCAGCGGTCGCGCCGGGTGCACTGCGGCCCGCGGTGCCACCCCACAGCGGTTCGACAGCGGACCCTTTCGCCGGCTCTCAGTCCACGAAGGACCCGTCGGCAGCCGGCGCGGATCCCTCGGCAAAATCGCGCAACCCGGCGGTAGAGAGCTCCAGCCCGCCGGTCGCTGACGAGAGCGTCTTTCCCACCAACGGCCTGCCACCCGACCTGATCCCTCCGGCCAAACCGTCCAGCGCAGCCGCCGACGGAAAAACTAAGGAAGGAGACAAGGTCGATACCCGGCCGGACCGCGACACCACGGCCGCCGGTGACGACGCGCCCAGCACCAAACCCGGCGCCAAAGCCAGCAGCAAGACCACCGCAGAGTCAGGCTCCGCGAAGACAGCCACCCAAGATCCCGCGAAAGCCAGCGACACCAAGACCGACACCAAGCTCGACATCAAGACCGGCACCAAGGACGCCCCGAAGACGGACGCCGACAAAGACAAGAACGACAGCAAAGACACCGGCAAAGGCGACGAAAAAACCGACCAGGAAGCTCCCAGCGGAAAACCCACCCGCCGTCGGAAGCCCAAACTCCCCTCCACCCGCCCACCCGGCGCCCCGCCGGACCCGTGGACCGCCTTCGCCGAAACCTCCGAGCGCGCCCCCGGCCGCATGAAGAGAGCCACCCGAGCCCTGGGCCGCGCCCTCATCCACGAGTACGCCCTGGTCATCTACGGATCCCTGCTGCTCGCCGTCCTGCTGACCTGGCCCACCCTGCGCTACCCCCTGCACACGTTCCCGCAGGACATCTGGGATCCGTCGCGGCAGGCGTGGCAGGTGTCCTGGGCCGGGCACATCCTGATCACCGAGCCGGCCCGGCTCTGGCAGTCCAACGCCTTCTTCCCCGAGGCCTACAGCTACGCGTTCGGCAGCAGCCTGCTCGGTTACGCCCCGGCCGGCATGATCGGCAGTGGTCCGCTCGCCGCCGTCCTGCGCTACAACATCCTCTATGTGCTGGCTCACGCCCTGCTGGCCGTCGGCGGCTACGCCCTGATCCGTCAGCTCGGTGCCGGCCGCACCGGCGCCATCGTCGGGGCGGTCGCCTTCGCGTACGCGCCGTGGCGGCTGGCCCAGGAGGGTCATCTCGACATCATTTCCGCGGGTGGCATCCCGCTGGCCCTGGCCATGCTCGCCCGCGGTCACGGCTGGTCCATGCGGTACGGCTTTCGCCCCGGCCGCCGCCACGCCGGCTGGGCCACCGTGGGCTGGCTCGTCGCGACGTGGCAGGTCACTCTCGGGTTCTCGCTCGGTCTGCCGTTCGCCTATGTCCTTGCCGTGCTCATCGTCGTCGTCGGGTTCGCGGTGCTGGTCCGCCGGTTGCGTCGGCGGTCGCCGCGGCCCGTACTCGGGTGGCGGTTGCTGGTCACCGATCTGCTGGGGGCGCTGATCTTCGCCGGGGTCGGGTTGCTGATCGCGTTGCCGTACCTGCGGGTGCCGGACACCGGTCCGGCCGGCACCGAGATCCGGTTCTTCTCGGCTCCGCTGCGGTCGCTGTTGATCGGTCCGGCCGAGTCGCGGATCTGGGGCGCCCCGCACGCCGTTCCGCGTCAGTCACTGGGCTGGCCCGCCGAGATGGCGCTGCTGCCCGGGTTTGTGCTCTACGCCCTCGCGCTGGTCGGCCTGGTGTTCTCCGTCTGGCGGATGTGGCAACGCCTGCTGCTGCTCGTCGCGGTTGTCGTCAGCGTGATCCTTACCGTCGGCACCACGTTCTTCGAGGGCCGCTGGACCTATCTGCCGCTCTTCGGTCATCTGCCGGCGTCTTTCGGGGTGCGGATCCCCGGCCGGATGATGCTGTGGGTGACGTTGCTGCTGGCTGTGCTGGCCGCGGGCGCGGTCGCCGAGTTCGTGCGCCGGGCCGAGCATCTGGCCGCGCACCGGGTGCCGCCGTGGCCCGGTCCGTGGCTGCGGCTGGCGACGCTCGTGCCCCTGCTTCTCGTGCTGGTCGAAACGTGGAACGCGACCGCACACCCGGTGGTGCCGGAGCAGCCCGCGGCGATGCGGACCCTCACCGGCCCGATGCTGGTCCTGCCGACGACCGCCCTCACCGACCAGACCGTCATGCTCTGGTCGACGTCACGCTTCCAGGAGGTGGCGAACGGCAGCGGCGGTTTCGCCCCGCAGCGTCAGTCCGAGCTGCGCCGCTCGGTGGCCACTTTCCCGGACGTGGCCAGCATCGAATACCTGCGGCAGCGCCGGATCGGCACCGTCCTGCTGTTGCGGGCCGAGGTCGTCGGCACGCCGTGGGAACGCTCGGGTGACGTGCCGGTGGAGACCCTCGGCATCCGCCGCGAGGACCTCGACGACAACTCCGTGGTCTTCTACCTCGACTGAGCTCAGGCCACCGGGGTCGGCGGCGGCGCGACCGGCGCGCTGTCGTCGACGGCCGGTCGTGGCGTCACCCGCAGCCGCCGGCGCAGCGGTTCGATCCAACTGGCGTCCGGCGCGCCGTCGAGCACGCCGCCGTCGGGGTCGTCCCGGTAGTTGTGCCGGACCACATCCAGTTCCGGCCGCCAGATCTCGCGGATCACCAGCCCGCACAGGATCGCCACCGTGATCAGCCGCAGGCTCGAGGCCAGCACGAACGTGCCCTCCGGGATGACCGGCTTGCCGCCCGCGCCGAGCAGTTCCGCATAGAACGCCGCGAAGTAGCCGATCTCCGCCACTGTCCACGCGATGATCGCTCCCCAGCGGGGCCGGGCCAGCACGATCAGCGGCAGCAGCCACAGCACGTACTGCTGGGACCAGACCTTGCTGAAGATCAGGAACGCGGCCACCACCAGGAACGCGAGCTGAGCCAGCCGGGGCTTGCGCGGGGCCAGCAGGCACAGCGCCGCGACGCCGAGGCAGGCGAGCCCGGTCAGCGCGTACGAGACGTTGTTGAGCACCGGTACGTGGTCGCTGAGCCACTGGAACGGACCCTGGTCGCCGGCCACCCCGGTGTTCCACTTGGTGTCCAGGTAGCGGCCGATGTACCAGGACGTGCCCCAGTCGACGGGCCGTTCCCGGTTCAGGTCGAAGAAGCGCATCCAGCTGTCGCGGTAGAGCACAGCGACCGGGATGTTGACGATCAACCAGGCGGCCACGGCCGTGGCGGTCGCCGTCCAGAACTGCGGCATGCGTTTGGCCCGCAGGGCCAGCACGAACAGCGGCCCGAGGATGAACAGCGGCCACAGCTTGGCGGCGCCGCCGAGGCCGAGCAGCAGGCCGGCGGCCACCGGCCAGCGCCGGGCCCAGGCGTACAGGCCGAACACGGCCAATCCGATGGCGAGGAAGTCCCAGTTGACCGTCGCGGTGACCAGCACGATCGGGGAGAGCGCGAAGATCGCCGCGTCCCAGGGCCGGCGGCGGCGCAGCGCCAGGATCATCGCCACGGAGGCGACGGCCAGCGCCGACAGCACCAGCGCGTTGACGTTGTAGAACCACTTGCCCTGGTTGATCTGCGGGTACTTCTCGCCGAGGGCGTGCACCGGCAGGCCGAGCGCGCCCATGAAGTAGCCGGTGACCACCGGATACTCCACCGGGTGGTCCTTGTACGGGACCTTGCCCTTGTTGAGCCCCTCGGCGTAGTACAGCGCCAGCACGTCGGTGTAGCAGAACCGGGTGTACTGGACGTTCTTCTGCCAGTCGCCGTCCTGGCAGGGGGACTTCTGCACCCAGCTCAGCGCCAGCGTCAGGCAGAGCAGCCCGAGGACGATCCGCGGCACGGTCCAGAACCGCCCCCGGCGGGCTTCCGGGCGTACGGCGTGTTCGCCGAGCGGTCCGCCGATGGCCTGGGACAGCCCTCGGACGAATCCGTCCGATTCGGCGGGCAGGTCAGGCCGGTCGGTCTCCTCAGACGATGGCGCGCTCATGCTTTGGCATCATGCCGCATGCGCCGGACGGGCAGGAGACGCCCTACGGCACAGTCCGGCTACAACGTCACAAAAGCGAAGTGGCGCCCAGCTCCGCGGAGAGGGCGCCACATCGGGTGTCGAGGACGTCAGTTGCCGTCGTCGGCGTTCTCGTCGGCTTGCCCGCCGCCATCGGTGTTGCCGGTGTCCCCGTTCGGCGCTCCGGGCAGGTTGATGCCGGGCCCGCCGTTGCCGGGCCCGGCGTTGCCGCCGTTCCCGTTCCCGCCGTTCCCGTTGCCGTTGCCGCCGTTCCCGTTGCCGTTTCCGCCGTTGTTGTTGTCGCACTGCTGGAAGATTCCGCAGAACGGGTTCTGCGGATCACCGGCCGGCGGGGGCGGCGGCGGGGGCGGCTCGACGCCGTTGCCCTTCTTGCTCGGGTCGACGAACGCGGTGGAGTTCGGCAGGAACGGCTTGTTCTCGGCCTTGATCACCTTCGAGGCGGAGTCCAGGAACATCTTCCAGATCTCGCCCGGGATGGAGCCGCCGTTCATGGGCTTGCCAGGGGCCTTGAAGATCGGCAGCAGCTCCATCTGCTTGGTCTTTTTGTTCTCCTTCTCGCGGCCGACCCAGACGGAGGCCGCGATCTCCTTGGTGCCGCCGACCATCCAGGCGTCACCGTTGTCGCCGGGCTTACCGCCCTTGCCGGTGAACTCCCAGGTGCCGGTCTTGCCGATGGCCTTGCGGCCGTTGTCGAGGCTGATGCCGTTGATCCCGGGGATCTTCTGCATGACGTTCTGCACCGCGGCGGCGACGTCGGGGCTGAACGCCTTCACCGGGTTGAGCTTCTCGCCGGTGTTCTTGACCGCGACGAACTTGCCCGTCTTCGGGTCGCGCTGCGACACCGAGCGGACGAAGTGAGCCTTGTTGTAGACGCCGTCGTTGGCGATCGTGGCGACGCCGCTGGCGTGGTCGAGCGCGGTGATCGCGTACTGGCCGAAGCCGACCTCGCGGCCGTAGCCCTTCTTCTTGAGCTCGTCCTCGCTCAGCTTGTTGAGGTCGTAGCGGGCCGTGGTCTCCGGGTCACCGATCAGCTGGATGCCCGCCTTGTGGGCCATGTCGATGACCTTCTCCGGGCCCAGCTTGTCGGCGAGCCAGTAGAAGGTGAAGTTGTACGACTGCTCGGTGGACACCTCGAGCGTGCAGGCCTTCGGGTTCGGGCACTTCAGGCCGCCGCCCTCACGACCGGAGTTGCTGATCTTGCCGCCGCCGTTGACCTTCTTCAGCGTGGAGTCCCAGATGGTGTCCATGCCGTAGCCGTCGCTCAGCGCGGCGAGCAGCGTGTAGATCTTGAACGTCGAGCCGGGCGGCCGACCGCCACCGATGAACGTCTTGCCGTCGTCGGTGTAGTTCGGGCCGGCGTAGTCCCAGCTCGCCGCGTCCGGGCCGCCGTAGTAGGCCAGCACCCGGCCGTTCTCCGGGTTGATGGCGACCAGGGCGGACCGGTAGGTGGAGGACATCCCGTTCAGCGGCGACTTCTTGCTCTGGGCGTTCGCCGCCTTCTCGGCCTGCTCCTGCACCTCGGAGTTGATCGTGGTCTTGATCTGGAGACCACCCTGGTTGAGCTCGGCGTCGCTGATGCCCATGTCGCGCAGCTCGCGCTTCACGTACTTGACGATCTTGGCGCTCGGCTTGTTGTTGGCGCAGGTGGTGGTGCACTTGTCCGGATCCCACTTCAACCACGTCTTCGGGTATTCGGTCGGCGGGTTGATGCCCGCGGGCACGCCGGCCACCGGCAGCCCGGCCGGCAGGGCCAGCTCGGCCATGTTGCCGACCGTGTACCGCCAGCGGTCCAGGGCGTCGGGCATGCTGTTCTGCGGGTCGTAGCCCTTGTGCGTGGCCGTCGGCTCGGGCTGCTTGATCACCGCGGCGAGGATCGCGGCCTCGCCGGCCGTGATCGCGTTCTTCTGGCCGATCGGGGTCAGGACGGACTTGCCGAAGTACGCCTTCGCAGCGGCCTCGACGCCGTACGCGCCGCGGCCGAAGTAGACGGAGTTGAGGTAGCGACCGAGGATCTCGTCCTTGGTGTACTCGTCCTCCATCTTGCGGGCGATGACCGCCTCACGGAGCTTGACGTTGTACGTGATCTCTTTGCGCTTGGTCGCGTACTTCGCGTACTGCTGGGTGATCGTCGAGGCACCCTGGGTGTCGCCGCCGGTGAAGTTGTTCCACGCGGCGCGGGCGATGCCCTTCATGTCGATGCCGTTGTGCTTGTAGAAGCCCTTGTCCTCGGCGGACACCACCGCGAGCTTGACCAGCGGGTTGATGCTGCCGTCGGGCACGATCGACCGGTTGAACTGACCCAGCGAGGCGAGCACCTTGTTGTTGCTGGTGAGCAACTGGGTGGTCTGGGCCTCGGCGGTCGGCTCCTTGAAGTCGACGTTGTCGAAGAAATAGGTGCCGCCGACCACACCGGCGCCGAGCAGGATGACCAGCACCGCCGCGGCCGCGGTCAGGATGTTGGTCCGCCGGCGGCGCTTGGAGGCCTTGGTGAGGATCTTGCCGGCACTGCCCCGCTTGTCGTGCCCGGCACCGTCGGGATCGCCAGGGCCGCCCGGCCCGCCGACGCCCGGGGACACCGGCCGTACGGCTGCGCGCGCGACAGCGCCGCGGCTGCCGTAGCCCGGCGCGGCATCCGGGGGGCCACCCACGGAGGCCCGGCCGCCGACGCGGGCGGAACCCACGGATCCCGTGCCTGCCCCGACCGACGCTCGGCCCGCACCACCGACGGAGGCCCGGCCACCGACCGCGGCCGCACCGACGGAGGCGGCGCCACGCGGCGCGGAGCCGCCGACGCTCGCCCGACCGCCGGCCGGACGCCGGTAGGCGTCGGGCGAGGGCCGTTCGTCGTAGCCGGACTGGTCGTCGTCAGGCGTGGATGCAGCGGACGGCCCGGGCACTCGGGCCCGGGCACGCGCAGACTGCTGATCGCCGTACGAGTTCATTCGGTCACACCTACCGGTCGCGGTGGCGCGCCAGAGAAGCCCTGGAGGGGCTTCGGTGGCGATGCCACGGGCGGACGATTCTGGGCTGCGGGTCCGCAGCCGCCCTGTCGGATGTCAAGAATGACCGACTGCGGCGCTGGATGCCCGTATCGGTCGGGGTCGTGTCCACGTTAGCGACGTTGAGGCCGCTCACTGTCGGCCCTCCCGGCGATGTGACGACGACCCTGTCTCGCGGTGGCGGCCCGAGGCGGACGAGGCGACGGCCCCGCCCTGGTCCAGTTCGTCGGAGGTCAGCGCGTCCCGGCCGAGCAGGTACTGCTCGATCAGATGGTTCCACGCGCAGGACTGGCACACCTCGACCACGAAAACCTGGAACTCACGCAGCGTCATCGCCAGAACCGGAAGCTCCGCGAGCTTGCGGGCCTGCCCAGCGGACTGCTTGAGTTCATCGCCGTAGATGTAATGCACCAGGGTGAGGTTGTCGCGACGGCAGACCGGACAACGGTCGTCGGTCGGCTCGCCATGGAACCTAGCTGCGTTTTTCAGGTACGGCGACGCGTCGCAGACTTCCAGCGTCCCCACCTTGCCGTTGTGCACGTCACGCAGCAGCGCTCGCTTCTGAAGCGAGTAGTCGACCACCTGCCGCTGCGTACGCATGGCGAAGAGAGTACGCGGTCCGCACCCGTACGGCGACAGTCATCACACAGCGTGGCGCGGCGACTGCGCACGTATGACCGCCCTTGCGGTACGCCGCATCCCGATCTACGGTGACGATGTATCGGGCCGATACATCGTGGCGAGCAGTGAAGGGGGTGGGCGTCTTGTTGGAACTCGCGATCCTCGGACTGCTCCAGGAATCCCCGATGCACGGCTACGAGCTGCGCAAGGAGCTCGCCACCAAGCTGGGCACCATCCGCGCGGCGATCAGCTACGGCACGCTGTACCCGACTCTGAAGCGGCTGCAGACCGCCGGCTGGATCGGTGAGGCCGAGGCGGCCGACACCGAGATCATTCCCCCGCTCACCAGCAAGCGCGGCCGGGTTGTCTACAAAATCACCGCCGAAGGCAAGGAACGCTTCGCCGAGCTGCTGGCCCAGGCGGGCCCGGAGACGTACGACGACGCCGGGTTCGGCGTGCACTTCGCCTTCTTCTCCCGGACCGACCGGGCGACGCGGCTGCGGATCCTCGAGGGCCGCCGCCGCCGGATCGAGGAACGCCGGGAAGGACTGCGTGAGGTTCTCTCCCGCGCGTCCGACCGCCTCGACGCCTACACCCTCGAACTACAGCGCCACGGACTGGACGCCTGCGAGCGCGAGGTCCGCTGGCTGGAGGAGCTCATCACCAACGAGCGCTCCGGCCGATCCCCAGCCGGGGAGACACCCCTCGAAGACCCGAGTCCGCGTCAGGACCGGCCGTGATGAACAAGGAGGCAAACGCGATGGGCTCCGTCCGCGTCGCCATCGTCGGTGTGGGTAACTGCGCCTCGTCCCTCGTACAGGGCGTGGAGTACTACCGCGAAGCCGACCCCAACGACCGCGTCCCGGGTCTCATGCACGTGACCTTCGGCGACTACCACGTGTCCGACGTGAAGTTCGTCGCGGCGTTCGATGTGGACGCCAAGAAGGTCGGCATGGACCTGGCCGAGGCGATCGTCGCCAGCGAGAACAACACGATCACGCTGGCCGACGTCGCGCCCACCGGCGTGACCGTCCAGCGTGGACCGACCTTCGACGGTCTGGGCACGTACTACCGCGAGATGGTCGAGGAGTCGTCGGCCGAGCCGGTCGACGTCGTCAAGGCCCTGCGCGACGCCGAGGTCGACGTCGTCGTCTCCTACCTCCCGGTGGGTTCCGAGGAGGCCGACAAGTTCTACGCGCAGGCCGCGATCGACGCCGGTTGCGCGTTCGTCAACGCCCTGCCGGTCTTCATCGCCTCCGACCCGGCGTGGGCGCAGAAGTTCACCGACGCCGGCCTGCCGATCGTCGGCGACGACATCAAGAGCCAGGTCGGTGCGACGATCGTGCACCGCGCCCTGGCCAAGCTGTTCGAGGACCGCGGGGTCGAGCTGCTGCGCACGTACCAGCTCAACTTCGGCGGCAACATGGACTTCATGAACATGCTGGAGCGCAAGCGCCTGGTGTCGAAGAAGATCTCCAAGACCCAGTCGGTGACCTCCCAGATCCCGCACGAGATGGTCAAGAGTGACGTGCACATCGGCCCGTCGGACCACGTGCCGTGGCTCGACGACCGCAAGTGGGCCTACATCCGGCTCGAGGGCCGCAGCTTCGGCGACACCCCGCTGAACGCGGAGCTCAAGCTCGAGGTGTGGGACTCGCCGAACTCGGCCGGCGTCATCATCGACGCGGTCCGGGCGGCGAAGATCGCCAAGGACCGCGGCATCGGTGGCCCGATCCTCTCGGCGAGCTCCTACTTCATGAAGTCCCCGCCGGTGCAGTACAACGACCACGACGCCAAGGACGCGGTCGAGGCGTTCATCAAGGGCGACATCGAGCGCTGATCCAGCGCCAGAGGAAAGGCCGGACCGCGATGCGGTCCGGCCTTCTTCATGTGATCTTCGGCACGCCATAGCTAAGCTCATCGATGTGCGACTCACCACGGCCGCCGTCGTGCTCGCCCTCGCCGGGTCTCTGACGGCCTGCGCCGGCCCGGGCGACACCCCATCCGGTACGCCCGGAGCACGGTCCGAGACAGTAACGCTGTGGGCCAGCGCGGCACCCGCCCCGCCACCGGTGGTGCCGCCACCAGTCCCGGGCACACCCGGAGTGGGCTGCGACGGCCGGCGAATCCAGCCGGCTCAGCCGAAGCGGTTGAGCCCACCATCGCCGCGACCGATGACCAGCGCGGAGGCCGACGCCGCCGAACGGGCCCGGCGCGCGCTGGAGGCAGCCAACCCGCCGCTGCCCCGGCGTGGTCCGCTGCCGTCCGCGGCGGCCGCCCGGGCCGAGGCCTGCGCCCGAAATCTGTCGCCCCAGCTCAACCTGCTCATGCACGCCTCCGATGCGCTGGACGAGCAAACCCTGCGGGCAATGCTCACCCGCGAGGGGTTGACCGGGGTGGTGATCGGCCCGGGACCGAAATTCGCCGGGACGACCGGCAACGCCTGCGTGCACGGCAGCCTCGCCGGAGACGGTCCGGACCTGAGCATCGGCCCACCCGCCCCGGACGGCACCTGCCACCCCTGACCCCGGCCCGGCCCGCGCCAAGCCGCCCAACCCGGCCCGGTGACCCAACCCGGCCCGACCCGGCCCGGCCCGACCAGCGCGACCCGGCCCGACCAGCGCGACCCGGCCCGACCCGACCCAACCCGGCCCGGCCAATCCGGCACGACCGGGGCCTGCCGACTTCAGCTCCAGGCGCGTTCGAGCGCCACCCGGGCCTCCAGCTCCAGCAGCTGCCGCTTGCGGGGCAACCCACCGCCGAAACCCGTCAACTTGCCGCCCGCTCCGACCACCCGATGGCACGGCACGATCACCGGCACCGGGTTGTGATTGCAAGCCGTCCCCACCGCACGGGCCGCGCCCGGATCACCCAATGCCGTCGCGATCGCCCCGTAAGTGAGCATCTCGCCGTACGGGATAGCGGCGATCTGCCCCCACACAGCCCGCTCGAAATCGGATCCGCCGCGCAGCTCGACCGGCACCGTGAAATCCGTCAGCGCGCCGGCGAAGTAGGCCTTGAGCTGCTCGACGGCCGGATGCTCGGCCGCCTCGCCGAAGGTCGCGCCGAACCGCACGCCGACCACGACGTCGCCGTCGAGCCGGACGCCCAGCGGTCCGATGGGGGAGTCCACGAGCAGCTGCATGACCCGATTGTGCCGCGCGGGTACGACAGTCAGGAGCTGTGACCCTGCTCGCGGGCCCAGCGGCGCAACTCCGCCTCGGCCTCGTCGCGGTCCAGCGGCCCGCGGTCCAGCCGCAGCTCCTTGAGGAAACGCCAGGCCTGGCCGACGATCGGTCCCGGCGGCACGCCCAGCAGTTCCATGATCGCGTTGCCGTCCAGATCCGGCCGGACCCGGGCCAGGTCCTCCTCGGCCGCGATCCGGGCGATCCGCTCCTCGAGGGCGTCGTAGTCGGCGGACAGCGCCGCCGCCTTGCGCTTGTTGCGGGTCGTGCAGTCGGAACGCGTCAACTTGTGCAGCCGCGGCAGCAGCTCGCCGGCGTCGGTGACGTAGCGCCGCACCGCCGAGTCGGTCCACTCGCCGCGGCCGTACCCGTAGAAGCGCAGGTGCAACGCGACCAGCTCGACCACCTGGGACGTGACGTCCTTGGGGTACTTCATGGCCTTCATCCGCTGCTTGGTGAGCCGCGCGCCGACCACCTCGTGGTGATGGAAGCTGACCCGCCCGTCGCGGCCGACCGCCTTGGTGGCCGGCTTGCCGACGTCGTGCATCAGCGCCGCCATCCGCAGCACGAAGTCCGGCCCGGCGTCACCCTCGAGCCGGATCGCGTTGGTGACCACGATCAGCGTGTGCTCGTAGACGTCCTTGTGCTGGGCGTGCTCGTCGATCTCCAGCTTGAGCCCGGAGATCTCCGGGATGAACCGGTCGGCCAGGCCGGTGTCGACCAGCAGCCGCAGCCCGGCGATCGGGTCCAGCCCGCAGAGCAGCTTGGTGAACTCGTCGCGGATCCGCTCGGCGGTGATCCGGTCGAGGTCGGCGGCCATCTCCGTCATGGCCTCGACCACCGGCTTGTCCACGGCGAAGCGCAGTTTGGCGGCGAACCGGGCCGCGCGCAGCATCCGAAGTGGATCATCGGTGAACGACGACGCGGGCGAGTCCGGCGTCCGGATCAGCCCGGCGGCCAGATCCTCGAGCCCCCCGTACGGGTCGGTGAAAACGTGACCCGGCAGGCTGACCGCCATCGCGTTGATCGTGAAGTCGCGCCGGCGCAGGTCGTCGAGCAGGTTGTCGCCGTACTCCACGACCGGGTTGCGGGTCACCCCGTCGTACGCCTCGGCCCGGTACGTGGTGATCTCGAGCCGCAGGCCGTCCTTCTGGATGCCGATCGTGCCGAACTCGCGGCCGGTCTCCCAGATGGCGTCCGCCCAGCCCTTGACCAGGGCGAGCGTCTGCTCGGGCCGGGCGTCGGTGCAGAAGTCGAGGTCGTCGCCGAGCCGGCCGAGCAGCGCATCCCGCACCGAACCGCCGACCAGGTGCAACTCATGGCCGGCGGCGCCGAAACGGCGTCCCAGCTCATCGGCGACGGGGGAGACGCGCAGCAACTCCGTGACGGCGTTGCGCTGGGCTCGGCTCAACTCAGACATGGGACGACCAGGGTAGCGTCCCCGCCTCAGCGCAAGGCCGGTGGGCAGCGCACGGGCAGGGCGGGCAGGATGGACGGCGTGCCCGTTTCCGCGGCGCTGCGTCGCCTCAGTGAGGACCCGCGGTTCTGGTCCTTCCTGCTGGTGCACGACGGCGCGTTTCCCGATCCCGACCCGGCCGAGCTGCGCGTCAGCCTCCCGGTCACCGGCGGCTACGGCCTCGTGCTCGACCTCGATCTGGTCACCGGCGAGCAGACCCTCGGCCTGCGCGAGCCCGCGAGCAGCGAGCCCGTGCAGCTCGGCTGGGCCGCGCCGGGCCGGCCGTACCCGGCGGCGCTGCGCTGGCACGAGCTGGAGCTCTGCGCCCGGGTGATCGCCCTGGAGGATCCGACGCTGCCGCATCCGGGGCTGGTCGTGGCCCTCCTGTCACCGTTCGCGCCGCTCACCGCCGACGACGACGAGAGCGCGGCCGCGGCGGTGCGCGAGGCGGCGTACCGGTCGCTGCGCCGTGAGGTGCCGCCGGCCGCGCCCGCCGGTCCGGAGCAGGCGCCGCTGCCGCTCTTCGCGGCCGACGCCTGGTGGCCGCAGCCGCCGGCGCCCTCACCCCGGGTGATCGACGAGGCCGCCGTCGCGGCCTACACCGCCCCGGCCCAGTCGCGCCTCGAGGTCCGCGGCGGCTCCCGCTTCCCGGCCGACGGCCTGGCCGAGCTGGTACGGCGGGCAGCCCAGCGCCTGTCCCGGCTGCCCGAGGAGCAGTGGTACGCCGAGGTCCGGCCGCTGGCGCGGCACATCGCGGACACCGGCGACCTGCGCCCGGTCAACGATCTGCTCGGGGTGCTCACCGAGGCGGGCTGTGACCACCCCACCGTGCTCGACGCGCTGAGCGAGCCGATCGTGCCCATCGAGGCCTGCTGGATGGTGGAGACGCTGGCCGGTGCGCTGCCCGGCAGCCTGCTGCGCCGTCACGTGTGAGGCACCGCCTGGCTAGGGTGACGGTGTGTCAGTACCCCTGGGGAGGTCTTGGTGAACGGCGGCCTGTACCGGAGCGCGCACGCGGCGAGCGACGGTGACCCGCAGTCGTCCGACGGCGCGATCCTGATCTCCGTCGACGGCTCGGCCCCGACCGCGGCCGGTGACGAGGCGTTGCCGCCGGAGGACGTCCCGCCCACCGGCGGCGGCACCGAGGGCGGCAGCACGGCCGGCAACAGCGCCATCATGGCGGCCGGCAGCCTGGTCAGCCGGATCATCGGCTTCGTCCGCAACATGCTGATCGGCATGACGCTGGGCGCCGGCGTCGGTGACGCGTACACCAGCGCCCAGTTCCTGCCGGGTCAGATCTACGAGCTGCTGCTCGGCGGCATCCTGTCCAGCGTGCTGATCCCGTTGCTGGTCCGGCGGCGCAAGGCCGACCCGGACGGCGGGCTGCTGTTCACCCAGCGGCTGCTGACCTTCGCGGTCGTGACCCTCGGGCTCGCAACGGCACTGGTGGTCGCGGCCGCACCGCTGATCACCACGATCCAGTCCGGCGACAACACCACGGGCGCCTACCGGGACCTGGTCACCGCGTTCGCGTGGCTGATCCTGCCGATCATCTTCTTCACCGGCCTGTCCGCGATGATCAGCGCGGTGCTCAACGTCCGCGGGCACTTCGCCGCGCCGATGTGGGCACCCATCCTCAACAACCTCGTCGTCATCGCCACCTGCGGCGTCTTCATCGTGGTCTTCGGGACCACCAACGGCTTCCGCCCCGAGGACATGACGCCCGGGCGGATCCTGCTGATCGCCGGCGGCACGCTGCTCGGCATGGTCGCCCAGGCGCTGGGCCTGCTGCCGGCGCTGCGCAAGGTGGGCTTCGCCTGGAAGTGGCGGTGGGCGCCGCGCTCCCTGGGCCTCGGCGAGGTGGGCCGGCTGGCCGGCTGGATGCTCTGTTACGTCGGCGCCAACCAGCTTGCCGTCTTCGTCGTGGTCCGCGTCCTGAACGGCGTCTCGGGCAAGAACAACGCCAGCGTGCTCGCCTTCAACAACGTCTACCTGCTGACGATGATGGCGCACGGCATCATCGGCGTCTCGGTCATGACCGCGCTGCTGCCCAAGATGAGCGCCGCCGCCGCCGAGGGCCGCTACGCCGACGTCAGCGCCGACCTCAGCCGCGGCATCCGCCTGACGGTCACCGCCCTGGCCCCGATCGCCGTCGCGTACGGCGTGCTCGGCGTGCCCATCGCGGTCACGCTGTTCCAGGGCGGCGCCTTCACCTACGAGGACGCGTTCGCCACGGGCACGGTCCTGGTGGTGGCGGCCTTCGCTGTGATCCCGCTCTCTGTCAGTTACCTGTGTACTTATGCCTTCTATTCACTGCAGGGCAACAAGACGGTGGCACTGATCAACGTGCCCGTGGTCCTGCTGCGGATCGCCGGCTACTTCGTGCTCGCCGAGATGCTGTCGGAGTCGCTCGCGGCCGCCGGCATGACCGCCGCGAACGCCCTGTCCTATCTGCTGTCCGCGGTGATCTCGCTGGCCGTCCTGCGCCGCCGGATCGGCCGGCTCAACCTCGGCTCGGTGGCCAAGTCCCTGCTGAAGGTGCTCGTGGCGGCGGTCGTCGCGGGCGCGGCGGGCCTGCTCGTGGTGAACCTGCTGCCCGGAGGTGACACGCCCGGGCGATTGACAGCGGCACTTCAGGTCTTCGCGGCCGGCGGCGTGATCATGATCGTCTACCTGGCCACCGCGGCGCTGCTGCGGGTGCGGGAGATCAACCAGGTCGTCGGCATGGTGCGGCGCAAACTCGGGCGCTAGCGTGTGGAGAACCTGTGGATAAATCTCTGAACAGGTAATTTTCGGTCCCCGAGCGGCGGAAACGGTCCTGGCGGGCGGTGTCGGACGAGTGCCGCGGCGGGGGATGACGTGTAGGTCACTGGCTCGGGGCGGGTAAGGTCGTGGTCGACACGTGCGGACCCACCGAGGGAGGACGGGTGACCCAGGTCGGCGAAGGCCACGAGACCGCGGCCGATGAGGCCGGACCGGTCATGACCTTCGGTGCACCCACCGTCGGTGAGATCCTGGCCGAGCGGTACCAGCTCGAGGAACACGTCAACAACGACAGCGCGGGCCGGCAGGTCTGGCGCGGCATAGACGTGATCCTCCGCCGCCCCGTAGCCGTCGTGCTGCGGTATCCCGGCGGCGACTCCGCGACCGAGATGCTGCAGGCGGCGGTCGACGCGAGCCGCGTCATCCACCCCAACCTGGTCGGCGTCTACGACGCGATCGACGAGGGCTCCCGGGCGTACGTCGTGCGCGAATGGGTCGACGGCGAGGCGTTGCGCGAGCTCGTCGCGCAGGAGGGCCCGCTGGATCCGGCCCGCGCCACGGCGATCGCCCACTCCATCGCCGACGCGCTGGCCGCGGTCCACGCCACCGGCATGGTCCACGGCAACGTGCACCCCGGCACCACTCTGATCGGCGACGACGGCCGGATCGTGCTCGCCGACGCGCGGGCCGACTCCGCCGACAGCACCGAGACGGACGTGCGCTCGGTCGGCGGCATCCTCTACTTCTCGCTGACCGGCCACTGGCCGCACGCCGAGATCAGAGGCTCAGCGCTGCCCGACGCGATGCGCGACAGCAATGGCGCGGTCATCCCGCCTCGGCAGATCCGCGCCGGCGTCCCGGCCTATCTCGACGACCTGACCATGGACCTGCTCGACAAGCGGGTCGCGTCCCCCGAGGCCGACGCGCTCACCGCCGAGCTGGCCCGGCTGGACTCCGCCGACGACGAGTACGAGGACGTCGGCCCGCTGCGCTTCACCCAGGGCACCTCGGCCGAGCCGGTCCGCAGCACCCGCAAGATCGTCATCGGCATCGGCGCGCTGGTCGTCATCGCCGTGATCGGGCTCGTCTTCGGCATCCAGGCGATCAGCAAGTCGGGCGACGACACCCCGTCGACCACCCAGGCCAACACCGCGCCGCAGGATCCCGCGGGCGGCAACACAGGCACGGGCAACACCGACAACGAGGCCCCGGCCGCCGCCCCCAAGAAGATCGCCCTCACCCCCGACATGGTCCGCATCGTCGACCCGCCGGGAGGTGACCGCACCGACGAGGGTGAGGCCGCCTACACCGTCGACGACGACAAGGACACGGTCTGGAAGACCTCGGGCTTCCTGCAGGCCAAGTTCTACAACAAGCCCGGCATGGGCCTGCTGATCAACCTGGGCACGCCCCGCACGGTCAGCGAGGTCCGGGTCGAGACCTCGTCGCCCGGCATCGCGATGGACATCCGGACCGGCACCAGCGACCCGGGCAACAATTCCAAGGGCGACGAGCAGATCGTCAAGGACTACAAAAAGCTCGGCGACGGCGACACTGCCAAGACCGACGGCAACAACGCGGTCTTCCCGCTCTTCGACGAAAACCAGAAATACCAGTACATCCTGGTCTTCATCACCGAACTGCCGAAGGACAGCGACGGCAAGTACCGCGCCGAGATCAGCAAGGTCGAGGTCTACGGCAACTGACGGGGTGACTCACCCTGTCGCCACCCTCGACTAGATTGCTGGGCGTGACTTCCGGCGACGCGCAGAGCGGCCCGTCCGCCCCGGACAACCCCGGGCGGACGGACGCGGAGCTGCTGCGCGCCCACGTCGACGGGGACCCGCAGGCGTTCAACCACCTCATCCGCCGGCACCGCGACCGTCTCTGGGCGGTGGCGCTGCGCACGATCGGCGACCGCGAGGAGGCCGCCGACGCGGTCCAGGACGCGCTGCTGTCCGCACACCGCGGCGCCGCCAAGTTCCGCGGCGAATCCGCGGTGACCACGTGGCTGCACCGGATCGTGGTGAACGCCTGCCTGGACCGCATCCGCCGCCGCCAGGCGCACCCGACGGTCCCGCTGCCGGACGGCACCCGCTCGGACGACGGGCCCCACGGTCCGGAGCCGGCCGCCCCGGTCCAGGACCACGACACCGCGCTGGTGGTGCGGGCGGCGCTGGCGGCTTTGCCGGTCGAGCAGCGGGCCGCCCTGGTGCTGGTCGACGTGCAGGGCTATCCGGTGATCGAGGCGGCCGAGATCCTCGGGGTCGCCGAAGGCACGATCAAGAGCCGGTGCGCCCGCGGGCGGGCGCGGATGGCCCTGGCCCTCGGCC
Source organism: Actinoplanes sp. NPDC048967 (assembly GCF_040649415.1). Lineage (NCBI taxonomy): Bacteria > Bacillati > Actinomycetota > Actinomycetes > Micromonosporales > Micromonosporaceae > Actinoplanes > Actinoplanes sp. NPDC048967. The sequence goes on from NZ_JBEZFL010000002.1 coordinate 1,006,021, forward strand.
ACTTGCGCACGGGCTCGGACACTCCAGGCCCCGGACCCGCAGCGGCCGGAGCCGCGGGGCGGGACGGGACGGCGGGGAAGACCGGGGGAGACGGCGATCACGCCGGGAACCGTGGGGCTGCCGCGCGCGTCCCATCCGGGTCGGCTACGACAGCGCCGCACCTTTCCGCGCGTGACGGGTCAGTCGCCGACAGAGGGGACCAGCAGTGACCGGGGCAGAGTTCAGCGAGGTCGATATCGACCTCCTCGCCGACTATGTCGGTGGCGCGCTGGACGGCACCCCCGACGAGGTCCTCGTCACCAATCTGATCGCTGAGAATCCGGCCTGGCGCGACGCCCACGCTCAGCTCTCCGGCGGGGTCGCCGCCGTGACGGGCCAACTGCGGGCGCTGGGTTCGGTCGCCGAGCCGATGCCCGCGGAGGTTCTCACCCGGATCGACTCCGCGTTGACCGCGGCCGCTGCCGACGAGAGCGGCGGCACAGTCACTTCGATCGCTGACTTTTCGTCTGGTGTCACGGCCGGTCGGGCCGCCATGGAGCCGGGCACCGATGGTGCTGCGCCTGATCGGCATCTGGTCGCCGTACCTTCGGGGTCTCGGGGTAGGCGGGCGCGGCGGCTGCGGTGGGCCGCGCCGGTCGGGATCGCCGCCGGGGTGCTCGCGTTCCTGGGTTTCGGTTTTCAGCAGTTGTCCGGCGCGGACAGCGCCGACACCTCGGCCGCCGGTTCCGCCGCGGAGGCGCCGCGGGCGAATTCGGGCCAGGAGCTCGGCGCGCCGGGTGCCGCACCCCAGATCCTCGAGTCCGGCACCGATTATCGTCGCGACACCCTGGGTTCGGCCGGCATGACGACGATGCTCGACCAGCCGCCGGCGCGGGACTCCAGCCCAGACGCTCGCAAGGCGTTGCCGGACGTCGGGACGTCGGCCGAGGCGGCGGCCGGGGCCGATCCGGCCTTCGCGCGCCTCCGGGCGCAGGAGGCGCTGCGTGCGTGCATCGAGGCGATCGCGGCCCAGCACGGCGTCGGTCCGATCACCCCGCAGACCATCGACTACGCCCGGTTCGACGGCCGCCCGGCCGTGATCGTGCAGTTCGTCGCCGACGGTGAGTCGTGGGTGTGGGCAGTGGGTCCGGCCTGCGGCACGCGCGGAGTCGGCGCGGACACCCGCGCTTCGGTGAAGGTAGGCTGAACGGACGTCGTCCCGCCCGGCGTGAGGTGGGTTACCTATGCCCTCCGGCACATGCCGTGACGCGCGGGAATGCGCCCTCATACGATGACGTTCCAGCATGCGATGTCGCCGGTGTCCCCGGCGAAACCAGACTGAGGAGTCGGCAGTGGACGAGGTCCGAAACCTGATCATCATCGGCTCGGGTCCGTCCGGTTACACCGCGGCGCTCTACGCGGCCCGGGCGAACCTCAAGCCCCTGGTCATCGAGGGTGTGCAGTCCGGTGGCGCGCTGATGACGACCACCGAGGTGGAGAACTTCCCGGGTCACCCGGACGGGATCATGGGTCCCGAGCTGATGGACAACATGCGTAAGCAGGCCGAGAAGTTCGGCGCCGAGTTCATCACCGACGACGTGACCCGCGTCGAGCTGGGTGACAAGCCGACCGCGGCGGGCACCGAGGGCCTCAAGACGGTCTGGGTGGGCGAGAAGGAATACTTCGCCCGCGCGGTGATCCTGTCGACCGGTTCCGCGTGGCGTCCGCTGGGTGTGCCCGGTGAGCAGGAGCTGCTCGGCCACGGTGTCTCGTCCTGTGCGACCTGTGACGGCTTCTTCTTCCGCAACCAGCACATCATCGTGGTCGGCGGCGGTGACTCCGCGATGGAGGAGGCGACTTTCCTCACCCGCTTCGCCGAGACCGTGACGATCGTGCACCGCCGGGACTCGTTCCGCGCCAGCAAGGTGATGGCGCTGCGCGCGCACAACAACCCGAAGATCAAGGTCGAGTGGAACAGCGTCGTCGAGGAGATCCTCGGTGACGACGGCAAGGTGGCCGGCGCCCGGCTGCGCAACGTGCAGACCGGCGAGACCAAGGTGCTCGACGTGACCGGCGTGTTCGTCGCGATCGGCCACGACCCGCGCAGCGAGCTGTTCAAGGGTCAGATCGAGATGGACGACGAGGGCTACGTCAAGGTCGACCACCCGAGCACCCGCACCAACATCCCAGGCGTGTTCGCCGCCGGCGACCTCGTCGACCACACCTACCGCCAGGCCATCACGGCCTCCGGCACCGGTTGCGCCGCCGCGCTCGACGCGGAACGCTTCATCGCCTCGTTCGTAGAGCTGTAATTCAGGAGGGTTTTCCGTGGGAGCAACCAAGGCCGTCACCGACGCCACGTTCGTGACGGACGTGCTGCAGTCCGACAAGCCGGTGCTGGTCGACTTCTGGGCGGAGTGGTGCGCACCGTGCAAGAAGGTCGACCCGCTGCTCGCCGAGATCGCCAACGAGATGGGCGACCGGGTCCAGATCGTCAAGGTCAACATCGACGAGAACCCGGAGACCGCCCGCGCCTACCGGGTGATGTCCGTCCCGACGCTGACCATGTTCAAGGGCGGCGAGGCGGTCAACTCCGTCGCCGGCGCCAAGCCCAAGGGCGCCCTGGTCAACTTCATCGAGTCGGCTCTCTGAGCCGTCTCACGACGCCCCGCATCCAGCTGGATGCGGGGCGTTGCCCGTTGCCGTGACTCCTCGCGAGCCGGTGCCCAGGAGTACGCTCCGTAAGTTGCCCTCTGCTCTTCCCCCCAGTCGTTAGGGAGCCGCGCGTGCGTTCGATCCGACGTGGAGACACCGGACCGGCCGTCGAGGAGATCCAGTCGATCCTGGTAGGCCTGGAGTTGCTGCCGGCGGTCGCCGACACCTTCGACGGGGCCACCGAGAACGCCGTACGGGCCTTCCAGCAGAGCCGCGGCATCGGCGTCGACGGGCTGGTCGGCCCCGAGACCTGGCAGGCCCTCGACGGCGCCCGCTGGAAGCTCGGCGCCCGCACCCTCTACCACTCGGTGCCGACGTCGCTGGTCGGCGAGGACGTCCGGGCGCTGCAGGAGCGGCTCCTGGAGATGGGCTTCGACAGCGGCCGCGCCGACGCCATCTACGGCCCGCGTACCGCCCGCGCCGTGGCCCAGTTCCAGCGTGAGGTCGGGCTCACCCCCGACGGCTCGTGCGGCCCGCAGACCATGAAGGCGCTGCGCCGGCTCGGCCGCAAGGTCGTCGGTGGCCGCCCGCAGTGGCTGCGTGAGGCCGAGGCGTTCCGCCAGTCCGGCTCCAGCCTGGTCGGCAAGACGATCGTGATCGACCCGGGCCACGGCGGCGCCGAGGACCTGGGCGTGGTCGTGCCGGACGGGCAGCTGCGGTGGACCGAGGCCGACCTGGTCTTCGACCTGGCCAACCGGCTCGAGGGCCGGCTGCTCGCCGCCGGCATGCGCGTGCACCTGACCCGCGGCCCGTCCCCGGTGCAGCCGATGACCGGCCAGGAGCGGGCGGCCCTGGCCAACAGCCTCGGCGCCGACCTGTTCATCTCGCTGCACCTGGACGGCCAGGAGAGCCCGGCCGCGGACGGCGTGGCGACGTACCACTACGGCACCGGCAACGGGCTCACCTCGACGGTGGGGGAGCGGCTGGCCAACCTGGTGCAGCGCGAGATCGTCGTGCGTACCGGCATGCGCGACTGCCGGATCCACGCCAAGACCTGGGAGCTGCTCCGGCTGACCCGGATGCCGGCCGTCCGGGTGGACCTGGGCTACCTGACCTCGCCGACCGACCGGGAACGGTTGGTCGACCCGGCCTTCCGCGAGCAGGTCGTCGAGGCGATCCTGGCCGCGGTCCAGCGCATGTACTTCCCCGTCGAGGCCGACGTGCCGACGGGCTCGATCGACGTGCGGCAGCTGCGGCTGGCCTTGGCGTCCCGCAACGCCTGACCGGTCAGTTCGGCGTCGAACGGGTGGCGGCCGCGGGCCGCACCGGCCGCAGCAGCGTCTCCGGGCTCATCGAGCCGAGCAGCTTCTCCAGCGCGTACTCGACGTCGGACTTCCACGACAGGGCCGTCCGCAGCTCCAGCCGCAACCGCGGATACCGGGGGTGCGGGCGGACGGTCTTGAAACCGACCGACAGGAAGAAGTCGACCGGGGCGACGCAGCCTTCCTCGCCGTCGCCCGCCTCACCGAACTTCGCGTCGCCGAAAGCCTCGATCGCCTTCACCCCGCGCTTGGTGAGGTCACGCGCGACTCCCTGGACGAGCATCCGGCCGAGGCCGCCGCCCGCGAACGCCGCCACCACGTGCGCGGTCATCAGCAGTGCGGCGTCCGCCGAGACCGGCGAGGTGGGAAAGGCCATGGACCGCGGCACGTACGCCGGCGGGGCGTACATGACGAAGCCGGCGGGCATCCCGTCGACGTATGCCAGTTTTCCGCAGCTCCCCCATTCGAGGAGGGTCTGCGACACCCAGGCCTCCTTCTCGAGGCCCGGATCCCCGGAAGCGCAGGCCCGCTCCGCGGAGACCGGATCGAGCTCCCAGTAGACGCACTGGCGGCACGGCCGGGGCAGATCCTCGAGCGTGTCGAGAGTCAGGTTGACCAGGCGTCGCGACATGCGGGACCCCTTGAGAATCGACAATTTTCCGGACTCGAAGCACGGTCCTGTTCACGTGCTCGTCCGCGCCCCCGCACGGATACTACGCCGCAATGGCCTTGAACGGGAGCGTAACGGTCGTTAACCGCGGGCGCCCCCATGCGTCGGACCTTTAGCATGGACGCCGATGTGACCAGCGATTTATCGAGGTGAGCCGCATGACCGGCACGACCCAGGACGACTACACAGATCGGTACGCGCGGCGGGTCCGCGGGATGACGACCTCCGAGATCCGCGCCCTGTTCGCCGTGGCGAGCCGGCCCGAGGTGGTCTCGCTGGCCGGTGGGTCGCCGTACATCGCGGCGCTGCCACTGGACGCGGTGGGCGAGATGATGGGCCGGCTCGCGAGCGAGCTCGGCCCGACCAGCCTGCAGTACGGCATCGGCCAGGGCACGATCGAGCTACGCGAACGCATCTGTGAGGTCATGAGCCTGTCCGGCATCGACGCGTCGGTCGGAGCGTCCCCGGACGACGTGGTCGTGACCGTCGGCGGCCAGCAGGGCCTCGACCTGGTGGCGCGGCTGTTCCTGGACCCGGGTGACATGGTGCTCGCCGAGGGGCCGACCTACGTCGGCGCACTCGGCGTGTTCCAGGCTGCCCAGGCACAGGTACGGCACGTGGCCATGGACGCCGACGGTCTGGTGCCGGCCGCGCTGGAACAGGCCATCGTCGAGGCCGGCGGGCGGGCGAAGTTCCTCTACACGATCCCGACGTACCAGAACCCGGCCGGTGTCACGCTCACCGACGCCCGCCGCGACGAGATCCTCGACATCTGCGAACGGCACGGGATGCTGGTGGTCGAGGACGACCCGTACGGGATGCTGAGTTTTGCGGGCGAGGCGCCGCGGCCCCTGCGGGCCCGCCGGCGCGAGGGCATCATCTACGTCAGCACGTTCTCCAAGACGTTCGCGCCCGGGCTGCGGGTGGGCTGGGTGCTGGCCCCTCATGCCGTACGGGAAAAGCTGGTGATGGCCAGCGAGGCGAACATCCTGTGCCCGAGCGCGTTCGCGCAGGGCGCCGTGACGCAGTATCTGTCGACCATGCCGTGGCGCGAGCAGATCAAGACCTACCGCGAGATCTACCGCGAGCGCCGCGACGCACTGCTCGACGCACTGCGTGACCTGATGCCCGCCGGCACGACGTGGACCCGGCCGGAGGGCGGCCTGTTCGTCTGGGCGACCCTGCCGGAAGGCCTCGACTCGAAGGCGATGATGCCGCGGGCGATCGCTGCCCGCGTCGCCTACGTGCCGGGCACGGGCTTCTACGCCGACGGCACCGGCGGCACCAACCTGCGCCTCAACTTCTCGTTCCCGCCCCCGGAACGCATCCGCGAGGGCGTGCGCCGGCTGGCCGGCGTGATGGAACAGGAGCTGGCGATGCGCGCGGTCTTCGGACCGACAACCCCATCGCGCCGTCGTGGCCACGCCGGCGCGGACACTCCCGGCCCGGACTTGGCATGATCAACACCATGGGTACGCCATCAGAAACGCACGTGCTGGTTTTGGCCGGCGGCCTGTCCTACGAACGCGACGTGTCACTGCGCTCGGGCCGCCGGGTGCTGGACGCCCTGCGCGCGGCCGGCCTGTCGGCTGAGATGCGTGACGCGGACGTGTCACTGCTGCCGACGCTGCGCGAAGACCCGCCGGACGCGGTCGTGATCGCGCTGCACGGAGCGACGGGGGAGGACGGGTCGCTGCGCGGGGTGCTGGATCTGTGCGGCATCCCGTACGTGGGTTGCGACGCGCGCGCGGCCCGGCTCGCCTGGGACAAGCCGACCGCCAAGTCGATGCTGCGCGAGGCGGGGATCCCCACGCCGGACTGGGTGGCGTTGCCGCACGACCGGTTCTCGGAGCTGGGTGCGGTGGCGGTGCTGGACCGGATCGCTGAGCGGCTCGGGCTGCCGTTGATGGTCAAGCCGGCGCAGGGCGGGTCGGGCCTGGGGGCAGCTGTGGTGCGAGAGGCTGCCGCGCTGCCGGCGGCGATGGTGGGGTGCTTCGCGTACGACTCGACGGCTCTGGTGGAGCGGTTCGTGCCAGGCACTGATGTGGCGGTGTCGGTGGTGGATCTGGGGTCCGGGCCGCAGGCTCTGCCGGCTGTGGAGATCGTCCCCCGGAACGGGGTGTATGACTACGCGGCTCGGTACACGGCTGGGCTGACTACTTGGCATGCTCCTGCCCGGTTGTCCGGTGCCGTGGCCGGGGCGGTTGCTGAGGCGGCGTTGGCGGCGCATGAGGCTTTGGGATTGCGGGATCTCTCCCGGGTGGATCTGATCGTGGATTCCGAGGGGCAGCCGCATGTGCTCGGGGTGAATGTGTCGCCGGGGATGACTGAGACCTCTTTGCTGCCGTTGGCTGTGCAGGCTGAGGGTTTGGACTTCGGAAAGATGCTGGCGGCTCTGGTCGGGCGGGCGGTGGCTCGGGGGGCTGCTTGATCTGTCTGTTCTTCTCAGGGTGGTCGTCCCGCGTGGGTGGGGGTGGCCACCCTGATCCTTTGGCTTGGTGCGGCTGGCTTTCGCCGTCCGGCCGCGGTGCTGGCCTTTCCGGGTTGTTGGCCCGCTGCCTTCGTCGTCTGCCTCATCAATCGACGGCGGAGGCGGGAGGGGTGTCATCCGCTGGGCGCGGGGTGGGGATTGCGTCGGTACTTGGAACGGGGGGTGGTCCTCACTCGATGTTGCGATGAGGCGGCGGCTGCCAGTGGTTGAGTCGGGGGCAAGGCGGCGACTGGCGTTGGACGCGGGGTCGGGGCAGGATCCGGTACTGGGCTCATAGCTGGAGCCGAGGCCATAGCTGAGAAACTCCGGCGGGCGTGGGCTGGGGGAGTGCTTGAGTCGGTGCCGATCTCGAACTTGAGGCGGGGGACGCGGATCCGGCCGAGCCTGGAGCTGGGCCCGCGTTGGGTCAGGCCAGGTGTGGCCACCTCATGAAGGACCGGGTGGACGCCCGAGTCCATGTCCGGTCTTTGGGCGAGGATCAGGTCGGCGGTAAGGCCCTTCAAGGACCGGGTCGGAGCGGGCGGCGAGCCCAAGGGGTGGAGATCCAGATATTGGGCCGCGACCGAGGGACCAGCCGGCGGTCGGGCTGCAGTCGGGCGTCGGCGTCGGCAGCTATGGACCATAGGTTGAGCGCGGGGTCCGCAGCCTAGGGCTGTGTCGGTGGCCGTAGCTGGCACAAGGGTCGGAGGCGCCTGAAGACGGCCGGCGGCGGGTCCCAGCCGAATTGCGGGGCCGACGCCAGCCGGGCCGGAGCCCGGAGCCGCAGGCCGGAGCCCGGGGTCGGAGCCGGAGCCCGGGGCCGGAGCCCGGGGCCGGAGCCCGGAGGCCGCGGGCCGGAGGCCGAGAAGTCGAACCGATACCGGGCCGAGGCGGTGTGGGCTGGTGGCCGGGGTCGGGCCGAATCCAGAGTGCGCGTATGCCTTGTTCCGGGCTAGCCCGCGGCCGGGCTGGGGTCGGGCCGAGGCGGCCCCTGGATGGAGTCGTGGCCTCGATGGCTCGATGCCAGGGTCGGATCAGACTGGAACCAAACTCAGATCGCAGTCGGTGGAGCCGGTGCCACGGCAGGCCACCCAGTAGCGTCTGCGAGACGGGGTCGAGACCCATCCGGTCGAGGGCCAGGGCCAGCACGGCAGGGGTTGGGGTGGTGCGGCCCGGGCTGGAGTGCCGCAGATGCATTCGGGCCGCGGTCGGGGTCTGAAGGTCCAGGTTCCGGTAGAAGTTGGCCCGGACTTCTGACCGAGCGCGAAGGGGGCCTAGTGCCGAGCCGGTGACGAAGGCTTCGGCAACTGGAGCCGGGGGACGAGCCGGGAGTTGCGCCAGCTTTGGCTGCGGTCCGGGTCCGGGTCCGGGCTGTGGCCGCAGCCGTTGCAGGGATCGGTGGCCGGTGCGCGCCGAGGACTCGGTCGTGGCCGGGGTCGGGGGCGCCGGACGGGGCGGCGCGTCAACCGGATCACAAGTCGGGATGACGGCCACGGCCGATTGTGAGAGGCCGGCGTTGATGCCCGGGCCGGCGTTGATGCCAAGGTGGCCGGCGTAAGGCCAAGGTGGCCGGCGTAAGGCCAGGGTTCGGACGCGGCCGTGGCCCGGCGGCAGCCGATTGGACCAAGACAACTTCGGGTCCCACGGCAGGGGTGACGCGGGTTCATTGGCCAGAGGCCAAGGGCGACGGCCAAGGGCAGGGCGAGTGACATCAGCCTGGCCTACACGCTGGCCATGGCGCGCTAGGCAGTTGGCTTGGGTGGGTTGGCGCGGTGCCCGAGACTGCCGGGAAGCGGCTACCCGGGGCGGACACTTGAGCTCCGACTGGCTGGGGCCTGCAGTCGGACAGCGCCACCCGGTTTTGTGGACCAGCCGGATCAGCAGTTCCGACAAGGGGCGCCTGTCGTTGGGTTGGACGCACGCTTCGAAGGCTGCGTCCGTCACGCCGGTCAGCGTTTGGCCTACCTAGCGCTCTCGGCCGCCGCCGGTGTGCGCTTGTTCCGCTCCGTAGCCTCGGCGATCTACAGCGACGTTCTGGGCAGCCAACGGGCTTGTCGCGGCGGTCGACGTTCGTCACGTGGTTGCTGGACTACGCCAGCCACGACGCACTGGCGAACCGGTCGCCCGGTGGCGACGGCACCGGACCGCTTGCGGGCAGACGTCGTGGCTGAGTCAGTGGGACGGGGCGGCCTGCGTCTTGGCGGGGTCGCCTGTTGCGGTTGCTGACTGCGGGGTTGCCGGGCGGCGGTCGGGGTGCGCCGGTGCTTCCGCGGTCTTCGCGTCGTACTGGGACGGGATTGCGGGGGCTGCGCTTGGTTCGGACTGCGTTGCTTGGCCGGCCCTGTCGTCGGTGTTGTTGGGGTCGAGGGTGGGGTTGCTCGTTGTCGGCGGGGCGGGGGTGCTTGCGGTTGTGGACGCTGTGCCCGTACCGGATGCGTCGGTCGATGGGGAGACGGCCGGGGCGGCCGAGGTCGGTGAGCTTGCGCTTGGAAGTTGCGGGGTTGGCTCGGGGGCGTTGGCGGTGGCTGGCGCGTTGGTGTTTGGTTCGTCGGCGGGAGTCGGCGTGGTGGCCTGGCGGATCGCGTAGGACGAGAGGTCGCGGGTCTCGGCGTTGACCGTAATTAGGTCGCTGCGGCTGGCCGTCTCGGACGCTGTGCCTTCGGGCTTCGGGTTGGCGGGGGCAGGTGCGGTGGTGGCCGGCGCCGGGTCCGGGGCCGTTGCTCCGTCGGATTCCGGGTGCGCGGAGCGCGAAGGCGCGGGCGCTGGGTCTTGAGATGTGGGCTCTTGGTTTTGCGGGGTTGCGTTGTTCCACGTGAAACCGGCGGACGGGGAGTCCGTGTGGGTTGGCGGCTGCCAGGTGTCGGGGGTGGCAGGCGTGTCCGGTGTGACTGTTGGTTCGTTGCCGAACGTGGACGGCGACTGCCAGTGGATGTGGGCAGGTTCGGCGATGGCGCGGCCGCCGAAGCCCGCGAGCCACTCCGCGACGAGGGCCAGGTTTTCGAGCCACTGCTCCTCGGGGATGACCGGCAGGATGTCGTCCCAGAGCGACAGGAACGTGCCGCGGAGCTGGAGCCGGCCGTAGGGCCGGGCCAGGAACCACATGTGCAGGTGCGCGGAGCCGTCGCCCCAACGGTTCACGTGGACGCGGGCGACGCCGTCGAGCGAGCGGATCGCTCGTTCCAGGCGGACCGTCATCACGCCGAGTTCCGCGGCCAGGAGGTTCGGCAGGTCGCCCATGTCGAGGTGTGAGCGGCACTCGAGGATCAAGACCATGGGAAGGCCGGTGGGCCGGTCCATGCCGCGGACGCGCCATCGCTCACTGACCCAGATGTACGCGTCGTCGGGGGTGTTGCAGGCGACGCAGTCTCCGGCGTCCTCGCCACTTCGCGGGGGCTCGACATCGACCGGCTCGGCAAGGGTCTTGACCCGCATGTCGCCTTCGAACGGGAAGGAAGGCCAGCGTGTGAAGTCGGGAAGTGGCGGGGGGTTCTGGGGCACGAGGGTGACCCTAGCCCAGCTCACCGGGCACTGTCCCGGGTCAATTTCCGGCGGACCCGCCGATGCTCCCTCACCCGTTCGGACAGTCCTCGGAACGTTGACGCCGGTCACCTTCGGTGGGCTCCGCGCTACGCCGGAAGTTATCCACAGAAGTTATCCACAGGCAGGTCGGTTTCACGTGAAACACGACGTAGAACGCGTTCACCCCCTGTGGATACAGCGGTGGAGAAGGTGTCATCCATCGGAGTTGTTTCACGTGAAACGGCCACGGGGAGGGCCATCAACAGTCTCTGCGCACAGGTTGTGGATACTGCTGGCTGCCGATCCGAGGTGGGCGGTTTCGCGCCGGGGCTTGGTGCATCGTGGGGCTTGGTTGGGCTTCGGATTGGACGTCTTCATGGCGGGGTTCGACGGGCACCGGAGGCTGGTTTCACGTGAAACAGGTCGGGTCAGATTGACCTGGTTGAGTTGGGCTCGTGGGCGGAGTCCTTGTCGGTCCGCGTCGTGGTGACGGGCGCCTTCTGGAGTCTGGCGCGGCTGCGAGGGGAGTCAGGTCTCCGTCGGTTTGCAGCGGGCGGAGATGCAACCGCCCGAGTCCGTTGGAGCTCAGATGCGTCGGCGGGACAGTGGCTTCATCAGCGGCACGATTCCCGTGTCCGTGTCCGTGTCCGTGTCCGTGTCCGTGTCCGTGTCCGTGTCAGTCTCAGTCTCAGTCTCAGTCTCAGTCTCAGTCTCAGTCTCAGTCTCAGTCTCAGTCTCAGTCTCTTCGATAAGGGTCCTGGCATGCCGACTGTTGATCCGCGTCGCTACTCGCTCGCCATGTCCGGGCCTTGGCGGCAAGGCCGGCAAGCTGGTGCCGGTGTGGTTGGGCCTCAGGACCGCTGACGCTGAGAACCTCGCTCAATTGGCATGGCTCGGGCCGGCAGGGTCTCGCCAGCGGTTGACGCTGGCGTAGCCGTCGAGTATGGATCTTGGGCTCGAAGACAGTCTTGGGCCTTATCGCTACTATCCCGTGCCACATCTTGGAGTCGGAGCGGCTGCCGCATCCAGCCGCGGCGGGATGCCTTGTCGTATTCCACCGCCGAGGTGAGGGCAGGTCCATGGCGATATAGCTGGGGTCGCGCCGCTGTAAGAACTTCAGACCGCGAGCTTGATCGGTAGTGCCGACGACTCAGCAGGAACAGCCCCGCAGCACCATGGGTGTCGCAAGGGTAAGGCTCGGGCGGCTAGGGCACGGCAAGTTGCGCTGTGGGCTGTCGCAGGGGGCTCGACTCAAGGCTGCGGGTGGGCCAGACCACCGCTACCGCGTTTCACGTGGAACGTCGTCTAGACCTGAGTGGGGACAACGGGCGGGATCGTGTTCAAGTGCGCTTCTGGTCCGTCACCCTCGCTGCTTGGTGAGCCATCCGCCTCGGCTCGCGCTTGCGCTGTCGTCTTCTAATCGCCAAGCTGATCAGCTGTCGGCACTACGGGTGGCAGCTTTGCTCGAACGTGGCGAGAGATTCTTGGATCGGGCAGCCTTGCCGGCGACCGAGCCTCGGTGATCGCTAGCCGCAGCCGCGACTCGATCACATCCCGGGTGTACGTGTCCGGCCGGCGCTGATGTCCGGGGGTGAGCCACCAGTTCGCTCGACCACCGCTTGCCGGCACGGACAGCAGCGCGGTGCGGCTAGTCGCGTCGCATGGGTGTGGCTGCGTCGTGGTGGTCGGCAGGGCAGCCGACCGAAGGCGACAGCAGCGCGCGGGAAGACCGCCGTTTCACGTGAAACGGCTCCGGGCTCCGGGCTCCGGGCTCCGGGCTCCGGGCTCCGGGCTCCGGGCTCCGGGCTCCGGGCTCCGGGCTCCGGGCTCCGAAGATGGTGACTCCGGCTTTGTTTCACGTGAAACTTGCGACGGCGCATGTCCATGGAGATGAGAGCGGCTGAACACCCTAGAACGACGACTTGGCTCCACGCCGGCCAGTAGCTCGGCCGCGGAAGACGGATCTGAGATACGACGCCCATGCTCAACCCAGAGACTTGTCCAAGGCCACCTCCAACGAGCACCGCAGCCCAGAGCCGACACGGAGGTCCCGCCGAGGGGCGACAGTCCGGTGATCACCGCCCTCTCTTGAGGAACCACCGCCAGTCAGCACCTTGCCGGTTTTGGCGCCGCTCGCATCGCCGTGGAAGCCTTTGGCCTGAGAGTCGGAGAGGGCCGACATACGGTTTCACGGGAAACATGACACCGATGCCCTCAGGTAGAAGTCGATCGGAACGCGGTTGCCTTTGTCATCGACCCGGCCGGGGCCGAAGGCGAGAACGGTGCCGTGCTCGCACGTCTGTCTGCCACTTGAGGCAGAGGCAAACGGACTGCCACCGGCTAACCAGGACGTCCATCAGCTGAGGCTTCCATTCTTCAGAAGAGCTTCCGTGGCCTTAAGCCAACCGCCAAGACCGCCAAGTGCGGGCGATACTCCGACAGGCCCGGCCGCGCGGTGACGATCTCCGACCTGGCGGAACCCGGAGACGACTTCACCACCCCGGCCAATACCGCGCAGCCCCCCGCAGATGCCACAGCTCCGCGTTGCCGCCCGCGACCGCGCAGGCAGCCAGTTGCCGCTAGCCCAACGGCGCTGAATTCCTGGGCACGAACCTCCCGCCGGCTCTCGTGGATCCAAGCGCATCACCGCTCACCCCGCGAGCTCAATACGAGCCGACTCCGATGGTCAAGACTATTCAGTCGACCATCAGACCCGCGAACCGTCGTATGCCGCGGCCAAAGCTGAACGGCGGCACGAGCCCAGTTCACAACGTCGGCTAGCCCACGGAAACTTGACCGGCCGAACGGCGCGTGACTAGTCGCCCCGCTTCAGTGAGCTCGAAGCGCCTCAGCCGTTTCACGTGAAACTCGCTTGGCATCAAGCCGGTTGAGCATCGTCGAGCCAACTGCGGCAAGCACCAACGGACTCAGACGCGGTGAATCCTGACCACGAAGGGCCCCTGCGCTCATCGCCAAGGGCATGGCCTGCGGCACTCGGGTTGTCTCACCCTTGAACCTCGAAAACGCCGACCACGCGGAGAGGGATTAGGGCTACCCAGCACTGAATCGCGGCGACCCAAACGCCGACTCCCTCCGCTTCGACTCAACTCAAGGCCACCGCCCTCCAGACGATGCGCGACACCTGGGCATAGTCAGACGCCTCCGTCATCAGCAGACCCTTGCTAGAGACCGAGACGTTGGCTCCATTCCTTACAGCATGGACGGGCAGAGCTGGTTAGCCCGCTCGAGTCGCGCCACCTCGCAATGCACGGCCGGCGGGTACCTGATCTTCAGCCATCACGTGACGCGCTGACTCAAGCATCCTGAGAGCACACCGTTTCTCACCACGGGCTCGACGATCCGCAAGGACGCAGCGGCGTGCCATGCGGGCAGATCCAGAGGTCGTACGGCGATGCACCATAGCCAACGCGCCGTCACCGAAGTCAGGCCACCAACTCACCGTCTTGCTCATCGCCGGGAGGCTCGAACCATGCCGTGGCATCAAGACAGAGATCACCACGGACCAACAACAGCACCAGGCGGTACGCAGAATCCAAGGCCCGCGAACAGAGAGCGTGCATCGACCATGCGCGACCAACGGTCGCCACGCCTAGCAGCGAGTGGGCCGCACTCAACGGCACGCTACTGATAGGCACCGCGGCTCAACCACAAAAGCGAGCGAACGCACGACGGTCTATCGCCGCGCCCTCCTCCAGAGCCAGGCGACACCGATGCCTTCTGCACGAAATGGGCTTGGCCGAAATAGCCCTCGATCCAACAAGCTACCGACCGCCGGGGTACTCGCACCGGCATGACTATCTTCGAGGGCACCGGCTACAAGAGAAGCCGACATGAACCAGCCATTTGAGCGCTGAGGTCAACTACAACCCCAAAACATGAGCTGAAATCATGATCGAGCGCCGATGAAGCCCGGCCCTCCAGCTGCAGCCCCAAAACAGGGCGAATTGGGCGTCAGATTTCGCCCATCTCGAAGATCCACGTCCATCCAAAACCTCAGGAGAATGGCTCTGACAGAACCGGATTCGTCCTCAAAGACCGCCCCACGGTCACCGAACGTGACGACTTCGCTCCACCGAAGCCAGGACATGAAGAAGGCACGTGATCCGCCAAAATCACGTGCCTTGCAATCCATAACCCATCACCGCCACCCAGCCGTGGCGGCAAACGATCAGTCAGACTCGGCGCCCTCTTCTTCCACGCCGATCATCCCCACGATCCGCTCCAGGTCATCAACCGTCGCGAACTCGATCGTGATCTTGCCCTTGTTCCGGCCGATGTCGACCTTCACCCGAGTGTCGAACCGGTCCGACAACCGGTCAGCCAGATCGTTCAGCGCCGGCGCATGCACCTTCGCCCGGCGTGTCGGGGCCGACTTCTTCGCCGGCCCGTCCGCGATCGCCAGCGATACCAGCTCCTCGGTCGCGCGGACCGAAAGCCCTTCCGCCACGATCCGGAGCGCCAGCTGCTCCTGCGCGTCGGAGTCCTCGAGCCCGAGCAACGCCCGAGCATGTCCCGCCGACAGCACCCCGGCCGCGACCCGGCGCTGCACCGGCGCCGGCAGGTTCAACAGCCTTATGGTGTTCGATATCTGCGGCCGGCTTCGACCGATGCGCCGAGCCAGCTCCTCATGCGTAGCGCCGAACTCCTCGAGCAGCTGCTGGTACGCAGCCGCCTCTTCGAGCGGGTTCAGGTTCGCCCGGTGGATGTTCTCCAGGAGAGCGTCTCGCAGCATCGCGTCATCGCGGGTGTCGCGGATGATCGCGGGGATCGTCTCCTTGCCGACGGCCTGGGCGGCACGCCAGCGCCGCTCACCCATGACGAGCTCGTATCGGCCGCCGCCGACGTCCCGTACCACGATCGGCTGGAGGAAGCCGACCTCCTGGATGGAGGTCTTCAGCTCCTCGAGCGCCTCCTCATCAAAGACGTGCCGCGGCTGCTTCGCGTTCGGCTCAATCGCAGTGACCGGGAGCTCCGCGAAGCGGGCGCCGGGCACCGGAGCAAGACCACTGTCGTCCTCGACGATCGGCGCAGGCGAAGCCGGCGCGGTGAACTGGGGCGGCGCAGTCGCCTCAGCAACCGGCGGCCCAGAAACCGGGGCCGAAGCCGGAGCTGGAGTCGAGGCCGGGGTCGGGTCCGGAACAGCAGCCGGGGGAGGCGGCGGCTCCTCAGTCGTCGTCGTGCCACCGGCCGCCGGGGGAGCGGTGGGAATCAATGCGCCGAGGCCACGCCCCAGGCCGCCCCGTGGACGGTTCTTCATGCCGCGCCTCCCGTGTTGACCCCGCGCATCGCGATTTCCAGAGCTGCCTCGAAGTAGCTCGTGGCGCCCCGCGAACCCGGATCGTAGGTCATCACGGACTGGCCGTAGCTCGGAGCCTCCGACACACGGACGTTGCGCGGAATCACGGCCTCGAGCACCTTCGAGCCGAAGTGGTTCCGCACGTCCTGCTCGACCGCGTCCGCCAGGCGGGTGCGGCGGTCGTACATCGTCAGCAGGATGGTGGAGACGTCGAGCGTCGGGTTGAGGTGCTGGCGCACCAGGTTGATGTTGTTGATGAGCTGGTTCAGGCCCTCCAGCGCGTAGTACTCGCACTGGATCGGAATGAGCACTTCCTGCGCCGCGCAGAGCGCGTTGACCGTCAGCAGGCCGAGCGACGGCGGGCAGTCGATGAAGACGTAGTCGAACTTCTCCGGGTGTCCGGCGATCGCGCGCTGCAGCCGGGATTCGCGCGCCACCACGGACACGAGTTCGATCTCGGCGCCGGCCAGGTCGATCGTGGCCGGCACGCAGTACAGATTCGGGATGCCCTCGACCGGCTGTGCCACCTCGGCGAGCGGCACGTTGTCGATCAGGCAGTCATAGACGTCGGGTACGCCGGCGTGGTGGGGGACGTTCAGGCCGGTGGACGCGTTGCCCTGGGGGTCGAGGTCAACCACCAGCACACGGTTGCCGTGCAGCGCCAGCGCGACCGCGAGGTTCACCGTCGTGGTCGTCTTGCCAACGCCACCCTTCTGGTTCGCGACGCAGAGCACCCGCGGATGGTCGGGGCGCGGCATGTGGATCTCGCCGCTCGGGTTGAGGATCTGCACAGCTCGCAACGCTTCCATGGCGAGGGGCGGATCGTCCTCATCCCGGTCCGGCGTTTCACGTGAAACATGCTCGTCTGCCGCCGCGCCGTCCGCGGACGGCTGCGTCGCCACGGCCGCCGGTGCAGCCGGCGCCGCAGAGACAGGAGCTGACGACGGTACGGTCGCAGAGCCCGAAACAGGCGCAGACGAAGGCCCCGACCGCGGCGCCGGAGCAGGGCGTCGAGGCTCCGACGCACTGACCTCAGGCTCCGTCACCGGGGTCCCGTACACCTGCCCGCCGTTCCCTGCACGTGGTTGCGGCACGCCTTGCTCCCCACTGTCGAAGCTCACACTCAAGCTTCCGCTTCGATCCGAGCCGGCGTGTGGATCGGTTTCACGTGAAACACGGTCCCAGCCTGGGGCACCGTCCGGGCCCCTGCCATACTCATGCACCGTTTTGTCCCTGCCTGCTTGGATTGGGTCGGCACCGCGAGCGTGCGGTCCGGCAGGAAGCGGCGGAGCGTCTGGCGCTCCCACCGTCCGGTCCACACTATCGACGCGCGGCCAGCCTACGGCCGCCGGGCGAGCGTCGCCACGGTTGTCCGCCTGATGAGTTGATCCCAACAGCCCATCGGACGCCTCGAAGACCATGAATCCGGGCACCAACCGCATCTTCACCCTGCCGTCGGCGGTCCCAGCACCATTCTCGTCCGATCCGAACGCTTCTATTACACCGCGTTCGCCCTCGGAGCGTCGTCCCCCAAGGGAGCGCACATAGTCCGCCGACGGTCCTGCGTGAGGCTCATCCAGAGCGCTTCCGCCCGCTTCCGACTCCCTTCTCCATCCAGGCGCCGACGGGGCATCACCCGTAGAGGAACGAACATCGGCCTCGCCAGCGCCTGGCTCAGAGGAAGGGCCCGCAGCTGACACGGGATAGCCAGGTGCCGAGCCAGAGCCGGCCAGGGAAGAGGCCGCCGAGCCAGAGCCGGTCACGGAAGAGCCCACCGAGCCAGAGCCGGTCACGGAAGAGCCCACCGAGCCAGAGCCGGTCACGGAAGAGGCCGCCGAGCCAGAGCCGGCCAGGGAAGAGGCCGCCGAGCCAGAGCCGGCCAGGGAAGAGGCCGCCGAGCCAGAGCCGGCCAGGGAAGAGGCCGCCGAGCGGGAACCGGTCATGGAAGGGCCCGCCGAGCGAACACCGGCCGGCAGATCAGAACCGGCCGGGGGAGTGACCGCTGCCGAATCCGAGTAAGTCACCGGGTGGGCACCAGGAGAGCATGGCCCTCCTCCGGCGTGCCGTTCCGAAGCGAAGTCCACACCCACCGAGGAACCGCCGGCGGATCGGGTGCCAACCCCCGAGGCCGAGCCACGACCAGCGACGAAGCCCGCGGAGGCGACACCACCCTGGTGCGAGCCAGCCCCCGCATCAATGCCGGCCGTCGAACCAGACCCATCGGCAGCGGGAGTACCAGCAACAGGCCGGCCCGTATCCGGGCCTCGCTGGGGTCGTGGGAGCTTTCCCGTTCGTTTCCGCACGCCCCGCCTGGCCATCTATCCCCTCCGCGATCTCCTTTTCCCGGAGCCGCGCCCACCGGCGGAGCGGCCCGGGTCGGCCGCCCTTCCGGACGGCCTCGGCCTTGGTGCCACGACGGCCCGCTCCCGCACGATCTCGACGACCGTGGTCGGCGGATCGATCACTCCGGCTCCGCAGAGCCGGACGACCGGGTCGCCACCACCGAGCCGGGTGATCGCCTCGTGGTGTTCTGCCACCTCTTCCGCGGCCGAAGCGCCCTTGAGCGCCAGGAGCCGGCCGCCGACGGCGGCGAGGGGCAGGCACCAACCGGCGAGCCGGTCCAGTGGCGCGACCGCGCGTGCGGTGACGATGTCGGCGGCGGCGGGGGGCCCACCGGCGACATCTTCAGCGCGGCCCCGGACGACTGTGACAGTCGTGTCGAGGCCGAGTGCGGTCACCGCTTCGGACAGGAAAGCGGTTCGTCGTGCCAGTGGCTCGACCAGCGTGATCGTGAGATCTGGCCTAGCCACTGCCAGCACGATACCGGGCAAACCGGCACCAGACCCGACGTCGGTCACTGAAGCACCTAACGGGATCATCTCGGACATAACGGCACAGTTGATCAGGTGCCGTTCCCAGACCCGCGGTGCCTCGCGGGGCCCGATCAGGCCCCGGACGACGCCGTCCGTGATCAGGAGTTCGGCATAGCGGGTAGCCAGGGGGAGCCGGTCACCGAAGGCGCGCTCGGCCGCCGCGGAGAAGGCCGGCGGAACGACAGGGGAGA
The DNA here is from genome assembly GCF_040649415.1 of Actinoplanes sp. NPDC048967. Taxonomy (NCBI): domain Bacteria; kingdom Bacillati; phylum Actinomycetota; class Actinomycetes; order Micromonosporales; family Micromonosporaceae; genus Actinoplanes; species Actinoplanes sp. NPDC048967. The sequence goes on from NZ_JBEZFL010000002.1 coordinate 1,025,017, forward strand.
CGGCGGTGGGGGCAGACGACGACGGCCCGGGCACAGCGCCCGGGCCGTTGTCACCCGCGCCGGAGCGTGGGTCGGTCATGTCAGCTCAGTCAGCCGGACGGACCACGATGCGGCGGCTGGGCTCGACGCCCTCCGACTCGCTCTGCACGCCGGGGATCGCGTTGACCACGTCGTGCACACACTTGCGCTCGAAGGCCGACATCGGCTCCAGGCGTACGGGATCGCCGTGCTCTTTGACCTTTTCGACCGCGTTGCGGGCGACCGCCGTCAGTTCCTTACGCCGGGTCGCCCGGTAGCCGCCGATGTCCAGCAGCAGCCGGCTCGGCGAGCCGGTGGCCCGGAAGATCGCCAGGCGGGTGAGCTCCTGCAGCGCCTCGAGCGTCGCGCCACGCTGGCCCACGAGCGGCTGCAGCCGGCCGCCGACGACCTCGACCATCGGGCGGCCCGCCGACACGAGCTCGTCGATGTCACCGTCGTAGTCGAGGATGTCGAGCAGGCCCTCCACGTAGTCGGCGGCGATCTCGCTCTGCCGGAACAGGTCGGAGTCCGAGGTGACGGTCTCCGACTTCTTGGTCTCCTCGGTACCGGCGGACTCCGCGGCAGTGGCGGAAGCGGTCTCCTCGGTGGACTGCTCTGCGCTGGGAGTGCTGGTGTCGGTCACGGTCTCATCTCCGTACTCACTCGGGCCGGACCTGCTCGGTCCGCTGTTTCCCGCGCCGGTGCCGCCTGGGAACGATCAGGTCAGCGCCGGGCGCGAGGAGGTCTTTGTCGCCGCCCCGGCAGGGCCGCGCGCGGCCCGGGGCGTGGCCCGGGCCGCAGCTGCGTCATCCCTGTGGTTTGTTCGCGGGTCGCGCGCCCTTCTTGGGGTTCACCGGCTTGGCGCCGGGCTTCGGCGCGAGGGCCTTGGTGTCCACGACCGGGCCCTTCGGGTCCGGCTGGGCGGCCGGCTTGCGGCCGAACAGGCCACCGGTACGGCCGGACTGCACCGGGTTCTGCGGGCCCTTGGCGCCGGACTTGGCGTTGGCCGCACCGGCCGGACGGGTCGACGACGCGGCGGTCTTGCCGTTGGCCATCGGCGGCGGCGGGAACTTGCGGAGCACCCACTGCTGCTGGGCCAGGCTGAAGAGGTTGTTCGTGACCCAGTAGATGACCACGCCGATGGGGAACAGCGAGCCGGAGACGAGCAGCGACAGCGGGATGCCGTACAGCATCAGGCGCTGGATCATCTTCTGCTGAGGGTCCTCGGCCCAGCCGGTCTTGAGGATCATCTGGCGGCTGGTGAGGTACGTCGTCGCCATCATGATGAGGACCAGGACGGCAGCGATGACCTTGACCACGGTGCCGTTGGTCGCACCGAGCCGGGTCAGGTCCTCGGCGGAGGAGCCGAACTGGGCCGGCAGCGGCGCGGTGAACAGCGCCGAGTGGGTGGCCTCGCGGAACTGCTCGGCGGTCCAGCCGTACAGGGTGGGCTGGCCGTTGTCCGGGTTGAGCCGGCGCAGCACGTGGAACAGGCCCAGGAAGACGGGGATCTGCAGGAACATCGGGAGGCAGCCCATGAGCGGGTTGGCCTTCTCGACCTTGTACAGCTCCATCATTTCTTTCTGGAGCGTCTCCCGGTCGCCCTTGTGCTTCTCCTGCAGCTGCTTGACCTTGGGCTGCAACGCCTGCATGGCGCGCTGGGACTTGATCTGCTTGACGAAGACGGGGAAGAGGATCACCCGCAGCGTCACGACCAGGAAGACGATCGACAGGATCCAGGACCAGTTGGTGCCCAGCACCCTGCCGTCGGAGACGCCGATCGCGTCCCAGAGGTCATGCCAGCGAAGAAGGATCCACGAGATCGCGATGTAGATCCAGTCGAGACTCAATTCATGCTCCAGTCACATCAGCAGGACGGTGACGGATCGGGTCAGGCACCGGATCGAACCCGCCAGGGTGGAAGGGGTGGCAGCGCAACAGCCGCCAGATCGCCAGGGCGGTCCCTCGGGAAGCGCCGTGCACCGCGATTGCCTCCTGGGCGTACGCGCTGCACGAGGGGTAGAACCGACAGCGGGCCGGCAGTGCCGGGCTCAAGTAACGACGGTACGCGACGATCCCCCACGTCAGCACCCGGGCGACCGGCCCGCGTGGCGTGCTCATCGCCGCCGCCGGGGTGACCGGGCCGCGGCCAGGGCGCCATCGAGGTCGGTGCCCAGCGTCTCGAAGGACGCCGACGCCGAGGCGGGCAGTGCGCGAACCACCAGCAGAGTGCCGTCCGGCAGGTCGGCGAGGCGGGGCCGGACCAGGTGCCGCAGCCGCCGGCGGACCTTGTTACGGGTCACCGCGTTGCCCACGGACTTGGACACGACAAAGCCGGCGCGCGCCGTGGAGGCTTGCGCCGGCTCATCGATAAGAAGGTGGACGACCACCGTGCTGCGCCCGGCCCTGCGCCCACCGCGAACCGCTGCGGCGAAGTCAGTGCTGCGCCTCAGTCGTTGCGCCGCGGCCAGCACGACTACCTGGACATCCGGCCGGACCAGCGTCGGCTCAGGCCGACAGCTTGTCGCGGCCCTTGGCGCGGCGGGTGGAGAGGATGGCGCGGCCGGCACGGGTACGCATGCGCAGCCGGAAACCGTGGGTCTTCGCGCGACGGCGGTTGTTCGGCTGGTAAGTGCGCTTGCTCACGTCAAAACTCCGTCTTCGTAGGGCACCCACGAGACCGTAGGTGTCCAGGGGGCATCAAAGCTGCAAGACGCCACTTTAGCAGAGCGCGGCGGAGCAACCGCCCGACCCTACGCAGCACCCCCTGGGTGGTCAACCATCGTCGGGTCGGCACGCCGACAGATCACTTCCCGGTACGGGGCTTCGTCACGCACGCTGGTCCGTCTGCGCACGGAGTGAATCTTTTCGTGCCAGGTCTGCCCCGGGGTGGGTACCGGCGGTTGATGCGGGTGCCGCCGCGCTGTTAGCGTGCCCGTTTGCTGGTCTGCAGCGCTGACGCGTCGAGTCGGCCAAAACCGGACGAGCCGGTTAATCGTTCGCCAGGTGAGCCTGTTTTCCCGCGCCAGCACAGGCTCCGGGGGAGTCCGCCGACCAACCGGCCGGGGAGCGACCGCCGACGAGTGCACAGGTTGTGGATAACCTGTGGACAGCCGGTGGCGCCGTACGTGTTCAGCACGTTGGATGTGCTGGGTTGGGGGTAGCCGGTTCGTGGCCCGTACGGGTGACGACTGGCAAGGGCGGCGGAAGCCGGACAAGGCCACCGGGAGACCGGTGGCGATGGGGGTGGCGCGGCGGTGGCCGATACGGTCGACCTTGGCGGGGTGTGGACCGCTGCGACGGACGAGCTGGCGGACGAGATCGCGTCCGCTCAGCAGCGTGCGTACCTGCGGCTCACCCGGCTGCGCGCCATAGTCGAGGACACCGCGCTGCTGTCCGTGCCGGACACGTACACCCGGGATGTGATCGAGTCGCGGCTGCGGCTGGCGATCACCGAGGCTCTGTCGCGCCGGCTCGGCCGGCCGATCCAAGTGGCCGTGACGGTCCGCCCGCCCGAGGACGGCACCGGCCGCCCGGGCACGGTCTACGGCACGCCGCCTCCCGAGCCGCCGACCCAGGCGCCCGCCCATTACGCCGACCAGCAGCAGCACTACGCCGACCAGCAGCCGCCGCGCTACGCGGAGCAGCAGCCGCCGGCATACCCGGACCGCTATCCACAGCCGCCGTCCTTCGGTCACCAGGACAACTACGATCAGGGCTACGAGAAGTCGTACGAGCAGAACTACGAGCCGGCCGAGGGACCGACCGGTTCCGCCCAGGCACCGTTCCCGCGCGCCGTCCCGGCGGCCCGTGACTCCCGTGACGGTCAGGACGCCCTGTTCGCCGCGCCGCTGCCGATGCCGGTGCGCCCGGCGGAAGGCCCGAAGACGGTCGCCGAGGACCAGCAGGAGAAGCAGGCCCAGACCCGTACCGAAGCAGAGCCGCAGCGTCGCGAGGCCCCGCGCCAGATGCCGCACTTCGCCGAGGCGCCGAACGAGTCGACCGGCCGCCGGATCGCCACCGACCCGGCCCAGCTGCGCGACAACCAGCGCCGCCCGGACGAGCGCCCGACGATGCACGCCCAGGACCGCCGCGACGACACTCTGCAGATCAGGCAGCACAGCGGCGACAACGGCCCGGGCCGCGCGCCGATGGACATGCGCGGCCAGGACCGCGACCGCCGGCCGGGCGGCAATGACGGCAACCGCCTGAACCCGAAATACATGTTCGAGACGTTCGTCATCGGCTCGTCCAACAGGTTCGCCCACGCGGCGTCGGTCGCGGTCGCCGAATCCCCGGCCAAGGCATACAACCCGCTGTTCATCTACGGCAGTTCCGGGCTGGGCAAAACGCACCTGCTGCACGCGATCGGCCACTACGCGACGACCCTCGGTCACGCCCGCTCGGTGCGCTACGTCTCCACCGAGGAATTCACCAACGACTTCATCAATTCCCTGCGCGACGACAAGACACAGGCCTTCCAGCGCCGCTACCGCGACGTCGACATCCTGCTGATCGACGACATCCAGTTCCTGGAGAACCGCGAGCGCACCCAGGAAGAGTTCTTCCATACGTTCAACACGCTGCACAACGCGAACAAGCAGATCGTGATCAGCTCGGACCGCTCCCCGCGCCAGCTGGCCACCCTCGAGGACCGGATGCGCACCCGCTTCGAATGGGGCCTGCTCGCGGACATCCAGCCGCCGGACCTGGAGACCCGCATCGCGATCCTGCAGAAAAAGGCCGCGCAGGAACGCATGTACGCCCCGGACGACGTCCTGGAGTTCATCGCGTCCCGCGTCTCGAACTCGATCCGCGAACTCGAGGGCGCCCTCATCCGGGTGACCGCATTCGCCAGCCTGACCAGGTCGTCGGTCCAGCTCTCGCTGGCCGAGGAGGTCCTGCGCGACTTCATGCCCGACGGCGCCGGCCCGGAAATCACCGCCGACCAGATCATGGTGTCCACGGCGGACTACTTCGGCGTGAGCCTGGAAGACCTCCGCGGCCACTCAAGGTCCCGAGTGCTGGTCAACGCCCGCCAGGTAGCGATGTACCTCTGCCGCGAACTGACGGAACTGTCCCTGCCAAGAATCGGCCAGGCCTTCGGCGGCCGCGACCACACGACGGTGATGCACGCGGACCGAAAAATCCGCCAGCACATGGCCGAGCGGCGATCCCTCTACAACCAGATCGCCGAGCTGACCAACCGCATCAAACAAAACACCTAGTTCTTTTCCGGTACGCGCAGCGGCCCCCACAACCGCAACACCGGCTCAAGCGACCACAGCAATCAGCCAGGACCACCTCAAGCCCGGCGATCCCCCGCCGGGCTGAAGCGTCGCCGACCCCGAAGGCCGTCCACATAGCCACCGGTCACCGCCACTTCTCCGTCCGGCCGCGGTCAAGTAATCGCTGTGATGGATCGTCCGGCGGTTTGACCAGATCGCTGAGCGCATTTGGCGGACGAAGCGGGATCGTTCCGCGATGGTCGGGCGCCTCGACCATCGCGGCCGCAGGCAGGGGGCTGTGAGCCGGGTCCGAGTTCCTCGGCGGCCCCGGCCCTGTCGCCGGAGAGACCGTGCTCAGCGATCACAGCCCAGGCGGACTCGGTGTCGTCACCGACGAGGGCCTTCTACGCAGGCCAGCAGCCAGGTCAAGTCTGACAACGGCGCCGTGCCTAGGCCCCACAACTTTCACGTGCAGCCCCTCAGCTCCGACGAGTCGAAATCTCGCTACCGGCGGTAAAGGCCTTCCTTCAACTCGCCGAGCAAGCAGATCACCACCGCGGACGCTATCTCCTCACTGGGTGACGCCTTGGGCCGAAGAACGGAGGTCCCGTCGCCCCGCCAGCGAAACCCTCCTTACGAGAATCTCGTCCACTGCCGGGCGAACGCGCATGACTGCCCCGTCGCCCAGATTCGGTCACCCATCAGGCCCGCCTCGTCGACCGGCCACTTCCGGGCCGCCAAGCCAAGTCGGCAAGCCAAGTCGGCCGCATTCGGTCAGCAGGTCCGGCCACCCAGGTCCGGTAGGCCACGGCCGGACGCCCAGGTCCGGTAGGCCACGGCCGGACGCCCAGGTCCGGTAGGCCACGGCCGGACGCCCTGGTCCGGTCGGCCCGATCCGCCACGTTCGATCCTCCTGGTTCAGCCAGCCTGGTTCGGTGCGCCACGGTCGGTCCGTAAAGTCCGACCACCTCGGTCCCGATAGGCCACGACTGGCCGGCCACGTTCGCTCGCCCAGGTCCGATCGGCCGCGCCAGGCCGCCTGGTCTGATCGGCCTGGTCCGCCACGTTTGACCCTCCGGGCCTGGTCCGCCACGTTGGTCTGCCTGGCCCGATCCGCCAGGTCCGGTCGCCCCGGTCCCAGTAAGCCACGGCTCGCCGGCCACGTTCGCTCGCCCAGGTCCGATCGGCCGCGCCAGGCCGCCTGGTCCGGTCGGCCTGTCTGCCACGTTTGATCCCTAGCCCGGTCCGCCTGGCCCGGTCCGCCTGCCCGATCCACCCGGCCCGATCCACCCAGCCCGATCCGCCACGGTCGGTCCGCCACGGCCCGATCCGCCGCAGTCGGCGGCGGCCAGGTCCGGCCGTTCCCCATGAAGATCCCTCAGCCGCTGACCGAAGCCCCGCCCATGACCGAAGACTGGGGGAGCTCCCGATCGACGCCGTTCGCGCCGCCGGGCCGAAGCCGCACGGACTCGATCTACATCAAGATCGAGTCCGCTCCGTCCCAGCCGACAAAAGGTGGTCACCCGGCCGAGCGCAGTCCTGATCACCGTGGCGTGAAAATTCGTCGCCTCACCCGCCGACCATCGCGCGGCAGGCGCCGTCATCCCCACGCCAAGAACGCCTCGCCTTGCCCCCCCCCCTGAGGCCAAGCGACGATCAACAGACGACTCACCGCCCGCCCCGCGGACCACTCACCGCCCGCCCCGCGGACCACTCACCGCCCGCCCCGCGGACCACTCACCGCCCGCCCCGCGGACCACTCACCGCCCGCCCCGCGGGCGACGGAGCCCGCCACCGCGGGGCCTCACCCGATACCGATGAGGGCTCGGCCCGTCCCCAGGAAGACCCTTCGAAGAACCGACCCCGGCGTCGGATCGGTCGGCCTGTCCCCACCCCGTTCGTGTCAACGCCGCGACGAGACGGGATCGTGCCAACGTTATCCACAGCAGTTCACAGGCGTTCACAGGAAGTTATCCCCAGCGGTGGAAAACCTTCGGGGCCTTACCCCACAGATGTGGATGAGACCTGGGGAAATCGATGTGGACAGACACGCACGGTCACGGCTGTCCCCACAGGCTGTGGACGCGTGTGGATTTCCTGTTGAAGGTTCTGGGGACGACGAGCCGGTAGCGTTCCGGCGTTATCCCCAGGGCTGGGCACAAACCCGGTGGATAACCGGTGGACAGACGGTGGACAACGGTGGACAACCGGAGTCGGGTCGACGACTGTGGACGCAGACCGGGGTTTGTACCCTGGTTTCCCACATGTGAATCACCGGTGGATAACCCGCTGACCTGCGCAAACGGGAGTTCTCCACACTTTGCACAGGACCGATGAAGACGACTATGTCTTCTTCAGGGAAATCCAAAAAGCAATCATCAGCGTTGGGGAAGGTGTGGATGAGCCGCTCGGCCGTCCGAACCATCCCTGACTTACCCACAGCACCGGGGTCGGACGCACGCTGCGCCGACCCGCGCCATAGAGTTCAGTGGGCGCCATCAGCACATCCGATGCTGGTTCGTCGAGAAAGAGTGACGCGGAGGGCATGGCATGAAGTTCCGGGTGGAGCGAGACGCACTCGCCGACGCTGTGGCGTGGACGGCGAAGAGCCTGCCGAGCCGCCCGTCGGTGCCGGTGCTCGCCGGCGTCATGTTGCGGGTGACCGACGGCAGGTTGCACGTCTCCGGCTTCGACTACGAGGTCTCCAGTCAGGTGAGCGTGGAGGTGCAGGCCGACGCCGACGGCGCCGCCCTGGTCTCCGGCCGGCTGCTGGCTGAGATCACCAAGGCACTGCCGAACAAGCCGGCGGACATCGCCGCTGTCGGTGCGCATCTTGAGCTTGTCTGCGGCAGCGCGCGCTTCACGCTGCCGACGATGCCGGTCGAGGACTATCCGACCCTGCCGGAGATGCCGTCCAGCGCCGGCACGGTCGACGCGCAGACGTTCGCCTCGGCCGTCCAGCAGGTCGCCATCGCGGCCGGCCGTGACGAGACGCTGCCGATGATGACCGGCGTGCGGATCGAGCTGAACGGCACGTCGATGGCGATGCTGGCCACCGACCGCTACCGGCTCGCCATGCGGGAGCTGCAGTGGAGCCCCGACGACCCCGACATCAGCCTCAACGCGCTCGTCCCGGCGAAGACGCTGAACGACACCGCCAAGACGATGGGCCCGCTCGGCGGCGACGTCATCCTGGCGCTGGCCCAGGGCAACGCCGGGGAGGGCATGATCGGCTTCGCCGGCGGCACCCGGCGTACGACCAGCCGGCTGCTCGACGGCGCCAACTACCCGCCGGTCCGCTCGCTCTTCCCGGCCAGCCACAACGCCGAGGCCCGGGTCAGCGTCTCCGCGCTCGTCGAGGTGGTCCGCCGCGTCGCCCTGGTCGCCGAGCGCACCACCCCGGTCCTGCTCAGCTTCGGCGAGGACGGCCTGGTCGTCGAGGCCGGCGGCACGGAGGAGGCCCGGGCCAGCGAGGCCATGGAGGCCGCCTTCACCGGCGAACCGCTGACCATCGGCTTCAACCCGCAGTACCTGATCGACGGATTGCAGAACCTGGGGGCCCAGACCGCCGTACTCTCGTTCGTCGACGCGTTCAAGCCCGCTGTGATCTCCCCCGCGGCCGAAGACGGCGAAATCGTGCCGGGTTACCGCTATCTGATCATGCCGATCCGGGTAACCCGCTGATACTGGGCGGAAGAACCACTCATCTAGGGGGAACACCATGCAGCTCGGCCTTGTCGGTCTCGGCCGGATGGGCGGCAACATGCGCGGGCGGATCCGCTCCGCCGGGCACGAAGTCGTCGGCTACGACCGCAACCCGGACGTCTCCGACGTCGCCAGCATCGCCGAAATGGTCGAAAAGCTCGCCGCGCCGCGGGTGGTCTGGACGATGGTGCCGGCCGGTCACATCACCGAGAGCACGATCGACGAACTGGGCGGGCTGCTGTCCGCCGGGGACATCATCATCGACGGCGGGAACTCCAAGTTCACCGATGACCAGCCGCGGGCCGACCGGCTCGCGCCCAAGGGCATCGGCTACATGGACTGCGGCGTCTCCGGCGGCATCTGGGGCAACCAGAACGGCTACGCGCTGATGGTCGGCGGCTCCGAGGAGAACGTCGCCACCTGCATGCCGATCTTCGAGGCCCTCAAGCCCGGCGGCCCGTACGGCTTCGTGCACGCCGGCCCGGTCGGCGCCGGCCACTACACCAAGATGGTCCACAACGGCATCGAGTACGGCATGATGCAGGCCCTGGCCGAGGGCTGGGAGCTGCTCGAGGCCTCCGAGTACGTGGACAACGTGCCCGGCGCGATCAAGAGCTGGCGCGAGGGCAGCGTCGTCAAGTCCTGGCTGCTCGACCTGCTCGACCGGGCGCTGGACGGCGACCCCGAGCTGGCCAAGCTCAAGGGCTACGCCGAGGACACCGGCGAGGGCCGGTGGACCGTCGACGAGGCGGTCCGGCTGGCCGTCCCACTGCACGTCATCGCCGCTTCGCTGTTCACCCGTTTCGAGTCGCGGCAGACCGACTCGCCCGCCATGAAGGCCGTCGCCGCGCTGCGTCAGCAGTTCGGTGGCCACGCCGTCGTCGGCTGAGCGGTCCAAGCGGCTCAGCCGCACTGCAAAGGAGCTGAGCGGTCCAGGCGGCTTCGCCGCACTGCAAAGGACGATTAGTGAGATGTACGTACGCCGGGTCGAGTTGACCGACTTCCGTTCGTACGAGCGGGTGACGGTCGACTTCGACCCCGGCGTCGCGGTGCTCGTCGGCCAGAACGGCATGGGTAAGACCAACCTGATCGAAGCGCTGGGTTACGTGGCCACTCTGGACAGTCACCGGGTGGCCACCGACGCGCCGCTGGTCCGGGCGGGTGCCGGCTCGGCCGTGATCCGCAGCGAGATCGTCCACGATGGTCGCGAGCTGCTGGTCGAGCTGGAGATCGTGCCGGGCCGGGCAAACCGGGCCAGGCTCAACAGATCACCCGTACGCCGGTCCCGCGACGTGCTCGGCGCGCTGCGGATGGTGTTGTTCGCGCCGGAGGATCTTGAGCTGGTCCGCGGTGATCCGGCCGAGCGCCGGCGCTATCTCGATGATCTGCTGGTGGCCCGGCTGCCCCGCTTCGCCGGGGTCCGCGCCGACTACGACCGGGTGGTCAAGCAGCGCAACGCCCTGTTGCGCACGGCGTACCTGACGCGCAAGGTCGGCGGGACGCGCGGGCAGGATCTGTCGACTCTCGCCGTCTGGGACCAGCACCTGGCGCATCACGGGGCCGAGTTGCTGGCCGGCCGGCTGGAGCTGGTCGCGGCCCTCGGTCCACATCTGACCAAGGCCTACGACGCGGTGGCGGCCGGGCGGTCGACGGCCTCTATCGCGTACGCGTCGCGGCTCGGCGAATCGCCGGCGCCGGACCGCCCGCAGTTGGAGCAGGCACTGCTCGCCTCGCTCGCCGAGCGGCGGCAGAACGAGATCGAGCGCGGCGTCACCCTGGTCGGCCCGCACCGCGATGATCTTTCCCTCACCCTGGGCGAACTGCCGGCCAAGGGGTACGCGAGCCACGGCGAATCCTGGTCGTTCGCACTCGCCCTGCGGCTGGCCGCCTACGACCTGCTGCGCGCCGACGGGATCGAGCCGGTGCTGGTGCTCGACGACGTCTTTGCCGAGCTGGACTCGGGCCGGCGGGAGCGGCTGGCGGCGTTGGTGTCGGACGCGACGCAGTTGCTGGTGACGTGCGCGGTGCCGGAGGATGTCCCCGCGACCCTGCAGGGGGCCCGCTACGACGTCGGACCAGGAACGGTGACCCGTGTCTGAGGGAAGCCCGGAAAAGCCGCCAGCGGCTCCCAGGGCCGCCGCAAGGCGGGCAGCCGGCGGGAATGCCGCCGGTGGCGGCAGCGGCGCAGCAGACGCGACAGGCCGCGAGCCGGCATCAGGCGCCGGCGGTCGCGCCGCCTCAGGCACCGGCAGAACCGCCCGCGACCGGGCCGACAGTGCGTCCCCTGCTTCCGATGTGCAGACCGGGCCGGACGGCTCGGGAAGCGCACCAGGAGTCGCGGCGGACGGCGGGACAGCGGTCGGGCCGGAGCTGGCCCGCGCGGTTCTGGACGCCGCTCTCGCCCGGCGGCGAGCTGCTCAACAGGCGCCGCGACGCCGTACCGGAAACGACGAAGGCACCGGCCGCCGCCTGCGCGGCTATTCCGGCCCCGGGCCGGATCCGCGCGATCCGCAGCTCTTCGGCGTGATGCTCGAGCGGATCATGAAGCAGCGCGGCTGGCAGAAGCCGGCCGCCGAGGCCAAGGTCTTCGGCGCCTGGGAGAAGGTCGTCGGTCCGGACGTCGCCCAGCACAGCCGCCCGGTCAAGCTCGACGCCGGCGTGCTCACCGTGGAGGCGGAGTCGACCGCGTGGGCGACCCAACTCCGCCTGCTCGCGGCCAACCTCCTCAAGCGCATCGCCGCCGAGGTCGGCCACAACGTGGTCACCAAGCTCAACATCCACGGACCGGCGGCGCCGTCGTGGGCCAAGGGCCCGCGCCGGGTGCAGGGCCGCGGCCCGCGCGACACGTACGGCTGACAGTCCGGTCGGCTCAGTAGTCGGCGAAGACCGCGAAGCCCCGCTCGGCGCAGCGGCGGTAGAAGCCGGACAGGACCGCCAGCTCCGTACGGGCGAAGCTCCAGTGCGGTGCGTTGCCCGCCTCGTCCCGCAGCGCCGCCAGTCGCTGGTCCAGCCAGCGCAGCTGCTGCTCCGCGAGGCGTCCACCGGCCACTGCGGCCCGCATCACGTTCGCCACGCTGTCGAAGGTGACCAGGTCGCCGTACGGCTGGTGACCTTCCACGAAGCGCTCCAGCCCGCCGGCGATCCAGGCGCAGCCGTCCGGGTCGATGACCGGGTCCTCGTCCTCCGCGGCTGCATCGGTGGCGTAGAGGACACCCTCCAGCCCCAGCAGCAGGTCGACGAGCTCCGTGTAGGCAGTTGCCCGTACCGTGCCGGTCTTGGCGATGTGCAGCGCGAGTGCGCCGGTGGGCGCGGCGATGTCCGGCGCGTCCGCGACGGCGCCGAAGTCGACGAACTCCGCGGGGGCGACCGGGTCGTAGAACCGGTTCGTCCGCGGCCAGTGCACGGCGACGTTGTCCAGCCCCTTGTCCAGCGCCATGGCGGGCTCACCTCTCCTCGAACTGCCGGGCTGCGGACCCGTCCGGCCGTGTACCGGGCCGCGCGGGCGAGGTTACGACACCGTCGCCTGCTGTCGTCAGGCAGTGTCGCAGCGCGTGGCCCCACCCGCGCGGAGGCGCGCCTCGGGGTCCGGGCGTCGAACGGTTCGCCGTTGCGGGGAGCCCGCATTCCGTGTAGGGGGACTCGTGGGAGTGGCCCTGAATCGCGCTACGGCAATCTGAGGTACCCGGACGAGGGTGCCGGACCCTCTACAACTCGCTCCGACGGAGTAGAATCGACAGAGACCGGGAAAGTCCGCCCCGTGACGGCACTCCGTCACGCTACGCGATTTTTCCAGCCGATCACGATCCGCGGGTGACCGCGGCGACCGGCGCGCTCGGCTCCACCGGTGGTCCGCTTTCTTCCCGCGGCTCGTCGCCGGTGGCTCGCCCTGCCCGTCGGTGGCCGCCGGCCGCCCGCCAACCCCGTGACCAGCCCGCCTCGCGCGGGCCGGCGCGAGAAAGTGGCCGAGGGTGGCAGAGAACACGCAGGAATACGGTGCCGGTTCCATCACCGTGCTCGAAGGTCTCGAGGCGGTCCGCAAGCGCCCCGGTATGTACATCGGTTCCACGGGCGAGCGGGGCCTGCACCACCTGGTCTGGGAAGTTGTGGACAACGCCGTCGACGAGGCGCTCGCGGGCTACTGCGACACCATCGACGTCGTCCTGCTGCCGGACGGCGGCGTCTCCGTCACCGACAACGGCCGCGGTTTCCCGGTCGACCTGCACCCCAAGCTGAAGAAGCCCGGCGTCGAGGTCGCTCTGACGGTCCTGCACGCGGGTGGCAAGTTCGACGGCAAGGCGTACGCGGTCTCCGGCGGTCTGCACGGCGTCGGTGTCTCGGTCGTCAACGCCCTCTCCACCAAGATGTTCGTGGAGATCCACAAGTCGGGCAACGTCTACCGCCAGCACTACACCGCCTCCAAGCCCGGCCCGCTGGAGAAGGGTGAGACGACCGATCGGACCGGTTCGATGGTCCAGTTCTGGCCGGACCCGACGATCTTCGAGACCGTCGAGTTCGACTGGCAGACGATCTACCGCCGGATCCAGGAGTACGCCTTCCTCAACAAGGCCCTGACGATCAACCTGGTCGACCAGCGGCCGGAGCACCTCGACGAGGAGGGCAAGCCCCGCGAGGTCACCTTCATGTACGAGAACGGCATCGCCGACTTCGTGCGCCACCTCAACCAGACCAAGACCCCGATCCACAAGTCCGTGATCGAGTTCGAGGCCGAGGCGAACGACGAGGGCATGGCCCTCGAGATCGCCATGCAGTGGAACGAGTCGTACGGCGAGTCGGTCTACACCTTCGCCAACACGATCAACACCCACGAGGGCGGCACCCACGAGGAAGGCTTCCGGGCCGCGCTGACCAGCATCGTCAACCGGTACGGCGCGGAGAAGAAGTTCCTCAAGAGCGACGAGAAGCTCTCGGGTGAGGACATCCGCGAAGGGCTCGCCGCGATCATCTCGGTGAAACTGGCCAACCCGCAGTTCGAGGGTCAGACCAAGACCAAGCTCGGCAACACGGACATGAAGGGCTTCGTCCAGAAGGTCGCCAACGAGCAGATCGCCGACTGGTTCGACCGCAACCCGGCCGACGCCAAGCAGATCATCACCAAGGCCTCGCAGGCGGCCCGCGCCCGGATCGCCGCGCAGCAGGCCCGCAAGCTGGCCCGGCGCAAGTCGCTGCTGGAGTCCGGCTCGATGCCGGGCAAGCTGGCCGACTGCCAGTCGACCGACCCGCGGGTGTCCGAGCTGTTCATCGTCGAGGGTGACTCGGCCGGCGGCTCGGCCAAGCAGGGCCGCGACAGCCAGATCCAGGCGATCCTGCCGATCCGCGGCAAGATCCTCAACGTGGAGAAGGCCCGGATCGACCGGGTGCTGAAGAACAACGAGGTCCAGTCGCTGATCACGGCCCTGGGCACCGGCATCCACGAGGAGTTCGACGTCGCCAAGCTGCGCTACCACAAGGTGGTGCTGATGGCCGACGCCGACGTTGACGGCCAGCACATTCAGACGCTGCTGCTCACCCTGCTGTTCCGCTTCATGCGGCCGCTGGTCGAGCTCGGCCACGTCTACCTGGCCGCCCCGCCGCTCTACAAGATCAAGTGGAACAAGCGCGGCGACGACGCCCAGTACGCGTACTCCGACCGGGAGCGGGACGGCCTGATCGAGCTGCGCCAGCAGAAGAAGCCGAACGCCAAGCCGGATGACATCCAGCGGTTCAAGGGTCTCGGCGAGATGAACTTCCGCGAGCTGTGGGACACGACGATGGACCCGGGTTCCCGCACCCTGCGCCAGGTGACCCTGGACGACGCCGCAACCGCGGACGAGCTGTTCAGCGTCCTGATGGGTGAGGACGTCGAGGCGCGGCGCTCGTTCATCCAGCGCAACGCCAAGGACGTGCGGTTCCTCGACATCTGAGGTACGGGTGAGCGGCGTCACTCGACGCCGCTCACCTCGGGTTATGCACAGCGAATCACCGCTTTCCACAACGTTATCCACAGCGAAATGCGTAGCCTGACGCCGTTTGTCGGGTTTGACTGTTAGTAAGGGTTAACTGTGACGGATACTCCCGAGACCCCCGCCGAGGAACCCCAGGACGTGCCCGGCGGCGGAGTGAGCCAGCGGGTCGAGCCGGTCGGCCTCGAGGTCGAGATGCAGCGCTCGTACCTCGACTACGCGATGAGCGTCATCGTCGGGCGGGCGCTGCCGGACGTGCGGGACGGCCTCAAGCCGGTGCACCGCAAGATCCTGTACGCGATGTACGACGCCGGCTTCCGTCCCGACCGCGGCTACGTCAAGTGCGCCCGCGTCGTCGGCGACGTCATGGGTAACTACCACCCGCACGGTGACTCCTCGATCTACGACGCCCTGGTCCGGATGGGCCAGCCGTGGTCGCTGCGCTACCCGCTGATCGACGGCAACGGCAACTTCGGCTCGCCGGGCAACGACCCGCCGGCCGCCATGCGCTACACCGAGTCGAAGCTCTCGCCGCTGGCCATGGAGATGCTGCGGGACATCGACGAGGACACCGTCGACATGCAGGACAACTACGACGGGCGGGCCAAGGAGCCCACGATCCTGCCCGCGCGGTTCCCGAACCTGCTGGTCAACGGCTCCGAGGGCATCGCGGTCGGGATGGCCACCAAGATCCCGCCGCACAACCTGCGGGAGATCGCCGCCGCCGTCCAGTGGTACCTGGACAACCCGGAGGCCGACGAGGCCACCACGCTCGAGGCGATCCTGGGCATCGTCAAGGGACCCGACTTCCCGACCCGCGGCCTGATCGTCGGCCAGCAGGCGATCCAGGACGCCTACCGCACCGGTCGTGGCTCGATCCGGATGCGCGCGGTGGTCGAGGTCGAGGAGGACGCCCGGGGCCGGCCGTGCCTGGTCGTCACCGAGCTGCCGTACCAGGTGAACCCCGACAACCTGGCCGAACGGGTAGCCGAGCTGGTCAAGGAGGGCAAACTCACCGGAATCGCCGACATCCGCGACGAGTCGTCCGGGCGTACCGGAATGCGGTTGATCCTGGTCCTGAAGCGCGACGCCGTCGCCAAGGTCGTGCTGAACAACCTCTACAAGCACACCCAGCTGCAGGAGACCTTCGGCGCCAACATGCTGGCGCTGGTCGACGGGGTGCCGCGCACGCTCAACCTGGCCCAGTTCATCCGCCACTACGTCGATCACCAGATCGATGTCATCCGCCGGCGCACGGCCTACCGCCTGCGCAAGGCCGAGGAGCGCGCGCACATCCTGCGCGGCCTGGTCAAGGCGCTGGACATGCTCGACGAGGTGATCGCCCTGATCCGGCGCTCGCCCACGGTCGAGGACTCCCGCCAGGGCCTGATGCAGCTGCTCGACGTCGACGAGATCCAGGCCACCGCGATCCTGGACATGCAGCTGCGGCGCCTGGCGGCGCTGGAGCGGCAGAAGATCATCGACGAGCTGGCCCGGATCGAGATCGAGATCGCCGACCTCAAGGACATCCTGGCCAAGCCGGAGCGGCAGCGGGCGATCGTCTCCGAGGAGCTGGCCGAGATCGTGGCCCGCTTCGGCGACGACCGCAAGACCCAGATCATCCCGTTCGACGGCGAGGTCTCGATGGAAGACCTCATCGCGCGCGAGGACGTTGTGGTGACGATCACACGAACTGGCTACGCGAAGCGCACGAAGGTCGACCTGTACCGCTCGCAGAAGCGCGGCGGCAAGGGCGTGAGCGGCGCATCCTTGCGCCAGGACGACATCGTCAGCCACTTCTTCGTGATCTCCACGCACTCGTGGATCCTGTTCTTCACCAACAAGGGCCGGGTCTACCGCGCCAAGGCCTACGAGCTGCCCGAGGCGAATCGCGTGGCCAAGGGCCAGCACGTCGCCAACCTGCTCGCCTTCCTTCCGGACGAGCACATCGCGCAGGTCATCCAGATCCCGGACTACCAGGTCGAGCCGTACCTTGTGCTCGCCACCAAGAATGGCCTCGTGAAGAAGACCCGCCTCGAGGAATTTGACTCCAACCGCAGCGGTGGCATCATCGCCATCAACCTGCGGGAGGATGACGAATTGGTGGGCGCCACGCTGGCCGCGCCGGAGAACGACCTGCTCCTGGTCTCGAAGAAGGCTCAGGCCATCCGGTTCAACGCGACCGACGAGGCGCTGCGGCCGATGGGGCGGGCGACCTCGGGCGTGATCGGCATGCGCTTCAGCGAGGCGGACGAACTCCTCGCGATGGAGGTGGTTCGTGAGGGCATGGACGTTTTGGTCGCGACCAACGGCGGGTATGCGAAGCGGACGCCGATCGAGGAGTATCCGGTGCAGGGCCGGGGCGGCAAGGGCGTGCTGACGGCCAAGATCACGGAGCGTCGTGGCGGGCTCGTCGGAGCGCTCGTGATCGACCCGGAGGATGAACTATTTGCCATCACCAGCAATGGTGGTGTCATCCGGACTCCCGTGAAGCCTGTACGGCGCACGCGGGATCGGAACACAATGGGGGTCAAGCTGATGGACCTCCCAGAAGGTGTAACCATCGTGGCGCTTGCTCGCAATGCCGACGAGCCTGACGAACAGGACTAGTTGATGCCGGAGACACAGGCGAAGTCGGGGGGCCCGGGATCCTCGGCATCTCCGGTCGACGCGGAGCCGAAGAAGGACGGCGCCGCACCGACCGGACGCGAGGGAGCCGGCCGCGCGGCGGTACCCGCCGATGCCCCGTCCCAGCCGAAGTTCACCCGCGCGCCGGGCATGGCCCCGCCGCCGGGTGAGCCGCCCGCCGACAGTGACGGTCAGGCCGAGCAGAAGCGGCCACCGGCCGCCCCCGCGGGCCCTTCGGTCGCCAAGGGCTCGGCCACGGTGCCGATCGTCACCAAGGGCAAGAGCGGCGGGTCCGCAGCGCCCCAGAGCGCGCAGGCCGGGCGCACCGGGGTTCAGCCCCCGGCGAAGCCCGGTGCCGCGCCCCAGCGGCCCGCTGAGGCCCCCAAACGCCCCTCGGGCAACGCGGCCGCCAGCGGTTCCGCCGCTGTCGGGGCCGCCCGGGTCTCCGAGGCGGTCCGTTCCGCGCGCTCGACGGTGACGTCGGCCGCGGCGCGTGGCCCGCGCCGGGCCCGGCTGAACCTCAAGCGGATCGACCCCTGGTCCGTGATGAAGTTCGCCTTCGCCGTGTCCGTGGTCCTGTTCATCGTCGTGGTCGTGGCCACCTCGGTGCTGTACCTCTCGCTCGACGCCATGGGCGTCTGGCAGACGGTCAACAACAGCCTGCAGAGCCTGGTGAACACCACCGGCGGCGGCACCGAGGCCGCGACGGCCGGCGGCGGCTTCCGCATCACCGCCTGGGGCGTCATCGGCACGTCGATGCTGATCGGCGCGGTCAACGTGGTGCTCTTCACCGCACTGGCCACGCTGGGCGCGTTCATCTACAACGTGTGCGCCGACCTGGTCGGCGGCGTCGAGCTGACGCTCGCCGAGCGCGACTGATCCACCCCGATCGTGGTAGCGGCCGCCGTGTCCGGCACGGCGGCCGCCCCCAATTTTGGGTAGCGCCACGGGGTACGGTAATCTTCGTGTCGCTGTCACGGGGCTATAGCTCAGTCGGTTAGAGCGCAGAGCTGATAACTCTGAGGTCGCTGGTTCGATTCCAGCTAGCCCCACCAAGCACCACCTCCCGCCGCAGATGTAAGGGGATCCAGCCATGCTGAAGAAGCTCCTGATCGTTGCCGGCGTCGTCGGCGCGGCGGCCCTGGTCGTCAAGAGGGTCAAGGCCTCCAGCGACGAGCGCGCCCTCTGGCACGAGGCGACGACGGCGCCCGACCTGCGCTGAAGCCCCACCTACCGGGGGCCCTAGCTCAACTGGCAGAGCACCGCCTTTGCAAGGCGGGGGTTAGGGGTTCAAGTCCCCTGGGCTCCACAAAAACCGCCTCTCAGCCAGGCTCCGCCGACACGACGAAGCCCCGGCAAGCTTGAGCAAGTTCTTCGTCAGTGCTCGGCGGCATCTGATGACCAGCTCATTGACCCCAGCCTTCAGTAGGGCGATGGCGATCGCGCTACCTGCGCCCCCCGCTCCGGCAAGGAGCGTCCATCGGGCCTCCGGCAGATCACTGGAGCGGGGGCGGCCCTTCTGTACTCTGCCCGCGCTTTCGCCATCGGTGGTGGCGCCAGACGGCGGCTGTCACGGCCACGGCGAAGAGCAGCGCGGTGGTGCCCTTCCAGGCGCGCTCGAACCACCACCGGTTCTCACCGAATGCCGCGTCGCCGGCCATCATGAGCCAGATTCCCGGCCAGGCCCACTGCCAGCCGCGGGGCCGGGAGAAGGTGTCGGGCGGGTCGGAGAGGCCGACATGGACAGCGACCGCGGCGCCGCCGACCACGACGAGCGGAATTCCGAAGCGTCCGACGAGGTCCCATAGCGACACGGGGCGATCATGGCATCTCGTCTGCGTGCGTCGACAGAGCCGTTGGGGGAGATGCCGCCGGGATGTGGTCCATCGCGCCTTCGTTGAACGAAGGTGGTTCCCAGATGAGGATCTGGCGGTGGTGGCTGAAGCCGTTGCGCAGGTAGAAGTCGACTGCGCGGCGGCCTGAGTGGACGGTCACGTGCTCCAGTTCCCGGCGTACGGCCTCGGCCAGGATCGCGGCCATCAACGCAGCGCCGATGCCCTGGTTACGGTGTTCCGGGCGGACCATGACCGACTGGACGTCGCCGTACCAGCGGTCCTGGGACTCGTGACCGGGGACCCGTTCCGCGACGTGCAGCCAGGCGCTGCCGACCACGGACCCGTCGACCTCGGCGACGAACGGCAGGTGCGTCTCCGCATGGGCTGTCATCCAGCCGGCGAAGCCCGCGACTTTGTCCGGTCCGAGCTCTCGCAGCTCCGCCAGTGCCGCCACATCCGCCACGCTGCCTGTCCGCACGTTCACCCGGCGAACTTTACGGCGGCCGCGAGGCCCTGCCACGGATCCCCTCGGGACGCGTGGCGGTGCCCGATGATGATGGAGGCGGCTACCCCGTGAAAGAGTCAAGAGCCGTTCGGTTGTTGCGGTGGGTCGGGGCTCCCGGTCAATATCCACGTGTGACGATGCGCACACGGGAGTGGTTGACGACTGGCGAGGCGGCTGTGCTGCTGCGTTCGTCGCGGGCGCATGTGGTTGACCTCTGTCTGCGGGGGCTGCTGCCGTACGTGACGATCAGCTCGCGGCGGCGCATCCGCCGCTGCGATGTCGAGGCCCTGATTCAGCCGCGGATGGACCGGGACCAGCTCGAGACGCTGTGGCTGCACCGGGCCGTCGCCGGACGGCTGGTCCGCAATCCCCGGGCGGTGCTGGCCGCCGCCGCGATCAACCTGCGACGGCTGCGG
Source organism: Actinoplanes sp. NPDC048967 (assembly GCF_040649415.1). Lineage (NCBI taxonomy): Bacteria > Bacillati > Actinomycetota > Actinomycetes > Micromonosporales > Micromonosporaceae > Actinoplanes > Actinoplanes sp. NPDC048967. Next base: position 1,045,312 of record NZ_JBEZFL010000002.1, read on the forward strand.
CGGATCCATCCCGAGGGCCGGGCGTGGGAGTGGCTGGACCGGTGGGACGCCGTCCTGGACCAGGGGGTCGAGGCCGTGCTGGAGGCGCTGACCTCGTCGGCCGCCTACGCCGTCGAGCTCCGGGAGACGTCGCCGTTCGCCGGGATTCTGCCGGAGAGCGAACGGCGGGCGGTGGTGGCGGCGTTCGCCGAGACCCGCCGGGACCACGCCCGGTCGATGCCGCCGGAGAAGTTCGAACGGGTGCTGCGCAGCGTCTGACTGACTCGTGCGTCACAGCCTCTTCTGACCGGAGGTTGCCGGGTGAATAGTTAGCTCTACTAAGATTCTGTCGGCATCCGGGAGGTTCGATGCCTTCTTCCACCGCCGCCCAGCTGCGCGAACTGCTGAAAAACCTGCTGCAGTCGCCCTTGCCGGTCCGCCTCCGCGCCTGGGACGGCTCCGAGGCCGGCCCCACCGGTACGCCGATCCTGATCATCCGGAACAGACGGGCCCTCCGCCGGCTCATCTGGCGGCCCGATGAGCTCGGCCTGGCCCGGGCGTACGTGTCCGGCGACCTCGACGTGGAGGGTGACCTGTACGACGCCCTCGGCCGGCTCGCCGCGCTGATCTTCCGCGGTGCCGACGTCCACGGGTTGCCGAAACGTGCCGTCGCCGCTGAGCTCGTACGCCTGGGCCTGCTCGGACCGCAGCCCAAGCCGCCGCCGGAGGAGATCGCGATGCGCGGCTCGCGGCACAGCCGGGGCCGTGACCGTCAGGCGATCAGCCACCACTACGACGTCGGCAACGACTTCTACCGGCTCGTCCTCGGCGAGACGATGGTCTACTCCTGCGCCTACTGGACCAGCACGGACGCCGGCTACCAGCTGGCCGACGCGCAGCGCGACAAGCTCGACCTGATCTGCCGCAAGCTGGAGCTCAGACCGGGCATGCGGCTGCTGGACGTCGGCTGCGGCTGGGGTGGGCTCGCGCTGCACGCGGCCCGCGAGTACGGCGTCGACGTCGTCGGGATCACCCTGTCGGCGGAGCAGGCCGATCACGCCCGCAAGCAGGTGGCCGAGGCCGGGCTCACCGCGCACGTCGAGATCCGGATCCAGGACTACCGCGACGTCGACGACGGCTCGTTCGACGCCGTCTCCAGTGTGGGCATGGCCGAGCACGTCGGCACCGGCCCGTACGCCGAGTACGCCGCCATTCTGTTCCGGCAGCTCAAGCCGGGCGGACGGCTGCTCAATCACCAGATCGCGGCCCTGCACCCGGCACCCCCGGCCGAACGGAAACGGCGCTCCTTCATCGACGCCTACGTCTTCCCGGACGGTGAGCTGGCGCCGGTGGGGACGACGGTGTCGCTGCTGGAGGAGGCCGGCTTCGAGGTGCGGGACGTGCAGGCTCTGCGCGAGCACTACGCGCGGACGTTGCGGGCGTGGACGGCCAACCTGGAAGCGAACTGGTCGACGGCCGTACGGCTGGTGGGGGCGGGACGGGCCCGGGTCTGGCGGTTGTACATGGCGGCTTCGGCGATGTCGTTCGAGCAGGCGCGGATCGGGGTCAACCAGGTGCTGTGCGTACGGGCGCACCGCGACGGCACCAGCCACATGCCGCCGACCCGTCGGGAGTGGTCGGGTGCATCGATGTGACCGTTGCCACGGTCAAGTGGTGCCCGGCTCGGCCGGCCCTGAGAAAGCGCCGGTCGGAGCGGTCGACAGGGCCCGAAGACAGGCATCCTCGCCGGATGCCCGTGACCATGCGGCCACGGTCTGACAGTTAGCCTTCATTCGTGAGTGGACGGAAGCGAGCCGCGGCCATCATCGTGCGGGACGGCCGGGTATTGATGGTGCACGAGCGCAGCCTGCGGGACGGCAACCGGGAATGGTGGACGCTGCCCGGCGGCGGCATCGACCCCGGCGAGACCGCCGAGGATGCGGTACGCCGTGAGGTGCTCGAAGAGGTCGGCCTGGTGGTCAAGGAAGCGCGGTACCTGCTGGACACGCCGTACCCGTCGGGGATGACGTCGGTGTTCGCGGTGACCGTGGCGGACGGTGAGCCGCAGCTCGGGCCGCACGTCGGTGGTCCGCTGCCGGTCGGGCTCGACTGGGTGCCGCTGCCCGACGTACGCCCGGACGGGCCCGGCCTGCCGATCCCGCCGATGATCGTCGCGCTGCCGGTGGACTGACCCGGTTACTGGTCGGTGGGGGCAGCCGCGGCTTCGGGGGCCGGCGACGTGATCGTGCGGCGGCGTTCGAGGACGAAGTAGGTGCAGCTCAGCGCGTACCCCAGAGTCAGCAGGGCACCCACGGCCCGGACCATGATCGGTGCGACGGCCAGGAGTGTCATGCTCAGCGCGCCCACCGTCCAGCAAGCGAGCAACGCCGTGTTGATCGTGTCCTGGGCGGCCCAGCCGCCGGGGCCGCGGCGGCGCGCCTGCCGCTGGATCTCCGTCAGGAGCGCGTGGCCCATCCCGCAAGCGAGCAGGCCGAGCAGCACGGTGGAGAAGACCGAGTGGGCGCCGCCGGCGACTGCCGCGACGGCCGTGCCGCCGGCCAGCAGAGCGAGACCGCTGACGGTCCCGACCCGGGCGCTGCGTCTCTCCTCCACACCCACTGACAGTCGGCAAGATCTCGCCCGGCCTGAGGAGCGGGGTGACTTTCTGGTTATCCGAGGGCGGTTCGGGGGAGGATGTCCGACGTGATCGGAACCCTGAAGCTCGAACCCGCGATGTCCCGGCTCGACCTGCTCGCGGCGCCGGTCGCAGCCGCGCTGGAGGTGTGGCCGGCGGAGGCGCCCATCGACGGGGACCAGGTGCTGGTCGCGCCCATCGACGCGGACCTGGCCGACACGGCCGCCTTCTGCGAGGCGTACGGCGTGACGCTCGGGGAGTCGGCCAACTGCGTGATCGTGGCGGGCCGCCGCGGTGAGATCACCCGGTACGCGGCCTGCGTGGTCCTGGCCACCACCCGCGCCGACGTGAACGGCATCGTGCGCCGGCACCTGGATGTGCGCAAGGCGAGCTTCGCGCCGATGGACGACGCGGTGCGACTCACGGGCATGGAGTACGGGGGCATCACGCCGATCGGGCTGCCGCAGTCGTGGCCGGTGCTGGTCGACGCGCGGGTCGTCGCGACCCCGCACGTGATCATCGGGTCCGGGGTACGGCACAGCAAGATCGCGATCGCGGGGCCGGCGCTGGGGGCGCTGCCCGGTGCCGAGGTCATCGACGGGCTCGCTCGCGAGATCTGACCGGGGCGTGATTCCGGGGCGCAGGGTGGCCGACGCGGCTCGGCCGCAAAAGAATTGGGTGGACCGGCTGGTTCGGTCCTGGTTCGGTCGGAGGCGTGATGCAGATCCGGCCGACCCGGCCCGCCGACCTGACCGTCATCCAGCGGATCGAGCATGCAGCTGGTGAGCTCTTCCGCGCCATCGGCATGAGCGACATCGCCGACGACCCGGACCCCACCATCGAGGTCTTGACCGAATACCAGCGTGCCGGTCTCTCCTGGGTGGCTGTCGACGACACCGACCGCCCGATCGCCTTCATCCTGGTCAAGCGGGTCGACGGCAACGCGCACATCGAGCAGGTCAGCGTCCACCCCGACCAGGCCCACCAGCGGATCGGCCACGCCCTCATCGACCACGTCGAACGCTGGGCCGCCGGTCAGGGCCTACCCGCCCTCACCTTGACGACCTTCCGCGATGTGCAGTGGAACGGCCCGTACTACGAGCGGCTCGGCTTCACCGTGCTGCCGGGTGCCGAGCAAGGGCCCGGGCTGCGGGCGCTCATGATCGAGGAAGCCGAACACGGCCTGGACCCGGAGTACCGAATCGCCATGATCCGTCCCATCCACAACGATCAATAACGTTTCACGTGAAACAGTGAACGGTGAAGCGCGGACGGTTCATCGAGGGGAGTCGACGGCCTCTCGCCGGGCGATCTCCTCCAGTGCCGAAGTCAGGGCCGCCGGCTCCTGCGCGCCCTGGATGACGAACCGCCGGTCGACCACGTACGTCGGCACGCTGGTGATCCCCAGCTCGCGAGCCTCGGCCAGGTCGGCGTTCACCGCATCCGTGCCGGCCGGCGTGGCCAGGTAGGCGAACGCCGCCCGTGCGTCCAGCCCGATCGACCCGGCCAGCTGGGCCAGCACGGCGTGGGAGCCGAGGTCGGCCCCCTGTGCGAAGTGCGCGTGCTGCAGGGTCTCGATCATGTTGAGCTGCAGCTCCTGCGCGGCGGCCCAAGCCACCAGCCGGTGGGCGTCGAACGTGTTGGCCGCGACTGCCCGCTCGTAGTCGAGCGCCAGCCCCTCCCCGCGGACTATCTCCGTTACGTGCGCGATCATCTGGTCGACCTGCCGCGGGTTGCCGACCTTGACCGTCATCGCCTGCCAGATCGGTACCGGCACCGGGACCGGCGCGGGATCGAGCTGGTACGCCCGGAAGGTCATCGACGCGCCCCCGGCAAAGCCGAGCAGCACCGCCTCCAGCCGGCGCTTGCCCAGGTAGCACCAGGGGCAGACAAGGTCGTACCAGATCTCTATGTTCAAGATTCTTCGGTCCGGTCAAGGGCGGCGGTGGGGCGGTCGGATTGCTCGCGGATCTGGCGCTTGAGTCGCCCGAGGATCGCCGTGCCCCCGCGGATCCGCAACGGACTGATCGCCGTGGCCAGCCCCATCCGGTTGTAGAGGTCGTCCGGCACCGCCAGGATCTCGCTGGTCGACGCGTCCTCCAGGCCCTCGGCGAGGATGCCCGCGAAGGCCCGTGTCGTCGGCGCCTCGGGTGGGCAGTCGAAGTAGGTGCGGACCGTGTCGTCCGGCTGCACCTCGGCGCGGAGGAAGAACTGCGTCTGGCATTCCGGCACCTGCTCCATGCCCTCGTGGCCCTTGAGGGAGTCGGGCAGCGGGGGCACCGCGTCGGAGAACTCCAGCAGCATCTCCAGCACCACGTCGCGCGGGGCGGAGGCGAAGTCGTCCACGATCTCGGCCAGTTTGGCAGGCATGTCGCTCACGGATCCGACCTTACGTCGAGGGGGTCAGGCCGCGGCCGAGGTCGGCAGGAGGGCCAGATCACTGAGGCTGATGATGCCGACCACGTTGCGGTCCGCGTCGCAGACGAGCAGCCGGCGGACGCCGCGCTCGCGCATCGCCTGGACGGCCTCGTCCACCCCGGCCGACTGCTCGATCATGATCAGCTCATGGGTGGCGATCGAGGCCAGGGTCGTCGACTTCGGTGGCCGGCCGTCGGCGATGGCCCGGACCACGATGTCGCGATCGGTGACGAGCCCGGAGATGGTCGGGCCCGCGGTCACCACGACGTCGCCGATGGACTGGTCGCGCATCGCCTGCGCCGCCTCGTCCAGCATGGTGTCGCCCGGCAGGTAGACCACCCGCCTGGTCATGACCTCAGCGACCGTGGTCCTCGCCATGGGTGGTGACCTCCCCGTTCTCGTGTCACTCGTGTCCAGCCCGTACCCGTGCTATCCGATCGTTACACGCACCACGTCGGCGATCGGTACATCGAGTCGCTCGTCCGTGCGGCGGTCGCGGAACTCGGCGTACCCCTCGGCCAGCCGGCGGCCGACCACCACGATGCGCCGGATGCCGATCAGCTCGGCGTCGGTGAATTTCACGCCGGCCGAAAGCTGCGGCCGGTCGTCGACCAGCACCCGCAGACCCTGGGCGGCCAGGTCTGCGGCCAGGGTGAGGGCGGCGTCGATCTGACCGTCCTTGCCGGCCGCGATGACGTGCACGTCGGCCGGGGCGACCTCGTCCGGCCAGAGCAGGCCGCGGTCGTCGTGGTGCTGCTCGGCGACGGCGGCGACCGCCCGGGAGACCCCGATGCCGTAGCTGCCCATGGTCGGGCGCACCGGCTTGCCGTCCGCGCCGAGCACGTCGACCGAGAAGACGTCGGTGTAGCGGCGGCCGAGCTGGAAGATGTGCCCGATCTCGATGCCGCGCCGGATGGCCAGCTCGCCCTCGCCGCAGGCCGGGCAGCCGTCGCCGGCGCGGACCTCGGCCGCCTCGATCGTGCCGTCGGGGGTGAAGTCGCGGCCGGCGACGACCGAGGTCGCGTGCCGGCCCGGCTCGTTGGCGCCGGTGAGCCAGGCGGTGCCGGGCGCGATCCGGGGGTCGGCGAGAAAGCGCAGCTCGAGCCCCTGCGGGCCGATGTAACCTTTGACCAGGTCGGGCCGGGCGGCGAAGTCGTCGAACATGGTGGCGGTCGCCGGGCTCAGGGCCGCGTCCAGCCGCTTGAGGTCGAGCTCGCGGTCACCCGGCACGCCGACGACCAGCAGGCTGTCCTCCCGGCCGGGGTGGTGCACGGTGACGACCACGTTCTTGAGGGTGTCAGCCGCGGTCCAGTCGGTGCGGCCGTCGAGGGACTGCTTGTTGGCCAGCTCGACGAGCGCGGCGATCGTCGGAGTTTCCGGAGTGTCATGGACGGTCAGCGGGTGGTGCTCGCGCTCCGGGACAGCGGGGAGCGGGGTCACCACGGCCTCGGTGTTGGCCGCGTAGCCACAGGTGGTGCAGGCGACGAACGTGTCCTCGCCCACCTCGGATGTGGCCAGGAACTCCTCCGACGCCGAGCCGCCCATCGCCCCGGACATCGCCGACACGATGGTGTGATCGAGGCCCAGGCGGTCGAAGATGCGCTGGTACGCCGCGCGGTGCCGGGCGTACGACTCGGCCAGGCCGGCGTCGGACAGGTCGAACGAGTACGCGTCCTTCATCAGGAACTCGCGGCCGCGCAGCAGACCGGCGCGTGGGCGGGCCTCGTCGCGGAACTTGGTCTGGACCTGGAAGAGGATCAGCGGAAAGTCCCGGTAGGAGCTGGTCATGTCCTGCACCAGCAGGGCGAACATCTCCTCGTGGGTGGGCGCCAGCAGGAAGTCGGCGCCGCGGCGGTCCTTGAGGGTGAACAGGTCGTCGCCGTACTCGGTCCAGCGGCCGGTGACGTCGTACGGCTCGCGGGGGAGCAGGGCCGGAAAGGACACCTCCTGGCCGCCGATCGCTGCCATCTCCTCGCGGACGACCGCCGTGATCCGATCCAGCACCAGCTTGCCGAGCGGTAGCCACGTGTAGCCGCCCGGCGCCGAGCGCCGGATGTAACCGGCTCGCAGCAGCAGCCGGTGACTCGGCACCTCCGCCTCGGCCGGCTCCTCGCGCAAGGTCTTGAGCAGCATGGTGGACATCCGCAGCAGCATGCGACGAAGCCTAGAAGCCACCACCGACAGGAATCATCCGGTTATCCGGTGTCGCCAGCGTCACGCTGACGCGCGGCCGGGCCGGTGCAAAACTGGCTGAAGCGGCTCCACGGAACGGGGGAAACGGGCCATGAGCTGGAACAACTTCGTCGCGCTGGGCGACAGCTTCACCGAGGGCATGGACGATTCGTATCCGGACGGCACCTACCGCGGGTGGGCCGACCTGGTGGCCGCCCGGCTCGCCGTCGACGCCGGCCCCGGCTTCGGCTACGCCAATCTCGCCGTCCGCGGCAAGGTGCTCGACCAGGTCCTCGCCGAGCAGCTCGGCCCCACCCTGGAGATGCGGCCGAGCCTGGTGAGCTTCGCCGCCGGAGGCAACGACATCCTGCGCCGCCGGGTCGACGCGTACGGCCTGGTACACAAGATCGACCCGGCCATCGCGCAGCTGCGGGCCGCCGGTGCCGACGTGATCCTGTTCCGGTTCGCGGACGTCACTGCCCACCTGCCCGGCCAGCGGATCGTCGGGCCCCGGGCCGCCGCCCTCAACGACGGCGCCCGCGAGCTGGCCGACCGGCACGGCGCCATCCTGATCGACCTCTTCGCCGACGACGCCTTCCACAACCCGCTGCTGTGGAGCTCCGACCGCCTGCACCTGTCCGCGGCCGGGCACCGCCGGGTCGCCGCGCACGTGCTCGACGCCCTCGGTGTCGGTGTCGACGAGGAGTGGCTGCTCGTGCCGCCGATGCCGGCTCCCACCCCGTGGCTGCTGGCCCGCGGCGCCGACCTGCGCTGGGCCGGACAGCACCTCGCACCCTGGATCAAACGGCGGCTCGCCGGCGCCTCCTCCGGTGATCTCGTGACGGCGAAGCGTCCCGAGCTGCGTCCCATCGAAGCGATAGCGTGAGTGACATGTCAGTAGAGAACGATCCGGCGCCGGCCCTGCAGGCGTACGCCCACCCCGACAAGCTGGTCACCACCGAGTGGCTCGCCGCCCACCTGGACACCCCCGGACTCGTGGTCGTCGAGTCCGACGAGGACGTGCTGCTCTACGAGAGCGGCCACATCCCCGGCGCGGTCAAGGTCGACTGGCACCTCGAGCTCAACGACCAGCTCACCCGGGACTATCTCGACCCGGCCGCGTTCGCCGCGATGTGCGAGGCCAAGGGCATCGGCCGGGACGACACGATCGTGTTCTACGGCGACAACTTCAACTGGTGGGCGGCGTACGCCCTGTGGGTCTTCAGCCTGTTCGGGCACCGCGACGTGCGCCTGCTCGACGGCGGCCGGCAGAAGTGGGTGGCCGAGGGCCGCGAGCTGACCCGCGACCGCACCGAGCGAGCGCCGGCGACCTATCCGGTGCCGCAGCGCGAGGACGGTCCGCTGCGCGCGTTCCGGGACCAGGTCATGGCCCACATCTCCAGCGGGCGCCCGCTGGTCGACGTGCGCTCCCCGCAGGAATACACCGGCGAGCTGACCCACATGGCGGCGTACCCGCAGGAGGGCGCGCTGCGTGGCGGGCACATCCCCGGTGCGCTCAGCAAGCCGTGGAAGTCGGCGGCCAACGAGGACGGCACCTTCAAGCCGGCCGACGAGCTCACCAAGATCTACCGGGACGAGCTGGGGCTGGAGACCGGTGACGACGTGATCGCGTACTGCCGGATCGGCGAGCGGTCCAGCCACACCTGGTTCGTGCTGCACCACCTGCTCGGCTATCCGCAGGTCCGCAACTACGACGGCTCCTGGACCGAGTGGGGCAACCTGGTGCGCGCTCCCATCGCCAAGGGCGCCGAGCCGGGCGGTCTCTCCTGACGGTCGGCGTGGCGGGCGCCGCCTAGATTCGGCGACATGGGAGCAGCTTGGCGGGATCACAGCGCCACGATCATCGCCACGCTGCTGCTCCTGCCGCTGGCCGGCGTCGTCGCGTACCGGTGGCGGCGCCGGAGCCGGTCCCGGCGCGACGCTCTCGCCGAGGTCGGTCTGCTCTGCTGGACGCTGCCGTTCCTCGGCATGCTCTTCACCCCTCAGGCCACGCCGCGGTCGATCGACCTCGTGCCGCTGCACGACCTGCCGTCCTGGTTCTCCGGCGATCCGGGCACGGCGGTCGCGCAGTTCGCCGGCAACCTGGCCGTCCTGGCCGGGGTCGGTCTCTTCCTGCCGGTCCGGTTCGGCTGGGCCGCCTCGCTGCCGCGCATCCTGGCGATCGCCGCGGTCAGCGCGGTCGTGATCGAGGCCCTGCAGTGGGTGCTGGCCATCGGCCGGGTCTCCAGCGTGGACGACGTGATCGTCAACACGGCCGGTGCGGTGCTCGCGGCCGCCTGTTCGGGCCGGTGGTGGGTCACGGAAAAGGCGGACACCGAAGGTCAGATCGTGCCGGTACCCTGAGCGCCTCAGCGCCGACGGGGAGGGCGACGAACCGACGTGAGCAACACCTTTCAGGTCGATCTGCGGGGCATCGTCGACCTGCTCAGCCATCACCTCTATGCCAGCCCGCGGGTCTACGTGCGCGAGCTCCTGCAGAACGCGGTCGACGCGATCACCGCGGCGCGGCCGGACGGGACCGGTGCCACCGCGCGGATCAGCATCGAGTCCGCCGGCACGACCGGTGACGGCAGCCTGCGCATCGCCGACAACGGCATCGGTCTCACCGAGGCGCAGGTGCACGAGCTGCTGGCCACCATCGGCCGCAGCTCCAAGCGCGACGAGCTCGGCTTCGCCCGGCACGAGTTCCTCGGCCAGTTCGGCATCGGCCTGCTCTCCTGCTTCCTGGTCGCCGACGAGATCCGGGTGCACACCCGCCATGCCGACGCCCCGCCGGTGCTGTGGACCGGGTACGCCGACGGTCGCTACGACGTACGGCCCGGGCCGGAGCGGGAGCCCGGCACGTCGGTGACCCTGATCCCGCGCCGCGGTTCCGAGATGTTCCTGGCCGGCCCGACGGTCACTCAGCTCGCCACCCTCTACGGCTCGCTGCTGCCGGTCGACGTGACGGTGGACGGCACCACAGTCACCATCGGCGAGGTCCCCTGGGCCGCCGGTCGCCGGGCCGCGATCTCGTACGCGGAACGCACCCTCGGCTTCACCCCGTTCGACGTGATCGAGCTGGACGTGCCCGAGGCCGGGCTCACCGGCGCCGCGTTCGTGCTGCCCACCCCGGTCAATCCGGCCACCCGCGGCGGTCACCGGGTCTACCTCAAGCGCATGCTGCTGGCCGAGGCTGTCGAGGGCCTGCTGCCGGAGTGGGCCTTCTTCGCCCGCTGTGTGGTCGACAGCACCGAGCTGCGCCCGACCGCCAGCCGCGAGGCCCTCTACGACGACAGTCTGCTGGTCGCCACCCGTGAGGCCATCGCCGACCAGCTGCGCGGCTGGCTGGTCCGGCTCGCGTCGACCGACCCGCGCCGGCTGGCCGAGTTCCTGCGCATCCACCACCTCGGGGTCAAGGCGCTCGCCCTGCACGACGACGAGATGCTGCGCCTGGTCGAGCAGTGGTGGCCGATGGAGACCAACACCGGCCAGATGACCCTGGCCGAGTTCCGCACCCGGCACGGCCTCATCCGGTACGCGGCCACGACGGACGAGTTCCGCCAGTTGGCGGCCGTGGCCGCGGCCCAGGACGTGGGGCTGATCAACGGCGGCTACACCTACGACGCCGAGATCATCGAGCGGTTGCCGCAGCTCGACCGGGCCATCAAGGTCGAGCGGCTGGAGCCGACCGACCTGGCGACCCGCTTCGACGCCCTGGACGCCGCCACCGAGCTGCGGCTGCGCCCGTTCCTGTCGGCCGCCCAGCGCCGGCTCGACCGGCTGGGCTGCGAGGTGGTCGTGCGCACGTTCGAGCCGGCCAACCTGCCCGCGCTCTATCTGGTCAGCCGCGCGGCGCACTTCCACGAGGAGTTCACCGCCACCAGGGAGAAGGCCGACGAGCTGTGGGGCGGCGTGCTCGACGCGCTCGCCGACAGCGACCCGCCGGACCGCCCGCAGCTGGTCCTCAACCACCGCAATCCGCTGGTCCGCCGGGTCACCGCGATCGGGGACGCCGACCTGACCGCGCTGGCCGTCGAAGCCCTGTACGGCCAGGCTCTGCTGCTCGGCTACCACCCGATCCGGCCCGCTGACGCAGCCCTGCTCAACACGTCGTTCCTCGGCCTGCTGGGCCGGGCGGTCCCGGGGGAGACGTCGTGAGCCGGTCCGCCGAGGAGCTGTGGGGGCTGCTCCAGGAGGCCCACCGGATGCCGTACGGGGCCGCCCAGATCGCCGTCATCGAGCAGGTCATCCGGCACGCCGACGCGCTCGGCGACCGTGAGCTGGGCTATCAGGCGCGCATCCTGGCCACGACGGCGTACACGTACGGCGGTGAGGTCGCGAAGTCGTTCGTCACGTTCTCCTGGTGCCTGAGCGACTTCGACCGCGACCCGGCGCCCTTCCACGCCCGCACCGAGCAGGACCTGCTGTGGCATTTCAAATACATGGTGTCGGCGCTGACCAAGTTCCCCGAGGTGCCGCTGGCCCGCACGTACGCGGTGCTGGACGACATGGAACGCCGTTACCTGGAGGCCGGCCACAGCCTGCAGGCCGTCCACAAACACCGGTACGTGGTGGCCCGGCACGTCGGCCTGGAGGACGAGGCCGACCGGCTCTACGAGCGGTGGAACACGACGCCCCGCGACGATCTCTCCGACTGCGCCGGCTGTGACCCGTCGGCGCAGGTCACCTATCTCTCCAGCCGCGGCCGCGACGAGGAGGCGGTGGCTCTGGCCGAGCCGGTGCTGGCCGGGCGGCTGAGCTGCACCGAGCAGCCGCAGACCATCCTCAGCGGCCTGATGGTGCCGTATCTGCGCACCGGCCGGCTGGAGGAGGCCGCGGACGCCCACCGCCGGTCGTACAGGTTGATGCGCGGCAACCTCGCCGATCTGTGGGAGATCGGTGACCACATCGCGTTCTGCGCGCGGACCGGCAACGAGAACCGCGGGCTGGAGATCCTGCAACGGCACATCGACTGGCTGGAGCGGGCGCCGTCCCCGGCCGCGGGCATGAACTTCGCCGCGTCGTCGGCGCTGCTGCTGCGCCGGCTCGTCGCTCTGGGCCACGGCCAGACGATCGTGCACCGCCGGGAGAAGGACGACGTCACGGCCGGAGATCTCGCCGAGGAGCTGGCGGCGTTCGCCACCGCGCTGTCGCTGCGTTTCGACGCGCGCAACGGCACCACGGCGCAGAGCGGGCTGATCGCCGCGGAGATCGCCGCGCAGCCCTACGACGTGGTCCTGCCGTTGTCCGCGTCCGCCCGGCGACGTCCGGCCCCCGCACCGCAGCCGGTTGCCAAGCCCGCCCAGCCGGTCGAGATCCCGGCCGACGCCGATGCCGACACGTTGCTCGGCCTGGCCGAGGAGCACGAGCTGCAGGACCGCGACGACGAGGCCGACGCGGTCCTGGCCGTGTACGACGCCAAGTTCGGCGGCGAGGAAGTGGTGGCCGCCGCCGACGGTGATCCCGCAGTGATGCAGCGCGCGGCCCGCCGGGCGATGTTGCTCGGCAGCCAGCTGTGGCGCGCCGACGACCAGGACGGCACGGCGGTCGTGTGGCGCCGGGCGATCGACCTGTTCACCGCCGCGGGCTCGGAAGGCGACGCGTCGGTGGCCCGGGGCCGGCTCGGCGTCTCGGTGGCGCTGGCCGGGCGTCCCGACGAGGGCCGGACGCTGATCGAGCCGGACACCGCCTATCAGGAGGAGCACGGTGACGCCCGGCAGCGGGCGGCCGCCTGGTCCCGGCTGGCACTGATCAACCTGGTCCAGGACCGCCCCGAGGAGGCCAACGCCGCGCACGACCGGTCGGAGCAGGCCGCCGCGGAGACCGACGATCCGCGTCTGCGGGCCTTCTATCTGGCTCGGCGCGCTTCGAACCGGGCCGCCGCCGGTCGTCACGAGGAGGCCCTGGCAGCGGCGGCCGAGGCGCGCGCCTACTTCCAGGAGCACGGTCCGGCTCTGCGGCTGGCCGACGCCGCCGCCCTGTTCGGCCAGCTCACCTCCGATCCCGGAGAGGCCGCCGAGGCGTTCAGTGAGGTTCTGGCCGCGGGCGAGCCGGCCGCCGCCCTGACCGCGCGGCTCGGCCGGGGACGGGCTCTGGTCCACCTCGACCGGCCCAGTGAGGCGATCGACGATCTGGTCGAGGCCGTCGCGCTCTGCGCCGAGCAGGACCTGGACGAGGGCGGCGCCTTCATCCGGCAGGAGCTCGCGGACGCGTACCGGCAGGCCGGCCGGATCGTGGAGGCGGCCGAGGTCGCCGAGGAGGCCCTCGCGGGGCTCGAACGGCTCGGCCACGACGAGGCCGCGGACAACACCCGGTTCCTGCTGGCCGGGCTCTACCGCCAGCTCGGTGACAACACCGGCTCGCTCGCGCTCTACGAGGAGCTGGTCGGGCGGCTGGCCGACAATCCGGCCGGTCGTGGTCAGATCCGGGAGAACGCCGGGGACCTGTTGTTCCGGCTGGACCGTGACGCCGAGGCCGCGGAGTGGTTCGGTGCCGGGGCCGAGGATCTGCGGGTGGCCGGCGATCCGCTCGGTGAGTTGCGGTTGCTGCGCCGCCGGGTGATGGCTCTGCACTGGGCGGACGACGTGGCCGCGGCCGAGGAGACATACAGGCTGGCCCAGCGCAAGCACGCCGGCCTGCCCGCCGAGGTGGGCGAGGAGCCGGGCGCGGTGTGGGAGCGGGCGATGCTCGGCTTCGAGATGGCCCGGCTGCTGCTGGCCCGGGGCCGTGCGGCCGAAGCTGTGCCGTACGTCACCGATGCCCCGGAGCGGCTGCGGGAGGTGGGCTCGGCCGGCGAGGCCGACCAGGTCGCGACGCTGCTGGGTGAGGCGCTGCTGCGGGCCGGACACCCGCAGCAGGCCGAGGACCTGCTCTGGCCGGTGCTCGGGGAGATGGCCCAGGACGCGCCGCAACGGCAGGTCACGGCCCGGGTGCTGGCCGAGGCGCTGGAGGCCGGGGGCAACCTGGAGCAGGCCGCGCGGCTGCGTCGTACCGAAGGGGTGGAGGAGGACTAATCGGCTGAACGGCCGTTAAGGCTTCGGCTTGACAGCGGGTTAGAGTTGCCAGGTGACGGTAGATCAGCAGCAGCGTCCGGGCCCGCCGGCCCCCCGCCGGCGCTCGCGCCGGGACGAGATCCTCGAGATCGCGGTCGGCCTCTTCGCCGCACGCGGATATCACGGTGTTTCGATGGATGACATCGGCTCCGCGGCCGGCGTCACCGGCCCGGCGCTCTATCACCACTTCGCCGGTAAAGAGGCCATGCTGGTGGCCGCGCTCATCCCGGTCAGCGAAGGCCTGCTGCACGGCGGCCAGGAACGCGTCGGCCGGCACCCGCAGGACGCGCACGCCGCGCTCACCGACCTGATCGAGTTCCACGTGGAGTTCGCGCTGGCCAATCCCGCGGTCATCGCCCTGCACCTGCACGAGCTCGACCGCCTCCCCGAGGAGCCGCGCCGGCAGATCCGCCGTCTGCAGCGCCTGTACGTCGAGGAGTGGGTCACCGTGCTGGCCACGCTGCGCCCCGAGCTGGAGCCGGCGGAGGCCCGGGTGCTGGCCCACTCCGCGTTCGGCCTGATGAACTCGACGCCGTTCCTCGGTGGTGAGGTCGATCGCCGCCGCCGGGCCGTGCTGTTGCGCGAGGCGACGGTGCACGCCCTCATCGGCCGCTGACCCGAGGTCGCGGAAAGCCCGGCACTTGCGAGTGGCCGGCCGCCGAGACGGCCGGGAAGCACGAGGGAAAAGAGCGAGATGATCGAGTCGCTGCTCATCGCCAACCGGGGCGAGATCGCCCGCCGGATCATCCGGACCGCCCGGCGGCTGGGGATCCGGTCGATCGCGGTCTACTCGGAGGCGGACGCGGGGATGCCGTTCGTCACCGAGGCGGACGAGGCGGTGTGCGTGGGACCGGCCAACCCGGCCCAGAGCTACCGCAACACCGAGGCGATCCTGGAGGCCGCCAAGTCGACGGGGGCGCAGGCCGTGCACCCCGGCTACGGCTTCCTGAGCGAGAACGCCGAGTTCGCCCGTACGGTCGAGGCCAACGGCCTGGTGTGGGTCGGGCCGTCCGCGGACGCGATCACCGCGATGGGCGACAAGATCAACGCTCGCAACCTGATGGCGGCGGCCGGTGTCCCGGTCGCGCCGGGCACGCACGATCCGGCCGCGACCGTCGCGGCCGCGATCGAGGCGGCCGCCGAGATCGGCTACCCGGTGATGGTCAAGGCCGCCGCGGGCGGTGGCGGCATGGGCATGGCGGTCGCCGAGGACGAGGACGGCCTGCGCACCGAGTACGACAAGGTCCGCGCGTTCGCCGAGCGGATGTTCGGTGACGGCTCGGTGCTGATCGAGCGCTACTTCCCCCGGGTACGCCACGTCGAGGTGCAGATCCTGGGCCTGGCCGACGGCCGGGTGGTGGCCCTGAGCGAGCGCGAGTGCTCGGTGCAGCGCCGCAACCAGAAGCTCGTCGAGGAGGCCCCCTCCCCGGCGGTGTCACCGGAGCTGCGCGCACGTTTCCTGGCCGCCGCGGTCAAGGCGGGCGAGGCGGTCGGTTACCGCAACGCCGGCACGGTCGAATGCCTGCTCGACCCCACCACCGGTGAGTTCTTCTTCCTGGAGATGAACACCCGGCTCCAGGTCGAGCACCCGATCACCGAACTGATCCACGGCATCGACCTGGTCGAGGAGCAGCTGCGGATCGCGTCCGGGGCGGCGCCGACCTTCGACCCGGCGACCATCCACGCCACCACGGGCCACGCCATCGAGCTGCGGATCAACGCGGAGGACCCGAAGCGGTTCCTGCCGGGCCCGGGCCAGGTCACGACCTGGGTGGAGCCCACCGGCGACGGCGTGCGCGTCGACGCCGGCTACGGCCCGGCGACGACGGTCACGCCGTTCTACGACTCGCTGATGGCCAAGCTGATCGTGCTGGGCACCGACCGGGCGGACGCGCTGGCCAAGGCCCGGACCGCGGTGGCCGGCTTCGAGATCGCCGGCCCCAAGCACAACCTGCCGTTCTTCGCCGAGCTGCTGGAGAACGACGAGTTCCGGTCCGGCGACTACGACACCGGCATCGTCGCCCGGATGCGCCCGACCAAGGTCAAGAAGGGGTAGCGCTGATGGACACCGTCTCGATCCGCGAGGTCGCGCCGCGCGACGGCCTGCAGAACGAGGAGCCGATCCCGACCGACAACAAGGTCCGGCTCATCGACGCCCTCTCCGGCACCGGCGTGCGCCGGATCGAGGCGGTGTCCTTCGTGCACCCCAGAGCCATCCCGCAGATGGCCGACGCCGACGAGGTGTGGGCGCGGGCCTGGCACAACCCCGACGTCCGCTACTCCGCGCTGATCCCCAACACCCGCGGCGCCGAGCGGGCGATCGCGGCGGGCTTCCGCGAGATCGAGGTGGTGGTGTCGGCCAGCGACACCCACAACCGGCGCAACCTGAACCGCTCGACCGACGAGTCGCTCGACGACATCACCGGCCTCATCCCGCTGATCCACGCGGCCGGCGCGAAGCTCGAGGTCATCGTGGCCACCAGCTTCGGCTGCCCGTTCGAGGGCGACATCGATCCCAAGCGGGTGGCGTCCATCGTGGAGCGGGTCCGCGCCGACGGCGCCGACCGCATCGCATTCGGCGACACGACCGGCATGGCGACCCCGCGCCGGGTCCGTGACCTGCTCACCGAGGTACGCCCGGACCTGCTGCACTTCCACAACACCAGGGGTACGGGGCTGGCCAACGTGCTGACCGCCCTGGAACTGGGCATCACCGAGTTCGACGCGAGCGTGGGCGGGATCGGCGGCTGCCCGTACGCGCCGGGCGCCTCGGGCAACATCGCCACCGAGGAGCTCGTGCACATGCTCGAGGACATGGGCATCCGCACCGGAATCGACCTGGACAAGTTGATCGCGGTGGCCGAACTCGCCGAGGACCTGCTCGGTCGCACACTCCCGTCGGGTGTTCTTCGGGCCGGGCCGCGCACCAGATTGGTCTGATCCGAATTCTCTTTACCGTTCTTTCGCTTCCGGTGCGACGCGATCAATTTTCCGGAATGCCTGCGTGACCCTCGCTGTGCCGCTTCGTTACCAATACCGAGTGGCCGATATCGCCTTGTCCTTGCGGGCGGGCAGTCGGCCGGAGCAGTAACGAGCCGACGGACAGGGGCAGGACAATGACGGGACGGGTGGTCGAGCGCGATGCGCGTACGGCGTACCGCTCCGCGTCGGTCCGGCCCGCCGGTGTCTCCGCGCTCATGCCGCCCCACAGCCAGGGGGCGGAGCGGCGCAAGGAGCACCGCGCAGGACGCACCGGATCCCGGTGGGGCCTGCGTGCACTGGTCGTCGGCGGTCTGGCCGGCGCGGCCTGGCTGCTCACCGGCGCTGCCGCGCACGCCGCGGACCGTGATCCGGCGGGTGAGGGTCTGTCCCTCGGCCCGTCGCTGATCGGCTCTGTGGTGCACGGCGAGAGCCACAGCGTCCCGGTGGTGGACCGGGTCCTCAAGGCGGCTGTCAAGCCGCTGGAATCCGATCACCACCGACGTCTCGCCGCCGCGGTGGCGCTCCCGGGCCTCGTGGGAACGCCGGCCCCGGCCACGAAGAGCAGCAACGACGCGGATCCCGTCCTGGGCGGGGTCGACAGCGTCGTCCGGGGGTTGACCGCCCCACTTCGCCTTTCCGGTGAAGCGGTGGACACCCGGAAACTCGTCCCGGTCACCGATGTCCGGGAGCCCGAGCCGCCGCGGGCGGGGAGTGCGCCGGCGTTGCCGGTGCGGCACTCCGCGACGCGGGTGAACGGCTCCGAGGTCTCGGGGACAGACGTCTCCGAGGTGGACGCCGAACAGTCCGATGAGGACCTGGCCGGGTCCGGCGAGATCGTCGCCGACCAGGTCAGCACGATCGGCGAGGTCGTGGACAGGGACGAGGAGGTACCGGCGGCCGAGCGTCAGCCCGACCGGCGGGACCAGGTGGGAAAGACCGTCGCCCGGCAGCACACCTTCGCTGCCGACCGGCACCGGGCCGCCGCCACGGCGGCCGAGCCGGAGACGGTCAGCGACACACCCGGCGGTGACGGACCCGCGCCTCTGCGGGTGCACCTCGGGGCAGCGAACGGCGTTCCGGCCTCCGGGCCGTCAACTGCGACGGAGGGCGGCTCTGCGGCCTTCCTTCCGGCCAAGGTCGCGGACAGTACGGTGGCGTGCCACCGGCTGCCCATCGCGGCCGACGTCGAGGTCCGGCGCCATGACGCCGAGGCACCGACCGTCTCACCTGACTAGTACCGGCACCGGCCGGCATCTCCGTCACCCGCGGCACCTCAGCGGATGCGGTGTGCCCGCACCACGGGCCTGATTCCCCAACCGCTTGCGAACAGGCGGCGAATCACCTCGGGGCCCATCACCGGTACGCCACCGCTCTGCAATGCGTCACTCGTAACGGGCGCACGTCGACAGGCGGGGTCAGGGCGGTCCATGAAAAACGCTCGTGGCACCGCTGCGCCCGAAAGCACCGATCAATTGAATACGCGTCTCACCATTCTCTGACAATTCCGAAAGGCATCTTCTTTCCATGAAGACTTGGGTTCGTAAGACTCTCAGCGTCGGTGTTCTGGCGGCCGGCGCCCTGCTGTTCGCCCCCGGCGCCGCGCAGGCCGACGTCTCGCAGGACAGCTCCGGCAACGTCGGCATCCTCAACGGCACGCAGGTGTTCGCCCCGATCGCCGTGCCGCTGAACGTGGTCGGCAACTCGATCGGCGTGGCCGGCGAGGCCAACTCGGCCGGCTCGGGCATCAACTTCGTCGAGAGCGGCCAGCACCGCAAGCGCGGTGGCAAGGGCGGCGTCTCGCAGAACACCTCCGGCAACTTCGGCATCGCCAACGGGACCCAGGCGTACCTGCCGATCTCCGTGCCGGTGAACGTGGTCGGCAACTCCGCCGCGGTGCTGGGCCTGGCCAACGCTTCCGGCGCCGGTGTGAACCACGTCGAGAGCACCAAGGTCGAGCACGGCAAGGGCAACCGGGGTGGCCGCGGCGGCCGCGGCGCCGACCAGGACTCCTCCGGCAACTTCGGGGTTCTGAACGGCACGCAGGTCTACGCGCCGATCGACGTCCCGATCAACCTGTGCGGCAACGCGCTCAGCATCCTGGGCCTGGCCCAGTCGCAGGCGGCCTGCGTCAACGGTGACGGTGGCGGCCACCGCCGCGAGTCCACCTCGCAGGACACCTCGGGCAACTACGGGATCGCCAACGGCACCCAGGTCTACGCCCCGATCTCCGCGCCGCTGAACATCGCCGGCAACTCGATCGGTGTCGCCGGCGAGGCCAACTCGGCCGCCGTCGCGAAGAACGAGTCGGCCCGTGGCCACGACTTCTCGCAGGACTCGTCCCGCAACGTGGGCATCCTGAACGGCACGCAGCTCGCGGCGCCGATCAGCATCCCGATCAACGTCTGCGGCAACTCGCTCGCCGTTCTCGGCCTGGCCAACTCGGCGGCGGCGTGCGCCAACGACGTCGACGTCGACGGTGACCGCGGTCACGGCCACGGCCACAAGGGCAACGGCGGCGACAACGGCCACGGCCACAACGGCAACGGTGGCGACAACGGTGGCAAGGACGACGACGACTACGTGGCCGGCGACGACGGCGTCAAGGGCGACGGTTACGGCGACAAGGACGACGACGACATCGCCGGCGACGCTGGCAACCAGGACGACAAGTACGGCAAGCCGGCTCGCAAGAGCACCCAGGAGGCGGGCGCCGTGGACGGCCTCACCCAGAACCTGAGCAACGCGGGTGGCCTGAACGTCGGTGGCCTGAACGTCCTCGACACGCTCGGCAAGTAAGTAGTTGCGATGAGGCCCGGGTCACGCCGGTCCCGGGCGTGACCCGAGCGACGCCCCTGGGCGTCGAGCAGTAAACCGGCGCTCCTCCACAGCGCCGGTCGTACGAAACGGACGGGAGTCCCCGCTACCTGCGGGGGCTCCCGTTCGGCGTGTCTGGTCTCCGTCCCCGGAATGGGTTAGCCTAACGATCGTTCAGGGACGGACGAAGGGAACCAGGTGGCACTCGACCAAGACGCGCTCGCACAGGCGCGCAAGCGGGCGATGGCCGGCGGCGCCGAGCGCTATCACGCCGCCAACGCCGCGAAGGGCAAGCTCTTCGCCCGCGAGCGGATCGCGCTGCTCGTGGACGACGGCTCCTTCGTCGAGGACGGGCTCTACGCCAACAGCCTGGCCGACGGACTGCCCGCGGACGGCGTGATCACCGGAAACGCCCGGATCGACGGGCGCGAGGTGTGCGTGATGGCCAACGACTCGACCGTCAAGGCGGGCTCCTGGGGCGCCCGTACGGTCGAGAAGATCATCCGGATCATCGAGCGGGCGTACGAGTACGGCGTACCCATGGTCTATCTGGTGGATTCCGCGGGCGCGCGGATCACCGACCAGGTCGACCTGTTCCCCGGCCCCCGCGGGGCCGGCAAGATCTTCCACACCCAGGTCCGGGCGTCCGGCTCGATCCCGCAGATCTGCGCGCTGTTCGGGCCCTCGGCCGCGGGCGGCGCCTACATCCCCGCCTTCTGCGACGTGGTCGCCATGGTCGAGGGCAACGCGAGCATGTACCTCGGCTCCGACCGGATGGTCGAGATGGTCACCGGGGAGAAGACGACGCTCGAGGCGATGGGCGGCGCGCGGGTGCACTGCGCCGAGTCCGGGGTCGGGCACTTCCTCTGCAAGACCGAGCAGGACGCGCTCGACGTGGTCCGCTCGTATCTCTCCTACCTGCCGGCTAACTGGACGCAGCAGCCGCCGGCGGCCGAGGCCCAGGAGCCTGCCGCTGTCGATCTCGCCGCGCTGGTCCCGGTCAGTGAGCGCCAGGCCTTCGACATGCGCCGGTACGTGAAGGGCATCGTCGACAAAGGCTCCTTCTTCGAGATCCACGCGCTGTGGGCCCGCGAGCTGACGGTCGGCTTCGCCCGGCTCGACGGCCAGGTCGTCGGCGTGGTCGGCAACAACTCGATGTTCAAGGGCGGCGTGCTGTTCGTCGACTCGGCCGACAAGGCCAGCCGTTTCGTCCAGCTCTGCGACGCCTTCAACGTGCCGCTGCTGTTCCTGTCGGACGTTCCCGGCTTCATGGTCGGCAGCGCGGTCGAGAAGCAGGGCATCATCCGGCACGGCGCCAAGATGATCAGTGCGATCTCCGAGGCCACCGTGCCCAAGATCTGCGTCGTGGTGCGCAAAGCCTACGGCGCCGGCCTGTACGCGATGGCCGGTCCCGGCTTCGACCCCGAGGCGACCATCGCCCTGCCCACCGCCAAGATCGCGGTGATGGGCGCGGAAGCGGCCGTGAACGCCGTCTACGCCAACAAGATCGCGGCCTTGCCCGAGGACGAGCGGGCGGCTTTCGTGGCCGAGCGCCGGGCCGAGTACGAGCGCGACATCGACATCCTGCGGCTGGCCAGCGAGCTGGTCATCGACACCATCGTGGAGCCCGCCGACCTGCGCGGCGAGCTCGTCCGCCGGTTCGCCGCCGCGCGCGGCAAGGACCGCGGATTCTCCCGGCGCCGGCACGGCGTCACCCCGGTCTAGAAAGGACCCGTCATGGTTGACTTCCGGCTCAGCGACGAGCAGGAGGCACTGGTCATCAGCGTGCGGGAGTTCGCCCGCGAGCAGGTGGCGCCGGTCATCGCCGAGCACTACGAGAAGAAGACGTTCCCCTACGAAGTGATCCGGCAGATGGGCAAGATGGGCCTCTTCGGCCTGCCCTTCGCCGAGGAGCACGGCGGCATGGGCGGCGACTACTTCGCGCTCTGCCTGGCCCTGGAGGAACTGGCCCGGGTCGACAGCAGCGTGGCGATCACCCTGGAGGCGGGCGTCTCGCTGGGTGCGATGCCGATCTACCGCTTCGGTACGGACGCGCAGAAGGCCGAGTGGCTGCCCCGGCTGACCAGCGGTGAGGCGCTCGCCGCGTTCGGGCTGACCGAGCCGGGTACGGGCTCCGACGCCGGCGCCACCACCACCCGCGCGGTGCTGGACGAGCGGACCGGCGAGTGGGTGATCAACGGTTCCAAGGCGTTCATCACCAACTCCGGCACCGACATCACCTGCCTGGTCACGGTGATGGCCGCGACCGGCACGAAGGCGGACGGCAGCAAGGAACTGTCCACCATCATGGTGCCGTCGGGCACTCCCGGCTTCACCGTCGCGCCCGGCTACTCCAAGGTCGGCTGGTGCGCCTCCGACACCCACGAGCTGGCCTTCGACGACGTGCGCGTGCCGGCGGCCAACCTGCTCGGCGAGCGGGGCCGCGGCTTCGCCCAGTTCCTGCGCATCCTGGACGAGGGCCGGATCGCCATCGCGGCGCTCTCGGTCGGCCTGGCCCAGGGCTGCGTCGACGAGTCGGTCAAGTACGCCAAGGAACGCCAGGCGTTCGGCCGGCCGATCGGCAACTACCAGGCCGTCCAGTTCATGATCGCGGACATGGAGATGCGCGCGCACACGGCGCGGATCGCGTACTACGAGGCCGCGGCCCGGATGCTGGCCGGCGAGGACTTCAAGCACCAGGCGGCGCTGGCCAAGCTGTACGCGAGCGAGGCCGCGATGGACAACGCCCGGTACGCGACCCAGGTGCACGGCGGCTACGGCTTCATGAACGAGTCCGCGGTGGGCCGCTTCTACCGCGACGCGAAGATCCTGGAGATCGGTGAGGGTACGTCCGAAGTGCAACGCATGATCATCGCGCGCGGCCTCGGATTGTAGATCTTGGACTCCCGGTCGGTTTCTGCGGCAAATCCGACGGCAGGAGCGTCGGTTACTCGACAAATTGCATGCTGAAGTCGGCATCCATCGATCCGGGTGCCTAGGTTCGAGACATGACGTCCGATCACGGGGCGGACCAGGATGGTCCGGGATTCGACGCCGTGCTGCGCAGTTACCGGCTGCGAGCGAAGCTGACCCAGGAAGAGCTGGCCGCTCGGGCCGGGGTCGGTGTGCGGACGGTGCGTGACCTCGAACGGGGTCGCGCCTCCCGACCGCAGCGGACCACGGTGGAACTGCTCGCGGCCGCACTCGGCCTGGCCGGCGCGGACAGGATCGCGTTCCTGGCCGCCGCACGCGGTCAACCGGCCGGTGCGTCGGCGCCGCCGCGCTACGTACGCCTCCCGCCGGCCGGTGATCTGATCGGCCGCGACGGTGATGTCGCCGAGCTGGTCACCCGCCTCGCCCCGGCGCGGGACGACGGACCGCGCGGCGTCACGCTGGTCGGCCTGGCCGGGGTGGGCAAGACCAGCCTCGCACTCACCGTGGCGCACCGGGTCGCCCCCGCGCATCCGGGAGGGGTCGCCGGCATCGTCGTCACCGACGGATCCACCACCGGTGAGGTGCTCGGTGGCGTCGCCGCGGTCTTCGGGGTGGGCCGGCCCGACGATCTCGCGCCCCGGTTCGCCGGCCGGTCCGCGCTGCTGCTCGTCGACGCGGTCGACCGCGCGTCCGAGGCCGTCGCCGAGGCTCTCAGCCGGCTGCTGCGCCAGCACCCGACGCTGCGTTTCCTGGCCACCGGCCGGCACCCGGTCGGCCTGCCCACCGAGCGGGTCTGGCCGGTCGCGCCGCTGGTCGCGCCGCCGGAGGAAGCCGGCCCCGAGCTCGCCGACGTGGCCGGCTATCCGGCGGTCGCACTCTTTCTGGACCGGCTGGCCCGGGTCCGCGGCGGCCCGGTCGAGCCGGACGACGTGGCGCCACTGTCCGCGCTGGTCCGCCGGCTGGGCGGGCTGCCGATCGCGCTGGAGCTGGCCGCCGCCCGCGGCCGGGTGCTCACCGTCGCGGAGATCCTCGACCGGTACGGCGACCGCGTCCTGGACCTGTCCGGCCGGCCCGCACCCGGTGCCGTGGTCTCCGTCCGCGAGGCCGTCGCGGCCAGCTACCGCCTGCTCGCGCCGGACGAGCAGCGGGCCCTGCACCGCCTCGCGACGTTCCGTAACCGCTGGTCACTGGACCTGGCCGAGGCCGTGATCGCGGACGGCTCGGCCACCGACGCGGTGCACCTGCTGGACCGGCTGCTGGAGCTGGGCCTGCTCAGCGCCCGCGGCGCCCGCGCCTTCCGGTTCCGCCTGCTGGACGTCGTCGGCGACTTCGCCCTGGAACGTGCCGCCGCCGACGGTGACCTGCCCGCGGCGCGGCACCGGCACGCCGAGGTGATGGCCGACCTGGCTCAGGGCATCGCGCCCGACCTCAAGGGTGGCCGGCTCGCCGAGGCCGCCGCCCGGCTGGATGACGTGGCCGGCGACCTGGGCGCCGCGCTGACCTTCGCGGCCCGCGAGCATCCGCACATCGCGCTGCGGCTCGCGGCCGCGCTGCCCCGGTGGTGGCGCTTCCGCGGGCGTGATGTCACCGGCCGGCAGTGGCTGCGCCGGCTGCTGGCCGACCCCCGTACGGCGGACGCCGATCCACTGGTCCGGGCCTGGGCCAAGGTCGGACTGGCTCAGCTGGCGCTCGAGCACGGCTCGGGCACCGAGGAGATCGGCTCCGCGGAGGCCGCCCTGGCCGACTTCGCGGCCCTGGGTGACGTGCCGGGGCAGCTCACCGCGCACACCCAGCTGGCGGCCCTGTGGATGACGGCCGGCGGATACGAGCGGGCCCGCGGGCACGGCGCCGCCGCTCTGGAGCTCGCGCGCAGCAGCGGCCACATCCGCGACATGGCGGTGGCGGAGAACAACCTCACCTGGCATGAGATCCGCGAAGGCGACCTCGGTGCGGCCCGGGACCGGCTCGCGGAGGTGGACAGGCTGGCCGGCCGGTGCGGCGAGCACCGGCTGCGGGCGGTGGCGGCGGCCAACCTCGCCGAGGTCGAACGGCTGGACGGCCGGTTCGAACAGGCCGCCCGGCTGGGCCGGGACGCCATGGCCGAGCTGGAGGACGTCGGTGATCCGGGGCACCGGCGCCGGGTGCTCGCGACGGTCGGCTTGGCGCTGGCCGAGAGCGGCCGGGTCGCCGAGGCGCTCGACGTGCTGGCCGAGCTGCGCGGGCCCGAACCGCAAGCGCCGGCCGACGGGCCGGCGGCGATCGTGGAGGCGGCGATTGCCCTGCGGCAGGGCGAGGAGAAGCGGGCGGCGGAGAGCTTCGCGGCTGCCGCCGAGGCGTACGCCGGTGGCCACGATCCCCGTGACACGGTGGAGGCGCTGGTCGGCGTGGTGCGGAGCAGTCCGGACGCGGAACGGCGGCAGGAGGCGGTGGCCCGGCTGGCCGAGCTCTGCCGTACGGGTGGGATCACGCTGCTGCCCCGGGAGCGGGAACTGCTCGGACCGGAAGCGTTGCGCGAGCTGGAGCAGCAGCCCTGAGCGGGCCGGGACGGGATGTGCCAGGGCGTGGACGACCGGCGCTTGTGTGCCCCCCACACGCCGGCCGTCCCAACGCCCCGGTCACGCGGCGTGAACGAAGGCACCCCCGTTTGCCCAGCCTTCGGCCTCGGCCGCGCCGCGTCCCCCTGCGGAGATCACCTTAACCGGCACCCTCAGGGGATTTGCGGATTTAAGCGGCTTTTGCCCAGGCGCTGCGGCGCTTCTGCCGGTACTTCTGCCGGTTACTGCCCCGTTCGGCTCAATGGCCCGGCACGGCCGGTAAGGCGTCCTCTTCCGAGCTGCCCGCCGTCGCGCACGGGTTGACGGCGTCGCGGATGGTCCGCAGCGACTCCAGCATCTGCGCCAGCTGGTCGGGCGTGAGCTGGTCGATGAACCACCGCTGCACCAGCTCCAGGTGTCCCGGCAGGATCTCGTCGAGCCGGGCCAGGCCGGCGTCGGTGATCACCGCGAAAGAGCTGCGGCGGTCGCTCGGGCAGGCCTCGCGGCGGATCAGGCCGCCGCGGTCCATCCGGTCGACGACCCGGGTCACCCCGCTGGTGGACAGGGAGGTCTGGCCGGCGAGGTCGGTCATCCGCAAGCGGTTCTGCGGCGAGCGGGCAAGGCGCATCAGCACCTCGAACTCGACCGGGGACACCCGGTGCTGCTCGAACTGCGCGGCGAAACGGCTGCTCAACCCGGTGAACGCCTCGGCGAAGAGGCCGACGGCGGTGAACCGGGGGTCATCAAAATCGGTACCCACGTGAGCCAGCTTACCAGCGGTCTCTTGACACGGGGAATATTGCTTGGCATATAGTTGCTCCGTCAGACAACAACCTGGCTCTGCCTTCGAGAGGAAATGTCATGACCGACGTCGCCAGCACCCGCGAGTTCGAGGGTCTGCAGATCCCGGCCGCCGGCACCTACCAGCTGGACGCCGCGCACAAGCGGGTCGGCTTCGTGGTGCGTCACCTGATGGTCAGCAAGGTCCGCGGCAACTTCGCCGAGGCGGACGCGACCATCACCATCGCCGAGGACCCGCTGCAGTCCTCCGTCACCGCTTCGATCGTCACCGCGAGCGTGCAGACCGGCAATGTCGACCGGGACAACCACCTGCGCACCGGCGACTTCTTCGAGGCCGAGAAGTACCCGGCGATCACTTTCCGCAGCACCGGCATCAAGTCGCACGCCGGCGCCGAGTTCGTCCTCGATGGTGAGCTCACCATCAAGGACGTCACCAAGCCCGTCGAGCTCGTCGTCGAGTTCGAGGGTGCGACCACCAGCCCGTACGGTCAGCAGGTCTTCGGCTTCAGCGCGACGACCGAGATCGACCGCGAGGACTGGGGCCTGACCTACAACATGGCGCTCGAGTCCGGCGGCGTCATGATCGGCAAGAAGGTCAAGATCGAGATCGAGGGCGAGGCCATCCGCCAGGCCTGATCTCCACCGATCCGCAGCGAAGCGCCGTCCGTTCGGGCGGCGCTTCGCCGTGTCCGGCCATCCGACTGGCGGCATCACCGGCCGAGTGCGAGGGTAAACGTTGCGCTGCCGCGTGCTTACCCAGAGCTGATGTGTGTCCGATTCGTCCCTGGCCTTGGTTAGCGGGTGCACATACCGTGAGAGCGTCACGCGAACGTGCCAGGAGGAACGATGGGTAAGGACCTCTCAGGGGTCGTCGTCTCGCAGGACGACCGGGTCCACTATCGGCAGAAGGTCCGGCGCTGCCTCGACGTGCTGGCTCTGATGCTGGACGACTTCGCCTTCGACGCGGAGAGCCCGATGACGGGCCTCGAGATCGAGCTCAACCTCATGGACGCGGACGCCGAACCGGCCATGCGCAACGCCGAGATCCTGGCCAACCTGGCCGACCCGACCTTCCAGACCGAACTCGGCCAGTTCAACCTCGAGCTCAACGCCCGCCCCCGGCTGATCACCGGCAACGGCTTCGCCGACTACGAGGAAGACCTCGTCGAAAGCCTGAGCCGCGCCGAGGACCGGGCGAAGAAGGCGGACAGCACCATCGTGCTCATCGGCAGCCTGCCGACCCTGCAACCCCGGCACCTGGTGCTGGCGAACCTTTCGGCCAACGAACGGTACCGCGCCCTCAACGACCAGATCGTCGGCGCCCGCGGCGAGCACTTCAGCGTCGACATCCGCGGCGTCGAACGCCTCCAGACGGCGAACGACTCCATCGCGCCCGAGGCGGCGTGCACCAGTGTGCAGTTCCACCTGCAGGTGCCCCCGGACCAGTTCGCGGCGTACTGGAACGCGGCCCAGGCGGTGGCCGGGATCCAGGTGGCGGTGGGGGCGAACTCGCCGTACCTGCACGGCCGGCAGCTCTGGGCCGAGACCCGGATCGCGCTGTTCGAGCAGGCCACCGATACCCGGCCGGACGAGCTCAAAGCCCAAGGGGTACGCCCCAGAGTGTGGTTCGGCGAACGCTGGATCACCTCGGTGTTCGACCTGTTCGAGGAGAACGTCCGGTACTTCCCGCCGCTGCTGCCGATCATGGACGAGGAGGACCCGGTAGCGGTCCTGGAAGCCGGCGGAGTTCCGTGCCTCGGCGAGTTACGCCTGCACAACGGCACTGTCTACCGCTGGAACCGCCCGGTCTACGACGTGATGAACGGCCGGCCCCACCTGCGGGTGGAGAACCGGGTGCTGCCGGCCGGTCCGACGGTGGTCGACATGCTGGCGAACGCGGCCTTCTACTTCGGCCTGGCCCGGCAACTGGCCGAGGAGGACCGGCCGATCTGGTCACAACTCTCCTTCGGCGCGGCGGAGGACAACTTCCACGCCGCGGCCAGGCGCGGCATCGAAGCGACGATGTACTGGCCGGGCGCCGGTGAGACCCAGGTGACGGAGCTGGTGCTGGACACTCTGCTGGCCAAGGCCCACGCCGGCCTCGACCTGTTCGGTGTGCACCGGGTGCACCGCGACCGGCTGCTCGGCATCATCGAGGCCCGCTGCCGCACCGGCCGCAACGGCGCGACGTGGCAGACGGAAGCGGTGTGGTCCGCGGAACACCGTCGCGGGCTGGACCGACAGGGGGCTTTGCACGACATGTTGCTTCGATACAGCTCACTGCAGCAGACGAACGAGCCGGTGCACACCTGGCCGGTCGACTAGCTCAGCGAGCCTCGTCCTCGCCGGCGCGACGGCCCGGCCGCCGCCGGGAATCCTGCACGGGCAGCTCCGCGGTGTCGTCCTCGTCGATCAGCCCGGCGCCTCCCGAGGGCGCGCCTTTCGCGTCAGCGTCCTTCGAGCCGGTGTTCTTCGGGACAGCGTCCTTCGGCGGGACCGGCCTGGTGGCCGCTGCCGGCTTGGTGGGCGTTGCGGCTCGGCTGCCGGTTGCTCGTGCTTGCCGAGGAGCCGACGGTTGCGAGGTGGCGCGCGCGGGAGTCGCCTTTGTGGACTTCGCGGGGTTCTTCTGCGCAGGGGGCGTTTTATCGGAACTCGCGGCATCCGCTGGTCCAGCCTGCAAATCCGGTGCGGATGAGGCGGCGGTCTTGGGGGCTGCGGGGCGGTTTTCACCCGATCGAGCGTCGTTGATCTTCGCGATCGGGGGAGAGGCGGGCGGTGGGGCGACCGTCGAGCGAGTGTCGGACCGGCCCGAGGCGGACGAGGAGGCCGGCCGTGCGTTGCCATCGACCGAGGGGACTCCGGACCTGGCGGGCCGCGATCGTCCGCTGACGGGGGCACTTGCCAACGACGAGCCGGCCTGAGCCGGTGCCGCGGCCGAACGTGGCGCCTCTCCCGAACGCGGTGCCTCTGCCGAACGAGGCACCGCGGCCGGACGAGGCGCCGTAGGGGCCGCGGCGGTCGCAGCCCGGGGGGCCGCGGCGGTCGCAGAAGTGGGAGCTGAAGCGGTCGCGGAAGCGGGGGCTTTGGCGCGGCCGGTAGCGATCGCCGAGGGGTCGACGGCCGACCCGGTGTCACGCTGCGTTGCCTTGCCGCGCCGGAACCGATCCATGAGGGACCGCCGTTGGCGGGGCTCCGCATCGGCCGGCGGAGGGGTGGCTTCGGCCACCGGAGTGTCTGTCGCGTCCGATTTGGCCGGTTCCTTCGAGCGCCCCTTCGGCGCGGGCCTGGGCGACGGCACGACTGCGGCTCCGGCCGCGGCGGATTCGGAACGGGCGGCGCGGGCTCGCGGGACTCCAGCCTCAGGGTCGGACGTTGTTCCGGCGCCCGCTGCTCCCGCGGCGGGTTCGGCACTTGTGGGCGCGGAATCGGCCGCCTTGGCGCTGACCGCGCCGGCTTTGCGGGATCTTGAGCCGCGAGCTTCTGAGCTGCGAGAACTCACCGATGCCGGCAAGACTGCATCTCCCGACGTGGATCCGGCCCTGCGGCGCGCAGCACCGCGCTGGCCCAGGGCCACCGTCAGCGCCGACCCCGCCAACCCGGCCAGCACCGCGTAGGGCGCGATCAGATAAGCCGACTGCAACGGACCAGGAGTGCCGGTCAGCTGCGGAGCCAGCACGAAGAAAGCCGCCGCCACCAGCAGCGGCCCGACCGCCCCGGACGACGCGGCGCCCACCCCCAGGTCACCGCGCCGAACCGCCGGCAGCGCGCCGATGATCCCGATCACCAGCGCCGCGAGCAAGGTCAGCAGCGCGCTCGGCCAGTAGATCGTCCCGTACTGGTCGTCGGGGGAGTCCGGGGAGAAGAACTGCCAGCTCGACAGGTACGTCGCCGAGGGGCGGTGCCAGAAGATGGTGGCCACGACCGCCGCCACGGCCAGGGACCAGAGCCAGGCCGCCGTCGCGATCAGGTTGGCCGCCACCGGTCTGGACACCACGGCCCAGTACGCGATGGCCAGGCCCAGGAGGACGCCGATCACCGCGTACCCGCCGGCGATGGTCTGGGGTGAGAAAGTGTCTGTCCGTACCGCTGCTCGGGCCGGGAGCGCGATCAGCGCGACCGTCAGCAGGGCGCCGACCGCCGCGGACGCCGCCAGGGCGAAGCGCCAGGGCCCGCCGGTGCCGCGGCCGAGCCGGCCCGCGATGACCGCGCCGAACACGGTCGCGCTCGCCGCGATCCAGGTCGCCCAGCCGAGGCTGCCCAGCCAGACGCTGTCGTCGGCCGGCACCGCCGGCCACACCACCACGCCCAGGCCGTAGCCGAGGCCGAGCTGGGCGGCGCCCGTCCCCGCGGCCACTCCGGCCGCGGCTGCCACTCGCGCTGTCCAGCCCTTGTCGGCCATGCCGGGCACTGTAGCCGTCGGTGACGATGCCTGCGAATCAATGAGTTGATGCGCCAAGATTGGTTAGGTTGGCGGCAGAGGACGCCCGAACGGAGAGGAACCGGCGATGTCCGACGACGACGAGCGCCGCCGCCTTGACGAGACAGGTGAGTACTTTCCGTTCGCCGAGGATGAGAAAGTTCCCCCGATCGGTGGTCCCCTGAAGGATGACCGGACGGCGCAGTTGCCCCCCGCCGCCGGGGACGCGGACCGCACGCAGCTCTTCCCGCCGGCGGCGGAAGACGCGACGCAAGTGACTCCGCAGGCGCCGCGGAGCGACGCGACGTCGGTGATTCCGGCCGCCGCGACCGACGGTACGCGCACAGAGCGTGACCCCCGCAGCACCGACAACTGGGCCGACGACGGCGATGCGGTGTGGTCCGCCCGGGCCGGGGTACGGTCCCCACGCCCCGGCTACGGCGACGAATACGCCCCCGCAGACTGGGCGGCAGCGCCGGCCGACGAGCCGCGCGGCCGCTGGTGGACGCCGATCGCGGTGGGCATCGTGGCGTTGCTGCTGCTGGCTCTGCTGGGCTGGGGCATCTACCTGATCGTGCAGTCCACCAGCGACGATGCCACCCCGGGCGGGACTGCCTCTCCCGCGCCGCCGGCCACCACGGCGGTGACGACCGCGCCCACCTCCACGCCGCCGTCCACGGAGCCGGCGACGACGCAGCCGACCACCTCGGCGCCCGCCACCCCGAGCGACATCACCGTGCCCGCGTTGAAGGGACTGTCCTCGGACGAGGCGCGGGGGGCTCTCGATCGCAAGGGCCTGAACTACCGCCTGCGCTATGTGACCAGCGATTCTCCGGCCGGGACCGTGATCGACAGCGATCCGGCCGAGGGCCAGCAGGTGCCGGCGGACACGGTGATCACCCTGATCATCGCGGCGGGGCCGACGACGTCGCCGACCCCCACGCAGACGCAGACCACCGGGCCGACGAGCCAGCCGGGGGAGGATTGACCCAGGTTGGAGATCAGCGGTTGGCGCGCAGGGCGCGGGCCTGGATGGCGCCCGTGGTCATGCCCGGCTGGCGGCCGTTGCGGGTGCGCGGGTCCGGAGCCTTGCCGACCTGTCGCAGGCCGCCGACCTGCACAAAGATCGACCGGCGCTCGACCGCGTCACCGGACGCGTTGAGCTCGTAGCCGTCCAGCCAGATCCAGCCTTCGTACGTCGGCCAGTCGTGCACCCGGATGACCCGGAAAAGCATGGGCGCCGCGAATTGGACGCTGGCCGCCTTCGTCACGTGTATGACATCGCCGGACCGAGGAAGCACGTCATCTCCTGTCCTGAACCCAGTAGGGGCAAATTGCACTTTGCCGCACGGTGAACACGGATGGTCCAGTGTGCCCGGCTGATGCATCTTTGCACCATAACGATTGTGCCAATCATCGCAACGGTGCGGTTTAGCCGCTCCCGGCGCGGTCGCTGCTCGCGGACTTCTTCGAGTCCAGCGAGGACAGTCGGCTACGGTCGGTCCCCCAGTGCACGGCGTCGCTTTTTGGTGCATTGCTGCGTACCCGGCGCGTGTATCTCAGGCTCCCACAAGAACACTAAGTGACGTGCGCCATACGGAAAGATTGCACCACGAGGCGAATCGATGCAAGTTGCAGGTCAGCCGAAAGTGACTAAACGATCACTGTGGACGCTTGAGGGATCAAGAGACCACCAGACAGACTGAGGGCGACAACGCCGTACGGTGGAGCTCGCGCCGTCCGGTCGCATGATGCCACGCAGCCCGGAGGTGAGCGTGAATCCGCGCCGCAGCCCCACCATCCGCCGCCGCCGACTCGGTGCTGAGCTACGCAGATACCGCGATGCGGCCGGCGTGACCATCGACGTGGTGGCCGAGCGTCTCGGCTGTTCACCCTCCAAGGTGTCCAGAATCGAGACCGGCCACACGAGCGCCACTCCTCGCGACGTAAAGGACATGCTGGACATTTATGGCGTCAATGGCGCCGAATCGGACGAATTAGTACAGATATCCCGGGAAGCCCGGCAAAAGGGATGGTGGCATCCGTTCAGCCCGGTGCTGACCGGTGCCTATGTCGGGCTCGAAGCGGCGGCCCGGTCGATCAGGGCGTACGAGCAGCAGGTGGTTCCCGGTCTGCTTCAGACCGATAAGTACGCAATAGCGATGATCAGGGCCGCCCGATCGGATGACAGCGATCGAGAAATAGAGCAACGGGTACGCGTCCGGATGGCTCGCCAAGCGTTATTGATTCAGGACGATCCGATCGATCTTCAGGTGGTGCTCGATGAAGCGGTGGTGAGTCGCCCCGTCGGCGGCGACCAGGTCATGCGGGACCAATTGCTCCGATTGGTCGAGGCGAGCCGGCTGCCGAACGTCACTCTGCAGATCCTGCCGTTCGCGGCAGGGGCCCACGCCGGCATGGACGGCACATTCGCGATCCTCGACTTCCCCGATGCCGAGGACCCCAATGTGGTGTTCGCCGAGAACGCGACCGGCGGGCTGTTTCTGGAGAAGAGCGACGAACTGCGCAAGTACAACTCCATCTTCGACACCGTCCGATCGTCGGCCCTCTCTCCCGAGGAGTCCAGAGACATGATCGTTAGGCTGGCAGAGGAGCCATTGTGGAAAGTGAGACCAAGGGTTTGCGGATCGACCTGAGCCGCGCGCAGTGGTTCAAGAGCACACGCAGTGGCCCGAACTGTGACAACTGCGTGGAGGTGGCCTTCGTCGAGCAGGCCATCGCCGTCCGCGACTCCAAGAACCCGATGGGACCCGCGTTGATCTTCACCGCCGCCGAGTGGGACGCCTTCGTGGGCGGGGCCAAGGGCGGCGAGTTCGACCTGTAGAGCAGGTGACCCTCGACCGCCCCCGCCGCGAGCGTGGGGGCGGTCGCTGCATTTTGCCCCATTTGCGCCGTCGCCCGTTCGGGTCGGCCTCGTTGAACGCTCTAAGCGCGGACCGGACCGCGCGCCCGGAGAACCGCCGTCGGCCCGTACGGCTGACCGTCCCCCTCGCGTGACGGTGCGGGCAGGCGATCCATACGAGCGAGGCAAGGCGAAACAGATGACGATGGGTTCCGACAACCTCAGCAACGGATCCGTGACCGCGCAGGACCGCTTCAGCGGAGGCGTGAGCGCGTACCGGCAGACCCGCCGCGACGCGGCCCTGGCCGCTGACAACGGCGACGAACTGGTCTCGCGCGGCAGCGGCGGAACCGGTCTGTCCGGCCTGCCGACCCGTACCCCGATCGAACCGACCAGCGCGCTGGACCGGGCGGCCAAGCTGCCCTCGCTGGACCTGCAGGGTCTGACCGAGCCGGTCTTCCCGACCAGCGGCGGCTGGGTCGACGCGGGCAGCTCCCAGTCGATGGCCGACCACCCGCTGCTGCGCGGGCTGCTGCTGGAGCTGCCGGTGCGCGGCACGATGCCGGACTCGGGCTGGCTGGACCGCTGGTTCGAGGCGGCCCGCTCGATCCTCGAGCTGCTCTACGTCCAGGAAGCCAAGCGCAAGTAACTCCCCGCGACGCCGTTCAAGGGCAGGCCCGGCGCCCACGGCCGGGCGGCGTGGAGGCGCTATGCCGCCCGGTGCGCCGAGGATGCGTAGTTCTCGGCCGGGCCGGTTTCCAGGGGCAGCGCGGTGTAGGTCTCCGCCGAGGTCTGACGCGTCGGCACAGCCCGTAGCCGGACCTTGCCGATCGGTGCGAAGACCTTCACGTTGAGTCGGCTGTGCCGGATCGCGTGCCGGATGCCCAGCGCGAGCACCGCGACTCCCACCACGGTCAGCACGATCCCGGCGACCTGCGCGCCGGGCACCTCGATCACGCCGGCGGCGATCGGCACGCCGGCCAGCGCGGCCAGTCCGGTGATCTGCAGCGGCGTCGCCACCAGCGGATGAGCGGCAGCGGCCAGCAGTGCCGGCGGCGCCGGCGTCAGCGGCGCGGTGGCGAACGCGCCCGCGCCGCGCCGGACCTGAGCGAGGCGCCGCGCGGTCACCAGCACCACGACCAGCGCGGGTACGGCGGGCAGCACAGCAGCCGCCGGAGCCGCGGAGTCACCCGACAGCACACCGGTGACCAGCGGTACGGCGATGAACACCGCGACCCCGCCACCGACCAGCATGGACAGTGTGCGAGCGCGCCGACGCAGCTCGCGAGCCGTGCGAGCGCTCGGCAGGGCGTCCGCGAGCAGTCCGGCGGTGAGCCAGACCCCGGCGAGTACGCCGATCAGGATGAGGTCCGTCGTGGTGTTCACATCGACAGCCTTCACCCGTCACGCAAGCGGCAAAACCGGGATATGCCCGGACGGTCAACCCGTAGGGGTGTGATCGTGACTTTGCGTGAGCGCTGTTTTACGAAGCGAACTCATCCCAATGGGCGAAGGGGACAATGCCCCCTGTTGCGGCCGTGATCGGTGTCCTAGTGTCGGGTGCCAGACGGCACCGATGCATCGGTGCCGGCCACGGGTTCGACCTGGGGAGGTCGGCCGGGGTTTCCGGCGGCGACGCCGTGAGACCCCGGTACCGCCCGGCCGACCGCTTCGGAGCCTCCGGACAGCTCAGACCGCGAAGGTCTGGACCGGTTCGGTGGCCGGTGCGGGCGGCGTCGCCTTCCACAGGCCGAGCTTCTGTACGGCGAGCCGGGACAGGTAGGCCGGGTTCAGCAGGATGTAGCGCTTCCACAGCCGCTTGGGCTCCAGCCCGAGGCGCCACAGCCACTCGAGGGCGTACTTCTGCATCCACGCGGGCGGGTTCTTCAACAGCCCGGCGTGGTAGTCGAAGGCCGCCCCGACGGCGAGCAGCGGCATGTCGAGCAGCGGGCGCATCGCGTACGTGAAGATCTCCTGGCGGGGGCAGCCGAGCCCGACCAGCACGATCCGCGCGCCCGACGCCTTGATCCGGTCCGCGATCTCCACGTCCTCGCCGGGCTGAACGGTGCGGAACTTCGACGCCTCGACCCCGGCGATCTTCAGCGCCGGGAACATCCGCTCCAGCGCCGGTACGAGCTTGCTGAGGGTCGGTTCCGTGGAGCCGTACAGGTAGACCGGCAGGCCCTCGGCCGCGGCCTGGCGCAGCACGCGCAGGGTGAGCTCGGGGCCGTAGACCCGGTCGGTCAGGCCGGCGTGGTGCAGCAGGTTGAGCGCGCCGCGGACCGGCTGCCCGTCCGGCGTGACCAGGTCGAACGAGTTGAGCCGGGCGTTGTGCGCCTTGTCCTGCACGCCGGTCATCACCCCGTGCACGGCGAGCGCGGTGACGGCGTAGTGACGGCGTTCGCGGGCGGCGTCGAGGATCTGGGCGACGGCGGCGTCGTAGTCCACCGCGTCGACCAGCACGCCGAGGACATTCTTCTTGCCCTGGGCGATCACGGCTGGGGCACCCACTTGCCGACGTTGGCCTCGTAGATCTCCTGGAGGATCATCGGGACGTCGTAGACCTGCTTCCACTGCGGGTAGTCCGCCTGGAAGGCCGCCATCGAGCCGATCCACCACTGGTGGTCGCCGATCCGGTTGTCGTCGACGTACTCGGTGACCATCTCGGTGCCGCTGATCTTCTCGGCCATGGCGAAGGCCTCGAGGTTGGAGCAGTTGGAGTGCCGGCCGCCGCCGAGGTTGTAGACCGCCGCCGAGCGCGGGTTGCGGAAGAAGGCCTCGAAGGCGCTGAGCACGTCGTGGCTGTGGATGGCGTCGCGGACCTGCTTGCCCTTGTAGCCGAAGATCCGGTAGAGCCGGCGTTCCATGTTGGCCCGCATCACGTAGCCGAGGAAGCCGTGCAGCTCGGTCGCCGAGTGGGCCGGCCCGGTCAGGGTGCCGCCGCGGAAGATCGCCGTCTTCATGCCGAAGTAGCGGCCGTACTCCTGGGCCATCACGTCGGCGGCGACCTTCGAGGCGCCGAAGACCGAGTGCAGGCACTGGTCGATCGACATGTCCTCGGTGATGCCGTCGGCGTACGGGTGGGCCGGGTCGATCTCCCAGCGGGTCTCCTGCTCGATCAGCGGAAGCCGGTTCGGGGTGTCGCCGTACACCTTGTTGGTGGAGCAGTGGATGAAGGCGGCGTCGATGCAGTGCTCGCGGGTGTTCTGCAGCAGGTTGAGGGTGCCGCCGGCGTTCACGTCGAAGTCGGTGAACGGGTCCCGCACGGCCCAGTCGTGCGACGGTTGCGCCGCGGTGTGGATGACGACCGCGATGTCCTTGCCGTACCGCTGGAAGATTCGCGACAGTGCGTCGCGGTCCCGGATGTCGACCCCGTGGTGCGAGTACGCCGTCCCGAGGTCCGCGGTGAGCTGCTGCACGTTCCAGGCCGTCGACGCCTCCGCGCCGAAGAACTCCTGCCGCATGTCGTTGTCGATCCCGACGACATCAAGGCCCAGCCCGGCAAAGTGCCGAACCGCCTCAGAGCCGATGAGACCACCTGATCCAGTTACCAGGGCGACGGCCACGAGCAAACTCTCCCAGAGGTCTCGGGGGCAAAACCAGTCGAGAGCATAACGCCACCCCTCTCACGCTCCGCTGTCACCCAACAGAGCAGGGCACGAACCCAGGAGAAGAAGCAAACCCGGGAGGAGGGGGAGAAGGAGGCCCCCGATGCCGAAGGCGAGCCACCCACAAGCGCGACAAGATCACCCACCGCGCCCACCGCAACGCGGGGCTTCCGGGGGCTCGGCCCCCGGAGCAGATATGCCGATCGCCCCCGGTCCGCGCTTTCCGCGGACAGAGGGCGACCAGGTGATCGGGTGGGGATGGGGGGAGTTGAACCCCCACGTCCTTTCGGACACACGGACCTGAACCGTGCGCGTCTGCCATTCCGCCACATCCCCGTGGCATTCAGTTAGCCGGAACAGACTACGCTGTCCCTCGTTACACCGCGAGCAGATACTGCCCTTGGCGCCAGGGAAGACTAGCACGGCGTCAGGGGCCGCAATACGAGGGTCAGGAGCGACCGGTTGCTCTTCGCAGAGATGCGGAAGCGGCGGCCGGATACCATCATGTCCTCGGAACCCGAGGAGGAGCCGGTGAGCGTGCTGCAGCGCTTTGAGAAGCGGTTGGAAGGCCTGGTCGAGGGTGCCTTCGCGAAGGTGTTCAAGGGTGTCGTGCACCCGGTGGAGATTCTTAATGCCATGCAGCGGGAGGCCGAGGCGCACAAGGCTATCCTCGCTGGTGGTCGCACCTTGGTGCCCAACCGCTACGTGATCGATCTCTCGCCGTACGACCACAGCAGGCTGGCACCGTATGCCGCCGCACTGGCCCAGGAGCTGGCCCAGTCGCAGGCGGAGTTCATCGGTGAGCAGGCCTGGACGGTCTACGGCGACGTCATCGTCGAGATCGAGCGCGGGGACGGGCTCGATACCGGCATGTTCCGTGTCACAGCGGAGGTGTACACCGGCGGCGAGGTCGCGCCGGTGCAACAGCCCGCCTACGACGCTGCGCCGGCGTATTCGCCGTACGACCAGCAGCAGGGTGGGTATCCGCCGCACGGGGGGCACAACGGCCGCAACGTCGGCCTGGTCTCCGGTGACGGCCGCACTTATCCGTTGCAGATGGGCTCGACGGTCATCGGCCGTGGGGACCAGGCGAATCTGCGTCTGCCGGATGTCGGGATCTCCCGGCGCCACGCCCGGCTGGACTACGACGGCAGCCAGGTCGTGCTGACCGACCTGGGCTCGACGAACGGCACGATGGTCAACGGCCAGCGCGTGTCGGCCGTGGCGCTCAACCCGGGCGACATGATCCAGTTGGGGACGACCACCCTCACGTTCCGAGTGGACGGCTAGGCACCTTGCCAGAATTTGTCCTCACCGTCGCCCGCTTCGGCTTCCTGATACTGCTGTGGATCTTCGTATTCACGGTGGTGGGAGTCATCCGTAAGGATCTCTTCGCCGGGGTCCGGTCCAAGAGTCTCGTCGCCTCACCCCGAGGGGTGGGTGGCGTGGTGCCGCAGGGCCGGCCGGCGAAGGCGAAGCGGGGCAAGGCTGCCCGGCAGCTCGTGGTGACAGCCGGTCAGCTGGCCGGCACCAGGATCACTCTGGGTGAGGCTCAGATCACTATCGGACGTGCGGAGGACTCGACGCTGGTCATCACGGACGACTTCGCGTCGGCCCGGCACGCCCGGCTCGTGCCGCGGGACGGTCAGTGGTTCGTCGAGGACCTCGGCTCGACGAACGGCACCTATCTCGATCGCGGTAAGGTCTCCGGACCTACTCCCGTCCCCCTTGGCGTGCCGATCCGGATCGGCCGCACTTCACTCGAGTTACGGCCATGACCCTGACCCTGCGCTACGCCGCCCAGAGCGACCGCGGTCTGATCCGAGACGGAAATCAAGACTCCGTCTACGCCGGACCGCGGCTCCTTGCCGTCGCCGACGGCATGGGCGGCATGGCCGCCGGTGACGTCGCCAGCAACATCGTCATCGCGGCCATGGCTCCGCTGGACGAGGACGTACCCGGCGATGCGCTGGTCGACGCCCTCCGGCATGCCGTGGGCACGGCCAACCAGACCCTGCGCGACACCGTCGACGCCAATCCGCATCTGGAGGGGATGGGCACCACGCTGACCGCGGTGCTCTTCTCCGGCAGCAAGATCGGCATGGTGCACATCGGCGACTCGCGCGCCTACATGCTGCGCCAGGGTGAGTTCGCCCAGATCACCAAGGACGACACCTACGTCCAGATGCTGGTGGACGAGGGCCGGATCAGCCCCGAGGAGGCGAGCAGCCACCCGCAGCGGTCGCTGCTGACCCGGGCGCTCGACGGCCGGGACATCGATCCGGAATATTCGGTCCGCCAGGTCCTCAAGGGCGACCGCTATCTCATCTGCAGTGACGGGCTCTCCGGCGTGGTCAGTGCCGAGACCATCGGCGAGAGCATGCGTGACATCCAGGATCCGCAGGCGTGCGTCGAGCGGCTCGTGCAGCTCGCGTTGCGCGGCGGCGGTCCGGACAACATCACCGTGGTGGTCGCCGACGCGACCGACGCGGACATCGTCGAGCAGGCACCCATCGTCGGCGGCGCGGCCGCCCGCGACCGCGGCAACTCCACCGTCGCGGACGCTTCCAGTGCTGCTGCCCGCGCGGCGGCTCTGCAGGCGCCCCCGCGGCCCGCGCAGCCTTCCGGCCCGCCGTACGACCGGGACGAGCCGGAGCCGCAGCCGAAGAGGCACCCGGTCCGTACGAGCCTGTTGCTGCTCGTGCTGCTCGGCATCCTCGGCGGCGGCCTCTATCTGGGCTGGCAGTACACCCAGAAGCAGTATTACGTCGGCGCCACCGAGCAGGGCCAGCTCGCGATCTTCCGCGGCGTGCCCGGCCAGATCGCCGGCCTCGACCTCTCCAGTGTCAACGAGACCAGTCCGGCTCGCCTGGACGACCTCACCTCGGTCGCCCAGGACCGGGTCAAGCAGGGCATCCACGCGGACAATCAGCCTGACGCCCGGCGGATGCTGCAGGAGCTGACCAGCGACGAGCCGTCCAACCCCAACCTGAAGCCGATCTGCGTGGCCGGCAGCGCCGCGCCGACGGTGTCGGAGCCGGTGACCCCGTCCGGCACGCCGTCCGCGGCCGGGAAGACGTCGTCTCCCGGCCGGCCCACCTCCTCGTCGGCGCCGGCCCTCGCGCCCACCATCACGCCGGACGCCCTGCCTTCGGAGTCTGCCCCGCCGGTCGTCGACCCGGTCGGGTGCCGGCCCGTCGACTGAGCGTCCGCTCACCGAAGTCTGGGGACTCTTTCTTGACCGCGCCCGCCCTTCCGGCTCCCACACCCGCGACCACGGGTGAGATGCCCCGTGTCCCGGGCACGAAGACCGGGCGCAACGCGGAGCTGGGACTGCTCGCGCTGGCGATGAGCATCGTGGCCGCGTACGGCGCCATCGTCGAGTCCAACCAGTTCGACAAGATCAC
This sequence comes from Actinoplanes sp. NPDC048967, assembly GCF_040649415.1. Taxonomy (NCBI): domain Bacteria; kingdom Bacillati; phylum Actinomycetota; class Actinomycetes; order Micromonosporales; family Micromonosporaceae; genus Actinoplanes; species Actinoplanes sp. NPDC048967. The sequence goes on from NZ_JBEZFL010000002.1 coordinate 1,085,931, forward strand.
GCCGACGTTCTGGGTGCCGGCCGCGTTGCTGAGTGTCCTGTTCGTCGCCCTGCACCTGGTGGTCCGCTTCACCGCGCTGTACGCCGACCCGGTGCTGATCCCCACGGTGGCGCTGATCAACGGCCTCGGTGTCGGCTTCCTGCGCCGGCTCGACCTGGCCCGGTCGATCGCGCAGAAGCAGCCCGAGCCGGGCATCTTCGCCGGGGTCGGTGGCCGTCAGCTCGCCTGGACGCTGGCCGCCCTGGTGCTGGCCGCGGTGCTGCTGATCGTGATCCGCGACCACAAGACGGTCTCCCGGTACGCGTACACGCTGGGCCTGGTCGGCATCGTGCTGGTGATGATCCCGGCGGTGCTGCCGGCCAGCATCTCGGAGATCAACGGGGCCCGGCTGTGGATCCGGATCGGGTCGTTCTCGATCCAGCCCGGTGAGTTCGCCAAGCTGGCCCTGGTCTCCTTCTTCGCGTACTACCTGGTCCGCAAGCGTGAGGTGCTCTCGCTGGCCAGCCGGCGGGTGCTCGGCATCGACTTCCCCCGCGGCCGCGACCTCGGTCCGGTCATCACGGTGTGGATGCTTTCCCTGCTCGTGCTCGTGTTCGAGAAGGACCTCGGCACGGCGCTGCTCTACTTCGGCCTGTTCGTGGTCACGCTCTACGTCGCCACCGAACGGGTCAGCTGGCTGATCATCGGCCTGGTGATGTTCTTCGGCGGCGTCTACGTGGCGTACCTGCTCGGCGCGTCGGTCGGCGGTCCGTTCGCCAACTTCTACGACCGCGCCACGGTCTGGCTCGACCCGTTCGCCGCCGAGAACTACAACCGCCTCGGCGGCAGCTACCAGCTCGTGCAGAGTCTGCTCGGCCTGGGCACCGGCGGCCTGTTCGGCACCGGCCCGGGAGCCGGCTCGCCGAGCAAGGTGCCCGAGGTCCGCACCGACTTCATCTTCGCCGGCATGGGCGAGGAGATCGGCCTGTTCGGCCTCTCCGCGCTGCTGATCTGCTACCTGCTGATCGTCGAGCGCGGCCTGCGCGCGGCCCTGGGCGTACGCGACTCGTTCGGCAAGCTGGTCGCCGGTGGTCTGGCGTTCACCCTGGGTTTGCAGGTCTTCGTCATCCTTGGTGGCATCACCGGGTTGATCCCGCTGACCGGTCAGACGACGCCCTTCCTGTCCGCCGGTGGTTCGTCGCTCATGGCGAACTGGCTGCTCATCGCGATGTTGCTGCGGATCTCCGACGCCGGCCGCAGACCCGCGAGCGGTGGCCCGGCGCCCGCGTCCGGTGGACCGAAGCAACCGCCCGCCCAGCTGCACGGCGCCATGACGGAGGTGATCAAGCCGTGAACGCACCCCTGCGCAAGGCCGGCGTGGTCATCCTCGTCCTGTTCGGCCTGCTTTTCGCCAATCTGAACTGGGTTCAGGGTTACAAGGCCGACGCGTACCGCACCAGCGACTACAACGGCCGGGTCCAGGTCGCGGAGTACGAGGTGCCGCGCGGGGTCATCGAGGCGGACGGCCAGGCGCTCGCCCAGAACAAACTGACCGACGACGAGCTGAAGTATCTCCGGCAGTATCCGGAGAAGCAGGTCTACGCCCCGATCGTCGGCTACAAGCCGGTGAACATCGCCGAGGTCGGCATCGAGCGCACCGAGGACGAGTTCCTCTCCGGTGCCAGCGACAAGCTCTTCGCCGACCGGGTCAGCGCCATGTTCACCGGGGACAAGAGCGGCGGCGGCAACGTGGTGCTGTCGATCAAGACCAAGGCTCAGGAAACGGCCTGGAAGCAGCTCACCAACAACCAGGGTGGTGCCAAGAAGGGGTCGGCGGTCGCGATCGACCCGCGCACCGGTGCCATCCAGGCGCTCGCCTCGTTCCCCAGCTTTGATCCGAATCCGCTGGCCAGCCACGATATCGAGGCGGCCGCCGCGGCGTACAAGAAGCTGAACGGGGACAAGGACAAGCCGCTGCTCAATCGCGCGCTGTCCGAGACCTACCCGCCCGGGTCCACCTTCAAGGTGATCATCTCGGCCGCCGCCCTGCAGAACGGCTACGACCAGAGCACCGAGATCCCGGCCGGGCAGAGCTACACCGCGCCCGGCTCCGGCGCTCCGATCCGCAACTCCGAGGACCAGACCTGCCCCGGCGCGCAGGTCACCCTCAAGGAGGCGCTGACCGACAGCTGCAACACCGGCTATGCCCAGCTGGGCGTCAAGCTCGGCGGTGACAAGGTCAAGAAGGCGGCCCGGGACTGGGGCTTCGAGCAGGACGACCTGACGGTCGGCAACCTCAAGGGCTCGGGGCTGCCGGTCGCGGCCAGCCGCACCGGTGAGATCAAGAACCCGGACGGCAGCATCGACCAGGCCGGGCTGGCCCAGTCGTCGATCGGGCAGAAGGATGTCCGGATGACCACCCTGCAGGGCGCGATGATCGCCGCCGCGGTGGCCAACGACGGCCGGCAGATGCGGCCGTACCTGGTCCAGCAGCTGCTCAGCCCCGACCGGCGGCCGATCTACAACGCCGCCCCGGAGACGCTGCGCACACCGGTCAGCGGGGACGTCGCCAAGGACCTACGCGAGATGATGGTCAGTGTCGTCGAGAACGGCACCGGCCGGCGGGCCAAGATCAGCGGCTTCGAGGTCGGCGGCAAGACCGGTACCGCGCAGAACGCGACCGGCGCCGACAACCACGGCTGGTTCATCGGATTCGCCTTCAACGACAAGGGTGAGGCAGTCTCAGCTGTCTGCGTCATGCTGGAGAACGTGCCTGGCGATCACCCGAGCGCCGAGGCGGCCCGGATCGCCGGGCTCATCATGAAGGCCGCGGCGGGCCGGGGAGGGGACTGACATGATCAGCCCTGGGGTCACCCTCGGCGGCCGGTACCGCTTGGACGAGCGGATCGCCGGCGGTGGCATGGGTGATGTGTGGCGTGGCACCGACGAGGTGCTGGGCCGGACCGTCGCCGTCAAGATCCTGCTTCCGGCCCTGCTGGACGAGCCCGGCTTCGCCGAGCGGTTCCGCGGCGAGGCCCGGACCATGGCCACGATCAACCACCCCGGCGTGGTCGACGTCTACGACTACGGCAGCGACCAGCAGCTCGCGTTCCTGGTCATGGAATACGTGGAGGGCGACGCTCTGTCGCGCACCCTGAGCCGGGTCGGCCGGCTGACGCCGGCGCGGACCATGGCGCTGGTCGCGCAGGCCGCCGACGCCCTGCAGGCCGCGCACGCGAACGGCATCGTGCACCGCGACGTCAAGCCCGGCAACCTTCTGGTACGCCCGAACGGCACGCTGGTGCTCACCGACTTCGGCATCGCCCGGTCCGCCCTGGTCGGGCAGCTCACCGTGGCCGGCTCGGTGCTCGGCACGGCGTCCTACATCTCTCCGGAGCAGGCCTCGGGCGCGGTCGCCACGGCCGCCTCCGACGTGTACGCCCTCGGCGTGGTCGCCTACCAGTGCCTCTCCGGCCACCGGCCGTTCGACGGCGCCACCCCGATCGAGATCGCCATGAAGCACGTCCGGGACACCCCGCGACCGCTGCCGGCCGACATCCCGCCGGCCGTACGCGCCATCGTGGACCGCGCCCTGGCCAAGGATCCGGGGGCGCGCTGGCCCACCGCCTCGGCGATGGCCGCGGTGGCCCGGCAGGCCGCCTCGTCGCTCACCACCCAGGTGCAGCAGCCGGCGGTGAACGGCTCCGCGCCCGCCGGCCGCCCGCAGTCGGGTGGCCCGGCGATGAACAGGCCGCAGTCCGGTGGCCCGGTGGTGGCCAACCGGCCGCACTCCGGCGCACCCGCTTCCGGCCCGCCCGGACATCCGGTCTCCGGGCAGGGCCGCCCGCCTTATCCGCCGGTCCCGCGGCCGGTCTCCGGGGCTCAGGCGCGTGGTGCGGCCTCGGTGCCGTCCGGGCAGCCCCCGTACAGGCATCCCTCGGCCCCGCCGATGCAGCAGCCGATGCAGGGCGGCAAGCAGCCGGAGGGTTCCGGCGGACGGCAGGTACTGATCGTCCTCGCCGTCGTTCTCGCCCTGCTTGTCCTGCTCTGTGCCGGTGTGATCTCGTTCCTGCTCAAGCAGGGAAACACCGCGATGGGTGGGAGCGGTCCGCGGGCCACGGTCGTGCAGGCGGGCTCGGCTGACCCACGGGCGCCGGCGGCGTCGTACCGTCTTACGAAGCAGGCTGCGGCTCCCCTCAGCCTGAACCATGCGACCGAAGGACGACAGACGCTATGACGGCGCAGGCCCGCCTGCTCGGTGGCAGGTATCAGGTCGGCGAGCTGCTCGGCTACGGCGGCATGGCCGAGGTGCACAAGGGCCGTGACCTCCGCCTCGGCCGGGACGTCGCGATCAAGATGCTGCGCACCGACCTGGCCCGCGATGCCACTTTCCAGGAGCGGTTCCGCCGGGAGGCGCAGAATTCCGCCGCCCTCAACCACCCGGCGATCGTGGCCGTCTACGACACCGGTGAAGAGGTGTCGTCGGCCGGTGAGAAGCAGCCGTTCATCGTCATGGAGTTCGTCAACGGCCGGACCCTCAAGGAGGTCCTGGCGGCCGAGCAGCGGCTCCAGCCGCGCCGGGCCCTGGAGACCATCGCCGACATCTGCGCCGCGCTGGAGTTCAGCCACCGGCACGGGATCATCCACCGGGACATCAAGCCCGGCAATGTGATGATCACCCAGGGCGGCCAGGTCAAGGTCATGGACTTCGGCATCGCCCGGGCCCTGGCCAGCGGGGCCACCACGATGACCCAGACCAGCGCGGTCATCGGTACGGCGCAGTACCTCTCCCCCGAGCAGGCGCGCGGCGAGTCCGTCGACGCCCGCTCCGATGTGTACGCCGCCGGTTGTGTGCTGTTCGAGCTCCTGGTCGGGCACCCGCCGTTCGTCGGGGACAGCCCGGTCAGCGTGGCGTACCAGCACGTCCGCGAGGACCCGAAGGCACCCAGCGACATCAACCGCGAGGTCCCGCCGGACGTCGACGCGATCGTGCTCAAGGCGCTGGCCAAGAACCCGCTGAACCGCTACCAGAGCGCGCAGGAGATGCGGGCCGACGCGCTGCGCGCGGTCGCCGGGCGCCCGGTCATGGCCACCCCGGTGATGTCCGAGGCCGAGACGATGGCGATGTCCGGGCCGCCGATGCGCCAGCAGACGGCGATGACCCGGGCGATCCCGGCCGGCGTGGGCCCGCGTGGCCCGCAGCCACCGGAACGCAAGACGTCGTCCTGGGTGATGGCGGTCCTCGCCGCCCTGGGGGTGCTCGCGGTGGTGGCGTTGGGCATCGGCCTGGTCCTGTCGCAGAACAAGGACGACGAGCCTGACCCGATCGCGAGCGCGGCAGTGCCGAAGGTCGAGGGCCTTTCGGAGAGCGACGCCAAGGCGAAGCTCACCGCGGCGGGCTTCCAGGACGTCGCGGTCGGCGATCCCGTCACGACGGACGACTGCAAGAAGAAGGTTGAGAAGCAGTCGCCGAGTCCGTCCCAGACGGTTCCGGTCAACACGCGGATCACTCTGACCATGTGCGTCAGCCCGGAGGACACCCGGGTGCCGAGCAACCTGCGCGGCAGCAGCCGGGAGGTGGCCGCCGAGGCGCTGCGGGAGGCCAACCTCAAGGCCGACTTCGAGGAGGTCGACAGCGACGCGGAAGCCGGCCGGGTCATCTCGGTCGAGAAAGAGGGTGAGAAGGTCAAGCCCGGCACGACCATCACCGTCAAGATCTCCCGGGGCAACCTGGTCGAGGTGCCGTCGGTGGTCGGCAAGACCGAGGAAGTGGCCAAGGCGCTGCTCCAGCAGAAGGGCTTCACCAATATCGAGGTCGAGCCCTCGAACCAGCAGGGCACGCCGGGTCAGGTCGTCGACCAGACCCCGAACGGCAAGCAGAAGAAGCCCAAGGACACCCAGATCACTCTGACCGTGATCGCCGAGCAGGAACCGAACCCGGACGACTCGGGTTCCCCGGACCCGGACATTCCGAACCCGCCGGGCGGCGACGGCGGCGGCACGGGCACCGGCACGGTCGGCGGCCTGCTCAACTGAGCGACACGGGAAAGCCCGGACGCGACCCGCGTCCGGGCTTTCCTGGTTGTGCGGGACGGCTCAGGCGGTCGCGAAGGCCGAACGCCGGCGGCTCTCCACCTCGGCGGCGAGCTCGGGGGCCCGGTCCAGCGCCTCCGGCAGGCCGCAGGAAGCCAGCCAGTTGGCCAGCATGGTGTGGCCGCCCTCGGTCAGCACCGACTCGGGGTGGAACTGCACGCCCTCGATCGGCAGGGTGCGGTGCCGCATCGCCATGACCACGCCGGACCCGGTCCAGCCGGTCACCTCGATCTCCTCCGGCAGGGTCTCCGGGAGGACGGCCAGCGAGTGGTAGCGGGTCGCGGTGAACGGATCGGGCAGACCGGCCAGGACGCCGGTGCCCTTGTGCTGCACTGTGGAGGTCTTGCCGTGCAGCAACTCGGGGGCGCGGGTGACGGTGCCACCGAACGCGGCACCGATCGCCTGGTGGCCGAGGCAGACACCGAACATGGGCAGCTTGCCCGCGTACTCCTGAATGACGTCCATCATGATGCCGGCGCGCTCCGGCGTGCCCGGCCCGGGCGAGAGCAGCACCCCGGCGGCGCCGAAGCCGGCGACGTCGGCCACGGTGATCTCGTCGTTGCGCCGGACCTCGCACTCGGCACCCAGCTGACCCAGGTACTGCACCAGGTTGAAGACGAACGAGTCGTAGTTGTCGATCACGAGGATGCGCACGGGACCACCTAGCTGGCCGACGGGTGGGGATTGTTGGTGTGCTCGTTGTACGGGATCTCGTCGGGTCCCAGCAGCGAGTCGTCGCCCGGCACCGCGTTCGGGTCCTGCTCGGCCGAGCCGCCCTGCTCGGTGCCCGTGCCCACCTGCACGTCGTCGAACGGCAGCAGCGGCGTGGCCCACGGGAACACGACGTACCAGAGCAGCGCGCCGACCATCGTGACCAGCGCGAGGGAACCGGTCAGCTTGCCCCACAGGCCGAAGGGCAGCTTGCCCCAGATCCAGGCATACATCGCTACCTCCTATGCCTTCGTCTTGCCGATGTCGGCGGGCCGGCCGGCGCTGGGCAGTGACGCGTCCCGCTTGACCGTGTCGACCAGCTCGGCGTGCACGATGAGCCGCTCGTAGTTGTTGAACTTCGGGTTGCAGGTGGTCAGCGTGAGCATCGCCTTGGTCGCCTTGGCCTTGGGCTTGCCGGGGACCGGGGCCACCACCTCGACGGCGCTGGGCTTGACGACCACGCTCTCGCTGACCTTGTAGACGTACCAGTTGGTGCGGGTCTCGACGCCGATCACGTCACCCGGCTTGAGCTCGTCCAGCCGCCAGAAGATCTTGCGGATCCGGTGGCCGGCCACCGAGAAGTTGCCGATCTCGCCGGGCTCCGCGGTGTCCGGGTAGTGCCCGGGGGCGTACCGGATGTCCTGCGGGCGCACCCCGTTGACAACGACCCACTGCTTGCCCAGCTTGGGAATGTAGAGCCGCCCGACCAGGTCCTTCCCGGGCGCGGCCGGCGCGGCCTTGACCGGCGTGCTCGGCGCGACGGTCGGGTCGTTCCACTGGTCGTCGAGCTCGGTGGCCAGGGTGTCCTGCTCGTTGTCGACCTTGGCCGAGTTGCCGAACACCTCGTACCCGGCGAACAGCAGCACGATCAACCCGAAGGTGATCATCAGCTCGCCGGAGACCCGCACCGCGGACCGGATCCGCGAACCCAGCGTCGGACGGGTCAGCTCGGAATACACGCTCTTGTAACCCTCGTCGGTCTGCTCGGGCCGCAACTTGACGACCTTCTCACCCCGCCGCGGCCTGGCGTCCTCCGCCGCGCCGTCATCGAGATCAGGATCGGCAGCGGCAGCGGCCGCGGCAGCAGCGACGGAAGCGGCACCGACGGTGCCGGACCCGCCGGGCAGAGGGGTACGCACAGAGCTGCTCACATCCGGGGCCGACTTGGAACTGACCTTGGGCCGAACCGAGGGAAGCAGCCCGGTCGGCGCATCCGCGGTCCGAATGATGGCGGTGGCTGACGGGTCCTGCGTCTCGCGGGGCGGCAGTCCGCCACTGCCGGCGGCGAGCAGCTCACGGCCGTCCTGCTCGGGGGCGCTGCGCCTGCTGTCGGGGACGGCTCGGCGCTCGCTGCGAGAACGGAAGGCATCCGCCACCGAGGGGGTGCCGAGCCGATCCCGCCCGGCGGTGTTCGGGAGCTGCTGGTCCGGGCCGGAAGGTGTCTGGCCGGCTCGGCGGCCGAAGCCGTTCGCCGCCTCGGCGTGGCCGGCGTCCTGGGGATAGGCGTCGGCCGGCCTCGGCTCCAGGCCGTTGACCCGGCTGAAGCTGTCGGGGTACGTCCGGCGCGGCATGGCCTCGTCAGCGGCTGACCGGCGCGGGGCGGCTTCCTCGGTGGCGGCGCGGCGCGGCATGGCTTCGTCGGCTGCTGCGCGACGGGGGGAGGCGTATCCGTTCGCCGGCTGGGCTTCGGGGCGGCCGGGTCGTCCGTCCTCGGTGAGTGGGCCGCGGTAGCTGCTGGTCGGGGTCGGGTAGACGTCGTTCTCTTGGCTGTGAGCTGAGCGGCGGCCCGGGCTGCGGAGCTGGTCGAAGGCATCGGGCGCTTCGCCGGCGGGCCGGGCGGCAGCCGCGGCGGACGCCGAGCCGCTGAGAGGGCGGAAGTCCTCGGCAGCGTCACCCGGGGGCCGCCCGAAGCCGTTCGCGCTGCTCGGCCGCGCGAAGTCGCTGGCGGGGGACGCGCTGGTCGGCCGCGCGAAGTCGCTGGCGGGGGACGCGCTGGTCGGCCGCGCGAAGTCACTCGCGGCGGGTGCGCTGCCGTTCGGCCGTGCGAAGTCGCTGGCGGGGGACGCACTGGTCGGCCGTGCGAAGTCGCTCGCGGCGGGTGCACTGCCCTCGGGCCGGGCGAAGTTTTGTCCGCCGGTGGCGCCGCTGACGGGCCGGGCATAGTCACTGGGCGCGGCAAACCCGGTGGAACGCTGACCGTCCACCTCGCGCGGCCGCGCAAACTCACTTATCGCCGGGCCGGCCGCCGGAGCGAAGCCGTTCGGAGCATTCGGCGCAGCCGCGATCTCCGGCCCGGCGAAGCCACCCCCCGCAGCCTGCGCCGATTCCCGGGCGACCCGAGCCTCCTCAGCCGCAGCCGCGAAGAAATCAAAGCCGGCAGGAGCAGTCGGCGGAGATACAGCAGCCGCCGCGCTGGCAATCACCGGCGAACTATCGGGCCGGCCCGGAGCATCAGCAGCACGGGCCACCACCGGCGAGCTGTCTGTCCGGCCAGCAGCAAGCCCCACCACCGGCACGCCATCGGTCCGGGCCGCAGCCCGAGCAGCCGCCGCAGCCCGGGCAACCACCGGATCAACCGCCCCCGAAACCGCCTCACCCCGCAACACAGCAGTGTCAGCGGCCGAAACGGCCCCAGCAGCCACACCAGCGACCTCCGGACCCGCAGGCGCCGGGAAGGACGACCCGGGCGACACCGGAGCCTGAGCGGGCACTGAGGGCCCCTGCCCGGGCGAAACCGGACCGGTCGGCGCGGCCCAAGGCGCCGCCGGCCCCAAGCTGGGCGGTGGGTCCAGCGGCCCACCGGGTACGCCGTCCGGCGAAGCGTCCGTGATCCGGGGAATGAAGGCCGTCTGCGCGTCGCCGTCGGGTGCGCGGTGCCGACCGGAGTTCGCCGCTGCCTGCTGGGCGTCCGACGCTTCCATCACTCCGTGGCCTCGGCGGATCGGAGGTCACTCGACCCGTCGTACGCCCGCACAGTCACGTTCCTCTCGACGGTTTCCTGATAGCCGAGTCCGAAGTCCGCCACTGCCGTACGGAATTGCTGGACTCCCTCTGCGGACTCCAACGCGCGATGCATCGCCGTGGGTTCGCCGATCGCCGTGATCTTGAATGGCGGCGAGAAGACCTGGCCGTGGAGCAGCAGCGTGTTGCCGACACAGCGTACCGCGCTCGTGGAGATGACGCGGACATCCATGATCGCCATTGCCTCGGCCCCACCTGCCCACAATGCGTTCACCACCGCCTGGACGTCACCCTGGTGGACGACGAGGTCGTCGTTCTCGGGGGCGTCCGTGCCGGTGCCGGTGGTCCGCTGCGGGGAGTCGTTGAGGACGACCGTGACGCCGGGGCCGTGCAGGGCGGTGAAGCCCGCGCCTCCGCGCATCGCGTCCGCGCGCTGCCGGGCCCGCTTGACCGGTTCGTCGACGTCCGCCAGCCGGGCCGCGTCCTGGTCGACGGCCGCGCGCAGGTCAGCGGCCTTTCTCTCGCGGTCCTCGAGACGGGTGCGCTTGTCCGCGATGAGCTGGGCGAGCTGCGGCCGGCGGTCGTCGCGCAGGGAGGTGCCGTCCGCCGTTGTCGCCGATGTGGTGAACAACAGACCGGCCGCGAGTCCGATCAGTGGGACCGCGACCGACCATCCGCGCTGCCGTTGAGCTCTGCGGCGGGGACGTAATCCACCAAGGGCTCGTCGCAGGACAAGTCGCCACGAGGGCGCCCCCGTGGTGTACTCCACGTCGGTTGTCCTCCCTGGCTCGGCCGAAAAACGCACCGGCGGGTGCCTGTGCGCGCGCCGCCTTGACTACGCTAGCTATCGAACAGTATTCGCCACGGGCAGCTTTCGGGGTCCCCGGAGCCGCTCAGGGGTGGGTTGTTCACCACTTGTTGCCCTCAGGAGAGCACCGTGCCGAAGTCACAGGTTCGAAAGAAGAAGGTCTACACCCCGCCGACGGACATTCGTCCGTCCGGGACGGCGGCGTCGAAGAAGCCGAGTCCGGTGTGGCTGCCGATCACGGCGGTCGCGCTGATCGTCTTCGGCATCTCCTGGCTGGTGGTGTACTACCTCTCGGAGCAGCAGTACCCGGTCGAGGCGTGGCGGTATTGGAACCTCCTCGTCGGCTTCGGTTGCATGGTCGCCTCCCTGGGCATCCTCTCCCGCTGGCGCTAGTGCCGCTCCTGCCGCGCGGCCCCCGGCCGAGCGGTAGCGTGATCTGCGTCTGATTTGTCCGACAGCGCACCCCGGCGTCCGAGCCGCGGGGTGCGCTGTCGACTGCGTTCCGCCAGACGACGGCAACACCTGCCTGGACTGCCGCTCGCATTCTGATTACTCGTGGGTAACATAGGTCGGCGGGCCAGCTGACTCCAGGAGGCACAACCACATGGGCACAGTGCAGATCGTCGCCACCGTCCTGGCGGGCATCGTCACCCTCGTCGCCGTGGTCCTGGCGGTCCGGGCGGTCATGCAGATGACCGCGGTGATCCGGCTGGGCCGGCCCGACCCCACCCGCTCCGGGGACAAGGGCGCCCGCGCTCGCACGATGCTGGTCGAGACCCTCGGTCACACCCGGATGCTGAAGTGGACCGCGGTCGGTGCGGCGCACTGGTTCGTGATGGTCTCCTTCATGATCCTGTTCCTGCTGGTGGTCGAGGCCTACTTCGAGGTGGTCGACCCCGAGGGCGGGCTGCCGATCATCGGCCACTGGACGATCTACGGCCTGGTCACCGAGTGGATCGGCGTCCTCGGCCTGCTGGGCATCCTCTACCTGATCTACCGGCGCCAGCGCGACAAGCGCAAGAAGGTCTCCCGGTTCACCGGCTCCACGATGTGGCAGGGCTACTTCGTCGAGGCGATCATCGTCGGTGTCCTGATCTGCGGCTTCCTGATCCGCGGTTTCAAGGTCGCCAACGACACCTTCGAGTACGCCACCTGGGCCACCCCGGTCAGCCACGGCGTCGGCGCCCTGCTGCCCGCCGCGGCCGACGGACCCACCTGGGTCGCCCTGGTCAAGATCTTCATCTCCATGGGCTGGCTGATCACCATCGCGCTGAACGTGACGATGGGCGTCGCCTGGCACCGCTTCCTGGCCTTCTTCAACATCTTCTTCAAGCGCAGCCCGGAGAAGCCCGCGGGCTCCGGCCTGGGCGCGCTCAAGCCGATGATGAGCGACGGCAAGCCGCTCGACTTCGAGGAGGCCGACCCGGAGAAGGACCAGTTCGGCGTGGCCCAGGTCGAGCAGTTCACCTGGAAGGGCCTGCTCGACTTCTCCACCTGCACCGAGTGCGGCCGCTGCCAGTCGCAGTGCCCGGCGTGGAACACGGCCAAGCCGCTCTCGCCCAAGCTGCTCGTCCTGTCGCTGCGGGATCACGCCTATGCCAAGGCGCCCTACCTGCTCGGGGGCGGCGGCAAGGATCTGACCGGCGAGGAGAAGGCCACCGAGGCCCAGCTCGCGCACATGGACGTGCTGGCGCTCGCCGAGGGCAACCGGCCGCTGATCGGCACCGAGGCCGAGGGCGGCGTGATCGACCCGGACGTGCTCTGGTCGTGCACCACCTGCGGGGCCTGCGTCGAGCAGTGCCCGGTGGACATCGAGCACGTCGACCACATCGTCGACATGCGCCGCTACCAGGTGCTGATCGAGTCCAGCTTCCCGGCCGAGGCCGGCGTCATGCTGCGCAACCTGGAGAACAAGGGCAACCCCTGGGGCGCGCCGCAGAACACCCGCGAGGACTGGACCAAGGGCCTCGACTTCGAGGTGCCGCGGGTCGGCGAGACCGAGGACTTCGACTACCTGTTCTGGGTCGGCTGCGCCGGCGCCTTCGAGGACCGGGCCAAGAAGACCACCCGGGCGGTCGCCACGCTGCTGCACGAGGCCGGCGTCAATTACGCCATCCTCGGCGAGGGCGAGACCTGTACGGGCGACCCGGCCCGCCGGATCGGCAACGAGTTCGTCTTCCAGATGCTGGCCCAGCAGAACGTCGAGACCCTGCAAGAGGCGAAGGTCAAGCGGATCGTCGCGACCTGCCCGCACTGCTTCAACACGCTGGGCAACGAGTATTCGCAACTGGGCCTCGAGGTCGAGGTCGTGCACCACACCCAGCTGCTCGCGCACCTGGTCAAGGAGGGCAAGCTCACGCCCGTCCAGCCGATCGAGGGCGACGTGACCTACCACGACCCCTGCTACCTGGGCCGGCACAACCGGGTCTTCGACGCGCCCCGCGAGGTGCTGGGCGAGGCGGCCAACCTCGTGGAGATGCCACGCAACTCCGAGCGGTCCTTCTGCTGCGGCGCCGGCGGTGCCCGCATGTGGATGGAGGAGAAGATCGGCAAGCGGATCAACGTGGAGCGCACCGAGGAGGCCCTGGCGACCGGCGCGAAGACGATCGCCGTGGGCTGCCCGTTCTGCTACACGATGATCGGTGACGGGGTCACCGGCAAGGGCGAGCAGGACAACGTCGAGGTCGTGGACGTGGCGAGCGTGCTGCTCCGTTCGATCAAGGGCGACAAGGCACCCGCCTAGAGCGGCTAGGAGGTCGCCGCGCTCACCGCGGAGGCGGCGACCACCGCGACGATGACCGCGGTCTGGATCTCCTCGACGGTCTGCCGGACCGCCGCGGCGGTCAGGTCGCCCGCGGAGATCTCGCGGAGCCGCTCGTCGACCCGCTTGCGGTCCAGCGTGCGGAAGACCTTGCGGTCGAGGTTGGTCGCGCCCACCAGGGCACAGAGCGCAGCGGTACGCGGCTCGACCGGCCCGGCTCCGGAAACGGCGGCGGTCAACCGTCGCCGCGCCTCCGTCTCGGGCACCGGCTCCACGCCGTTCGGGGCCGGATAGCGCGTCCGCGGGAAGACGAACAGCACCTTGTCCTGCTCCCGGGTCAGCACGCCCTGGTCGACGATCCGGTCCAGGGCCGGCTTGCGGGTGTCGGTGAACTTCTTGACCCAGTGGGCGGGCTTGCGGGGCTTGTCGTCGGCCACGATCCGGTCCAGGGCCTGATCCACCAGCGGGTCACCGGTCGCGGTCGGGTCCAGGACCACGACCTTCTTGTCCTCGACGCCGATCCGGCCGCTGATGGCCAGCTCCAGCAGCAGGGCGCCGCCCAGGCCGTGGTCGAGACGGACGCTGTCGGTGTCGGGCACGCCGTCGTCGCCGTAGGCGAGCAGCACGAACTCTTCGGCGAGGTTCATGATGCGACCGTATCCGGGCGGCCGGCGGCGGAGGTGACCCGCGGCACCGGACACGAGCGCCCGCGGGATGCCGCGTTCCGGCACAATGAGGGCCGAGGTGAACCGATCATGGACGGCCCGCTCCTGACGACGGTGCTCCCGTTGGCGGCTTTCGCGTTGCTCACGGCGGGCAACGCGTTCTTCGTGGCAGCCGAGTTCGGCCTGGTCACCGTCGACCGGGCGGAGATCGACAAGCGCGCCGACGAGGGTGACCGGCGCGCCCGTACGGTCCGGCACGCCCTGCACGAGCTCTCCTTCCAGCTCTCCGGCACCCAGCTCGGCATCACCCTCACCGCCCTGCTGACCGGCTATCTGGCCGAGCCCGCACTGTCCCGGATCTTCCGGCCGGGCATCGAGCCGATCGCCGGGGGCGCCACCGAGACCGTCACCCACGTGCTCTCGCTGGTGCTGGCCACGATCGTCTCGATGCTCTTCGGCGAGCTGGTGCCGAAGAACGCGGCCCTGGCCCGGCCGATGCGGGTCGCGCTGGCCACCGCGGCCCCGCTGCGCACGTTCTCCAAGCTCTTCAAGTGGCTGATCGGCGCGCTCAACGGCTCGGCGAACTGGCTGGTCCGCCGGCTGGGCATCGAGCCGCAGGAGGAGCTGGCCAGTGCCCGCTCGCCGGAGGAGCTGGGTCTGCTGGCCGCGATCAGCGCCCGGGCCGGCGCGCTGCCCACGGAGACGGCGACGCTGCTGCGCCGCACGATCCGCTTCGGCGAGAAACGCGCGGCGAAGGCGATGACCCCGCGCGTCGACGTGGTCGGGCTCAAGACCACCGCGAGCGTCGCGGACCTCATCGTCGCGGCCCGGGAGACCGGCCACACCCGCTTCCCCGTGTACGAGTCGACGCTCGACCTGGTCGTCGGCGTGGTCGGGGTGTCCGACGCCCTCGGTGTCCCGCCCGAACGCCGCGCCTCGACCGCGGTGTCCACCGTCGCCCGCGAGCCCGTCTTCGTGCCGGAGAGCCTCGACCTGGACAAGGTGCTGGCCGCCCTGCGCGCCGCGGACGCGGACATGGCGATCGTCGTGGACGAGTACGGCGGCACCGACGGCGTGGTCACGGTGGAGGACTTGGTCGAGGAGCTGGTCGGCGAGATCGCTGACGAGTACGACGTGGACTTCACCGACGCCGGCAGTGCGGAGCTGACCGCGCCCGGCGACGACCGGAAGTTCCTGGTCGACGGGCTGCTACGGGAGGACGAGGTGGCCGAGCAGACCGGTTTCCGGCTGCCCGAGGGCCCGTACGAGACGCTCGCCGGCTTCCTGCTCTCCCGGCTGGGGCACATCCCGGTCGTCGGCGAGTCGCTCGAGGACGACGGCTGGGAGTTCACCGTCATCGAGGTCGACCGGCACCGCATCGAGCAGGTCCGGGTCGTCGCGCCGCCGGCGAGTTCCGATGACTGAGCTGCTGGTCACGGTCGTGCTGCTGCTCGGCAACGCGCTGTTCGTCGGTGGTGAGTTCGCGCTCATCGCGTCCCGGCGTACGGCTCTCGAACCGCTCGCCGCCACCTCCCGGCCGGCCCGCTGGGCGCTGTCGGCGATGAATCAGATTCCTCTGATGATCGCCGGCGCCCAGCTGGGGATCACCATCTGCTCACTCGGCCTGGGTGCGATCGCCGAGCCCGCCCTCGCGCACCTGCTGGAGGGCCCGTTCGGCGCGATCGGGATGCCCGAGAACGCGGTCCACCCGGTGGCCTTCGTGCTGGCGCTGGGCGTGGTCGTCTTCCTGCACACCGTGGTCGGCGAGATGGTCCCGAAGAACATCACCCTGGCCGGCCCGGAACGCTCGGCGCTCGTGCTGGGCCCGTTCATGTTGGCCTTCTGCACCGGGACCAAGCCGCTGCTGGTCGCGATGCGCTGGGCCTCGCGGATGGTGTTGTCGCTGTGGAAGATCGAGGCCACCGACGCGGTCAAGACGGTGTTCACCGCCGAGGAGCTGGCCGGCATGGTGACCCAGGCGCGGGCCGAGGGCCTGCTCGGCACCGAGCAGTACGCCCGGATCCACGCCGCGCTGGGCCTCAACGACCGGACCGCGGCCGACACCCTGCAGCCCTGGGCGGGCGTGACGACGGTCGCCGACGACGCGTCGCCGGCCACCATCGAGGCGGTGGCGACCCGCAGCGGCCGGTCGCGGCTGCCGGTCGTGCAGCGCGAGACCCGGCGGGTGCTGGGCTTCGTGCACGTCAAGGACCTCCTCGGGTACGAGGGAGCGCAGCGCAGCCTCCCGATGCCCGCCGAGATGATCCGTCCCTTGGCCGTGGTGGCCCCGGACCGCACGCTGGCCGACCTGTTGCTGACCATGCGACGCGACCGCCGGCACATCGTCCTGGTCAGTGACGGGCGCCGGCCGCTCGGCGTGATCGCCCTGGACGACGTGCTGCATGCCGTGATCGGGGAGCCCTCCGTTCGGCCGACCACGTAAGGGTGCTTTAGCCCACATTTACGCGCAAACGGAGTTTGAACACGCTAGTTAAAGCGGCGATCCGGACAATAACCGCATGTTCGACTCTCGACGGTCCCCGCGAGGCGCACGCCGGCGCGTCACCCCCCTCGGCGCGCTGGTAGCGACCGCCGCCCTCGGCTCCGGCCTGTTCGCAGCGCAACTGGTCCACCCCGGCCCCACCGAGCCGCCCCGGATCAGCCCGCAGTACGTCGCTCTCCAGCCGCGCCCATCCGGTGGCGTACTCACCCCCATCAACCCCGGCTTTGCCGCCGTACCCCAGACCGGTGGACGGATCGCAGTGGCCAAGTCCCCGGTCACGGTCCGCTACACCTTCGACGGAGGAGTGAACCAGCCCCTGACCGACACGCACGGCGCGTACGCATTGCGGGCACTCGCCCAGAACGGCGGCACCCTGAGCCTGGTCCCGCAGGGCAACGGCCTGGCCGTGCAGTACCCGACCCGCTGCACCCTGGCCCGCGAACGGCAGTGCCCGAGGGCGATCCTCGAAGGCTTCCGCGAGGACGCCCTGAACCCCGGCACCCGCCCGATGCGCTACGGAGCGTCGATCATGATGACCCACCGGGATCTGGCCGACGGCGCGAACGTTTTCCAGAAGGGCTACTCGGTCGGTGGGGTGAGCCAGTTCAAGCTGCAGGTGGACCACCGGCAGGGCCACCCGAGCTGCGTGATCGCGGGCCGCGCCCAGATCTATCGCGCGGAACCGTTGATGGACGTGGCGGACGGTCGCTGGCACAACCTGATGTGTGCCCGGACCAGGGACCGCCTGACCCTGACGGTCGACGGCCTGGAACGCGCCTGGGTCCGCCTCCCGGCGAACCTGTCGATCGCGAACGCGGAACCGCTGCGGGTGGGCGGCAAGGGCGCGGGCAAAGGCAACGACCAGTTCTCCGGCCAGATCGACAACGTCTTCCTGACCATCGCCTGACGGACCAGGTCCTACTCCAGCAACGAGTCGTCGATCTCGCGCTGATCCGCGGCCCGGTCCCGTTCGTCCTGCTGGAGCCGGCGCTCGTCGATGTTCGACAACGCCTGGACCATCTGGACTTCCTGGTCGTGCAGCTTCGCTTCGCGCGCGGCGAGCTGCCGCTCCCGGGCACCGAGCCGGGAATGATGTCGCCGCAAGAGCCGCTCCTGGTCATCGAGCTTGCGGCTGCGACTCTCGAGGTCCGCGTCACGCACGTCGGCTTCATGCTGTCGATCGGCGAGCCGCGTCTCGCGCTTCTCCAGGGAGCGTTGCCGGTCGTGGAGTCCGTCCAGCAACTGTCGCGCCTCGGTGTCCCGCACCTCCGCGTCGACCTCTTGCTGATCTTCGCGCGACCTCCGGGAGGATGAGCTGACGTCGTCGCCTGCCACCCCGAGATCGTAAGGCCGCCGCGTCGCCCGGCGCCACGAGTCGGTCAGCAAGACCATGTGGTCACGACGGAAGCCGGCCGATCGTCGCGACCTCGACGCGGTCGGCGGGACAATGCCACACCGCCCGCCCGCGGATCTCGATCGCCGCGAGCGGATGGCTGCGCGGATGGCGCGGGCAGAACGGCCAGTTGGTGGGCCGGCCCAACGTCCACAGCGCCTCGACCGCCCACTCCTGCACCTGGTCAGCCAGCTCGGCGACCTGCAAAGCCGGCAGCCGTCCGAGCGTGATCGAGATCCCCTGCCCGGACCCGTCCTGGGCGTAGAGGAAGGCGCTGGCGGTGCCGGGGAGGTCGTTCCAGGCCTGGTCGCGAAGCTCGGGAAGAACGCCTCCGGGCCGGGCGAGGTCAGCCAGGATCGGGACCAGGGCGGCGGCCAGCTCAGGGTCCATGGTCCCAGTCTCCTACCCCGTGCGCTGAGAACAGGCGAAGGCTCGGGCCATCACCACTGGCCCGAGCCGCCGTCTCGACCACGAGCTGGAGCTGTCCCCGGCCACGCTGTCATCCCGATCTTAAGACGCAGGCCTCCAGGTCTATCGACGCACATCCGCGTGCGTCCCTGACACTTCAGACGGAGGAAATCCGGCCAGCCACTCCGCGTGCAGGCGCATGCGAACCAGGTCGTCCGGAAAACAGCTCTCCCAGGGGCCATCCAGGCTCAGCCATGCGGCCGGCTGACCGGGCTCGGCCTGCAGCGGAAATGCAGGATCGGCGATCGCGGCATAGGACAGGCCCAAGCTCGCCGGCTTGTCGGGATGGTAAGAGCGGACGCAGACAGCGGCCGGCCGATCGAAAAGACCGACATCCACTCCGGTCTCTTCACGCAACTCACGACGCGCTGCCTCACGGGGCGTCTCCCCCGGCTCAACCTGCCCGCCCGGCGGAACCCAACCGCGCCACGGATGCCGCACCAGCAGAACCCGGGACAGGTCCGCATCGAACACCCAGACCTCGGCCCCCAACGGATGCCCGGGACTGCCACCAGAGGCAGCCACCCAGCCCGCGACATCGTCATATTCGACCCGTGCAGCACCAACATCGCCCAACGCGGCCGCCAGCGACCGCCGCTGCAACTCGTCACGACTCATGCCCGCAACCTAGCGAGGGGGTATGACACCGCCGCCCTCGATCTCAGTGCCACGAGTCGGCCAGGAAAGCCACTCGGTCGTTGGCCGACTCGTACGCCATCATCGGCGGGTGACTGTCGAAAGTTCCTTCGGCGTACACGAGCACGGACTTGCTGAGCGCTGCACCAAGGGTCCGCAGGAAACGGCAGAAGGCGTCCAGCCTCTCCTGACCCTGGATCTCATGCAGGCTGACATCGCTCACGATCTCGCCGGAAGTCCACGGTCGGATGATCCACTCCAAGCCGGGGTCGGGCCAGACCCACACACTCCGCAGCGAGCCCTTCAGGTTTGAATCGAACAGCTCAGCGGCTGCTGCCGGCAGCGGACGCCGCTCGTCGCCAACCTGGTACTCACACCGCCAACCCTCGGACCGGATGAGCTCCAACAGCGCTTCCCAGTCCGCCCTCGCGGTATCAGGCACCACGACGTCAGGAGCGCTCCCGTTCTGCGACGGATCGAACCACTCTGCGACGTCGACCCATCGGATGATCTCCACCCGAGCGATTCTCCTGCCACGCCTCCCGCTGAGCAGAGGCGCGCCAAGACGACGAACGCCTGGCCTCGGCATCAGCCGCGACCAGGCGCTTCGTATGTGGAGCGGGTGACGGGAATCGAACCCGCACTGTCAGCTTGGGAAGCTGATGTTCTGCCATTGAACTACACCCGCGAGCGGCCCCACTGTACCCGATTACCGGGCTTGATGGCGGAGCCGCCCCGAGTAGGCACCGGCCGGACCTGGTGCGGCCCAGCTCCCTCCCGAACCTGGCAGCGCCCCGCGACGCAGAGCGGTGGCCGGCCGGTGCCTACGACCTTGCGGCGGCGACCAGGGGGCGGCCTAAGTTGGCGGCCGGGTCGCGCCACGATCGGGTGATCGGGGGGTATCGCAGGGTCATTGCCAGGGGCAGGGCGCCGGCGGGGCCGTGGCGGCGGAGCATGGCTGTGGTGATGTCGAACTCGAAGAGGCGCCAGTCGACCAGGGCGGAGGCGCGGAGGGCTTCCGCCAGGCGGTTGATCACCGCCGGGTCGGTCACCGGGTGGGCGTGGCCGGTCACGTACGCCTCGTCGTCGCTTTCCTCCGGTGGGTACGAGTGCAGGGCGTAGCGGCCGTCGCGTTCCAGGTCGCGGCGTTTTGCCGAGTTGACCACGAAGCAGTAGAGGCCTTCGTCGGTGATGACCGGGGACACGGGGTGCACGCGGGGCCCGCCGTCGGCGCGGACTGTCGCGAGGTAGCCCATGCCGGGGCCGTACTGCTGGAGCAGTGCGCGGACAGCCGCGGCGAGCTCGGGCTCAGCCGCGGCGAATTCGGACCAGGAAGCCATGCGAACATCATATCGAACATATGTTCTAGTCGACCACTGAACACGCACTCCAATGCCGGTCGGTATGGTGTGCCGATGCTGCTCTCCGACCGTGACCTGGTCTCCGAGATCAAGTCGGAAAACCTCGCTCTCGAGCCGTTCGCGCCGGAGCTGATGCAGCCGTCCAGCATCGACGTCCGGCTGGACCGCTTCTTCCGCGTGTTCAACAACCACCTGTACACGCACATCGACCCGGCCGAGCAGCAGGACGATCTGACCGCCGAGGTCGAGACGGCCGACGGCGAGCCGTTCGTGCTGCATCCGGGCGAGTTCGTGCTGGCCTCGACGCTCGAGGTGATCACGCTGGGCGACCAGCTGGCCGGGCGGCTGGAGGGCAAGAGCAGCCTGGGCCGGCTCGGCCTGCTGACCCACTCGACCGCCGGCTTCATCGACCCGGGCTTCTCCGGGCACGTGACGCTGGAGCTGTCCAACGTGGCCAACTTGCCGATCAAGCTGTGGCCGGGCATGAAGATCGGCCAGCTGTGCATCTTCCGCCTGTCGTCCCCGGCGGAGCACCCCTACGGCTCGGCGGTCTACGGCTCGCGCTACCAGGGCCAGCGCGGTCCGACCCCGAGCCGCAGCCACCACAATTTCCGCACCTGGCCGACGACCTGACAGACCCCAAGCAAGATCAAGCCCAAAGGCAGGATCAAGGGCATGTCGTGCCTGGTTGCATGGCACCGACCGTCGCTCCCGCCGAGACCGGGCGAGGGCGGCCAATCGCCTGGCGGCTCATGAACGGCCACCCTCACCCTGCCGGCTGCGTGCTCACAAGACCGGCCAGGCGCCGGAAGGTCGCGTCAGCACCGACGAGCCGGCCATGACCCACCGGTAGTCGGGCAACGGCTCGACAACGGCCCCGCAGCCCCGCAGCCCCGCGACGTCAGTGCCGTTGATCCGCACCTCGGGATCGTCGACGAACTCGGTCAGGTCCGCGAGCCGGCGATCGTCGCAGCAGGCCGGCTAGCGCCGGTGGAAGTCCCGCCCAGCGTCGCCGGCCATGACCCCAGATCCTCGCGCGGCGGACGCGCCCGGGGTCGCAGCCAAACGCAGCGATCAGAGGCGCCAGAGGAAGCGCAGGCCAGGGCACACTCGTCGCACCGTCGGGCAGACGCGGAAGCAACCGCGGCGCATCATAACCCCCCAAAGTCAATACAATGCCCGAATGGACCAAAACGGTACGATCTTCCGCCTCACCACGCGTCGCGTGCTCGCCGCCGCTCTGGTGATGGCCGCCTCGGGCGCGCTTGCCGTGAACGCGCAGCCGGCCAGCGCCTCGTCGCACCAGCCTTGCAAGATCGAGAAGCACAGCACCACCGCCGGCATCACCAAGGTCGGTACGGCCACCGCCACCGTCGTCACCGACGGCGTCAAGCTGACCACCGCCCGGTCCAGCAACGCCGACAAGGTGTCGTGGCGCAGCTCCTTCAAGCCGGTGGCGGCCAGCACGGTCACCGAGATGAGCTACGAGACGGTCAAGCTCGACACGACCGCAGGCGACAACAACACCGTCAACGACGCTGCGCTGCCCTCGTACCACGTCTTCGTCAGGACGGCCGCCGGCGAGGGCGTGCTCATCTTCGAGCCGTACTACTACCTGGGCTCGATCGGCGCCGGCAACCCGCAGCGCAAGGTCCGCACCGAGTGGAACGTGCTCGACGGTCCGCTGTGGACGTCCTCGACCACGATCACCGGCCTGCCCAAGACCGCTGGTGGCCCGGCCACCAAGACCTTCGCGCAGGTCGTCGCCGAGAACCCCCGGATGACCGTCACGGGCATCGGCTTCGGACTCGGCACCTACAACGCCGGAGTGACCGCCGTCCTCGACGAGCAGCGCTTCGCCACCGCCCGGCAGTGCACCGAGCACCAGTGGTCGACCGGCTTCAGGTCCGGCGGCTGGTGGCACTAGGCACCGGCAACTGACGCACCGGCCGGGTCCACCAGGACCCGGCCGCGCGCACCTCCCCGTCCTCGTACGATTGCCGCGAGCTATCCGCGGCTGAGAGGACACCACCGTGTACCTGATGATCTCGACCTATCGCGCCCCGCTCGAGCAGGTCGACGAGGTCCGGACCGCACACCTCGCCTTCGTCGACGAGCTGCAGCGGGCCGGCGTGCTGGTCTCCGCCGGCCGCCAGGACCCGCCGGTCGGTGGCATCCTGCTGCTGGACGTCGAGTCCGAGGCCCGGGCGCACGAGCTGCTCGCCGACGACCCCTACGTCCGCCAGGGCCTGGCCGACTACGCCGCGACGGGCTGGCAGCCCACCCGCGGCGTCCTCGCCGACTGGAAAAACCCCACCGCCTGAGTCAGCCCGGCGGCAAGCCCGGCCGTCCAGGCGCAAGCCGGCGGCAAGCCCGGCCGTCCAGGCGCAAGCCGGCGGCAAGCCCGGCCGTCCAGGCGCAAGCCGGCGGCAAGCCCGGCCGTCCAGGCGCAAGCC